>CAWJRT010000001.1:0-332290 GCA_963845325.1 uncultured Spirochaetota bacterium
TAAGCGTACTTCGAGTCCCTATTGACACGAGTGGAGTGTGTCATGAAATGTCCACTTATTTTTGGTGGACACTTGATGAGTGTGTCTTAGGCGGCCTGAGAAAAGTGGGCCTGGAGCGATGCAGCCATATTCCAAGGCAGCAGATCCTGGATCTGGCTGATGGGATGTTCGGCGATCTGCGCCAGCACGGTGCGCAGGTAGAGTTCAGGATCGAATCCGTTGAGCTTGGCCGAGCCGATCAGGGTATACATGGCGGCGGCACGTTCACCGCCGCTGTCTGATCCCGCAAACAGGAAGTTCTTCCTGCCAAGAGCGACGGCTCGCAGCGCCCGTTCAGCCGCGCTGTTGTCGATCTCGAGCAGACCGTCCTCGGAATAGCGCGTAAGGGCACGCCAGCGTAAGAGCGCGTAGCGAATCGCACCCGCAGTCTCGCTCTTCGCTGACAGTGACCGGAGCGCCTTCTCCATCCATTTGCGCAAGTCATCGAGCAGTGGCCTGGCTCGTGCCTGGCGGGCACTCAGCCGGGTTTCGATAGGCTTACCACGGATCTCATCTTCGATGGCATAAAGAGCACCGATCCTGACCAGCGCTTCGGTCGTGGTTGGCGAAGCGTGCACCACATGGATTTCGTGGAACTTGCGGCGGGCATGTGCCCAGCAGGCTGCTTCATATATATGGTCGCTGTAAAGATGATGAAAGCCCGCATACGCGTCCGCCTGCAGCGCACCCTTGAAGTTCCTCAGATGCTGCCGCGGATGTTCTCCTCTGCGATCCTCCGAGTAGGCGAACCAGACGGCGGGAGCTGTTTCATCACCTGCCGGCCTGTCGTCGCGCACATAAGTCCACAAACGGCCGGTCTTGGTCTTGCCGTTGCCGGGCGCGAGCACCGGCATGGGCGTATCGTCGGCATGCAACTTGCGGCCGGCAAAGACATGCTTGCCGATGGCCTCCACCAGCGGACCGAGCAGATCACTGGCTGCGCCCACCCATCCGGCCAGCGTTGAGCGCGAGATCTCCACTCCTTGACGAGCATAGATCTCCGACTGCCTGAATAACGGCAGATGGTCAGCGTACTTCGAGACGATCACGTGGGCCAGCAGACTTGGTCCGGCAAGGCCGCGCTCGATCGGACGCGACGGTGCCGGCGCTTCGACCACTCGATCGCAACCCGTGCAGGTGAACTTCGGTTGCACATGGCGGATGACCTTGAAACTCTCAGGAACATACTCCAGTTGTTCGCTGACATCGTCACCGAAGTGCCGCAGCTGACTACCGCAATCCGGGCAGCAATCGCGCTGCGGCGTGTGCGTGATCACTTCGCGCTTAAGATGGGTAGGCCGGGGAGGTGAGGGAGAACACCACGTTCAGCGCCACGAGGATGATGAGCATGAGGAACTTCGGGTCCCTCACGATTCTCACGAAACGGCTGCTCCGCCTCATGCGCGCTCCTCTCCGCCGGCCACCAGGGCCATGATCCGGTCGCTGTCGATGCCCTTCCCGTTCTCCAGCACCGCCCGCACCCTTCCCTCGCTCATGAGCACGATCCGGTCGCACAGGTGGACGATCTCGGGAAGCTCCGACGAGAAGACGATGATGCCCTTGCCCTGACCCGCAAGCTCACGGATGATGTCGTGGATCTCCTGCTTCGCTCCCACGTCGACGCCGCGCGTGGGCTCGTCCATCAGCAGCACGTCGCTCTCCCGGTTGAGGCACTTGGAGATGACCACCTTCTGTTGGTTGCCGCCGGAGAGCTGGGCCACCTTCTTCTCGCGGGTGTTCGTCGCCACGGACAGGCTCTTGATGTAGCCGTCGGCGAGCTGGTTCTCCTTTGCGCGGTTGATGATCCCGTTGCGCAGCACCTTCTCCATCCGCATCATCGGGACGTTCGCCCGGATGGACAGCTGCCCGAAGATGCCGTCCTGCCGGCGCTCTTCGGGGATGAGGGTGAGACCGGTCTTCAGGGCGCTCGGCACGCTGGTAATTGCGGTCGGCACTCCCCGGAAGAGGATCTCCCCTTTGTAGGGATCAAGGCCATACAGGACCCGGGCCACCTCGGTCTTTCCGGCGCCGACCAGGCCGTAAAAGCCGAGGATCTCGCCCTTGCGCAGCTCGAAGCTCACGTCGTGCAGCTTCGGCGTCTCGATGTGCCGCGCCTCGAGGAGCTTTACCGCCTGGATGTTCCTGCTGGGGATGTATTCCTCCAGGACGACCTTGCCCAGCATCATCTTCACCAGCTCCAGGCAGGCCTCCGATTCGGAGTTGCAGCTCTTGTTGTTGCGGATCTCCGCCACCACCCGGGTGTCCACGATCTTTCCGTCGCGGAGCACCGTGACCCGGTCCCCGATCTGGAAGACCTCGCTGAGCTTGTGGGAGATGTAGACCACCGTGATCCCCTGGTCAACGAGCTTGCGGATCACGGCGAACATGCGCTTCGACTCTTCCTCGCTCAGGGCGGCGGTCGGCTCGTCCATGATCAGGAGCTTGCAGTCCGTGGAGATAGCCCGTGCGATCTCGATCACCTGACGTTGCGCGACGCTCAGGTCGCCGACCCGGTCGGTGAGCCGCACGGAGTCGTCCAGGTTGCGGAGGTTGTCGACGAGGGTCGAGATGTCGGCATTATTTTTGATCATGCCGAAGCGGTGCGCCTCCCGTCCCAGGGTGAGGTTCTCCCGGACGGTGAGGTCGTCCACCACGTTGAGCTCCTGGTACAGGGCCTGGACGCCCAGGGCCATGGCCTCCCGGACGGCTTTCGGCTCGTAGGGCCGGCCTTCGAACAGGATCTCCCCCCTGGTCCTCTCCAGCGCCCCGGTGAGGATCTTGATCATGGTCGACTTGCCGGAGCCGTTCTCCCCGATGACGCAATGCACCGTGGTGCGGTGGATGTCGAAGCTCACGTCATTGAGTGCGTGGGTCCCGGGGAACTGCTTGTCGAGCCCGCGGATGGCAACCAGCACGTTCGAGCCGCCGATTTCCATGGCTACCTCCCCACCTGGCCGCGGCGCCGGATCGTCTGGTCGGCGAAGACCGCGATGATCAAGAGGATCCCCTTCGTGATGGTCTGGTAGAAGTAGGGCACCTTCAGCAGGTTCAGGCCGTTGGCCGCCACGCCCACGATAAAGGCGCCGAGGATCATGCCGACGGTCGACCCGGATCCGCCCAGCATGCTCGTGCCGCCCAGCACGATGGCCACCACGACGTCGAATTCCATGCCCTCGCCGATGTTGGGAAAGCCCGAGCCGACCCGCGACACCTGGATGACGCCGCAGAGCCCCGCGAGCAGTCCCACCAGCAGGTACAGCACGAGAGTCACCCGCGGCACCCGTATGCCGGAGAGAGCAGCGGCGGAGCGGTTGCCGCCAATGGCGAAGCTGTAGCGGCCCAGCACAGTCTTCTTTTCAACAAAAGTGAAAATCACGAGCGCGGCGAGCATGAACACGAGGATGATCGGCAGCACGTGGAAGAGGTTCGTGCGCCCGAAGTCACTGAACTCTGCCGGCAGGCCGGCGGAGATGTTGGCACCGCCGTCCCAGCGGGCGACGAGGTAGGCGAAGCCGCGCGCCGCGTACATCGTTCCCATGGTGGCGATGACCGGATTGACGTTGAGGTAGCCGACCATGATCCCGTTCAGGATGCCCCAGGCAACGGCCATCACGCAGCACAGCACGATGGAGAGCCAGATCGGCAGGCCGTTCTTGGACATGAAGGCGTGCATGATCGCGCTGAAGGCGAGGACGCTCCCAACCGAGAGATCGAAGTTGCCGGTGATCATCAGGAGGTTCGCGACAGAGGCGATGATGAGCAGCGGCGCCAGCTGCAGCAGGATGTTCATGAAATTGCTGACCTGGAGGAACCGCGGAGAAAGGAAGCTCATCGCGGCCACGATCGCGACGAGGATCGAGATCAGAACGATCTTCTGGGCGTCGATCCTCTGGCGGTCGATTGTCATGGACTGCGCATTTGCAACCATCTTTTCCATCCTGGGGGGAAGCGGATCCGCCTTCAGCGGCGCGGGGTCGGACCCGTCCCGCGCGGCGAAAAAAACAGCGGGAAAGGCACATGCCCTTCCCGCTTCTGCCATGCGACCGGAGCTATTTCTTGATCGACTTGGCGAGGTCGGCCTTCAGGTTGCCCTTGTAGAGGAAGTTGTCCTCGAGGAACTTCTGGGCCTCTTCGATCGTGTTGTCCCAGTAGTCCGTGACCTTGCTGAGAACATCGATCTCCATCCACTTGTTGGGGTCGATCTTGCCGGTGATCATGCCCATCATCGTGTCCATCTCGGCGCGCGCGTTGTCGCGGACGGCCCCGTGGGTGAGCTTGAAGGAGCAGTTGGGGTCGAAGATCTTCAGCATCGCGGAGACGTTGCCGTCGAGGCCGGCGATGACTTCCGTCAGGGGCTTGCCGTTGTCCATCTTGCCGCGGCCGATCTGCTCGCAGGCGGCGAGGGCGCCGAGGGCCATCTCGTCGTTGGCGCCAAAGATGATATTCACTTCGGGGTTGGCCTGGAGGATGTCCAGGGTGATCTCCATGGACTTGGTGGTGTCGCCCTGGCCATTCAACTCGGTGACGAGCTCGGCGTTGGGGTCAACCGCTTTCACGCCCTGGAAGAAGGGGGTAGTGCGCAGGTACTCGACGGGGGGGAACTTGCCGAAGTCGAGGATGGCGACCTTGCAGGGCTTGTCGGGATTGGCCTCCAGCCAGTGTTGCGCAGCGCGCTGGCCCATCATGAAGGAGCTGGGATTCTCCAGCGGCTGGATGTGCGGAGCGATCTTCTCGGCGGGCCACACGAGGGTGGTCACGACAGGGATGCCCTTTGCGCGGGCCATCTTGATCGCGGCGAGCGTCATTGCCTGGTCAGGGCTGTGAAGCGAGATGGCCTTTACCTTCTGGGCGATCAGGTTCTCCACTGCCTTCAGGACCTCGGCGGAGTCGGCCTTGCCGTCAAGGACGATGACCTTCGCGTTGTACATCTTCTTGCCGTAGTCCACGATTTCCTTCGCGATGGCCTGGTGGTACTGGTGCCTCATGTCGTAGACGATGTGCCCGACCACGATCTGCTGGCCGAAGCTCAGCGCGACCGCGACGCAGGCAAACAGCACGAGAATCAGAATCCTTTTCATACTGCGGCTCCTTTTCCTTGACTCTTCTCCGGCTCAACGGCCGGATCAACCACACACTGCGGGGCCGGGTTGGATGGATAGAATGAGCTCGGCCCAGGAGGCACGAATGCCTCGGAATTAGCGAATGTCAGATTCTAAGAGCGAGTCTGACACTTGTCAACGAAAATTGTCGATGATAGGTTGATGGTCTCGTCATTCCCTGCGACGAACTCTCGCATTAGTTTCTAAATCTGTCAAGGAATAAATCAAATTATCTGGATTAATTCCCAGGAAGATATCTTAAAATATTTCAATAGGAAATTTATTTTTGATAGAAAACTATATATGAGATTTCTATTCCGGCCTCATCGCAGCTTTGCTCCTGCCCCCATGTCGAAATAGGGGGAGAACTCGGGGGAGAATCCCAGGCGCTTGGAGACCGCCAGCGCGTGGTGCAGCACTGACTTCCCGATCTGGGGGAACTTCTCAACCGCCAGGCGAAACCAGGGGCCGGATACCCAGATGGAGGCAATGGCGTATCCGCGGTAGTCGAAAACGGGTCCGGCGATGCAGTGGATGTTCTTCACCTCCTCACCCTCGTCGGTGGCATACCCGTCCTTCAGGATCCGGTCCATCGCCGCCCGCATCGCCTGCTTGCCCGGAATGGTCTTGTCCGTATAACGCGTGAAGGACATGTGATCCAGAAGCTCGTCCTGCTTCTGGGGGGAGGAGAAGGCGAGCATTGCCTTGCCCGGGGGCCGAGGCGTGGAGAGGCACCACGTGGCCGGGCTCCACCTGGAAGCGAATGAACTCGAAGCTGGGCAGCACTTCCAGTATGGTAATCGAGTTGCCGTGCAGCGCGCCGAGCATGACCGTCTCGTTCACCTCTTCCCGGAGGTCCTGCATGACATCGTGGGCCTGCAGGAAGAGATTGCCGGAGCGCAGGCCCTTGTAGGCCAGGCTGAAGAACTTCGGGCTGATGCGGAGGGCTTTCTCTTCCTCTTCCAGGTAGCCGAAGGCGAGCAATGTCCTGCCGATGCGAAAAACGCTGTTCTTCGGCAACCCCAGCGCCTTGGAGATCTCGGTGACGTTCCGGGGGGACTGCTCTCCCGCCAGGTACTCGAGAATCCGGATGGTCCTCTCGAGGCTGGGGATCAGGTACTTTTCTGCGGTGGCATGAGCGGCGCGCCGCGGGGAGCCCGGCACGCTGCCAGTGGTCCGGGAAGCCTTCACGAGAGAAGGAGTCCCGGCGTATCCGCGCGCCGCCCTTTTTCAGTCGCAAGAATGCCGGATTGGCGCATGCTGAGAGCTCCTTTCGGGGTCGGCGCCGCTGCTGGCGCCGCTGTGAGACAGACGGCAGCATACCCCATTCAATTGAATAGTCAACCATGGCTTGACATTTCTTGTTATTTTATTTCAAAAACTTACTCGCTTCCACAAAATAGTTGCAATCCCAATTCTCTTGACAGTGGCTAGAACCGCAGCGACGGCCCCCTTCAGCCCGAATGGCCGGGACGAGCCGCCGCTGTTTCGATGAGCTGGTCTATTTGCAGAGCTCGAACATCTTGACACAGGTGTCCAGGGTGTACAGCTCGCCCAGGCCCCAGGCTTGCGCCGTCTTGAGGGCATCGGGAGCCAGCTTCGCGATGGCATCCGCCGGGATCCCCGCCTCTGCGAAGGTGGACGGTGTCCCGATCTTCTTGAACCAGGCGACAATGGCTGCGATACCGGCTTTGGCCGCAGCCATGTCGTCGGCCTCGCGGATGGCGAACACCTCGCGGGCGATGCCTGCAAGTCGCTTCGTCTTGGTGGTCAGGAAGTAGCGCATGGTCGCGGGGATCGTCACCGACATGGCCGCGCCGTGGGGTGTGTCGTAGAAATTGCTCAGGGAGTGGCCAAGGACGTGGATTGTCGCGTCGGCGGGGCCGAGGCCGCAGGGATAGAAGCCGTTCCAGGCGTAGGAGGCGGTCCACATCATCTGGGCCCGGGCTTCCTTGTCCTTCGGGTCGGCCATGAGCCGGTCCATGCATTCCATGATCGTGCGGATGGAGCCCTGGCAGTAGTGCTCCTGGAAGGGGGCCCAGTCGAGGCCGTGGCCGAGATAGGCTTCCAGGAGGTGGGAGACGATGTCCGCCGCGGAGTAGGCCGTCTGCTTCACCGGGATCGACCAGGTCAGCGCGGGGTCGAGCACCGCGAACCTGGGGCGCATGACCGGATTGGCAAAGCCGTCCTTCCGCTGGATCTTCTCGTAGGACATGACCGAGGTGCCGTTGAGCTCGGAGCTGGTTGCCGGGATGGTGACCACGGCGATCACCGGCAGGGTGGTCGTGATGGGGGCCTTCCCGGTTGCGAAGTCCCAGGGATCGCCGTTGTAGCCGGCCGCAATGCCGACGAACTTGGCCTCGTCGATGGCGCTGCCGCCGCCGAGGGCGATGATCGCGTCGGGTTTTTCCTTCCTGGCAAGGGCGATGACACCAGCGGCGTGCTCGACGGTCGGGTTGCTCTTGACCCCGAAGGCGCTCACCAATGTGACGCCGGCGGCCTTGCAGCTCTCCGCCACCTTCTGGTAAAAGCCCATCTTCTTCACGAAGTTCTCGTCGTAGGTTACGAGCAAGGCCTTTTTCCCGAAGCCCGCCGCGATTCCGCCCACCTTGGCCACGACGCCTTCGCCGAATACCGCCTTGGTCGGCATGTCGAATTCGAATTCGTACATGTTCGCCATCCTCCTCCGTGAAATCCAGCATTGCCCATGAACGGCTGACAACCGTCCTCAAACAACGGGCAGACTAACGGCTGTTATTCCAGGCGTCAACAGTTCGGACCGGCCCCAGGCAGCGAAACCTGTGCGCCCCGCCGGGGCGCTTCTCAGCTACGTGTCTCGGATGCAGAGCTCCGGAGTGATGTCGAAGAGCTCTTCCATGAATGCCCCCCGGTTCATGCTTTCCAGCGCCGTGGCGACAACCCGTTCCGCCACCCGGTCGAGCCCGGGATCGATCGATGTGAGTCGCATTGCCCGAGCCAGCCGGGTATTCCCGTAGCCCACCACGGCGCAGCCGTTGCCCGGCGCAAGTCCCGCGTTCCGCAGGCCGCCGACCGCCCCGGCCGCCGTCTCGTCCGAAGCGCAGAGAAACGCGCGGCACGAGGGCTCGCGGCCGAGAATAGCCCGCACCGCGCGCGCGCCGCCGTCCACGCCCGGGGCGCATGCTTCGGAGAACCCCGAATCCGCGGGAAGGCCCTGCGCCGCCAGCTCTGAGAGGAACCCGCGGTGCAGCTCGTGCTGCGAAGGCCCGGTGCCCGCTGTGAGAAAAGCGATCCTCCGGTGGCCCAGCTCCAGGAGGCGCCGCACCGCGAGGCCCGCCCCTTCATGGTCGTCGACGACAACCCGGGGGCAGGGGCTCCCGCCCGCAGGTCCACGAACGAGGATCGTGTTGTGCATGGGGGAATCCGCCCGAGGCGACGGGAGGGAGCCGGCAGGCTCGAGGATCACGAGCGCCCCGCTCTCCTGGGCTTCGCCTCGGATGGCTGCCGCCAGGAGCGCATCGTCGTGGTGGCAGGAGAAGCGCAGCGCCAGCGGCACCTTTCTCAGCTGTGCTTCCAGCGCCTCCAGCAGTGGAGCGTTCGCCTCCCCGAGATCGGCGAGGATGACGTGCGCGAAGGGGAACCGCAGCGCCCGGCGCGGCGCGGCCGTCCTCTCGCGGGAGTAGATGACCAGCGTCCCCTTGCCGCTGTATCGCTCGATGTACCCGTCAAGCACGAGCTTTGCGAGGGCGTTCCTGACAGTGAGGTGGGTGGTGTTGAAACGGTCCTTGAGAACGCGTTCGGGCGGAAACCAGTCTCCCTTCTTGTACGTGCCGGAGAGGATTTCCTCCCTCAGCTCGTTGTAGATCTGCTCATACAGGTAACGAGCATCGACTGGTTCCTGCGACATGCTGCTGCCGTCAAGAGGAACTTTATGGCGGGCCGTTCTTGCTTTCAAGGAGAGCGCCTGTCGAAACCCGGTTACCTGTCTGCATCTGGACCCCGGCACCGCTATATATATTATCCCCGAATTGGTCAAGGGCTGTGAAGACAACGTGCTGGCAATTGTGACGGGGGTGTTTGGCAATAACTGGTGGGAGGTATTCTTTAAATCTTTGTAATGAAAATATTTAAAAGTTTTTTACGAGCGAAGCCCTGCGAGCCTGAACAAGATTGAATTGACACTCCGGTAATTCCATGATTGAATAGGCCGAAACGCTATATAGCGCACTTCCAGAACAGGGAGGTACCATGAAACCGCCAGCCGTCATCGTCCACTGCCAGTGCCAGTGCGGAGAGTCTCCGATCTGGGATCCCAGGACCGGGCATCTTTCGTGGATCGACACCGAGAACCCGCGATTCACCACGCTGGACCCCGCAACCGGCGCGACAAAGACAACCACGACGCCCTGGCTGGTGCAGGCGATCGGCCGCAGGAAAGGCGGAGGCTGGGTCGCTGTGGTCCGTGACGGGTTTGCGCTCCTGGATGTCGAACCGTCGCACGGAACGTTCCTGGGAAATCCGGTCGAAGGCAAAGCGCACATGACGATGAACGACGGCGCGGTCGGTCCCGACGGCCGGTTCTATGCG
The DNA here is from genome assembly GCA_963845325.1 of uncultured Spirochaetota bacterium. Lineage (GTDB taxonomy): Bacteria > Spirochaetota > Spirochaetia > SZUA-6 > Fen-1364 > Fen-1364. The sequence goes on from CAWJRT010000001.1 coordinate 9,705, forward strand.
GGCTCCCTGAATGTCGACGTGCTGGATGCCCCCGATGGCTGTCTCTACCGGGTGGATCCCGACGGCAGGATTTCCACCATAGAGACCGGGCTCGTCCTTCCCAACGGAATTTCGTTCAGCCCTGACGGGCGGACGCTGTATGTCACCGAGATGTGGGCGAACAAAATCACCGCTTTCGACTTCAATGCGCGGAGCGGAGACGTTTCCCACCGGCGGGTGCTGATCACGGTGCCCGAGGAAGAGGGGCACCCCGACGGGCTCATCGTGGATTCCGAAGGTTTCCTTTGGAGCGGCCACTGGCAGGGTTTCCGCGTCACGCGTTACGACCCGGACGGCAAAAAATTCAGCGCCGTCGACGTGCCCGTTCCTACGGCCACGTGCATGGCCTTCGCCGGGCCGGAGCTCGACCAGCTCTACGTTACCTCTGGCAAGAAGGGGCTCAGCCCCGAACAGGTCGAAAACTACCCCGCGGCCGGAGACCTCTTCATTGTGCAGCCGGGCATCCGGGGACGGATCGAACCGGTCTTCGGAGCCTGAGCGTTATCGGGACGGGGAAGAGCCGGGGCGTCTCCGCGCCCTGTTTTTCAGCAGGCCGAAACCGAGTTTCCTGAGCTGAGCTTCCTTCATCAGAAGCTGCAGAATGAACTTCGACGGGAAGTCCCTGTCGTGGGCAAATTCGCCCTGCAGTTGCAGAAGGATTTCTTTCATTTTGTTGAATATAGCGTGATTGCAAAATATTAAAATATTAAATGATCTATTAATTTATTTCATTTTAATATTGACATGAGTGAATTTTCCTGCTATTTTTCGGCCAAGAGTTGAAAACAGGAGAACGGATATGGAGCTGAGCTTGGAAGTTGAGAAGGTCGACGTTGAGTTCCTGTATCGCCGGGTACAGCCCAATGGTCCTGAGACGCTGCCGGGCAGCTCATGGGAAACGAGGATCTGGCTGCAGATGCAATGCAGGAAACCTTCGTCAGGATGCTGCGGCCGGGAAACAGGCTGCACGCCCGCTATCCGTCAAGCCTGCTGTACCGTATCGCCACGAATGTCTGTCTGAACGCTCTCCGCTCCAGGCGGCGTCGGCCTACGGTGAGCGCTGAACCCTTCCTGGAGAGCCTTGCAGGTCGGGAGCTTATGGAAGACAGGATTCTTGATTCATACACGCTGGAAATGGTCTTTTCGGGAACAGCCGGAAGCACGCGCACGGCTGCTGAAATGCTCTACCTGGAAGGCCGTACGCTGGCAGAAACCGCCGCGCAAGTCGACCTGTCGGTTTCCGGCGGTGCGCAAGCGCATCAGGTGTCTCCGGGAACGAAGGATCGACCTCATCTAAGCCGGGCGCCGTTACCGGCGCGGTCAAGCAGGCCGAGCACGCTCGCGAACGAAAACGCACCACACCATCACGCCATGAAGAAAGCTGCAGATCCGTCTCCAGGCTCCCCCCGATCGTTGCGGGAGGCGTGGGTGGCCTTGGCGGGACTGTCCGCGGTGTTTCTTTTCGAGATGCTGGACAACTCGATTCTGAACGTCGCGTTGCCTACCATCGGACGTGAACTGCACGCTTCGACGACCGCGTTGCAATGGGTAACGGGCGCCTACGCGGTCGTGTTCGGCGGGTTGATGCTGCTGTTCGGTGCGTTGGCAGACCGGTTCGGCCGACGACGGATCATGCTCATCGGGCTGGCCCTGCTCGGCGCAGCGAGCCAGGCGACCGCCTTTGTCTTCACTGTGGAGCAACTGATCGCAGTCCGGGCGGCGATGGGGGTCGCGGCCGCGATGACCACTCCGGGAACGATGTCGCTGGCCTTCCGACTGTTCGACGAGGATGGCATACGCCTCCGCGCGATAAACCTCATCTCGACCGTGGGTCTGGTAGGGCTTGCGATCGGCCCGACGGCGGGCGGTTTCGTGCTCGCGATCGCGCCATGGCAGGTCCTGCTGCTGGTGAACGTGCCGATCGCCGTTCTCGCGATCATTGGCGTGCGGTTTGGCATCGCTGCGGACGCCGCGGCCGACCTTCACCACGCTCCGGTAGATATCGCAGGTGCGGTGCTGGGCACGGCGACGATCGTGTTTGCGCTCGTCGCGCCGACGCTGTTCGTAAACGTGGGCGCCGGATCGTGGGTCCCGTGGGCGACCACAACTGCAGCCGTCGTGGGGGCGATTCTATTCATCATTCGCGAGCGTTCGGCGCGTTACCCGCTCCTCGACCTCAAACTCGTTGCTCACCCTCTCGTTTCAAGCGGCCTGGCGTTCAAGGCCGCAGCCGGACTTGTGCCCGCCGCCCTCGGGTACATGGTGACGTTGCAGCTGCAGCTCGACTGGGGATGGACGCCCGCACTCGCTGCCATCGGCATGCTGCCGCAGGTCGTCGTCCTGGTCGCGGGCGGCGCGGTCGTCAATCCGTTCGTGCAACGGGCAGGTCTCGAGCGGGCCGGATGGCTCAGCGCAGCAGCGGTCGTGTTCGGGCTCGCCGTCTACGCTCTGCTGAGCCGTTACGGATACGTGTGGGTCGCAATCGCGCTCGTCCTCGTGGCAGCTGGGATGCGCGTGGTCGGCGTTGTCGCCGGGCTCAACGTTCTCCGTGGTCTGCCGAAGAATCGGACCACGACCGGCGCGGCGCTCGTTGACACTGCCACCGAGGTCGCCTCCGGCGTCGGCATCGCCGTCACCGGCACCATCCTCGCGGCGCTGTTCACTGGCGGCATCGCCGCTTCGAGCTGGAACGCGCAGCAGACGGCGGAGTTCCGGGAGGCGGTCACGATCGCGGGCCTCGCGCTCACCGCTGTGGCTGCGGCGCTCGTCGGCTGGGGAATCGTCCGTACGCGGCGCGTCGCGAACGGCCAGGCAAGTACGTCCGTCGACGACGCAATTCCTGAATAGGCCTGACGCCCTGCCGCGGCAACCGGATGAATACCCGAATGATCTCCGCTGGAGACACGTTCAACCCCCACGAAAAAACAAAAATAGCTGTTGACAAACCCTCTGTCATATTATATATAGCGCTATATACAGTGATTCACGGCCTTACCAGCAAGGGTGGAGGGAGCAATTCATGGACCTGGGACTGAAGGGAAAAGCAGCCATTGTCACGGGCGGAGGAACCGGGATCGGGGCCGGCATCTGCGAGGCCCTGGCCCAGGAGGGCGTGAATGTCGCCATCAACTGGATCGTCGGAAAAGACGAGGTGACGGCCTTTGCCGCTGACTTGACGATGAAGTATGGCACGGATTGCCGTCCCTTTTACGCTGACGTGTCGAAGGCCGAGGATCTGGATGCCATGGTGAAGGACGTTATCGCAGCATGGGGTCATATCGACATCCTGGTGAACAACGCGGGAATCTGGCCGACAGAGAACATCCTGGACATGCCGGACAGCAACTGGGAGAAGGTCATCAGGATCAACCTCAACGGCCCGTTCATGCTGTGCAAGCGTGTTGCCCAGCACATGGTGTCGGCCGGGATCAAAGGCAGCATCATCAACCTTTCGTCCAAGTCCGGGCTCACCTACAACACGGCGGGGCACGCGCACTATGCCTCGGCAAAGGCCGCCATCAACATGATGACCAAGACCCTTGCCCGAGAGCTTCTCCCGCACGGTATTCGCGCGAACGCGATCGCCCCGGGCATGGTCCGCACGCCGATCAACGAGGACAAGTGGACGGATCCCGAGCTGAAGAAATCATACGAGGCGCGGATCCCATCCGGTCGGTTCGCCCAGCCGGTTGAAATCGGGTACACCGTGGCGTTCCTGGCCTCGGAAAAGTCGTTCAACATCATGGGCACGGTGATCGACATCACCGGCGGCATGCTGATCTGAAGGAGAGACAAACATGAGCGTCGATTTGAAGGGCAAGACCTGCGTGGTGACCGGCTCGGCAAAGAGCATCGGGCTGGGCATTGCGGAAATGTATGCCGGCCTGGGGCGAAGGTGGCGATGATCGATCTCAATCCTGAGGTCGTGAAGCAGGCGGAGCGCCTGGCCAAGGCAGGCCACACGGTGCGCGGGTACGTCGTGGACATCACCGACCAGGAAGCGGTCATGTCATGCTTCGATGACATTGCGAAGAACCTCGGCGACGTCTTTTCCCTTGCAAACGTTGCGGGTGCGGTTGACCAGCAGCCATTCGTCGGAGATCACGCCGGAGCGGCTGGACAAGATGAACAGGATCAACATCAATGGCACCGTCTGGTGCGCGCAGGGCGCCCTGCAGACAATGAAGAAGCTGAAGGACGGACGGATCATCAATTTCGCCTCGAAGTCGGGAAAGACCGGGTCGGCGATCATGGCCGCCTATTCCGGTGCCAAAGGCGCCATCATCTCGATCACCCATGCCATGGCATTCGAGCTGGCAAAAGACAATATCAAGGTGAACTGCCTCTGCCCGGGCATCGTGGAGAACACCGGGGTGTGGGGCTCGGTGAGCAAGGGCTACGTGGAAAACCTCAAGATGGAGGAGGAGGCAGTGGTGAAGCAGTTCACCTCGAAAGTGCCCCTCGGCAGGTTGTGCAGGATCGACGATGTGGTATCGTTTGTGAAATTCCTGACCGTTGACGGAGACTACTGCACGGGGCAGTCGTTCAACGTCACCGGCGGCCGCGAGATGCACTAGGACGCAGAAGGAGGACGGGATGGCGGAAAACCGAATGGATTCGCAGGGCGCGGATGCCGCGCTGGGGATGATCGAGACCCGGGGGTTCAGCGCGATGGTGGAGGCTGCTGATGCGATGGTGAAGGCGGCCAAGGTGGACCTGGTGGGCTTTGAGAAGATCGGCGGCGGGTACGTGACGGCCATCGTGCGCGGTGACGTGGCCGCCTGCCGCGCGGCGGTGGACGCAGGTGCTCGGGCGGCGGAGAAGGTGGGGGAGATCGTGAGCACCCATGTCATTCCGCGGCCGCATGCGGCGGTGGACCAGGCGCTTCCCCTTGGACGGCAGCTGGTCGGTAACGACCAGCGAGAGTCGCTGGGCCGGCTCGGAAAGGAAGGGGTAGGCCATGGCAGTTGACTTGAGGAGCTACGTGTTTCTGGATTCCCTGCAGCTGCAGAACGCTTCATTCATCGCCACGGTGTCCAAGGGGTATTATCCCATCGGGGGGCAGGCCTGCTGCGTGGTGGAGATAGCCCCCGGGATCGAGATCAATCGGCTCACCGATATTGCCCTGAAGGCGACCAACGTGACCCCCGGGCTGCAGATCGTGGAGCGGGCCTACGGCCTGCTGGAGGTGCACTCCGACAGCCAGGGGGATGCGCGCATGGCAGGGGAGGCGGTGCTGAAGGAGCTGAAGAAGACCGAGGCAGACCGGCTGAAGCCGCGGGTGATGACCAGCCAGCTGATCAAGAACATCTCCGACCACCACGCGCAGCTGATCAACAAGGTGCGCCACGGCAACATGGTGCTGCGGGGGGACACGCTGTACGTGCTTGAAGTGGAGCCGGCAGGGTATGCGTACTACGCGGCCAACGAGGCGGAGAAGACGGCGAAGATCAACATCATCGAGGTGCTGGGCTTCGGGGCGTTCGGCCGCATCTACATTGCGGGGGAAGAGGCGGAAGTCATCGAGGCGCGCAAGGTCGTGGAAGCACGGCTGGGCGGTCTGGGCGGACGAGAGATTGCGGCCAATGCCGCAAGGATATAAGGAAGGAACAGAATGGCAGAGACGACGAATGATGCCCTGGGCATGATCGAGACGCGCGGGTTCAGCGCGATGGTGGAAGCTGCCGATGCGATGGTGAAAGCGGCGAAAGTGGACCTGGTGGGCTTTGAGAAGATCGGCGGCGGGTACGTGACGGCCATCGTGCGTGGAGACGTGGCAGCCTGCCGTGCGGCTGTGGACGCCGGGGCCCGCGCAGCGGAGAAGGTGGGAGAGATCGTGAGCACCCATGTCATTCCGCGGCCGCACGAGAGCGTGGACGCGGCGCTCCCGCTGGGCAGGAAGCCCGCGGCTTCCAAGAAGTAGAACAGGCGCACGGGAGATTCGTCATGGTACTGGCGCGGGTGAAAGGCACGGTGGTCTCCACGCACAAGCCCGACTCCATGGAAGGGCTTCGGCTGCTGCTGCTGGAGAAGGTGGATGCGGTGACGCTGAAGGGCAAGGGCGACTACGTGGTGGGCATCGACAGCGTGGGAGCCAACGCCGGGGAGATCGTGTTCTACGTGACGGGATCCAGCGCGCGCATGACCGAGACGACCAAGGGCAAGCCCTCCGATGCGACGATCATTGCGATCGTGGATGTCATCGAGAAGGATGGGGTGCTGACGTACGACAAGTCAGCCGCGGAAGGAGCGCAGGGGGCATGAACCTGGCCCGCGTGCGCGGAACCGTGGTTGCAACCCGGCGCAGCGACAAGGTGGACGGGGCGAACTGGCTTCTGGTGGAGGATTGCGACCAGAAGGGGGCAGGCCGCGGGGAATACCTTGTGGCGTTGGACATGGTCGGCGCCAACCGCGGCCAGCTGGTGCTGCTGACGCAGGGCAGCTCCTGCCGCTGGACCTCGCGGACAGACGATCGGCCAATGGACACCCTGGTGGTTGCCATCGTGGATGAGATAGACCAGGCCGGGCTTGACTGTTTATTCACAGCGGGGCGAAGGATAGCAAAGATGGCAGCGGCGGAAGACATTCGACAGATCGTCGAGCAGGTGCTGAAGAGCGCCGACATCGCGGCCCTCCTGGGGTCGATGGAGCCCGGTGCCGCCGGGGCGCCCGGCAAGCCCGCGGTGCCGCTGGGCAGCGGGGTGTTCACGGACGTGGACAGCGCCGTTGCGGCAGCCACCGTGGCCCAGCGCGAGCTGATCGCACTGCCGTTGGATACCCGCAGGCGCGCCATCGCGGCCATGCGCCAGGCAGTCCTGGATGCAAATGAGTCGCTGTGCACCGAGGCGGTGCGCGAGACCGGCCTGGGCAACGTGCGCGACAAGAAGATCAAGACCTCGCTTGCCGCACGCAAGACCCCCGGCGTGGAGGACGTCGAGCCGTCTGCATTCTCCGACGAGCACGGGCTGACCATCACCGAGCACGCTCCCTACGGGGTGATCGGGGCCATCACGCCGGTGACCAACCCGCTTGCCACCATTACCAGCAACTCCATCGGGATGATTTCGGCGGGGAACTCGGTGGTGTTCAACGTGCATCCCGGGGCGCGGGGAATTTCCAGCCGGCTGGTGAGCATGCTGAACGAGGCAATCCAGCGGGAGGGCGGGCCGAAGAACCTTCTGTGCTCGGTGGCCAATCCAACCATCGAGAGCGCCGGAGAGTTGATGAAGCACCGGGGGGTGGCGCTCCTCGTGGTGACCGGAGGTCCCGGTGTAGTGAAGGCGGCGATGGCCAGCGGGAAGAAGGCCATCTGCGCCGGGCCGGGCAACCCGCCGTGCGTTGTGGATCAGACCGCGGACCTGGTGAAGGCAGGGCGCGACATCGTGGCCGGGGCGGGGTTCGACAATAACGTGGTATGCACGGATGAGAAAGTGATTCTCGCGGTGGAGAGCATTGCGGACCGGCTCAAGGAGGAGATGCGGCGCAACGGCGCCTTCGAGTTGACCGGGGGCCAGATCGAGGCGGTGACGCACCTGGTGCTGGGAAATGATACGGCCCCGGGACGGCACAGCACGCCGAACAAGGACTACGTGGGCAAGGATCCCGCGGTCATTGCCCGGGCTGCGGGCATCGAGGTGCCGGCCCAGACGCGAATACTGCTGATGGAAGTTCCCGCGGAGCACCCGATGGTGTGGAGCGAGCAGTTGATGCCGGTGATCCCCCTGGTGCGGATGAAGAACGCCGATGAGGCAATCGATTTCGCGGTGAAGGTGGAGCACGGTTTCCGCCATACCGCCTCGATTCATTCGCACGACATCGAGAAGCTGTCCAGGATGGCACGGGTCATGAACTGCTCGATCTTCATCAAGAACGGGCCCAACTTCGCCGGGCTGGGGGAGGGGGGCGCGGGCTACGCCTCCTTCACCATCGCCAGCCCTACGGGTGAAGGGGTGACGCGGGCGCGTACGTTCACGCGCGAACGGCGCTGCACGCTGGTGGACTACTTCAGGATCATATAGATGAAGCTTGGAAGGGTGATCGGCCGAGTTGTGTGCACGCAGAAGATGGAATGCTTCGACGGTTTGAAGCTTCTCCTGGTGCAGCCTGTGGATGAGACGGGAAAAGACGCCGGGGGCGCGCTGGTAGCCTTCGACACGGCACGGGCAGGGGAAGGGGACCTGGTGTTTTTCGAGGCGGGCAAGGAAGCGGCACAGGCCAACCCCAACGGGTGGTTCAACCCGGCGGATGCGGCGATCATCGGTATCGTGGATGCCGTGACGGGCGCGGGAAATGCCCCGAGCGGAGCTCACCGTACATGACGCTGGCACGCGTGGTTGCAAACGTGGTTTCCACCGAGAAACACCCGCACTACAGGGGACAGAAGATCCTCGTGGTGCAGCCCGTGGACCCTGACGGGAAGCCGAAGGGCAAGAGCCTGCTGGCCGTGGACGGGGTGCAGGCGGGGATCGGGGACCTCGTGCTTGTTGTGGACGAGGGCGGGTCGGCGCGGACGGTCATCGGGGATGAGTCCGCGGTGACCATCCGCACAGCGATTTGCGGCATCGTGGACCGGGTAGACATCGAGGAGACCTCGTGAGCGAGAATTGGGCTACTACGCCGAGTGACGCCGCGCGGCGAGACAACGTGCGCAGCGTGGCCATCGGGTCAGACCATGGCGCCTACAGCCAGAAGGAAGCCCTGAGGAAATACCTGGAGACCGTTGGCTACCGGGTGGTGGACGTCGGCTGCCGGGCGACGGAGAAAGTGGACTACCCCGACATCGCGGTGGCGGTGTGCCGCAGGGTTGTCAGCGGTGACTGCGAGCGCGGGATCGTGCTTGATGGAGCGGGAATCGGATCCGCCATGGCCGCGAACAAGATCAAGGGTATCCGCGCGGCCATGTGCTACGACATACGGACGGTGATCAACAGCAGGGAGCACAACAACGCAAACGTGTTGTCCCTGGGCGGACCGCTGCACGATGCGGGACAGCTCTGCGACATGGCCAAGACGTGGCTGGAGACCCGGTTCGGCGGGGGCAGGCACATGGCCCGGGTGAACAAGATCATGGCAATCGAACGAGGAAATGCGGGAGGCTTGGAAGAGTAATGGACCAGAACCAGTTGATTGAAAGAATCGTTGCCGAAGTGGTTGCACGCATGGGCACGCAGGGGGGCGCGAAGCCGGCCGCAGGTGCCGCTGTCCAGCCCGGCGCCTCGAGTGCAGCGGCGGTGCCTGCCCTGGGTCCGTCGGACCTTGCGAAGTACATCGACCACACCATGCTGCGGCCCGAGGCCCCCACGGCGGCCTTTGACAAGCTCTGCCAGGAAGCCCTGCAGTACAGGTTCTTCGGGGTGTGCGTGAACTCCTGCCGCGTTGCGTACGTGGCGAAGAAGCTCCAGGGCTCGGGCATCAAGGTATGCTCCGTGGTTGGGTTCCCCCTGGGCTCGATGACCAGCAGGTCCAAGGCGTTCGAGACGCGCGAAGCAATTGAGGACGGCGCGGCCGAGATCGACATGGTGATCAATGTGGGGCTGCTGAAGTCAGGCGATTACCACGGCGTGGAGGAAGACATCCGCGCGGTGCGCCGCGCCACGCGGGGGAACACGGTGCTCAAGGTGATCATCGAAACTGCCCTCCTGACCCAGGACGACAAGGTCATGGCATGCGAACTTTCCAAGAAGGCGGGCGCCGATTTCGTGAAGACCTGCACGGGCTTCAACGGCGGAGGTGCAAGCGTGGAGGACCTCAGCCTGATGAGGCGCGTTGTGGGCCGCGAGATGGGCGTCAAGGCCAGCGGCGGGGTGCGCACGTACAAGAGCGCGCTTTCCTTCATCGGCGCGGGTGCAAGCCGCCTGGGGTGCGTTGCCAGCGTGGCCATCGTGACCGGGGCCGAGGGGACCGGCAGCTACTGACAGGCAGGCGCCATTCATGACGAAGATCATCCCATCCATCCTTTCCGCGGACTTCACCCGGCTGGGCGACGAGCTGCAGGCCGTCGAAGCCGCGGGTGCGGACTGGATTCACGTGGACGTGATGGACGGGCACTTTGTCCCCAACCTTACGATGGGGCCGATGACGGTGGAAGCTGTCCGCCGGGTGACCGCACTGCCAATCGATGCGCACCTGATGATAGACAATCCGGACGAGTTCATCGAGAAGTTCGCCACGGCGGGGGCAACACATATCAGCGTGCACGCAGAATCCGTGGTGCACCTGAACCGCTCGCTGCAGCTCGTCCGCAGCTGCGGGGCGCACCCCGGCATTGCCCTGGGACCCGCGGCGCCCCTTTCACTCCTGGACTGGTCCCTGGATTTTGCCGACTACGTTCTCCTGCTCGCGGTCAACCCCGGATTCGGGGGACAGGAGTTCCAGCCCGCCGTGCTGAACAAGGTGCGGGCCCTCCGGGCCGAGCTCAGGCGGCGCGGCCTCTCGATGACAATTGAATCTGACGGGGGCATCAACGAGCGGACCATCGCAGATTTCTCCGCTGCCGGGGTGGATGCGTTTGTCGTCGGGTCCGGCATTTTCGGCACGAAAGACTATCCCGCTACTTTTGCCCTGCTGCGCAGCGAAGCGGATCGGGGCCTGACATCGAAATGATCACGCTTCGAAACAGCCGCTGGGGCGCGAGGATTTCTGAAACCGGCGCCGAGCTGAAGAGCCTTGCATCCCTTTCATCGGGCCAGGAATACATCTGGAACGGCGATCCCGCGTGGTGGAACGGCTCAGCGCCGGTTCTTTTTCCCGTCATCGGCGGCCTGAAGTCAGGGGAGTACGCCTTCGAAGGCAGGACCTACAAGCTCCCGTCCCACGGGTTTGCGCGGGCAAGCGAGTTCATCGTGACGAAAACGGGAGACGATTCCGTAGAGCTGACTCTCGCGTCCAGTCCGAAGACGCGGGAGGTATACCCTTTTGAGTTCAGCCTGAAGATCGGATTTCAGCTCGAGCACGCCGGGATCTCGGTCCGGTATGACGTGGCCAATACGGGCGCCGCGCGCATGTACTTCTCCATTGGTTCGCATCCCGCCTTTGTCGTGCCGTTCGCCGGAGGGGTGCTGGAGAATTACTACGTGCTGTTCGAACGCGAGGAGAATCTCGAGCGCTGGTTTTTCAAGGACGGGATCGTTCTCGCGGGGAAAACCGAGGAGGCCCTGGACAACAGCAGGGTGCTCAGTCTGTCGCGGACGACCTTCGACCAGGGAATCATGATCTTCAAGCACCCCGTCTCGAAGACGTTCTCGATCGTAAACAGCCGCAACTCCCGGGCGCTGCGGGTCCTCACGGATGGGGTGCCCTACGTCGGCATCTGGTCGAAGCCTGGGCGCGCCCCTTTCCTCTGCGTCGAACCGTGGCATGGCATCCCCGATATGAGCGACACCTCCGGGAACCTCGTCGACAAGGAAGGCATTCTCAGTCTCGAACCCCGCGCCACCTTTTCCACAGGATACCGGGTGGAGATTTCGTAGAAGGGCTTGCCCTCCGGGCAACACCGTGCGATGCCGGAGGCCATCGATTGTCTACACCCGCGCAAGCGCGAACGGACTGCAGGGCCCTGAGAGCCCGGGGAAAGGAAGAGGAATGAAGCTCGGGGTGGAAGAAATCGCGCGGATGATCGACGTCAGTGCAGTGAAGACCGACGATGGCGAACAGGAGGTGCGGCACATGGTCGCCACGGCACGCCAGCATCGATGCGCCGCGGTATTCGCCGTCCCCTCGTGGACGCCCCTCGTCATGGAGCTTCTCCAAGGCGATGCGCAGGTCGCCTGCGGAGGGGCGGTGGGCTTCCCGTCGGGAGGCCAGACGGCGCGGACGAAGGCCGCCGAAACCGTGGAGCTTCGCGAGATGGGATGCAGGGAAATCGACATGGTCATCAATATCGGCAAGCTCGTCTCGGGCCGCCATGTCGAGGTCCGCGATGACATCCGTGCCGTCGTCGAAGGGGCGGCCGGTCTGCCGGTGAAGGTGATACTCGAGTGCCACTATCTCACCGATGAGCAGATCAGGAACGGCTGCGATCTGGCAATAGAAGCGGGAGCCGCCTGGGTGAAAACCGGCACCGGCCTGGCACCTTCCGGAGCGACCCTGGAGAACGTGGCCTTGATCGCCCGCCACGTACGCGGCGCCATCGGAGTGAAAGCGGCCGGTGGAGTACGCGGGCTGGAGACGCTTCTGGAGATGCATCGCAGAGGCGCCCGCAGATTCGGGTTGAGCTGGAAAGGCGCGGCGAAGGTGCTCGATGCGGTGGCCGGGCTCCCCGCGCGGGCCGTGGAAATCTAGTCCGCGAACCACTTCCCGTTGACTCTCCGCGCGCTCTCCGCTTAGAGTCTGCATCGTGTGACCTCGCGCCGCACGTCTACCCGCGTTCGCCGCCTTTCGGGAGGTCGAGAAGGGCGGGCGCCGCGTGGATCCGAGTACGTTGCGCGCCCGCTGGACGCGTCAATCAGCACGGAGGAGCAGACTCGCATGGGGAAAGATACGACACGGTTCGAGCTGCAGGTCGAGGAAGTGCTCGAAACATTCGATTTCGAGCGGGTCCACGGTGTCATGGATTCTCTCGCGTGGAGCTGGGCCAACCTGGATCGTGTCCCGACAGAAGCGGAGCTGGCCGCGGAGGCGCGCCGGCTTCTGGAAGAGCTGGACGGCAGGCCCGGGGTCCTGGGAAGCGGCGGGCTCCGAGCCAGCTACAAGGAGGATGGCACTCTCAGCCTGAAGTTCATCCTCTGCGAGAGCTGGTCTGACCTCAGTGAGGAGTCTCCGCCCCGCTGAGGACTGGATTCGCTTGACTCTTTGACCAGTAAAATGTAATTTGAAATTGCAGGTACCAATGAAATGAAAGATCGTGCTCGAATCAAGACGCCGGTTCGCACCTATTCAGCTCCTGCCGTGGACAGGACGCTCGATATCCTTGAGTTCATGGCCCTCCATCCCCGTCCCTACGGGGCAACCGAGCTCTCCCGCTGCCTGAACATCCCGATCAACTCCGTGTTCCGCATCCTGAAAAGGCTGACCGACCGGGACTACACGATCCAGGACCCGTTCTCCGACGGGTACCAGCTCAGCACAAAGGTCTTCTCCCTGGGGATGAGCCTGTATACCCGCTTCGAGCTGCGCCAGCGCGCACGGCCGCATATGGAATGGCTCTGTCGAGAGACGGAAGAAACCTGCCAGCTGCAGATCCCTCACGGCGATATGGTGCTCGTCCTGGACACCGTGAGCCCGGAGGTCTCCTACTATATCCGGATTGTCCCGGGGGGACTGGTCTACTATCACCCCAACGCGTACGGGAAAGCGATGCTCGCCTTTCAGACCGAGGAGGAGGTCAGAAAGATCATTCCGCCGCGGCTGCCTTCCCTGACACCCCACACCATCGTGCTGCGCACCGAGCTCATGAAACAGCTGGAGGAGGTCAGAAAGACGGGACTCGGGTACGACAACGAGGAATACAACGAGGGGATCCGCTGCATCGGCTCGCCTGTCTTCGACGTCGAAGGCAAGGTGGTGGGCGGCCTCGGCGTCTCAGGGCTCGTCAGCACATTCCGCAACAACAGGCAGGCGACCTTCGAGCAGCTCGTGCTCGAGTGCGCCTACCGTGTATCCAGGGACATCGGGTACTCGGGCGACTATTTTGCGGACAAGCTCTCCTACCCCATCTCCAACCAGCTCCGCAAGTCCGCAACGTAGTATCGGGGGAGCGGTTGCAACCGCCTCAGACCCGGATGGGGTAGGAACCGTAGTCCTTCAGAGTCTGCGAGCATTGCGGCGTAATTCTCGGGCTTCACCGATGAATGGATGGAATTGCTCGATGAGAGGATGAATCCGCCGCCCGGCGCCCCGATGCGCAGGGCGGTTCTTGTTGCTGCGGCTACCTCTTCGGGCGTCCCAAGGCTCATCAGGTGGGAGCAGTCCACGTTTCCCTTGAGAGCGATCCGCCTGCCGAATTTTGCCTTCACTTCGGCCAGGTCCATTCCGGCGACCGGATCGATGGGGTCCAGGCAGTCGATCCCGGATTCGACGATCATGTCGATGATCGGCCAGATCATCCCGTCGGTGTGCTTGATGACGTACAGGCCGAGTGCCTTGTAGCCGTGCATGACGCGGCACAGCCCCGGAAAGAACAGCTCACGGAAATGCGCCGGTGACATCAGGGGGCCCGTGTCCCCCGCGAAATCATCTCCCGTGTAGACGATTTTCACACCGCGCGCCGCCACCTCTTTTGCCATGGCGAGGTTGATGTCCACCGACATGGTCACCAGCGCGGTGACCAGCGCAGGCTCCGCTGCAATCGCCATCAGGAGGTTCTCGTACCCCATCAGGTAGCGGGGAAGGGAGAAGACATCGTTGAGATGGACGATGACCGCCTTCGTTCCCCCGAAATCGCGCATCGTCTTTTCCACCGAGGAGTAGCGCCCGGGCGCATGGGGATCAGGCGGCGTGTAGCGCTCGAAGTCATGCATCGTGCGGATGGGTGACTCGACCTCCACCCCGTGCTCCTCCTGGGATTCCTGCAGGACGTATCCCCACTCGGACCGCCATTTCCCGGGACCGGCCGGTTCCTTGCGGTAGTCGGGGTCAGCGAGAACCGCGTCGATACCCATGCGCGCCGCGAACTCGTTGAGCGTCGTGCTCCCCGGTGCCAGCGCAGCCCGAACCTTCCTGTCGATGGACCATTCGAAGTGCGGCACCCTGTCGGGCTCTTTCCTCTGCAGCACGCGCAGCACCCGCTCTTCGCCTGTCATCTCTTTCACCGGTCGCCTCCCTTTCCTCATCTCTTCCATACCATATTTACAAAAAAAATGTCATCCCGCAAGTAAAATTCTATTTGACAAATGATGTTTGATAGGTGATAATACGACCGAAGTGATTCCTGCTTGAAACTATTGGATCCAGGGAGGTGTATTTCATGGGCGATTCCTTGAAGGGAAAGGTTGCGGTCATCTCGGGCGTCGGCTCCGGATTTGCCAAAGGCAACCGCCGAGTTGTTTGCGCGTGAGGACCAGGTCAGCCTGGTCATGTTCGACATCGACGAGGCAAGCCTGAAGGCCACGGCCGCAGCCTGCGAAAAGGCGGGGTCGAAAGTCATCGCTTTCAAGGCAGACGCGACGAAGCCCGAGACCTTCACGCGCGCGCTGAAGGAGTGCCTGGACAATTTCGGGAAGGTCGATTTCCTCATCAACTACGCGGGCGGAGCGCTCAAGGTTGCCCCGATCGAGGAGATGGATGACGCGATCAATCGAAGGATCATCGACCTGAACCTCACCAGCACGATCATGAGCTGCCGGACATTCACCCCGCAGTTCAAGAAACAGGGATTCGGCAAGATCATCAACGTTTCCAGCGCCTGCGACCGCCGCTCCTGGCCGGGCTGGTCGGTGTACTCCGCAGCGAAGGCCGGGGTGAATGCGTTCACCAAGTGCCTGTACACCGAGCTGCGGCCCCTGGGCATTGCCGTCACTCTCCTGGTGCCCGGCGGATCGAATACGGGCTTCCAGAAGGCAGCGCAGGGCGTGAACAAGTTCGAGTGGGACGAAAACCTCGCGGTCCGGCCCGAGCACTTCGCGGACATGGTCTACCAGACCTGCGCGCTTACCAGGGGCGGCTGCGTGTCAGAAATGCTCGTCTACGGGCTCGCGCAGGACGTGAGCGGGTTCTGAGATGAAGCAGATCGAGTACAAGAAGCTCAGCCTGGAAGGGTTCGCGAAATTCGGCTCGTACGCGAACGTGATCAACCCCGTGTGGCCGAAACTCGGGGCCGAGCCCATCGAGTTCTACCGGGACATGGTCCAGTCACAGCTCGGCGTGAACCCCGTGGCCTCCATCGGGGTCTGCCGCGTCGTGAAGCGGCCGTTCGTCATCGACGTATCGGAATACCACGATACCTGCTGCGAGCTCGTCCTTCCCCAGGACGGGGACGTGCTCATGCACGTAGCCCCCGCTGTTCCAGAAAAGGAGTTCCCGTTCGACCAGGCGGAGGTCTTCCTGGTGCCGAAGGGGACCATCTGCTGCCTCCGTCCCGGCGGTGTGGCACCACGCTCCGTTCGCCTTCGGGGTCGATGTCGTGAACTGCCTGGTAGTCCTGCCCGAGCGCACGTATATGAATGACTGCAAGGTGTACCAGTTCCCGCAGGAAAAGTTCCTGAAAATCGTTGGTGAGGGCGTTCGATAGTATTTTATATTTGAAATGAGATTTTTCTTGACAAATGAGTCTTGGCGCGTGAGTATGGCGGTCATTAGACACCGCCCGTGCGTGAGGAGGTGAGCGGGCAAGAGAAAAGCTTGAAAACGGACGGTGAAGAAAGTGAAAAAGTATGACAATCATTTCCCAAAAAATCTCGGAGGAGGAGAGAAGATGAAAAAGGCATTGTTCCTTTTGATCGCGCTGGCGCTGATCGCCCCGCTGGCATTCGCCGGCGGCACGGCTGAGAAGAAGCCCCCGAAGATCGCGTTCTTTGTTTCTGACCTGAGCAACGTGTTCCACCAGGCGCAGTTCGCCGAGGCGAAGAGGTACGCCAAGGAAAAGTATGGCGCCGAGGTGTTCGCGTTCGACGGGAAGTCCGACAGCGCAACCATGACCGCCAACATCGACCAGGTCGTTGCGCAGGGCATGGACGCCGCCACGCTGCACATCTGGGACGCCGAAGCCGCGAAGCCGGGCGTTCTGGCCGCACTCAAGAAGGGCATCATCATGACGTCTTTCTTCAGCCCTCTGGCCGACACGGGCATCCCCACGGCCCGCAGCGACGAGGCGGGAACCTCTTTCGCCATGGGCGCCGAGATGGCAAAGCAGTGGAAGGCCGCCTTCCCCGGCAAGCCCATCGTCATGGTGGAGCTGGGCTGGCCGAACCACACCGAAGTCAAGTCCGGACGCACGGATCCCTTCGTGAAGGGCGTGCTCTCCGTGGACCCGAAGGCGACGAACCTCGGCTGCCAGGACGCCAGCAAGGGCCCTGACGCTGCAAAGCAGATCATCCTGGACCTCGTCACCCAGCATCCCGAAGTGAACCTGATCTACTCCGAGGCGTCCAACCTGACCGTCGGGACGATGGCTGCTCTCACGCAGGCGGGCCGGGGCAAGTTCAACAACGGCAAGCCCCTCACCGAGATCGTGTGCAGCGTCGACTTCGACGAAGTCGAGATGAAGAGCGTGTACGATCCGAACAGCTCGCTGAAGCTCTCCATGGGCCTTCCGCCCAAGGAGACCGCACGCGGCCGCATCGACCTGATCATGGACGTCCGGACGGGCAAGACCAAGATGACCGACCAGCCCGCGAAGGAATTCTTCTACAAGACCTACAACGTGTCCTATTGGACGATGCCCCGCGCCGACGCGGTGAAGTGGCTGAACGACCAGTTCGGCACCAACGTTCAGTAGACCGGATCCACAAGGTGCGCCCCGCGGCGCACCGCCCGGCGGGAGGGAGCTTCGAGCTTCCTCCCGCCGTCATGATGGAGAGGATGAATGGAACTGACAGACAACGTCCTGGAAATCAGGGACCTCGTGAAGGATTTCCCCGCCGTGAGGGCTGTGAATAACGTCAGTTTCGACATCAAGCGGAATACCGTGCACTGCCTGGTCGGGGAAAACGGCGCGGGGAAATCTACCCTGATCAAGATCCTCACCGGCGCCACTCCGCGTTCCAGCGGCAGGATCCTGCTGAACGGAGAAGAGTACAGCCCGCATAGCACGAAGGACGCCAAGCAGAAGGGAATCAGCACTCTCTTTCAGGAGCTCAACGTCGTGGACCAGCTCACCGTGGAGGAGAACCTCACCCTGGGCATGGAAGACACGACCTTCGGCTTCCTCCGCACGACAGACAAGATCAACCGGATAGTCAGCGTCATGAACAGCCTGGAGCCCTCCATCAGCCCGAAACAGCTGGTGTCCACCCTCAGCGTTGCCAAAAAACAGATTGTGGAGATTGCCAAGGCCGTGGCCACAGAGTCGGACATCATCATCATGGACGAGCCGACCGCAGCAATCTCGGAAAGCGAGATTGCCCGCCTGTTCACGATCATTCGGGCTCTGCGCGATAAGAACGTCACTGTGATCTACATTTCCCACAGGCTCGATGAGATATTCGAGCTGGGGGACTTCGTCACCGTCATGCGGGACGGCAGGCACATCGACACCAAGCCCGTTGCGGACATGAAGGAGCGCTCGGAGCTCATCAGGATGATGATCGGGAAGACAGTCTTCGAGCAGTACACGCCCAAGGCCAACGAATGCACCGAGACAATCCTGCAGGTGAAGAGCCTTTCCAACCACAAGCTCCACGACATCTCCTTCGACGTTCATGAAGGGGAAATCGTCGGGTTTTACGGGCTTGTCGGGGCAGGAAAGACCGAGCTTGCGCGCGCCATTTACGGGGTGGACCAGTACGAGGGAGAGGTCTTCTTCAAGGGAAAGAAGCTTCCGCCTTCTCCGGACAAGGCAATCGAGGCCGGGATCGCCCTGGTGCCGGAGGAGAGAAGGTCGCAGGGGCTTTTCACCATCCTGACCATCCGCGGCAACGTACCGGTCATGAACATGAAAAAGATCTCCCGTAACGGCTTCGTCAACGCCTCCCTGGAAAGAAAAGTCACCCTCGAGTATGTCGACAAGCTGAAGATCGCCACATCGAGCACCGAGAAGGAGGCCGCCAAGCTCTCCGGGGGCAACCAGCAGAAGGTGGTGTTCTCCAAGTGCCTGTTTGCGGACGCTGACCTGCTCATGCTGGACGAGCCCACCCGCGGCATCGACGTGGGCGCAAAGAGCGAGATCTATGCGATCATCCGCCGGCTGTCGGAAGAAGGCAAGTCCATCATGATCTTCTCCTCGGAGCTGCCCGAGATCATGAACATCTGCGACACCATCTACCTCCTGTTCGACGGCTCCATGAAGGCCACACTTCGAAACGGCTGTGACGTCGACAGCGAGAAGATCATCCACATCGTGACCGGTGGGAATGTCATCTCTGGTGACGCGGGTGGGGCGGTCACCCCCGCAGATCCCGCCGCCCCCGCCGGCACCGGAGCATGACCGTGGAAACGAAACACGCAGTGAAAACTTCCGTCCTGAGCAGGATGAGCAACGAGTCGTTCCTCACCCTGTTCATGATCGGGGTCCTGGTGGTCCTTTTCGGCATTGCCTGCGCCGTGGTGCCGAACTTCTACCTTCTGCAGAACATCATCAACCTCGTCACGAACTACTGGTTCGTCATCATCCTCGGCATCGGCGTCACCTTCCTCCTGATCACCGGCAACTTCGACATGTCGGTGGGAGGCGTCGTCGCGCTGACGGGCGTCCTCTCGGTGTATTTCTGCCAGGGATTCAACGTGTCCCAGAACGCGCTTGCCAACGGCCTGGGGCTTCCGTACGGGGTCGCCATAGCCCTGGCGCTCGTGGGCGCCATGAGCATCGGCGCGAATCAACGCGTTTTTCATCGCGAAGCTGAAGGTGCCCTCCATCATCATCACACTGGGAACCATGATGATCGCCCGCGGGACCGCGCAGATCATCACCCGGGGCGCTCAGCGAAACACCAGCCTTCCGGACGTGTTCGGCGTTGTGGGAAACACCTCCCTTCCCGGCACGTCGATCAAGGTGGCCGTGCTGATCATGATCGGCCTCGTGATCCTGGCTTTCATCGTGGAAAAGACGACGGTCGCCGGGCGGCGCACGTACCTCATCGGCGCAAATTCCGTGGCCGCGAGGCTTTCCGGCGTCAAGGTCGGCAGGCACCTCGCGCTGCTCTTCGTGATGAGCTCCCTGCTGGCGGGAATCACGGGCATCCTCCTGGCCTCCGAGTTCAAGGCCGGGGTCTCCAGCAGGGCAACCGGGTACGAGTTCGATGCGCTGGTCATCTCGCTCCTGGGTGGAGTGGCGATTGCCGGCGGGTTCGGATCCGTACTGGGGATGTTCGTCGGGGCGATCATCCTTGCCGTGGTGACGTCGTCAGCAACCGGCCTGCTGCTTTCCCCCGACTGGCAGTTTACGATCAAGGGCATCGTGACATTCGTCGCGATTCTCGCGCAGCGTTTTGCCCTGGACAAGCGGAAGGGCTGAGAGTGACTCCCATGAAACTGCAGATGCGGATGGAACGGTCGAACGCCATGCGTTCCAACATCAAGAAATTCTACATCTACGTTGTCCTGGTGTTGATCGTCCTCGTTTTCAGCCTCGTGAAGCTCGGCCAGGTGGAAATGTTCGGACGCGGGCACTTCCTGAGCCCGGACAGCCTCGTCAACCTCCTGCGCGCCGCGGTGCCCATCCTGACCCTGAGCGGCGCGTTCACGCTGTTGATGATCTCGGGGTACATCGACCTGTCGGTAGGCAGCGCCATGAGCCTGAGCGCCGTGGTGTTCGCGCTGATGATCCTGAACGGATTCCCGTTCATCCTTGCGCTGCCCATCACGCTGGTCCTGGGCGTGGCGTTCGGCTTCCTCAACGGCCTCCTGGTGATGAAGCTGCGCATCACCCCCGTCATCGCCACGCTCGTGACCCTGAACCTCTTCAAGGGAATCGCCCTCCTGATCGTTCCCCACGGTTTGTCGGCGATCAAGGGCAGCGCGGCGCGGCCAATGCCGGCCTGGATCAACGACTACGCGCGCACGGAAGTCGTGCTCGGCCTTCCGTGGGCATTCTTCGCTGCTGTGCTCGTGATCGCCGTGCTTGTCATCGTCCAGAAGAGGACGATCCTGGGGAAGTACGCCGCGGCCATCGGCGGCAACCGCACCGCGGCGGAGCTGTCCGGCATCAACGCCGTCAAGTGGGTCTGGCTCCTGTACATCATCGTGGGATTCTTCGCCGCCCTGGCCGGAATGGCGCGGGCCAGCTACATGTCACTCGGGGACCCGCTGTCAGGTGACGGCATGGAGCTGGACTGCATCATTGCCGTGCTGCTCGGGGGCACCGCCTTCTCCGGCGGGGAAGGGTCGGTGGCAAAGACGATCGTCGGCGCCCTGATCATCATGTGCGTCACCACGGGGCTGATGACCGTCATCCCCGCGTTCTGGCAGACGATGGCCAAGGGCAGCGTGCTCATCATCGCCGTCGTCCTCAACCACCTGTTGGTGCGGGAGAAGGCAAAAGCATGACCGCGGGACGCAACCGGCTCCGGGGAGACATGGTCCCATGATCCAGGAAAAAGAGGTCCAGTCATTGCGGAGGCTCGCCTCGCGCTGGATGGAGCACGCCTCCAGCCCCATGATGGGAGAAAGGCGCCGTCAATGGAGGGCAGTGAAGGACCTGGCGGCGGTAAAGCCCATGATCCTCGTGGAGACGTGCATGCTCCCGGACTATGTCGGCGCCGACGAGCTTCTCTGCGTTGATCCCTTTGTCCGCAATATCGAGAAATCGCTTTACGAGATCGTCCGCCACGCGGATGAGATCGGGGACGATATTGTCGTCGAACCCTGGTTCCGCATCCCCTGGGTCCTCGAAATCTCGGACTACGGCGTTCCCATCGAGGCGCACCACGCCGTCACCTCCGGCGGCAGCGACCTGGCATACTCGTTCAACTTCGGCGTGCAGTCCGCAAAGGACGCGGAGAGACTGCACCTCCGCAACCGCTGCGTGAACCGTCGGGAAAGCTTCCACCAGAAGGAGCTGCTGGAGGATATCTTCGGCGACATCCTGCCCGGTGCGGCTGGGAGGCTTCGATCATTTCGATCCGGATCCCGGCTACCGTCCGTGGCTGGGCAACCTTTACGGCGGGCTCACGATGGACCTGTTCAAGCTGATCGGCAACGACAACCTTCTCACCTGGGTGTACGACCAACCCGAATCTGCTCCATTCCATCATGAAGGTGATCCGGGAGGACCGGCAGGCGCATTTCAAGTTCATGGAAAAGGAAGGACTGCTCTACCAGAACACCGACACGTGGATGCCCTGCCCGGGAAGCTACGGCTTCGTGTCCGACCTGCCGGAGGCCGCGACGGCCAGGTGCACTTGAAGGACTGCTGGTGCTGGACGGACTCCCAGGAGAGCGCGCCGATCTCCCCGTCGATGTTCGAGGAGTTCTTCCTTCCCGTCCATCGCCGAGGTCACCCGTCCGTTCGGCCTGACCTACTACGGGTGCTGCGAGGCGGTGCACGACAGGTTCGAGCGCATCCAGAAAGCCATCCCGAACCTCCGGGCGGTTTCGGTCTCCGGCTGGAGCAACCTCTTCCGGATGGGCGAGCTGCTCGGGAAGAAGTACGTCTATTCGAGGAAGCCGACACCCGCGTACATCAGCGGCGCGAACCCGGACTGGGATCTGCTCAAGAAGGACGTGCGGGACACCCTGGACGGCGCGAAAAGCTGCAGCCTGGAGTTCTGCTTCCGCGACATCTACACGATCAACGGTGACCGGCCCCGCCTGGCGCGCTGGGTGCGCATGACCCGGGCGATGATGGGGGAGTGACCACCCTCGCGGCGCGTGAAGTTTGACGAATGTTATTTCAAATGTTAGTGTGGGCGCGCATGAAGGCGCGCACCTTCCTGATGGGAATCGACAACGGGGGAACGGTGACCAAGGCCGCGCTGTACGACCCGAGCGGCACGGAGATCGCCGTTTCCAGCGTGAAGACCGAGATGCTCTTTCCCGCACCCCGGGCACACGGAGAAGAATGTCGACGATCTCTGGGCCGCCAACGTGCGCGTGATCTCCGAGGTGATGAAAAAGGCGGACGTCCGGCCCGGCCGAAATCGCGGCGCTGGCCGTGACCGGCCACGGCAACGGGATGTACCTCGTCGGACGCTGCCGGGAAGCCCGCGCATGACGGAATCAATTCGGCGGACAGCCGGGCGGCCGACTACGTGGCGCGGTGGTACCAGGACGGGACCTTTGAGAAAGTTCTTCCCCGCACCTGCCAGGCCATCTGGGCAGCCCAGCCCGCCGCGCTCCTTGCGTGGTTCTGCGGACAACGATCCCGGCGCCCTCGAACGGACCCGCTGGATCTTCATGTGCAAGGACTACATCCGCTACCGCCTCACCGGAGAGGCCTGCGCGGAGGTCACCGACTACTCGGGCCTGAGCCTGATGAACGTGCGGACCCTCCGCTATGACACCGACGTGCTGAAGGCTTTCGGCATCGCCGGGATGGAGGACAAGCTGCCGCCCCTGCGCAGATCGGGTGAAATCTGCGGCGCGGTGACTCCGCAGGCGGCGGCGGAAACCGGCCTGAAAGCCGGAACCCCCGTGGCAGGCGGGCTCTTCGACATCTCGGCGTGCGCCATTGGAACGGGCATCACGCGCTCCGACAGGCTCTGCCTCATCGCCGGCTCCTGGAGCATCAACGAGTTCATCAGCCCCGCCCCGGTCCAGGACCGGGACCTGTTCATGACCTCCGCGTACTGCATCCCCGGCTTCTGGCTCATCACGGAAGCCAGCGCCACGTCGGCGAGCAACCTCGAGTGGGTGGTGTCCGAGCTGATGAGCTCGCGAGCGCGCGGAGGCCCAGGCCCGGGGCGGATCGGTTTTCGACACGGTCAACGGGATGGTGGAAGGCGTCTGCCCCGCAGGATTCCGACGTCGCTGTTCCTCCCGTTTCTCTACGGCA
The DNA here is from genome assembly GCA_963845325.1 of uncultured Spirochaetota bacterium. Lineage (GTDB taxonomy): Bacteria > Spirochaetota > Spirochaetia > SZUA-6 > Fen-1364 > Fen-1364. The sequence goes on from CAWJRT010000001.1 coordinate 33,265, forward strand.
GCAACGAGGGGCCGAAGGCTTCGGGGGGATTCCTCGGGCTTCACGGCTGGCACGGGAAGGCGCACATGCTGCGCGCCGTGTACGAAGGGGTGGTCTTCTCCCACAAGACGCACGTGGACCGTCTTCTCGGCTGGGGAGGGGCACGGGCGGCGCGGATTGCCGGCGGCGCGGCGAAATCGGAGGTCTGGGTGCAGATGTTCGCGGATGTCCTGCAGCTCCCCATCGAGCTCACGGCCTGCGAGGAGCTGGGGGCCATGGGCGCCGCGATCTGCGGCGGGGTGGGCGTGGGCCTGTTCGGCTCGTTCGAAGAGGCGGTCCAGCGGATGGTGCGCGTGTCCCGAACGGTGGAGCCGAGGAAGGAAAGCCAGGACATCTACGAGCTGAAGTACGCGCGCTACCGGAAGTCCATCGAAGCGCTTCGCGCGGCGTGGAATCCGCCTTCGGCGGCGCGGAATCCGCCTGCGGCGGCGCGGTGAGCCGTGGACGACCTTCAGCTCATCGTCAGCGTGGCCCGCATGTACTACCAGCAGGGCCTGAAGCAGGAGGAGATCGCCAGGCGGGTGAAGGTGTCCCGCGCCTCGATCTCCCTGATCCTTGCCGAGGCGCGCAGGAGCGGCATCGTCGAGATCACCATCCGAAACCCCCTGGAGGACAACGCGGAGCTTTCCCGCGAGCTGTGCGCCCAGTTCGGCCTTGCCCGCTGCGTCGTGGTGCCGACCTCCATCCGGGACACCGAGACCCTCATCGACCTGACCGCCTCCCGCGCGGCGGAGGTCTTCGACGAAGAGGCGAAGAGCGGGGACACCGTGGGGATCGCGTGGGGCAGGACCTGCCACGCCTTCATGTCCAGCTACCAGGCGCGCGGATTCCATGCACGGCATGCACGTCATCCCCCTCACCGGCGGGAGCAACAGGAACCTCGAACGCTACCAGCTGAACGAGATGGTCCGCCTCTTCGCGGAAAAGCTGCAGGGCACGCCGTCCTTCATCCATGCCCCGGCCCTGACCACGTCCCCCGAGGACTACGAGCTGTACATGGGCAGCTCGTCGATGAAGGCGGTCATGGAGATGTGGAGGAAGATCGACATCGCCGTGGTCTCGGTGGGCGCGCCGCCGGTCTCCCAGGAGTTCGACGGCTCCCGGGTCCTGGTGCGGCGGAAGAAGATCGGCGGCCCCGGAGGCGCTGCCCATCGGCGACATCTGCGGGCGCTACTTCGACGTGCGGGGCAGGTTTCATCGAGAACGAGCTGCACAACCGGATCATCGGCATCCCCGTGGAAAGCCTCCGCCGGATCAAAAAGATCCTCTGCATCGTCGGCGGCCTGGAAAAGGCATACTCGCTCCTCGGGGAGCTGAAGACCGGCCTGATCACGATCCTCGTCACCGACGAGCAGACCGCGTCAGCGGTGCTCGAAGCGCGGCGCGAGGACGAGGCCGGCGACCATTGGCCGCAGTATTTCCCGGCTTTTCGACCAGGCCGCCACCTGATTTCGCCACCGCACCCGGTTTTGAAAAAGTTTGACAAATGTTATGGCGGATGTTAGTATCCCTCCCACGCGGCTCTCCGATCGAGGCCTGATTCCCCATTCCGAGAAAAGAACCGTCCTGTTTCGCACGAGGTTTCAGCGTCAGGTTTCGATTGTTCGGGCCAGCCATCAAGCGAAGGAGGGAGAGATGAAGAGAACTGTTCTCGTGCTCCTGGTCGCGGTGTTCGCCCTCGCGACCGTGCTCGGAGGGTTCGCCCAGCAGAAGAGCGTTTTCCAGGGCAGCTCGAAGGAAGTCTACTACATGGTGGACTTCGTCAGCGGCGTGGAATACTGGGTGGGCGTGTACGAGGGCTTCAAGCTCGCCGCGGCGCAGCTCGGGGTCGACACGGTCTACACCGGCACACCCGAGTACGACCTGAACAAGGAGCTGTCGGTCTACAGCCAGGTCGTCGCGAAGAACCCGGCCGGCATTCTCGCCTGCCCCATGGTCCCCGACGCCTGGATCGACCCGATCAACGCGGCCATCGACAAGGGCATCCCCGTCATGACGTTCGCCACCGATTCCCCGCAGAGCAAGCGCTTCGCCTTCATCACGTCGGACAACGTGAAGGAAGGCTACGCGGCGGCGGACGCCATCTGCAAGGCCATCGGCGGCAAGGGTGAGGTGGCGGCAACGGAGAACCCCGGCCAGCTCAACCACGAGATCCGCATCCGCTCGTTCAAGGAGCGCATCGCGGCCAACTGGCCGAACGTGAAGGTCGTTGCGACCTTCGCCACCAACCAGGACATGGACAAGGCCAACAACGGCACCCGGACCATGCTGCAGGCGCACCCGAACATCCGCGGGCATCTTCACCCCCGAGGCCAGCTCGGGCCTCGGCTGCGCGCAGGCGGCCTTCGAGATCAGCAAGGGCGACATCAAGGTCATCTGCTCCGACATCAACGAATCGGTCCTCGACATGATCCAGAAGGGCGAGATGTTCGGCGCCATCCAGCCCAACGTCGTCATGCAGGGCTACATGTCCATGATGTTCCTGTACATGGCGAAGCACCAGCTGCTCGACCCGATGAACGGCTGGAAGGAAAGCGGCAAGCCCTGGGGCATGTTCCTCCCGTTCGTCGACAACGGCCTCGACGTCGTGAACAAGGACAACGCGAAGTTCTTCTACACGAAGAACTACCTCAAGGCGCGCAACAGCAAGGGCGTGGAGGAGAGCGCGCAGCAGATGAAGCGGCCGTCGCTCACGTTCTGATTGACATTCGGAACCGAAGGACTGACACTGTTTCGGCGGCGCATGATCCGCCTCCGGCGGCGCGCACCGCAGGTTGCCGCGCCGCCGCTTGTTTGACCAGATCCAAAGGAAAGCGAGGTGTGCCAGGTGCCCGGCACCCCGATCCTCGAAGTGAAGAACATCAGCAAGCGCTTTCCCGGCACCCAGGCGCTCGCGGGCGTGAGCCTCGCCGTGTCCCCCGGCAGCATCCACGCGGTGGTGGGGGAAAACGGCGCGGGGAAGTCCACGCTCATGAACGTGATCGCCGGCGTCTACCAGCCCGACGAGGGGGCCATCCTCATTGACGGCGCCGCGGCGCGCGATCGACACCCCCTACGATGCGCAGAAGCTGGGCGTCGGGTTCGTCCACCAGGAGATCGCTCTCTGCCAGCACCTCACCGTGGCGGAGAACATCTTCATGAGCACGATCAACGACTCCAACCAGCTCATCATGAACATGAGCGAGTACCACCGGCGCGCGGCGGAGCTCCTCTCCGCCTTCGGGGCGGACATCGGCCCCGCCAGCGGGTCTCCGAGCTCACCATCTCCCAGCAGCAGGTCGTGGAGATCGCCAAGGCGCTGTCCATGAACTGCCGCCTGATCATCCTCGACGAGCCGACCGCGGCCCTCACCGAGACGGAGACCGGGGCGCTCTTCACCATCGTGCACCGACCTGGTGAAAACCGGGCATCGGCGTCCTGTACATCAGCCACCGCATGCGCGAGGTGTTCGAGAACTGCGACACCATCACGATCCTGCGCGACGGCAAGCTGATCGACACGGTGCGCACCGCGGAGACCACCACCTCCGCGGTCGTGGACAAGATGGTGGGCCGGGCGCTGAGCGAGCTGTACCCGCCCAAGCTTTCCACCGAGCCCGAGACGGGGGAGGTGATGCTGGAGATCAGGGACCTTGCCAGCCGCGGGGATTTCAGCGACGTGAGCTTTCGCCTGCACCGGGGGGAGATCCTCGGCCTGTTCGGCCTCATGGGCGCGGGGCGCAGCGAGATTGCCAAGACGATCTGCGGCCTGCAGGAGCGGACGGCCGGCGAGGTGCTCGTGAACGGCGCGCCCGTGCGGATCGCCTCGTACCCTGACGCCATCGGCCACGGCATGATCTACCTGACGGAGGACCGCAAGACCGAGGGGCTTGTTCCTCCCGATGAGCCTGAGGCACAATATCTCCGCCATCGACCTGCGCTCCATTTCCGCGCGGGCGCTGATCAACTCGAAGAAGGAATCCGCGCGGGCGGCAGGCTACATCTCGCTCCTGGGGATCCGCGCCACGGGCATCCAGCAGAAGGTCGGCTCCCTCAGCGGCGGCAACCAGCAGAAGGTCCTCATCGGGAAGCTGCTCTCGGTGGAGCCGCGGATCCTGTTCATGGACGAGCCGACCCGGGGCATCGACGTCGGTGCGAAGTCGGAGATCCACAAGCTCCTGCGCGATCTTGCGCAGAAGGGCGTCGGCGTCGTCGTCATCTCCTCCGAGCTGCCCGAGGTGATCGGGCTGTGCGACCGCGTTCTCGTCATGCACGAGGGGACCGAGCCGGGGAATCCTGAAGGGACGCGAGATCACGGAAGAAGCGGCCATCCGCCGCGCGTCCGGGCATCTGAGGAAGCAGGGAGAGACAGAATGGAACCAGCACACACGACACCGAAGGCAGATGTGGCCCGGGACTTCCCGGCCGCGCCTGGGGCCGGCTGAGCCGATTCCGGGAAGGCACCCTGATCCTCACGATCGTCGGCATCTGCATCCTCATGTCTTTCCTCAGCCCGTACTTCCTCACCCCGGACAACCTTCGCACGACCATCCTCAGCTTCGCCATCAACGGCATCGTCGTCATCGGCATGACCATCGTCATGGTCAACGGGGGCATCGACCTCTCCGTCGGCTCGGTCATGGCGCTGGTCGGGGCCGTGGCCGGGCGTCTGTACCAGTCCGGGGTCGACATCTGGATCGCGGCGCCCATCGCGCTCGTCCTCGGCGCGCTCCTCGGGCTTGTTCAACGGCTTTTTCATCACCAAGGTCGGGCTTGAGCCCCTTCATCACCACCCTCGCCATGCTCAGCATCGCGCGCGGGGCGGCGTTCGTGGTCACGCAGGGCATCCCGCTCTCGCTGTACAGCATGCCGAACGACTTCAAGAACATCGGCAAGGGCGACGTTGCGGGCATTCCCGTGGTGATCATCATCTTCGTGGTCTTCGTGATCCTTGCCGACTTTCTCATGCGGCGCTCGACCATCCTGAGACGGGTCGTGTACACGGGAAGCAGCGAAAAGGCGGCGCTGTTCTCCGGCATCAATGTCCGAGGCCGTGAAGATGGGCGTCTACATCCTCTCCGTCGTTCCTCGCCGGGCTGGGCGGCATCCTGTCCATCGCCCGGTTCGCCACGGCCACTCCCTACTTCGCCTCGGGCCTGGAGCTGCAGGCCATCTCCGCGTGCGTCATCGGCGGGCGCGAGCCTGGCCGGCGGGGACGGGTCCATCATCGGGTCGGTCTTCGGCATCGCCCTCCTGGCCATCATCACGACGTCGATGATCCTCCTGAACGTCTCGGTGTACTGGCAGGACCTGGTGAGCGGGCATCATCCTGCTGGCCGCGGTCTCCATCGACTACCTCACGCACGCGAAGGCGAAGTAGGCTTGGCGATGAAAGGATCGAAGTACCTCGTCGGCATTGACCTGGGATCGACGAGCCTGAAGAGCGTCATCTACGATCTTTCGGGCAACGTCGTGGCCAGCGGCTCCCGGCCCACCGAGAGATTCCACCCCGACCCCGCTCACCCGGACTGGACGGTGTGGGACCCCGCGCAGATCTGGGGCGGCACGGCTGGCGCGCTTCGAGGACGCCGTGGCAAAAATCGATGACCCGGGGGCGGTCGCCGCCGTGGCCGTCACCGGCATGGGCATGGACGGCGTGCCCGTGGACGAGAACGGGAAATGGCTGTACCCGTTCATCAGCTGGCTCTGCCCCCGCACCGAGCCCCAGCGTCAATGGTGGGAGAAGACCATCGGCACGGAGAAGACTTTCTCCATCGGCGGCAATAATTTGTGGGCCTACAACACCGCGCTGCGGCTCCTGTGGATGGCGGAGCACGAGCCGAAGATACTCGGCCGCACCAGGAAGTGGCTGCTCATCGAGGACTTCCTCAATTTCATGCTCTGCGGAAAGCAGGCAACCGACTACACCATGGCCTCCTGCACGCTTCTCTTTGACCAGGCAACCCGCGCGCTGGTCAAAGGAAATCCTCGGCCTCGCCGGTATCGACGGCAGCTTGCTGTGCAGCCCGGCTCCAAGCGGCACCGTCCTTGGCGAGGTGACGCGAACGGCAGCGGAGGCAACAGGCCTGCAAGAAGGGACGCCGGTGGTTCTCGGGGGCCACGATTACCTCTGCGCCGCGCTGCCCGTCGGCGCTCTGACCCCGGGAGTGTTTCTGGACGTGAGCGGGACCTGGGAGGTCGTGCAGGCAACCATCCCGAGGCCCGTGCTCACGCCCGAGCTGCAGAGGATCGGGGCGACGGTGGAGTGCCACGTGGCAAGGGACATGTACTCGGTCATGGGCGGGGCGGTGTCTGCGGAAATGCTGGAGTGGTACCGGCGGGAGTTCGGCTCCGAGGCCCGTGCCAAGGCGGCCGTCCGCGGGTGCGTGGACTGGGAAACGCTCATGGAAGAGGCCGCGGAATCCCCCATCGGGAGCCGTGGGGTCATGTTCCTGCCGCACATGAGCGGGTCCGGCTGCCCTGTAGTGGATTCGCGCTCGCGGGGCGGCTTTGCCGGGCTTGAGCACCACGGCCACCCGGGGCGACATGCTGCGCTCCGTGATCGAAGGGCTGGATTTCCAGCTCCTGGACATCATCCAGGAGATGAAGAAGAACGTCGGTTTCGAAATGCGGAAGCTCGTCGTGGCCGGCGGCGCAGTGCGCAACGATTTCTGGCTGCAGAACAAGGCCGACATCGTCGGTCAGCCCATCGAGGTGCCGGACGTCGAGGACGCCAGCCCGCTGGGCGCCGCCATGCTCGCCGGGATCGGGGTGGGCGTGTACCGCGACGAGAAGGACGCATTCGAGCAGGTTCGGAAGCCCGCACGGACTTTCGAACCCGATCCCGCTGCGGCCGCGAAGTATGCCCAGTGGTTTCCAGTCCACAAGGCCCTGTATCCCGCCCTGAAGACGGTGAGCCACGCCGTCTCTGACGCGCTCGGGGCCTGACACCCCCGAGCCGATAAAAAAACGGTGCGGGTACCCCAAGGCACCCGCACCGCGTTTCATGATGGAATCGGCTTGCTCAGAAGGTGAGCGCCGACCTCTTCATCGTCTGGGCTCCCTCGTCGACGCCCCTGGTACCGCGCGTCTTGAGATAGTTCTTCGTGTAGAAGAACTTGGCATTGTCCTTGTTCACCACGTCAAGTCCATTGTCCACGAACGGAAGGTAGATGCCCCAGGGCTTGCCGCTTTCCTTCCACCCGTTCATCGGGTCGAGCAGCTGGTGCTTTGCCATGTAGAGGTACATCATTGCCATGTATCCCTGGATGACGACGTTGGGCTGGATGGCGCCGAACATGTCGCCCTTCTGGATCATGTCCAGCACCGACTCGTTGATGTCGCAGCACATCACCTTGATGTCGCCCTTGCTGATCTCGAGGGCCGCCTGCGCGCAGCCGAGGCCCGAGCTTGCCTCGGGGGTGAAGATGCCCCGGATGTTCGGGTGCGCCTGGACCATGCTGCGGGTCCCGTTGAAGGCCTTGTTCATGTCCTGGTTCGTCGCAATGGACGCCACGACCTTCACGTTCGGCCAGTTGGAGGCGATGCGCTCCCTGAACGAGCGCACGCGTATCTCGTGGTTGAGCTGGCCCGGGTTCTCCGTGACCGCCACCTCGCCTTTGCCGCCGATTGCCTTGCAGATGGCGTCCGCTGCAGTGTAGCCTTCCTTCACGTTGTCGGAGGTGATGTAGCCAAGGCGGTTGCTCTTGGGTGAGTCAGCGGCGAAAGTCATCACGGGGATGCCCTTGGCTGTTGCCGCGTTGATCGGGTCGATGAACGAATCCGGCTCCATCGGGTGCACGCAGATCCCGGCCGGGTTCTTCAACATGACCTGGTTGAAGACCGCGAGCTCCTTGTTGATGTCGTACTCGGGAGTCCCGGTGTAGACGGTGTCCACGCCAAGCTGTGCGGCTGCCAGCTTGAAACCTTCATAGACGCCGACCCAGTACTCAACTCCGCTGACCATCATGACCATGTAGTAGGTTTCCTTGGGATTGCCCTGGAAAACGCTCGGCTTCTGCTGGGCCCAGCCTGCGCAGACGCTGATCAGCGTCAACAGGACAACGAGAACCACGACCAGTCTCTTCTTCATGATACGCCCTCCTCCATTGCGATGTTCGAAGAATCGGCGCCGTGAGCAGTAATTCCAGCTGTTCCCGCGCGCTCGATCTCCATGAATCTGGATGCATGATCTTAACATAGGTTATAACATATGTCAAAGAAAAATCAGGCGTGCGGGGCCCGCCCAGCGCAGGGGGCCCGGCGCAGGGGCTCAGCTCACCAGGTCTCGCGCGGCAGCCAGTATCTTCTCCAGGGTGGGAACCACGTTCGCCTCGAGGACGGGATTGTACGGGATGGGCACATCCAGGCCCGCCACCCGCCTGATCGGCGCATCGAGGTGGAAGAACGCCTCGCTGTCGGCGATCATCGCGGCAATCTCGGCGCCGTAGCCCGCCGTCTGGCAGGCTTCGTGAACGATCATGGCACGCCCGGTTTTTTTCACGGACTGGATGATGCAGTCCTTGTCCAGCGGGACGAGCGTGCGGATGTCGATCACTTCGACGTCGATGCCTTCCGCGGAAAGCTTTTCCGCCGCTTCCAGGCACCGCGGCACCATCCGGCCGTACGTGACGATGGTGAGGTCAGCGCCCGTTCGTTTCACGTCGGCCACACCAAGAGGGATCTCGTACTCCTCCGCGGGCTCGGGCACCGGGCCCTTCTGCCGGTAGAGAAGCTTCTGCTCGATGAACACGACCGGGTTCGGATCCCTGATCGAAGCTTTCAGCAGGCCCTTGGCGTCGTACGGGCGTCGAGGGGATGACGACCTTCAGGCCCGGCACGTGGCAGACCCAGGCCTCGAGGCTCTGGGAATGCTGCTCCGCGGCGCCCGTGCCCGACCCGCCGGCGGTGCGCAGCACCATGGGCACGGAAACCTGGCCGCCGAACTGGTAGCTGCGCCTTTGCCGCCTGGTTGGCCAGCTGCTCCAGCGCGATGGTGAGAAAGTCGCTGAACATGATCTCCACGATCGGCCGCATGCCGCTCATGGCGGCCCCGGCCGCCGTGCCGGTGATGGCGTGCTCGGACAGCGGCGTGTCGCGGACCGCTCCTCGCCGAACTCCTGCACCATCCCCTTTGTCACGCCGAAGGCGCCGCCGTAGATCCCGATGTCCTCACCAAGGAGGAACACCCGGGGGTCGGCCCGCATCTCCTCGCACATCGCCTCGCGGATGGCATCCGCATACGTGATTTCTCTCACTTGTAGACGTCCCTCGCGGCTTCTTCGATCCGGGGATTCGGGCTGGACTCGGCAAATCGCACCGCCGCCTGGACGTCCGCCGCGGCCTGCGCGTCCATGGCGTCCAGCGCCGCGGCCGTGGACACGTCCCTCGGAAACCAGCTGCTCCCGCATGCGCTTGATGGGGCAGCGTTTCTTCCACTCCTCGATCTCCTGCTTCGTGCGGTACACATTGGCATCGCTCTTGGAATGACCCATGTGCCGGTAGGTGTTGAGCACCAGGAGCATCGGGCCGTTCTCCCGGACGTATTCCCGCGCCTCCAGCGCGGCGCGGTAGATGCCCACCGCGTCGTTGCCGTCCATGGATTTGCTGCGGATTCCATACGCCTGGCCGCGCTGCGGCGAGGTCGGGAATGTTGGCCTGCTTCCGGAGGGGCGTGGACATGGCGTAGAGGTTGTTCACGCAGACGAACAGCACCGGCAGCTTCCAGACCGAGGCCAGGTTCACCGACTCGTGGAACGATCCCGTGCTCGTTGCCCCGTCGCCGAAGAAGCAGACCGTGATGTTCGGGGACTTCTGCATGCGCTGGCTCAGCGCGGACCCCACCGCGATGGGGATGCCGCCGCCCACGATCCCGTTCGCGCCCAGGCTGCCCACGGAGAAGTCGGCGATGTGCATGCACCCGCCGCGTCCCTTGCAGTATCCGGTTTCCTTGCCGAGGAACTCGGCCATCATCAGGTCCAGCCGCATGCCCTTGCCGATGCTCTGCCCGTGGCCCCGGTGGGTGGCCGTCATGCGGTCCTCCGGCTCCAGGGCCGCGCAGACGGCGATGCCGGTGGCCTCTTCCCCGATGCAGAAATGCGCCGTCCCGTGGACCTTGCCTTCCGTGAACAGCCGCGCCGCGGTTTCCTCGAAGCTCCGCGTCTGCGCCATCCGGGTATAGATCGTGAGCAGGTGTTTCGAGCGGGGATGTCCGAAGCGTCGCCTTGCCGGCCGGGGCCTTGCCGCGCCCGCGTACTGACCATACGATATCGTCTCTCCTTCCGGTTGCAGAGAGAATGCTAACATGTGTTATAACATTCGTCAAGAATTCGACACAAGGAGATCCATCGTGTACGAAGCGAAAGACAGCAGATCATCGACGTGGGGATCGCCCTGGACCGCTACCGCCTCATCAGCCTCTCCGGCGGCAACGTGAGCATGAGGATCGGCGGCCATATCCTCGTCACCCCGTCCGGCATGTCCTACGAGACGCTCGTGCCCGCGGACGTCGTGGTCATGGACCGCACGGGGAAGGTGATCGAGGGGGAGCGCCGCCCGTCCGTGGACACCGTGGCGCTCCTGCACATCTTCAACAACATGCCCGGACGTGAACGCCATCATCCACACGCACCAGCCCTATGCCACGGCCGTCGGCCTGGTCATGGACGAGCTGCCCGGCCTTCTGCACGACCCTGGTGAACGCCACCCTGGGCGCGGTCACCGTGGCCCCGTACAGCTCCGCGGCGAGCCTGGACATGGGCGTGCGGACCGTGGAGTACATCGGGGACAAGAGGGCGGTGATCCTGCAGGAACCACGGCGTCGTCACCCTCGGGCCCACGCTGAAGGACGCCCTGTACGCCGCCGTGTACCTGGAGGACGCCTCCCGCTCCTACTGCGCGGCCCGCGCCATGGGAACGCCCGCGCGGCCTCACCGCCGACGCAGGTGGCCGAGGCCGTGGAGAACGTTCAAGCACTACGGGCAGGGCAAGAAATGACGCGACAGGCATCACCGGCCGCCTCGTTTCGGTGGGGCATCTACGAGAAGGCGCTCCCGCTGGAGCTCGCGTGGCCGGAGAGGCTTGCCGCGGCCGCCGCGGCGGGCTACCAGTTCGTCGAGATCTCCATCGACGAGAGCGATGAGCAGGCTGGCGCGCCTGGAATGGCCCGCGGGCCCCCGCCGGGAGATGCACCGCGGCGCTGGCCGGGGCGCCCGCATCGGTGGACACGATGTGCCTCAGCGCCCACCGCAAGTTCGCGCTGGGCAGCGCCTCCCCGGAGCTGCGGCGGCAGGCGCTGGACCATCATGCGCCGGGCCATCGACTTCGCGGCCGAGTTCGGCATCCGCATCATCCAGGTGGCCGGCTACGACGTGCACTACGAGGAGTCCACCGAGCGGACGCGCGCGCTGTACCTGGAAAGCATCCTGCAGTCGGCGGAGTGGGCGCGGCGGTCCTGCGTCACGCTCGCCCTGGAAAACGTGGAGTGCCCCGTGGTGGATTCCATCGAGAAGGGCATGGGCGTTCGTGCGGGCGGCCGACACGCCGTGGTTCCAGATGTACCCCGACATCGGCAACCTCACCGCCATGGAGAAGGACGTGACGCGCGAGCTCCTGGCAGGCGGGCGGCACATCGTGGGGGTCCACCTGAAGGACACGAGGATCCGGGAGTTCCGCCGGGTGCCGTTCGGCGAGGGGCTCGTGGACTTCGACGTCGCGTTCCGGACCCTGAAGCGGATGGGGTTCACGGGGCCCGTTCATGGTCGAGATGTGGAACGAGACCGTGGCGGACCCCGTGGCCGCCGTCTCCGCCGCGCGGCGCTGGCTCGGCGGGAAGCTGGACAGGGCGTTCACGCGGAGCCGGGGCCGTAGACATCTTCCCGCCGCTTGACCCGCGCGCGCGGAGCGGTTATTTTAGACCAAGGAAAGGAGCGCACAGATGAAACCGGTTGTCTGGGGAGTCCTCTCGGTCTCGGTGCACTACGGGCTTCGGATCCACACGTACCTGAGCAAGTCGCCGCTCGTTCAGCTGCGCGGGATCGCCTCGCGCGACAAGCAGCGGGCGGAGGCCGCCGCGCGGGAGCTGCGGCATGCCCCGGGCATACGGCTCCTACGAGGAGCTGCTGGCGGACAAGGAAATCGAGGCGGTCTACATCCCGCTGCCCAACCACCTGCACGCGGAGTGGGTGAAGAAGGCCGCGGACGCCGGAAAGCACGTGCTCTGCGAGAAGCCTTTTGCCATGAACGCGCGGGAGGCCGAGCAGGCGGTCGAAGCACGCGCAGTCAAAAGGCGTGCTGGTCATGGAAGCCTTCATGTACCGCTTTCATCCCCAGTGGAAGAGGGCGCGCGAGATCGTGAAGGCGGGTGAGATCGGCACCGTTCATGCGGTCTCGACGATCTTCAGCTACATGCTGAAGGACCCGACCAACATCAGGAACATCCTCGTCCGCCGGCGGCGGCGGGAATCCCCGACATCGGGTGCTACGCCGTTTCAAGCGCCCGGTTTCTCATCGGCCGGGAGCCGGCGCGCGTGATCAGCCTGGTTCACCGGGACCCCGCCCTGGGCACGGACATCCTTGCCTCCGGGATCCTGGACTTCGGCACCACCCGGTCCATGTTTACCGTGGGAACGCAGAGCCATCCCGTGCAGCGGGTGGACGCGCTGGGCTCCGGTGGCGCGCTCTCGGTCATGCTCCCCTTCAACGCGTACCCCGACGTTCCCCTGGAGGTCTCAGTTTCGACCGGCCTCGGGACGAGGCAGGTGTACTCCCCGGCAACGGACCAGTACGTCGAAATGTTCGAGGCGTTTTCCCGCGCGGTGAGAGAGGGCGGGACGGCGCCCACGCCCCCGGAGGATGCGGTGGCGAACATGAAAGTGCTGGATGCGCTGTTCAGGTCCGAAAAGTCGGGAGGCTGGGAGAAGGTATAGGCCATTCGCACCCTGGGCGGGTGTGCTCAGGCGAAGTGGCAGGCGGCGAAGTGACCCGGGCGCAGCTCGCGCCACTCGGGCCGCACTTCCGCGCACAGGGGCTGGGCAATCGGGCAGCGCGTGCGGAAGCGGCAGCCCGACGGGGGGGCGACCGGAGAGGGGATCTCACCCGTGAGAATCGTGCGCCGCCGTTTTTCCTCCACCACCGGATCCGGGATCGGAACCGACGACAGCAGCGCCTGGGTGTAGGGGTGCAGCGGGTTGGAGTAGAGCTCGCGGCTGGTTGCCAGCTCGACGATGATCCCCAGGTACATCACCGCCACCCGGTCGCAGACGTGGCGGACCATCGAGAGGTCATGCGCGATGAAAAGGTACGTCAGGTTGAGCTGCTTCTGCAGATCGACCAGGAGATTCACCACCTGCGCCTGGATCGAGACGTCCAGTGCGGAAATCGGCTCGTCGCAGACCACCAGCTGCGGTCGGAGAGCCAGCGCGCGCGCCACGCCGATGCGCTGCCGCTGACCTCCCGAGAACTCGTGCGGGTAGCGGTTCGTGTAGGAAGGATCGAGCTTCACCAGGGCGAGCAGGGAGCGGACCTCCTCGTCGATTTCTTTCCCGGATTTTCCCTGCCGGTATACCTTCAGGGGATCGCTCACGATCTCCCCGACGGTCATGCGCGGGTTCAAGCTGGCATAAGGGTCCTGGAATATCATCTGCATCTTGCGACGCGTTGCCCGCAGCTCCGTGCGGTTCAGGTTCACGAGGTCCACGCCGTCCAGCCAGACCGACCCCGACGTCGGCCGGTAGAGCTGCATGATGGTGCGGCCCGTGGTCGATTTGCCGCAGCCCGATTCCCCCACGAGCCCGAGTGTCTCACCCCGACCAAGACCGAATGACACTCCGTCTACCGCGTGGACCACGCGGGTCTCGCGACGGAGGGAACCCGGGTGAACGGGAAAGTGCTTGACGAGGTTTTCGACGCGCAGGATCAGGTCGCTGGCCATTTCAGGCTTTCTCCAGCTTCGGCCTCACCCAGCAGGCGACCCTGTGCCCGGGGGTGATTTCTTCCAGCGACGGGTTCTCATTCCGGCATTGGGGGATGGCGAACTTGCAGCGCGGCGCGAACGGGCACGACACGGGCTTCTGGAAAAGCACCGGGGGCAGACCGTCGATTGAGGCCAGGCTCCGTCGCTGCTCCGCGTCCATCCGCGGCAGGCTGCCCAGGAGCCCGATCGTGTAGGGGTGGCGGGGATCGGCGTACAGTTCCTTGACCGGCGCTTCCTCGATGAAGCACCCGCCGTACATCACAATGACCCGCTGCGCAAGGCCGGCGATGATGCCCAGGTCATGCGTGATCCAGATGATCGCCATGCCCAGCTCGTCACGCAGCTTCTTCACCAGCTCGACGATCTGCGCCTGGATCGTGACGTCCAGCGCGGTCGTGGGCTCGTCCGCGATGAGAATCTGCGGATGGCACGCAAGGGCCATGGCGATCATGGCACGCTGGCGCATGCCGCCGGAAAACTGGTGGGGGTAGTCCTTCAGGCGTTCTTTCGCGCCCGGGATTCCGACGAGGTCGAGAAGCTCCTCGGCGCGCGCGCGCGCCTGGGCAGACGACATGCCCCGGTGGACCTGCAGCGGCTCGGTGATCTGCCGGCCGATTGTCAGCACGGGATTGAAAGAAGTCATCGGGTCCTGGAACACCATGCTGATCTGGCTGCCGCGCGCGTCACGGATCTGGTGGTCGCTCATCGCCAGCAGATCCTGACCATGAAAGAGGGCCGATCCCGCGATGATTTCCGCAGGCGGGCACGGCAGGAGCCGCAGGACGGTGAGCATGGTGACGCTCTTCCCGCTCCCGCTCTCTCCCACCAGCCCGATCGTCTCTCCGTTTTTCAGGTCGAAGGAGACGCCGTTGACCGCGTGAACCGGCCCTTCGGGGGTCTTGAAACGAGTTTCAAGACCCCGCACTTCCAAGAGAGCTTCCTCCGTCACGAGTTACATGTGACGGTCGCTGGGAACGTCGTTCGAGACGTAGATTGAAGAGTTCAGCGCTCCAACGTCTTCGAGGCCGGGCCAGTGCCAGGCGGTGACGCCCGTCTTGTCCGGCTCAAGCTCGGAGCCTTTCATGTAAGGCTTGTAGGAATTGCCCGGCGTCTGGTGGTAGATGAAGATTCCTCCCACGTCATCTACCAGGATCTTTTCCGCCTGCTTGAAGATGGCGTCCCGGCGGGCCTTGTCGCCGGCAAGGGAGGTGGCTTGTTTCACCAGTGTGTCGAACTGGCTGTTGACCCAGGCGTGCCGTCCTCCGCTGATCCAGATCCCCAGCATGTTGGACGGATCGAGGTAGTCCATGCCGTAGGACACCATGTAGAACGGCAGCTGGTGCGCGTTCAGCGAGGCCATGAACAGCTTCTGATCCTTGTTGGAGACCTGGACGTTGATCCCCAGGTTGTCCTTGAGCATTGAAGCGATGGCTTCTCCGACAGCCTGGTTGATGGGCGTCTCGTTGCGCAGCGCCAGCTCCAGGCCGGGGAAGCCGTTCCCGCCGGGGTAGCCGGCATCTGCAAGCAGCTTCTGGGCCGCCGCCACGTCGTACACGTTCGGGAAGTCCCCTTTCAGCGCCGCGGAGTTCGAATCAGGGAACCCCGGCATGAGGAAGGAATACGCCGCCATTCCCTCCCGCCCGATAATCTTCTTGATGATCGTGTCGCGGTCGATGGCCTTGGCGAAAGCCTGGCGCACCTTGAGGTCATTGAACGGCTTGTGGAGGCCGTCAAACCCGAGATAGAACGTGCGGAAGTCCAGGTAGCCGGGGTGGTATTCCTTGCTCAGCTTCGGATCAGCGGCTACAGTGGCGATGTCGGCTGGTGAGAACGCGTCGCAATAGTCAATCTCGTTGTTCTGGTACGCGTTGAACTCGGCTTCCGGGGGACCGAAATCGATGATGATGTGCTCCAGGAACGGCTTCAGTTTCCCCGTGTACTTGGTGTTCGGACCAAACACCATCCGCTTGCCCTTTGTCCACTCGGTAAGGATCCAGGGGCTTGAGGATACCGCGGTGGCGGGGTCATTGTTGTAGTACTCACCGGATTTCAGGAAGGCGGCCTTGCTGAGCGGCCTCACGTACAGCGCCTTGGTCAGGAAATAGGGAGACGGCACCGAGGTGGTGAACTGCACCGTGTAGGTATCGATCTTCTTGACGCCGATGGAAGAGACTGGCACTTTCCCGGCGACCGCGGCGTCCCAGTTTACCAGGTCGCTCCAGAACCACGCGAAGTCCCAGGCATGCTTGGGGTCCGCATCGTATTGAAACGTGAACACGATGTCGTCCGCCGTCAGCGGGTTGCCGTCGCTCCACTTCACCTTGGGGTCCATGTGGAACGTCCACGTCTTGCCGTCCTTCGAGTTCTCATAGCTCGTCACGCCGACAGGCTCAAGCTCGAAGTTCTTGTTGATGCGGAAGAACGGCGTGGCCATGATGCTGCTGTACGAGTTGCCCACTCGCTTGTAGACGGACACCGCGAAGTCCGCCGTAGTGCCTTCGAAGCTCAACAACCGCACGAATTGCTGGTCCAGCGGGGCCGCATCGGGCGGCATCGTCACGCCCCACGCGTTCGTTGCAGCCGCGGCCAGGCCTCCGCCGGCGAGCACCATCGCCAGGGTGGCGGCAAGGACGAAGATCCTCGGTTTCATAAGCGCCTCCTTCAAGATTTCGTACTGCAGATCCGCGCCGCCGTGCCGGGGCCCCTTTGGCCTCCCCCTCCTTGTTCAGACGTTGTTGTACATCGTGGGATCCAGCGCATCGCGCAGGCCGTCTCCCACGAAGTTGAAGCCGAGCATCGCAAGCGCGATGGTCACGGTGGGGAACACGCCCATGTACCAATAAACGCTGAGGTACGAAATGCTCTCGCTCACCATCTTGCCGAGGCTCGGAATCGGGTCGTTGATCCCCACCCCCAGGAAACTGAGCCCTGCCTCCGAAAAGATCGCGTTGGGGATCCCCAGGGCCAGCATGATCACCAGCGGCGGCATGGCATGGGGCAGGAGGTGCCGCAGCACGACCCGCCGGTCCCCGGTTCCGTATGAACGGGCCGCCACCACGAACTCCCGCTCCCGCAGGGACAGGACCTGGGCCCGGGTGAGGCGGCAGACGTCGATCCACGCGGTGACGCTGATGGCAAGGATCACGTTGGAGAGCCCGTTGCCCAGGATGGTCATCAGGAAGAGCGCGAACAGGAACCCTGGAACGGCCGTCGTGATCTCCAGGAGGCGCATGACGATGAAGTCGATCCATCCCCCCCGCAGGCCGGCCAGCGCCCCGAGGGGAAACCCGATGGCAAAGGCGATGGCCTGCACCGAGAACCCCACCACGAGCGACGTACGGATTCCGTAGATGATCCGGCTGAGAAGGTCCCGTCCCACCTGGTCGGTGCCGAACCAATGCCGGGGAGTGGGGAACTGCAGGTTGTCGATGAGGCTGGCCTTGTAGAAGGGCTGGGGGGCCAGCAGGAACGGGATGGCGGCACACACCACCATCAGTCCCACGACGATCAGCCCCGCCATTGCCAGCCGGTTGCGGGAAAAGCTGCGAGTCGCGTTGCTCCACAGCGTCCGCTGAGGAACGGCGCGGGCAAGCGCGGGAACCTCCGGTGAGCGTGGAAGGGTGCTCACAGGCGGCTGCCCTCAGTCAGGCGGACGCGGGGATCGATCAAGGTGTACAAGACGTCGCTCAGCAGGTAGGTAAACCCCCAGAGGAACGCGGCCAGCATCATGGTGGCCATGATCATCGGGTAATCGCGGGTGTAGGTGCTGCTGACGAAGTATCGGCCGAGCCCCGGAATGCGGAATACGCTCTCGATGAAGATGGAGCCGGTCGCGATGTTGGGGATCTGTGGTCCCAGCACCGTGATCAGCGGAAGCAGGGCGTTCTTGAGGATGTGGCGTACAATGATCGTGGATTCGCCCAGACCTTTTGCCCGCGCGGTGCGAACGTAGTCCGCCCGCATGGACTCCAGCATGTTCACGCGAGTGTAACGGGCCACCAGCGCCATGGGAGCGGCCGCGTAGACCAGGGTCGGCATGATGAACTGAACCAGGTGACCCCACCCCCCGGTGGGCAGCCAGTGAAGCGTCACGCTGAAGATCAGGATCATCCAGACACCGATGACGAAGTTGGGAACCGCGAATCCCAGCGTCGCCGCCGCCGTGACCGCGTGATCGATCCACGTGTTCTGCCGGATGGCCGCCACGATCCCGAAGAGCATGCCCAGCGTGTAGGAAAGGAGGATGACGAAGCCGGCGAGCAGGAGCGTGGCAGGCCAGACCCGGGCGATCAAGCCCTGCACGGTCTCCGTCGGGCTCTGGTAGGGAATCCCGAAGTCGAAGTGAAGCGCCGACCACATGTACCGCACGTATTGCTGCCACACCGGCTTGTCCAGGCCGTACTTGCGCAGGATGTTCGCCTTTGCCGCCGCAGGAAGGGGCTGCTTGTTTTCGTCGAACGGTCCGCCGGGGATGGCGTGCATCAAGGAGAACGTGATGATTGAAACAATCAGGAAAGTGAAGAGGAGTCCAGCCAATCGTCGGAGGATGTATGTGGCCAATCGTTCTCCTGCATCGACACTTTGAGAGAATCAACCGCTTTTTTTTCCGGACCTGCTGCATAAAGTAGCGATTCCCTTCCGGACAGTCAAACGCCGGCGCATTTGCTCCTGCGGCGGATTTGCGCTACCTTGTGGCAACATGACTCACTGGAAGGCGATTCGCAGGTTGTACATGGTCCCCCGGGACATTGTGTACCTCAACAACGGCTCATTCGGACCGACGCCCCGGCCCGTGTTCGACGCGCTCGTCCGCTACATGAAGCAGCTGGAGGAAAACCCGGCCGTTTTCAACGACCAGTTCGAGCGGGTGCGGACCGTGGTGAAGCCGAAGCTGGCGGCGTTTGTCGGGTGCCGCCCCGAGTACATGGCAATCGTGACGAACCTCACCTTCGGCATGAACGTGCTTGCGCACGGGATTCGCGGCCTCGACCCCGGGGACGAGATCCTCACCACGGACCAGGAATACGGCGCCGTGAACAACATCTGGGATTACTCCGCCCGCAGCAAGAGCCTGGTCATTCGGAAGGTGAAGATTCCCGTGCCGCCCGAGAGCCCCGAGCAGATCGTCACGATCCTGGAAAAAGCCGTCACCCCGCGCACGCGTGCGCTCTACGTCAGTCACGTGACCACGGGCACGGGCCTCGTGCTTCCCGTGAAGCAGATCAGCGCGATGGCCCGTTCGCGGGGGATTCTTTCCTTCATCGATGGCGCGCACGCGCCGGGCATGCTGCATGTGAACATCGATGACATCGGGTGCGACTTCTACACGGGCAACTGCCACAAGTGGCTGGGCGCGCCCAAGGGCACCGCGTTCATTGCGATGACCCCCCAGTCGTGGGACAAGATCGAGCCATTCCAGGTCGGATGGGGCTGGGAAAAGGACAAGCCGGAGACCTTTGCCGGCAACTTCGAAACCCCCGGGGTCCACAACTGCGCGCTGTCCTGCGCAGTCGGAGAAGCCGTGGATTTCCAGCTCTCCATCGGAAAGGATGCAATCGAAGCCCGCGGACGGGAGCTCTCTGAGATGGCCAAGGACCTCCTGACCAGTCTGCCCGGCATCCAGCTGCTCACGCCGCGGGACCCCTCGATGTGCGGCTCGATGGCCGCCTTCACACTGCCTGCGGCGGAGAACGATCAGCGCCTGATGAAAGCGCTGAAATCCCGAAAGATCGTCATCCCCGCGCGGGTCGACGCCACCGGCGGCTGGATGCGTGTTTCCACGCATATCTTCAATTCAAAAGGCGACCTGGAAATCCTTGCGGATGCACTGCGGGAGTGCGGCAGGAAGTAGGCCACGACACGTCCGGGGCCCCGCCGGGACGAAAGGTTTTCCTGTCAGCGAATCCGGGCCAGGGCCTGGTCGAGGTCCGCCACGAGCGACTCCTTGTCCTCCAGGCCCACGTGGAGCCTGATGAGGGAGACCCTGTCGGCAGGCGGGTCGGCGCGATAGTGGGCTGCGTCAGGGAATATGAGACTTTCGTATCCTCCCCAGCTCACGGCCCGCTTGAACATCTTCAGCGAGTTCACGAACATTTTCACTTTCCCGAGCTGACGTGTCTTCAACCGAAAAGAGAAGAGACTCCCTCCGCCGCGCATCTGGCGAGTGGCCAGGGCATACTGGGGATGCGAAGGAAGGAAGGGATAGAGGACGCTCTCCACCGCAGGATGGCCTTCGAGATGGCGGGCCACGTGGAGCGCGCTGGCGAAGTGGACAGGCATGCGGACTCCCAGCGTTCTGAGCCCTCGAAGCACGAGCCATGCCATCATCGGGTCTGGAACCGTTCCGAGCTGCAGGAATTCAGTCTTGAAGATGCGCTCGATGTCGTCGGCGCGCCCCGCGACGACTCCCGCCACCACGTCGCTGTGCCCTCCCAGGTACTTGGAAACCGAGTGCACGACGAGGTCGATCCCCAATTCAACGGGATTCATGAATATCGGGGTCGACCAGGTGTTGTCCATCGCTGTCCTGATGCCGTGAGCGCGCGCCACTGCGGCGATTGCACGCACGTCCTGGAGCTTGAAGGTGAGCGAAGTGGGGCTTTCCAGATACACGAGGCGGGTCGTGGGACGAATTGCGGCTTCGATTTCCTCGGCGTGGCTGCCTTCGACGAACGTATGCTCGACGCCGAATCGCTTCAAGTATGTCTCCAGGAGCCGGCGCGTCCAGCCATAGCAGTCCTCGACGCAGATCACATGGTCCCCGGACGACACAAAGGCCATTATCGCCGCAGAGATCGCCGATACTCCGGAGGAGAGAAGCTTGGCTCGTTCCGCTTTTTCGAGCGCGGCGATCTTCTGCTCGACGAGGTTCACAGTTGGATTGTTGCCCCGCGAGTAGAGGTAGTGCTTCTCTTCCTCTGCAAGGGCCGCCTGCAGTTCATCAAAGTCTTTGAAGCAGAAATTCGAGGTTTGAAATATCGGAGGGCTCACCGCCTTCATGGGGAGGTCGTCCTCTCCAAGGTGGTGAAGGATGAAAGAGATGTCGTCTCTGCCCGTCATACGGTTTTCAGCAACATGGCAGGCAATTACAGCGAGGAGATCGGTGAGAGTCAAGGCATTTGACCCCTCGTGGCAAGCGTGCAGTCACTGTGGTAGGTTTTAAGCGAGGACCCGGAAGCCATTGTTTCTAACGACAAACAAACCGTACGTTCGTTGGTGGTGGTTCAATCAACGCATCGAAAAGGCAGACCTCGACCGCCAGCTCCGCTGGGTTTCCCGGCAGGGCTTCGGGGGAGTGGAGATCGCGTGGGTCTACCCCGTGCCGGGTCGACCAGCGGGGCCCCGCTGGCTTTCGCCGGAGTGGACCGTCCTTGTCCGTGAGGCCAGGAAATCCTGTTCCCGGCTCGGCCTGGGCTGCGATTTCACGTTCGGAAGCTCGTGGCCCTTCGGCGATTCGGCGCTCGCTGAAGGAGAGACCTCGCAGTGGTTTTCGGGCCCCTCCCCGCAGCGGATCGATCGGCACTGGGAGTCGCGCGACCTGCCCGGAGGCCCTTCGGTGATGAACCACCTGGACAGGCGCGTCTTGGAGTCGTACGGGCGACGAATGGCCGCTGCGCTTGCACCTGCAATGGCCGGTGGAACCTCGTGCTTGTTCTGTGACTCATGGGAAGTGGAGGACGACGGAAAGCTCTGGACAGAAGGCTTCGGAGAACGCTTCAAAAATCGCTTTGGGTACCGAATCGAACCCTCCATGCCAAGCCTCGGCGAACGGCCGGATGAACGCTACGACTACCGTGTCCTGCTCGGCGAATACCTCTTGGATGAGTTCTATCGGCCTTTCACTTCGCTGTGTCGGAGCCTCGGTGCTCTTTCGAGAGTTCAATGCCACGGAGCTCCGACCGACATCGTTGCCGCGTACTCCGAGGCGGACGTTCCGGAATCCGAGTCCCTGCTTTTCGACCCTGAGTTCTCCCGATTTGCGGCCTCGGCAGCCGCACTTTCCGGCAAGGAAATCGTGAGCTGCGAGGCATTCACCTGCCTCTACGGCTGGAATCCCTGGCCTGCCCCGGGGCCTCACCTTGGCCAGGAGAAGATCGGCGACCTCAAGCTGCTTGCCGACGCCCTGGCCGCTCATGGGGTCAACCGCTACATCTGGCACGGAATGCCCTATCGCTCGTCTGGAAGCGAAGACAGGTTCTACGCCTCCGTCCATGTCGGTCCCGACGGCGCGCTCGCCGCCCGCATGGGCGAGCTCAACCGCTACCTCGAGGAAATATCCGGGATCCTCCGGGAAGGACGGCCGGCACATCGGATCGCCTGCCTCGTCCCGCTCGAGGATGCCAGGATGAAAGGAGAACTGCCTGCTGAACTGCGCAAACCGAGTGCACGCCACTGGTGGGAGTTCCAGCATCCGTGCCTGCCGGGAATCCTGAAACCCTGGTCTCCGCTGTGGGTCACGGGCGCATTCCTTGACTCGGCGCAATGTCTGCCCGACGGCGGATTGAGCTGGGGGCACACCGCCGTCGCGGCCCTGGTGGTCGATTCGGTCTACGTCGATGGCTCTGTTCTCGCGTCCCTGGCGCGGCTCTCTTCGGCGGGAGCTCGCATGATCCTGACCAGGCGCCCCCTGGAGCCTGGAAGGAAGAAAAGACGGGACTATTCCGACCTGGTCGAAGCTCTGTCGCGCGGAGCCCGAACGCGATTCTCCTCAGATCCTCGGCTCGTCCTGCGCGAAGTCCCCGCCTTTCTCCAGTGCGAAGCGGGTCCTGACTTTTTTGTTCGAGAGAGCGAGAGGGATTTCATCGTTTTTGCCGCCCACCCGTCGGCCGGACGGATCAGGTACCCCATGGAGCATGGTGCCTCGGAGCGCGCCGTCGCCGAGACGCGGCAAGCCCGATTCCTCGGCCGGCGCGGTCGTGAAACCGATCTCACCATGAACTTTGCTCCCGCCGGATCCTTCCTGTTCCGCATCGGGAAGAAGGGGGGCTTTGGTCCGGTGTCGGTGGAATGCGACCTCCACACATGATGATTCGCGGAATGGACAGCAGAGACACGATGCGGCGCTTCCAGGAGGGTCGATTCGGGGCATTCATCCACTATGGCCTGTATTCTGTCCTGGGCCGCGGCGAATGGGCGATGCACAACGAAGGCTTTTCGATCCAGGAATATGGCGCGTTGATGCGACGCTTCCGCCCTCCCGACGGCTTTTCTCCGCGAGAATGGGTCGATCTGGCGAAAAGGGCGGGGGCGCGTTACTGCGTGCTCACGGCGCGACACCACGAAGGGTTTTGCCTCTGGGACAGCGCGACGACAGGTTTCACCTCGATGCGTTCACCCTGTGGCCGCGACATCGTGCGCGAGTTCGTTGAAGCGGTTCGAGATGCCGGCCTCATGGTTGGCCTGTACTATTCTCTCCTTGATTGGTCGGAGCCGGCGTATCTGAGCGGTCCGCGCCGCGATCCGGCGTCCTGGCGCGCTTTCGTGGAGAAGGTGCACGCGCAGGTGCAGGAGCTCGTCGGCTCCTATGGCCGGCTGGATATCCTCTGGTACGACGGGTTCTGGCCACATGACAATCCCCCGTTTGCGGACGCAATCGACTCGGAGGACTGGTTGTCGAAAGACCTGAACGCCATGGTGAGACGGGCGCAACCCGGCATCATCATCAACGACCGCTCGGGCCTCGAGGAGGATTTCGGCACGCCGGAACAGCAGGTGATCGAACAGGCCCGCCCCTGGGAAGCCTGCATGACGACCAACGACAATTGGGGCTTCCACCGAGGCGACAGGAATTGGAAAACGCCCCGCCACCTGATCGGCTCGCTGGTGCACAGCGTCAGTCGAGGAGGGAATTTCATTCTCAACATGGGGCCGCGGGCGGACGGGAGTGTGCCCGGTCAGGCGCGAAGCGGGTTCGAAGCCATGGGCTCGTGGCTTTCCAGGAACGGGGACTCAGTCTACGGGTGCGGAAAGGCCCCCCACCTCATGAGAGAAGCCCTCGATGGGGGATACTTCTGCAGCACCGGGCTTTGGACGGCCGGGAAGGGGCACCTCTACTATCATATTCTGAGGTGGCCGGGGGAAGAGTTCGGCGTGCGCACGGGAGGCATCCACCTGCGGGCCGCCAGGAGCCTCGCAACGGGAGAAACTTTTTCTGTTCAGTCGCCAACAGGCGCAGGTCGCTTCAAGGGACTCCCCCGCAAACCGATCGACCCTCATGACACGGTGATCGAGTGCGACTACAAGTCGGAGAAGAGAAGCTAGTCCCGCAAGTCGCCCGGCGTTCGTGATTCACGTGCCGAGGCAATCAGCAGCTTCAGCCTGTTGAGCTGATTCACCTCGCTTGCGCCCGGATCGTAGTCGATCGCCGCCACGGACACCCCAGGGTGCCGCCGGCGCAGCTCGCGGATCATGCCCTTCCCCGTGACATGGTTGGGGAGGCAGGCGAAGGGTTGAATGCAGGCAATTGCATCTACGCCTTCGCGGACAAGCTCCACCATCTCGGCGGTCAGGAACCACCCCTCGCCGGTGACATTCCCCAGCTGCACGATGCCGTTCACCCCCGCTGCAAGCTCATAGATCGTCGAGGGCGGGTAGAATCGGGAGGAGCGTGCAAGGGCTCGTTTCTGGGGCACGCGGAACAGCTCCATGATGGCGATGGCGGCGCGCGAGAGAAGCGCCCCGTTGAGGCTGCCGGCAAGAGAGCGGTGGCGGAACTGGCCCCCGGAGGTCGCGTACAGGATGAAATCGGTAAGGTCCGGGACCACGGCCTCCGCGCCTTCCGCCTCGATCAGGTCCACGATCCTGTTGTTTGCAGCAGGGTGGAACTTCACCAGGATTTCCCCAACCACTCCGACCCGGTGCTTCCTCCTGCCCCGGATGGGCAGGGTGTCGAAACTCCTGACCATGGCACGGACAGTCTTCCCGTAGCTCAGGATGCCGGGACGGGCAAGAGTTTCCCGGCAGCGCAGCGTCCACTCGTCGCACAGCCGCTGGGCGGAACCGGGGACTGCCTCGTACGGCCTGACCCGGTACAGCATCCGCATCAGGAGGTCTCCGTAGACCAGAGACATCAGGCAGCGCGCGACCAGCTTCCAGGACAGGCGGAAGCCGGGGTTCTTCTCCAGCCCGAGCGCGTTCAGGGAAATAACCGGCACGCCGGCCATGCCTGCGTCCTCGAGGGCCTTGCGGATAAAGGCGATATAGTTGGTTGCGCGGCACCCGCCGCCGGTCTGGGTCATGAGCAGCGCAGTCCGTGCCGGATCGTACCGGCCCGAGCGCAGCGCAGCCATCATCTGCCCGACAACGAGGATCGAGGGGAAGCAGGCATCGTTGTTCACGAACGTGAGCCCCTCGTTCACCGCCTTCGTGTCCTCTTCGGGCAGGATCTCCATGCGATAGCCGGAAAGCCGGAAAGCCGACTCGATCATCCGGAAATGGATGGGCGACATCTGGGGCGCCAGAATCGTGTACTCCCTCCTCATTTTTTCGGTGAAGACCGGCCGGGGCGCCGTGGCGCGTGCCGCTACGTGACGGACGCCGCTTCTCTGCCGGGCCTGCACCGCGGCCTTGAGGGAACGCAGCCTGATGCGCGCCGCGCCGAGATTCGACTGCTCGTCGATCTTGATCACGGTGGAGATTTTTCCCCGGGCTTCGAGGATCTCCTGCACCTGGTCGGTGGTCACCGCATCCAGGCCGCAGCCGAATGAGTTCAGCTGCACGAGCTCGAGGTCATCCCGCTCCGCGGCTGCGTGCGCCGCGGCGTACAGCCGTGTGTGGTACACCCACTGGTCGACGACGCGCAAGGGCCGGCGGATCCGCCCCAGATGCGCAACCGAGTCCTCCGTCAGGACCGCCATTCCCAGTGAGACGGCCAGCTCAGCTATCCCGTGGTTGATCTCGGGGTCGAGGTGATAGGGCCTTCCCGCAAAGACGATTCCATGCGCACCCCGCCGCGTGATCTCGTGCAGGGCATTCTCTCCCTCCCTGCGCACTTCTGCCTTGAACCGGTCCTGCTCCGCGGCTGCCGCATCCACCGCTGCCGCCGTTTCCGCGCAAGTCACTCCTGCCCATGCGAGCTCTTCCTGCAGGCGCTCTTTCAGCCTGCGAAGGTTGTGCAGGGGGAGGAAAGGATTGGCGTAGCGCACCACGCCCTTCCTCATGCCGTCGACGTTGTTCAGGACGACTTCGGGATAAGAGGTGACAATGGGGCAGTTGAAGTGATTGCGCGCACCGGGATCCTCCCGCGGGATGTGCGGCACGCAGGGATAGAAGATGAAGGGGACGCGCTCTTTCATGAGCCGGGCAATATGCCCGTGCACGAGCTTGCCGGGGTAGCACACGGACTCGGACGGGATCGTGTCCAGTCCTGCCTCGTAGACAGCCCTGCTCGACCAGGGGGAGAGGCGGACAGAGAAGCCCAGCCGGGTGAAAACGGTGAACCAGAACGGGTAGTCTTCGTACATGTTGAGAACCCGCGGAATGCCTACGACACCCCGCGGGGCGCGTGCCGCCTCCAGGGGCTCGTAGTCGAACACGCGTTTGAGCTTCCACGAGAAGAGATTCGGCAGGTCCGGTGCCGCGTCCTTTTGCGTCCCGTCCCGCGCCGCGCCGCGCTCGCACCTG
Organism: uncultured Spirochaetota bacterium; assembly: GCA_963845325.1. GTDB lineage: Bacteria > Spirochaetota > Spirochaetia > SZUA-6 > Fen-1364 > Fen-1364. The sequence goes on from CAWJRT010000001.1 coordinate 59,875, forward strand.
TTGCCGGAGATGAATGTCCGCGAATCCGAGAAGCTGGTCACCGTGAGGTGGCAGTGGTTCGCGCACCGGGGGCAGCGCCGCGACGTCGTGTCGGTGGTGAGGCGCTCCAGCTCGTCCAGCCCCAGCAGCGTGCTTTCAGGGCCGGCTTCTGTGGCGTCCTCACGGGCGCGGAGGGCCGCGCCGAAGGCTCCCATCAGCCCCGGAACATCCGGTCTCACCACCTCGCGTTCGGATACCAGCTCGAACGCCCTCAGGACTGCGTCATTTGCAAACGTTCCGCCCTGTACCACCACCCGGGACCCAAGCTGGGCCGGGTCGCGGAGCCGAATGACTTTCTGCAGGGCATTTCTGATCACGGAGTACGAGAGCCCGGCGGAGATGTCTCCCACCGTGGCTCCCTCTTTCTGAGCCTGCTTGACCCGTGAGTTCATGAACACCGTGCAGCGTGAGCCAAGGTCCACGGGCGCGCGGGCTTCCCGGGCCTCATTCGTGAACTCCTCCATCGAAAGGCCCAGCGAGTGCGCGAAGGTCTCGAGAAATGAGCCGCATCCCGAGGAACAGGCTTCGTTGAGGAGCACGGAGGAGATCGACGCCCTCCCGGACCCGGAGGAACTTCATGTCCTGGCCGCCGATGTCCAGGATGGCGTCCACCCCCGGGAGGAAGCTCGCAGCGGCCGCGTAGTGGGCGATCGTCTCTACTTCACCCATGTCCATGCGAAGAGCGGCCCCGACGAAAGCCTCGCCATAACCGGTGGCGCACGACCGCGCGATCCACGCGTCTGGCGGCATGGCCCGCCTGAGGTCATGCACCATGCGAAGGGCAAGCTGGAGGGGGCGGCCGCCGTTGCCTTCGTACGCGGACCAGGCCAGGGCGCCGGAGGAATCCACGAGTGCCGCCTTTGTGGTCGTGGACCCGGCGTCGATGCCCAGGAAGCACGGTCCGCTGAGCGATGCCAGATCGGTCCGCCGCACGCATGCACGCCCGTGGCGGGAACGGAAGGCATCTTCTTCGCCGTCGCGGAACAGAGGCCGAAGTCTTTCCACTTCCGGAGTCGGCGCGTGGCAGAGGCCGCGGGTCCGGTCCCGCAGCTCACGGAGGGGACATTGCGGGGATTCGCCCGCGGCCAGCGCCGCTCCAATGGCCACAAAGATCTCCGCATGTTCCGGTACGCGCACAGCGTCCGGGGCCAGGCCAAGGGTGCTTTCGAACAGCCGGCGCGTTTCCGGGAGGAAATGCAGCGGACCTCCGAGAAACGCCACGGTCCCTCGGATTGGCTTGCCGCACGCCAGCCCGGAAATCGTCTGGTTCACGACAGCCTGGAGGATGCTTGCCGCAATGTCCTCTCTCCGAGCGCCCTCGTTGATGAGCGGCTGCACGTCGGTCTTGGCGAACACCCCGCAGCGCGCGGCAATGGGGTAGATGGTCTGCCGCCCGCGGGCGAGCTCGTTCAGTCCTGCCGCGTCGGTGGAAAGCAGGGCGGCCATCTGGTCGATGAAGGCGCCCGTGCCGCCCGCGCAGGTGCCGTTCATCCGCTGCTCAAGCCCGCCGGTAAAGTACGTGATCTTCGCGTCCTCTCCGCCGAGCTCAATGGCGACATCAGTGTCGGGAATGAATCTCTGCACCGCGCGAGAGCCGGCCAGCACTTCCTGGACGAAGGGCAGACCCAGCCAGTGCGACACCGAGAGGCCGCCCGAGCCGGTAACCGAGGCCCGGATGCGCACTCCGGGCTCGTTCGCCTGGAGGGCTTCGCCGGCGGCTTCCATGACCGCGACAAGCGTGCCGCGGATGTCTGCCCGGTGTCTCTCGTACGTGTGGAAAACCAGCCTGTCGTCCGCGTCAAGCACGGCGAGCTTCACTGTCGTGGAGCCTACGTCGATGCCTGCGCGGAAGGTCGCGGCAACAGCGCTCACGACGCGGCGGGCTCCTTCAGCCAGTAGTCTCTTCCGCCGCCCTCACGATCCATCAACCCCATCTCCACGAGGCGGCGGCGGAGCGTTGCCGTGTCGTCACTGTACCGGAGGAGGATCTCGTTCACCTTTTTCTCGCTGTAGCGCGTGCCGGGGCGGAAATCCCGGAGGACATGCCGGAGAAGGACGAGAAACTTCTTCTCCTGGACGGGAAACGCGGTGAACCGCCCGTCCGGGCCCGTGAAAGTCGCGAGCACCTTCCTGTCAAAAGAGTCGTGGTCAACCCCGGCAGCGAGCTGGGGAAGCTGATCCTCTTTGAGCAGCCGACGGGCCATCGCGGCAAGCGCGTCCTGGTGCAGGGAGTAGATGCTGTAGTGGCCGTCGGTGCGCGCGCTGACGAGCCCCGCCGCGGCCAGCCGCGCGAGGTGGTGCGAGATGGTCGACTCCCCGAGTCCGAGCATGGCGGAGAGCTGTTCCACGGGGTACGGCTTCTGCGCGAGCAGCCCCACGATCTTCAGCCGGCTGGGATCCGCCATTGCGCGGAAAAAGCCCAGGAGCTCTTCGCCCGCAGGCGTCTCTCCCCCGGGCTCATTGGAATTCAATTTGATTGGCATGGAAATGATTCTATACACATCGAATTGATTGTCAAGCATATTTTGGCCCTTGACGGACGGGGTACTTCGGCTCGCAGAGCATCCACTGCGATGAGTGCAGCGTGGCCCATCACAAGGACGGGCGCACGGTGTACTCGCACAGTGTCATGCTGGCCGCTGTGGTGGCCCCGAACCTGCCCCATGTCATTCCGCTGCAACAGAGTTGATCCGTCCGCAGGATGGCACGGACAAGCAGGACTGCGAGCAGCGGGCCGCACGGCGATGGCTGGCGCAGGTAGCTCCCCAGTACAGCGACCTGGATATCACCCTGCTGGGCGATGCTCTGTATGCCACGCAGCCGCTGATCCAGGAGGTCCTGGATGCGGAGATGGGCTACTTGTTCACTGCCAAAGAGGACTCCCATCGGTATCTGTACGAGGAAATCGCATCATTAGAGAAGCTTGGCGAGGTACACCTCTTGGAACGCAAACGGTGGACAGGGCGCAAGCACCAGACCTGGCGCTACCGTTGGGCAAACGCGGTACGGCTTCGAAACTCTGATGACTCCCTGAACGTCAACTGGGTCGAGTTGAGTATCAGCGACGAGGATGGAAAGAGGACCTTCCACACCGCCTTCATCGGCAGTCATCTGGTGAGCGAGGAAAACGTCGAAGAATTAGTGCAAGCGGCCCGCACGCGTTGGAAGATCGAGAACGAAGATATCAACACCCTGAAGACTAAGGGCTATCACTTCGAGCACAGCTTCGGCCACGGCAAGCTGTTCCTTGCTCAGACGTTGTTGTCGCTGAACCTGCTGGCATTCCTCTTTCACACAGTACTGGAACTGCTGGACCGACGCTGTGCCCTCATCCGCGCCACGCTGCCTCGCCGCGATACCTTCTTCCAGCACGTGGGAGTCCTGACCCAATACATGTGCTTCGAGGGTTGGCAACAGCTGATGCTGTTCATGCTGGAAGGGCTGAAGCTCACCGATCCCGACGGATAGACCGTCACGCTCATCGAAAGGGAATCCCGACTCAGAGCCCATTTCAGCCAAGGCCCACGCAACAGGCATGCGCAAAACATCCACGATTCTTCCTCACTTGAGATGCCCCTTTCCCTGACAAGGGCCCGCTGTCAGTCCCATCCGTTCCCTACGGCGTTCCCCATGACAAATTGGGCGGGGCTTCCCCACGTCGACTATGGGTGGATTGGTTCCAGCAAGTCAAACTGAGAACTGCTGAGCGGGATGTGGCTTGGCTTGCGGTGAAGGATGTTACCTCAGGCTCGGGGGATCCCGGGACTGTGGGCATTCCCGTCCCGCTTGACGGACACGGGCCGCCGGTGCAGGCTCAGTCTTACCTTGATCGTCTATGCCAAAGACAGTCTATGCTCGAACTGGAGCCGCCATGTGTGACCACTGCATGAAGCACGGATCCGGGGGCAAATGGTACCTCAACGCGAGCCGCCTACTCGGAGGAGGTCGCCCGCAAGTACAACCTGCGCGAGTTTCTCCTGGAGCAGTACAGGAACTTCGAGCAGATCTCCGTCCGCAAGGTGGCCGGCATCAGCCCAGCGGGAATGGACCGGGTCTTTCGCATGCCCATCATCGGCAGGCTGGTGAAGCGTTCCGCGGAGAAGCTCCTGCACAGCACGCGGCCGCCGCGCAATCCGTTCCGCCCCGAGGGACACATCGGGCAGGTGGTGCCCCTGGAGGATGGCGTTGCAATACTGCTGAAGTGCGCGGCCGAGCCGATCATCGAGAAGAACTGCATGTGCCGCTACATGACGCGCGGCTTCAAGGAATCCTGCTGCATCAATTTCGGCGTGATGTCGGAGATCATCGACAAGCTGCCGCGATTCATCCCGGAAAAGGACAAGTACCACCTCACCCGGGCGGAGGCCGTGCGGCGGTTCACCGAGCACAACCAGAAGGGATACATCGGCACGATCTGGTACGGCCCCTATCCCGTACATCAACAACCTCTGCTCGTGCGAGTCCCCCGAATGCGCGGGCATCCGCCCCCGCGTGGACTTCGGGATCATGTCCATCCACAAGGCGGAGTACGTGGCGCGCCTGCACGACGGTCTCTGCCGCGGCTGCCGGCAGTGCGTTGCCCGCTGCCCCTTCAAGGCCATCCCGTGGACCGCGCCACCGGCTGTGCCCGGGTGGATGCCAGCCGCCTGCTATGGCTGCGGCGTCTGCCGCCACGTCTGCGACACGGGCGCGCTGTTCCTCGTTCCCCGTGACACGGTTGCCGGGCTGCAAGGGAAAGTACTGAGAGTGCGGCTGGCCACGGATCGCCATCGACTATGCAGCTCTGCGGGGACGGCACCGGGGTGGACCCGCGCGCGTGCTGCAAGTGTCTCCGGGCCTGCGACCCTGCCGTGTTCCTGCTCCACCAGACTTTCGGGGCGCAGGAGGCGGATCCCTGCGATCCGCAAGCTGTGGCGCATGACTGTCATGTGGCCGACGCTGTGCACGAGCGTGCATGAAGTGCGTGCAGGCCTGCCCGCCGCACGCGGTGAGCGTGAGGTGAGCGTGAGATGAAGGGTCTCGGTCCCTGCCTCGTCATCGGCGGCGCCGGGCATGCTCGGCTTCGAGATCGTGCGCCAGCTTCGTCGCCGCGGGCACCCCCGTGCGGGTGCTCGACCTCCAGCCGCTCCCCGAGCGTCCGGAAGGCGACGTGGATGCACGGATCGGGGACATCCGCCGCCGCGAAGACGTCCTGGGCGCCTGCGACGGAATGGACGTGGTCTTCCAGACGGCGGCCGCGGTGTGGAACGTCCGGACGCCGAAAGGCCTGTACGACGAGGTCAACGTCGGGGGCAACGCGAACGTGCTGGACGCGTGCCGCCGCCGCGGCGTGCGGCGCCTGGTCTACACCAGCTCCATGGACGTCGTGGTGGACGGCAGGAAGCCCATCGTGGACGGGGATGAGTCTCTGCCGTACCCGCCCGTGATGCCCCGGGATGACTACAGCCGCACCAAGATCATCGCGGAGAAAATGATCCTCGGCTCATCCGGACCTGAGCTTGCCACGTGCGCCCTTCGGCCGGTGGGAATGTACGGCCCCCGTGACCGCTACCATCTCGGGACGATCATCGGGATGGCGCGAAATGGCGTCTCCCTGCGGCTGGGCAACGGGTCTGCGCGGTTCAGCCACGCCTACTCGGAAAACGTTGCACACGCGCACGTGCTTGCCGCCCGACGTCTGGAGCCTGGATCCGTGGCTGACGGGCAGGCGTACTTCATCGGTGATCATTTTCCCGCGGACAACCTCTTCGATTTCATGGAGCGCTACCTGCGGGCGCTCGACCTGCCGCGTGCCCCGCCGTTCGATCCCGTACCCGCTGGCGTACTGGCTGGCCGCCGTCGCGGAGATCGTTGCGCCTTTTTCCAATTTCAACCGGTTCGCCGTGATACAGACCTGCGTGGACCACACCTTCGTGCATCGAAAAGCCGAGCGCGACCTGGGATACCACCCGATCGTCTCCCGCGAAGAGGCTTTCCAGCGCAGCCTTGCGTGGCTGCGCGATTCCGCGTAATACTCGCGTGCATGCAGATCTCAAGCGCCTCGATCCGCAGCCTTGCGGGGGAATTCCGTGACGCCGCGGCAGAAACCCTTTCCACAATCGTAAGAATCCCCTCCTTCAGCGGCAAGGAGGAGGCGGTTTGCCGGAAGATCGCTTCTCTCTGCACGGACGCCGGCTTCGACGAGGTACGCTTCGACGGCCTGGGCAGCGTGATCGCCCGGGTGGGGAAGGGGCCGCGGAAGCTCGCATTCGATGCGCACATCGACACCGTCGGGGTGGGAGATCCGTCGCGGTGGACTACCGACCCCTTCTCGGGCATCGTGCGCGACGGCCTGGTGCTCGGCCGGGGCACCGCGGACCAGAAGGGCGGGGCCGCCTCAATGATCACAGCGGGAAGGATCCTGAAGACACTGGGGTACGACGGTGACTTCAGCGTGTATTTCACCTTCACCGTTCTCGAAGAGGACTGCGACGGCCTGTGCTGGCTGTACCTCATCGAGAAGGAAGGCCTGAAGCCCGAGTACGCGGTTTCCACGGAGCCGACGAGCTGCCGGCTGTACCGCGGCCACCGTGGAAGGATGGAGATCGAGGCGATCATCCGCGGCGTCTCCGCGCACGGCAGCGCCCCCGAGAGGGGACAGAGCGCAGCGTACAAGGCAGCCCGTGCCGCGCTGGCCATGGAGAAGATGAACGAGCGGCTTGCCGTTGACGAGTTCCTCGGCAAGGGAACCGTCGTCGTTTCGAAGATCGACGTGCACGGGCCAAGCCAGTGCGCCGTCCCGGACCAGGGGATGCTGTACCTTGATCGGCGGCTCACCTGGGGAGAAACCGCGGAGCAGGCCCTCGCGCAGGTGCGGGAATCCATGGGCGCCGGACGCCGAAAAGGTGTCGATGCCATGGTATGACGGCAAGGGATGGAACGGCGCCAGCTACGGACAGGACCTGTACTTCCCCACGTGGAAGATTGCCGAGGATCATCCCCTCGTTGCCGGCGGGAAGGCGGCCTATCAGGCCCTGAACGGCAGGCTGCCCGAGGTCGGCAAGTGGACTTTCAGCACCAACTGCGTGGCCATCTGCGGGAAGCACGGCATTCCCTGCATCGGGTTCGGCCCGGGCGATGAGGACAAGGCTCATGCCCCGAACGAGCATACTCGAATCGATGATCTGGTAACGGCCGCTGCGTTCTATGCTTTGCTTCCCCTCACCCTGGAAGAGAAGAAAGCCTGAAAGGCCCAAGCACAAGGATCATGCGGTGACCCACACTGTGTCAGAGCGCCGCCGGTGATCAAGCCGCCCGCCGCCCGGGAGCTCCTGCCCCGGATCCTGGAACAATACAGGCTGGACCCCGAAGGCATCCATGGCGTGCCGCACTGGGGGAGGGTGCTCGAAAATGGCCGGCGCCTTTCCGCCGTTACCGGGGCTGACGCTGCCGTCATCGAGATGTTTTCAATCTTCCACGATGCCTGCAGACGGAGCGACGGGTGGGATCCCGGACCATGGGCCGCGGGCGGCGGCGCTGGCGTGGCGATTGCGGGAGCTCACCGGTCTTGATGATGGGCAGCTGTCGGAGCTTGTCGGCGCGTGCGACAGCCATACCGTCGGTCCCGAGGAAGACGCGGACATCACCGTGCTCACCTGCCTCGATGCGGACCGGCTGGACATCCCCCGCGTTGGAATGCGGATCAGGCCCGATCTGTTGCTCACGGGCGCCGGGAGAAGTCCGGAAATGCTTTCGTGGGCGGGAGAACGGGCAGCGAGCCGCACCCTGCCCGCTATCTGCGCCGACGAGTGGGACTGGCGTCCCTGAACCGCACGGTTTGAGATTGCCAGGAATGGTCACTATACTTGTCATTGAATTGAAGCGCACAGCGAGGGTCCCCGCAGGCATCGGCATCATCCTTCTCGTTCTTGCTTTGTCGCTCACCGGCTGCGCGACGTTTGCGGAGATGGGCCAGGGCGATTTTCCACCCTGGGATTCGCCGGAGCCGCGGCAGGCCGACGAGCAGGCGCCGTACCGCGGCACGGGAGCAGATCGCCCAGCCGCTGACAGCGGACGAAAAGGCGGTCATCGCGTCTGCGCAAACGCTCATCGGGAGGGCGCCGGAATCGGTCGTAGAGGTCAACGGCCGGACATTCATCCTGGACTGCATCGGCACGGTGAGCGCGATCTTCTATGGAATGGATATCGACGTGCAGAGGGACTTTCCCCGCTACCGGGGCGACGGCGTGGGCAGGCTCTACCGGAGCCTCGCGGCCCTGAACGTGCTCCACAGGGACCTGTACCCGCGCGCCGGTGACATCATTTTCTGGGACAACACCTGGGATGCAAACGGAGACGGAATGCTCGACGATGATCCCCGGACGCACGCGGGGGTCGTCCTGTCGGTGGACGCGGACGGCACGATTCACTATGTCCACGAGCACATCGTGAAGGGCGTGACCGTCGAGGCGATGAACCTCCTCCATCCCCGCGACTATTACGATCCGCAGGGGCGCATCATCAACAACGCCATGGCGATGAACTCGGGTGTCAGCCGAAGGAACAATCCTCCGCACTGGACGTCCGGAGACTTGTGGGACAGCTTCGGCGATATCCTTCGCGTGCAGGACCATTTTGCGGTTGCCGCCGCTCCACCGGGCTCCGAACGCCCGGCGGAAGTCGGGCTCGCGGTGAGACCCCCCTATCCGTGATAGACGCGCCCGGCTCGGAGTTGACGGTGCGCCGGCTCCTCACCGCCTCACGGCGGCTCGGGCGCGAGGCCGAGGCACTCCGATTCGAGCCGCCCGTCAGCTGCGTCTACAATCCGCTGGTCTATGCGCGTGGATGTCATGAAATGTATCTTGCGCGGTACGCGGCAGGACCGAAGCGCGTCGTCTTCCTCGGCATGAACCCGGGACCCTGGGGCATGACCCAGACGGGAGTGCCATTCGGCGAGATCTCTTCCGCCAGGGACTGGCTTGGGATCCTCGGGAAGGTCCGTGCCCCGGCTCACGCGCACCCGCGGGTCCCGGTGAGCGGGTTCGACTGCGCCCGCAGCGAGGTAAGCGGGAAGCGTCTCTGGGGTCTCTTTCGGGATGTGTTCGGCACTGCGGAGAGATTTGCGCGGGACTCCTTCGTCTCCAACTACTGCCCGTTGATGTTTCTGGACGCCGCCGGGCGGAACCTGACGCCTGACCACATCTGCCGTTCGGACCAGGCAGGCCTTTTTGCCGTCTGCGACCGGTTCCTTTCGGATGTGATTGACGCGCTGCGCCCGCACTGGCTTGTCGGCATTGGGCTTTTTGCCGAACGCCGCCTGCGGGCCGTTCTGGAAAGGACGGGCAGGGGAGACGTGCGGGTGATGTCAATCATTCACCCCAGCCCTGCCAACCCGAGGGCGCAGAAGAACTGGGCTGGGCAGGCGGCGGCAGCTCTCAGGAAAGAGGGAGTCTGGAAATAGCTGGACGCGCTTTGCCGATCCCTGCCACCCGCAGTACCTTGGTCGTACACCATTGGGGAGGTTTACGTGGAGAGAAAAGTGCACGTGACGCCGTCGGGCCGCACGCTGGTCACGCTGATTCCGGGAGACGGGATTGGCCAGGAGGTCAGCGACGCGGCGCGCCGCATCGTGGAGGCCGCGGGTGCCCGGGTGGAATGGGAGGAACGTCAGGCCGGGGCAAGCGTCTTCAAGAAGGGCATCGCATCCGGCGTTCCCCACGAGACTCTGGAGTCCATCAGGAAGACGCGCGTCGTCATGAAGGGACCCCTGGAGACACCGGTTGGGTTCGGTGAAAAGAGCGCAAACGTCACCCTCCGGAAGCTCTTCGAGACGTACGGCAACATCAGGCCGGTTCGCGAGTTTCCCGGCGTGCGCACACCGTACTCGGGCAGGGGCATCGACCTCGTCATCGTGCGGGAGAACGTGGAAGACCTCTATGCGGGCATCGAGCACATGCAGACGCCCGGGGTGGCCCAGTGCCTGAAGCTCATATCGCGCAAGGGCAGCGAAAAGATCATCCGGCTTGCCTTCGAGGTGGCACTCGCCGAGGGCAGGAAGCGCGTGCACTGCGCCACGAAGGCCAACATCATGAAGCTGACCGAAGGCATGATGAAGCGCACGTTCGAGGAAGTGGCCAAAGAGTACCCGCAGATCGAATCGCAGCACATCATCGTGGACAACTGCGCCCACCAGCTCGTGAAGAAGCCCGAGCAGTTCGACGTGATCGTCACGACGAACATGAACGGCGACATCCTGAGTGATCTCACCTCTGCGCTGATCGGCGGGCTGGGATTCGCGCCGTCGGCCAACATCGGAGCGGACGTTGCAATCTTCGAGGCGGTCCACGGCTCGGCGCCGAAGTACGCGGGAAAGAACGTGATCAACCCGACCGCCATGATCCTCTCCGCCGCGCTCATGCTCCGTCACATCAACGAGATGTCCGCGGCAGTGGCAGTTGAGCAGGGGGTCCTCGCCGCGCTGGAAGACGGTGTGCTCACCCGCGATGTCGTGGGTGATACCGGAGCGGTTTCCACGACCGCGTTCACCGAGGCGGTCATCGCGAGGCTGGGCAGGAAGCCGAAGCAGGCGAAGGTGCGGGAGTACCGCACCCTGACGCTTCCGTCAGTGTCCTCCGATCCTGACTTCGTGAAGCCATCCAGGCGCCGCGTCGTGGGCGTGGACGTGTTCGTCGAGTCAACGCTGCCCGTGGAACAGCTGGGCAGGAGCGTCAGCGAGATCGTCACGGGAAGCCCGGTGGAGCTGAAGATGGTGGACAGCCGCGGCACCAAGATCTACCCCTCTACGGGCACGATCACGGACACGGTGGACCACTTCCGCTGCAGGCTCATGCAGCGCGAGCCCTCGGGAGACCTGGGAGAGGCCCAGATCATCGATATTCTTTCGCGTGTCGGTGCGAAGCACCGCTGGATGCACGTGGAGAAGCTCAACGAGTTCGACGGCGTCCCGGGATTCACCCGGGCGCAAGGCGAGGACTGAGGGCGGAGGTGGACCATGAGCTCGCTGCTCCTGAAGGACTGTTTCCACATCCAGTCCTCGGCAGATTCCGAGGGCTTCCGCGGCGCCGACATCCTCATCGTGGACGGATCCATTACCCGGATCGGCCGCGGGATCCCGCTCCCGCAGGATGCGCGGGCCATCGACTGCTCGCACCACGTCGTTGTCCCGGGGTTTGTCAACACGCACCACCATTTTTTCCAGACGCTGACACGGAACCTGCCGGCGGTCCAGGACGCCAAGCTGTTCGACTGGCTGGTCTACCTCTACGAGATCTGGAAGAGGATCGACGGGGAGGCAGTGTACTGGTCGTCGATTCTCGCCATGGGCGAGCTCTTGAAGACAGGGTGCACCTGCTCGACTGACCACCTCTACCTGTATCCCCGGGGAGTGCATGACGACTTTCCGGGCCTGCAGTTCAAGGCCGCGGAAACGATGGGCATGAGGTTTTCGCCCTCGCGGGGCTCGATGTCCCTGGGCAAGAAGGATGGCGGGCTGCCGCCGGACAGCGTGGTGCAGGATGAAGAGACCATCCTCGCCGACAGCGAGCGCGCCATTGCCGCCTACCACGACCCGTCCCCCCGGGCCATGCGGAAGATCGTGCTGGCCCCGTGCAGCCCGTTTTCCGTGAGCGAACGGCTGATGCTGGAGTCCGCCCGCCTGGCGCGCCGGCACGGAGTGCGGCTTCACACCCACCTGGCAGAGACTGCTGACGAGGACACGTACTGCCTTTCCAAGTACGGGGTGCGGCCCGTGGAGCTGATGGAACGATGCGAGTTCATCGGGCCGGACGTCTTCTACGCGCACGGCATCTTCTTCAACGACGAGGAGCTTGCAACCCTCCACGCGCGCGGCGCGCACATCGCGCACTGCCCGTCGTCCAACATGCGGCTTGGTTCAGGGGTCTGCAGGGTGCGCGACATGCTGGATATCGGGATTCCGGTTGCACTCGCCGTGGACGGCTCGGCATCCAACGACACTTCCGATTTCCTTGGAGAGATGCGCCAGGCCCTCCTCCTGCAGAGGGTGTGGAGGGGCAGCGGCGCGCTGGGCGCGCGCGACGTCTTGAGGATGGCCACCGTCACGGGCGCAAAGGCGCTGGGTTTCGAAGGCATTGGGAAGGTTGAAGAGGGGTTCGCCGCTGACCTGGCGATTTTCGACATTGGGAAGCTGGAGTACTGCGGAAGCCTCTCGGATCCGTTCGCTGCCCTCCTGTTCGCGGGCTACAACCACGGAACGGAGTATACCATCTGCAACGGCAGGGTGGTTGTGGACAAGGGACGGCTCACCGGCGTGGACGAAGAGGAGCTCGTCCGGAAAGCAAACCAGATCTCCGGGCGACTCACGGGGACCTGAGCCCCCACTCCGGGCTGCCTGCAGCCGGTTGTCTCCCGCGCGGCAGCCCCGAGGCGCTACTCCTTCCTGCCCGTCAGCTTGATGATGTGGTGGCCGAACTGGGTGGAGACCACATCACTGAGCGAGCCGTGGGAAAGCCTTTTGCAGGCTGCCTCGAACGCTGAAACCATCTTGCCCGGCCCGAACCAGCCAAGGTCTCCGCCCCGCGACTTCGAAGGGCACGTGGAATGCTCCCGGGCCATTGCCTCAAAGCTTGCCCCGAGCTTGATCTTCTTCAAGAGCTCATTTGCCAGCTGCCGATCCTTGACGAGTATGTGGCTTGCACGCCATTCCATGGTGTCCTCCGGGATTATTGCTCCATGATAGTGAAAAACCCGCGCCATGACCACGGCTTCCGCAACGCGAGCGGAAGGCAAAGCGTTTCGGGCTGGTGAGGAAGTCGAAACGACGACGAAATGTACAGTTCGTCGTGTTCGCGTTCCTATGCGCGCTTGATCCTCAGCGAAAGCACGTCCCGCCCCGACTTGCGGAACCCAAGCCTCGCGTACGCGGCGGCGCTCGCGAGGCGGTCCCGCGGCCGGCCGTTGGCCAGCTCGATACGGATCGACGTGGACCCCTGCGGTGCAACTTTCGCGACGAGCAGGAGAAAGTCTCCGGCCAGGTCCAGCGCGCGGAGATGCGGTTCGACGTACAGCTCATCCGCGACGAGCACGGTGCCGCACTCCGCGCTGCTCCAGCAGTTCACAAGGTAGCAGAACCCTGCCAGCCTCTGTTCGCGCTCGAAGACGTAGACCGAGCCCTTGCCCCTGGCTGGCTGAAGCTCCTTCACGGTTGCGAGGACTCGCTGCGGGTCGAAGGGCGGGAGATCCCGCCTCTCGGCCCAAGCGGCCTGAGCCAGCCTGAGGAAGATGGGAACGTCCTGTGGAGTGAGCAGCCTGTAAGTCGCCTTTGCGGACACCAGCGTGTAGTCGAGCATGTTCTTTCCTTCTATAGAAGTGCGCTCGGGTTGTCAAATCATGATTCCGTGTCGTACAATCGACGAATGATCACCGACATCGTGCGGCCGAGGACCGTGGCCGAAGCGGTCAAGGCGCGGTCTGCCCCGGGGTCGGCTTAGCTGGGCGGCGGCACGTGGTTGAACTCCGGGAAGGCGGAGCACGTCACGACGCTGGTGTCGCTGGAGAATCTCGGGCTGGACATCGATCCGGGCGGAAGCGGGGCGCTGTCACGTCGGTGCAGCCGTCACTTTCCAGGAGCTTGTGGACAGCAGCCTGGTGCCGACGCGCCCTGCGGGCGGCGTCCAGGCTGACCGCGTCACGGACTCTTCGAAACATGGTCACGGTGGGCGGCGAGCTCGGGCTCCTCCCGGAGGATTCCGCCCTCATCCCGGCGCTCATCGCACTCGGCGCTGATGTCACCCTTGCGGGAAAGAAGAAGCCCGTGCCCATCCGGAGTTTTCTCGATCAGGGCAGCACCGGCCTCATCCTCGGCCTCTCGGTTGCGGATTCTCTCCTCGCCGCCGTCCGCGCGGTCTCCCGCACGTCTCACAGCCCGCGGTCCCTGGTGGCCGCGGTGAGCGCGCGCGCGGCGGCTCCCCGGCTGCAGGCCCCGGTGATCGTGGTGAGTGACTGCCGCGGTCATCTCGTGCGGCTGGAGGACGCTGAGACCCGTCTGGCCGGCGCGGCCCTCCCTCCGCGGGAGACAATCGAGCAGCTCGCGCGCGCGGGGTTCTCCCCGTGCCGGACCTGCATGCCTCCGTGGAATACAAGCGGTACATGGCGGGCGTCCTCGTCGCCGACCTGCTGGCTTCCGTCGCCGGATGAGAATCACTTTTACCCTCAACAGGGCCGTTCGCGCGGTTTCCGCAGAGCCGGGAGAGAGCCTGCAGGCGCTGCTCCAGCGGATCGGCATTCCCTCGGTGCGCGCTGCCGACGACGGCGAGGGCTTCGCCGGGGCAGACACGATCCTCTTCGACGGCACGGCGGTCCTTGCCGGGCTCATGGTTGCCGGCCAGGCGGAGGGGCACTCGATAGAGACGGTGGAGAGCCTCATGGAGAACGGGAGGCTCTCCGCTCTGCAGGGAGCCATGCTGGATGCCGGCGTCGTGCAGTCCGCATTCACCAGTCCAGCCGCGGCTCTCCTTATCGAGGAGCTGCTGCGACGATCACCCGAGCCCACCGAGGGAAGACGTCGCGGATGCGCTCTCGGGCCTGTTCAGCAGGGCCACCGGCTGACGAGCAGTTCTACCTCGCCGTGGAGCTCGCGCCGCCGCCGCAGGACGGATCCCGCGTTCACCCTGCCGGTTGCCGAGGAGTTCCGGGACGACCTTCGCGTGATCGGCAAGAACCGGCGCCGCGTTGACGGCACGAAGCTCGTTGCCGGGATGAAAGCGTACGTCGAGGACCGGGTGGAACCGGGAAGCTGCGTTCTGCTCATGCTCCGCAGTCCGCACGCGCATGCGCGGATCCGGGGCATCGACACCCGCGCGGCCGAGGCGCTGCCCGGGGTCGTTGCCATCGTCACGCACGCCAACTGCCCGGATTTCCTGTACACCATGGCAGGGCAGGGCTTTCCCGAGCCGTCCCCGTACGACTTCCGCATGTTCAGCCCGGTTGTCCGCCACGTGGGGGACCGGGTTGCGGCGGTCGTTGCCGAGGACGAGCACGCGGCGGCGGCAGCGCTGAAGCTGCATCGTCGGTGAACTACGAAGTGCTTCCCGCGGTACTTTCCATCGACGCTGCAAAGGCCGCCGGCGCGCCTCTTGTTCACGGCGACCAGCTGGACAAGATCCGGTGCGAGCTCTCCATCGGCTCGGACCCGCGCCGCAACCTCGCCGCCAGCGCCGCGGGTTCCATCGGCGACGTGGAAAAGGGTTTCGCGGAAGCGGATGCGGTCATCGAGCGCACGTACAGGACCAGCAAGGTGCAGTGCACGCCCGTCGAGCCGCACGTCGTGTACACGAAGATGGACGGCGACCGGCTGGTCATCCACGCCTCCACCCAGGTGCCCTGGCACCTGCGGAGGATCGTGGCGCGTGTCCTGGGCATCCGGGAGAACCGGATCCGCGTGATCAAGGAGCGCATGGGCGGCGGCTACGGAAGCAAGCAGGACATCCTCCTGGAAGACGTCTGCGCCTGGGCCACGCTGCAGACGGGCCGGGCCGTCTTCTACAAGTACACGCGGGAAGAGGAGTTCATCGCCGCCACGACGCGGCATCCCTTCGATGTGACGGTGAAGATCGGGGGGAAGAAGGACGGCACGATCACCGCCATCCGGCTCACCGCCGACGTGGACACCGGTGCGTATGGCAACCACGCGCTCACCGTGCCCATGAATGCCTGCTCCAAGTCCCTGCCCCTGTTCCGCTGCGACAACGTCTCCTTCGAGGTGAAGAGCTGGTACACCAACCACGTCTCGTCGGGCGCCTACCAGGGCTACGGCGCGCCGCAGGGGTCGTTCGCCGTGCAGATGGCCGCCGCCGAGCTTGCAGCCGAGCTGGGAATCGACCACCTGGCGTTCCTGGAGAAGAACCGGGTCCGGGAAGGGGACGTGCTGGAGATCCTGAAGTCACTCGGCGAGGGCCGGCCCGGAGAAGTCGTGACCGTCGGGAGCTGCGGGCTGGACAAGGCTCTCGCCCTGGGACGGGCAGAGCATCGAGTTGGGATGCAGCGCGCTCGATCCCAGGATCCCGACGTGAAGATCGGCAAGGGCGTGGCCATCATCCAGCAGGGCTCGGGGCTCCCGGGCCTCGACCAGGCCTGCGCCGATGTGCGGCTTCTTTCCGACGGAACGTTCATGGTCCTCTCGGGCGGCGCGGACCTCGGCACGGGCCTGGACACCGTGCTGGCCAAGATCGCCGCGGAGACCCTGTGCTGCGACGTGGAGAACGTCGCCGTTCTGACAGGTGACACCGACACGACACCCTTCGACAAGGGCGCCTATGCCTCCAGCGGCACTTACTTCACCGGCAACGCGGTCCTGAAGGCATCAGAGGCCCTCGGCGGACCGGATGCTCGCCATGGTGGCCGCGGTCCTGAAGGAGCCGGTAGAAGGGATCGCGCTGGAGCACCCCGGCGTGCTGAAGGGTACGCGGGGAAGCTTCACTTTCGCCGCGCTTGCCCATCGCTGCGCCACCGGCCACGGGGAAGGCGACCTCGTGGGAAGCGCCTCCTTCACCTCCCACGACAACGCCATTCCTTATGCCGCGCACTTCTGCGAAGTCGCCGTGAACTCCCGGACGGGCGCCGTCGATGTGCGCCGCTACCACGCCGTGCATGACAGCGGCACGCCGATCAATCCCGAGCTGGCCATGGGCCAGGTCTACGGCGGCGTGCTGAAATCAATCGGCCACGCTCTTTACGAAGAAATGATATTTGACGAGGAGGGGCGGTGCCTTACAACCGGACTCGGCGTCTACGGGGTGCCGATGATCCAGGAGCTGCCCCGGGATTTCCGGCGTCCGCATGATCCAGACCGAGGACCGCTTCGGCCCCTTCGGGGGCAAGAGCGTTGCGGAGATCAGCGTGAACGGAGCGGCTCCCGCCCTTGCAACCGCCATCCACGACGCCGTCGGCGTCTGGATCCGCGACTGGCCCATGGTCCCTGAGAAGATACTTGCTGCACTGGGGAGGATCTGATGGCTGCCATGACCGCGCACGACATCCACCGCATGATCGACGGCCTTTCCGCCGGTGCGCTGGGAGAATTGAAAGGGCGCGACTTCCTGCTGACCTGGGACAAGAGCCGGGAGCAACTGGAGACCATCCTTCAGGTCGCCCTGGTCCTGAAAGCCCTGCGGACGAGCAACATTTCCCCCCGGGTGTACGACAGCGGTCTTGCCGTGTCCCTGTTCCGCGACAATTCCACCCGCACCCGGTTCAGCTTCGCTTCCGCGTGCAACCTCCTGGGCCTGACGGTGTCCGACCTGGACGAGGGCAAGAGCCAGATCGCGCATGGCGAGACGGTGCGGGAAACGGCGAACATGGTTTCCTTCATGGCCGAGGTGGTGGGGATCCGCGACGATATGTACATCGGCAAGGGCCACACCTACATGCTCCAGGTGGCCGAGGCACTGGCGCAGGGGCATCGCGACGGCGTGCTGGAGCAGCGGCCCACCGTTGTGAACCTCCAGTGCGACATCGACCACCCGACGCAGTCCATGGCAGACCTCCTGCACCTGGTCTCGGAATCCGGGGGCGTGGAGAAGCTGAAGGGGAAAAAGGTCGCCATGACGTGGGCGTACTCTCCATCCTACGGAAAGCCCCTTTCCGTGCCCCAGGGAGTCATCGGGCTGTTCACCCGGTTCGGGATGGACGTTCGGCTGGCGTATCCTGAGGGGTACTCCCTCATGCCGGATGTCGTGGACAAGGCAGGGAAGTTCGCCAGGGAGGCACGCGGAGGATTCCGCGTGTGCGGGTCCATGCAGGAAGCATTCGATGGCGCAGATTTCGTCTACCCGAAGAGCTGGGCGCCGTTTTCAGTCATGGAAGAGCGCACCGTCCTCGTGGAATCCGGAGACCGGCAGAAGCTCCAGGAGCTGGAGAAGCGATGCCTGGAAAACAACGCGCGCTTCCAGGACTGGCAGTGCACCCGGGAGCTGATGGCAAAGACCAACAACGCCCTGTACCTGCACTGCCTGCCGGCCGACATCACGGGGGTGAGCTGCGCGCGCGGGGAGGTGGCGGCGGACGTCTTTGATCGGTTCCGCACGCCGCTGTACCGGCAGGCGAGCTGGAAGCCGTACATCATTGCCGCCATGATCTTTGCGTCGCGCATGCCCAACGCCCGGGCGGCGCTGTCCATGCTCCTGGACAGGTCGGAAACCCGCGTGACCTAGGAGGCAGTCCATGGACCAGAAGGTTTTGCTGCTGGACGCGCAGACGGGCTTCTACAGGGTGCGCCGCTACCCGGTGGGCAGGTTCTTCGGTCCTGTTGACCTCGGGCTTCATCTCTCATCCCGAACGCAGTCGATCAATATCGGGGTCGGCCTCCTGGCCGGCTCCATTTTCCCCGGCTCGAACCGCCTGTTCGTCACCGGTTTTTCCCCGTGCTGGCGTGGGTTCTACGTCTCCTCCATGGGCGGCGCGGGCCTCGTGTTCGACAATCTGGGCATCAACTCCGTGTCCATCATCGGAAAGTGCCCGGTCCCCTCGGTGCTGTTTCTCAATCGAAGCGGCGGCGAGGAGGTGGAGGTCGAGCTGGAGCCGCTGGATCCGCTTTCCATCTGGAAGTCCGGTCGAGGCGGGGTCTACGCAATGCTGGATCATGTCTATGAGAAGTTCGGGAAACGCTACGCCACGGATCCCCGTGTCCTTGCCACGGGTCCCGCCGCCCTGGCAACCGA
Source organism: uncultured Spirochaetota bacterium (assembly GCA_963845325.1). Taxonomy (GTDB): domain Bacteria; phylum Spirochaetota; class Spirochaetia; order SZUA-6; family Fen-1364; genus Fen-1364. The sequence continues at coordinate 78,606 of CAWJRT010000001.1, forward strand.
CATGGGAGGCATTGTTTCCGTTCCGATCAGCCAGGGCCGGTTGAGCGCGGTTGACACCTGGGCCGGCAGGGGCGGCATGGGCAGCAAGCTCCTGCGGGAGCACGGGATCGCGGCAATCATCTACGGCGGCACCTACGTTGATGAAGATTTCCGGGACCGCAAGGTGGCCGATGCATGGTTCGAGACGAAGTACAAGCAGCGGCTGCTCGCCAAGGACCTGGAAGCCACCACGAAGTACCGGTTTGACCCGAAGTTCAACACCGGCGGCACCTTCGGAGTGAACTACGCCACCGTCGGCGGACGGCTCATGGCGTTCAACTACCGCACGATCTTTGATCCCGAGGATACTCGTCTTGCACTGTACGAGCGGCTGATCATCGGGCATTACCTGAGGCAGTTCAACGAGGAAACCATCGTCACGCGCCGACAACATACCTGCGGCGAGCCCTGTGCCGCGGTCTGCAAGAAGATGAAGGACGATTTCAAGAAGGACTACGAGCCGTACCAGGCCATGGGTCCCCTCTGCGGCATCTTCGATCAGCGTGCCGCGGAAGAGCTGTGCCACCACGCTGACTCGCTGGGATTCGACGGCATCTCCGCGGGGGGTGTCCTTGCGTGGCTGATGGACCTGCTCGCTGCGGGAACGCTTTCAAAAGAGGACCTCGGGGTCTCAGGCATTCCCCGGTGGACTGCCGAAGGATTCGATCCCGTCCAGGATTCAGCGCACAATGCGGCACTCGGCGTGGAGCTTCTGGATTCCATGATCGAAAAGCGCGGGGTCATGGACATGTCCGACGGCGCCCGGAAGTGGGGACGGCGGCTCTCGCGCGAGCGCCGCCTGCGTCTCCTGGATTCGTTTGTGTTCATGTCATTCGGCCGGCAGGGATGGATGGTTCCCAACCAGTACTGGACGCCGGGAGTGCTCGCGCCCATGGCCATCGCGGGCAAATACTACATGTACTACGGGCAGGCCTTTGCGCCGCCCCGCGAGCTGGGACGGATGTGCGCCGAGCGGTTCCAGAAGGAGCTTGTCATGGACACGGCCGGATTCTGCCGTTTCCACCGCGGGTGGGCCGAGGACACGGTGCCGGACATCTTCGGCAGCCTCTACGGAATGAAGGACGAGCTGCTTGCCGCCACGGCGGTGACCGCAACCAGGATCAACTCCCGCAACGCCTCCGTGTACTGGGAGTCCGAGCGTGACGTCGATTTTGTCCGCACGTTCCTTACCCGGCTGCGCGACGTGGACGGAGAGACGGACCCGAAGCTGCTGGACTGGATCGCGCGATTCGATGCCGACCGCAAGGAAGCGGCCCTGGACTGGTGGTTCGAGATGCGCAAGGGCATTGACGAGAGCCTTCGGGAGTTCTGAGAGGGTTGCTTCACCGGGGTCCGGCCGTGGTGCCAGTCAGCATTTTTCTTGACAACCGGCGTTTCATGCCCCATAGTCTGCGCAACCGGTTGCACAGACTATGGGGCATGGCGACGATGAGACGGGAGCGTTCGCCCCTGAAGGAGCACGGGGATGACCCACCGCGAGCGCGTCCTTGCAGTTCTGCGCGGGCAAAAGGCGGACATGGTTCCCTGGTTCGGGGACCTGGACTACTATGCCACTGCCCGGATCAGCCGGGGCGAGAGACCAACAAACTACAAGGAAAGCGACGATTACATCGAATGGCATCGCGCACTGCGGTGCGGTTTCTACCTGCAGGGCTACTTCCCTTTCCGGGAGAAAACAGAGAACTGCGAGATCAGCGAGTGGAGGGAGGGCAACCGGCGTTACCGGGAGGTCAGGACGCCGAAAGGCCCGCTGCGGGAGTGCTGGCTGTGGAGCGACACGACGTACTCAGAGGCTCCCGTGGAGCGGCTTCTGAAGAGTCCAGAAGAGCTGGAGGCGTACGCGTTTCTGTACGCGAACACCCATTACACGCCTGACTACGCTCTCGCGGAAAAACGGCGGAGGCAGGTGGGAGATGTTGGTGTCGTTCTGTGCTACCTGCCGCGGAGCCCGTTCATGCGGATGGTCGCGGTCGACTCGGGGATAGAGAACGTGACCATGATCCAGGCCGACGCTCCGGACGATTTCGACCTCACGTTCGCAGCACTGACCGAGTCCCTGGACCGGGCGTCCCAGGTCGCCCTGGAGAGCCCGGCCGAGATCCTGATGATGCCGGAAAATCTCTCGGCCGAGGTCGTCGGGCCGCGTTTCTTCGAGCGATATCTCAGAGATTTCCAATCGCGCTGGTCGCGAAAGACCATCGAAGCGGACAAGTTTTCCTGCATCCACATGGACGGGACGCTGGCGGGGCTGCTGCGGCAGGAGAGCTCGGTCGGGCTCAGCTTCATCGAGGCCATGACGCCCGGGCCCGTCGGGGATATTCCCATCCACGATTGGAGCTCGTACCGCGGCGGCTCGAACACGATCTACTGGGGGGGAATCCCGGGGTTGTATTTCACGCCTCTCGTGAATGACCGGGAGTTCGACCGCCACGTGAAGGAAGTGCTCACCGTGATGAGGACGGACCGGCGGATGGTCCTGGGAGTGGCGGACCAGGTGCCTCCGGACGGTATGGAGAGCCGGGTGAGCCGCGTGCAGGAGCTCGTGGAGATCGCGGGGTTGTACGGGTAGGCATGTGAAGAAGGCTGCTACGTTGGGCGATGTCGCCCAGGAGACGGAGGTCTCCAAGTCCACCGTCTCCCGCGCCCTGAGCGGCTCGACCCGCATCAGCGCCGCAACGCGCAAGCGCATTCTCTCCGCCGCGCGGAAGCTGAACTATGAACCGAACTACCTCGCCCGCAACCTTTCGCGAAGCAGGACACTGTCCGTCGGGGTCATCCTCGAAGACATCATGAACCCCTTCTTCACGGAGGTTGCCAAGGGGATCGAAACAGTGCTCAACGCAGCCGGCTACTGCCTGCTGTTGGCGAGCTCTGGCTACGTGGAGCAGGCGGAGCTGGACCTGACCCGGACACTGCTGCGCAACCGGGTCGACGGCATGTTGCTGACCCCCGTCGGCCTGGACTCGCCCTCCATCCGGCTTCTGCGCCAGCACAGGGTGCCGTTCTTCGTCATGAACGAAAAGTCCGACGATGCGGAGACGAACTGGATCGATAGTGACAATCTGGCCGGCGGCTACCTGGCCGCGGAGCATCTCCTGAAGCTGGGGCACAGGAGGTTCGTGATACTAAGGAACATGGACCTGCACGGGACCCGCGACCGGTTTGAGGGGATCCGCAGAGCTCTTGATGACCGCCGGATCCCACTGGCCGACCAGGTCATCCTGGACACCGCCGTCGGGCGGCAGGACGGCACGCGCCTCATGGACGGGTTCCTCAAGTCCGCGGACCGGAACGGGATTCCCTCCGCGATCCTCGCGACCAACGATTCGGTGGCCATCGGCGCGATGCAAAGTCTTTTTGCTTATGGAATCGAGGTTCCCCGGCAGGTATCCGTCATCGGCTACGATGACATCTCCCTGGCAGGTCTCGTGCGCGTACCCCTGACAACGGTCCACCAGGCCAAGTACCGGATGGGACAGATCGCCGCTACCGGTCTCCTGCACATGCTGGACGGCAGGCAGGAGCCGCGGGGCCAGCAGTTTCTGATCAAGCCGCGCCTGATTATTCGGGATTCCTGCAGGGAGCCTGTGTGATGAAAAGCCGGGAAAGGGTCATGCGTGCGGCGGAGCTGAAGATTCACGAGGCGTCCGTGGAGTCGATGTATTGAAGGAGGCAGCATGAAGGCTTACCAGCGGTTCGTCACGGCCCTGAACGGCGGCACACCGGACCGGGTGCCGGTGTTCGACTTCCTGTTCAGCCCTCGGCTCCAGAAGGAGCTCCTGGGCTATACGACAGAGCTCTACGACGGGGAGAGCCAGGTGAAACTCGCCGCTCTCCTCGGCTTGGACGCCCAGTTCATCCCCGTGAACGGCTACTGCGGCTTCGAGGACGAGCCGCACCCGCTTGGATCGCATTACAAGGACGAGTGGGGCGTCACGTACATAAAGAACGGCTGGCCGGTGATGCTCCAGACCGACGTGCCGGTGAAGAACCGCGAGGACTGGAAGAACTACCGCATGCCGGACGCCCGCTCCCCCATCCGCCTGAAGATGATCCGGGAGGCGGTCAAGGCCAATGATCCGCAGATCGCCATTGTCGCGGGTTTCCTGGGGCCCTTCACCATGATGTACTGGTACCTCACGGATCTCGCGACCCTCTCTCTCCTGGTCTACGACGACCCTGACCTGATCGACGAGATGAACGCCGCCTATGTGACCTGGGCGCTGGAATCCGTGCGGCTCGCCTATGAGCTGGGGGGCGTCCACGCCTTCGGGCTGGCCGACGACTGGGGCGGCTCCACGGGCCTGCTGATGTCGCCTCTGCACCTGCGGCGGTTCTTCGTGAAGCCCTTCGCGCAGATCGTTCAGGGGATGCGGGGGTACGGGCTCCCCGTGATGATGCACAATGACGGCAACCTCTGGGAGGTGCTCGACGACCTGGTGGCCAGCGGCATCAATGCGTTCCACCCCGTCGAGCGGGGCGCCGGAATGGACCTGGCCCGGGTGAAGCAGAAATACGGCACAACGCTCTGCCCCATTGGGAACATCAACAACAAGACCACCATGGTTTCGGGGACTCCAGAGGAAGTGAAGAGCGAGGCGCTGGAGTGCCTGCGGATCGCGGCACCGGGGGGCGGGTACGTGCTGGCAACCGACCATAGCCTTCACGACGATATCCCCCTGGAAAACATCCGGGCATACATCGAAACAGCCCGGGAGTTCGGGAAGTATCCGCTGACCTTCTATCGCCGGTCCAACGGCCGTTCGTTGAACGGCTTCTGACAAGAGATTGGAGGAGGAATGAAATGAAGAGGAGAATCGTGACGGTCCTTCTGGTCGTGACCCTGGTGCTGTTTGCCGCATCCTTCGGGTTCGCCCAGGGCAAGGTGCCCACGAAAGTGGGCTGGGTCGGCAACTACATGATGCACGAGTGGTACCAGACCGAGCTGAGGGGCATGAAAGCCCGGGCAGCGCAGCTGGGCATCCAGCTGGAGGTTGCTGATGCGAACCTCGACATGGCCCGGCAGGTCTCCATGGCGGAAGACCTGATGGCCAAGGGCGTCGACGTTCTGATCATCACCCCTGTGCAGCAGGAAGGGGCCGAGGCAATCGTGAAAAAAGCGAAGGCCGAAGGCATCCCCCTGGTCATTGAGGGAAGCCCCGTGAAAGGCATGACCACGATCGTGGCCATCAGCGACTACGACTGCGGGTTCAAGGGCGGCGTCGAGACCGCCAAGTACGTGAAGGCGAACCTCGGGGGCAAGGCCCGCATCCTGGCGGTCGACCTTCCCATGCTCCGGCCGTGCATCCTGAGGGTCGACGGGTTCGTTGACGGGATGCACTCCATCATTCCCGGTGCGGAGGTCGTGCACCGCATCGACGGCCAGGGCCTCAAGGACAAGGCACTCCAGGTGGCAACCGATGCCCTGACCAAGGATTCCAACATCAACGTCATCTACGGCTGCAACGACGACTCCGCCCTGGGCGCCCTGCAGGCGTACAAGGCCGCCGGGCTGGACACGAAGAAGCTCGTGGTGTGCGGCACCGGCTCCGAGGGCCTGGCGTTCATCAAGGCAATGCAGGAAGGCGGGCCCTACAAGGTCGAGGCCGCCATGTTCCCGGAAGCCGTCGGCTACGAGTGCATCAACATGGCGGTGAAGCTCTTCAACAAGGAACAGGTCCCCGCCCACTGGGTGACCCCGACCTTCGCCCTCACTGCGGACACCTGGGACAAGTATTACTCCCTCAACGGGGAAGTGCGGACGATCAACTGGGACATGGTGAACAAGATCCCGCGCGAGCCCAAGGCCACGAAGTACTAGCCCAGATCATGACCGTGTGAGTCCGCTCCCCTCCTCGGCAGAGGAGGGGAGCTTCGAAGGAGGCCAGACATGATGAGCACGGGCGGCGCGGCGAAGCGCGGGTTCGGCAGCCGGGTCATCCTCTTCAACGAGGCGCTCCTCGTGGGGGTCCTGATCCTGATCTGCGCGCTCGTTTCGGCCGGAAGCACGAAGTTCTTCAGCTCGACAAACATCCTCAACGTGCTGCGCGACAGCTCCATGGACATCATCGCGGCCATCGGGATGACGATGCTCCTGATCACGGGCGAGGTAGACCTCTCCATAGGGTCTCTCGTGGCCTTTGTCGGCGTCGTCACCATGAACGTCATCAACCAGACCGGCAGCGTCGCCCTCGGAGTGACCGCGGGTCTCGCCCTCGGCGCGTTGACCGGATTTCTCAACGGCGTGGTGCGGACCAAGCTCAAGGTCAACTCCCTTATCGGGACCATTGCCATGATGATGGCCCTGCGCGGCGGCGTGTACATCTACCACACCGCCGCGGTTCAGAATTACCACTCCATTGACGCGTTTTTCCAGATCGGCAACGGCTACATCGGGTTTCTTCCCATCCCGATTCTTCTGATGGCCGTTCTCTACCTCGTGTTCCTCTTCGTCGTCACGCGGACGGTTATGGGACGGAGGCTGTACGCCACCGGGGGAAACGCCACGGCAGCCCGCATTTCCGGGATCAATGTCGATCGGCTGAAGATCGCCACCTTCATGGCCGCCTCGATCCTCGCGGCGGTGTCGGGGATCATCCTCGTGTCGCGGATGAACTCGGGGCAGCCGAACGCGGGTCAGGGGTTCGAGATCTCGGTGGTTGCCGGCGTCATTCTCGGCGGAACCAGCCTCGGCGGGGGCGAGGGCACCCTCGTCGGTACGCTCATCGGCATCATGATCCTGCGCGTCATCAACAACGGGATCATCCTCCTGGGATGGAACCAGGACCTGCAGATCGTCGTTGCGGGCTTCGTCCTGATCGTCGCTGTGTATTTCGACAACAAGCGCAAGGCAGCCCGGGCGCGGATCATCACTACCTGAGGGGGAGGCATGAGCGAGGCACGTACACTGCTGGAGGTTCGCTCCATCGTCAAGGAGTTCCCCGGGGTCAGGGCGCTGGGCGGAGTCGACCTCAGCCTTCGGGCCGGGGAGGTCCATGCCCTTGTCGGGGAGAACGGGGCAGGCAAGTCGACACTGATCAAGATCCTGGCCGGCGTCTATCGCAAGGATTCGGGGGGCATCATCTTCGAGGGCGCGGAGCGCGAACTGCGCAGCGCGCACGACTCGCTCCAGATGGGGATCAAGGTCGTCTTCCAGGAGCTCGCGCTGATCAAGGGCCTTTCCGTGGCGGAGAATGTATTCCTCGAATCATTCCCGCTTCACAGGAGCCGGACCATCGACTGGAGGACCCTGCGGGCGCGCACACGGGAGATCCTGGACTCCATCGGGCTGGACCTTGACCCCGGGATGAAGGTCGGTCTCCTCACGGTGTCCCAGCAGCAGATGGTCGAGATCGCGCGTGCGCTGTCCCACGAGGCGAAGGTGGTGATCATGGACGAGCCCACCTCGGCCCTGACCCCGAACGAGGTGAAGCTGCTTTTCGACGTGATCCGCCGGCTGAAGGAGATGGGAAAGGGGGTTCTGTACGTGAGCCACAAGCTCGAGGAGGTCTTCGAGCTGTGCGATCGCGTCACGGTCTTCCGGGACGGCATGCGAATCTCCACCCGCGAAATCTCGGCCACGAACCCGAATACAATCGTCACCGACATGGTCGGCCGGGAGATCACGACCCTCTTTCCTCGGACCCACGCGGACCGCGGGGAGAAAGTCCTCAGCGTCCGGGGCCTCTGCACGGAATCCAAGCTCAAGGACGTGAGCCTCGACGTGCACGCCGGTGAGGTCGTGGGGATATTCGGCCTGCTCGGCGCGGGCCGCACGGAGCTTGCCAAGGCGATTTTCGGCCTGGACCGGGTAAGCGGGGGGGAGGTGAGCGTGCGGGGCATCCGGCTGCACCCGGGATCCACGCCGCATTCCGCCCGGGCAGGGCTCGGCCTCCTGACGGAAGACCGCAAGGGGGAGGGCCTCGTTCTCCAGATGTCGGTCAGCCAGAACATGACCCTGCCGTCACTGCGGGATTTCTCCTCCTTTGGCTATATCCGTACAGGCGCGGAGGGCCTTCGTTCACGGGAGTTCGTCGACAAGCTCTCCATCAAGACGCCATCCCTCAAGCACAAAGTGGAGTACTTGAGCGGGGGGAACCAGCAGAAGGTCCTCCTGGCACGCTGGCTGATGAAGCGCCTGACCGTCATCATCCTTGACGAACCGACCCGCGGAATCGACGTGGGGGCCAAGGCGGAGATTCACCGCCTGATCGATGAGCTCGCAAAGGGGGGGCTCGCCGTGCTTGTGATGACGTCGGAGATGCCGGAGCTTCTCGGCGTGAGCGACAGGATCCTCGTGATGAGCAACGGGCGCATCACCGGAGAGTTCCCTCGGGATGGCGCGACCCAGGAGAAGATCCTGGCCGCCGGCATTGCGTAGGAGGAGCGAGACCATGATCCCGCAGCATGCGAAATTGCGTCCGGGGGTTTTTGCCAGCGTCATGCGGTACAACGAGCTCGGCCTCCTTGCCGTCGCTGTCCTTCTCTTCGTGTTCTTCAGCATCGGATCTCCCTATTTTTTCAAGGTGAGGAACCTGTCCAATGTGCTGGGGCAGATATCCCTGACCATGATCGCCGCGGTCGGCCTCTCCCTGCTCCTGATCACGGGAGAAGTGGACATCAGCATCGGCTCCCTGCAGGCGGTTGTCGCCCTTCCTCTCCTCATCATCATGAACAGGACGGGCAGCTTCTGGCTCGGGGTGGTCCCGGCGCTCCTCACGGGAGTGCTGATCGGCGTCGTCAACGGGCTCCTGGTCACGCGCCTGAAGATCAATTCACTCATCGTCACCCTGGGTATGTACTACCTTCTGCGGGGCTTCGTGTACTTTGCCACCGGCAAGGTGCCGATCTCGGACAGCTCCAACAACGCGTTCTTTTTCCAAATCGGCAACGGCAAGCTCTTCGGCTTCCTTCCTGTGATGGCGATCCTCATGATCGTCATCACGTGTGCGTTCATTTTCGTGCTGCGCAGCACGACCTACGGGCGGAGGCTCTATGCTGTCGGGGGCAACCCGGAGGTCGCAAGAGCCGTGGGCATCAACCCGGAGAGGCTGAAGTTCAGCGCCTTCGTGCTGTGCTCCTTGTTCGCGTCCGTCAGCGCGATCCTGCTGGCGTCCCGCCTGAGCTCGGCCAACCACATGGCGGGGCAGGGATTCGAGTTCCAGGTCATCGCCGCGGTTGTCATGGGCGGGGTGAGTCTTTCCGGCGGCGTGGGGAACCTCGTGGGGGCGCTGTTCGGGGTGCTCATCTTCGGTCTCATCCAGAACGGGATGGGCCTCATGGCGGTGGACACCCAGTACCAGCTGGTCATCACGGGGGCGATCATCGTGGCGGCCGTCGCCATCGACGAGCTGCGAAACCGGAGGGCCTGACAGTACATGAAGGCGGCTCTCCCGGTGATCCTGGGCGCGATCGCCATCGGTTCGATCGTTCGCCTGTCCTCCGGTACCCCCGTTCTGCAGACCGACCTCCTCCTGTCTGGAATTGCAGCGGGCCCTGCGCCGAACGGCACCCCCGAGTCCACAGTCCTTTCCTTCTACGAGCTGATCGCGAAGGGCGAATACGAAAAGGCCTGGGGGCTGTCCGTCGAACCGGTCTGGAAGGGTGCGCGGGAGACTGCCTACAGGGACGCTGTGCTGGCTGCCGCAGCCCCCGAAGGCTGGACGCCGGAGAAGGAGTTTGTGTCGCGCTGCGAGGAGGACATCGGTGACGGGATGAAGCTCAACGGGATCCGCGCGGTCACACTCTTAGCGGCCCCCGACAGCCCTGAAGCGCGCGCGGTGGAGGCCCGCACACATGCACGGCTGTCCGGCGTCCACGCCAGTGGTCAGATGCTCGGGGCGTGCCTCATCTACCGCTGGGACAAGGACCTTGCCGTCGCCGAGGTTGACGGGGCGTACAAAGTCGTGCTCCCCGGCACCAGGGCTGCGAAAAGCTGTTTCCACCAGTCGTGGTTTTCAAACATGACTCTGCTCGCCTCCCTGCGGGCTGCGGGCAAATGAGAGCTCTCTACCGGTCGAGGCCCGGCCGCTGAGGAGGCTTCTTCGTGAAACCAAGGCGCTACCTGAAGCCATGGATCTTTGGCGTACTGGCCGGGAGCCTCTTCGTTCTGGCGGACGTCGTGTTCCCGATCTCCCCGCCTTCCGCGTACGCCTTCTGCCTTTCCTGCCATGTGCGTGACCTCGTGAACACCGTCGTCAACTCGGTGTTCCTCACCAGGTTCCAGGCCACGGAGGTGGCCAGTCGCGCGCTCATGCTCACTTCTCCCGGGGTTCTCGTCGGGGCGCTCGTCGCCGCCCGCCTCAATCGCGAGATCCGTCCGAGAAAGGCGGACAAGCCCCTGCTCTCTGCCGCGCTGGGTTTCCTGGTCATGACGATCGGAATTGTGATCTTCGGCTGCCCGACCCGTATCGTGCTCAGGGCCGGCTACGGCGAGATCTACGGCATCGTGGCTCTCCTTGGAATGTCTGGCGGCATTGCTGCGGCCACCCTTCTCATGAGGCTCCGATCCGCCCGCGGGAGGGGACCGCAATGAGTGCCGTCCTCCTCTCACTGGTATTCCTGGGTATTGGATGTACGGTCGGCTTCCTGGCCCAGCGGTCCCGGATGTGCTTCGTGGCCGGCCTGCGGGACTGGATCCTCGTCCGGGACGCTGAGCTTCTCACGGGGCTGTTCTCGTTCCTTGCGACCGTCTGGGTGCTTACTTCCGTGTTCGCGGCCCTGGGCCTCCTCCACCAGGGGGCGCCGGAGTATGGCGCAACTCCCGGCCTGCGGCCCGCGCCCGGGGTTGTTGCATCCGGCGAGCCTTCTCCAGCGCCCGCCCTCTCCTTGGTGCGCCTGGGGGACGCGAGCCGCGCATCGCTTTCTTCTCTGCTCAACAATTTCTTCCTCGCCACGCTGGCGGGAGGGTTCCTGATCGGGGTGTTCTCCGTGATCGCCGGCGGCTGCGTGATGCGCCAGCACGTTCTCTGCGCCCAGGGAGATCGCAACGCCCTTTTCTACCTCGCAGGCTTTTACGGCGCGGTGGTCGTGTACTATGCGCTCCTGTCGCGCTTCTTCGACTGGGCCAACGCTTAGGGGTATTCTTTGACATCGGCAAATGACTGTTCTATTCTGGGCTCGCAGCACTGCGTGATCGGGAGGAAACCATGGCGATAAAAGGCGAATGGGTGAGGTATGGCGACCAGGCGGGCTATCTGGCAATGCCGGCGCGGGCCGCCGCGCCCCTGCCGGGCGTGGTCGTCCTCCAGGAAGCCTGGGGAGTGAACGAACAGATCGAGGACGTGACCCGGCGGATCGCTGCCGCGGGCTACGTTGCTCTTGCGCCCGATTTGTTCGCCGTCAACGGCCAGAGGCCTGCGGCACTCAGCCGCGAGAGGATCGGTACGACGGTCGACTTCATCCGGCGGCTGCCTCCGGGTGCCATGATGGACCAGTCCGTGAGGGACGCGGAGCTCGCGAAGCTGCCCGAGATCGAGCGGCTGCAGGTCAGCGAGACTTTCGGTAAGATATTCGGCTCCGCCGGGCCGGGACGCCTGGAGGGCATGGTGGGCCCTCTTCGAGCTGCGGTGCGCTACCTGCGGACCGAGCGTCCGGAAACCCGGCAGCAGCCGGTGGGATGTGTTGGATTCTGCATGGGCGGGGGCCTCTCGGCCCTGCTTGCCTGCGAGGAGCCTGAGCTGTCTGCCGCGGCCATCTATTACGGGAGCGCCCCGTCTCCTGAGCGGATAGCCAGGATCTCGTGCCCTGTTCTCGCGTTCTACGGAGAAAAGGACCAGCGCGTCAACGTGGGTATCCCTGGATTCGAGGAGGGAATGCGCAAGGCCGGCAAATCATTCGAGCATCATATCTACCCCGGGGCTTCCCACGCCTTTTTCAACGACGACGGACCTGCGTATGACGTACGCGCCGCGAGGGATTCGTTTGCCCGGCTCATGACGTTTTTCCTCAGGAATCTCGGCGGGTAGGCGCCTGGGCATGGGCCCCCCGTCGGATTTCCTGGTGATGGCAAAGCCTGCGGGCCCAGCCTGCAACATGCGCTGTGGCTACTGCTACTACCTGCGGAAAGCCGCTCTTTTTTCGCCGGGACCCTGGCGCATGTCGGAAGATCTTCTGCGCAGCTACATCGTTCAGCGCCTGCAGGCCTCCCCGGGCCCGACAACCCATTTCGAATGGCACGGTGGTGAGCCGACACTCCTGGGCCTGGATTTCTTCCGCACAATCGTGCGCATCCAGAAAGGCGCCTGCCCTCCGGGTCGGGCCATCACCAACGGGATTCAGACAAATGGTCTCCTCCTCGATGAATCGTGGGCACGTTTTCTCGGCCAGGAAGGATTCTCCGTCGGCCTGAGCATGGACGGCCCGGAGGACCTCCACGACGCGTTCAGGATTTCCGTCGAGGGACGGGCGACCCATCTCCGGGTTGCCAACTCCTTCAGATTGCTGAAGCAGCGCGGCGTGATGTGCAATGTCCTCTGTGTCCTCCACGCCCGCAACGCCGCGGAGCCTGACAGGATGTACGATTTCTTCCGCGGTATGGGAGTAACCTGGCTGCAGTTCCTTCCCCTCGGCGGGGAGAGTGCCGCTGCCTCAGCGGAGGCAATCGGTGATTTCCTCTGCCGCGTTTTCGACAGGTGGATGCGGGAAGACGTCGGCCGAATGGTCATCCAGGCCTTTGACGAAGCCCTGCGCCCGATCTACGGCATTGCCCACGCCCTCTGTGTTCACCGCGAAACCTGCGGGGATGTCGCCGTGCTGGAGCACGATGGAAGTTTGTACGCCTGCGATCACTTCGTAGACGCGGAGCACATGCTGGGAAACATCAGGGAACGGGCGCTCCCGGACATGATGGCGGACCCCCGCCTGAGGCGCTTCGGGCAGGCCAAGCGTGACTCGCTTCCCCGCGCGTGCCGCGAGTGCGAGGTCCTGCCCTCCTGCAACGGCGGCTGCCCGAAGGACCGCACGAAAATCACGCCGGACGGGGAGCCGGGGCTCAACTCCCTCTGCCCTGCATACAAGCGGTTCTTTCTCCACAGCCGGCCGGGACTCGCTCTCCTTGCCGCACATATGAAGGAGGGCCGTTCATTGAGGTCGTTCAGACTCTCCCGCCCTTGAACGCGGGGAGGACCCGGCATACCTTATCCGGTCATGACATTCCCAAGCGAGACCTGGCACCGCGTTTCGCGGATCATCGAAGAGACGCCCGTCGTGGATGCCCACACGCATATCCAGGACGACGTCACTGACTTCACTCCCGCGATGGCCGCGGCAAACCTTTCCGGCACGCAGGCCGCCTTCAATCGACCATCGCAGGAGGTGATCGACCAGGCGGTTTCTGCTGGGCGCCTTTTCCGCCGCTCGATGCTGGACCCGACCCACGCCCTGTTCTACTCCTGGTTCGCCGAGATCGTGGAGGGCTCGAATGGCAGGCTGGACCATGCAATCAGCCTGATCGGGGACAATTCCACCGACGCGCGCAAGCAGGCCGGCAGGTTTCTCCTGGAGGAGCTGAGAGACAGCCGACTCTCGGAGTACGCGGGGTGGCTGAGATTGATGTTCCGTCTCTACGACGGGGTGACCGGGGACATCGATCCGCTGGATCCCGCCAACCTGGAGCTGGTCTGGCGGTCCGTTGAACGGGCTCGTCGCGATCCACTGTTTTCAACGAACGTCCTGTCCCGCCATCACGTCAGGGCGTACGTGACCAGCATTGAGAACCGGGACAAGATTCCCCTCACGCCGCCCGTCAGGCCGCGCCAGGTTGATCTCTCCCTGTCAACGCATCACGAGGCATGGTCGATGTTCGATTTCAACGGATTTCTCTGGCCGGAGCGCGCCACCGACTTCGGGCTCTTCACGCAGGGCCACAAGTTCCAGGCCGAGAGATACCTCCTGCACCTGGAAGAATACCTGGGGCGCGAAATATCCTCGGCTGACCAGCTGAAGGACGCGGTCCATGCCTTTTTCTTCTCAATCCTTCGCAGCCCCCGCACGAACCCGAAAAGCCGGATCCTGTATGTTGACGGCTTCCAGTCGGAGGAGTTTCGATTCAGCGCGCCGTACTCGAGGGCTTCGGTTGACTACGCCTTTCGCCATCACAAGGCCCAGCTGGACGCGTCCCTCCGCGTGCAGGTCATCTCCTGCGTTGCCGAGTCGATGCTGGAGGCCCTCGATGACATCGGGAGGGAGTACAAGGAAGCGGGCGCGCGGTTCGGATGCTGCATCCAGCTCTGCGGCGGGGCACGGCATTTCATGGACTGGTCGCGCGAGATCCAATCCCTTCCGGTTGCCATCCCGCGGCTTCCCCAGGAGGAATACCCGGTCTGGATCCGCTTCCCGAACGTTCACTTTGAATATATCTGCGCGCACGAGTCGCTGTATTCCGACATGGCCAACGCGGCAAAGCAGGTGGGCAATATCTCCGCCGGCCCGTGGTGGCACTTCTTCCGCCGCCACAAGATCGCGCAGATGATCCATGATCAGCTCAGCATGGGGCCCTTGTCGTCCATCGCGTGCGGCTTCACCGATGCCCGGTTCGTCGAGATGCTTGCCGCGAAATACCAGTCCATGCGGCTGGCCCTGGCGGACGCCCTCACGGCGCTGGTCGAGGACGAGAGCTCGGTGATGCACGGTGACTTCCAGGCCGTGGGGACGGTTGCCGAGGAAATGCTTTTCACGAACCCAGCCGCCGTGCATCACATCCCGCTGGAATAGGGGGATGCGTGTTCTCCTGGTCCAGCCTCCGTTCGTGCAGCTCAACGCGCCCTACCCGGCCGTTGCATACCTTGCCTCCTTCTGCCGGCGGGAGGGCCACGACGCCCGGTGCCTGGACCTGTCCATCGAGCTGTTCCGCCGCGTTTTCTGCGCGCCCGGCCTGCGGCAGGTGTTCGCCGAGGCGGAGATACGGCTTCCCGCCCGTCTTGCGGGCTTCGACGCCCCGACTCGCTCGAACATCCTGCGCTACCTCTCGAATGCCGACGCAGTACGCGGGCACGATCGATGCGGTGGTGCGATTGCTCTCCACCGGCGACGATGCTTTTGCCCACGAGCTGGCCGCCGCGCGCCGTGTGCCCTGGGGGCACCGGGCGGAAGGGTTCCTGGAGGCCAACGACGGAGAAATCGGCGCCCCTGACGCCCCGATGCTCGCCAGCCTCATCGTCGAGGACCTTGCCGACTTCATCACGTTCAGCCTGGACCCGGAGTTCGCTCTCGTGCGCTATGCCGAATCCAAGGCATCCTCGCAGCCGGAGTTCTCCGTGGTGGAGTCCGCCTCCCGGGACAGCTTCATTTTCCAGGCTTTTTTCCGGCCGCTGGTGAGAGAAACGCTTGCAGGCATGCCCGCACCGGACCTCGTGTGCGTCACCGTCCCGTTCCCCGGGACGCTGCCAGGAGCGCTTGTGTTCGCCGACGAGGCCAGGCGCGCTTTCGGGCGGCAGCTGCCCGTGGCGTTCGGGGGCGGATACGTGTCAACTGAGCTTCGCTCGCTGCGCGATCCCGGGATTTTTGCATACATCGACTACCTCTGTTACGACGCGGGCTACGCGGGGCTTGCAGGGATCCTGGACTCACTCGGCGGAGCGGACGACAGCCTTTTCAAGACCATCGTGCGGCGCGGGGACCGGTTTGTGGCCCACGGTTTCGACGCCGGTGACCTTTCATTCTTTGCCTCCGAAGCGTGTCTACGAGACGCGCCAGCCGGCCCGGGCCGCCGCGCTCCGCGCTTTCGAAGACGCCGCCATCCGGGAGGTATTTCCCGATTTTCGTGACTTCGACTTTTCCCGCTACGTGCGCATCGTCGAGGGGACCAACCCCATGCACGCCCTCTGGTCGGGCGCGGCGTGGCTGAAGGCGCGGCTGGCCTACGGATGTTACTGGCGCCGGTGCGCTTTCTGCGATACCTCGCTTGAGTACATCGCGCGCTTTGCCCCCTCAGCCCCTGATGCGCTGTTTGGGCACCTGCATGAGCAGTCCCGCCTTACCGGGCAGCGCGGGGTGCACTTCGTCGACGAGGCCATGCCCGTCGGCCACCTGCTGCGTTTCGGTCTTGCGAACCTGCGCCACGGCCGGCCCCTGGTCTTCTGGGGCAACGCCCGCCTGGAAAGGCGTTTCGGCGATGACACCTGCGCGCTGCTCGCCGAGGCCGGGCTCATCGGGGTTTCATTCGGGCTGGAGATGGCTACCGAGAGCGGCCTTGAGCAGACGCGCAAGGGCATCGACCTCGGGTCCATCGTGGCCTCCCTCTCCGCGCTGAAGCGCAACGGAATCCTTGCCCACGCCTACCTCATCTACGGGTGGCCGGGGCAGTCCGCGGACGACATCGTGGACTCAATGGAAATCGTGCGGCAGATGTTCGCGCAGGGGCTCCTTGTTTCCGCGTTCTGGCACCGGTTCATCCTCACGCGGCATTCGCCGCTGTATGCCGAGTGGCGCGCAGGGGCGCGGCCGTCATTGCGGGTCATCGAGCCCGCATGGACCTTCGGGACGAATGACCTGTCCTTCGAGGGGGAAGGGGAGTTTGAACGCTATGGCCCGGGCCTGGAGGCCGGGCTGGAGGGCTGGATGGAACGCTCCGATCTGGACCGGCCCGTCCGGGACTGGTTCGACTTCCGCGTGCCGCGGCCGCGGATTGCGGAAGACCACGTGAAGAGGCTGGCCGCCGCAGCCGAACGGCAGGCGCGGGCCCCTGCAGCCGGTCGCGGCCGCACTGCGGTGTGGCTCGGCGGCAGACTGATGAGGAACGATACGGCTGAGGGACGCGTGCGGCTCACCTGGGCGTACCGCAACCAGCTCCAGCAGGTCGAGATCGAGCCTGCCCGCGCAGATATTCTCGCCGCCGAGCTCGGCCGAGGCTCTGCCATGCTCAGCGGCATGACGGAGCTGCTGACCGCCCTTGACGCATCGGGCGGCGAGCCATTCGAGGCCACGAAGGCGTTCCGGAAGCTGCGCAGGTTCGGCCTGGTCGCTTTCTAGCCTTTGACAAGTCCTGGCCGCTGGCATCCTGAAACCTCGTGACGGGCCCTCGTTTCATTGTGAAAAACGACATTTTTTACGCTTTTCCCGTAAAACCCGTCGATTTCCACAATGTCCGAGCTACCCCTGGCCATTGCGCTTGAAGGGCTCGGCAGAAACGCTGGAGGCCGGGGCTTCCGTCCGGCCCCGTCTGGTGCCGAACCGGGAATGCGGCGCATTGCGGACTGCGTAGCTCACGGTTATACTGGGTGAGATGCAAATCGCAATCGGGGCCGACGAAGCCGCGTACGATCTGAAGGAGATGCTGAAAGCGTATCTCGGCGGCAAGGGCGTGGACGTGGTTGACTACGGGGCTTATGACATGACCCCGGTGCTGTATCCCGACATCGCGGTCAAGGTGGCGGAAGCAATCGCCGAGGGGAAGCACACCCGGGGCATCCTCATGTGCGGGACGGGCATCGGGATGGCCATCACGGCGAACAAGGTCCCGGGCGTCCGCGCGGCCACCTGCCACGACACGTACTCGGCCGAGCGCGCGCGCAAGAGCAACGACGCCCAGATTCTCACCATGGGAGCGCGGGTCATCGGACCCGAGCTGGCAAAGTCGATTGTTGACGCGTGGTTGAAGTCGGAGTTCGAGGGCGGCGGCTCGACGCGCAAGGTGGAGCGGATGGTGGAGTACGATGAAAAATACCGCAGGAAGTAGGAGCGTGGGCTTTTCGAGCTTTTTTTTCATCTTATTTATGACTAAATTGGTCAGGTATCAATTCCAGGAGAACAACTGATGAGATCCGGGTACGTGGAGCGCCGGCAAGGCCATTTCCCGCTGCGCTCTTTGCTCATTGCCCTCATGATCCTCGCTTCCGGCGCGTTGACGTTCGCCGCCGAGAAGCCACGGCAGGAAGTCCTCGTGCCTCTCGTGGACATGGCCTCCCGGTCCCTCGCCCGGCTGAAGAGCGCGGACCTCGTCGGCGCCCGGTCTGTTTTCAAGACGTTCGAAAGTCTGTGGAGCCCGGTTGAGGACTCTGTGCGTGCCGGGGATCCGGTTGTCTACGCCAGGATCGAGGTCGCTGCGACGCGCGCAGAGGCGGCCATGGAGGCGGATCCTCCTGAGGCAGAACGCGCAGCCGCGGCGCTGGCCGAGCTGGGACAGGCCGCTGGCGAATACGGGAAAGCGCAGGCCGGTTCCGCCTCTGCGCCCACGGGCAGCGTGGACAGTCTCGGGACGATCCTCGCCCAGGTGCGCGATTCTCTTGCTACCGGACACTACGACCAGGCCGGCGATCTCATGGAGAGCTTTGTCGGGCTCTGGCCTGTCGTCGAGACGGGCGTGAAGAGCCGGTCCCCGGAGATCTACGCACGGCTCGAGGCCGAGATGACCCGTGCTTCCAGCCTTATCATGTCGGGCCCCGGCTCGCGCGCGCCCGCCATGGATGTGCTGGCGGTCATGCTCGGGCAGATCGAGGAGATCCGGGCATCTGCCGGATACACGGCGTGGGACGCGGGATTCATCCTCCTGCGCGAAGGCATGGAAGCCCTCCTTGTCCTTGCTGCACTGCTGGCGATGCTCAAGAAGTCACCCGCCGGGCAATGCCCCGCTGTGGGTCTGGGCCGGGGCCGGATCCGGGCTGCTCCTGAGCGCCGGGCTTGCGCTCCTCCTCGGGCTGGTGATCTCTACCGCCGGGGCGGCGAGCACCCGGGAGGTCCTGGAGGGGGGCGTCGGGCTTGCCTCCGTCATCCTGATGATGACCGTCGGGGCCTGGCTGCATCGCAGGGCAAACCTGAAGGCGTGGTCCGGCTACATGGAAAAAAAGGCCAGCAGGGCCATCGCCGCCGGGAGCACCTGGGCCTTTTTTTCACTTGCGCTCCTTGCCGTGCTCCGCGAGGGCGCGGAAACCGTCGTCCTGCTCATCGGGATCGAGTCAGGCATCGGTCCGGTGCAGCTCCTTGCCGGGGTAGGCGTTGCCCTTGCTGCTCCTGGTCGTGATCGGGTTCCTGGTGATCAGGTTCAGCGCGCGCCTGCCCCTGCACTGGTTCTTTCTGGTGGCAACCGTCCTGATCTATTACCTTGCCTTCAAGATTGCGGGGGAGAGCATCCATTCCCTGCAGATCGCGGGCGTCATTCCCTCCCACTATGCGGACCACCTGCCGACCGTGGGCCCCCTGGGAATGTCCCAGACGTGGGAGACATTCGTCCTGCAGGCCGTCGTGCTGGTGCTCGTGCTGGCGGAGGTCGTGACGACGGAGGCGCGGCGCTACTCGGGGAAGCGGAAAAGCACGTAGGCGCTACGGCAGGTCCGTCGCCATGTCGATGTCCCGAAGCACCGTGTCATCGGCCCAGGTGCATCTCGCGGACGCGGAAGCATTCGGCAATGGCGCGCATGCTTCCCGTGAAGGGATCCGCCGAGGCAACCGCGGGCCGTACGCGCTCATGAAAGAGCACGGGGTGCCCGCGCCTCCCGCCATGGACCGGGAAAATGACATCAGCTTCATCCCCTGTGAGGAGGGCCTCGTACACCGCCGGGGTGATCCACGGCATATCCCCGAGGGTAACGAAGAACCGGGAAGTGCCAGCTCGGGCCATCCCGCGGCGTACCGAGCTGAACATTCCCCGGGGCCAGTCTTCGTTCACAACGGGAATCACCCGCGGCTCGCTCCGGAAAAGATCGGCAAGCTCGTCACCCCGGTAGCCGGTCACCAGCAGAACGCGGGGGCAGGCCCGGAGTGCGGCTGCCACCACCGTCTGGATGATCGACGTTTCCCCGAAGGGCAGCAGGGGTTTCCACCTGCCCATTCGTTCTGAACGGCCTGCCGCCGGGATGATGCAGTCGCATTCCTCCATGCCGCATCGTAGCTCCACCTTGACCGGGCGTGCAACCCGCGATACCGTTTCCCTACCGCAATGCAGCGCTACAGCCAGGAGTTCATCCGCGCAATCCCCAAGACCGACCTGCACGTGCACCTCGACGGGTCACTGCGGCTGCCGACTCTCATCGAGCTTGCCCGCGAGCGCAAGGTTCCGCTCCCGTCGTTCACCGAGCAGGGGCTCAACGAGCTGGTGTTCAAGGATTCCTACGCCGACCTGGAGGAGTACCTCAAGGGTTTCACCTGGACCCTGAAGGTGCTCCAGGACCCCGAGGGGCTGGAGCGCGCCGCGTACGAGCTGGGCCAGGACAACTGGGCCGAGGGCGTGCGCTACGTCGAGGTGCGCTTTGCCCCGCAGCTTCACATGGGGCCCGACTTCGACTTCGAAAGCGTCATGCGATCCGTGGACCGGGGCCTGCGCCGCGCCCGGGAGGAGGCCAACCGATCCCTCGGCACCGGCGAACCGCCGTTCGACTACGGGATCATCGTCTGCGCCCTGCGCTTCTTCGACGACAGCTTCTCCGCGTACTACCGCGACATCTGCCGGCTGCTTTCCTATTCCAGCCAGCAGGACGTGATCCGCGCAGCCAGCCTGGAGCTCGCGCGGGCCGGCGTCCGGCTCCGCCGGGACACCGACGTTCAGATCGTCGGGTTCGACCTTGCCGGCAGCGAATCGGGATACCCGGCCAGCGCTCACGAGGAATCCTACGATTTCGTGCACAAGAACTTCATGCGGAAGACGGTGCACGCCGGGGAAGCGTACGGCCCGGAGTCGATCTTCCAGGCGGTGGCGAAGCTGCACGCGGACCGCATCGGCCACGGCCTGCACCTCTTCGACGAGGGCATGATCTTCTCCGGGAGCGTGCAGGACAAGCGCGCCTACATCGAGAACCTCGTGGACTACATCGCGGAGAACCGCACCACCATCGAGGTCTGCCTGACGAGCAACCTGCAGACCTCTCCCGACCCTCAGGGGCATCCACGACCACTCGGTGAGGCAGATGCTCGCGCACAAGCTCTCCCTCACCTTCTGCACGGACAACCGCCTGATGTCGAAGACCTCCGTCGTGAAGGAGCTCACCCTGGCGCTGGAGAACTTCGGGATTGCCCCCGACCAGCTCAAGGACATCATTGCCTACGGGTTCAAGCGCTCCTTTTACTACCATCCCTATTCCATGAAGAGGAAATGGGTGCGCCAGGTCATCGACTACTACGAGACGCTGGAAAAACGTTTCGGAATCGAGTAAGGACATCACATGAAAGCCGGCTTCAATCTCCTTCTCTGGACATCCCACGTCACCGAACAGCATTTCCCGATCATCGAGGAGCTTGCCCGTGCAGGCTACGACGGCGTTGAAATCCCCATCCTCGAGGGGACCCCGGCACACTACGCCAGGGTCCTGAAGGTCGTGACGCGACAACGGCCTGGCCTGCGACGTGGTCACCAACATGCCGGACGCCGAGCACAATCCCCTGAGCCCCGACAGGAAGCAGAGGCAGAACGCACTGGATTTCATGAAGCGCGTCATCGACTGCACGCAGGCGCTCGAGTCGGACCTCCTCTGCGGCCCCTTCTACCAGCCCGTCGGCCTCTTCACGGGCACGGGGCCCTCGGACGAGGAGAAGGAGAGGGCGGCGGAGCACGCGCGCGCATCGGCCGCGCACGCTGCGAAGGCGGGCATAACACTCGCCGTGGAGTTTCTCAACCGATTCGAGGCCTATTTCCTCACGACCATGGACGGCGTGGCCGAGCACGTGCGCGCCGTCGGGATGCCGAACTTCAAGGCGATGTTCGACACGTTCCACGCCAACATCGAGGAAGGCGGATCCAGCGGCAAGCATCCGCGCGCATCGCGACATCATCACCCACGTGCACATCTCGGAGAACAACCGCGGCGTCCCCGGCCGGGGCCACAACGACTGGAAGGGAATCTTCAGGGCTCTGCGCTCGACGGGCTACGACAACTGGCTCACCATCGAGGCGTTCGGCCGGGTGCTGCCCGCCTTCGCGGCGGCCACCCGAATCTGGAGGGACATCTTCGAGAGCCCCGAGGCGCTGTATACCGAGGGGATTCGTTTCATCCGCGGGCAGTGGGACGCGGCCGCGTGACTATCAGCGCCCGACGGCGCATGTGAAGGAGACACCACTATGGCAAAGAAGATCGCGATGATCGGCGCCGGCAGCGTCGTGTTCTGCAAGACGCTGATGGCCGACATCATGGCAACCCCCGCCCTGGCCGGCAGCGAGTTCGCCCTCATGAGCCGCACGGAACCGAAGCTCCGCGCGATGGAGGAGTTCGGCCGCCGGATGCTCAAGGACAACGGCGTGCAGGGGTCCGTGTGGGCCACGCTGGACCGCCGCGAGGCGCTGAAGGACGCGGACTTCGTGGTCGTCATGATCCAGGTCGGCGGAGTGGAGGCATTCCAGATCGACTGGCAGGTGCCCCTGAAGTACAAGGTGGACCAGTGCGTGGGAGATACCCTCGGGCCGGGCGGCGTGTTCCGCGCAATGCGGAGCATCCCCGTGCTCCTGGACATCGCGCGCGACATGGAGGAGGTCTCCCGGCCGGGCGCCATCATGCTGCAGTACGCCAATCCCATGGCGGGCAACTGCCTGGCCCTCGGGCACGGCCAGCGCCGTCTCCTTCGTCGGGCTCTGCCACGGCGTGCAGACCACGATCGAGCAGATCGCCCAGTTCATCGACGTGCCGAAGGACGAGATCCAGTACACCTGCGGCGGCATCAACCACATGGACTGGTTCCTCACGCTCACCCGGGCAGGAGAGGACCTGTACCCCGCGCTGCGCAAGGGCAATGGAGCGCCCCGAGATCTACAAGAGCGAGAAGGTGCGGGGCGAGGTGTTCCGGCATTTCGGCTATTTCATGACCGAGACCACGGGCCACCTGGCCGAGTACGTGCCGTGGTTCCGAAAGAGCAAGGCGGCGCTGGACATGTACTGCGACGAGCCGGGCTTCGGCGGGCAGAGCGGCGCCTACTACACCTGGTGCGACACGGTGGCGAAGAAGTACGAGGGAAAGAACCAGCTGGACTGGGAAACGACGACAGCTTGGGCCCCGGAGCGTCGAGTACTGCTCGTACATCATGGAGGCGGTTGCCACGGGGAAGCCCTTCAAGTTCATGGGCAACGTGCGCAACAACGGCTACATCGACCAACCTGCCGTCCGACGCCTGCGTGGAGGTGCCCACCTTTGCCGATGACACCGGCCTGCACCCGGTGCGCGTGGGCAGGCTTCCGACGCAGTGCGCCGCCTTGTGCATGACCAATGTCAACGTGCAGCTTCTTGCCGCGGATGCGGCAATCAACGGGGACACTGAGGCGCTGGTCCAGGCTGTAGCCATGGATCCCCTGACCTCCGCGGTATGCACGCTGAAGGAGATCCGGGAGATGACCTCCGAAATGCTGGAAGCCGAGCGGCGGTGGCTGCCCCAGTTCAAGGGAAAGAAGGTGGCACAGAAGCCGGCGGTGCATATCCCGCCGAACGTGCAGGCCATGGACCTTGCCCAGGACCCGGCCCAGGCCATCCTGAAGCGATTCATGGACCTCGCGGCGAGGAAGTAACGAAGGGATTGACAGCCCGGATCTCAGCAACGCCCATCAAGTCCCAATGAATTTCTTCACCTCCGCCGCGTCGGGCAGAGCGGACATCACGCCCTTGCGCCGCGCGGTGAGAGCCCCCGCCGCATTGGCCCAGCGCATCGCATCGATGAGGGTGCCCTTTCCCAGCGCCTCCAGCCGTGATCGCCTGGCGCCCGACGAGGCGCCCAGGCTCGAGAGAAGACGGACCAGCAGTGCCGCCATGAAGGCATCGCCGCAGCCCGTCGCGTCGACAACGTCCACCGTGAATCCGGGCACGCTGCCCGCGCTCCGCGCCGATGCCCACGCGCTTCCGTGAGGGCCAAGGGTCGCGACGCAGAGGGCAGGTCCCCACTCGAGGACCTTTCCGCATCCCGCGGGCGCATCATCGGTGCCGGAGAGGAGCCGAAGCTCCGCCTCGTTGACCTTGACAATGTCGGCTCGCGGAAGCGCCTCGATGATTTCCGCGCGCGCACGTGCCTCGGAATCCCACAGGCCCGGGCGATAGTTGACGTCGAACGACACCAATGCGCCGTTGTCCCGGGCGAACGCGGCTCCTTTCAGCGCCGCGCTCCGGCAGGGTTCCACTGCCAGGCTGACCGAGCCGAAGTGATATACGGCTGTGGCAGCAAGGAGCCGCTGGTCAAGCTCATCCGGGGTGAGGAGCATGTCCGCTCCGGGATTCCTGTAGAAGAGCATCTCGGTGCGATTGGGATCGGGAATCGTCATGAAGTTGAGCGTTGTCCGGTGCTCCCGGTCAAATCTCATTCCCCGGGTTTCCACCCCGTACCCCTTCAGGACCGCCTCCAGCCTGCGGCCGAACGCATCTTCTCCCACCTTGCCGATGAATGCCGCCGCCGCTCCCAACCGGGAGGCGGCCACGGCAACGTTGGCCGGGGCTCCCCCGGCAACCGGGATGAAGGCGGAAACGGACTGGAAATCCTTGCCTGCTTCCGAGGCAAACATGTCCAGGATCAACTCGCCGAGCGTCACGATGTCCATGCGCGCATCCTACTCCCTCGACAAATCCTGTTTCAAGGAACTCAGGAACGCAATTGACACAACGACTGGGCGGCGTATACTCGCGGAAACCTCATGATGAAGCCCCCCTGGACCTCGATCGTGGATTTCTCACAGAAGCCGATATTCGTATGCTGGGAAACCACCAAGTCATGCCTCCTCTCCTGCCGTCACTGCAGGGCAACCGCGCTGCGGAACCGGCTCCCGGAGGAGCTTGGCTACGCCGAAGGCGCGGCCTTCATCGATCAACTCCTGGAGTTTGGTGAGCCGTACCCGGCCCTCCTGCTGACCGGCGGGGACCCCCTCATGCGTCCCGATGTGTTCGACCTGGTGGCGCACGCCAAGACCCGGGGCGTCTATACCGCGGTGGCGGCGAGCGTCACCCCCCTCCTGAACAGGGAAAACCTGGAACGCATCAAGGATCTCGGCGTGGATATCATTTCTGTCAGCCTGGACGGGGCAACGGCGGAAGTGCACGACAGGATCAGGGAAATACCGGGCACATGGCAGGCAACACTGGACGCGATCAGCCTCGCGACCTCGTGCGGGCTGCGGCTGCAGGTCAACACCACTGTCATGAACAGCAATATCCGTCAGCTCGCCGACATCTTCCAGCTCTCCCGCGAACGAGGGGCGGTTGCCTGGGAAGTATTTTTCCTCATACGGACCGGGCGCGGATCGGCACTGGAAAATCCGGAGCCGCAGGAGTGCGAGCAGGTTGCGCACTTTCTCTACGAGGCAACCCGGTACGGGATCCCCGTGCGAACATCCGAAGGACCGCACTTCCGGCGCATCTTCCTCCAGCGCCAGAAGAATCCGCAGGCGCCGGAGGGCGAGCTGTATGCCCACCTCGCCGCGCGGCTGCGGGCCCTTGCGGGGGAACCTGTGAACGAGCCGACGGTACGGCTGAACGCAACCGGTGACGGGAAGGGGATCATTTTCATCGGCCATGACGGTGAGGTCTTCCCCAGCGGCTTTCTCCCCCTTTCGCTGGGAAACGTGCGGACCGATCGGCTGCAGAGAATCTATACAACCCACCCGCTGCTTGTCGGGATGAGGGACACCATGAACCTGAAAGGGCGCTGCGGTGTCTGCGAGTACAAGGTTGTCTGCAGCGGGTCCCGATCCCGCGCATACGCGGAGTTCCAGGATCCCTACCAGGAAGACCCGGCGTGCCCATACGGGGTCCTTCAGCGCCCGTGACCCTTCGGCAGGTGTGGCTTGCCGCGAGGCCCTTGCCCGGGATAGTGTTCCCATTCGTCGGCATCGGTCACTGCCACCACAGACAGGCGGGAAGCCCTGCGCGGAGCGGACTACTCGATTCCCGAAAGGCGTCAAGCGTCAGGCGGTGCCCACGGGTCCCGCACTGGCGATTGCAGATAGATTCGGCAAGCTGGCCGAGGTGAAGGGGTAAGGCATGAAGACAACGCGCGAAATCATTCGAAAGGCCCGCGAGCTCGGCCTGGGCATTCCTGCATTCAACGTGGCGCACCTCCCGATGACCGAGCCGATCATCCGCGCGGTGCGGGACCAGGATTCCTTCGCCCTGGTGGAGGTGTCCCGCATAGACTGGGTCAAGTTCGGCGCGAAGAGCCCCGCGGCGGTTGCGGCGGAGTACCGTCGGCACGACGATCCCCGCCACGTGCGCCTGCACCTGGACCACGTGCCGGTGATCGACGAGGACCAGAAGAAGGTGGATTACCGGGCGATCATCGAGGAGTCGATCTCCCTCGGCTACCACTCGGTCATGATCGATGCATCCCGTCTCTCTCTGGAGGACAACATCCGCGCCACCCGGGAAGTCGCCGAAATTGCGCGGCCGCACGGGCGTTCCCGTGGAGGCGGAGCTGGGCGCCGTGCTCGGCCACGAGGAGGGACCGCTTCCGCCGTACGAGGAGCTGTTCAAGTCGGGCAAAGGCTTTACGCGGCTCGAAGAGGCGGCCCGGTTCGCGAAGGAATCCGGCTGTGACTGGCTGTCGGTTGCCATCGGCAACATCCACGGCGCCGTGGGCGAGGCGACGAAGGACCAGAAGAAGGTCGAGGCGCACCTGGCCCTGGATCACCTGTCAAAGCTTGCCGCCATCACCGGTATTCCGCTCGTCCTGCACGGCGGCTCGGGCATCCGGCAGGCGGACATGCTGGCCTCCATGAAGCGCGGGATTGCCAAGGTGAACGTCGGCACGGAGATCCGCCAGGCCTACGAACAGGCGCTGAAGTCCGGCGGGAGCGAGAAGGACGCGCAGGAGGCGGTGTATGTCCGCACCTCGTCCCTGATCAAGGACTGGTTCAAGCTGAACGGCATCCGCGCGAGCATCATGTCGTGACCCGGCCTCTGGGCCGGGCGCCGCTCGGAGGATGAGGCAGACCATCATCCCCTGAGGTAGTCCTTCAGCAGGGGCCACAGCTCCTTGTACTTCCCGAATCTCTCCTCGTACGCGCGCTGCGTGTCCGGGTCGGGGCTCGAAGCGCTCCCCGAGGGAAACCATTGCCTTCACCCCGTCTTCCACCGAGTGGAAGGCCCCGGTTCCAGTGCCTGCAAGGATGGCCACGCCAAGGCAGCCGGCCTCGGAGACCCTGCGTGCGGACCAAGGGCATTCCCAGGATGTCCGCGGAGACCTGCAGCCAGGCGTCGGACTTGCTTCCTCCGCCCACGGCGCGAAGCTCGCGCAGGGCGATGCCGGTGTCCGCAATGGAATCCACCAGCGCCTTGTGGTAGAACACGACCCCTTCCATGATCCCTTTCAGGATGTCGCCGCGCGTCGTGTCCAGCTTGAGACCAACGATCACGCCGGAGGAATCGGTGACGAACTCGGGGGGGCCGGTGACGGTGAAATGGGGAAGGACGAAGACGCTCGAGAGAGCCGAAGGGATCTCGCGGATCAACTCTGCATAGACGTCCCGGCCCGCCCGCTCCGCGGCTTCCCTGTCCGCGCGCGCGAAGGTGTCGCGGTACCATTTCACCAGCAGCCCGCCCTGGTTGTAGATGAAGCTGACAAACCTGCCCGGAGCGGCGTGGTGCTCCGTGTTCAGCCCCCATCGCATCATGACCTCGGGCGGCTTGCGGCCGGTGAAAACTGGCATGATGGTGAGGTACGTCCCCATGCCGCTCATGCCGAAGCCCGGCTCCGTGACCCCGCAGCCCAGCGCGTTGGCGCACTGGTCGTGCGTGCCTGCCACGATTGCGGTGCTCTTCGGGAGCCCCAGCTCCTCCGCGACGGATCCCGAGACGGTGCCGATCCGTGTCCCGGCCTGAACGGGTGTCGGGCAGCTTGGAAAGGTCAATGCCGGCAACCCCGGCGATTTCCTTCGACCACGTGCAGGAGTCCACGTCGAAGAGGAGCGTCCGGTTTGCAAGCGCGTAGTCCACGGTGGGCTCGGCGCCGAGCATGAAGGAGACAAAGCCGCTCCACAGGAGGAACTTCCAGGCCCCGGCGTAGACATCGGGGGTGTGGTCGCGGATCCACATCAGCTTGGGCAGGCTGAACTGGATTCCCAAAATGTTCCCATTTATCCGGTACAGCTTCTCGGCGCCGAGCCGCGAGGAGAGAAGCGGCAGGTACTCCTCCCCCCGGCTGTCGATCAGCAGGAGAGAGTTTCCCAGGATCCGTCGATCCCGGGAGACGGGTACCATGGACTCGCCCATCGAAGAGACGGCAAGGGACACCACGGGGTCTTTCGTCGCCGCCTTCACCGCGGCTGCAATGGTTTTCCTCACACGGGCCCAGACATCGACAGGGTCCAGCTCGAGCCACCCGGGACGGGGCCTCACCATGTCGTACTCGTCGTAGGCGAAAGCCAGCGACTCCCCGCTTTCGGAAAATACCGAGGCCTTGCAGCCCGTCGTCCCGACGTCTATTCCGAGGAAACTCATCTCGCCATTCTTCCCTTCTGCATGTAGGGAATGTCGGAGAGGGTGCATTGTCAAGTCAGCTCGCCCGTCATTCTGACGGCGCCACGCGTGAAGCTCAGCGGACAGCCTTGACAGAAGATGCGAAAGGTTCTTATAAACTTCAAGAAATGGAGGCCGCAGAAGCGGCACGACCGAGAAGGATTTGCAGTGAAAGATTTCTCGACGCCGCCGGAACCTGACCTGGAAGAAATGCTCGATATCCTCCACCGCAGGAAAATGCCCCGCAGGGTCCACCACGTGGAGCTGTTTCTCGACCGGGAAATCAAGGAAGCGGTTGGCGCACGGTTCGAGCTTGCGGAGGACCTGCTGAGATCCGATCCTCTTTTTGAAACGAAGCGTGACGCCGCGCTGCATGCTTTCCTTGGCTACGACATGTTTCGAGTCGGCATTGTGCATAAGGCGATCTTTCCAACCCCGACGCTGACGGCGTCTGACACGACTGCCCTCTCAAAGCAGGGACGGGCCGCCCGCGACTGGCAGGAAGAGCACGTGGGACCAATCCAGGGCTGGAAGGATTTTGACTCGTACCCCTGGCCGGCCGTTTCAGACATTGATTTCTCCCCGCTGGAATGGCTGGAGCGCAACCTGCAGCCAAACATGGGATGCTACGAGCTTACCGCGCACATCTTCGAGATTCTCTCCTTCCTTCTTGGCTACGAGACGCTGTGCTATTTCGTGGTCGACGAGCCCGCGCTTGTCGATGCGATACTGGAAAAGGTCGGGACCTTCTACCTGGATTTTACGAAGGCTCTCGCAGACTTCTCAAGGGTAGCCGTGATCTGGGGCTCTGACGACCTGGGATTCCGATCGGGCACGCTCATGTCCCCGGATTTTCTCCGCCGCAAGATTCTTCCATGGCACAAGCAGTGCGCAGAAATTGCCCGGTCCCGGGGAAAGCCATATCTCCTCCACTCGTGCGGCAGGCTCGGGGAGATCATGGACGATCTGATTGATGATGTCGGCATCACGGGAAAGCACTCCTTCGAGGACTCCATACAACCTGTGACAGAGGCAAAGAAGATCTATGGAGACAAGATTGCTCTTCTCGGGGGCGTCGACATGGACTTCCTGTGCAGGGCTGAAGCGTCCGACATACGTCAACGCGTGCGGGACACCCTCGACGTCTGCATGCAGGGCGGCGGGTATTGCCTCGGGACGGGCAACACGGCCGCTAACTACATCCCCCTGGAGAACTTCCTCGCCATGATCGACGAGGGACGCCGGTATCATCTCTAATATTAGAGTTAATGATTTTTTTGGATTTCCAGCGAGAACGACAATTCTCCTTGACTTTCGAAGGTTTTAATCTACACTGCGCGGAAGCGGTCCCATTGGACAGGTCGACCCGGCGCTGGTCAACGTCTCGATGGGCACACCGCGCCAGGCTCGTGCTGCAACCTGGTGAAGTGGGGCGGCCGCAACAGATGATCGCCCACCCCAAAATATCGAATTGGGAAGACAACTGGAGCCGTCAAAGACGCGGCTCAAGAATGACTTTCTGGTAAGGAGGAGTTGCGCGTGCCGGAAGATCTGATTCTTGATATGAAAGGCATCTGGAAATCATATCCGGGAGTCAGCGTATTCGAGGGTTTTGACTTCGATCTGCGCAAGGGTGAAATCCATTGCATCTGCGGGGAAAATGGCGCCGGCAAATCGACACTGATCAAGATCCTTTCCGGTGCCCACGCTCCTGACCGCGGAACCATTCTCTTCGAAGGGAAAAAAGTCGAGAACCTGAGCCCGCACTCCGCCATGCAGATGGGCATCCAGACGATCTACCAGGAGCACAACCTGTTTCCGCTCCTCAACGTCGTGGAAAATCTCTATGCCGGCAACCAGATCACCAACGGGCTGATCATCGACCAGGCAACGATGGTGGCGAAGACCCGGGACATCCTCGGATACCTGCACTCGGACCTGTCTCCGTTCGACATCGTGGGGCGGCTCAGCAGCAGCGCGCGCAAGGTCATCGAGATCGCCAAGGCCCTGGTGCAGGAAGCAAAGGTGATCATTTTCGATGAACCCACCGCGTCGTTCAGCCATGTGGAAACCAATCATCTCTTCGAGATCATCAAGAGACTTGCGCAGAACGGCAAGAGCATCATCTACATTTCCCACCACCTCGAAGAGGTCTTCCGCCTGGCCAACCGCGTGACGGTGATCCGGGACGGGCGGAAAGTCTCCACGTGCGACATCGCGGACCTGACTGAGCAGAAACTCATCCGGGACATGGTGGGAAGGGACGTTTCCCTGTTTTACCAGCGGGACGTCATGCCGATCGGCGAGCAGGTCGTGTTCGAAGCGCGGCGGCTCACCGGCAACGGCGTGCGCGACGTTTCTCTTGCGGTGCGGCGAGGGGAGATCCTGGGCATTGCAGGGATGGACGGGTCGGGAAGGACCGAGCTTGCAGAGCTGCTGTTCGGGGTGAAGAGGGTTGATTCCGGGGAGATCCTGGTCAACGGCAGGAAAGTGAAGATGAAGACTCCCTTATCGGCCATCCGGCAGAAGATGTGCTTCATCACGGAAGACCGCCAGACCCATGGCCTGTTTCTGAAGCACGCGCTCACCCGAAATATTCCCATTGTGAGCTACACGGGGACCAGGACGCCGTTCGCTTCTCCGGCGGACGACGTGAAGATGACGGAGAAGTACGTCGCCGAGCTGCGCATCAGGACGCCCAGCGTGACCCAGCTGGCCATGCAGCTTTCCGGCGGCAACCAGCAGAAGGTCGTGCTGGGGAAATGGTTTGCGAGCAACGGGGAGTTCTTCATTTTCGACGAGCCGACACGGGGGATCGACGTCGGCGCCAAGGAAGAGATCTACAGGATCATGATCGAGCTTCTGCGGCAGGAAAAATCCATCATCATGATTTCATCCGACATGCCGGAACTGGTGGCCATGAGCGACCGCATCATCGTGATGCGCAACGGGACGGCCTCGGCGCTGCTGGAGAAGGCACGAAATCAACCAGGAAACGGTGCTGAAGCACGCGATAGGAGTTGCCTGAGATGAACCTGCGGACCACGACACGACGCGAAAACGGACCGATCTTTCTCGCCCTGCTGGCCACGATCGCTCGCGGTCATCCTCGTCGAGTTGATTTTCGTCCGGGGCTTCGACATCACCAAGGTGGCATTTATCAAGCCGCGGAACATGGCCAACGTGCTCATGCAGGTCTCCACGACGGGGATCCTTGCCATCAGCATGACCGCTGGTCATGGTGTCGGGCGGCATCGACCTTTCCATCGGCCAGATGATGTGCTTCATCGGGACCGGTATGGCGTTCATGATGCGAATCGTCGGATTGAACGACTGGCTGGTCGCTTCGCTCGGCGTCGTCGTGGCGGTGCTTTTCCAGGTCCTGATGGGCTTCATCATCTCCCGGACGAAGCTGGAGCCTTTCATCGTTTCCCTGGGATTCATGACGATCTACAAGGGCTTCACGTACCTGATCACGAATGGAAGCGAAATCACCATCGTGGACCATTTCACCTTTCTCGGGCGGGACCTATATCAACATCACGCGAGACTTTCAGGATCGGCATGCCGGTCATCGTCCTGGTCATCCTGGAGATCGTCATGTGGCTGGTATTGAAATACACGAAGTTCGGACGGTCCGTGTATGCGGTGGGGGGGAACGAGAATGCCGCCTATCTCGCCGGGATCAACGTCAGGAAGTTCAAGCTTCTCGTCTACGGGCTGAACGGCGTCTTCGTGGCGATTGCCACGATGGTGCTGCTTTCGCGGCTGGGCACCGGCAACCCGCTCATCGGAGACGGGAAGGAGATCGACGTCATCGCCGCGGTCGTGGTTGGCGGGACCGCGCTCAGCGGGGGGAAGGGCAACGTCTGGGGCACGCTCATCGGGGTGCTTCTTCTGGGCTGCATCTCCAACGCCCTCAACATCCTGGGGGTCAATCCGTACTGGCAGTACGTCATGACCGGGGCCATCATCATCCTCGCGGTGCTGCTCAGCTATTTCAGCGGCCTGAGCACCACCTCGGTGAAGAATGGCTCCCCAAAGGGGGATTCAGCGGACATCAAGAAAGCGCTCGCCAATTGATGCCGGGAAGGGAATGTCATGGTGGGAATGGTGGAGACTGCCGGAAGAAAGGTGGAAGGAGGCATGACAGGCAGCGCGTATCGTTCCCGTGCCATTCACAACGTGGAAGGTTCCAGGTCGGAAAAAAATCACACGAAGGAGTACACCAGATGAAGAGACTGGCTTTTGTATTGTTGGCAGCTGGCAATGCTGGCCGCGTCGGCAAACGCTGCCTTTGCCGCCGATGCCGCCATGGGAAAGACGATCGGTTTCGTCAACGCCGGTCCTGACGACTACTACGCGCAGTTCGGCAAGTCGCTGGTCGCGGTTGCCAAGTCGTACGGCATGAACGTCGTCGAGGTCAACTCGAACTACAAGCCCGAGAAGGAACTGGCAAACGTCCAGGACCTGATCGCCAAGGGCGTCGACGCCATCGCGGTCATCACGGCGGGCGCGGCGGGAAGCGCAAAATCGGTGGAAGCCGCCAATCACGCGCAAGGTGCCCATCTTCTTCATTGCGGGCGTGCCCGACGTGCCCGCGGGCGGAGCGTTCCAGGGCCACGTGACGGACAACTTCGTCATCATGGGCTACAAGATCGGCCAGTGGGTGGCGAAGAACTACCCGAAGGCAAAGACCGCCGAGATCCCGGGCTTCCTGGGCCAGGGTCCTGCCGAAGGGGAGATGGTCGGTTGGCAGCTTGCTCTTGATGAAGCCAACATGGGGAAGACCCTCGTGCTGAAGAGCGCCGATTGGCAGCGGACCAAGGCCGTGCCGATCACCGAGGATCTCCTTGCTTCCGGGAAACCTTTTGACGTCATCTTCGCCGCCAACGAGGAGACGGCCGGCGGCATCATCCAGGTGTTCAAGGAGCAGAACATAAAGGGCAAGATCATCGTTTCGAACAACGGCAAGGAAGACGCATGGCAGTGGATGAAGGACGGCTTGATGTCGGCCACGGTTCCGAACCCGCCTTCCCTGAACGCCGACCTCTGCGTCCAGCAGATCGTCCGTAATCTCAACAAGCAGAAATACGTGATTGACCTCCAGATCACGCCGTGGAGCGTCCTCACGAAGGACAACGTGGACAAGGCGATTCCCTGGAACACCGAGGCGTACATGAAGGGCCGCGCGGCGAACAAGTTCGAATGGCACCTGGACTACTATGAAAAGCAGTACCTGGCCAATCAGAAGATGTTCGCTGATTTCGACGCCAAAGTAAAAGCCTACATGGCCAGCCACTAGGAGCCAGGCATTACGCGAGCGGGCGTGCCGTTTCGGCACGCCCGCATTCTTTCACGCCGTCGTCGCGAGACGACGGGGACTTGACGAAATGAAACTCGTGTGTGAGCATTTTTGCCATTAGCCAACGGTTCGATCAGGCAGGCACAGGACAGCACGCGCGCAGGGACGTGTGTGCATGCGGAAAGCGGCGAATCGAGACGGACGTCCCCGTGGCCCCCGGTGCGGCAGAAGTCGGCACCGGGACACGCAGCACCAACGAGGAGGCTTCAATGGGCAGGAAGAAAATCTCTGTCGGCACCTGGGCGTACATCTGGGGCGGCTACTCAGACAAGCCGATCCCGTTCCCCGCGGTGGTGAAGAAACTGAAAGAGCTGAAGTTTGACGGGATCGAGTTCGGCGCCTTTGCCCCGCACCTGGAACCGAACACGAAGGAAAAGCGCGCCGAGATCAAGAGGATGCTGGATGACGCCGGGCTGGGCATCTCCGGGGTCGCCGCGCCGTTCCCGTCCCCGATCACGACGAGCAGGAACGAATACCTCGACGTTGTGAAGGGGCACCTGGAGATGTGCCACGAGATGGGCATCCGCAAGCTGCGCACCGAGACCAAGGACCCCCCGACGGGGATTCCCGGCGGGCTGGACTATGAAACGGCCTTTTCCAGGGCCGCCGAGACCTGGAACGCGGCCGCCGAGCTGTGCGCGAAGGGCGGCGTCAAGTTCGTCTGGGAGTTCGAGCCGGGCTTTCTGTTCAACAAGCCCAGCGAGGTCGTCCGCATGACCTACAAGGTGGACCACCCCAACTTCACCGTCATGTTCGACTCCTGCCACGGCTACATGTGCGCGGTGGTCGGCGCCCGGCAGATGGGGAAAAAAGAGACCCTCCCGGGCGGCGTGGTGCAGTTCATCCACATGCTGACCGGCAAGATCGGGGCGGTGCACTTCATCGACTCCGACGGCACGCTGCACGACAACGAGACAAGCACGCACGCTCCGTTCGGCAAGGGGAAGCTCGACTTCGACGCCATCACGAAGGCATTCCTCGATGCCGGCTACGACGACGAGTGGTGGCCGATTGACCTGTGCTTCTGGTCGAACGCGCTGGAAGAAACGGCGCCGACAAAGGTCTTCATGGACAGGCTGGTGTCGAGGTTCGGGCAGACATAGTCCCCGCGAACGGTCCGGCCGGTCTTTGCCGTGCGGCCCGGCCATTTTCCCGGAAGAGATCAAAAGAGGAGAGCCATGATCACCTACGGCCTCAACACATTCCTGTGGGCGTCCCCGTTCAAGACCGAGCACCTGGGCTTTCTCGACAAGGCGAAATCGCTGGGCTTTGACCTGGTGGAGATCCCTATCGAGGGCGAGCAGGACATCGACTACGCGAAAGCGGCGGAAGCGTACAAGCGCACGGGGCTGAAATGCTCCATCTGCGGCGTCATGGGTGCCAGCCGGGACCCGTCCCACGAGGACGAGGCCATCCAGGCGGGAGGGGTGGCATATCTGAAGCACCTCATTGACGCGGCGGTGACGATGAAGGCAGTCGCGGTCGTCGGCCCCCACTATGCCGCCGTGGGCCGCACGTGGCAGGCCACCCCTGAGCAGCGCAAGAGAGACCTGGAGCGCTGCGCGAAGAACCTGAAGCAGGTGGCTCGCTACGCGGAGGACAAGGGGATCACCCTGGCCATGGAGCCGCTGAACCGGTTCGAGACGAGCTTCATCAACCTGACGGAACAGGCGCTGGAGCTCATGAAGATGATCGGCAGCCCCCGCGTGAAGCTGATGATGGATACCTTCCACGCCAACATCGAGGAGAAGAACCTCGGCAGGGCCATCGAGGCCGCCGGCGCTAACCTCGTGCATGTGCACGCTAACGAGAACGACCGCGGAACTCCCGGCACGGGCCATGTGGCGTGGAACGAGATCGCAGCCGCGCTGAAAAAGGTGAAGTTCGACGGCGCGCTCGTCATCGAGTCGTTCTCCACAGAGGTCAAGGAGATCGCGCGCGCCGCGGCCGTGTGGCGGCCCCTGGCGCCGACGCCTGATGGCCTGGCGAAGGACGGCCTGGCGTTTCTGAAAAGCCTGATGGCGTAGAGAGGGGAGAAACATGTCGCGACCTGTGACGCTTTTCACCGGACAGTGGGCGGACCTGCCGCTGGAAACGGTGGCCAAGAAGGCGAATGCCTGGGGCTTCGACGGGCTGGAGCTCGCCTGCTGGGGAGATCACTTCGACCCGGAGGCGGCCCTGGAGAAGGACTCCTACGTGAAGGAGAAGCGCGCGCTCCTGGAGAAGAACCACCTGAAATGCTTCGCCATCAGCACCCATCTCATCGGGCAGTGCGTGTCCGACGACCCGATCGACGACAGGCACAAGGGCATCCTCCCCCCGCAACTCTGGGGAGACGGAAAGCCGGAGGGTGTACGCCAGCGCTGCGCCGAGCACGTGAAGAAGACGGCGAAGGCCGCCCGGCTCCTCGGGGTGAACGTGGTCAACGGCTTCACGGGCAGCCCCGTGTGGGCGAAGCTGTATTTCTTCCCGCCCACAACGCAGGCGATGATCGACACGGGGTATAGGGACTTCGCCGCACGCTGGATTCCCGTGCTGGACGAGTACAGGAAGGAGGGGGTGAGGTTCGCCCTTGAAGTGCACCCCACCGAGATCGCCTACGACATCGTGACAGCCCGGCGAACGCTGGACGCGCTGAAAGATCACCCGGCGTTCGGGTTCAATTTCGACCCCAGCCATTTCATCCACCAGTTCGTCAATCCCGTGGCGTTCATCGAGGAGTTCCCGAAGCGGATCTTCCACTGCCACGTGAAGGACTCCCGGCTCCAACTCAACGGCCGCAACAGTATCCTCGGCGGCCACATGGACTTCGGCGACGGGCGCCGCGGCTGGGACTTCGTCTCACCCGGGCACGGGGACGTGAAGTGGGACCCCATCATCCGCGCGTTCAACCGCATCGGCTACACCGGCCCCCTGTCCATCGAATGGGAAGACAGCGGCATGGACCGCGAATGGGGCGCTCCGGAGGCCCTGGCGATGGTCCGAAAGCAGGACTTCGCCGCATCTTCCGTTGCGTTCGACGCCGCCTTTTCGTCGAAGTAGGACCGGAGGCAGGAAGCGATGGCGGAAAGCAGTTTCAGCTCGATGGCGGGTGTAAAGTCAACGGTGTCCACGCCCGAGGTCGGCGTCGGGATGCTGGGCTACGCGTTCATGGGCAAGGCCCATTCGAACGCGTTCAAGAAGATCCCGTACATGATGTATCCCCCCGTTGCCATCCCGAAGCTGATCGCCGTGTGCGGGAGGGACGGGAAGGCCGCCGCGGCCGCCGCGGAGAGGTTCGGCTACGAGGGATACTATACGGACTGGCGCCGGATGCTGGAAGACGAGCGGATCCAGCTCTTCGACAACGGCGGGCCCAACGACACGCACGCGGAACCGTGCATCGAGGCGGCCAAGGCCGGCAAGCACGTGTTCTGCGAGAAGCCGCTGGCGCGCAACGCGCAGGAAGGCAGGACCATGCTGGACGCCGCGGTGAAGGCCGGCGTAAAGCACCAGGCGGCGTTCAACTACCGCTTCGTGCCGGCCATCCGCCAGGCGTACGAGCTGGTCCGCGGCGGGAAGCTGGGCAAGCTCTACCACTTCCGCGCGTTCTACCTGCAGGAATGGATCATGCCGCACTACCATACGCCGATGATCTGGCGCACCGACAAGGCGCGCGCGGGCAGCGGCGCTCTGGGGGACCTCGGGTCGCACGTGCTGGACCTGGCACGGTTCCTGATGGGAGAGGTGAAGAGCGTGAGCGCCATGACGAAGACCTTCATCTCCGAGCGGCCGTTGCCGGACGGGAAGATGGAGAAAGTGGACGTCGACGATGCGTTCGTCGCGGTTATGGAGTTCGCCAACGGCGGCATCGGGACGCTGGAGGCCTCCCGGTTCGCGGCGGGGCACAAGAACCACGGCTTTTTCGAGATCAACGGAGAGAAAGGGAGCATCCGGTTCAATCTGGAGAAGCTCAACGAGCTGGAGGTCTTCTGGGTGGGCGAAGAGCCGAAGGAAACCCAGGGGTTTCACGAGATCAATGTTACCGAGGGCTACCACCCCTTCATTTCCAACTGGTGGCCCCACGGCCATATCATCGGATGGGAGCACGCCTTCGTTCACCAGTTCCACCATTTCCTGGACTGCATCGTCAACAGGAGGGACGTCGCACCGTACGCGGCGACCTTCGAGGACGGATGGCGCAACGCCGTGATCTGCGACGCCATTCTCGAATCGGCTGCCGCCCGGAGGCAGATCGACGTCAGGTTCTGAGCTCGGAGCACAGGGGAGGCCGGGCGCTGTCCGGAACGGGCGGCAGGAGATGGTCCGCGAGTTCGAGCCTGACGGCATCAGCGTCCTCGACCTCGACTTCACCACCCACGGCGTGAACGCCAGGATGGAACGGTGGTACGCCCACGCGGCGCCGATCGTCGGCTGCACGAGGTCTCCCACGGGCCTGGTCCCGGGCGGACGCACGAGCAGGGAAATCGCCGAACGCCTGTGCCTGACCATCAAGGCCGTGGACTTCCACCGGATGAACCTGAGGAAGAAGCTGGGCATTGACGGCTCGACCCGCAGCCTGCAGTCGCGCCTGCTGGAAAGCGGAGAATCCTAGACCTTCGGGACCTTGACCAGCCTGCCGTCCTCCAGGCCGCTGCGGTAAATCGCATCCGTGACCGCGGCCACCTGGCAGGCGTCGGCGAACGTCGGGACGGAGTACGCCGCGTCGGGCTGGCCGAGCAGCTTCAAGCCAAGGTGCAGGTACTGCCAACGGAAATACTGCAAATAGCCGTTGCTCAGGCCCGGCACGGTGTCGGTGTTCAGGTGGCCGTCGGCGCCAGGGTCGGAGACATGGATGTGTGTCCAGCCGCGCTCACGCGAAGGGACCTTGACCCCGTCCGGCCTGGTGTGCGAGTAGAACTTGAGGTAGCCCTGGTCCTCGAGCTCCCACCGCACACCGCCGCGGTTTCCGTGGATGGAGTTCTCGAAGAACGCCTTGTGGCCCGTGGACGTGCGGTTCGACCGGAATGTGACGGCGCAGCCGTTGTCGAAGGAGGCCACCGCCTCGAAGGCGTCCACCGCTTTGCCCTTCGCCCGCTTGTCTGAACCCCTGATCATTGTCAACTCCTCACCGTCGCCGTCGTACATGCGCGTCTGCGCCGACACCTCGGTGATCTTCCTGCCCAGGACGAACTGGATGAGGTCGACCTGGTGGGCGCCGAGATCCTCGATCACCCCCCCGAGGCCCTGCTCGGCCTGGAAGCGGAAGTTGGATCTCCCCCCGCGCCCCCAATCCTGGAGAAACTCCGACGCGCCCTCGAAATAGCCGGACTTTCCCAGGACCAGGCCGTCCTGGATGAGGCGGCGCGCCTCCAGCACCCCCGGGGCACCCTGGTAGCAGAAGGTGACCATGGTCGCAGCGCCGGCCGACCTGGCGGCGGCCGCCATTTCCTGAGCGCGCTCGAGGGACGAGCTGAGCGGCTTTTCGCATACCACGGCTTTGCCCGCCTTGAGCGCGGTAATCGCCATCGGGGCGTGCTCCCTGTTCGGGGCGGCCACCACGACGAGGTCGGCCCGGCCGATCTCCTTTTCCCATTCCGTCGAGGTGCGATTGTAGCCGTACATCTTCTGGGTGACGGCGAGCCTGTCAACTGCCTGTCCCGCCACGCAGTCCATGACGAACTCCAGACCGCGGGGACGGAGCTGCTGGTTGGCCTCGAGGATGGCGCGGGGGTGGGCGATGCCGCCCATGAACCCCTGGCCAATGACCAGGACATTGATCTTCTTCATGGCACCCTCTCGTTGACGTTCTCCGCCTGCGCGGCGGGATTCTGGAGGCCTCGGACACTGACTCGGTCCAGACTCGAAAACGGGCCTGCGTAATTGGCCTCGGCCTTCCCGGACTATAGCCTCGGTCCTCGAAGATGCCAAGTAGAGGCTTTCAAAAAATCGCCGACAGGAAAAGCGTGATGATCAGCTCATCGGAACCTCGACCCTGCCCTATGCATAGCTCTGATCTCGGAGCGGGCCTGGCCGATCTGGCGTGATGCTGAGCCATCCTGGAATCTCCGGGCGCGTTGCGTGAAGCCTCTTCCCGGCTTCGGCGGGGCGGTCGAAGCCGCCGGATTCTGATCTGGGGGCGGCCGCCCGGCCGCCCTTCGTTTGTGTGCTGGGCATGTTCACTAGCTTCGGGGTGAAAGTCCCCTCGCCAACCTGATGGAGGTGAAGGCGTAGCGAAACGCAAGGGCACTTATCTCGTGAGAGCGTGTCCGAAAGAAGCGTGGAACAAAGGCGCGAGCCGACGAACAGAAACTGGATACAAGGCATACCGAGTCGGGCGAGCGGGCAAATGACCGTAAAGCCCATATCCATCAAAGATTCGGGTTGTAGATCCAGCGGTTGTGCGCTGAAGGCGGGTGAACTTACCCCAGGAGGTCTGGCAGATGTCCTGGAATCAGGACTGAGGGATTCGCGAGGATTCCTGATCGTCTGCCAGAAGTCAGCAGAGGGCATAGTAGGGTCGTTGACCTGAAGGCCCGAACGGCAAGAGAGACGAGTACGGGGAGCAACTCGAAGTGGAGAAGCGACAGAAAATCCAGTACGAGCTGGCCTTCACGGGCGAAGGAAGGGGTGAAGCCTCCAGGGCGCCCGAGGAAGGGATCGAATCCACGGCGGCGAAACTCGGTACGGAAAGTCAGGCGAACACGGACAAGCTGATCGAGGAGGTATGTGAGAAGGAGAACCTGAAGGAAGCGCTGAGGCGCGTGAAAGCCAACGCAGGGGCGGCGGGAGTTGACGGAATGACGGTGAAGGAACTGCCGGATTTTCTGCGGGAGAATTGGCCGCGGTTGAAAGAACAGCTTTTGTCAGGGACCTATCGGCCACAGCCTGTGAGGCGGGTAGAGATACCGAAAGCGGGAGGAGGCACGAGGAAGCTCGGCATTCCCACGACGGTGGATCGATTCGTGCAACAGGCGGTGCTGCAGGTTCTACAAAAGCGCTGGGACCCCACATTCAGCGAAAACAGCTACGGATTCAGGCCAGGGCGATCGGCACATCAGGCGGTGGCGAAAGCGCAAGAATATATCCAGCAAGGCTATGACTGGGTCGTAGACTTGGATTTGGAAAAGTTCTTTGACCGCGTGAACCACGACGTACTGATGAGTCGCGTAGCCAAAAGGATCAGCGACAAGCGCATGCTAAAACTGATCCGAGGGTTTCTGAGCTCGGGAGTGATGGAAAACGGGCTTGTGGGCCCGACGGATGAAGGAACGCCACAAGGCGGTCCTCTTTCGCCGCTTCTTTCCAATCTGCTGCTCGACGATTTGGACCGAGAGTTGGAGCGACGTGGGCATCGCTTCGTTCGCTACGCAGATGACAGTAATATCTACGTGAAAAGCGAGCGAGCGGGCCAGCGAGTGATGGAAGGCGTGAAGCATTTCCTTACACGTAAGCTCAGGCTCAAAGTGAACGAGTCGAAGAGCGCGGTGGCACGACCCAAGGATCGGAAGTTTCTCGGGTTCAGCTTCACGAACGGAGAGGTGGTAAAGAGGCGCATTGCGCCCAAGACCATCCTGCGTTTCAAGGAGCGAATTCGGGAGCTGACACGGCGGACACGCGGAATCAGCATCGAGCAGATGATCGAAGAACTTCGCCGCTACATGATCGGATGGCGGGGCTACTTCGGATTCTGCCAAACCCCCAGCATACTCACGGACTTGGAAAGATGGACCCGAAGGCGTCTACGCTGTGTGATCTGGAAACAGTGGAAGCGCGGAAAGGTTCGCTTCAAGGAACTGAGATCGCGCGGGGTCGGCAAAAGCCTCGCTGCCAAGACGGCGGGGAGCGCACACGGACCATGGAGGCTGAGCAACAGCCCTGCTCTGAACGTTGCGCTGCCGAATGCTTTCTTCAACTCCCTCGGCCTCCGGCCACTTGTCACATGAATGCTCAATCTTGCCGAACCGCCGTATGCGGACCCGCATGTACGGTGGTGTGACAGGGAAAACCCGTGAGGGTCAACCTATGTCGATCATGCTGATCCTGCCCTGGCGGGGTCTCCCTGGCCGCGCTACGCCTGGAGTTCTCCAACGCTGGCCTGGATCCTCCGCCCGCCCGCGGTGAGAACCAGCAATCCCGCCGCCGCGAGAAGCGGGAACATGCCGAGCGCCAGATGGAATGAGACCCAGCGGGAAACCAGTGACACGATGAACGGCACGACGATTCCGCCGACGGGCACGGCCAGCTTCACGATCCCGAGTGCTGTTCCCGACATGTCGCGGTACATGATTCCCGTCAGGGTGATCAGCAACGGGAGCAGCGAGGAGACTCCGAGGCCCGTGAGTATGAGCGCCGCGATGGTCCCGGCCGGCGGGAGCGCCACAAAGAACAATACGAAGGAGAAGACCGCGGCTGCCGCGAACAGCCAGCGGATCATGAGGAGAAGCCGGACCCGGCCCGCAAGAAGCCCCAGCAGCATCCGGCCGGCGGCGATTCCGCCGAGGAAAAGGACAAGCCCGATATTCGAAGGCACGATTTCGTAGCCGCGGATGGTCCTGAGGAATCCCGGGAGGAGGCCGGTCAACCCCAGCTCGATGCCGACGCCGAAGATGGCCAGGACGAGGAGCGTGGCAAGCACTCCCTGCGTCCTGAGAAACTTCAGTCTGCGGGACAACGGCTGCGATCCCTGGCCTCCCGTGCCCGCCCTCGAAAAGAGGAAAAGGACGGCAAGCGCGCACACCACGGCCGCCGACTGCACCATGGATCGATGCCAGTCCATCTGCAGGAAGATGAGGTACAGCGTGATGCCCAGGGCGCCGAATGTCACGAAGAAATGGTTGATGCTGATGTGAAGCCCCTGGCGCTTCTTGTGGATGCCGAGAAGCATCGCATCCGCAACCCCCTCGTAGGCTCCGATTCCCGCACCAATGAAGAGCATGATCACGAGATTCAGCGCGTACCCGGGCCACCGGTAATAAAGGAAAAATGATACTGCAAGGAGGAAGCTCCCAGCGGACATCAGCCGCGCTTTGTCGGAGCTGTCCGCGAGGGCGCCCGAGACCAGAACGGAGACGATGAAGCCCACGTTCTGCACGGAGATCAGGAGTCCGGTCTGGTATGGGTTGAGTCCGATGCTCCCTGAAGCGGCGCCGATGACCGCGGTTCCCACCCCCAGGAAGAACATCGACATGTACGATGCTCCGGTCAGCACGCCGCGGTAACCCGCGGATTTGACGCCGCGACGCGGATTTGACGCCGCGGTAACCCGCGGATTTGACGCCGCGGTAACCCGCGGATTTGACGCCGCGGTAACCCGCGGATTTGACGCCGCGGTAACCCGCGGATTTGACGCCGCGGTAACCCGCGGATTTGACGCCGCGCTGCGCGTTCATGCGGGGCTGGCTTCCGCTCCGAAGCCCAGGCCGACAATACCGACTCTCACTTTCTTGCCCGTGGACATGAAAAGCCTCCTTGCGTGGATCTCGGAGCTGGGTGCGTGCCGGAAGTATTGCCCGGCCGGGCCCCGGAAATCAAGAGACGGGGATGGCGTGTGTCCTTTACATCCTTTTTACGCTCCTTTTCTCCGCCCATGACAACTTCCGCGCGGCGCCGGCCAATAGTGTTCCCGTGAGAATATCGAGGAGGTGCGTATGAACGAACCCGGATTGCGCCGGCTGATCGGCATTGCCGTGATCCTGGCCGCGGTGATCGTCCCGGGCATCTGCCTGGCAGACGGTCTCATCGTGGTGGAGGATCCCCCGCGCGTGCCGGAGGGGCACTTCAGCTTTGCGCCGCTGCAGGTTTCCTTCCACCACGTGACGGTGTCGGTGACAGACCTGGCTGCCGTGACGACCGTGGACGAGGAGTTCTACAACCCGAACCGTGAACGGCTGGAGGGCACCTATATCTTTCCGCTTCCCGAGGGGGCGTCCATTGATCGCTTCTCGATGGACATCGGGGGAAAGATGATGGACGCGGAGCTGCTGCCTGCCGGGGAAGGCCCGGGCCTGGTACGAGGACATCGTGCGGAAGATGAAAGACCCTGCGCTGCTGGAGTATGCCGGCCGGGGAGCGTTCAAGCTGCGCGTGTATCCCATTGAGCCGATGGCCGGAAAGCGGGTTCGCATCACCTACAGCCAGCTGCTGAAGAGCGACGCCGGCGTCGTGGAGTATACCTACCCGCTGAACACGGAAAAGTTCAGCGCCGCGGCAGTGAAGGACGTCTCCGTGAAGGTGACGCTGGACGGCCGTGAAAAGCTGAAGAGCGTGTACTGTCCAAGCCATTCCGCTGAGATCAGGCGCGAAGGGAACACGCGCGCCGTGGTGGGCTGGGAGGGAAGGGATGTCTGGCCGGACACGGACTTCAAGGTGGTGTTCAGCCGCTCGCCCAATCCGCTCGGCATCGACCTGGTGACCAGCCGGCAGCCGGGCGAGGACGGGTATTTCATGCTGCTCGCTTCTCCCGGGATCACGCCGCCGGGATCCATGCAACCAAAGGCAGGGACGCCGAAGGATATCTGCTTTGTGCTTGACACTTCCGGGTCAATGGCCGGCCCGAAGCTCGACCAGGCACGGAAAGCCCTTCGATTCTGCCTGGCCAACCTGGGGACCGAGGACCGGTTCGAGATCATCCGGTTTTCCACCGAAACCGAGCCGCTG
Organism: uncultured Spirochaetota bacterium; assembly: GCA_963845325.1. Classification (GTDB taxonomy): domain Bacteria; phylum Spirochaetota; class Spirochaetia; order SZUA-6; family Fen-1364; genus Fen-1364. The sequence goes on from CAWJRT010000001.1 coordinate 123,007, forward strand.
TTCGGCAGCCTCGTGCCGGCAGACGGCGGGCACCTCGCGCAGGCAGGAGCCTTCGTGGATGGTTTGCGGCCCATGGGCGGAACCGCCATTGAAGAGGCGCTGACCCGGGCGCTGGCGCTGCAGCCGGCGCGGGAGGCAGGGAAGGTATACGACCGTATATGGTGATCTTTCTCACCGACGGCATTCCAACCATCGGCGAGACTCGGGAAGATGCCCTGGTCGACTCCATTCGAAATGCAGGGGCATCCACGCGAATCTTCACCTTCGGGATCGGCACTGATGTCAACACGCACCTGCTTGACCGGATTGCTACCGCAACGCGCTCGGCCAGCCAATACGTCCTCGCGGCAGAGGACATCGAGGTGAAGGTGAGCTCTTTCTACTCGAAAATTCGCGACCCGGTGCTGTGCAATATCTCCGTGACGTTCACCAACCCTTCGATCAGGGTCATGCAGCTTCTCCCGTCAGTGCTGCCGGACCTCTTCAACGGAGACATGCTGGTCCTGTTCGGACGCTACTCCGGGGAGGGCGCAAACGCGGCAAAGATTTCAGGAACGTTCAACGGGAAGCAGCTGGAGTTCGCCGCCGCCGTCGGCTTTCCGGCGCTGACGACAGGTGACTCATACGTGCCGCGCCTCTGGGCCGCCCGGCGCGTGGGCTGGCTCCTGGACGAGATGAGGATGCACGGGGAGTCCGCGGAGCTGCGGGACGAAGTGACCAGGCTCTCTCGTGAGTTTGGAATCGTCACGCCGTACACGGCATACCTTGTGCTCGAAGACGAAGCGCGCCGAAGCGTGCCGGTAAACCTGCGCTCCTACCAGGAGCTCGAAAATGACCGCGACGCCCTTGACAGCGCAAAGTCGCGGCTGGACTCGGTTCGGAAGGAAGCGGCTTCAGAGAAAAGCCGGGCGGGCGCGTCCGCGGTGGAGAACTCGCAGGCGATGCGAGCCCTGATGTCCGTCACGACCATCCCCTCCTCCGCACCCGCGGCGGGTCTCGAGAAAACAGCGGCACCCCCCGTCACCGGCGCGGCCGGCGGTTACCGCGCCTCGCAGGCACAGAACTACGCGCAGCAGGTGAAAGTGATCGGAGGACGCGCGTTCTACCAGAACGGGAATGTCTGGACCGACTCGTCCGCACAGGTGCGGGGCCTGAAACAGGAACAGGTTCGATTCGGCAGCGCCGCGTACTTCGCGCTCCTGGAAAGGTGGCCGTCCGCAGCCCGATGGCTTGCGCTGGGAAGCAATGTGGACATCGTCCTTGGCAGCGTGCTCGTCAGCGTGAGGGAGAGCCTGCGCTGAGGGCGAACAGTGCGATGAACTCGGCGCGGCGGATCATGTCGAAGAACAGCGACGTGCCGTTGGAGAGGGAAACAAGGACGGTCGGGTTCGAAAGGATGCGGCCGACGGCGGAGGCAGGGCTGAGCTTCTCCGCCGGGACGGCCCCCGCGATGCACCGTGCCGCAGCGGAGCGCGAGACAAGGCGCGTGGCGCGGACCTCTGCCTTGCTGAAGGAGACCTCCGTCTTTTCGAATTTCCTGCGGCCGCCCATGATCCTGGCCAGCCAGTTGTCGCGCTCGAAGTCCTCGAACCATACCATGTCGCCCACCGTGTAGAGGAGCCCGGGCAGCTCCAGCGGCTGGTCCGCCGACCTGCCCAGAAGCGTGGCGAACGTGAGAAAACCGATCTCGCCCCCGCGTTTTGCCGCAGTCTGGCGCCAGAACTCTTCCGGGTCTTCCTCCCGGCCCCTCCCGAACCACTGCATGACACCCTCCTCGCGCCTGTTAGTAGTAGTCTACCGGGCCGCCCGGAGTCAACGCGCCTCGGCGGGAAAAGGGTCGGGCCGGGCCGACAGGGAAGCGCATCGCCGAATAGCGCTCGGCGCTGGAAGCGTCGTGCACCGCGTGCATGATCTCCAGCACGTGCAGCCCGAGTGCCCCGGAAGCCCGGTGCGGACGGTTCTCCCGCATGGCATGCACCATTTCTGAAAGCCCGAGCCCCCGTGAGTTCTCCGCGTAAAGCGGCGGAACGGGAACGTCATGCCATTCCGCGTCCATTGATCCGCGGATGCGCACCGGCCCTCCGAAGGTGTTCGGATCCGGAACGCTCATCGAGCCCTCGCTCCCGTAGATCTCCAGGTGGGGAAGCTCGGCGTGCCAGACGTCGAACGACATCACGAACGTGGCCACGGCGCCGACTGCGAAATCAATGGTTCCCGCTGCATGAGTGGGCACCTGCACGTCAATGCTCTCCCCTTCCTTCGGCCCAGATCCCACCGTCCTGTGCGGGAAAGTCCGCTTCACCGAGCCGCATACCCTCAGGGCGGGGCCGAGGAGCGCCACGAGAGCGGTGAAATAGTACGGCCCCATGTCAAAGACAGGGCCGCCGCCCTGCCCGTAAAAGAAATCGGGGTCCGGGTGCCATCCCTCGGGCCCGTGGCAGGTCATGAACGCTGTGGCTGCCACCGGCATGCCTATGGCACCTTCGTCGAGAAGCCTGATGCTGGTCTGGATGCCGGACCCGAGGAACGTGTCCGGGGCAGTCCCAACCCTCACTCCTTTCTTGCGCGCAAGCGCGAGGATGCGCTCCCCGTCCCTGAGGGAGACCGCCATGGGTTTCTCGGTGTACACGTGCTTTCCCGCGGCGATTGCCTCCAGCGTTATTTCCGCATGCGCAAGCGGAACGGTGAGATTGAGCACGATCTCGATACCGGGGTCTGCCAGCAGCTCTTCAACCGAGCAGGCGCGCGCCATCCCGTGCTCCGCCGCCGCGGCCTGTGCGCGCTCGGGCAGCAGGTCCGCTACGGCCGTCACTTCCACGGTGTCGAACATCCGCGCAAGGTTGGCAAGGTAGATGCCGCTGACGTTCCCGCAGCCGACAACGCCGACGCGCGGCTTATCCATGCCCGCCGCCCTGGCCGTAGTATGCGTCCTTCCCGTGTTTTCTCTGGTAGTGCTTGTCCAGAAGGGACTGCTTGACCCCGCGGATACGGGGGTTGATCATCACCGCGATGGCGGCCATTTCCGCCGCAAACTCCAGCATCCAGGCATGATAGCCGGCCTCGGCCGCATCCTTTCCCCAGGTGAACGGGCCATGCGAGGCCACCAGCACGGCAGGGACGGCGCGGTAGTCCAGGTTCCTGAACGCGTCCAGGATCTGCACGGCCGTCTCCTCCTCGTAGTCCTTGCGGATCTGCTCATCGGTGATCACCGCGGTGCACGGCACTTCACCGTGGAAGTAGTCCGCGTGGGTTGTTCCCAGGCAGGGCAAGGGGCGCTTCGCCTCGGCCCATGCAGTGGCGTGCCGGGAATGCGTATGAACCACGCCGCCGATGCCGGTGAACTCCCGGTAGAGACGCACGTGCGTCTTCGTATCGGACGATGGATTCAAGTCCCCTTCCATCTTTTTCCCGTCAAGGTCGAGGATCACCAGGTTGCCGGGCGCCAGATCGGCATAGTCGACACCGCTTGGCTTGATGGCGATGAGCCCGATTTCCCTGTCGATGCCTGATACGTTTCCGAACGTGGAGACAACCAGCCCCCGATCCACCAGGTCCATGTTCGCCCGGTAGACCAGCTGGCGGAGGCGCTGCAGGCGCCCCTTCGTGCCTGGTGCCGGGCCCGACGCCCGCGTCGATCTTCGTAACGATGCCCTCGATGATGTCTTCAAGATCGTGTCTCAGAGCTGCCGTAGAAGAGGCTCGAGGCTCGTGCCGAGCTCCCTGTAGCGGCGGTAGAGGGCCTGGTACCGTGACGCCTTCCCGCGATCCGGCTTGTAGATCCTGTCGAAACCGCTGCCCATCCGTTTCTGCGCCTCGGGCACGGAAGAGTAGACTCCCGCCGCAGCCGCTGCGAACATCCCGGCCCCCAGCGCGCAGGCCTGGTCTGACGCAACGACCCGGATGGGCATCCCCAGAATGTCGGCAGTCACCTGCATCACGAAGGGGCTCTTCCGGGCGATTCCCCCCTGGGCGATGACCGCGTTGATGGGCACCCCTTCCTTGCGGAACTGCTCGACGATAGCGCGAGAGCCGAACGCCGTGGCCTCCACGAGGGCGCGGAAGATCTTCGGGGCAGTCGTCCCGAGGGTCAGCCCGACGACCGCTCCCTTCAGGGTCTGGTCGGCAAACGGCGTCCGCCGCCCGTTGAGCCAGTCCAGGGCCGCGACGGTGGATTCTCCGGGGTCGACCAGCGCGGCTTCCGCGGAAAGCCTGGCGAGGATCGCGTCCTCGATCTCTTCCGCGACCTTTGCCCGCTTCCCGCCCTTTCCGGCGCCCTGCAGCGGCCACGCAAGGATGTCCTTGAACCACGCGTAGACGTCACCAAAGGCGGACTGGCCGGCTTCCAGGCCGACCATTCCGGGGATCACCGAGCCGTCAACCTGGCCGCAGATGCCCGCAACGCACTTGGAACCCACCGCCCTGCGGGGAGCCACGAGCACGTCGCACGTGGAGGTGCCCATGATCTTCACCAGAGTGCGATCGGTAATACCGCCGCCCACGGCGCCCATGTGCGCATCGAATGCGCCCACCGCAACCGCGGTCCCCGGCTTCAGGCCGAGGCGCTTCGCCCACTCCGCGGTCAGCCCGCCGGCGCTCAGGTCGGAGGTGTGGGTCTCCTTGAACAACCGGGCGCGCAGGCCGCGCAGCAGGGGATCCACTTTCACGAGAAATGCCTCCGGTGGAAGGCCTTCCCAGTCCGTGTGCCACATGGCCTTGTGCCCTGCTGCGCACCGGCTCCTCTTCATGGTGAGCGGATCCGTGGTCCCGGTGAGGAGAGCCGGCATCCAGTCGCAATGCTCCACCCAGGAGAACGCGGCTCCGCGCACTTTCGCATCCGCGCGGATGATGTGCAGGATCTTGGACCAGAACCACTCCGAGGAATACACGCCGCCCTCGTACCTCGTGAAATCGGTCCCGCCCCAACCGCGGGCGGTCTTGTTGATAAGCTCCGCTTCGCGCACGCCCGTGTGGTCCTTCCAGAGGACGAACATTGCATTGGGGTTCTCGGCGAAACCCGGCGTGAGCGCCAGCGGCGTGCCCGACTTGTCCACGGCGCAGGGCGTGGAGCCCGTCGTGTCGATGCCGATGGCCGCGACGCGTTCACCGGCCCGCGCGCCCAGCTTCTTCAAAGCGCCTTTCACGCAGGATTCCATTCCTTCGATGTAGTCCCGCGGATGCTGGCGGAACATGTTCTTTGCCGGGTCGCAATACTTCCCGGCGGCCCAGCGCGTGTACCAGGCAACCTCGTTGCCAAGCTCCTTGCCGGACTGGGCGTCGATGACCACTGCGCGGACGGAATCCGTGCCGAAGTCGATGCCGATGATCAGCGTGTCCTTTGCCATGTGCCGCTCCTCAATTCCGATCGTGGTTGTAGACTTCCCAGCCAAGGTACTTTCCGAATGCTTCCTGGACCATTACGGCCACGCGGTCAGGGTTGATTGCCACGTGGTGCTCATACCCGCCCTCGCAGATGTGCCTCAGGAGGTCCTGCAGCCGGGGGATCCGCGCTACGCCGTATCCGCCAAACGTGGCGATGGGATCCTTCGTGATCTCCCCTTCCCCCACGTAGGCGCGGACCCGCCCGGCGGCATCGTCCGTGGAGACCCGGCAGTACGTGAAATCGGTGGGCCTTATCTTTCCCCCGATTGTTCCGTAGGTCTTCTCTCTGCCGACTGTACCGGCAAGGATTTCCCCGTACTGCATGACGCCCTTCTTTCCGAACAGGTCCTGGGGAAAGTTGCTGCAATGGAAGAGAACGCACTTGTCCGGGTCATCGGCGTAGTTGTTGTTCCAGTCCACGAGGGCACTGGGCTTGCCGGAAGCCTGGATCAATGCGTACATGCCAACGAGGCCGGTGACGTCCGTCTCGCAGGCGCTCGGCGACAGGGCGTTGCTCAACATGCTCATTGCCGTGCACGGCACGACTCCGAAGTTTTCTTCCATTGAGGTCCAGCACTGGATGGCGGTTCCCGACAACTCGTGCTCGGCCACGTACTGGTCCAGGACGACAGCGAACTTCGCCATCCGGACCAGGGATTCGCGGGGGATCCTGGCCGAGCGGACGTATCCCTTGATTTCGTCCAGCTTGGAGACCACCGTCGAGTCCTTGTCCTTCAGGCTCCATGCCCTGCCGAACAGCTCCGAAAGATCGACGCTTTCAACGGAGATCCCTGTCCTCTCCAGCAGTTTCTCGCTGTACCGCACGGTCACGAATGCGGACGGGCCGGGCCCCGATCTGCCCGAACCGTGCCTTGCGCAGTCCTTTTACCACCCGGCAGATTCCCGTGAAAGAGCCGAGGTCTTGTCGAAATCCGTCAGACTCGGGGTCTACCGTATGCTGGGAGGTCAGCGAGTAGCGGATGCCGTACTGGGAGAGGTTGTTGCAGGCGGAAATCTTGCCGCAGAAGCTGTCCCGGCGATGTTCAAGGGCCATGCGGCCCGGCTCGTCGGGGAAGGCATGCACGAGAACGGGCACGTCCAGCCCGGCACCCGCGCAGCGCATTCGCGATTCCCCTCTCGTCCCCGAAATTCGGGAGGGTGACCAGGACGCCGTCGATTTTTTCGCGGTTTGCCTTGAACAGCTCCGCGCATTTCTTTGCGTCCGCCGGGGTTTCAACTGATCCGTACCTGGTGTCCTTCGGACTCAGTGCCACGGCGTCGATGCCCTCTTCTTTCAGAACGGCGAGGACCGTTTTGCGTCCCTGCTCGCAGAGCTCCGCGGGAAAGAAGCCCCTGTTGCCTACGAGCACGCCCAAAGTCGTCATGAGGATTCTCCTTGGCTCAGCTTCGCCGCGGCTGGACGCTCCGCGGGCGGCACTCAACGTTTTTCAAATGTGCGCTGGCTACGATATGTCTGGCCTGCGCAAAAGTCAACCAAAACGCACCATCGGACTACGCGGTGGCCGAGGGGTGTTACTTCGTCGATACAGGATGTGTTACCTTGATGAACCTATTCCGATCGATTTTGGAGCGGTGAAGAAGACAGTGTTACCCCTGGGTGACAAGAAGAGGAATCCGGCAGCTTTTCTGATTGGTACGACAATAATCCTATATTTAATTCTTTTATCATATAATGAATTATAATACTGATTCCATGAAAGGAATTATGGCATGTTTATTGCAGGGTCGATGACGCAAGGAGGCCTCTGTTATGAAAAGATTTTTGATCGTGCTGGCAAGTCTCGTCGCCCTCCTTCTTCCTACCATGGCTTTTGCCGGTGGTAGCCAGGAAGGCAAAGGCTCGAAGCTGCAGGTCGGCGTCGTTCTTCCTACGAAGGATGAAGAGCGCTGGACCCAGGACCAGACCACGGTTCCAGGATGCCTTCACCAAGGCCGGGTACAACGTCCAGATCCTGTTCAGTGAGAAGGACTCCGCCAAGGAAAAGGCGAACGTCGAGTCCCTCATCTCGAATGGCGTCAAGGCCATCATCATCTGCCCCGTCGACGGGTCAGCGGCTGCAGCCGCGGCGGATGAAGCGCACAAGGCAGGGATCAAGGTCATCTCCTATGACCGCCTGATCCGCGACACGGCGTCTGTCGACTACTACGTGACCTTCGACAGCGTGGCGGTCGGCGCTGCGTGGGCCCAGTACCTCGTGGACAGGGCCAAGCAGAACGGCGGCAAGGGGCTTCACCTGTACATCTATGCCGGTGCCGCCTCCGACAACAACGCGTTCATCTTCTTCCAGGGCGCCTGGGGCGTGATCCAGCCCAAGATCGCGGACGGCACGTTCGTCATTCAGAACTCCAGCGAAGCCATCGCCCTCCAGGGCAAGAAGACCCTCACCCGCGAAGAGATGGCGAAGATCATCGGCCAGGTGACCACCAACTGGTCGCCCTCCGATGCGAAGAACATCTCCGAGTCCAACCTGACGGCAGCCACCGACGCCCAGAAGGGCGTGTGCTACGTCCTCTCTCCGAACGACCAGACCGCGCGCGCCATCGGTGACTCTTTCGCCGCCGACAAGGCAGTGACGAAGTACTACACGACGGGCCAGGATGCCGACAGGGCGTCCATCCAGTACATCATCGACGGCAAGCAGTCCATGACGGTCCTCAAGGACGTCCGCACGCTCGTCGCCGACGCGATCAACACCGCCACGCTGTACATCCAGGGCAAGGTTCCGCCCCAGACCAACACGTACAACAATGGCAAGATCGACGTCCCCGCGAAGCCGTCGGCCATCGTCTCCGTGACGAAGGACAACGTGAAGGCCGCGATCGTCGATTCCGGCTACTATCCCGCGAGCGACTTCACGGGACTCTAAACAGAACGTATACTGCTATTCGGGTTCGCTTTTCTGAAGACGGCGGGCGCCTGGCCCGCCGTCTCACTATATGGGTTGTGACGGGGAGCAGACATGAGCACTGCCATTCTCGAGATGAAGAATATCACCAAGATATTCCCCGGGGTGAAGGCCCTGAGCGACGTGACATTCTCCGTCGCCCCAAACGAGATCCACTGCCTCGTCGGGGAGAATGGCGCCGGAAAATCGACCCTCATGAAGGTGCTGAGCGGCGTCCACCCGTACGGGGAGTACACAGGGGACATCGTCTACGACGGGAAGACCCAGGTCTTCCACAGCATCGCCGACAGTGAAAAGGTCGGCATCGCCATCATTTACCAGGAGCTCGCCCTCGTTCCCGACATGACCGTCTACGAGAACATCTTCCTCGGCCACGAGATCCGGCGCGGGATCACGGTGGATTGGAACGAGACGATCAAGAAGGCCTCCGAGATGCTCGGCAAGGTCCGGCTCGACGTGAGCCCCGATACCCTCGTGAAGGATCTCGGAGTCGGGAAACAGCAGCTCGTCGAGATCGCCAAGGCCATGAGCCGCAACGTGAAGCTCCTCGTCCTCGACGAGCCCACCGCGGCCCTGAACGAGAACGACTGCGAAAACCTCTTTTCGATCCTCCGGGAGCTCAAGGGCCAAGGTGTCACCTGTGTTCTCATCTCGCACAAGCTGAAGGAAGTGATCAAGATCGCCGACACGGTGACGGTCCTCCGCGACGGCCAGACAATCTGCACCCTCGACGCGCACAAGGGCGAGGTGAGCGAGCCGGTGCTCATCAAGAACATGGTGGGCAGGGAAATCGACAACGTGTACCCGTCCCGGACCCATGTCGTGTCCGACGAGGTCGTCCTGCGCGTCCAGGGGTGGAACGCCTTCAACATGAAAACCGGCCGCAGCGTGCTTCAGGATATCTCCTTCAACGTGCGCAAAGGCGAGATCGTCGGGTTCGCCGGTCTCATGGGCTCGGGCCGGACCGAGCTCGCGCGGAGCATCTTCGGAAATCCTGACGGCTACCGGATAAGCGGCGAGCTTTTCGTGCACGGTGAACCAGTCCACTACCACCACCCGCACGACGCCATCGAGGACGGGGTGGCGTATGCAACGGAGGATCGCAAGGCCAACGGCCTCATCCTCATCCAGGACGTGAAGCAGAACATCACGCTGGCCAATCTCAAGGAGATCGCGCCGCGGGGCATCCTGGACGATAATGCCGAGGTGAAGGCCGCGGACTCCTACAAGACGGCCCTCAACATCAGGACGCCGAGTCTCGAGCAGATGCTCTACAACCTGAGCGGCGGCAACCAGCAGAAGGTCTCGGTGGCCAAGTGGCTCTTCGTGAAGCCGAGGGTCCTCTTCCTCGACGAGCCCACGCGCGGCATCGACGTGGGGGCGAAATACGAGATCTACCAGATCATGAACCGCCTGGTGTCCGAGGGCATGAGCATCATCATGATCTCCTCGGAGCTGCCGGAAGTGCTTGGCATGAGCGACCGTGTCTATGTCATATCCTCGGGGAGGATCACCGGCGAGCTGCCCGTGACGGAAGCGACGCAGGAAAAAATCATGCAAATGGCAACGAGCTAGGAGGAGAGGCCGTGACGTCGAAGGATCTGTCCAAGGTATTGCGTCAGAACGTCCGCAGCTACGGGATGTACATCGCCCTGGTCGTCATCTTCGCGATCTTCACGATCCTGACGAAAGGGCTGTTCATTTCATCGCGCAACATCAGCAACCTCCTGAACCAGGCGGGATACATCGCAGTGCTTGCCGTGGGCATGACGCTCGTCATCGTCATCCGGCACATCGACCTTTCCGTCGGGTTCCTCTCCGGGTTCCTCGGGGCCGTGGCGGCCATGTCGTTGTCGATCTGGCACTTCCCCGTCTGGGTGACCATTCCGCTCGTCCTGGTCTGCGGTCTCGCGGCGGGGCTCCTCACGGCATACCCGGTGGCCCGCCTGGGAATCCCGTCCTTTGTCGCATCTCTGGCGGGGTGGCTCATCTATCGAGGTGCGCTGCTGCTCATCACCAACAAGTCGGGAACGATCAAGATCAACAATGACACGTTCAACGCCATTGGCAATGGATACATCCCTGATATCCTGCCGTCCAGCGGCATCCTCCCCGGCGTTCACAAGCTGACGCTCCTCATCGGCCTCGTTGCGATCGTCTGGATGATCGTGAGCCAGATCAGGAGCCGCAAGGCGAAGCAGGCGTATAACTTCGAGGTCCTTCCGCCCGACCTCTTCGCGATCCAGCTCGTCCTCCTGTCGGTGGTCATCGGACTCATCACCTGGGTCATGTCCGGCTATAATGGAATGTCCTGGACCGTCGTGATCGTGATCGTCGTCGTGGCGATCTTCCATTTCGTAACGACACGCACCGTGCTCGGCAGGCACATCTACGCCATCGGCGGCAACCCCGAGGCGGCGGAGCTCAGCGGCATAAACGTGAAGAACCTCATCTTCGTGGTCTTCGGCGCCATGGGCGTTCTCTGCTCCATTGCGGGCATGCTCTTCGCCTCGCGCCTCACCTCGGCCACGACGACTGCGGGCACGCTCTTCGAGCTCGACGCCATCGCCGCCGCCTACATCGGCGGCGTCTCCGCGGCGGGCGGCGTAGGAAAGGTCACCGGCTCGTTTGTCGGCGCCATAGTGTACATCTCGCTCACGAGCGGCATGAACCTCATGGGAACCGACATCTCTTTCCAGTACGTCGTGCGCGGGGCCGTCCTGGCCCTGGCCGTCATTTTCGACGTCGCGACGCGCCGGCGCAGGAGCACATAGGTTCTCCGCTCCTTCGTCATGCCGGAAGCGCCTCGTCGGCCGCTGAATGCCACGGGGTACCGTGGCCGGCGTGACCGCCGTTGCCCTGGGGCGCTTTCGGTGGTAGCCTCGCCGTGATGCGACTCCGCACGAAGCTCCTCGTGGGCATCCTCGGCACCCTTCTTCTGCAGATCGCGGTCACCGGGACGTTCACACTCTCCACGTTCGTGGTCAACACGCGGCGCTCGCAGGAATCGGAGCTGTCGAGCGACTGGGACCGCGCCCGCGCCTACGTCGAGGAGCTGAAGCACCGTCTGACCACCGACCTCTATCAGCTCAGCTTCTTCCTTCAGGAGGACCAGGCGGCCGGCGCATCCGCCTCCGATCTTCGCGGGATGATGCGCTATTTCATCAGCCTTACCAGCGCCGACCGCATCGTGCTGATCGACGAACCCGGTCTCGTCCTCGTCGACGAAAGGACGGGCGTCACGGCCACCGAGGACGACCTGCCCGTGGCCTTCCTGAACCCCCGGGATTTCAGTTTTCCCCGGAATCTGTTCATGGCCACGAAGTTCGTTGCCAAGCCGACCCGTCTGTACCTCGTCACGGGGTCCAGTTTTCCCCGCAGGGGCGGCGGCGTGCGGCATCTGTACCTCGTCACGAATGTCGACAAGAGCATGGTCGAGGCGATCTGGGAGAAGACAGGAACGGAGGTCGCGTTCTTCGCCGGGACCTCGCCCGTCGTCTCCGCCTCTCCCTGGCAGCCATTTGAAACGGAGGCGCCGCTGCGGTCGCGGCGCATCCTTTTGGGCAACGTGCCGTACAGCGTCTATTCACGTCCGCTGTCGGCGGACATCCCGGACGAGATCTACCTCGTCGCGTTTCGTTCGCAACTGGCAGAGCAGGTCTACGTCAGGTCCGTTCTCTTCACCTACGTGACCGCGTTTCTCATCACGCTCGCCGCTTCCCTGTTTCTCGCCACCGGGTTCACCAGCCTCGCGGTCTCGCCCTTCACGCGGCTTGCACACTGGCTGCATCGCTACATGGACACCGGCGAGCTGGGGAAGCTCGACATCCGCTCGCGCGACGAGATCGGGTTCCTGGCCGGCACATTTCACGAAATGGTGAGCACGCTGATCAGCGAGAAGAACGTCATCAGCGACCAGCTCGACCAGATCAGCCTGCTCAACGCCTACAACGAGGGGGTGATGAACGCGATTCCCGCCGGCGTCATCGTCACCGGGTCGGACGGCTCGATCGAGTTCTGCAACAAGTACTTCGCCGCCCTCGTCGGCGAGCCGAGTCGGCGCGCTGAAGGGGTCGAGGCTGCCGGGACGTGATGGCGCAGAGCTTCACCCTGCGCAGCGGCCAGCCCGGCAGGCGACGCATTCGGACTCGACGGGGACGCGGTCGTGGAAGGGCTGCAGCGCGACCGGGGCCAACGGCCACTCCCTGCACTTCACGGCGAAAGGCTCGTCGATCACGCTGGCGGGCAGCAGGCGGGGATCGCTCATCGTCCTGGAGGATGTGACCGCCGCGGAGCGGTTCTGGGCCCGCATGACGGTGGCCGACAGGGTGACCTCGCTGGGCATCCTCTCCGCGGGCATGGCGCACGAGATCAACAATCCGCTGGGCACGATCCTTTCCCACGTGAACTACCTCAAGGCGGTGGAGAAGGAGGGAGACAAGCTCGACTCCATTTCGTGGATCGAGAGCGAAGCCAACCGTATTGCCGCCATCATCAGGCGCATCCGCGTGTACTCCGCCCCGGGTGCGCCGCGCGACGCGCACGCCGACCTCAACCGTGTCGTCCAGGAGACGGTCGAGGTGCTGCGGTTCACCCTGGGACGGAAGAAGCTGTCCCTCACGATGGACCTCGCCGACGGCCTGGAGAACGTGGTCTGTCCCGCCGACGAGCTCAAGCAGGTCGTGCTCAATATACTCCTCAACGCCTGCGAGGCGTGCGCCGAGGACGGTGCCATCTGCCTGGCGCACCACGCGTGACTCCGAGGGGCGGGCGGTGCTCTCCATTGCCGACAATGGCGTCGGCATCGACCCCGTCAGACCTCGGCAGCATCTTCGACCCGTTTTTCACGACCAAGCTCGCCACGCAGGGGAATGGCCTGGGACTGTCGATCTGCTATGCTATCGTCAAGCGCGCGGGCGGGGACATCCGGGTGTCGAGCACGCCGGGCAAGGGAACGAAGGTAGAGGTGACGCTCCGTGTTCATGAACGTACTCATCATTGACGACGAGCCCGGCCTGCGCAGCGGCCTGGCGAAGCTCCTCACCCTCCAGGGGTACAACACCCTGGAGGCGGCAAGCGCCGCCGAGGTGCGGAAGCTTCTCCTCACCACCGAAATCCACCTGATGCTCCTCGACCTGCGCCTCGGCGACCAGGACGGCCTCGCCCTGCTGAAGGAGGTGAAGGCGGAGGAGCCGGCGATCCCGGTGATCATCATCACCGGCCACGGCGACATCTACAGCGCCGTGGAGTGCATGAAGGCCGGCGCGACGAACTACATTCCCAAGCCGATCGACCACGGTCTCCTGCTCTCGATCATCGAGAAGGAGAGCGTTGCCCTTCGCGACCGCCTGGCGACGCTCGGCTTCCGCGAGTCGCTGCGCTCGGCGGCGCGCACGCGTCTTGTCCCCAGCACTTCGGCGGAGATGAAGGAGATCGAGCGGATCGTCGAGAAGGTGAGAGACTCCGACGTGCCGGTGCTCCTCCTCGGGGAGACGGGCACCGGCAAGGAAGTCATCGCCAAGATCATCCACTACACGGGAGCCTATTGCGACCGCCCCTTCGTCGGCCTGAACTGCGCGTCCCTCAACGAGAACCTCCTGGAAAGCGAGCTCTTCGGGCACGAGAAGGGGGCCTTCTCGGGGGCGATCGCGCGCAAGATCGGCCGCTTCGAGCTGGCGGGCAGCGGCACTCTCTTCCTCGACGAGATCGGGGACATGAGCCTCTCCATGCAGTCGAAGCTGCTGAGAGTCCTCCAGGAGAAGACACTGGAGCGGGTGGGCGGCACGAAGCCCGTGTCCGTGTACTGCCGCCTGATCGCGGCCACGAACAAGGATCTCGCCGCGCTGCGCGCCCGGGGCGAGTTCCGGGAGGATCTCTACTACCGTCTCAGCACCGTCACGCTGAAACTGCCGCCGCTTCGCGACCGCACGCGGGACATCCCCGCCCTGGTCCGCACGTTCGTGGAAGAGGCGAACGCCGCCTACGGGCGCAGCGTCAAGTCGATTCCCGACCGCGATCATGCGCAGCCTGACGACTCACCCCTGGCCCGGCAACATACGGCAGCTGAAGAACGTGATCGCCAACGCGGTCATCCTCAGCGACGGGGAGGAGATTTCCGGGCTCGAGTACGGAGACGCGGGGAAGCCGGAGGAGGAGATCTCTCATCGACAAGGATCTGCCCAGCACGGTGGCCCGGTACTCGCGGCGAGATCGAGAAGAAGATCATCCGCTCGGTCCTGGAAAAGAACAAGGGCAACATCACGAAGAGCGCGACGCGCCTGGGCATCAGCCGAAAGACACTCTACGAGAAGATCCGCAGGCACGAGCTGTGGCAGGCGCCGGACGCGCGGGAGAGTGGAGAGTCAATGAGACGGGCCGCGACGGTCATTCTTCTCGCCTCGTGTTGCGGTTCTTCCCGTCATTGCGCATTCGGCGGGGCGCTGCCGAGAAGGCCGGCGACAAGAGGCTGGAAATATTCAGCTGGTGGACGGCGGGCGGAGAGGCGGAGGGACTGGCCGCCATGTTCGACCTGTACCGGTCACTGTACCCCTCAGTGCAGCTCATCAACGCGACCGTGGCCGGGGGGGCGGGGTCGAACGCCAAGACGGTCCTTGCCACCCGGATGCAGGGCGGCAATCCCCCGGACTCCTTCCAGGTCCACGCCGGGCACGAGCTCATCGATTCGTGGGTGCTTGCCGGCAAGATGGAGCCCATCACCTTCATCTTCGAAGACAACAGGTGGCTCGACCGGTTTCCCCGGGGTCTCATCGACATCATCTCCTACAAGGGAGAGATCTACAGCGTCCCGGTCAACATTCACCGCTCCAATGTCCTCTGGTACAATACGAGGATCCTCGCCGCGGCCCACATGCGCCCGCCCCAGAACCTCGACGAGCTGATGAGCGTGTGCGAGCTGCTCTCCCGGCGCGGGATCACGCCGCTGGCCCTCGGCGACAACGGGATCTGGGCCGCGGTCCACCTCCTGGAGAGCGTGCTCCTGGGGAGCATGGGGCCGGAACGGTACAAGGGACTGTGGACGGGGGACACGCCGTGGGACGGTCCCGAGGTGAAGCTGGCCCTGATCCGGTTTGCCGGGCTCATGCGGTACGTGAATACCGACCACGCCGCGCTGAGCTGGGACGGGGCGGTACAATACGTCATCGACGGGAAGTGCGCGATGACGATCATGGGAGACTGGGCCGAAGGCTATTTCAAGGCAAAGGGCCTCACCCCCGGCAAGGATTTCGGATGGACGGTATCCCCGGGCACGCGCGGGATCGTTCATCATGCTCTCCGATTCTTTCGGCCTGCCCCGGGGTGCGCCGGACCGCGACGCCGCCGTGCACTGGCTCACGCTGGCCGCGTCACGGGAGGGGCAGGACGCGTTCAACCCGAAAAAGGGATCGATCCCCTCGCGGATCGACGGGGACAGGTCCCTCTACGACGACTACCAGAAATCGGCAATGGATTCCTTCCGCACCGACACGATCGTGCCCAGCGTCACGCATGGAGCGGCGGCCTCCGAAGGGTGGCTGGGAATGATTCAGGACACGATGTCGATCTTCGTCTGCGACTTCAACATCGACAAGGCGACGGCGGGCCTCGTCGCCGCGGCGGACGAAGTACTTCCAGCGAGCCCGCGGCGGCATTCGTCGGGCAGTCGACGGCACCCGCCACGCCGCCGCAGCGCCGATGAGACGCCGAGAGACAGATTCGCGAACAGGAGGTTCCAGGTGAAAAGTGCGCGTGCGCGTCTTCCTTCTCCTCGCTTGTGTCCTGGCGGTGGCAGCCTGCCAGCCGTCGAAGGGCGCGAAGATCAAGATCGGCCTTTCATTCGCGGACTTCGCCACGGAGCGCTGGCCGAACGAGGCCGTTCTGCTGACCAAGCTCGGCTACGACAAGGGCGCCCAGGTCATCTTCCAGGTCGCCAACCACGACGAGAAGCTGCAGAACGACCAGATCAGAAAACATGGTCCTCCAGGGCGTCAAGGCGCTGATCATCGTCGCGGAGAACGGCGACCACGGCCGCCGCGGCGGCCGCGGCGCGCACGACGCGGGCGTGAAAGTCATCGCGTATGACCGCCTGATCAAGACGCCGAAGATCGACGCCTACATCTCCTTCGACAACGTCGAAGTGGGACGCGCCCAGGCGCGGGGCGTCCTGGCGGCCAGGAACAACGGGAACTTCGTCCTCCTCGGCGGAAGCCCGACGGACAACAATGCGCTCCTGCTCCGGACCGGGCAGATGGAGATCCTGAAGCCGCTCATCGACAGCGGCACGGATCAGGATCGTGGCCGACCAGTGGGTGGACAACTGGGAGGCGGTCGAATGCGACCAGGATCATGGAGGATATCCTCGCCGCGCAGAAGAACAAGGTGGACGCGGTCGTGGCCTCGAATGACGGCACCGCGCTCGGCGCCCTCCAGGCGATGGAGGTCCAGGGCCTCGCGGGCAAGGTTCCCATCTCCGGCCAGGACGCCTCGGCGGCGGGCAGCGAATCCATCGTGGAGGGCGGTCTCACCGTCACCGTGTTCAAGGACATCCGCAAGCTGTCGCCCCTGGCCATCCAGCTGGCCCTCGACCTCGTGAACGGCGTGAAGACCGGTCCCGTGGCCGATCTGAAGATGTTCAACCTCGCCGACCTTGCGCTGAACGAGCAAGCTCACCGGCGAGGTGCCCTGCTACTTCCTCAAGGTCGTCCCGGTGGACAAGAACAACCTGTACGAGGAGGTGATCAAGTCGGGCTTCCAGAAGTACGACGACGTCTACAGGGACATCCCCGAGAAGCAAGCGGCCCCCGAAGGATTGAAGAGGATCCGCGCCGCCCCGCAGATGCCGGCGTGCGAGCAGGCGCTCGGGGCAGCGCGGCTTACCGCGCCAGGCCCGGTCAGCACGTAGGCCTCCAGCACGACGATTCCCCCGATGATGAGGGTCATGGCGAGGCTGTGGCCCACGGCTGAGCGGAACAACCAGCCCTCCTGGCCTTCCAGGTGCGCCGAGGCGGTGGCCACGGCAATGCTCTGCGGAGAGACCATCTTGCCCGCCACGCCTCCGGATGCGTTGGCCGCAACCATGAGCGCGGGATTCAGCCCGAGGCGCTCGGCCGTTGTGCGCTGCAGCGACCCAAAAAGGGCGTTCGACGATGTGTCGGAGCCGGTGACCAGGACTCCCAGCCAGCCGAGGAACGGGGAGAACAGCGGGAACAGAACGCCCGTGGTGGCAAGCGCGCTCCCGAGGGTGACGCTCATTCCCGATGCAGTTCATCATGAACGCGGTTGCCAGGACAAGGCAGACGGTCAGGATCGTTCCGGTGAGGCTGCGAATAGTCTGCCCAAGACAGGCAAGCGCCTTGCGAAGCCCGACACCGGGCAGGACGAACGACGGAAGCAACCGCGGCAAGAAAGATGGCGGTGCCCGGGGTCGATGCGAGTGCCAGCGTGAACTTCACGCCGGGGAGGCCGGGCCAGGGAAACCGAATGTCTCCATGGCGGAGGAGGGGAACGAGCGGACCCAGGCTCCAGAGCAGCACCAGCACCGACATCAGAAGGTAGGGCAGCCACGCCCGCAGGGTTGCCAGCGCCGATCCCCTCGCACCGGTTCCAGTGACGCAGCGCCGCGGTCCCGGGAACGGGGCGCGCCTCCGCCCGGGAAATCCCACGTGGTGCGCGGTTTCCAGATCTTCAGGAAGAGCCACAGCCCGGCAAGTGTCACGATCCCCGAAAGGATTCCTGCGGTCCAGGGCCCGCTGAACTGGGAAATGAGAAGCTGCGTCAGCGCCATGAGCAGCCCGGCCACGAGCAGGGCTGGAAGCACTTCCGATGCTGCGCTTCCAGCCGCACAGGACGACCGTCGAGCCAGAAAGGCACGATGAAGGAAAGCAGGGGAACCTGGTGGCCGATGATCCTGCCGAGGGTGACCACGTCAATCCCGCTGACGCCCGCGGCCACCGCCACGGGAATTCCCGCGGCCGCGAACGCTACGGGCGAGCTGTTGGCAATCAGGCACAGGAGCGCGGCCGCGCGCGTCTCGAATCCGAGGCTCACCAGCATGGCGGCCGATATTGCCACGGGCGTCCCGAACCCGGCCGCGCCCTCGAGAAATGCGCCGAAAGCAAACGCGATGAACAGCGCCTGGAGGCGGCGGTCACGCGTGATGGAGGCAAGCGAGCTGCGGATCACTTCGAACTGCCCCGAGGCGACGGCGAGGGAATGAACCCAGAGTGCGGAGACGACGATCCAGATGATTGGAAACAGCGCGGTCGCTGCGCCCTCAATCCCGGCGGAAACCGCGGCTCCTGCCGGCATGCCCCACACTGCCACTGCGGCCGCGAACGCAGCCGCGGTGGCGGCGAAGGCCGGCGACCAGCCGGGCAGCCGGCCCCAGGCCAGAAGGCCGAAGAGCACCGCCAGGGGGATCGCGGCGGCGAGTGCTGACAGACCGATGCTCCCCAGGGGAGCGATGGCCGGTGACCAGGGCATGCCTGCAAAAGTAAGCATGCCTGCCGTCGGTGTCCAGCCGCGAGCGGCGGAGACTATGTCATCGGCGCGGCGCGGGGGAGAGGAGGATATGGCCGGGAAGGTCTGCCAGGGTGACAGACGCGTCGTTGCGCGGAAGCTCTGAGAGGAATGACTCGGTGTCCCGGCGGCACTCCTCGGCCCTGGCCGCCAGGCGCGGGCGGTCCGTGAAGGCGGCATCGCCGTCGGCAAGGTCGTCCGCGATCTGGAAGAGCAGCCCGAGGGCGCGGCCGTAGCCGGCCATGTGCCTCCACCGCGGACTCTGCCGCACCGTTCAGCAGCGCCCCTGCGCGGCAGCATGCGGACACCAGGTCGGCAGTCTTCGTTTCCGTGACATGCAGATATGTCTCGAAGTCAGGCTCTGCCCCTTCCGAACGCATCTGCTCCTCCAGTATTTCGCCCTCGCACATCCGCGCGGTGACGCCGAGAAACATCTCCAGCAGCCGTACGCGAAGCCCGGGCCCGGTGCCCGGAAGGACGGCTATTTCCTGGAAGAATCGGGAGTAGAACAGGTCTCCGATGAGAACTGCCGTCGTTTCGCCGAACGCGACGTGCAGGCTCGGCACGCCGCGCCGCCGGTCAGAGCCATCCACCATGTCGTCGTGGGCAAGTGAGGCGGTGTGGATCAGCTCCACGGCGGCCGCGGCGCGGATTACCGCGGGGGAAGACTCGGACCCGAGCTCCCCGACGGCGCGCGCGGCAAGCAGGACAAGGAGCGGGCGCAGGAGCTTTCCCCCGGAGAGGAAGAGGTGGCGGACGGGCGGCTCCACGTACCGGGCGTACAGTTCAGGAACCACCCTGTTCCGCGCGATCGCGGTCAGAAGCTCGTCCAGCCTCTGCCCGGTCTGCTCGAATTCCACCCGGATGGGTCCGGCAAATCGCTCCAACCCGCTCATCGGTGCTCCTGAAGACGGCTACTTCGGCACCCACTTGGCGAACGCTTCAATGTGCGCCCAGTAGGCAGGAAAGCCGACCAGGATCCAGATCAGTGCGCTCACCAGCGCACCCAGGGCGACGAGGAGCCTGAGCCATTTCATTTTCGGCCAGGCCAGGGCGGGCAGGGTCAGGATGGCCGTGGCTCCGGTGATGATGAAGCCGGCCGCCGCGACCAGGGGCTCCGAGGTGAGGTTCAGGTTGAGAATCCTGATCCCGAGGAGGACCGATACCGCTCCGCCGAACAGCGCGTAGATCCCGATCGTGATGAGGTCCCACCCGAATGCAACCGCGAGACCTGCCATGAACAGGAACCCGCCGAACAGGACGCTCAGCTCGCCGTAGATGATGTTGTACGGACCGGGGAGCGGCCAGTTGAAGACCATGCGGAAGCCGGCAATCAGGGCGATCGCTCCGGTGAGCAGGAAACCGGGGATGATCTTCTTCGGCTCCTTCTCGATGAACCTCCCCATGAACAGCGCGTGCAGCACCAGGGCCACCATCATGTTGACAAGGAGCAGGCTCAACCAGTCGATGAAAACCATGCGACACCTCCTGTGCCCTTTCGGGCGGGTTTCGATCCGGGCGCGTCAGGCCGGTCTTCCCGTTGTGGCGGACACAAGTCAAGTATGATGTCGGGCACCGGCAATTAAATAGTAGTAAATTACTTGGCATAAGTCATTGGAGGAGAAAATGAACCCGGCGATGTGGAAAAAGGCGCTTCGAGTGATTCCGTCGGTTTCGAAGGAAACGTGGGGAACCCTCGACCTGGTCTCGAGATGGCTGATTTCCTCCCGCGCAGCGGTCCTCGTCATGACATTCACGTCCAGCGCAATCGCGGGCCTGTTTGCGCTGCGCGATGGGGGATTCCGCATCCTGCCGTGGCTGTTCATGACGCTGGGGCTCATGCTCGGCCACGCGTCAAACAACCTGTTCAACGACTACACCGACTTCGTCCGCGGTGTGGACAAGGACAACTACTTCCGCACGATGTACGGCCCGCAGCCGGTTGCCCACGGCCTGATGACCACACGGCAGCTTCTGGGCTTCTTCGCAGCCACTTTCGCTCTCGTCATCGCCTGCGTGATCATCGTCTTTGCCCTGGACAACTGGGATCCCATGATCGTCGTGCTTTTCGCAATCGGCGCCGCCTTCGTGCTCCTGTACACGTGGCCCCTGAAATACATCGGGATGGGGGAAATCTCCGTTCTGGCCGTGTGGGGTCCATTGATGATCGGCGGCGGCTACTATGTCCTCGCGAGGCACTGGAGCTGGCAGGTTGTGTGGGGGAGCGCGCCCTATGTCCTCGGGGTGACGACCGTCATCCTTGGCAAGCATATCGACAAGCTCAGCATGGACCGTGAGAAGCACATCCGGACGCTTCCCGTGCTGATCGGTGAGGCTGCGGCGCGCTGGCTCGTGGTGGCGGCGCTCCTTGCCCCGTACCTCATCATCGGGTACCTGGTGATTGCCCGCTATTTCACTCCCGCCCTTGCCGTGGTGCTCCTGGCTCTGCCCGCGCTGGTGAGAGAGCTTCCCGCATTCTTCCTGCCAAAACCCGGGTCACGCCCCGAGGGTTTTCCGGAAGGGGAGGGCGGCTGGCCGCTGTATTTCGCGCCGAAGGCCTTCGTGTACACGCGGGCTTTCGGCACGTGGTTCCTTGCCGGGCTCGATTGCGGAAGTCCTTCTGCGCCTCTTCCTGCCGGGATTCTGGCGGTAGTGAGGCAGCGTCCGCCGGCCAGGATAATCTTGACAATTTCAGTCGACTATATATAGACTGCGGCATCCAAGCCCGACGGAGGTACCTGAGTGGAATACGGAACGATCCTTGCGTTCCTCGCCGTCGCACTGCTGTTGGGCGCCAGCGCGCTCGGGGTGAACCGGCTGCTCATGCCGTTCCGGCCCAACCCGGTGAAGAATGCCACCTACGAATGCGGCAATGAGCCGTTCGGAAACGCACAGATCCGCTACAACGTCCGCTTCTACATCTTCGCCCTGCTGTACGTGGTCTTTGCCGTCGAGGCTGCATTCCTCTTCCCCTGGGCCGTGGTCTATCGACAGATCGAGGGGATGCTCCCGCTGGCCGAAGCAGTCATATTCCTCGGCATCCTCATCCTGGCCCTTGCCTATGCGTGGCGCAAGGGAGCCCTGAAATGGGATTGATGAACGGGCTGGATCCGCACGATTTCGTCCTGAGGATGCCCGGCGGGAATGTCCTTGTCTCTTCACTGGATGCGGCGATCAACGCGTCGAGGAGCAATTCCCTGTGGACGCTGACGTTCGGGCTTGCCTGCTGTGCCATCGAGATGATGGCGGCGGGCGCGGCGACCTACGACTGGGCACGGTTCGGTTTCGAGGTTCCGTCCGCGTCCCCCCGTCGTGCGGACATGATGATCGTGGCCGGCACGGTGGTCCGCAAGATGGTGCCCATCATCAAGACGCTGTATGAGCAGATGCCGGACCCGAAATATGTCGTTGCAATGGGAGGATGCGCCATCTCGGGCGGACCGTACGTGTACGACTCCTACACGATCGTGCGCGGCGTGGAAGAAATCGTGCCCGTTGACATCTACATCCCCGGCTGCCCGCCCCGGCCCGAGGCCCTGCTGCACGGGCTGATCAGCCTGCAGGAGCGGATCCGCGGCCAGTCAATGCGGAAAATGCCACCGGGTACTGCGGCCGAGAATCATCCGGCATGAGCGCAGAAGACACCCTTGCCGCCCTGCGGGCGACGGTTTCCCGGCCTGGAATACCGGCCCGTGGACCCGGCGCCCAGCGTGACCGTGGAGCCCGGTGCGCTGAGGGATCACCTTGTGTTTTTCCACGACCAGCTTGCTTTCGACTTCCTCGTGTTCATGACCGCCCTGGACCGGCCGGCGGAAGCTGTCCTGGAGGTCGTCTACCGGTTGTTCTCCCGGGAATCGCGATCGTCCGTGGTGGTGAGGGTCCGGCTGCCGCAGAGACAATGCGCGGATCCCGACCGTGTCAGACATGTTCCGCACGGCGGAATGGCACGAGACGGGAGACCGCGGAGCTGTTCGGCATCGTGTTCGATGGCCATCCTGACCCCCGACGGCTCCTGCTTCCCGACGACCTTGAAGGATTTCCACTCCGAAAGGATTTCACGCACCCCAATCTCGTCAGGCTGCCCGAGGTTCCCTGATGGAAGCGCCGTCGCCCCCGACGACCTCGGACGAGTTCCTGCTGAACGTCGGACCGCAGCATCCCGCAACGCACGGCGTGCTGCGGGTCGTGGTCACGATGGACGGGGAGGTGGTGAAGGACCTGGTGCCGCACATCGGCTACGTCCACCGGGGCCTGGAGAAACTTTTCGAGAACCGCACATACGAACAGATCATCCCGTTCACCGACCGCACCGATTACCTGTCTGCCATAGCCAACAATTTCGCTTATGTCATGGGCGTGGAGAAGCTTCTTGGGCTGGAAGTGCCGAGGAAGGTGGAGTACATCCGCGTCCTGATGGCGGAGCTGAACCGGATTGCAAGCCACCTCCTCTGGCTGGCGGCGTACGGGCTGGACATGGGGGCATTGACGCCGTTCCTGTATGCCTTCCGCGACAGGGAAGAGATCAACGTGATGATCGAAGAAGCCTCCGGGGGCGGCTCACCACCAACTACTTCCGTGTCGGAGGGTTCGTCCACGACCTCCCGAGGGAGTTCTTCCCGCGCCTGAAGAAGTTCATTGCCCGGTTCGGCAGCGCCGTCGACGAGCTGGACACCCTCCTCGTGGAAAATGCCATCTTCATGGCCCGCACGAGAGGGGTCGGCGTCATTGGACGGGAAAGGGCCGTCTCCTACGGGATGACCGGCCCCTGCCTTCGCGCATCGGACGCGCCGTTCGATGTCAGGCGTGACATCCCGTATTCGATCTACGGGTCCTTCGCGTTCGAGATTCCGATCGGGAGAAACGGCGACACCTGGGACAGGTCATGGGTCCGGATCGAGGAGATGCGGCAGTCACTGGCCATTCTGCGCCAGGCCATGGACGGGTTTCCCGAGGGCGACCACCGGGCCCGCGCGCCGAGAAACATCGAGCCGCCGGCCGGGGAAGTCTACTCCGCCGTGGAAGGCCCCCGCGGCGAGGTCGGCTTCTATATCGTCAGCGACGGCACCCGAAAACCGTACCGCGTGAAGATGCGGAAGCCCAGCTTCTCCAATTTCAGTGCTCTCCCCGAGATCCTCCGGGGCCTGAAGATCGCCGACCTCGTGGCAGTGATGGGCAGCCTTGACCTCGTGGTGCCGGAGATCGACAGGTGAAGTTCCTGTACGACCTGTTCTACAACACCGACGTCGTTTTCGAAGGCTGGCGCACGGCAGCTCACCATGTCCTGGGCCGCCCGAGGCTGGCCGGCGGTGATCCTGGACGCGCTCCTCCAGCTGGGCTGGGCTGCCGCTGCTGCGGTGTTCCTCGCGCTGAACGCGCTTTTCATCATCTGGTTCGAGCGCAAGGTCGCCGCGCGCATGCAGCTGCGCCGTGGGCCCAACCGCGTGGGACCCTGGGGTCTCCTGCAGACGCTGGCCGATACGGGGAAGCTGCTCATCAAGGAAGACATCATTCCCGACGCGGCTGATCGGGCAGTGTTTCGAGCGGCCCCGATCCTCGTGCTGGTGTCCACGTTCCTGCTGTTCGTCGTGCTGCCCTTCGGCAAGGGGCTGGTGCCGGCGGACCTCAACGTCGGCCTCGTCTACTTCCTGGCCATCGGGGGATTGTCGGTGATCGGCATCATGGCGGGCGGCTGGGCCTCGAACAACAAGTACTCCCTCATGGGCGGAATGCGCTCGGCAGCGCAGATCGTCAGCTACGAGGTCCCCGCCGTGCTCACCGTGTTGTCCGTTGCCCTGCTGGCCGGGTCCCTGCGCCTGGGAGACATCGTGAAGGCGCAGCCCGCGTTCGGCTACGTGCTGCTGCAGCCGGTCGGGTTCGTGCTTTTCCTCATCGCCTCAAATGCGGAGATCAACCGGGGGCCGTTCGACCTGCCGGAGTCCGATTCCGAGCTGGTCTCGGGCTTCGTTACCGAGTACAGCGCCATGCGGTTCGCCATCTTCTTCCTCGCCGAGTACACCAACCTTTTCCTTGCCGGCGCCTTTGCCGCCACGCTGTTCCTCGGCGGATGGCGCGGCCCGATCCTGCCGCCGGTGGCGTGGTTTCTTCTGAAGAGCTACGTCGTGGTGTTCATTCTCATCTGGGTCCGCTGGACATACCCGCGGCTGCGCGTGGATCACCTGATGGCATTCTCCTGGAAGGTGCTCCTGCCGCTGGCGCTGCTGAACCTCCTGGTCACGGCAGTCCTGGTGAAGGTGCTCTGATGTACGCTCCCCCGACGCACGGCATGGTCCGCCAGGTCCTCTCCGGCATCGCCTCACTGGGCAGGGGGTTGTGGATCACATTTGCCTACATGTTCCGCAAACCCATCACCGTGCAGTATCCCGAGAAGCGCGTTGTCCTGCCCCTGCGGTTCCGTGGACGGCTGGTGATGCCCATCGACCAGGAGAAGGGAACAAACCGGTGCACCGCCTGCATGCGGTGCGTGAAGACGTGTCCCAACCACTCCATCGACATCGAGAAGGCCACCGGCCCGGACGGCGCGCCCCTGGCAAAACCGGCGAAGTACCTGTACAACCTCGGCACCTGCATGTTCTGCAATCTCTGCGTGGAGGTCTGCCCGTTCTTTGCCCTGGTGATGAGCGACGAGCACGAGATGGCCACGACTGACAAGTCCCGGCTGGTGCTGGACCTCGTGGCGGAAAAGCACCGACTCACGGGGAAGAAGGCGCTGTGGTGGCAGAAGAAGTTCCGCGGCACCGAGGAGGCACGGTAGGCATGGCCGAAGGCATTCTCTTCTACGCGCTTGCGGCCCTTCTCCTTCTCAGCGCCGGCCTCGTGGTGACGGTGAGGAACATCTTTCACGCGGCGCTCTGGCTTGCCGTTGCGCTGTTCGTGGTGGCTGCCCTGTACGTCATGCTGGGTGCGTATTTTCTCGCGGCGATCCAGGTCCTCATCTACATCGGGGCGGTCGTGGTGCTTGCCATCTTCGTCATCAACCTGACGCGGACCGTGACCGGCTCCCCCGTTACGCTCAGCCGCCGATGGGTTGTCCCCGCCGCGCTCGTCTCCGCGCTTACCGCGTGCCTCATCGTGGTTGCGCTGCTGAAATCGGCAGGCCCCGGAAGCCCTGCCATGGGCGCCGCGCCAGCAGTGGCGGCGCCCCAGGACTCCGCGGCCGTGCTCGGCCGTCACCTGCTGGGCGACTACATCATTGCCTTCGAGCTCGTGTCGGTCCTGCTCCTCTCCGCCCTCATCGCGGCCATTGCAATCGTGGGAAAAGACCGGGAGGACGAAAAGTGACACTGACCCTCACGCACTACCTCGTGCTGGCCGCGCTCCTTTTCTGCCTGGGCATCTACGGGGCAATCACGCGGAAGAACGCCATCGGGATCCTCATGGCGCTGGAGCTCGTCTTCAACGGCGTCAATCTCACACTCGTTGCCGCAGGACGCTGGCGACCGGCGCCGGATGCAACGGGCCAGCTTTTTGCGCTGTTCGTCATTGCAGCCGCTGCGGCGGAAAGCGTCCTGGGGCTGGCGATCATCCTGGCCATCTATCGGCGGCGGGGCGTGGTGAATGCCGACGAGATGGATCTCATGAAGAACTGAGGAGGAAGGGTGGCTGATCCTGTCCTGGGCGCTGTTCTCGTTCCCCTGTGCCCGCTGGCGGCATTCGCTCTGACCTGGCTCTTCGCTCGAGGGAGCCCGGCGGCCGCGGCCGCGCTGTCACTCTCCGCGATCGCCGTTTCCCTTGTCCTGTCCCTGCTTCTTCTCCTGGGACAGGCCCATGCGCCGGCGGTCATCCAGGCGGACATTCCCTGGATGCCGACCGGACGCCTGGCCATCAGCATGGGAGTTCTCCTGAACCCGCTCAGCGCTCTCATGGCGGTGATCGTCACGGGCGTGAGCCTCCTGGTGCAGGTCTACTCCCTGGGGTACATGAGGGGTGACCCGGGTTTCCCGCGGTTCTTCTCCTACCTTTCGCTGTTCTCTTTTTCCATGCTCGCCCTTGTCCTTGCCGACAACTTCATCCTGCTGTACATGGCCTGGGAGCTCGTCGGACTCTGCTCCTACCTGCTCATCGGGTTCTGGTACCAGAAACCGGAGGCGGCGCGCGCGGCAAAGAAGGCATTCGTCGTCACCCGGGTCGGAGACCTGGGGTTCCTGATCGGCATCCTTGTGCTGAGCATCCTGGCAGGGACCTTCGATTTTGCGGGAGTAGCGCGCTTCATTGGCGCTGGCAGCGTGCCCCAGGGCCAGGTGACGCTCGTGGTGCTGCTTCTGTTCTGCGGCGCCGTGGGGAAGAGCGGGCAGTTCCCGCTCCATGTCTGGCTGCCGGATGCAATGGAGGGGCCCACCCCGGTGTCGGCTCTCATCCATTCGGCCACAATGGTGGCCGCCGGCGTTTTCATGGTTGCGCGCCTGTACGGGATCTTCCAGGCCAGTCCTGACGCCCTTCGCGTAGTGGCCGGGCTCGGGGCTTTCACCGCCGTGTTTGCCGCAGCAATTGCACTTGCCCAGGACGATATCAAGCGAATCCTTGCATATTCCACGATCAGCCAGTTGGGCTACATGATGCTCGCGCTGGGCGTCGGAGGAAGCGTGGCCGTCGGGGGAGGTGGCGGCGGAACGGGGCCGGCCTTTTCCACCTCACGACGCACGCGGCCTTCAAGACGCTGCTGTTCCTTGGCGCGGGAAGCGTGATCCATGCCCTGGGCACGAACAACATCCGCCAGATGGGCGGCCTGGGCCGGAAGATGCCTGTCACGGCTGTCACCTTTGCCGTGGCCGTGCTCGCGATAGCCGGCATTTTCCCCCTGTCGGGCTTCTGGAGCAAGGACGCCATCCTGGAGTCAGTCCGCGGCGGCGGGCACACGGTGTTGTACTCCGTGGCGCTCGGCACCGTGTTTCTCACTGCCGTGTACATGTCGCGCCTGTTCTTCCTTGCATTTACCGGTGTTCCCCGCGGGACAGCCACGGCTCACGAGTCTCCCGCGGTCATGACGATTCCCCTGGTCATACTTGCCGTCCTTGCCGCCGGCCTTGGCTTTGCAGGAGTCCCTTCTTTCCTCGACCCCCTGGCGCATCCGGCAAGCGTGGATATCGGAACTCTCCTGCTGTCCAATGGTCTTGCCGCTGCCGGCATCCTTGTTGCGTTCCTTGCATTCGGACCGAGGCGCCGGTGCAGACCGAGCCTCTCCGACCGGGCCCCGTGTACTCACTGCTTGCCAACAAGTTCTACATCGACGAGCTGTACCTGCTCCTCATTCGCGGCCTTTACTTCACTCTCACTGCCGCTGTCGCCTGGTTTGACCGTCACGTGGTGGACGGGATGGTCAACCTGGCAGGCGGAGCATCGAAAAAGGGTGGGGCGCTCCTGAGGCGGACGCTTGCGGGCAAAGTTCAGGGCTACGCACTGATTGTTACAGCAGGCGTTCTCGTTGCGCTTGTCGCCCTGCTGGCAATGGGCATTGGGTTGTTCGGGCCAGGGCCGTTCGGGGGGGCATTCCCCGGGGGTGCCGGGAAATGAGCTTTCCCTTTCTCACCACGATCTTCTGTCTCCCGCTCCTGGCAGTGCTCATCATTTTCTGCATTCCTGCCCGGCGGCAATCAGCAATCAGGATTGTCGCACTGGCAAGCTCCGCACTCGCCCTTGCCATGACTGTTTTTCTGTTCTTCACGTACGACCGTGCCGCGGGCGGCTTGCAGCTCGTCGAGAAGGTGCCGTGGATCCCCACCCTGGGCATCTCGTACTTCGTGGGAGTGAACGGCATCAACGTCATACTTCTTCTGCTCACGGGCGTCATCATCACGGCTGGCGTGCTGGCTTCGTGGGATGTGGTGCACCGCCAGAAAGAGTTCTTTATCCTCCTTCTCACGCTCACGACCGGCGTCTTCGGCGTTTTCATGTCCTGGAATCTCTTCCTCTTCTTCCTCTTTTACGAGGTCGCCGTACTGCCGATGTACTTGCTCATCGGGATCTGGGGAACCGGGAGGAAGGAATACGCGGCAATGAAGCTGACCCTGTACCTCATGGCCGGCAGCGCGCTTATCCTTGCGGGAATCCTGGGCCTCTACTTTGCCTCCGGGCAGCGCACGTTCGACCTGGACGTGCTGGAAAAGGCAGCCTTCGATCCGGTGTTCCAGAAGGTTTTCTTCCCGATCCTGTTCATCGGGTTCGGGATCCTCGCCGCCCTCTGGCCGTTTCACACCTGGTCCCCGGACGGCCACGCGTCTGCCCCGACCGCAGTCTCCATGCTCCATGCCGGGGTGCTCATGAAGCTCGGCGCGTACGGGTGTCTTCTTGTGCCGATGACCCTCCTTCCTGACGGCGCCCGTTTCTGGCTGCCCTTTGTGGCGCTGCTGGCGCTGGTGAACATCGTGTACGGATCCCTGGGCGCCACGGCGCAGAAGGATCTGAAATACATCGTGGCGTACTCCAGCGTGAGCCACATGGGAATCGTGATGCTTGGGCTGGCCGCCATGAATGAAACGGCAATCGGCGGGGCGGTCCTTCAGATGTTTTCCCACGGGATCATGACAGGCCTTTTCTTTGCGCTGGTGGGGATGATCTATGGCCGCACGCACACGAGGATTGTCGGGGAGATGGGAGGGCTTGCCGCCCGGGTGCCGGCACTGGCTGCCTTCTTCGTCCTCACGGGACTCACGTCGCTGGGCCTTCCGGGCCTGAGCGGTTTCCCCGCGGAGCTCGCTGTTTTCATCGGCGCTTTCCGTGCGTACCCCGTGGTGACCGTAGTGTGCACGACGGGCATCGTTATCACGGCTTTCTACGTCCTGCGGCTCCTGCAGAGGATGCTGTTCGGTGCCAGCCCGGTCGCTCCAGCAGCGCAGGTCGGCGCACCATGCGCCTGGCGATGCAAAATCCGCCTTCGGCGATGCGAACAAGATCGAGTTCCTTGCCCTGGGGCTGCTGATGCTCTTCATTTTCGTCGTCGGGCTGTACCCGCTTCCGTTCGTCCGGTTGATCGGCACAGCGGTGGCTCCCGTGGCAGCAAAGCTGGGAGGCATGTGAGGTGAGCGTGGCGCCCTACAGCGTGGAACTTTGCACAGCGGCGCTGCTCGTGGCCGTGCTCCTGGCGGACCTGCTCGCACCGCGGGGGAAAAACGTCGTCTGGACGGTCTTCCTCCTGGGGATGATCGTGGTCCTTGGTGTCTCGTTGGCAGCCAGAGGGGAGCTTTCCCTCTTCGGTGGCTCGTATGCGGGTGATGGGCTTTCGTGGCTGTCGAAGATCGTGATCGTGATCGGCACGGGGCTGGTCGGCGCCGTCTCCGTGAGCTCGCTCCCGATCCGGGAAAAGTATCACGGCGCCTATGCCGCACTCCTCCTTGGCGCGGCCCTGGGCATGATGGTGCTCGTCTCTTCCCGCGAGCTTGTGACCATGTACGTCGGGCTGGAGACCTCCGCTGTCAGCTTGTACGGCCTGGCGGCCATTGCAAAGAAGGACGTGCTTTCCCTGGAAGCAGGGATCAAGTACCTGGTCATCGGCGCACTTTCGTCGGGAGTGCTCCTCTACGGACTTGCCCTCGTCTACGCGGGAACGGGCTCGACCGCCCTGGACGGCATCCGCTCCGCGCTCGCCGCACAGGCCCTCACCCCGCTCGTTGCGGCAGGCATCGTCCTCACGCTGCTCGGTGTCGGGTTCAAGATCACCATGGTGCCGATGCACGTGTGGACCCCTGATGTCTACCAGGGGGCGCCGACTGCAGTCTCCGCGTTCATTTCCGTGGTTTCAAAATCCGCGGGTTTCGTCTTTGCAATCCGGATGTTCTCTTTCACATTCGTGGACCTGCGGCAGGTGTGGGAGCCCCTGGTCATTGCAGGGGCAGTGCTGACGATGACCGTGGGCAATCTCGCCGCAATCCCGCAGGCCAACGTCAAGAGGCTTCTCGCCTATTCCTCGATCTCGCAGGCCGGCTACCTGCTGGTCGGCTTCCTCGGAAATCCTTCAACCGGGACCAGTACGGTCCTGTTCTACCTCCTCGTCTACACCTTTGCCAACGTCGGCGCGTTTTCCGCGGTCATCGCATTTTCCTCCTCCACCGGCTCCGACCTGCTTGCAGACTACGCCGGCCTTGCCCGGCGCAGTCCCGCGCTCGCGCTGGCCTTCACATTTGCGCTCCTCTCGCTGGCAGGCATCCCGCCGCTGGGCGGGTTCGTCGGAAAGCTGTATCTCTTCTCGGCGGCAATGGAGCGTGGGTACCTGTGGCTTGTCGTTGTTGCCGCCTTGAACAGCGTGGTTTCGCTGTACTACTATCTGCTCGTCCTGAAGCAGATGTACATCGCCGAGCCTCCCGCCGGGTCCGTGCCGCCGCATGTTGCCCTCTCGGTGAAGGCCGTGCTCCTTCTATCTACCGTCGGGACATTCTGGCTTGGCATCCTCCCCGGGTCGGTCATGCGGGTCTTTTCCGAGGTGTCGACCCGGATCTTTCAAGGACGGTGAAAACGAAGAGATGGCTGCCGGGACGTCCCACGTGATCCAGGACCCGTACAACGCGATCATCACCTCCGTTGCCCTGCCCCGGGAGCTCGCCGGCCGAAGGACCGCTTGCGGGGCGCACGCTGCTCGTCAAGGACCTGATCGACACGGCAGGGATCCGCACGACATACGGCTCGCGACTCTACGCAACGCACATCCCCTCCCGAAATGCGACCGTTGTCAATCGCGCCGTTCGGGCAGGGGCCGTCATCGCGGGG
This sequence comes from uncultured Spirochaetota bacterium, assembly GCA_963845325.1. Lineage (GTDB taxonomy): Bacteria > Spirochaetota > Spirochaetia > SZUA-6 > Fen-1364 > Fen-1364. The sequence continues at coordinate 154,542 of CAWJRT010000001.1, forward strand.
AAGGCGAACATGCCGGAGTTCGCCTGGAGCGTTCTTGGGCAGAACCCATGGTACGGGACCGTCCACAACCCCGCTCACCCCGGAAAGACCACGGGCGGCTCGAGCGCCGGGAACGCCGCGGCACTCGCCGCCGGCCTGGTAGATCTCGGGATCGGCTCCGACACCGGCTGCTCGATCCGGCTCCCGTCTGCCGCGTGCGGAACCGTTGGGCTGAAGTCACGCTGGGGCGTGATACCGACCGACGGCGTTTTCCCCCTCGTGCCCATGCTCGACACCGTCGGGCCGATGGCGCGTACGGTCAGCGATGTCGCGCTGCTGTGGTCGGTGCTTGCGGAACGCCCCGTTCCCAAGCCGCGCCTCCGGGGGCTCGTCGTGGGGCTGCTGCGGCAGCCGCCCGGGATCGGCGACGGCCTGCCGACCGAGACGAGCGACCTCGCCGAGCACCATGTCGCCGACCTCCAGCGGCTCGGCGCCCGTGTCGTCGAGGCGAGCATCCCGGAACCCACCGCGAACACCCGTCCGCAGTTCCTCTACGAGGCCCTGCAGTCGCACGCGGCTACGTTTCCGAAGCGTGCGGAGGAGTACGGCGCGGTGATGCGCCACAAGCTCGAGGACGCCCAGAAAGTCGACCTTGGTGACGTAGCCGCGGCGTACGCGGCGCTGAAGGAATGGCGCCGCTACCAGCCTGATGTGGACCTGTACGTCAGCCCGTGCTTCACTGTCGAGCTGCCGCCCGAAGACTCACATGAGTCGGATGTCCGGCTGCCTCTCTCCCATTTCATGCGCTGGGTCAACCTGACCGGCTGGGCGGGCCTTGCCATTGGCAATCTCCAGCTCATTGCACCGCACGACGAGACGGTGCTGGCGGCCGGCCTCGTTCTCGAACGCGGGTGAGGCTGCGGTTTTGAAAATGGCTCTAAATTTTCGTATCCTCGTAGCACGATGGTGATCAGCGCGGCAAGAGCCGCTTCCCTTCTCCAGTCACACCTGTATTTCGCCATCGCGGCGCTCCCGCGCGATTGGCCGCCGCAGAGATGGGGAGGGTCCCGGTGACTCCGCCGGGGGTTGGGGGCCAGAAGCAGTTCGTCCAGGCCCGCTCCGGCACCGTGCGCTTTGCCGGGGATTCCGGAGACGGGATGCAGGTGGCCGGCAGCCAGTTTGCCGACATCGTGGCGATGAGCGGCGCCGTTGCCCGAACCCTTCCCGATGTGCCGTCGGAGATCCGGGCGCCTGCCGGGTCCCTCAGCGGCGTGAGCGGATTCCAGGTAAGCTTCGGCGATGAGGAGGTGCGCACCCCCGGTGACGCCCCCTACGTCCTGGTGGCCATGAACCCCGCCGCGCTGAAGGTGAACCTTCCCGACCTTCAGCCCGGGGGAATCATTATCGTGGATGAGGACGGGTTCACGCCGGCGAATTTGGAAAGGGCTGGCTATGCGGCAAACCCCCTGGAGGGAGACACGCTGTCGGCATACCGGCTCATCCCCGTGGCCATGACCCGGCTCAACGCGGAGGCGGTGGCGCGCTTCGAGCTCCCCCCGAAAGAGGCCGCCCGGTGCAGGAACTTCTACGCCCTGGGCATCACGATCTGGCTTTACGACCGCCCCCTTCAGCCCATGCTGGAGTGGCTGATGGGGAAGTTTCGCGGGCACCCGTCAGTGATGGGCGGCAACGGGGCGAGCCTGCGGGCGGGATACAATTTTGCAGACACCGCTGAGCTGTTCCGCGTTCAGCTCACGGTTGCCGCGGCGCACCTTCCACCGGGGCGCTACCGCAGGGTCACCGGCAACGAGGCCGCCGCGCTCGGGCTGATCGCGGCCGCCAATCGGGCGGGCCGCACGCTGGTCTACGCGAGCTACCCCATCACCCCGGCCAGCGAGATCCTGCACGAGCTTTCCCGGCACAAGGATTTCGACGTCCGTACCCTGCAGACCGAGGACGAGATAGCCGCGTGCGTGGCTGCCCTGGGCGCGTCTTTTGCCGGCGCCATCGGGGTCACGGGGACCAGCGGGCCGGGATTATCGCTGAAGACCGAGGGCCTCGGCCTGGCGGTCATGACGGAGCTGCCCCTTGTATGCATTGATGTTCAGCGCGCAGGACCGAGCACGGGGCTTCCCACGAAAACCGAGCAGGCGGATCTCCTGATGGCGCTGTACGGCCGCCACGGCGAAGCCCCTCTCGTCGTGCTCGCCGCGGCAACGCCGGCGGACTGTTTTGCCATGGCCTTCGAGGCAGTCCGGCTTGCCGTCACATACATGACGCCGGTTCTTCTTCTCTCCGACAGCTTCCTGGCCAGCAGCGCCGAGCCGTGGAGGATCGTCACCCCCGAGGAGCTGCCGGACCTTCGCGCCTCCGCAGTGCCGCCCGGGGCCGCTTTCGAGCCGTATGGGCGGGACTCCAGGACCCTTGCCCGGCGCTGGGTTGCACCCGGAACCCCGGGACACGAGCACCGCATCGGGGGTCTGGAAAAGCTCGACGTGACGGGCACCGTAAGCTACGACGGGGTCAACCACCAGCGGATGGTGGACCTGCGCGCGCAGAAGATCGAGGGGATCGCGCGCGACATTCCCCCCGCCCAGGTGACGGGCGCTTCCGGGGGGACCTCCTTGTCGTGGGGTGGGGCAGTACTTTCGGGGCCATTGCGGCGGCGGTTGACGAACTCCATCACGACGGCCGCAGCGTCGGGCACCTGCACCTGCGCTACCTGAACCCATTCCCCTCCAACCTCGCGTCCGTCCTTGCGCGCTACGGGCGAATCCTGGTGATCGAGAACAACGGGGGACATCTCCGTTCCCTGCTTCGCGACCGGTTCCTCGTGGACGCGCTCGGCTTCTCGAAAGTGGAGGGCAGGCCCTTCCGCATCCAGGAGATCCACAGCCGAATCGATACACTGCTGGGAGCACAAGCGCGATGAGCACACCGGATTCAGGATGCTGCCGCGATGACGACAGCGGGACGCCCCGCGCGCCGCTCACGAAAAAGGATTTTCAGTCCGGCCAGGAAGTGAAGTGGTGCCCCGGCTGCGGAGCCTACGGAATCCTCGGGCAGGTGCAGGCGGTGCTGCCGCGCCTGGGCATCCCGCGGGAGAACTTTGTGTTCGTCTCGGGCATCGGCTGCTCATCGAGGTTCACGTACTACCTCGCCACGTACGGTTTCCACGGGATCCACGGCCGCGCCCCTGCAATAGCAATGGGGGTGAAATGCGCGCGGCCCGACCTCTCGGTCTGGGTCGTCAGCGGGGATGGTGACGGGCTTTCCATCGGCACGAACCACCTCGTTCACTGCCTGAGACGCAACCTGGACCTGAACATCCTGCTGCTGAACAACCAGATCTACGGAATGACAAAAGGGCAGTATTCCCCGACCTCCGAGCTGGGCAAGAAGACCAAGTCCAGCCCCCTGGGAACCATCGAGAATCCCCTGAATCCTGTTTCCCTCGCGCTCACCGCCGGGGCAACCTTCGTGGCGCGGACGGTGGCTACGGACGCGTCGCACCTCGGGGCGGTGCTGGAGGCGGCGGCCCGTCACAAGGGAGCGTCGTTCGTCGAAATCAGGGAAAGCTGCGTCGTATTCAACGAAGACTCGCTCGTCACCTTTTCCGACAGGTCGCGCCGCGAAGCGAACTGGGCCTACCTGGAGCCGGGCAAGCCAGTGCGCTTCGGCAAGGCCGGCGGGAAAGTGATCGCGATGAAGGGGATGGTCCCCCGGGTCGCAGACGTCAATGAGCCCGGCGTACGGGAGGAGGAGTTTCTCGTCCACGACCCGGGGAACCTCTCCGTTGCGCAGGCCATGTGTCTGGCCGAGCTGCCCCAGCCGGAGTTCCCCACGGCCCTGGGGATTTTCCGCCAGGTGCAGCGGCCCACCTACGAAGACATGCTCATGGCGCAGATCGACAGCGCGATGGAACGCGGCGGACCGGGAAAGCTCACCTCCCTGCTTGGCGAGGGCACGACATGGGTGGTTGATTGAGCGGTCCGGCGCAGGGCACGGCAGGGTCTGAATCCGCCTGGGCCGACTACGAGCTGCCCCTGCACGAAGAACGCGCCGAGGAGACACGGGAAGGGACTCGCACGGCGATATCCTGGCAGGCCGATCCTGCGGCCGTGCTGCAGAGCCAGGCGTGGTTCTGTTCGCTGCGGTGGTTTGCCATTGCCGGCCTCGGGGTCCTGGCCCTGCTGTCGACGGACCCCTTTCGAGGCCTGCGGCTCCCCTGGCCTGACCTGGAGCCTGCCTGGCCGGCGTGTGCGGCCGCCGCTCTCCTGGTGCTCAACCTGACGTACCTGGCCCTGCTGCGACGGGCGACAAGGACCGCGCACTTTCCTGTCGGGGCCCGCCAAATGCCACGGGGCACCGTGGCCGGGGCAGAACAGGGCCTCTGGATCCAGATCCTGGTCGACCTTGGTGTGCTGACGCTGCTGGTGCATGCGCTGGGAAGCGTCGGCAGCTTTGCTCCGTTCATGTACCTGTTCCACATCGTGCTTGCCTGCATCTTCTTTCCCTACGGCCGGAGCCTCCTCGTCCTGGCTGCCGCTCTCGGCATGTATATCGCCTGCCTTGGCCTGGAGATTGCCTTCCTGCCGGGCCCCCGCGCGGGCGGGTTTGCGGCCCCCGGGTGGCAGTGGGTTTCCGTTGCGTTCGTGTCAGCCACGGTGTGGTTCCTCGCCTCCCGCCTCTCCAACGCGATCCGGCTGCGCGACAGGGAGCTCATCACCGCCAACCGGCGGCTCGAGGCTGCCCTGGAGGAGCGGACCGCACACCTCTTGCGAACGACACACCAGCTGAAGGCGCCCTTCGCCGCGATCCATGCGAACACGCAGCTGCTCCTTGAAGGGCTCTGCGGCCGACTCCCTGAGCCGGCCATGACCGTCATCGGGCAGATCGCGGCCCGCTGCCAGATGCTCTCCCGGGGGATCACCGCCATGCTCCAGTTGACGAACCTCCGCTCCCGGTCGCAGGCCCTGCCTGAGCGCACGGAGGTGGATCTGGACGCGCTGATCCGCGCCTGCGTGGCAGCCGTGCAGCCGCTCGCGGCGCGACGGGCGATCGCGGTTGATGAAGATCTGCCCCCTGCCCGGGTGCGGGTTGCACCTGATCACGCGCGCATCATCCTGGAGAACATCATCTCCAACGCCGTCACCTACTCGCGCGACGGGCAGCGGGTCACGATCTCCCTGAGGCCGTGGACCGGCGGAGGGTCGGTGGTGATGGTGCGCGACCATGGCATCGGGATCATGCCCGAGAAGCTGCCGCGCATATTCGAGGACTACTATCGCACAACGGAAGGGGCCCGGCACAACAACGCCTCGACGGGACTTGGCCTGGCCATCGTGCGCCAGAGCGCGCTGGCCAGCGGCATCGGTGTGCAGGTGAGGAGCGCACCGGACCTGGGCACCGAGTTCTCGGTGACATTCCCGGATGCCGCGGGTGCTTCGTGAAGGCCGGCGAGGAGGCGAACGAATGGCGTACGTGCTGATCGTGGATGATGATGCCGATTTCGCTTCCGCGGTGAGCACCGCGCTGCGGGCACGGGGTCACGAGACCCGGATTGAGACGGATTGCGCCAGGACGCTGCCGAGCATCGGCGAGAGACGTCCGGACGCCGTCATCCTTGACGTGATGTTCCCCGAGAACGACAAGGCGGGGTTCGAGGCCGCGCGTGCCATCCGGAGAACCTTTGGAACCGTCGGGGTAATTCTGCTGACCGCGGTGAACCAGGCCTTCCCGCTGGGCTTCAGCGACAAGGACCTCGACCCGGCGTGGCTGCCTGCGCTCAGCTTCCTTGAAAAGCCGGTAGACCTTGCTCACCTGTGCGAAATCGTGGTCCAGGTCACCGCCCGGACTTCGGCCTGACCGGCCCTGGGTCAGGTCCTCTTCCGCCCGCCGTCTCCGCGTGCTCCGTCTCTCCGCGTGCCGAAGCCCTGCCGCGGCGGCGTTGGCCGCGCCCGGTATCCGCCTTCGCCGCCTCCGCTCTCCTTGGCCACTCGCATGCGCGGAACTCCCTGGGACCCGCGCGATTCACGGATGATCCGCTCGGCAGCGTCGAAGGGCACAGTCACGAGAGAAAAGGCATCGAACACCTGTATGCCGTCGATGAGCCGGTCGGGCAGACCCGAGACGCGGCGGATCATGGCTGCCAGGCCCTTGCGGTCGATCCCGCTCTTTCGGCCTGCAGAAACGAACAGGCGGGTCTGCCCGGTCTGGTCGACCAGGCGGTCGGGGCGCTCATCCGGCTCCACCTCCGGTATCTTGTTGTAGCGCTCAGGGTCCAGCGTACCCGCGAAAGCCAGGGAGAGGCAGGAGGCAAGGGCAATCCGCGGCTCGGTGGTGGCCAGGATTTCGTCAGCCAGTGTGACCCAGGGGGAGCCCTCGGCCCCGACACCCTCGGCAACGGTGTTCACCCGCGTGATCGCCCGTGCGCGGCGGGCGTCAATGACGTCGCTCACCTTCGGCACGGAGCCTTTCCTTATTTTCGCGCCCGCACCTTCCCGCATCCGTGTCAGCTTGCGGTACTCGGACGGTGTGACAAAGGTGATCGCCGTGCCTTCGTTTCCCGCCCGTCCCGTCCGACCGATGCGGTGCATGTAGGCCTGCGAGTCCTGGGGCAGGGACCAGTTCACGACGTGCGTGAGCCCTTCCACGTCGATGCCGCGGGCTGCAACGTCTGTTGCCACGAGAATGCGGGCCTTGCCGGAGCGGAACCGCGCCATGACCCGGTCCCGGTGCTCCTGCGCGTAGTCCCCGTGGAGCGTTTCAACCGGATATCCGCGTTCTTCCAGGGACTGGCCGATGCGGTCGGCGTCCACCCGTGTTCGGGCAAATACCAGGCCGTAGAAGTCCTCCTCCCTGTCGACGATCCGGGTAAAGGCTTCCATCTTGTCCTGCTCGCGAACCTCCAGCCAGATCTGCTCGGTGAGCTCCGTGGGCGCTGTCCTGGGGTGGTCTTCTATGGTCTTGAAGTCGCGCAGGCGCTTTCGGGCAACCCGCATGACCGCTTCCGGCATCGATGCGGAGAACATGAGGACGCGCCGCTCGGGGTTGACCGCCTCGAAGATGGAATCGATTTCTTCCGTGAAGCCCATGTCGAGCATTTCGTCGGCTTCGTCGAGCACGAGGACCTCGACGCCGGAGAGATCAAGCCTGCCGCGCTGGATCATGTCGAGGACCCGGCCGGGCGTGCCCACAACAATATCGACGCCGCGCTCCAGCGATCGGAGCTGTACGCTGATGGCCTGCCCACCGTACACGGCAACGGTCCGGGGGTGCGTGCCATGGCGGAGGGAGACGATCTCCGCGTGGACCTGGATTGCGAGCTCCCGGGTGGGAACAAGGACCAGGGCCCGCACGTGAGATCCCGGGCTCGCCCAGGCGCTCCACGAGCGGAATGCCGAACGCCGCCGTCTTCCCGGTGCCTGTGCGGGCTCGTGCAACAAGATCGCCCTTTCCGCCCAGAAGGAGAGGGATCGCAAGAGTCTGGATCGGGGTTGGCTCTTCAAATCCCCTCTTCTTCAGCACGGCCAGCATTTTTTCACTGAGCCCGAATGAGTCGAAACCGAGAGTTGTCATGGTCTTCCTTGTGCGGCCGCGGGAGCAATGGCGGCAGGGTGTGAAAGGCAGGTCTGGTCGCGTCGTATGATGAACCCATCCTACCAGAAAGCGGCACGCATTCCTATTGTCCGGAATGCGCGTGTGACCGTGGCCAGGACACTCCTGCTCCAGCCGCACGGAGACTGGCGCGTGATCCAGGGAAAGCGCCTGGAGCGCGAGTATCGTTTCAGGAGCTTCCGCGGTGCCCTGGCCTTCGTCTGGGGATATCTCCGCGTCTCACTCTTCACTCGCGCGATAGCAGGTCTGCACGAGAATGCGCTGTCCCCATGGCTCCCAGCCTTGGCCTGGCTGCCTCATTCGCTGTTTTCGGTGGTGGCGCTGGGATCACAAACCAGGGAACTTCTACCGCGATCACGGGTGACCTGGGCACCACGGGTGCTTCCACGATGATCACTGGATTTCACAGCTCGCTGTTCAGCTACGCCGAAACGCCCCTGAATATCGGAGCGGTCAGCGGCAACGTCTACACCAACGCCCCCCAGGGCACCGTGGCGGACTTTGCCCACGCAACGGCGGCGGCGGCTGACGCCTTGACGGCGTTCAACGACCTGGCTTCACGTCCCGACGGTACCGATCCTGGTGCGGGCCAGCTCGGCGGGCTGACGCTCCTCCCGGGTGTATACAAGTCGGCTTCGGGTGCATTCCTGACGGCAGGGCGCTGGGGCTGTTCGCGGCGGTCACCATGGTGAACACCGTCATCAACGTCAACGGAACGGCGGTCGCGGTTGTCCCGCCCGTGGTGGTGCCCAGCATCACCGTGACGGGAAGCGCAGCGGCTGACGTGGTCCCTGTGGCCGGCAACGGCTTCATCAACATCCAGAACAACGGCGGCCATGTGGTGGCCACCGAAGTCGGAACGGGAACAATCGCGATCGTCAATAACGGCGGAGTGCTGACCGCCACCAACACAGGAAACGCTGTCATGACGATCAACAGCACAGCAACTGGCGCTGTAACGGTTACCAACACGGGAAATGGACGCATCACCGTGAATGCAACCGGTGCGGCCGCGGTTACGATCACCCACACCGGCGATGAGGACGTGACCTACTAGCACCAGCCTCAACGGCAATTGACTCGGGGCGAGCTGGGAAAAAACTCCAGCCCGCCACCTTTTTTTGCCCTGCCGTGCTTCCCCCCTCAGGACTTCTTTGCCCTGGATCCACCTCGGCTCGCTGATCCGGGTTTTTTCCGCGGCGTCACAGCGGGTTTTCCCGCAGTCTTGGGGGCGGCCGCGCGGGCAGGCTGCAGGGCCGCTGAGCGCGTGGCCGCACTGACCGCCGCGGCATTCTTTGGCGCATTGGACAGCAGGAACGAGAGCACCAGGCCGACAACGGCAAATCCGCCCGCCACGATGAACGACCACCGCGAGGCGGAGGACGGGTCCATCCTGTCCTGGAAGGCGGCAAAAATCTGCGGCCCGACGACACCGGCCGCCGCCCACGCCGTGAGTACCACGCCATACACCGCGGACATCAGCCCTGCGCCGAAGGTATCGCAGATGAATGACGGCATCGTCCCAAACCCGCCCCCGTAGCAGAGCAGGACCCAGCACACCAGGACGGCGAACACCCAGGGGTTGCCGGTGAAGACGAGGAGCGCGAAAACCAGGATCTGGGAACCGAGCATTATCCGGAAGGCCTGCGCCCTGCCGATCCGGTCAGAGACGGCTCCCCAGAGGAACCGGCCCGCGCCGTTGAACAACGAACTGACGGCGACCAGCGTTGCGCCGAGGCCGGCAAGGACCACGGGCGTCAGGGCCGGGTTCACTTTCTTCCACAGGTCCTGGCACAGCGGCGACTGGAAGCTGATGATGGCGATCCCCGCCGTGATGTTGCAGAAGAACACCAGCCAGAGGAGGAGGAACTTGCCAGAGAAAACCGCGCGCACGACGGGCGGGCCGGACTCGTCGGGACAGGCGCCCTTTGCCGCGACTCGAAACCCCTGCGGCAGCCATCCGTCCGGGGGCTTTCGCATGAAGGTGGCCGAAGCGAGGCCGAGCACGAGGAAGACACCGCTGAGGAGAAGGAACACTTGAACGAGGTTCCTGCCCGTGAGCCCGAGGAACAGCGGCGCGAGCAGCTTGCTCATGAACAGGGCGCCCAGTCCGAAGCCCATGACAACCATGCCGGTTGCCAGCCCGCGCTTGTCGGGGAACCACTTCGAGACCGTTGCAACGGGGGTGACGTACGCAAGTCCCAGCCCGATGCCGCCAATCACGCCGTACCCCGCGTAGAGAAGGAGAAGGGACTTGATGCTGAACGCCAGCGCCGCCACTGCGTAGCCCGCGGCAAAAAGAGTGGCTCCCGCCATCGCCATGTTCCGGGGATTCCGCCGGGAAAGCTGCGAGCCGCCCCACGCTGCCGTGACGCCGAGAAAGAAAATTGCGAGGGAAAAGATCCAGGCGACCTGGGAGTTGGACCAGCCGAAAACGTCCTTGAACTCACGGACAAGCAGGCCTTGGAAGAAGCTCCACGCGTAAACGGTCCCCAGGCACAACATCAAGACCGTTCCCATCGCGGCGATCAGCCAGCGCGAACCAATATTCTCGTTGGTTTCCATAGCACCACCTCTGTCAGGGATCAGGAATCTGATATATCAGGAATAAGGGATGATGTCAACGTGAAACGGGCGGGGCCAACACCGCTGCACACAGTCGATGAAACCGCTGAAAAGGACGTTTCAGTGGTTTCATGCCTGTTGCTGGACCCGCGTGGCTTTCCTTGTCCCTCAGCCGATCGTGAGCCGTCCGCAAGCAGCGCTCAGCGGGGAAGCGCCGCGGCCTCCAGGCCGGGCAGAAGCCGGGCAAGAGCTGCCGGATCGAATCGGAACGAGGCAAGGTCGGCGTCGTCAGGGGGAAGGAGGGCGATCACCCTCTGGATGGCCGCCGGCGGGACGTCCACAACGCGGCGGAGGGACTCCCTCCGCGCTTCCTTCCAGCGCGCGATCCTCGCGGCGGTTTCCTCGATGCGCGCGCGAAGCGCGGCCCCCTGGCGGGAATCACCGCACGCCGCGGCGAGGAGTCCCTCGAAGACGCGCACGGTCTGCGCAGCCGAGCCTTCAACGATCACCATGTCGTGCCCCGCGAGGATCGCGCGCGCGGCCCACGCGGCAGCCTCGTCCAGCCCGGCAAACCCCGCATACGGGATCCCTCCGGCGAAGGGGACCGCGGTTGGCGTAATTCTTCAACATGAGAAGGCCGTCGGACATGAGGGGGCCTTCGAATCCCGTGCGGTCCCGCAGGAGCGCGTTCCAAACGGGTGAAAAAGTGACGAGCGCGCGGTCTACGGAGGAATCCAGGAGGTGGGTCGTCATGATGATGTCCGCATCTCCGGCCAGGTCACGGAACACGGCGAACCGCTTTTCTGCCTCTTCGAGGGGCACCTTCGTGTCGGGGGATTCCCTGTGGAGGTTCGCTCCCGACGGGAGGTAGGGGAAGTGCTTGAGCACGACCTGCAGCCCGTAGTTCCTCATCTCGTCGGCGGCCACCCGGGCCCGGTCCTCCGTGCGTGGATCCCCGGTGCTCGTGTCCACGGTGGGCCCCAGGGCAACGTTGATTCCGAGTGCGGCAAACGTGAAGGCGTTCAGCCTGGCAAGCGTCTGGAACTGGAGGTCCGGCATTTTGCGGAACTTTCCCAGGAATCCTCCGACGTACCCGTCCCCGAAGGAGCCGATCCGGGCCGTCCCGCGCAGCTTTACAATATCGGAACAGATGAGCAGCGGAAGCTCCGTAAGCTCCTCGAGGGACCGGTTGGTGCGGCGGATCCTCTCGTAACTCGTGCTTCCATAGTGCGGGATGACGCCCCCGATCTGCAGGCGCCGGACCAGGGAAGCGAATCCCGGCTCAAGGGCCAGCGGGCCCGTGTACCCGAAGCCGTCAACGTTGACCACGAGGAGCTGCCCGATTCCCGCCTCAAGCTCCCGGGCTTCTTCCCGCGTGACAGCCAGCTTCCCGCTGGCCGCAAGGGAATCGATGGACAGCGGCTGGGACGCGCAGGGCCATGTACCGAGAAAGAATAGGGCCGGGAGCAGGAAAAGACGGACCACGGAACGCCTATAGCCCGGGCGGCTTGAGGGGCAACATCAGCGAAAAAGTCGTTCCGGATTCCGGGCTCGTGCTGAAGGAGATCCGGCCGCCAAGATACTCCTCGGCCAGCAGCCTCATGCCCCATGTCCCTAGACCCCGGCCTTCTCCTTTGGTGGAGAAATACCGCCGGAAGACCTGCACCTGGACGGCCCGGTCCATGAACGAAGCGTTGTGCACCGAAAGGAGGATCTCAGACTCGCCGTGCCTTCGAAAACCAATGGTGACCACCGTCCCTTCGGGAGACGCTTCAAGTGCGTTCTTGAGCATGTTGCCGAGGATCCTTTTCACCAGGGCATCATCCGATACGAATGTGAACTGCTCGGAGAACGGGGCAAGGGCAACGGTGCGTCCGCGCGCTGTTTCCAGGCCTTCCGCCTGCCGCGCCACCTGGGCGGCCAGCGCGTGGGATTCGATGAGGTTCCTCTGCGCCCGCAGGGTGCCGTTTTCCGCTGAGAGCATGAGCTTCTGTCCCTGGATTTCCTCCTCCAGCGTGTCGCAGACGGCGGACAAGCGCTCCAGGAGGCTCTGCCCGGCGCTCGCGGGATGTACCGCCCCGGCCCAGCAGGTCCAGGTACACGCGGAAGCTTGATGCGGTGTTCAGGATGTCGTGGAAAAAGATCCTTTCCAGGGCACCGCGCCGCTTCAGGTCGCTGATGTCGCTGAAGCTCACCATGACGTACGTGCTGCCGGCGATCTCGAATGGAGTCGTCTTGACCATGAGGTCGTGAGCAAGGGGACGCCCGGGCGCATTGACGGTGATGTGGCATTCGCGGACCGCCGGCCGACCGGTGCTCTGTGTCTCACCGATTGCCCGCCGCGCCCCGCAGAAGCCGCATCCCTCGCCGTCACCGCACCCGTTGCGCGCGTGGATGCAGCCGAGGATTTCTCCCGGCCTGTTGCCGCAGATGTCTTCGATGCCGGATGCGCCGGCCATGTCCTGGAAGGCCCTGTTTGCGAAGATCACCGTGCGCTGGGCGTTGAGGATGGCGAGGGGGGAAGCCAGCGAATCAAGCGCACGGGGAATCTCGCCGGTCGCCTGGACCCGGCGCAGCTCGGACACTGCCGCTGCCTTGTCGATGCCTCCGTGAGAGGGAACCGATTTGTCGGTGATCATGCATCGGGAAGTCTACACGATAGGCATGAGCCGGTGAAGTACTGTTCGACGACCGACCCGCGGGAGTATACTGCGCACCGGGGGGGGCGCCGTGAACTCACCGGATCTGCTGACTCAGATCTTCGGATTCCTCAGTACGACCGCCCGCTACGTGGGGCAAGGCATCATCCGGCTGGTGCAGTACATCCTCCCATCGGTGAAGGACCTCTCCGCTCTCGCGGAACCCGTCGGGTTCCTCGCACTGCTCACCGTGTTTGTCATCCTCACGTCCGCCGCGCGCAAGGTGGCCCTGATCATCCTCCTCTTCGGCTGGGCGCTCATCCTGATCCGGCTGCTCTTGATGGCGTTCCGCATCGGCTGAGATACAAATCGTTTGACCCCGCATTGCGGGGTGAGTACTTTCAGATAAAGGAGAACTCGATGGCAGTCCTCGTCGGGAAACAGGCACCGGATTTCACCGCAACCGCGGTGCTGGGAAACAATGAAATCAAGGAGATCACACTCTCGTCTTTCACAAAGGGGAAATACTCCGTTCTCTTCTTTTATCCCTTTGACTTCACCTTCGTCTGTCCCACCGAGCTCATTGCATTCGACCATCGCCTTGAGGAGTTCAAGAAGCGGAACGTGGAGGTCATCGGTGTTTCCATCGATTCCGAGCATACACACCTCGCGTGGAAGAACACGCCCGTGGAAAAGGGCGGTATTGGACCGGTGCGCTACCCGATCGTGGCCGACGTGCGCCACCTGATTGCCCGGGCCTACGACGTGGAGTCAGCCGGTGGCCAGGCGTTCCGCGGCTCCTTCCTCATCGACAAGGGAGGCGTGGTGCGCCACCAGGTGGTCAACGACCTTCCCCTGGGCCGCAACATCGACGAGATGCTCCGCATGGTGGATGCCCTGCAGTTCAACGAGGAGCACGGTGAGGTCTGCCCCGCCGGGTGGACAAAGGGAAAGGCTGGGATGAAGGACACCGCCCAGGGAGTTGCCACGTACCTCGCGGCGCACGCCAAGGAGCTGTGATAGGCGGTCATTGACGAGCGGCCGCCCCGGTGCTTGTATTCTCTCCGGGGAGGTCGTCCATGCCCTCGAAGAGGGGACCCCTGTTCCTCATGGCCGGCGGCTCGCCCCCGGCTCGCCACACGTGGTCCTGACCCGCTGGTGCGGCTGGCCGTCCAGAGAACGGGAATCCATCGGCCGAGCGTGGCTTACATAGGGGCAGCGGCCCGCGATGACTCCCTCGTTCGCCAGCGGAATGCGGCAATGCTCGAGGAAGGCCGGCGCAGGATCGGTCACGGCGGCGGCGCTGGCTGGCAGGCGCGCCAATGTGCAGGCAGCCGCCGCGGTTATTGAATCGGCTGACCTCGTCTTCCTGTCCGGTGGTGATGTGAAGGCGGGAATGGATCTCTTGTCGGAGCGGGGGATCGTGCCGGTGCTGCGGCAGGCGCACAAGGCGGGGATCCCTTTCCTCGGGATTTCCGCCGGAAGCATCATGCTCTGCCGGGCATGGCTGAAGTGGAACGACCCTGATGATGACGAGGGAGCGGAGTTGTTTCCCTGCCTGGGCTTTGCCCGGATCTGCTGTGACACGCACGGTGAGAAAGACGGGTGGGGAGAGTTGAAGGCCATGCTGGCCCTGCAGCCCATGGGGACCGCGGGCTACGGGATCGTGTCCGGTTCTGCTCTGCTTGTCGAGCCGGACGGCTCGCTGTCCGTGCTCCGCGGCGATGTGCATGTCTTCAAGCGACGAAAAGCGGGTGTTGTGCAGGTGGAAAGCCTGGCACCCGGGCCCCGACCGGGGGCGTAAAGGAGGTTCCATGGAGTACAGGAGACTGGGGAGCGCGGGGCTGAAGCTGAGCGTGCTTTCCCTCGGTTCGTGGGTCACCTACGGCAGGCAGGTCGATGTTGACGTGGCCGCCGCGTGCATGAAAGCGGCCTGGGATGAGGGGGTGAACTTCTTCGACAACGCCGAGGCCTACGAGGCAGGTCGGTCGGAAGAGGTCATGGGGGCGGCGCTCCGCAAGCTGGGATGGCGCCGTGCGAGCTACATCGTATCCACCAAGATCTTCTTCGGCATGCACGACGGGGTCAACGAGCGCACGACCCTCAACCGCAAGAAGCTCCGCGAGGGCATCGACGGCGCGCTGAAGCGCTTCGGCCTGGACTATATCGACCTGGTCTTCTGTCATCGCCCGGATCCCGAGACGCCCGTCGAGGAGACCGTCTGGTCCATGCACATGATGGTGGAATCCGGCAAAGCGCTGTACTGGGGGACCTCCGAGTGGAATGCGGACCAGCTCATGGAAGCGTGGTCAATCGCGGAGAAGCACCACCTGCACAAGCCGCAGATGGAGCAGCCGCAGTACAACCTGTTCGTGCGGCGGCGCGTGGAAAAGGAATACGAGCGGCTGTACCCGAAGCTCGGGCTCGGGCTGACGATCTGGAGCCCGCTGGCAGCAGGGCTCCTCACGGGGAAGTACAATGCGGGTGTTCCCAAGGACTCCCGGCTTGCCCTCTCGGGCTACGAGGGGCTTCGCGCCGACCCCCTGCAGCGCGGCGTTCCGGCGGGCACCGGCGGCACCGCCTCGTTCCCTGCGTTGATCGAGGCCGTGAAGAGGCTTCAGCCCATAGCGGCTGACTGCGGCGCAACCCTTGCGCAGCTCGGGCTGGCGTGGTGCGCGCACAACCCGCACGTCAGCTCCGTCATCACCGGCGCCAGCCGTCCCGAGCAGGTGAAGGAGAACATGAAGGCACTCGCCGTCCTCCCGAAGCTGGCGCCCGAGGTGATCGGCCGTATCGAGGCCGCGGTGGCTGAAGTCACCGACGTGAGATAGCCCGCGCGGTACAGGCTCCCAGGCTGAAATGGTCCGCGGCAGCTATTTCAGCCATCTCTCGTACCAGTCAAAGGCGTCTTTCTGCATGGGGAGATCGAACTTGTGCGGCCCCGGGTAGAACATCCCTCGGTAGTTGCCCGGGGCCCCCATCCGCGCGTAGATCTTCTTCAGTTTTCCGTCGGCCTGCTCCTGGCCGGCCAAGGTCCACAGGGAATCATCACGGTCACATTGCACCATGAGCGGTGAAGGACCGTGCAGGGACGCCACGTCGGGGAGGTCCATGAGCGCCGCGAGATGGGGGACGTGGAACATCCAGGTGTGCCATCGCACGACATCGGGGATCATTTCAGCAGCCGTCGACATGAATCCGGAACAGACCGCGCAGCGGATCCGGGGATCAAGCGCCGCGAGGTAAATTGTGCGGAGGCCCCCCCCGGAGAGGCCGCCGCATCCCAGCCTGCCCGGATCCGTGTCCGCGCGGGAGAGCAGGTAGTCAACAGCGCGCCGGTCTTCCCACGCCATGACGCCGGTCCACGTGCCACCGGAGGCGAACAGGATCTTGGCCACGAGGGATTCGTACTCCGAACAGAACTCGTTGTACGCCTCGATGAACGCACGGGTGCCGGGGGTTTCTCGCAGGACCTTCTCCACGTATTCGTCAGGCACGGACTCCGGGAGCATCTTTCTCGAGCCCCAGAGGAAATTATCGGGCACGACGACAACGAAGCCGCGCCGCGCCAGCTCGCTGGCCCAGGAGGCGCCCCCGTAGGTGCCTTTCTTGAACTCCTGCATGATCGGAGGCTCGTCGTCCATCGCAACGAGCTTCTCCTTGCCGTAATACTTGAACGCACTGTGGTCATGGAGAGCCACGATGCCGGGCAGCCGCCCGTTTGCTGCGGCCGGCCGCACGACGAACGCCTCCGTCCGCGGCCCGAAGGGCTGCGCCCACGTCACCAGCTCGGTGACCAGGCCGTCGCGTTCGGTCACCGTGTCCACGGACGCATCCAGCGGGCAGGGCGGCGGCTCGTACGCCAGCAGCTCGTGCACCTTCCCTCGCGCCTGTGACCGCCAGGATTCGAGGTCGGTCCACTTCTCGTCGAGCAATGAAAGCGGTCTTCGGCATCGGGACTCGAGCCATGCCGCCATCGAATGATAATTGCCAAGCGCGGGTTTCATCGTGAGACAGGATAGTATCAGATGGGCCCGTGCGAGGCGACGGGCCGGCGCGCGGGTGGGGCTCGACGGGGCGCGGTCAGCTCGAGGCCATCCACTCCCGGATCTCGTGCATGACATTGGAAGGAAGCGCGCTGCGCGAGGACCGGGTGAGCAGCGATATCACCCTTTCGGTATCGAGCCCGGCCGCCCCTGCCCGCCGAAGGGACTGGCGGCTGATCCGGAAAAGCACACCGACGTCCCGGCCGATCCTCTCACAGAACCTGCCCAGCTCCGCCTCCACTCCCGGCGACGGGGAGAGGAAAACGATCTCGTAATTCGGCTGCACCACCAGCGGCTGGCCTGCCTCGCCGGTCCGGCTCCTCTGCCGGGGCAAGCCCGTCCCGGGGAATGCCCAGGAGCCTGCGGCCGGCGTCCGTCATGCGGAAACCTGGCCGCCCGTCGGAGGCCATCCCGGCCTCTGCTCCGCCAAGGGAAAGGAGGCACCGGCCGAGAAATATCCCCAGGAAAGATTTCCACAGCTCCTCCATGGCCTCCTCTGAGGAGAAAGCCGGAGCAGGAGGCCCGTGCTCATCAGCCGGCAGGCCCGGAATGGATGCGGCGGCCAGCGGGCTTCCGATTGCCGCCTGGTACTCGGCAAAATCGGCAAACCTGATGAACGTCGTCGAGGGCACGAAAGAGAATGCGGTCCTGATCCAGGGCATGATCTCCGCCTGCGATTCCTCGCGGGATGCCCAGTCCTCCTCCAGCAGGTCAAACAGGCGGGACGGCTTTCCCTCCTGTTCACAGAGAGACACGGCGACAACATCCGTGCGCTCCTCGATGCTCCCCCGGATCCATTCCCCTGCTCCGGCCCCGGGACAAGAAGCGGCGTGGCGGATTCCCCTTCGCGGCGTCCGAGCTGGCCGGTCAGCTGCAGCGCCTGCAGGGCAAGGCTGATCCTGCTCTCAATGGAGAGGCCCGTGAAGGACTCCAGCCAGTCGGGAAGCGTGAGGAGAGCGGTGCCGGTTTCTTCCACGAACCGGGTGAAAGGCTTGTCGTCTCCCCGCCTCAGGGATATGGGGGCCGACCGCGCCGCTGCCAGCACGCTGGTCATGTCTTCCACGAGGAAGGGATGGCGGAATACCTGGCTCACGGACACCGGTTCGGGGGCCAGCACGACGGACAGCCGGCGCTGGCGGCGGGCGGCTGCCGGCCAGACGCCCACGAGTGGTTCCAGGTCCACCCTGCGCAGGCCGAGGAAAAACACGCAGCGCTGGATGCCCATTCGCACGCCCGCGCACAGGTCGTCCCGCGGGATGCCCGGGAAATACTCTTCCAGGTCGCGCAGGGGAATGCGGTCCCTCTGCTCGGAAAAGAACACCAGGAGGGCGTGTGCCGCAGCGGGAGCATTGCGTCCCAGGGCTGTCTGCAGCCACTCGATGGACGACACGAAGCCGGCCATCCGCGGAAGGTCGTTCGGCAGGAGGGCAAGAGATTCGTGGAGCTGGGACCGCTCCGCCTGCGTATAGTGCTCGGAAAGGTAGGCGCTGAGGGCGGCAAGGCCGGGGCTCTCGAAAAGGGGATACCTTCCGAGAGACTTGAGGATCTGGTGGCAGCGTCGTGCTCCCCTCGGCAACGACCAGCCGGTCCCCCCGACCGGAGGTCTCGAGGAACCCCGCGTCACGAAGTTCCGCCACGGGTGCGCCTGCGGCTTCGATCGAAAGGCCCGGCGCGGTTCCGTCCAGGAAGGCCCTGCGGGCATCGATGGAGAGCTCTCCCCACCGGACCAGCTCGTCCAGGAACCCCGGCCAGTCGCCGGGAAAAAGCTTCATGCGCCGGCCGCCGGTGTCGCCACCGTACCCGGTGGCCTGGGTGCGCCGGAGCCACCGGGTACGGTGGCGGCCATGCGTATCTCGTAGGAGTATCCCTGTTCGCAGAGGAAGAGCTGGCGCTTGAGCGCGAAATCCTGCTCCACTGTGTCCCGCGATACCAGTGAATAAAACGAGGCCTGGTTGCCCAGCTCCTTGGGGCGCAGCACGCGTCCCAGCCTCTGCGCCTCTTCCTGCCGGGAGCCGAACGTACCGGACACCTGGATGGCCAGGCTGGCCTCGGGAAGGTCCACGGCGAAGTTCGCCACCTTGGACACGGCGAGCACCCGGATGGCACCCGATCGGAAATCCGCGTACAGCTTGTCTCGCGCGCGCTGCGGCGTGGAGCCCGTCAGCACGGGCAGGCCGAGGGGTCGCGCGATCTGTGCAAGCTGGTCGAGATACATGCCGATGACGAGGGCCGGCTCGCCGGGGTGAGCCGCGAGGATGGCCTTCACCTCTTCGATTTTCGCTGGATTTTCCGACGCCATGCGGAACTTCGTCCGCGCGTCCGCCAGGGCATAGCTGGTGCGCAGGGCCGCCGGGAGGGGTACCCGCACCTCCGTGCACACGGCCTTTGCGATCCATCCCTGCGCTTCCATTTCCTTCCAGGGCACATCGTACTTCTTCGGGCCGATGAGGGCAAAGACGTCGTCTTCCTTGCCGTCCTCCCGCACCAGGGTTGCAGTGAGCCCCAGCCTCCGCCGCGCCTGGAGGGAGGCCGTGGCCTGGAACACGGGTGCCGGGAAGCAGGTGGACCTCGTCATAGATGATGAGTCCCCAGTCCCTCTCGTTGAAGAGCGCGAGGTGCGGGTACAGCTCCTCGTCCGGCGCTCTGCTCGTCGGCCAGCATGGCCGTCGTCCTCCGCGGCGGTCCGCCGGACCGTGCGTCCTGCACGCGCTTTCCCCGGTGAGTGAGCATCTGGTAGGTGGCCACGGTGACGGGCCGGACCTCCTTTCGGTGCCCCGTGTACTCACCGATCATCGAAGGGTCGATCTCCGTCTTGTCGATGAGCTCGGCGATCCACTGCCGGACCGCCGTGACGCATGTGGTGAGCACCAGGGTGGAAGTCTGCAGGAGGTCCATGCACAGCATTCCCACGATCGTCTTGCCCGCGCCGCACGGCAGGACGATCACCCCCGAGCCGCCGCGCTCGGAGCCGCCGGCATGGAACGCCCGCGCGGCCTCGCGCTGGTAGGGACGGGGAACGAACGCCCTTCCGCGGGAGAGCGTCGCGGGGCGGAGAGCCACGGTGAAGCGCTCCCCGGCAGCGTACCCGGCACGATCGTCCACCGGGTACCCGATGCGGATCATTGCGAGCTTCAGCTGCCCGCGCGCCGCCGGGGGAACCGACCAGCTCGTGTCGGTGAGACGGCTCGCCCAGGAGAAGCGCCGCGTGCTTGTCTGCCGACACGAGGTCCGCCAGGCCCTTGTCCCTGCATCTGAGGGTCAGGCCCGCGCTGCCTCCTTCAAGGACCAGGCTGCCGAACCTTCCCGCGTATTCGATGATCTCCATGGCGATATGCTCGGGCACGGGGTAGCGGGACAGGGAGCGCAGCGATTCGACGATCTCTGCCGGGTCCTCGCCGGCGGCGCATGCGTTCCAGATCGAGAGAGGCGTGAGGCGGTAGGTATGAACGTGCTCGGGGGACTTCACCAGCTCGGCAAACCGCGCCAGGGAATCCCGCGCCTCCGTCATACCGGGGGCTTGCGACCTCGGCAAGGATGGTGCGGTCCCCCTGGACGATGAGGGGCAGCTCGTGCTGTGTGTGCGTGTTTTCCGTCATGGCAAAGAGACCAACCACGATACGGACCGGGCGGACGAGGGTCAAGGCGCCCGAGCGACGGCGAAGCCGTGCGGACCGTCCGGCCTTGAATGCGCCGGCTCGTTCTGATCCAATGCGCGCATGTCGGAAGGGTTTTCCGCGCTCATTCTCGACATGGACGGCGTGCTGGCAGACACCGAGGGCATCCACGTCCGGGCATGGGACATCGCCCTGAGCGGGATCGTCAGCGCCGGGCGTGAAGCAAGAGACGGAACGCGGCTTGCCGGGATGTCCAGCCCCGAGATCGCCCGCGAGCTCATCAGGGTTTTCCGGCTCCCTATCAGCGTGGCAGAGCTGGTGGAGAAGAAGCGGACGGTTTTCCGGCGCCTGATCGAGGTCGAGCTCGCCCCTTTTGACGGGCTGCGCGAGGAGCTCCTGAGATGGAGGGGCGGCCCCCTGGCGCTGGCCACCTCGAGCGCGCGGGCGGAGGCGACTCTCATCCTCGGGCGCATCGGGTTCGAAGACTGGTTCGACCCGGTCATCACGTGCGACGACGTCACCCGCGCGAAGCCGGCGCCGGACTGCTACGCGCTGGCAATCCGCAGGCTCGGGGTGCCGGCAGCGCAATGCGTTGCGGTGGAAGACAGCCTGCACGGGATCCAGGCGGCGCGGGAGGCGGGGGCGGGCGTCGTGGGGGTGGCCACGTCGGAGCTGCCGGAGCGCATCGACGGGGTGCTTGGCATTTTCCCCTCCACCGTTGCGGCGCTGCAATGGCTGCGCCGGTGATGAACATCCGGGCTGCAACTCACGGGGATCTTTCTCGAATCCGTGAGATCTACAACCACGAGGTGCTCGCCTCCACAGCCACGTACGACACCGTGCCGCGCACGGAGGCCGAGCATCGCACGTGGTTCGGTGTCCATGGCGCCGACTATCCCGTGCTGGTGGCCGATCTCGATGGAACAGTCATCGGGTGGGCATCGCTCAGCCCATGGTCCGACCGGGCGGCGTATTCCCTCGCGGTGGAGGTATCCGAGTACGTCGACGAGGACCACCGCGGGATCGGCGTGGGCCGCCTTCTCCTGCAGGAGCTCATCGATGTGGGCCGTGCACGCGGCTACCACGCTCTCCTGGCCCGGATTTCCGCGGACAATGAAGCGAGCGTCCGGCTCCATGCGCAGCTCGGCTTTTCAGTTGCAGGGACGCTCCGCGAGGTGGGGGAGAAGTTCGGAAGGACCCTCGACGTGTGCATCATGGAGCTGATTATTTGATGCCCGCAAAGGCGTCGAACTCGTACTCCTTCTGAAGCCCGGTTTCGGGCTTCCTGCCTGACGCGCTTATCTCGATCCCGAAAACGCGGCAGGCCGCGTCATGAGTGAGCTCGCGGATCCGGGCAGGGGAGAGCCCCGGCGGCGAGAGCAGGCTGACGAATCTCGGGTAGAAGGCAAACCCGGGAAATCCGGAGGCGAAACCTTCCATCTTGTCGCGCCGCGTGTGCGGGGCGTGGTCCGTCTCGATCCAGTCGATGTCCCCTTCAACGAGCCTCCGCAGCATGAGGCCGGCATGGGCAGCGGCCGCAGCGGGGGGTTCACTTTGAGGAGCATCCCCTCGCCGCCTTCCATCATGTTCGCGTCCAGGAGCGCGTGATGCGGGGTCAGGCCGCAGGTGACGCGGTACGGGAGCGCCGCGGACGAGCCGGCGGTTCACTCGTGCCGTCCGCGCAGCAGGTCCAGCGCCCACGGGGTGGAGATGTGACAGACGTGGAGCGTTCCCGCGGAAACGCCGCTTTCTGCGCGAGCTTCTTCTGGTCGTCAACCGAGGCAACCTCCGCGGCGGGCGGCCGCGCGCGAACGTGGCTCACGGGCCGTGCCGGGTCCCACTCGCCCGGGCGGAGCAGCTCCTCCTTCTCGCAGTGCACGGCGAGCACGCCCGTGAACCCCAGCGCGGCGAGAGTCCGGTAGACCAGTGCCTGCTCTCTCAGGTCGACGATTCCCATCTGTCCCGTGGAGTGGCCGGCGATACATCTTCAGCCCGACCACCCGGGGGAACAGCTCCTTCCATGCGCGCACTGCCTCCTCGATCTGCCGCGGCAACGGCGGTGAGCCCCGCGTACAGACCGTGGAAGATCCGGATGCCCAGGCTGCGGCATGCGGCATCAGCGTCATCGATGCGGCGCCGGATCGCGTCCCGCGTGACCAGCGGAGGGTCGGTGTTGGGCATCTCGAAGACGGCATCCAGCCCGGCCCGGAACGCCACCGACAACCCGTGCCGCAGGGTCTCCTTGCCGGCCTGGTTCCAGTCGCGAAGGTGGACGTGCGGGTCGATCATCCCGTCAGTCCGGGTACCTGACCGGCCTCGTATGCCGGAAGGCAGGGCCGCTGCGTATGCCCGCAGCTCCTCCGGCGTCACCTTGCGGTGCGCGACCACGTACGGCCTGCGGCAGTAGCGGCAGCGGATCCTGCCCTCAGTCGCTGTAGAATCTCGGCGGCACATCCTCGTTGATCGTGCGGGTGATGCAGTTCGCATTCGCGCACAGCAGGTACACGAACTTCTCCGCGATCCGTCCGCTCATCACGGTGTTGATCGTCGGCTCGGGGGAAAGCAGCGCGATGCGCTTGAGGTCCCGTTCGGCGAGATCCCGCAGGTTCGTCTTGATGAAGGGGTTCGGCTTCTCCGTGATCGTCGCGGTAGTGCACGAGTATCCCCGGTTCTCGAGGTCCAGCGCGTCGCTCACGGCGCGCAGGCTACCGGGCTGGAGGTGGTCGATCACCGTGCCGTCCTGGATCCTGTCGATGAACATCCCGCTCTGCGTGGTGCCCCGCTTCCCGCGGGGGAGCCTGTTGTTGCCGGTTCCCAGCTCCTTCGGCAGGCGGCCGTCGTAGCGGTGATATCCTTCGTGGCCCAGCATCTCGTGCAGGAGGGCCTTCCGCAGAAAGATGCCGTGCTCGGCCTGGGAGAAGAAAGCCTGTGCCGGGGTGAAGTAGACCCGGTAATCGATCTCCGCGATCTCGCTGTTCACGGGCAGGGGATGGAGCACGCGCACGTCGAACCCCTCGATCTTTTCAAGGTCGATGCGGTACTGCTTCATCATCGCAAGGATATCCTTCTGCTTCACGCCCGGCATCCGCTCCAGCTGGGGCCGCGTCATGTAGTAGAAGTCCACCTGGCGCATCACGTCGCGGACCGTGGCGTCCCGCACCACCTTCACCCCCCGCTCGGAGAGCAGCTCCCCGAGGTCGGCGCGGCATGCCCAGGAAGTCCTCGGCGGCCCAGTGGATGGTGATGTTGTCGAAGTGCGACAGGGCGAGGCTCAGGGACCGCACGGTCCTTCCGTGGGAAAGGTCCCCGCCGAATCCCATGCGCAGCCCGTCCAGGCGCTCCTCGCGGAGCGAGTAGATGGTGAGCACGTCCAGGAGCGCCTGCGTCGGATGCTCGTTCCTCCCGTCACCGCCATTGATCACCGGGATGTTCGCGACGTCCGCCGCCCACTGCAGGGAGCCGTCCAGCGGGTGGCGCATGACGAGCACGTCGTTGTGATTTGCGCACATCATGGTCACCGTGTCCCGCACCGTTTCGTTCTTCATCACCGAGGTTCCCTCGGTGCCCGAGAACCCGTCGTAGCGTCCACCCAGCTCGCGCATGCCGGTGTTGAAGCTCGTGCGGGTGCGGGTGCTCGGCTCGTAGAACATGTACGAGAGCGTCCGGTGCTTCAGCGCATCCCGCAGGCTGTTCCGTCGTCCTGACTTTTCCAGCTCTTCCATGCGGCGGCCCGCGGCGCAGAGGTCCGAGGATTTCCGCCCGGGAAAAATCGGTGATGGAGATGATGTCGCGGTCGCGGAACGTCTGCGCTCATGGTCAGTGCTCCTTTCGTTGAACGCAGGCCGTTCATTGAAACAGGCCGTCGAACTCCGGCGGCAGGGGAGCCTCCACGACAAGCGGGAGGCCGGTCACAGGGTGATTCATCGAGATGCGCGCCGCGTGGAGGTACATGCGATCCGCGAAGCCCGCGGGGCACGGGGGCCCCGTACAGCGGAGTCCCCGAGGATCAGGAATCCAAGGAAGGCGAGGTGCGCGCGCACCTGGTGGCGGAACCCCCGCAGGAGTGGACGCGGCGAGCAACACGCGCCGCTCGGTGCGCGCGGTGACTCGCGCCTCGGTGACGTAGGTCTCCGTGCTCGCGGCGTCCAGCAGCTTTCGCGATTTTTCCCCGGCCAGCACGGCGCGGACCATCCTGCGGCCGCGGCCGTACGGGGCGAACCTGCTCTCGATTCTCAGGGGCCTGCCCGCCGTCCGCCGCCCCGTCCGCCGGCGGCACGCGCAGGCTGCAAGTAGTCCTTGCGCGCCCCGCCGGCGGCGAAGGATCGCCGCAGCGCGTCGAAGGCTTCGACGGTGCGCGCAATCACGACGAGCCCGGACGTGTCCCTGTCCAGGCGATGCACGAGCCCCGGTTCCATCGGCTTGATCCCCGGGAACGCCAGCCACCTCGGGATAAGAGCCGATGCACCAGGTCGATCAGGGTGCCGGTCTCGCCCGGTCGCAGCGGCGCGGTGTGGATCCCCGCCGGCTTGTCGACGATGATGAGCGCGGGGTCTTCGAATAGGACGCGCAGCTCCTGCCCGGCCATGCTTCTTACTTGAACTGTGCCAGGACCTTTGCCAGGGCCTCCACGTCGTCCGCGATGGTCTGGTTCAGCTGGTCAACGGTCGGAGGCGCGGCAGGCTTGATCCCCGGGAACTCCCGGCCGGCCCTCTCCGCGTTCTCCGGCGAGATGAAGTCACGGATCGGCGTCACCATCGTGTACGCCGCAATCGGGCCCTGCACAACGTACCCGTCAAAGAGGTCCGCGAGGGTCCCTCCCGGGCCGTCCTCCGCGTACGAGCCGTGGGCCAGGGGAAGGGCGCCAAGGGGCGTCCCCGCCGTGTCCCACCCGGCACTCCGCTTGTCCGCCGGAAGGGCTTCGATCAGCGCGTCCACCGCGCCGTCCACGGGGTAGCCGAGACCCGTCTTCTGGGTCGCGTCAGGCCAGGGCGCGTGCAGCGAGATCGAAAAAGCCGCGGCCGCCGATCCTCTGGAAGACGATGTTTCCTGCCCGTCGCGTTTCAGCCAGCTTCATCTGCCGCCGCGTTTTTCTCGTACGCGCGGCTGCGGTACCGGGTGAAGATGTGCTGCATCCCGCAGAAGACGAGGGCTTTCTCACCCGTGCGCGTGAACTCGCGGTCGATCACGTCGGCCATGTGCAGCGTCCGGGTACCCCGTTGGCGAAGATCTTCGCGACGACGTCTCGGGATTTGCCAGGTCCTTCTGCGTCTTGAGGTATTCCCAGTTCTGGTGGACGTTCAGCCCGACGATCCTGAAACGGCCTGGCCCCGTGCGGCCCGCGTGCTGTTGACCTGCCACGCCGCCTGGTACAGGTCGATGTACTCCTGGTACCCCCACGTGACCAGCCAGTGGAATGTAATGGCGCGGGCCTTGGCCTCGTCCCACGCGGGGGCGGTCAGCGAGCGAGTCGATCTGGCCCTGGTCATCGGAGAGCGCGTACTCGATTCCGAGGTTCCTCACCCCGGCGGCGTAGAGACGCGGGATGAGGCCCTGCACCAGCTCGACGTTCTGCTTGATCTTGAAGAACTCACCGAGAAACACGACGTCGTGGATCGCGAACGCGCCGACGACGTAGTCCTCGGGTGAGCGCCAGGCGGACTCGGCGAATGTAAGAGAGGGCAGAGAGTCTGTGCCGGTGTCCGTGGCCGGCCGTGCGGGGCGCCGCCGACCGGTTGAAAAACTGGAGGGGATTCAGAACGAGGACCAGGCCCGCCACGGCCACGAGGACGATGAGGAGGGTGTTCCGTTTCATGTCCGGCACATAGTAGCGACCCGCGCGGCACGCGTCCATCCGCGGGTGTGACCCGCGTCGCCGCGGAGGTCAGCTCTTCAGGGACTCGGTGAACTCCTTCGGGCTGAGCAGCATCTTCGCGTACTGCGCGCGGGTGTATGCCCAGGGATCTTTCGCGTTCTTTGCCGAGAGCTTGCCGCGGAACGCCTCGATGGTGCCGTAGGAGCGCGCCTCCATCCAGCGGCTGACCTCGTCCAGCATCGTGCGGATGGATTTCACCCCCTGGCGGTACAGCCCGGTCACCACCTGCACCGAGGATGCGCCGGCAAGGATCATTTTCACCACGTCGGCTCCCGTCATGATGCCCGTGCTCGCGCACACGTCGGCCTTGATCCTGCCATGCAGCAGCCCGGAATAGCGGAGGGGAAGCCGGTTGTCCGCCTGGATGCTGAAGTTGAACGGCTGGGTGATGCATTCGGTTTCGATATTGATGTCAGGCTGGAAGAAGCGGTTGAAAAGCACCAGCCCGTTGACGCCCTCACGGTCCAGCCTGCCGATGAAGTTCAGCGGGTTGGAATAGAACAGGCTGAGCTTCACTGCCACCGGGATCTTCACCGCCGCGCGGATCTCGCGGACAATCTGCAGCTGCTCCTCTTCCACCGCGCTGCCGGTAACATCGAAGTCGCGGGGAGTGGCGAAGAAGTTCAGCTCCAGGGCGTCAACACCCTGCTCGGCGAGCTGCCGGGCATATTCCACCCACGTGGCGCGGGCCACCGCGTTGAGGCTGGCGATCACCGGGATCTTCACCGCCTCCCGGGCCTTCTTCACCCACATGAGGTGTTCCTTCGCCCCCGCGTGCTGGAGCTTCGGGAAGATAGTCGCCATCTCGCCGTAGAGGTCGTTGCCGGCCTCCAGGTCTTCTTCCAGCTTGAAGCGCTCCAGCTGGATCTGCTCCTCGAAGAGGCTCTTCAGGACGATTGCGCCTGCCCCCGATTCCTCGATTCTCTTGATGCTGTCCACGTTCGACGTGAGATCACTCGATCCGGCCACGATCGGGTTGGAGAGAGTGAGTCCCATGAAACGTGTCTGCAGGCTGCCCATCGAGTTCCTCCTTGGTTCGGCTGAAGCATAGGGAAGGGGTCGCGAAAAGTCCAGTGGCGCTGCCGCCTCCAGGACGCTATCGAGGCCGCGCGATCACTTCCGCGAGAGATTTCTTTTCCGCGAGCTCCGCCTTGAGCATTTCCTCGCGCGCCTTGTTGGCGTAGCCCCTGCTCTGGAAGGAGTAGGTGAAGTTCGTGTGGATATCGTATTCCCCCGCCATCAGGGCGTGGGTGTCTTCCGTCATCACCAGCTCCTCGTCGGTGGGGATGACGAAGATGCGCACCTTCGAGCCGGGTCCCGTGATCTCGGTCTCCGCGTTGCGGGTCACGGAGATCTCGTTCTTCCGCTTGTCCAGGACGATGCCCATCTCCTCCAGCCCCTCGAGGCACTTTTCCCGCGTGATCGGCCCGCGCTCCCCGACACCGGCCGTGAAGACGATGGCGTCCACGTGCCCGAGGGCGGCGTAGTAGGCGCCGAGGTACTTCTTCAGCCGGTATCCTTCTATATCAATGGCGAGCTGGCAGCGCTCGTCGC
Source organism: uncultured Spirochaetota bacterium (assembly GCA_963845325.1). GTDB lineage: Bacteria > Spirochaetota > Spirochaetia > SZUA-6 > Fen-1364 > Fen-1364. Next base: position 182,431 of record CAWJRT010000001.1, read on the forward strand.
CCTGACAGGCGCCGTTCTCGATGTCGCGGCGGTCGGTGTACTTGTCCGTGATGCCCAGGACGCCGCTCTTGCGGTTGAGGATGCTGTCCATGGCCTCGGGCCGCAGCCCTTCCTTCTTCATGACGTAGTAGCCGATGGCCGGGTCGTGGTCTCCGGCCCGGGTGCCCATCACCAGCCCTTCCAGGGGAGTGAACCCCATCGAGGTGTCCACCGAGACGCCGTTCTTCACCGCGTTTGCGCTGGAGCCGTTCCCGATGTGAAAGCAGATGAGGTTCGTGGTGAACGGGCTCTTGCCGAGCAGGACCGAGGCGCGCTTGGACACGTACAGGAAGGATGTCCCGTGGAACCCGTACCGCCGCACGCGGTAGTTCTCGTACCACTGGTAGGGCAGGGCGTAGATGAACGCGGCGGTCGGCATGGTCTGGTGCCACGCGGTGTCCATGATCGCGCAGTGCGGCACGTCGGGAAGCACCTCGCGGGCGGCCTCGATGCCGGTGATGTTCGGAGGATTGTGCAGCGGGGCCAGGTCGGAGAGCGCACGGAAGGCGGACAGGGCATTGTCGTCGATGATGACGGACTTGGCGAACCGGTCCCCGCCGTGCACCACGCGATGGCCGACCGCCTTGATATCGGAGAGGTCGGTGATCGCGCCCACCTCCGGATCGAGGAGGGTCTGCACGATCAGCTCGATGGCGTCACGGTGATGCGGGCAGTCCTTCTCCTTCTTGATCTTGCGGCCGCTGCGCTTGGAATAGTGGCTGATGAACGAGCCGCCCACGGTGACGCGCTCGACGATTCCCGAGGCCAGGACGTCTCGATCATCCCAGCGGTACAGCTGGTACTTCAAGGACGAGCTTCCGCAGTTCAAGGTGAGGATGTCCATTCAGATGCTCCTTGCCGTGTTTCTGTTCGGTGCGATCGTCACGGCGCATCGCGGTCTTGCGGGTACTCTTGCCACTGGGGTGCCGGCCCAAGATTCGCCTCCAGTGTAGTACCGAGAATCTGGCCCGTGGTCAAGGCGAAAATGCCACCTGGGGTGGCCGCGAATGCCACCTGCGGTGGCCGCGCAAGCGCGGCGCCGCGGCTCCCGTATACCCTCATCGTGTCGTGGCGCGCGGCCATAAGCTGCCTCATTCTCGCCGCTGCTTTCTCCGCGGCCCGGGCTGCCGAGATCCAGCTCCAGCAGGGCTACACGTGGCCCGACCAGGCAGGCATCCGCTGGCGTCTGCAGCAGGGAGACCTTCTCGTCGTCTCCCGCTGTGGCCTGTACGCAGGTCCCGCGGGTCTTCCCGCCGCGGAAGGTCCGGTTCTAGGAGTCAGCCTTCCGTGGCTGCGGTGCGGTCCGCTCCTGCCCCGCGGAATACTGCGGCAGGTATCCGACCCTCTCGGTTTTTCCGCTTGGAGCAGCGCAATCCAGGAACGCACCACCCTCGTGTTGGACGGCGAGCTTTCCTCGTCCGGCCAGGGCATGCTCCTCATGCCCGTTCCCGAGCTCTTCGGCTTGTTCTGCCGGCCGGTCCGTGCGGGCGGAAGCGAATATGGCGCTTTCGGCTGCCTCCCGCTTGGAGCGGGCGCCGCAGCAGAAGGGGCCATCATGGTCTCCCGGCCGGAGCCGCAGGTTCCACCGGACGATTGGTTCCTGACACGAAGCATCTTTCCCGGCGGGGACGTAACCGACCTCTGCGCACGGCTCGTGCTGAATACCCCGTCACTGGGGTTTTCGTTCACCTCGGGGATCTCGTCCGCTGCGCGGGCTGCACCGGGCGCATTCTCCAACCTGTGGATGTCCGGACGTTTCCGCGGGCTCCTGGCTGCCGTCCTCTTGGCCGGAGCCACACCCGGCTTCCGTGGGCCGGACGGCACCTGCACCACGGGTGCCTCGCAGCTTTCCGCCATGGTCCGGCTGGGAAATGATCGCCGGACCGGGACCCTGGAAACCGGCTGGTCGTACTCAGTCGGTCGACCCACGTTCGCGCCTGGACCGGAAATCCCAACGCGGACCGTCCTGCGGGTGGAGCTCTCACGCGATTTCGAGCGGCAATCCTGTCCGCCGCTCTCACTTGTGATGGATGCGGAGAAGGACATCAGCCGCAGTGAAACGTCACGGTGCGGATCTGCCGCGTGGGTCAGGCTTGACGGCATGGACGTGACAGCGGGAGTCAGCCTCAGTCACCAGGAGGGCGTCCGCCTGCTCGGCGCTGTGAGCATCAAGCCTTCGTCCCGGCTGAGGATTCTCGTGGAGGGCAGGGCCAATCGACTGGCAGCGGCGTCTCCGGACGGATCGATGACAGTGAAAGTCTCCTTCGAACGGGGAAGTCAAAGGGCGGCCATCCAGGCCGGCTTTGAAAACGTCCCGCTCCCCTGGAGGAGCACTCATCTTGCCGAGTGCTTCCGGCTCTCACTCACGAGCTCTCTCCGCGTCATGCCGCAGGGGGAAGGGGCCATCAACCCCAGTCTCCGACAAGGATGACTTCCTTTTCCAGCTCGAGCCCCAGCCGTTTTCTAACTTCCCCCGCCACGAGCTCGATAAGCGCCTGCATGTCTGATGACTTCGCGCCTCCCGTGTTGATGAAGATGTTTCCGTGGAACGGGGCAACCTGGGCACCCCCGAGCCGTGTTCCTTTCAGGCCCAGTGAATCAATGAGCTGCCCTGTCGGTGCCCCGAAGGCCCGATTGTTCTTGAATACGCTCCCGGCGCAGGGGTGCAGGAAATGGCCCTTGCGCTCGCGGTCCGCGCGGTGGGATTGCATCAGCGTTTGCATCTCGGCGCGGTTGCCCGGGGCCAGGCGGAACGCGGCGGAGAGGATGAGGCGCCGCGTGTCCTGGAAGGGCGAGCGCTTGTAGTCCCAGTCCTCGCGCCGCATCAAGTACTGCCGCGGCTTCAGGTCTGATTCGAGGTACTCCACGTGCTCCAGCACGTCGCTGATTTCACCCCCGTAGCACCGCGCGTTCATCCACACAGCGCCGCCCACGCTGCCGGGGAGCGATGAAGCGAACTCCATTCCGCTGAGCTCCTGGCCCAGGGCAAACTCGGCGACATCCGAGACGGGCGTGCCGCCCCGCGCCACGACAAGCGTGCCGTCGGCGCGCGTGCCCGCCAGCCGCGACAGGTCCACGACGACTCCCCGAAAGCCGCGGTCCGAGACAAGGATGTTCGTGCCGCCTCCCAGGATGAAAACGGGAGCCGATTCCCGTGCACAGACACGCAGCACCGCTGCCGCCTCCGCCTCATTCGCCGGGGAAACGTAGAGGTCGGCGGGACCGCCAATACGGAAGCTGCTGTGCTCCGCCATCGGCTCATCCATCCGCACGGAACCCTTCGATCTTGAACATCCGGGCCAATTCCCGTACTGTGGTCACGCTCGGAATAGTAACGGGCGGCGCCGCGGTGGTCTACTCGCGCGGCTGTTCGCTCGAGGAGTTGTCAGCGTGATAGTGAAGCTCTGGAACACGATGGGCCGTGAACTGCAGGCGTTTGAGCCGATCCACGAGGGAAAGGTCGGGATGTACTGCTGCGGGCCCACGGTGTATGACTTTGCGCACATCGGCAATCTTCGCACCTACCTCTTCGAGGACTTCGCCCGGCGGACGCTGGAATACTTCGGGTTCTCGGTCCGCCACGTGATGAACGTCACTGACGTTGGTCATCTCACCGGTGACACCGACGAGGGCGAGGACAAGATGCTCAAAGGGGCGCGGGAGAAGGGCAGGACAGTGTGGGAGATCGCCGAGTTCTACACGAAGGCTTTCTTCCGCGACTTCGAGCTGCTTCGCTGCTCTCCGCCGACCGTCATCTGCCGGGCCACCGAGCACATCCAGGACATGATCGACCTGATCCTGCGCATCGAGGCCAAGGGGTTCACCTATATCGCCGGCGGGAATGTCTACTTCGACATCAGCAAGTTCCCGGACTACGGGAAGCTCGCGCTCCTGGACCTGCAGGACCTGCGGGCCGGGGCCAGGATCGCCGTCGACGAGGGGAAGAAAAATCCCGCGGATTTCGCCCTCTGGTTCACACGGTCGAAATTCGAGCACCAGGCAATGCTCTGGGATTCCCCCTGGGGCAAGGGATACCCCGGGTGGCACATCGAATGCAGTGCGATGTCAATGAAATACCTCGGAGAGCATTTCGACATTCACTGCGGCGGGGCCGACCATCCCCCCGTGCACCATACCAACGAGATCGCTCAATCCGAGGCGGCAACCGGCGCCCGCTGGGTGAACTACTGGCTCCATGGCGAGTGGCTGCTCATGGAGACGGAGAAGATGGCAAAATCCGCCGGGAACTTCACCACCCTGAGCACTCTCACGGAGAAGGGCTACGACCCTCTGGACTACCGGTATTTCTGCCTTGGCGCTCACTACCGGGCGCAGCTGGCATTCAGCTGGGAATCAATGGACGCGGCGAGGGCGGGACGACAGGGGGTCCTGGACAGGATTCTCCAGCTTCAAGCAGTCGCCGGCGGCGGAGCCGCGCAGCCCGCCGGGAAGGCCGCGGAGTATGTCGCGGACTTCGAGAATCATGCGGCGGAAGACCTGAACATGCCGCGCTGCCTTGCCGACCTCTGGACGCTGCTGAGGGATTCCTCCGTCCCGCCGGCGGAGAAGATGGGGGCCGTGTTCCGGATGGACCGGATCCTCGGGCTCGGACTTTCCGAGGCAAAGGAACGGGAGGTCGCACTGGACGAGGAAACACGCGCGCTTGTGGATCAGCGTGAAACGGCGCGCAGGCAGAGGGACTTCAAGAAGGCTGATGAGATTCGTGCGCAGCTTCTGTTGAAAGGAATCGAGGTCCAGGACGGTCCCCGGGGCCCAAAGGTACGGTTTGCCGCTGGTCAAAGAAATTGATTGGGTGTAACATCTGATTGCGATCGTTGTTACCAATGAGTAGCACAGAACATGCGCACTCGCCGCCTTTTGATGTGGTGTATGAAACTCTTTTCCCCGTTATCTACCGCGTTTCCTTGCGAGTAACAGGAGACAGGGAAGTTGCAGAAGATCTCTGCCATGAGGCGTTCATCAAGCTTATGGAACGGTCGGACATTATTGCGAATATCGAGCAGTCCAAGTACTGGCTGATACGCGTGGTGAAGAACCTCTCACTCAACTACGAAAAAAGACGGACCCGCGAACGCGCGGCGTATTCGAAGCTTCTCCGTCTCGCCGTCTCGTCAACGGAATCAAGCGAGAAGCAGATGATCAGGAAAGAAACAAGGGCGGATGTCCAGGCGGCCCTGGACGACCTGCCGTTCAACCTGCGGGCTCCGTTGGTGTTCCGCGAATACGCGGACCTTTCCTACAAGGAAATCGGCGGCATTCTGGGAATATCGGAGTCCAATGTCAAAGTGCGGATTTTCCGTGCACGAGAGCGCCTGGGCAGGGCGCTTGCTGAAGGTGATGCCTATGTGTCCTGACCGCGAGATCCTTTCCGCTTACTTCGACGGCGAAATTCCCGCTCCCTGGGGACGGGAGGCAGCGGCTCACGTTGCCTCGTGCCAACGATGCCAGGCCCTCCTTGCCGGCCTGGCGAGCACGCACCGCGCGCTCGCCCAGGAGGACGAGCAGTCATGGCGGGCTCCCATGGAGAGGGTGCGCAGAAGGATACTCGTGCACACGCCCCTGGTCCGCACCCGGATCAACGCGTGGCGGCGCCAGGTCACCCTTCCGCTTCCCGTAGCCGTGCTCGCGGCGGCCCTGTTGCTTACGTTCGGGATCAGCCTCGCGGCGCTTGCCATGCGCCAGAACATGGGGTACATCCGCGTGACCAAGGCGCCTGCGGGCGGCACCGAGTACCAGTTCGCCGTCCCTTACGACAAGGTGGAAGCGCTGCTGAAATCCATGGGAGGGGCGGACGCGAACATCGAATCGGTCATGACCATTCCGAAAAGCGTGAAGCTGGTCCCGGTCGGAGAGCCGCGGATGGGCAAGGCGGGCGAGTTCCTGAGGAAAAAACCATGATCAACCGGATGCGCGGCGGAATCGTTCCATTCCTCCTCTGCCTGGCGGTTGCCCAGACCAACGCGCAGGCACAGTCCAGCGACACAGACCCGAAGGAGGCTCTCCAGGAGTTGCTGTCCAAGGCCCTCACCGTGACCGTCTCGGCCCGCGTGCTGCCCCCGGATGCGCAGGAGGAGACGCCGATCTGGAACGCCGAGAGCACGAAGCTTACCCTCCCCGGCCGCTCCATCAAGGTTCGCCTGGATGGAGACAACGTACGCATCTACCTCGTCTGCACCCCCTACCTCCAGGACAACGGGGAGGTGCTCCTCCTGGCCCAGGGCCAGGTGTGGTTCACGGAGCCGCAGGACAAGGAAAACCGGTACTTCAGCACGTTCTACAGCATTCCGGTGTCATTCGGCGAGAAAGTGCTCTTCTTCCCCCTCGGGCTTTCCGATGCCGAGACGCAGCAGAAAGACTTCTTCAACATCGAGGTGGAGATCAAGATCGTTCCATACGAGAAGAAGCAGTAGGCTCGGCAATCGTGGCATATCCCGAGACAGATGACCGGGGGGCGAACAGCCCCGGGCCCGTCCCCGGTGCCGGGGAACCGGGCCCCGCGGAGGAAACGGACAGCGTCAAGCCCCACCAGCGGATCCTGAGGAGCAAGGGATTCATCCCCACCGTCGTGGTGGTTGCCCTCGTTGTCTTTGTCCTTCTCAGCCCGCGGATGGCTGGAAGCCCTCCCCGGCTCGAGTCCATTACGCCCCCCCGGGGGAAGCCCGGTGACGTCATGATCCTTTCCGGACGCAACTTCGGAAATCCCCGGGAGACCTCGGAAGTCCGCATCTCGGGCATCTCCCCGACGTCGCAGGACTATACCGAGTGGACCGATACGCGAATCAGTGTCCGCATTCCGGACGAGGCGACGTCGGGGATAGTCTATGTCCTGACGAAAAGCGGCAGGAGCGGCGGGCTGCTTTTCATCAGCCAGAGCGACATCCCGCAGCCCGCCACCGGTGCCAGTCGTCCCGGGGACCCGTACATCGTGAACAAGGACAACCCCATCCAGCCTTCTGCGGCGCGCGTCGGAGACGAAGTAACGATCTACGGAATGAACTTCGGCCTTGAGAAGGGCAACTCGGAGGTGTACTTCACGTGGTCGGGCCTGCAGAACGCCTCCAGCGGCAGCCTCGAGCTCTCGAACCTGCTGCCGGCCCGCGACTACAATCTCGACTACGTGTCCTGGTCGGACCGCGAAATTCGGCTGCACGTGCCGGACGGCGCGGCGTCCGGCAACGTCCTGGTCAAGTCCGACAAGGGGACCAGCAACGCCGCGTACTTCGTCGTCAACCGGGGGGCGGGGAGCAAGACATACCTGTCTCCGCGCAAGTACTCCGTGCAGTATGCGACAACCGTTTCGGTGGCGGCGGCCGCGGCGGAGAACACCCTGTATCTCTGGATGCCGCGGATCCTTCCCACGCCGGAGCAGCGCACCATCGAATCCGTGGGCCAGGATCCCGCGGCCATGCTGGACACCACGGCTGCGTCCCTGTATTCATTCACCAACCTTCAGAAGGGCGGAAAGTACAGGGTCAGCATGAGCTGGATGTTCGACCGCTACGCCGTGGCCACGCAGGTGAGCCCCGGGGACGTGCCGCCGTACGCGGTGAGCTCCGAGCTGTACACGAAGTTCACTGCACCCGACCGCCTCGTGCCTTCCGCCAGTCCCGACGTGGTGAAAGCCGCCGCCGTCGCGGTCGGCGGGGAGAAAAACCCCTGGCTCAAGGCCCGCAGGATCTACGACTGGCTTCTCGCGCAGGTTGCCTACAGCCCGGCCGCCGGGGAAACCACGGCCGCGCTCCGCTCAAAAAAGGGAAACGCGTTCGTCTATTCGTCGCTGTACTGCGCGCTCCTGCGTGCCGCGGGCGTTCCGGCGCGCATGGTGTCGGGATACCTTGTGGGAGACTCAGGACAACCGACGCGGCGCCATTTCTGGGACGAGTTTTACCTGGAGACCCTTGGATGGGTTCCCGTGGATCCGACCCTGGCCGATGAGAAAACGCTCGTGCCGGCGCCGCCGTCTGCCGATTTCGATGCGCGCGCTTACTACTTCGGCAACCTCGACAACCAGCACATCACCTTCACCAAGGGGCTGGTTGAAGTGAACCAGATGAACCCGTCGGGCTCCACGCGCGAGGATCGCGACCTGCCGTACCTGCTCAGCATCCACGAGGAGTCAGTAGGTGGGTTGACGTCGTATACGACGACCTTCGATGACCTGTCGGTGACGGGGACGTACTAGTCATAATGACGTGACCGCCCCGATCGCAGTATCGTAGGTTGCGCTACGATCGGGAGAAGGTAGCGTAGAGCTACTATGATGCGCGTCAAGCCGCCTCTTGGTTTCCCCCTTCTTGATTTTATTTGCGTAGTTGCTGAGCTTCTTCTCGTAGAGCTTTCGGCTCAGTCCAGCGATATACCTCACGAGATAAAAGCATTCGGCGCATCATGGAAAAGATTTTACGTAGGAGCGCGATCCGAGCCGCCCGTAGCCTTTGCGAGCAACCAACTCACGGTAGAATCGCTCCAGATTGGGAGAGGAGTCCACCAGGTGGATCACCGCCTGGGTGAAGAGGCTACGCGCAAGCGCTCGCGCACACGCGCAGAGAAAGCTGAGCGACAGGCGGAAGCCCTTGCACCCAAGAAGAAGAATGACCGCGATGAGGGGGAGGCGGACCAGAAGGAACTGCCTCTGCATCGGGTGGCAAGCGAAGTGGATGGCAAGCCGAAGCCGGGGGCACAGCACAACTTCACCGACTCTGAGAGCTGCGTGGATAAGGCCCATCAAGTGATCATCGCCCACGGGGTGAGCACCCAGTCCCCGGACCAGTAGTACCTTGTGCCGATGGTGTGAGAAGCGGCGGAATCCGCGCCCCTGTTCGATTTGGCCAAACACAGGTTCTACGATCACCTTGCGCCGAGAGTAGACAGTCTTCCCCTGCCCCTTGCTCAGCTTCTCTCGCATCGAAGCCCGCAGCGCTTCTGAAGGTGCTCCACGTTGTCTCTGTGCAGTGATTCTTTGAAACGAACGTACAGAGGCGGACATACAATCTGTAGTCAGAAATCGACTACATTCGCCATTGTGGAAACGGCGGCCTGCAGAATTCAGATCCCTCAGGCCCCCTCTACGCCTACGCGCTCCTATGCGCGCCTGCTCCAGTGCGGGCTTTTATTGCGCGGCAGCGGCCTTCCGCCGTGCCCGCTCGATCTTTTCCATTTTTCGATAGTACTCGGACTGCTTCTGGATCTCTTCAACGTCGTTCGTGGCGATCTTGTTGTCGGCGAGCACCATCTTCTTGTTCTCGAAGAGCTTGCGGATGTAGGGGTTGCCCTTGTCGCTGGACAGGCCCACGGTGTTCAGCAGTTCCTTGGGGCCGAGCTGGAACGTATGCTTGCCTCCCGCCACCACGGGGATGCGGTTTTTTTCCAGCTGCAGCAGCAGCGCATCGTAGAGCCTGCCCACGGGGTCCGCGATGAGGGTATTGGCCAGCTGCTTGTAGATGAACCACAGCCGCTCCGCGAGGAGCGTGGTGAGGCGGGTGATCAGCTGCGGCTGACTCTGGACCATGCGCTCGAAGTTCGCTTTGTTCACCGCCATGAGGCTGCAGTCCTCGTTTGCAATTGCGGAGGCCGACCGCGGCTTGTTCTCCAGGAGGGCCATCTCGCCGAAGATATCTCCCGTCTTCAGCATGGCCAGGAGCACTTCGTTGTCCTCCACGATCTTGGTGATCTTCACCACGCCCTTCTGGATGATGTACAGCTCGGTGCCCGGCTCGTTCTCGCTGAAGATCATTGTGTTTTTCGGGTAGGTGCGAGTGAAGTCGTCCGTCACCTTTTCCAGGTACACTGCCTTCGCGTACGGGTGGATCTTTGCCATCCGCTCCTTCGCCCTGTCGGCGTTCGGATCCGTGGGACAGTTCTGAAGGAAGCGGTAGTAGGCGTAGTAGGCCTGGTTGTACTGGCTCTGCCGCGCATAGTACTCCGCCACCTTGAACAGGTGGGAGGGCTCCCCGCTGGCCGTGTTCTTGAACGTCAGCCGCGTGAGCGCTTCGTCCAGGAAGCGCATCTTGCGGGAGAAGCTCTGGATGATCTTCAGCGCCACCGGCGCGTTGCGCTCTATCAGCAGCCCGTACTGGTCACGCGCCACGGAAATCAGCGAGACGTCCGTGAGGGCGAGGGCGGTCTCGATGTGGCTGTGCGAGGACATGGTGGAGATGACGCCGAAGAAATCGCCCGGCGCGAGGGTGTTGCCGCCCTCCTCCTCCACCACCTCCACCTCCTTGCTGATGCGCACCTTGCCGCTGCGGAGGATGTAGAAGTAGTCGGCTTTCTGCTTCCCTTCCACAATGATGTAGGAGTTCCTGTTGAAGTTGACGATCGACAGTTGAAGGGGGCTCGCCATGTTTTTGCCGTTGTGTCTGGGTACCAGTATAGAGATCGGTTTTTCCGTTGTCAATGTGAAGAGGCGGGGGAGCCGCGACTTCTGCTGCACGAACCGCGGTCTGACGCACGCGTTGCGACAGACCGTGGTGGGCATTTGCTTTCATGGCAGGCGATGCGCCGGCAGCGCGTAGCCGTCCGTCATCGCCCTCTGATATAGTGCAGGCGATGCCCGATAAGGACGCCCACCTCCAATGGAAGGAGGTCTTCCGGAGGCAGATCGCATCCTGCCCCATTTTTGATCTCTTTGCCGCGGAGCGTGTCTCCGCCAGACGGACAGAAAGGCGAGTTCTGGATCCTCGAAGCGCGGGACTGGGTGAACATCGTGCCCGTTCTCCTGCCCGCAGAAGGCGGGCCGCGGTTCCTGATGGTCCGCCAGTACCGTCACGGGGCTGACCTGATCACGACGGAGTTCCCCGCGGGGCTCATCGAGAAGGGTGAGGACCCGGCGGCAGCCGCCGGAAGGGAGCTCACGGAGGAAACAGGATACCGGGCGGGCCGGCTCACGCTCATCGGCGAGCTGCGGCCGAACCCGGCCTTCATGACAAACCGCTGCTTCACGTACCTGGCAGAGGACCTCCAACCAGCGGGGGCTCCTGCCCTGGACGAGCTGGAGGCGCTGGACTCCATGTCCCTTCCCGTTGCGGAAGTGGAAGAGCGGGCGGGTCGCGGTGAGCTCGTGAACGCGCTCACCCTCGTTGCCCTGATGAGCTACCAGAGACACCGCGCGGGCCATGCGTGACCGGCCCGGGCTTGCCCGGCAGGGCGGGTTTGCCATGATTCGAACAGTGAGCTGGCCGCTCAAGGGCGTGGTCGAGGCAACGGTTGATCAGGGGGGTGGCGAAAGGCGCCGACCGGATTCGAACCGGTGCATAAAGGTTTTGCAGACCTCTCCCTTACCTCTTGGGTACGGCGCCGGAATGTTTTTCAACAGTAGCGGAAAACCCATACGCTGTCCAGAGGAGACTCTTCAGCGCAGCGATTCCTGCGTGTGAACGTGAGCTTCATGGTGTGAGACCAGTCGAAAGGCTGCGCCCGCGAACGCCCGCAAGGCTCGCCTTTGCCTTGACTTCCGAACGGCCCCCCCCTATCTTTCCCGCAGGCAATGAGCGGTCGGAAGCCAGGAGTTCACCGGACGTTCGGACGCCGTCGATTGCCGGGGAGAATCCTCCGAGACACGCTGACGGCGTACGCCTTCATCGGCCCATCCGCCATCATCATCGCCGTGTTCGGACTTTTCCCCGTGTTCTTCACCTTTTTTGTCAGTCTTTTTCGATGGCGCCTCGCGCGCGGGCCGTTTTCCGGCACCGGCAACTACGTCACCCTGTTCGGCGCCAACCCCGCGGCTCTTGGTGGCCTCGCAGTATCGATCGGAGGTCTCATCCTGGCATTCATGCTCCTCCGCGCGGGCCGGGAGAGAGGCAGCCGGCCCGGGGCATTCGCCGGGGCAGGCTTGCTGGCCGTCTCGCTTTGCGGGATCGCCGTCGCCGTGCCATTTGTCGTATCAAGCGGAGATCGGGACGTATTCGATGCGCTGCGCGTGACCATCTGGTACTGCCTCCTGACCGTCCCCCCGCAGATTGCCGCCGGACTCTTCCTCGCCGTCCTCCTCACCCGTCCGATTCGTGGAAAACAGGCCTTCCGCGTCATCTCTCTCCTGCCCTACATCGCGCCGACCGTCGCCACCGCGGCCGTCTTCGAGCTGATCTTCTCCCTTCGGCCTGACTCCTTTGCCAACCAGGCGGTTGGGATCCTCGGTGCGGCGCCGCTTCAATGGCTGCAGGAGCCGACGGGCATCGTGTCCTTGCTCCTGGGCCAGGCGCTCCCGGGACAGGCTGCCGGCGTGGTGCCGGCGTACTGGGGCGAGTGGGTGCGGGGCCCCAGCCTCGCCCTGGTCTCGATCGTCTTCTACAGCTGGTGGGTGTTCGTCGGGTACTACGCGCTCGTCTTCATCAACGGGCTCGGAGCCATTCCGCGGCAGCTCTACGAGGCGGCGGAAGTGGACGGGGCCGGCAGGGCGCGCCGCTTCTTTTTCATCACCCTGCCGCTCCTTTCACCCACGACGTATTTTCTCACGCTGATCGGAGTGATCGGAACGTTCAAGGCATTCACTCACTTGTATGTCCTGCGCAGCCCGGCCGCCTCGGGAACCGTGGATTCCATCAGCGTGACCATCTTTTTCACCGCGTTCCGCAAGGGGAATCTCGGGTACGCCTCCGCCATCGCCGTCCTGCTGTTCGTTATCGTGCTGGGACTGACCATCGCCCAGCAGCGCATCGCGGGAAGGGGAGTCACGTATGGAGATTGAGCCCGCCCGGCGGCCCGGCAAGCTGACCATCGGCGGAGTCGCGGCTGCGGTTCTCCTGGTCCTCGGCGCCCTGGTGTGCCTCATGCCGTTCCTCTTCATGGCCAGCACCTCGCTGAAGACCACGGGAGAGACCGTCACGCGCAACAGCCCGATTGTCCTGGACCCGGGTTTCTGGCCCTCCGTACCGCAGTGGAACAATTACGCGCGGGCCTGGACAACCGCGCGATTCAGCCTGTACTTCCGCAACAGCCTTGTCACCGCGGCCCTCACCGTGGCCGGGGTGACTGCTCACCTCGTCGCTTGCGGCGTACGCGTTTGCAAAGATACGGTTTGCCGGCTCGCGCCCGCTGTTCGCGGTGTTCCTCGCCACCCTTGTCATACCGGAAAGCGTGACACTCGTGCCCAGCTTCATCGTGATCACGCGGCTGGGCTGGTACGACACCCTCGCGGGCCTGACAGTCCCGTTCACCGCGAGCGCATTCTCCATTTTTCTCCTGCGGCAGTTCTTTGCCCAGCTCCCGAACGAGCTGCTGGAAAGCGCGCGGATCGACGGCGCTGGGCACGCCCGGACGTTCTTCTCCCTGGCTCTTCCTCTGTCCCGCGCGCCGCTTTTCACAGTGGCGTTTCTTGCGTTCATCGGCTCCTGGAACTCGCTGCAATGGCCGCTGGTGGCAACCCGCAGCGAGCGCTGGCGTCCGATCACGGTTGGCCTGACGACGTTCATCACGGAGGCGGGCCCGCAGAACGAGCTGCGGATGGCCGGGGCCATGATCGCCGTGCTGCCCGTGGTCGTTGCCTATTTCCTGGCTCAGAAACAGTTCACCGAGGCGGTTGCGCGCAGCGGCATCAAGGGGTAAGCCCGATCCGCTCAAAGGAGTTCCCCATGAAAAGGCTTGTTCCGGTTCTGGCAGTCCTGATGGTTTCACTCTCTCTTCATGCCCAGGGAAAGGCGCTTTCCGGCGTGGATCCCCATGGCGCGACGGTCAGCTACTGGTACCAGCACTCGGGAGTCAATGGTGACGCGATGCAGAAGATGATCGCTGAGTTCAATGCCGCCAACCCCTGGAAGATCACCGTCAAGGGCGAGTACCAGGGTCCGTACGACCAGATCTACAACAAGATGGCTGCGGCCATCGCCGCGGGCAGCATGCCCGACCTGGTGGTTGCCTACCAGAACCAGGCCGCCATGTACGAAGTCAACGACGCTCTCGTGGACCTCAATGCGTACGCCGCGGATCCCGCGTGGGGCATCGGGAAGGACCTCGGGGACTTCTTCCAGGGATTCATCAACCAGGACGTCAACAAGCAGTTTGGCGGGAGGCGGCTGGGCTTTCCCCCGAACAGGTCGATCGAGGTTCTGTACGTGAACATGAGCCTCTTGAAGTCAGCAGGGATCACCGCGCCGCCGCGGACGTGGCCGGAGTTCGCCCGGGACTGTGCCCGCGTCACGAACAGGGAGAAGGGGACCTATGGCTACGCGCTTGACAACCTCGATGCCTCGCACGTCTTTGCCATGGTGATCTCCCGGGGAGGGGACTTCGCGCGCGCAGACGGCCGCGGGTACGCATTGAACACACCCCAGATGAAGGCCGCCCTGCAGTTCATGGCCGGGCTCTTGAAACAAGGTGCGGCCCGCAAGATCCCGAAGAAATACGACGACCAGACCGACTTCGGAAACGGCATGGCCGCCTTCGCTCTGGGGTCCACTTCGGGGCTTTCGTTCTATGCCAACGCCGTGGCCTCGAGCAAAACCGGTCCCCGGGAATGGACCATCGCTCCCGTTCCCCAGCAGGAAGCCACCGCCACCCCCGCAGTCGACCTGTTCGGCGCGAGCCTCAGCATTCCCCGCACAACCCCGGAACGGCAGCTCGCCGCATGGCTGTTCGTCCGCTGGTTTTCCGAGCCGCCGCAGCAGGCGCAATGGGCCCACGTGTCCAAGTATTTCCCGGTCCGGAAAGCGGCAGAACCCCTCATCAAGGACATGCTGGACGCGGACCCTCGGTTCGCTGCCGCGTGGTCCATCCTGAAGACCGCGGACCTCAGATCTGAGCCTCCGTACGCAGGGTATGACCTGGCTCGGGACGCGATCGTCGCCGCCTACAGCAGGATCCTCGACGGGGCCGACATTGATGGAACACTCGCGGGCCTGCAGGCGCAGGCGGACAGGATATTCAAGGATTCCGCGCCCTGAACCAGGCCGGCGCACCCGGCCGAAAAGTGGCTCCTGGAAATTTGATTTGACAAAACCGGCTGCGTTGCCCCATACTTGCATCCGTCACATCGGGGGGGGGAACTGATGGAGAAAGTGCAGGGCCCGCACGGGCTGGTCTGCGTTTGCGCGGAATGCGGGGGAGTCATCCGGACGATCGGCCTCGTTCCGGCCGGAGAAACTCCACTGGTGAGTCACGGGATCTGCGCGGCATGCGCGGACAAGTTGTACGGCCACTTTTTCAGAGGCGCCGGTCCGTCGGCACCGGTCGGGTGAGTCTCCCTAGGCCGTTTGAGGCCCCCCGGGGTTGTTATACTACCTGCCGGGGCAGGAGCGGACTGATCCTTGCAACGATCTCGTAGTTGATGGTTCCCGCCCACTCCGCCATCGTCTCGGCGGTTATTCGTTCCTCTCCCGACTTCCCCAGCAGAACAACCTCTTCCTCCAGCCTCGCGCCCGGTACATCGGTCAGGTCCACCATGCAGAGGTTCATGCAGATTCGGCCGATGACCGGCGCGCGGCGCCCCCGCACGAGGACGTGCGCGCGGTTGCCCAGCGCCCGATCGTACCCGTCGGCGTAGCCGACAGGCAGGACCCCGAGAACGGTTCTCCTCATGGTCTTGTAGGAACAGCCGTAGCCGACGAAGCTTCCCTCGTCGATGGTCTTGATCTGGACGATCCTCGTCTTCCACGTGAGCACCGGGTGGAAATCCTGGACGGTTCCGCCCTTTTCCCGCGCCGCAAGCAGCGTCTCGCGCGACGGCCAGAGGCCGTAGAGACCGATACCTGTCCGCAGCATGGAGAAATGCGTTGAAGAGAAGAGCAGGGCAGCGGCGGTGCACGCCGTGTGAACGAAGGGCGGCCGGCCCACGGTCCTGTCAACGACGCTCATTGCCGCGGCGAATCGGGACATCTGCAGCTGCGCGTACTCGTGGTTCAGCGTATCCTCGATATTCGCATAGTGAGTGGAGATCCCCTCCAGGGAGAGGTTGCGGCTGCGCTTCACGAGCTCCAGGAAATCCTCGAGGTCGTCCGGCAGCACGCCCTGGCGGGCGGTCCCCGTGTCGACCTTTACATGGATCCTGGCGGCCCGGGGCAGGGACGTCAACGATGAGAGGCGCTGGATCGTCTCGCGATTGTACACCGTCATGGCAAGGTCCGCCTCGACGGCCGCTTCAAGCTCCGCAAGTGCCACGTGCCCCAGGAGGACGATCGGCCGGGTCACGCCATAGCCGCGCAGCTCCAGGCCTTCCTCCAGCGAATTGACGCCGAACCATTCCGCGGAGGGCAGAAGGGAAGCCACCCGGACTGCACCGTGTCCGTAAGCGTTGGACTTGATCACGGCACAGGAAATAACGCCGGGGGCGGCACCCGCCCGAAGCTGGCGCAGGTTGTGCTCGGGGGCCGCGCGGTCAAGCTCCACCCAGACAAGGCTGCTCATTGATCCTCCGTTCCGGCGAGGATAGTATGGTCCGGCAGCGCAAGTCAAAGGGCGCTGATGCACGGCGGTCATGGCGGGCCGGAGGAGAGCTGGGTCTGTGGAGGCGCAGGCGTTTTACGACGGGCTGGGATGCGACTACGACCTGATGGTTGCGTGGGAGGAGCGCCTTGCGCGCGAGGGGTCCTTCTTTTCCCGCCTGTTTGCCGAGCGCGGCGCGCGGCGCGTGCTGGACGCTGCGTGCGGAACCGGAATGCACGTCATTGCATTCGCGCGCGCCGGGCGCGACTGCACAGGCGTCGATCTCAGCCCCGTCATGGTGGAAACGGCGCGGAAAAACGCACGGGATGCCGGCGTCCGCGCGCGGTTCGAGGTTGCGGATTTCGGTGGGCTGAGGCCGCGCTTCGGCGGGCTCTTCGATGCAGTCACGTGCATTGGGAATTCGCTCCCCCACCTCCTGGACGACGAATCGCTTCGCACCTGCCTCGCTGATTTTGCCGCGCTCCTGGTCCCGGGCGGCGTCCTCGTGATCCAGAACAGAAACTACGACCGCCTCCTGAGGGAGCGGCAGCGTTTCATGCCTCCTGTTTCGCGCGTGGAAGGCGACGGGGAGACGCTCTTTCTCCGGATCACCGAGTACCCGCCGGCCGGTGCCCCTGCGGACGAGGTCATTGATTTCACGCTCCTGACGCTGAGGAGACGGTCGGGAGAGTGGAGCGTCAACGCGCAGAGCACGCCCCTGCGCGCCATGCGCCGGTCGACCCTTGAGACAGCGCTGTCAAAGGCAGGCTTCGCTTCGGTGCGGTCATACGGAAACTATGCCCTTGCCGACTACGATTCGTCGAGCAGTGGTGACCTCGTGATCGTTGCAACCAGGGACGAGTCCGCGGAGAGCGGCAACTCACGCGCAGCAGCTGCTGTGCCATCCCCGTTGGCCGCCGCCGATCCGGCCGTCCGAGGTTTCACACCGGCTGCTCGGAGAGCACCGACCCATCGCCAATGGACACGACCACGGCTTTCAGCGGGATCGCCCGGTGCGCATGGTCGCGGGCCTGTTGAGCCACGCCGAGGAGGCCCCTGCAGCAGGGGACCTGCATCATGACCACGGTGAGTGACGTGATCAAGGCATGATCGATGAGCGCTGTGATTTTTTCACGGTACACGTCCATGCCTTCGTCGAGCTTCGGACAGGCGATGGCCAGCGCCTTTCCCTCCAGCATCGACCGGTGGAACGAGCCGACGGCATAGGCGACACAGTCGGCGCTCAGCAGGACATCGGCGCCCCTGAACCGCGGCGCCATCGGCGACAGCAAGTGCAGCTGGATGGGCCAGTTGGAGAGCGCCGATCGCCCGACGGCTTCGGATGCCAGACCGGAGGAGGGCGGTGCAACCGCGGCCGCAATCCTCCCCCCCGATCCGCCCGGGGCTGCAATCCCTGCCGTCCGCAGCCAGTCCATTGCAACGTCCAGGAGCTGGTTCTCCCCATGCGCCGCGAGATGCTCGAGATGAGCCCTGATAGTGCCGGGTCCCTGCGGGGCGATGTTCGCCATCGCTTGCGCCTCATCATAGGGTTCGGCCTCCCGCTCGGTGAGCGTGATGGCCCCCTCCGGGCAGAACCCGATGCACGCGCCCAGGCCGTCGCAGAACAGGTCGCTGATCAAGCGGGCTTTCCCGTCGATGACCCGCATTGCCCCCTCGGGACAGTTCGGCATGCACAGCCCGCAGCCGTTGCACTTTGCCTCGTCGATGGTGATTATGGTTCGCTTGGTCATCTGTAGAATATGCAGCATCCGTTGCGGTGCAGCCTTGACGTGGATCAATGCGCGCATATTCTCCGCACGGAGGTTCTTTCCATGGACATCATAGCCCAAGACCTCCGCCGAGGGCAAGGAGGTGGTGATCAAGCTGGCACGGCCGGGTGAGATATTCGGCGAGGTCGTCCTCTTTCAGCAGGACCGGTTCCCTGTGAGCGCATGCGCTATCACCGCCGCCCAGGTCTTTCTCCTCCCGAAACGGCAGTTCGATCTCCTCCTGGACGAAAAGGAGTTTCGCCGGGAGTTCATCGGCATGCTGCTGGCAAAGCAGCGCTTCCTCACCGAGCAGATCTTCCGGCTCTCTGCCCTGGATGTCGAGCAGCGCTTCTACCATTTTCTGCGGGAACAGTTCGGGGAGCGCGAGGAATACCTCGTCGACGTCACCAAGCGCGACGTCGCGGCGGCAATCGACGCGCTGCCCGAGACGCTGTCGCGGCTCCTGCTCAAGCTCAGGGACGAGGGCTCGGTCCAGTGGGAGGGGGAGAGCCTGCGCGTGAAGAAGGGATTCTGGAAGGACCGCGAGCTCTCCGGGCCGGGGGCCTGACGCATCCGCAGTTGCCCACGGATGCGCCGGTTCACCGCACCCCTGATCAGTTCCTGGACTTGTCCACCAGGCGGTTTTTCGCTATCCAGGGCATCATTGAGCGGAGCTTCTCTCCCACGGTTTCCAGCTGGTGCCTGGCTCCCGCTTCCCGCATGCGGAGGAACTCCTTGCGGCCGCTCCTGTTTTCCGCCATCCAGTTCTTTGCGAATGTGCCGTCCTGGATCTCGGCGAGCACGCGCTTCATTTCCTTCTTCGTCTCCGCGGTGATCATGCGCGGGCCCGAGACGTAGTCACCGTACTCTGCGGTGTCGGAAACCGAATAGCGCATCAGGGAGAGCCCGCCCTCGTAGATGAGATCCACGATGAGCTTCATCTCGTGAATGCATTCAAAGTACGCCATCTCGGGAGCGTATCCTGCCTCGACGAGCGTTTCGAAACCTGCCTGCATGAGGTGCGACACCCCTCCGCAGAGAACAGCCTGTTCGCCGAAAAGATCCGTCTCGGTCTCTTCACGGAAGCTGGTCTCGATCACTCCCGCCTTCGCGCCGCCGATGCAAAGTGCATACGCCAGGGCGGTTTCGCGCGCCTTGCCCGTGGGGTTCTGCGAAATTGCGATGAGGCACGGCACTCCGAAGCCCAGCTCGAACTGCCGGCGCACCGTGTGACCCGGTCCCTTGGGCGCCACCATGGCCACGTCGACTCCGGCCGGAGGCACGATCTGTCCGAAATGGATATTGAAGCCGTGCGCGAAGAGGAGGGTTTTCCCCGCGGTGAGCCCCGGCTGGATGTCGGACTTGTACACGTCACCCTGGAGGTGGTCCGGGATGAGGACCATGACGACGTCGGCCCACTGCACCGCCTTGGCTGTCTCCAGGACCTTCAGGCCGGCTTCCGCTGCCTTCTTCCCGGACGGGCTGCCCGGGCGCAAGTCCCACGACGACCTCGACACCGGAATCCCGAAGGTTGTTGGAGTGTGCGAAGCCCTGGCTGCCGTACCCGATCACGGCTACCTTTTTCGACCTGATCCACTCCGGCTTGATGTCCTTTTCGTAGAAGATGTTCATTCCGGCGCCTCCATCATCGCATGGTACATACGCGACCGGAAAAGTCAACAATTCCGAGGCATGTTGTGCGTACCGTCACAACGGCAGTCCGTACGAGGCCTCCCGTCTTCGTTCAATTCTCCAGGATCGTGATCTCCACTCGTCGATTCTTTCTCCTGCCGTCCTCTGTTGAATTGTCCGCCGATGGGAGAGCCGGCGCCCATGCCGCGGGCCGTGACCTGGTCTGCCCTGCGCGCTCCCTGCGAGAGGAGGAACTGCGCAGCGGCCCGCGCCCGCTGCTCCGAAAGCTTCTGGTAGTCCTCTTCCGTGTACCCGGGCGCCCGGGCTGTGAAGCCGGCAACGGAGATGTCGCGATCAGGATACTTCTTCAACATCTCTGCGATGCGGCGAAGCTTGTCCTGCTCCGCCGGCAGGAGCTGGTCCGAGTTCGGTGGAAAGTTCACGTTCTCGAGGGTGATCGTCACACCCTGGTCCGACGGCTGCACGGACACGCCGGGAATCTTCTGCGCGTCCAGCTGCTTCTGGATGTCGCCGGCCAACCTGCGCGCGGTCCAGCGGCGCCGAGGGAATGAGCTCGCCGCTCCGGCATCCCCCTTGAACTCGACTTCGTCCCCCGTGTTGAAGGAGAAGATGAAGTCGAACGATTCCTCGTAGTACACAGCGGCCTGCTGCCCGGCCAGGTCCCACCAGTACTTCTGGTGGGAGGCTCCGGCCACCCTCGTCGGCGACATCCGCGTCGTTCCCGGTGGAGGCGTCACCGGGTGGAAAATCTCGTAGTCGATGCCGAACACGGCACAGGCAACACCATTGCGGACCTCGTTGCAAGTGTAGGTATAGTCGGCGGTGATGGGGAACTGGAAAGGATCCTGGATTCCGAAGTTCGTCCGAAAGTCGTGAGACTCGACTCCCCGGCGCGGTCCATGTGCCTCCGATCGACACGTCCCCCTCCGGGAACAGTGGCACGTTTCTGACGACGGGCATGAAATACGAGGGATCGATCGTATACGCGCCATGGCCGTCCCGCCAGAACTCGGAGGTGTATTCCTCCGCCACTCGAACGTGTTCTGCGACCCGATGGCCCTCTCGGAAGTCTGGAAATCGACCACGTGGTTCCCGGCATCATTCTTGGTGTCCGTTACTGCGACCGCGATCTTGTCGAGGATCTCGGCATCGTGATCGAGCTTCCCGTTGACGGACACGGATTCATGCACCTGTGAAACAATCCTGTATTTTTCACCCCGCGTATATCCGAATCGGAAGACGTCGGCCCAGAGCCCGGATCCCGTTGCACACAGGGCGATGCCGCACAAGACAATGAGCGCTCGCCGCGGAGGATCTTCCTTGACACCCGGCGGTCATTCAACTATCCTCAGGAAAAACCGATGCATTCTCCAAGGATACCATCCAACGACGAGGTTCTCCAGACATTCCGACGCGCTGGTTTTGCCTCCCTTACGCCTCTCCAGCAGAAGTTGATCCCCCTCATGCTGAAGGGCCGGGACGTGCTGGCGGAAGTGCCGCGACGGGTCGGGTGTGAGCACCGCTGTCGCCGCGCCTCTGGTGCTGTCCCTGCGCGGGTCGGGAGCTGCCCTTCGGGCGCTCATCCTGCTGTCCACCGTGGAGGAGCGTTGGAAAGGTTTCGCGCGCGTTCACCCGTTTCACCCGCGCGGTGAGAGATGCACCTGCTTTCGTTGCCCTCGGGTGAAATCGAGGATGCCCGGCGGGAGCAGCGCCGGCTGGAGAAGGAGTCGACAGTCGTCGCGGGGACCGTGGAGCGCGTGATAGACCATATCCGCCGCGGCGGGCTTTCGTTCAACCAGCTGCAGACCGTCATCGTCAGCGAGCCGGAGGGCGAACAGCGTGCCGACTTCGTCAAGGACGTCCAGTTCATCGTCGCGAAGTGGACAGACCGGCCGCGCATGATCCTCCTGACCCGGTCCACCCGTTGCGGAGGACAACGAGCTTGTCCTGATGCTTCACCACCCGTTGATCATGGGCGCCCAGGAAAAAGGCGGACCCGATGAGCCCGCCTCCACCCGTATTGCCATTGCGTCCGACGTGATGCAGCCTGCCGAGGCGCTCGCGCGCGTCATGCTGGGCATGAGGCTTCCGCCGGCTGTCGCTTTTCACTCACCGAAGACGGACGCCCGGAAGGTTGTCGACGTGCTGCGGTCCCGGGGCCTGCGGGCGGCCGTGCTCCCCCCGGCGGGTCGTCAGCAGGCGGATCGCCGCGAGATGCTCCTTGCCCTGGCACGGCGCTCGGTGGATGTCCTGCTGGTCCCGCTGTCGGCCGGCGCGGTGGCGCCCGATCTCGAGGACCTGGCGCCCTCCCAGGTTGTTTTTCTTGACCTTCCGACCGGCCCCCTCCGTTCGCCCGGCGGAATGCTGAAACGGGCGGCAGTCCTCGCGCTGTGCGAACGGGAGAAAGACCTCGGCAAGCTTCAGGAGGCAATCGGCGTGGCATTCGACAAGAAGGAATTACCGGATGACGATGCGCTCCTCACCGGAGCAATCGACCGCGTGCTTCGAAGGATCAAGGACGAGGACAAGTCCGAGCTCTCCCTCCTGAGGGCACGGATCCGCCGGCAGGTTCCCCTGCTCCTTCGTCCCTTTTTCATGGCGTCTCTTCTCAAGTCGCAGCTCCCCTTCCTGGCCCCGGCGGAAAGACAGCCGGCCCGGACACCCTCCGCCCCGCGGCAGCGCACGTCGGCCGAGCCTCCACAGGGGACGGCGGCTGACGCCCAGGTTCCTCCGCGCGGCCAGAGGGGCCGCTTCGGGAGGAGCGCTCCCGAGGCCGGACGTCCGGCGCGGCAGCAGGACGCTCCGCGGCCGCCGCGGCCGGAGGCGCGCGCGGCAGGTCCCGCGGGCGCCTACACACAGCTGTTCATCAGCGTCGGGCGGAACAGGCGCGTGTACGCGCGCGACCTCACGGAGCTGTTCACAGAGAAGCTCCAGCTCGTCGAGGGAGACATCGGCGGTGTGCGGGTCTTCGACAAGTACTCGTTCGTCGACATTGCCCCGGGAAAGGCGGAGGAGGCCATCAGCAAGCTCAACGGCCTCGACGTGAAGGGCCGTCCGATTGCCGTGAACTACGCAAAGAAGAAGGAAGAGAAAGAGTCGACGTGACCGGGCCGTCACCCCCGGCCGGTGACCGCGGGGAAGGACCTTCTCGCGCGTTGCGCCGCAACCGGCGGCTGCGAGGTGGAGATCGGCTGCGGGAACGGTCATTTTCTTGCGTCCTATGCCGCCGCCCGGCCCGGCACACTGCTCATCGGCGTCGACATCAAGGCAAAACGCTGCCGCCGCGCCCGGGAAAAGGCGGAGAAGCGGGGCCTGCGGAACGTCCACATCATCCACGGCTGCGGCCGAGATGTTCCTGACCGAGATTCCCCGCAATTCGGTGAACGCATTTCACATCTATTTCCCTGATCCCTGGCCCAAGAGCCGGCATCGCAAGCGCAGGTTTTTCACAATGGAAAACCTTTGCGCAATGCACGAAAGGCTGCGCGAGGGCGGCACGGCTGCATTTCGGCACTGATTTCTTTGATTATTACATCCAGGCAAAGGTGCTGATTGCCCTGCACGGGGGATTCCGCCTCAGCGAGGAGCCGGCCCCTGAAGCCGTTCTCACCTCGATCTTCGGACAGAAGTTCGTCGGAGAAAAGAAGACCATCCGTATTTTCTCTGCCGTCAGCGCGAGCTCACCTGATGACCAGGGAAAGCAGACCAGAAGACGAGGGGCAGATTCACCAGCGCGTCCAATGCAATGAAGGCAACTGAGACCAGCTCGAAGCGCCGCGCGGCCCGCCCGCACTCTATCGAGAGAGCCTCGGGGTCTGCCCGGGAGGAGGACGCTGCCCGGCCATCGGATCGTCCGGCTTGCGAAGGCTCACGCTGTCACCCTCGGCGGAGTAGCCGCAGCAGGCGACACTCTCCCCGCCGTCCCCCTGCAGCCGGAGCAGCACGCCGCGCGGCAGATCGACTTTTATGCGCACCATGCCCTCGGGCATGGCCAGGCGAAGGCCCTCGCTGACGATCACTCCGGGATTCTGCTCATTCGTGCCGCCCCGCAGCATGAGATACGGTTCCATGTCCGGAAGGAGGGTGGCTCGCCTGCTCCGCGCGCCTCCCTCAGAAACAGGGAAGTACCGCAGCGGAAGCCGCACGACGTCCCTCTGCACGCGAAGAAGTCGCGCCTTTTTCCAGGCCGATCGATAGGCAAAGTAGAGGGGAAAGCCGGGCGGGAGGAACGGTGACAGTGGTGCGAGACCTGCGGTCAGGGCGAGCAGCGACACGATGCGCTCGGGAATTGCAAGGAGCGTGAAGGCGAAGAGCACCAGATGAGAGCGACCCAATGGCAACCGAGGGAAGAGTGAACGAGTTCATGTACTCGTTGCGCTGCCTTCCCCCGCTGATGGCGCGGAGCACGACGTTCTCCTTCGGGCAGTCGTGGATCACGACGAGCAGCCGCGTCCGGCCGTTGTCCCGGAATACGCCCCGTCCCTCCTCCGAGAACAGCGCGCCGCCGACAAACACGGGCGTCCCTTCGGGCAGGGAGAAGATCCGGCTCCAGGGCACGCTGCCCAGGGCGGGAGCCACCGGCTCACCGGGTTCCGCCTCGGGGATGAGGTACACGCGGACGTTGCGGAGGTCCGCGGCTACCGAGAACCGGCCGTTCGTGAGCCAGATGCGGTCATCACCCTGGATCGCTTCGAGTGTGCCGAAGAAGCGGTAGTACCCCGCCGGCGCCGCGTGCTCCCGTCCGAGGACGCCCGGAGCCGCCGTCGGGTAGTGGGAAACGGCGGTAACGGTCTTTCGGAACCTCCGCCACTGGCCGCGCGCGATGAAGGCGCCGAAGGCCGGGACAACCGCGTAGAACAGGACGGCGATGCTGATGACCAGAATGAAGTGTCCTGCCATGGCCTGTATTGATTAACCGGGCATGATCCTTTAGTGTCGACTATATCATGGTAGAAAGAGTTGTCGTAGGGCAGTGGAAGACGAATTGCTACATCTACTCCAGCACCAAGAAGGAGTGCATCATCATCGATCCGGGCGGAAGCGAAGAAGAGATCGCCAGCCGCGTTGACGTCCTGAACATGGTGCCCGTGGGCATCGCCCTCACCCATGGCCACGTCGACCATCTTGCCGCCCTTGGCAAGCTTCGTGACAGCTACGCCGCCCGGGGGTACAAGCTTCCCATTGCAATCAACCCGTCGGACCGACGCTTCCTCGGGACCGGGGGACGGGAGACCCACCGCGAAAACCTCGAGTTTCTCGGCCTCGACGAGCTGGGTTTTTTCGGCGTGGATGCGGACGAGCTCCCGAAGGCTGACGTGCGCCTGAAGGAAGGGGACAAGGTCTTCAACATGGACCTCACCGTCCTGGAGACGCCGGGTCACACGCCCGGGCAGCGTCTGCTTCTACGCGGAAAAGGAAGGCATCCTTTTCTCGGGTGACACCCTGTTTTTCGACGGCGTAGGGCGCAGCGATCTCCCGGGCGGCAGCGAAAAGAAGCTGCGGGAAAGCATCCAGAAGAAGATTGCATCCCTTCCACCCGAGACCAGGGTGTTCCCCGGTCACGGCCCGTTCACGACGGTCGAACGGGAAAAGCGCGGGAACGCCTTTTTCCGGGGAATGGCCGGAAGCCGCGCCCCCCGTTGTCCCGAGGCCGGTGCACATCATTCCGAGACCACTCGGGCAGGCGAGACCTGCTGTTGCGCAGCAGCCGGCACCGGGTGCACGGCCGCAGTCATCCGTGAAACGCTCACCAGTCGCCGTGAAGCGGCCACTGGCATCACTGAAGCAGCATGCCGCCAGCCCCAAGACTCCCGGCGCGACAACCAAGCGCACGGCCCCTGGCGCCCGGAAAGGATCCTCCTCCTCGGGGACCGGGGCGCACGGATCATCTCGCCGTCCGCCCGGTGCTGCCCCGAAAGCGCAGAAGAAACAGGCCGCCCGGAAACGATCGCGGCCTGCC
Organism: uncultured Spirochaetota bacterium; assembly: GCA_963845325.1. Taxonomy (GTDB): domain Bacteria; phylum Spirochaetota; class Spirochaetia; order SZUA-6; family Fen-1364; genus Fen-1364. The sequence continues at coordinate 208,228 of CAWJRT010000001.1, forward strand.
TCGGCTCGCGCCAAGCCGGCTTCTTCCAACGGTGCGGGCCGGCTCCCGCACTCGTCAAAGGCAAAAAGCGCCGGGATACTGAAAGAGGGAAGAGCGTCCAAGCCGCTTCGGAAAAAGTCGGCTCAGGCGACCAGGTCGACGAAGGCGCCGGGCGTCGGCAGAAAGCCCGCACGATAGGCCTGGGCCGTCCGTGCCCCCGCGGAGTCGCCTGCGTCGAATTCGCCGATGATCGAGTCGATCGAACCGGCGCTGACCGCGAGGACCGGCTTGCTGTGCGAGAGCTGGTCTATGAGAGTGTCGAGGATCTTGAGCTTGTACAGGGGGACGCCGTCCTCCAGGCGCGATTCGGGCATCACCTGGATGTGCTTGAAGTTCGCGTAGACGAGCTGCGCCGGCCGCACCGGCATGATCACGTCTCCGCCGTCCGCCTGCGCGTAGCGCATCGCCGTCATCGAAACAACGCCCACGTGACCGCCTGCTGTGATTCCTGCCGCGACTCCTGCCACCATGTGCTCCCGGCTCCCGGTTTGAATATCGGAAGGCGCGGCAGGGGGCATGAGTTGGAGAGACTGTCGTGAAAAAGCGAGGCTCCGCGTGGAGCGCTACCTGTTGCGGCGCTCCTCCGAGGACTTGCATTCGATGCAGAGCAGCGCGTAAGGGATTGCTTCGAGCCGTTCGCGCGGGAATTTTCTTCGAGCAGCGGGCGCAGAGGCCGTACTTCTTGTTCTCCACCCGGGCCAGGGCGGACTCGATGAGCTGCAGGCGGCGCAGCTCCTGCGTGCCCAGCGCCTCGAGAGTCTTGCTGTCAATGTCGTCCGCCGCGATGTCGGCGAGATCCTTGGGATCCATGTCCTCGATGATGGTGCGGAAATCCTCGCTCTCCGAGGCGAGATTTTTCAATATCTCCTTCTTCAAGGCGACGAGTGAGGTCTTCATTTTTTTGAGAAAAGCGTCTTCCATTGGCGCTGCCTTTAAGGGTAGGCAATCTACGCATAAACGGAGTGACTTGTCAATCCCAACGGCTTTTTCCGCGGTCGGCCGGGACCGAACATCGGGTGCCGCACGGCGGCTGCTCCCGCCTGCCGCCTCTGTTGATTGACACCCACAGGTCAGAGCCGCTACACTTCGACACAAAGGAGGATTTTTTGGCAAAGGAAGAGGCCATAGAAGTCGATGGGAAGGTAAAAGAATCTCTCCCCAACACGATGTTCAGAGTCGAGCTCGAAAACGGTCACGTCATTCTCGCCCATCTTTCCGGCAAGATGCGCAAACATTACATTCGAATTGTCCCTGGTGATCGCGTGAAGGTCGCCCTCTCTCCGTATGATCTGACGCGCGGGCGAATCATCTACCGCGAAAAGTAGCTCCCCGGGCCCTCGCGCCGCGTGCTCAACTGCGATAGTCCGCGTTTTCCCGAACGTAGTCGTACGAAAGGTCGGAGCCCAGCACCTCGACGCCGGGTGACGCCCCATCGAGCAGGATCTCAATGTCCACCGTCCGGTCATGTTGCGGCCACGGCACGCGTTTCGTGTCCAATGCCCTGCTCAGCAGGTATTCGCAGAGCCTCCTCTCCTTCTCCGCGTCCAGACGGAAGCACCCGCCGGAGAATATCTCCTCTCCGCCCATCCGGACAACCGTTCGTCCCGCTTCGAGCGTCCCGCCCGTGTTGCCGATGTAGTCCCCGATTGCGCTGACGATCCGGCCGACGTTCGGGATCGTTTCCGAAGACCGCGGTCTTCACCAGCGGCGAGTTGGCCACCGCGCGTGCCACGCCAAGAGCCACCGCCTCGTCCTGCGCGCGTTCGACTCTCACGCGCATCGCGTGCCCGATTCCTTCCGCATTGCGCACGATGTCGAAGGCAAGCCCGGCAAGCACCTCATGGAGCGCCGAGCGGAATGAGTCCCGATCGGCCGGCCCTGCCGCTCCCGAGGAGAGGACGATCGCCGTGTCGCTTGTGCTCTGGTCCCCGTCGATGGAGAGACGGTTCAGGGTTCTCTGGACGCACCACGCCAGGTCCTCCCGCAGGCGTTCGCGCGGCACCGCGATATCCGTGCAGATGAAGCACAGGAGCGTCGCCATGTTCGGCTCGATCATCCCGGCGCCCTTCGCTATGCCCACGATTCGTCCCGCTCCCACGGAGACCGAGCGCACTTTCGGGAACGCGTCCGTCGTCATGATAGCGCGCGCAACCGGAAGAATGGACGCGGCCGATGCCCCGCTCACCAGGCCGGGGAGGGATGCCTCCATCTCACGGACAGGAAGCGCCCACCCGATGATGCCCGTTGAAGCGCACAGGTAGTCTTCCGCCGAACCTCCGGTGAGCCTGGCCAGCCGATCCAGGAGATGCTGTGCGTCCCCGGTCCCGTTCGGGGTGCAGACGTTGGATATCCTGTTGTTGGCCAGCACGCCGCGGATCGTGCGGCGCATGAGCCGCTGGCGGCCGATCAGGACAGGCGCACCGGGGAAGAGGTTGCGGGTGAACACGGCCCCGAAGTCTTCGGTCTCACGGTCCAGCAGGATGAGGGAGAGATTCATCTTCAGGGGCTGGGCGGACGCTCTCTCCCGGGGTACGAACTCGATCTCCCGCGTGGCGCACGGAACCCCTTCGGGAGAACGGCCCGTTCGCCCAGGACGTGCAGGTACTCGGACTCCGACGAGTATGTTTCCACCCGTCCCTTATAGCCCCGGCGCGGGGGAGATTCAAGCCGAAGGAGACTCGCGCGGGACCCTGGGCGGACCGGCGCGGGCTTCAGTTGGTGACGTCCAGGGTCACGAGAATCGGCAGGTGGTCGGAAAATCCGTTCCGTCCGCCGCGATCGCTCCAGCGTCGGGGCAGTCCGCGCTCATCAAGGAGGAACGGCAGCCTCAGGGCTGTGAAGCTGGAGCGCCGGTAGGTGAGCCCCTGCCCGGTCGAAGAGCCCCGCGGAGAGGAGAATATGATCCACCGTGAGCCAGTCTCCCTGCCACGCGTACGAGCCGCGCGCTGCCGGTTTCAGCTCGAACCATGGATCGAACAGGACGCAGCGGCCGCCAGGACCGCCGAACGGGGGAGCCGTGTCAGCGAGGAAAATGCCGGAGGCAGCCTGCGGGTCCCGTGTCTCGCGCCCCGCCGGCATGAGCGCCGTGACATACCGCCGCCCCACGCGCGCGAGCTCGTCCACGTTCTCGTTCATGTCCCCGGCGGCCACGATGTCGGCCGCGGGATCCCGCGTCGAGGATCTCGCCGATTCTCCGCGCGAGCACGGAGGCCGACTCCCTCCGCGAGGGCTCGGTTGCCTTCATTCCCTCGGTCTTCGACTTCCAGTGATTGTTGAACAGGTAGAGGGTGTGCCCCGCGATTTCGACCTGGGCTTCCAGGATGTCGCGCACGGGAAGGCTCGTGTTTTTCACTCCCTTCCACGGACCCACCGCGTGAGTGCGGATCCGCGCTATCGGGAGCCTGCTGGCGATTGCAACGTTGGCGGCCAGCCCGTTCTTGGGGACCAGGGCGTACCAGGAGTACCCCATGCCTCGTGCTCCCTCGGTCAGGAGCACCTGCAGGGCGTGGCCGTTTTCAACTTCCTGCAGGAGCAGGATGTCCGGGCCGCCAGCGACGCACCTTCGCACGACTTCGGAGAGAGCCTTGATCCGCAGGTGGAAGGATTCGGTGTTCCATGTGCCCCGTCCGGGATCGAACTCCCGGTACTCGGTCCCGTCCCGCACGTCATCGAAGAGGTTCTCCACGTTGTAGCTCAGGACGGTGAGAGCTGGAGAGGCCCCGGCGCGGCAGAGCGCCAGGAGGACGACCAAGCAGGCGGCTTTCACCCGGCTGCCGGAAGGAGCGCCAGGAGCAGGGATGACTCGTCCACGGCGCTCATGGCGCGGGGGGAGAAGGGGAGACCCGTAATGGTTTCCCACGCCTCGATGTACTTGCGCGCGACCTGGACCCGCACATCGTCGGGGATCAGGGGCGGGACGCCGTCACCTTTCCAGCCGCGGGCCAGCAGCCACTGCCGCAGGTATTCCTTGTCCAGCTCCCGCTGGCCTGCGCCCGCTGCAAAGAGCTCTTCCCAGGTGTCCGCGTACCAGTAACGACTCGAATCGGGGGTGTGCACTTCATCCGCGAGCGTCAGGACCCCGTTCTGCAGGCCGAACTCGTATTTCGTGTCCACGAGGATGAGTCCATTCCGCGCGGCGATTTCCGTGCCGCGCCGAAAGAGCGCCAGCGCTGTCTCTTCAATCTGCTCCCACAGGGCCTTTTCGACGAGGCCGCCGGCGATGATTTCTTCCCGGGAGACCGGGCGGTCGTGGCTTCCCTTCTCCTCTTTCGTGGAAGGGGTCAGGATGGGCTGGTCAAATCTCTCGTTGAAGCGCATCCCCGCGGGAAGTCGGATGCCTGAGATCGGACGCGCCCCCCTGGTAGTCCCGCCACGCGGAGCCGGTGAGGTATCCCCGCACAACGACCTCCACCGGGATGACACGGCACTTCACGGCCCGGATGGTGCGCGCGGAGATTTCTTCCCGCACGTGGTTGGCAATGATGTCCGAGGTCGCGCGGAACCAGAACAGCGATAGGGTGTTGAGGACTTCTCCCTTGCAGGGAACGGTGGTCAGCACCCGGTCGAACGCGGAGATGCGGTCCGTGGTGCAGATCAGGAGCTCGGCCCCCGCGTCCACGACGTCCCGCACCTTACCGGAGGTGAGAGGCGCTCCCGCGGGGAGCTGGAGGTGCTCCAGGCAGGTATCGAGCAGGCCGTCCAGGTCTGCCGTGGACACGTTTTACAGCTCGTCCCGCGTCTTGATGACGCGCGAGAGAAGGCCGTAGCTGACCGCCTCTTCCGCGTTCATCCAGTAGTCGCGGTCGGTGTCCTTCTCCACTTTGTCCAGGGGCTGCCCGGTTTCATCCGCGATCAGCCGGTTGATCTTGGCGCGGAGCTTTTCGATTTCCTTTGCGTGAATCTCGATCTCGGTGGCCACACCGCGCGTCCCGCTCATGGGCTGGTGGATGAGGTAGTGCGAGTTGGGGAGGCCGACCCGCAGCTCGCGCGGAGCCGCGAGGATGATGATGGCGGCGGCGCTGGCAACCAGGCCCATGCCGATCATGGTGATCTTCGGCTTGACGAAGCGCATCATGTCGAAGATTGCGTAGCCCGCGTCCGCGTCACCCCCCGGGGAGTCGATGTACACCTTGATGGGGTCCGCGGACTCTTCCTCCAGGAGGATGAGGGAGCGGATCACTCTCTCCGCCAGAGGCTTGTTGATCTCTCCCGAGACGAGGACGGTCCTCGACTTGAGCATCCTGTTGAAGAGCATCCCATCATCGCGGGGGCCGCTTTCGGGCTCCTGGGGCTTGTCCTGCATGTTCATACTACGCATTACAATAAGGAAAATCCTCTTGCTTGACAATCGCGCAGTCCGCGGGCCCGCGGAGCGCGCCGCAGGCGCAAAAAAAGGCCGGGGCATTTCTGCCCCGGCCACCCGTCAATCTTCCGTCCTCCAATTGGTACTGGAGGTTGTGGGGCGGAAGCCTCCCAAACACAAAGTGAGTATACATGCCCTGCCGGGGATGTCAACGAAAAAGCCCCCGGGCAGTCTCCCGCGCAGAAATTTTTCCTGGCGAAGAGCGAATCGCCCGTATAGTGCGGATGGGCTGTTGCGCTTCCTGCTGAAAAGACCCACAATGGATCACGCTGATCCATTCAGGGAGGTCGACAGACGATGGCGCGGCTGGCCGTGATCGGAGGGAGCGGACTGTACCAGTTGGAGGGCGGACGGGTCCGCGAGGAGCGGGAGGTTCCGACGCCCTGGGGACTGCCGTCCGATGCCCTGACGATAATGGAGATCGCAGGAGAAGAAGTCGCGTTCCTGCCCCGTCACGGCAAGGGACATCGGTACCTTCCGTCAGAAGTGCCCTCTCGCGCCAATATCTGGGCGCTTCGGTCCATCGGCGTTGAACAGATCCTGGCTTTCAGTGCGGTCGGGTCGCTTTCGGAGAGCTTCGCTCCCGGCGAGTTCGTCCTCTGCGACAACCTCATCGACAAGACCGTCGAGACGCGCGGGCAGCTACTTCGGCGACGGGGTCGTGGGGCACATCGGGTTCGCCCAGCCGTTCTGCGGCGGGATCCGCGCGGCGGCCGCGGGAGTGCTCGGAGCCCACTCCCATCCCCATCATACCTCGGGTACGTACGTGTGCATGGAGGGTCCTGCGTTCTCCACCAGGGCGGAATCGGAGCTGCACCGATCGTGGAAGGCATCCCTGATCGGGATGACGGCCCTGCCCGGAGGCCCGGTTGGCCAGGGAGGCTGAAATCTGCTACGCGACCCTCGCAATGGTGACCGACTATGACTGCTGGAAGGATACCGGTGAGAGCGTGAGCGTGGAGATGGTGGTGGCCAGGATGAAGTCCAACACCGAGGCTCTGAAGCGGATGCTGCCTGACTTCATTGCCGCACTTCGCGGCCGGGGGGACTGCGCCTGCCGTCATGCCGCGCGGGATGCAATCATGACAGACCCCGCTCTCATCCCGTACGACGCCCGGCGAAGGCTGGCCCTGTTCTATGATCGGTATTGGCGGAAGGACCAGGCGTCCACTCGTGGGTGACCTGACCGACCTTCTCGAAGCGGCTCGAAGGGCAGGGGCGCACTCACCAGGTTGTGACCATGATCCTGGAATGGGCCCTCGACAGGTTCAGGGCGGACGGGTCAGGGCTGTTCGTGATCGAACGAGATCCCGCGATCGGCCTGGTGACGCGAGTCGCGTTGGGATCACTGGCGACGACCGCGCCCCTTCTTGCCGCTGAGATTTCACGGACTGGAATTCCTTTGACCCGGGGAGTCCTTCCACTGGCGGCGGCGGGACGGGAAGGGTCGTTTCTCTGCTGCCCGGTGAATGTCAGCGGCGGCAAGCCCTGGAGCGCGCTCATCCTGCACGGGCGAGACATCGAGAAGAATGTCCGCGCGCGGGAAGAGGACCTGGGGGGGATTGTTCTGCGCCTGCGCGACTCTCTGGAAACCGAGCGCAGGAGCACCGCAATCCCCGAACTTCCTCTTTCGGGGCTCATGACGAAGCTCATCCCCAACTTCTCGGTGCTCACCGATGGACTGGACCTCCCCCTGTATGTCTGTGACTCCGCGGGGAGGTTCACCTATGCAAGCCCGGCCTGCTTGATGCTCACGGGCTACCCATCTCTTGAGGCGGTCTCCCAGAGCACGGAGCTGTTTCCGGAGCCGGGGAAGAGAGCCGCGGAGCTTGATACCGTGCGGAAGCTTGGCAAGGTTGCGTCGTTTCCCCTCGTGCTCACGTCCGGGTCAGGGGCGCGTTTGCAGATTCAAGATTCGGCCGTGTCGGTGGGAGACTCCATTGTCGGCGTGTTTTTCGACATCACCGAGCTCCTGCGGTCGAATGCCGAGCTGAAGGACGCGCTGCAGGTGCAGGAGCTGCTGAACGACAGCATCATAGCGGGAACGAAAAACCTCGAGCGAACCCAGGGGGCCGCCATCCGGTCCCTTGCCCGGCTTGCCGAGTACCGGGACCCCGAGACGGGATTCCACCTCCAGCGGATCTGCGAGTACACCCGACTCATCGCCACACAGGTTCACCTGCGCGCCCCCTATTCCTTCCGCATCAGCCAGGAATACGCGAATGACATTTCCCTCTCCAGCATGCTTCACGACATCGGGAAGGTGAGCATCCCCGACCATATACTGCTGAAGCCGGGAAACTCGAGCCGCTGGAGTGGGAGACCATGAAGAAGCATACGCTGTTCGGATGGGAGGTGCTGCACAAGGCGGACCGGGAGCTGGGAGAGCAGTCCTTTCTCACGCTCGCCGCCACGATTGCCCTGTCGCACCACGAGCGTTACGACGGCAAGGGGTACCCGAATGGAACGGTTGGAGAGAAGATACCCCTCTCCGCCCGGATCTCCGCCGTGGCCGACGTCTACGATGCCCTGACCTCCGAGCGCCCCTACAAGGAGGCCTGGAGCCACGAGCGCACCGTGGAGGAGATTCTCGGACAGGCGGGGAGCCAGTTCGATCCCGCGCTGGTAGAGATTTTCCACGGCCTGAACGACCAGTTCGCTGACGTGCGGCGGCGATTCCCCGGCTGAGCCGTGAAGTCTGCAATGGTCGCGGTGGTCGGCCGACCGTCGTCGGGAAAGTCCACCCTCGTGAACGCCCTGTGCGGGGCAAAAGTTTCCATAGTCTCCCCCGTGCCACAGACCACCCGCAACCGGGTTCGCGGGATCCTCAACGACCCGAGAGGCCAGATCGTATTCATCGACACGCCCGGATTCCACCTCTCGCAGAAGAAGCTCAACACGTACATGACCGACCTCGTCTCCGCCACCCTCTCCGAGGTCGACATCGTGCTGTATGTCGTGGACGGGACGCGCGGGACCGGCGACGAGGAGCGCGCCATTCAGCAGGCAGTCCGCAGGGCTTCACGGCCCCTGGTGACGTGCATGAACAAGCACGACTCGCCGGGGCCGGACTGGCAGGCAATTCGCACGGCCGTTGAGGAGGCCCTGCCGGGCGTTCCAATGCTTGAGATTTCGGCTCGAACGGGTGACGGGCTGGCAGACCTGAAAGAGCTCCTCTTTACCTCTGCACCGGACGGGGACCAGATGTACCCCGAGGACTACTACACCGACCAGACCCCGGATTTCCGGATCTCCGAAATCATCCGAGAAAAGGCGATGCTCCAGACCCGCGAGGAAGTGCCTCACTCACTCTACGTGCGGATAGAAGACATCGAGATGCGGGACGATGGCGCCACGCTCTGGGCGCGTGGATTCGTCTGCGTTGAGCGCGAGTCCCAGAAGGGGATCGTCGTCGGCAGGGCCGGCGAGAGAATCAAGTCGATCGTTCACGAGGCCGAGCAGGAGCTCTCCGAGATATTCCCCTATGCGGTGAAGCTGGATCTCCGCGTGAAAGTTGACCGGGAGTGGCGGAAAAGGGATCCGCTCCTCAAGAAGCTCATTCGCTGAGGGCGGATTCGCGCGCGCACGCGGCCGGGAGTCACTTACCGGGCCGTCAAGGCGAGCGCCGATTCGATGATCAGGTCTGACTTCGCATCAGGAGGGTTTTCAAGGCTTGCAAGCAGGCTGGAGCCCGTCTCCGTGGGAGCGGGAATCTTCACGGATTTCTCACCGCCCACGGAAGGAATGGTCACCGACAAACCGTCGGCGGCGATGCGGAAAGCCAACCCCTGGTTGTCAGCGGCCAGCGGCACGGCGGCAGGATGCCCGGTGCTCCCCTCCCATTGCAGGAGGAGGATGGCAGAACGGCCGGAAGCAGGCGAAAGACCCGCCGCCACCGTGACCGCCTGGCCGGCGCGAATCGGCGGCAGGGAAAGCCGGGCACCGGCTTCCAGGTCCACGGCGCCGCCGCTGAGCTGGCCTTTTCCCGTGATCGAGAAGCCATTGGTGACGGTCAGCCCGTCGAACCCGTCCGCAAAGACCAGCCTGCTGCCGTAGAGTCCCGCCTGCGCGCGAGCGAACAGGTCCGGATCCGTCGACGGCCTGCCCGCCGGGTCCTGGGTGTACACGCCGAACTCGTCCACAACTCCCTTGAATCCCTGCTCCCCGCCAATTGTGATGCTGCCTTCCTGCCGGGGGCCGGCAACCGGGTACTGCGCTCCCATGCGGGACACCTGGACGCCGTCAAGGAACCACTGGGCCGCCAGCCCGGCCGGCTGCGGCGCGATGCTGAGGGAGAGAAGGACGCGCTGTTTCGGGGAGAGAGCAGGGCCACCCCAGGGAATGAGAAGCGGCGGCCCTCCTCCGCTCGAAAGCCGCGCCGCCGGGGCCGCAGTCTCGGGATTCATGGAAATGACGAGGGAGAACCTTCCGTCGCTGCTGACTGCTGTCACGATGTTGTTCGCGCTCCCCGGATCGTCGAACGAGACGCCAAGGCTGATCGTGAAAGGTCTGAGGTTGCCCGCATCCGAAGGAATGGCCAGCCAGGGGACCCTGATTCCGGTGCTGCCGTCAAAGCGGTATCCGAAACTGTTCTCCAGCGAGACCACCTCCGGGGAGCCGATGGACACCGCCGTGTTTTTCCCCGGCTTCTTTGCGCCCGCTCCCGAATCGGCCAGGGAGGCCTGGAGGCGGAGAAGCGACGTGAAGGACGAGGCGGGTCCGAGCCTGCCCCGGACCGGCCCGGGCCGCCGGACGCAGATGATGTCAGTAGAGAGTGACAGTGACGACGTAAAAGTGAAATCCGAACCGGCAGCGGGTGCGCTGGGAAAGAGCTCCAGGGTGACGGTGTACACCCCGCCTTCCCCGGGAACGTCCCAGAGGACCTGTCCCAGCCCGGCGGACAGCATGCCTTTCTGGATTACCTTTCCCTTCCAGGTCCAGCGCAGGTACGGGTTGGAGGCATCCGGAATGTCCAGCTCCGCCTTCAACATCACCGTTGCCCCCGACGTGATAACCGGCGGAAAGCTGCGAATGCCGGAGATCCTCCAGCCTTCCTGTGCCACGAAAATGAAGACGGACTTCTTCTGGACAACCTCCCCCGCTGAGTACAGGACGAGGTCGAGGCGGTACAATCCGGAGGCAAGGTTGGCCGGCAGGGTGATCGGGCTCTGTTCGTTCAATGCGGCCGCGGTGCGGCTGTGCCAGAGGCTCTCTCCCGCGGAAGTACCTACTGTCACGTCGATCTCCACGTCCCGGCTCTTTGTCGTGTCCTGCGCAGAGATCATCAGGGGTACAGGCTTGCCGCTGCCGAATACCTGCCCGTCAGCAGCGGAGGTGATCTGCAGGTCCGCGGAGCCGGTTTTCGGTGACATGAAAAGCGACTGGTCTCCGCACGAGACAAGGAGCGCGAGCAAGGGAACAACGCAGATGTTTCGGGCGAAATTTCGGAGCATCCATGACAAATATATCACCACGAAGGATGAAATCAAGATTCCAGGGCCTTGGAGTCCTCCGCGCCAGCCAGGTGGATCACCTCGATCACCACATCTCCGCGGACATACGACTGGCACGCCAGGCGTATGTCATCCCCAGAAGGCTCTCCGGCGGCGGCCAAAGACGCCAGCCTTCGACGCTCCACCTCGCGCCGCGGGCTGAAGAACTCCGCTCCCTCACGGACGCGTATCAGGTCCCTGCCGCACGACGCGCGCCCGCCGCACAGCGTATGAATCGGAAACCGGTTGCGCAGGAGGACATTCAGCACCGACGTTGTGAGGCTGCAATCGAACGCGACCGCCCTGCCATGGACACGAATACTCGGCATGAGCCTATCGCGCAAGCTCGACGGAGATCGCCGCCCTCGCCTTGTGGAGGGATATGAAAGAGTCAGTGCTGCCCATCGCCATGACAATATCGAGGGTCTTCTGGCCCCTAGCGATGAGGCCGGTCGGGTTCAGCTCCAGCTCGAGCACTGTCTGTCCGTCCGCCTCTTTCATCGCGAACCGGGCGGGAGCATTCGTCTCCAGGTCTGCATGCCGGTGACCCGCTCCCTTCTGCACTTTCAGCTGCGTCTCATTTCCGATGACGTAGCCTATGTACATGATCGCCCCGTCCATCTTCGCGCCGCCCAGCCCTGCTGCCACCCATCCGGTGGTCGGAGCGCTGAGACCCACGAACAGCGCATCAGCCGTCCAGGTCAGACCGAGCTTCATGCCGGCAGCTTCCGTCACAAAGCTGTATTCCTTTTCCGCAAACACACCGTCGACTTTTGCCGGCACGTCCGTCAATGCAAGCTTTTGCGTCTCTTGAGCGCCCGAGGTCAGTGCCACTGCCAGCAGGAGACCGAGGACAAAGAGAACGGTTTGTTTCTTCATGGCTGCCACAGGCTACTACAATAGAAAGAAACGTATCAACACGCAAGAACGGCCACAGCCGAAAACGGCTCTGAGCAGGGGTCTCAGATGTCGCGCGAGTCGCAGAGCTCAGCCACGGGACAGCGCGCGTGATCTGGTTTCCTGGCGGCGCAGCACTTTCTTCCGTGGAAAGTCACCGAATGCGAGAAGGCGGTCCATTCCTCCGGTGGAAGGAGCTCGCTGATTTCACGCTCGATTTCGTCCGGGTCATTGCTCTCCACGATACCGAGCCTTTGCGTTACCCGGCGGAAGTGAGTGTCGACGATTATCGCCGGGGCGCCGAAGCAGGTTCCGAGGACCACGTTCGCCGTTTTTCTTCCGACCCCGGGGAGAGTGAGAAGCTGGTCCATTGTGCCCGGGAAGCCTCTCGGGAACTTCGAACACAGCGTTTCCGCTGCTCCCCTGATGCTTTTGGCCTTGTTGTGGTAGAAGCCGGTCGATCTGATCAGTTCCTCCAGCTCATCAATGTCAGCCTCCGCCATTGCGGCAGGTGTCGGAAATTGTCTGAAAAGAGCGGGGGTCACCTTGTTGACGCGTTCGTCGGTGCATTGCGCCGCGAGGATGGTTGCCACCAGCAGCTCGAAGGGACCGGCGTGATCCAGCATGCAATGGGCGTCGGGGTACGCGGAGCCAAGGATCCCGGAAATGCTCCGCGCCCGCGCCCTGGTTTCGCGGGGGCCGCGTTTCTTGGGCGAGGTGTTCTTGTCCATAGCAGCTCGAATCTATTCCCCTGCGGCGTAAAAGTCGAGCGCCGGACAGCTTTTGGAGCTTTCCTTTCGGCGCCGGCGTGGGTATATCTGAAGAATGATCCACTCCGTCTACGTGTTCCTGAAGGGGCTCGGGTACGATCACCCGATCCACCCCATGGTCACACACATCACCGTCGGTCTCACGATCGGCACTCTCGTGTTCGGGCTCGTCTCCCTCATCTTCCGGCGCGTCCGGTTGAAGCTCACAGCCTGGCACTGCGCGGTCCTGGCTTTCATCAGCGTCGTGCCCACTGCGCTGTTCGGCTACATGGACTGGAAGGAGAAGTTCAACGGAGAGTGGATGACGGCGATCATCATCAAGATGATCCTTGCAGCGGTGCTGTTTGTCTGCCTGTTCGCCGGGCTGATGCTGGGCCGCGATCGGGACTGGGACCGGCATGGAACGGCGACTGGCCCCTGGCGGGAGCCGCGTGCCATTGCTGCCCTCGTGCTGTACGCCGCGTGCACGGGGATCGTTATTGTGCTGGGCTACCTCGGAGGAGGCCTGGTGTACTAAGACAAGGACGCACGCTCCCCCTTGACATCCACGCGCCGGGTGCATTTCAATTCAGGCGGTTAATATTCATTCAAATGGGCCCTGCCGCTGGGATCGGGCCGCCTATTGGCGTGTGCATAGCAACAACGGAGTTCTTGGAAAAGGACGAGGGGAGGCCGGAACTGAAAAGCCAGGAAGCGCGACGCCGCCTGATCCATGGCATCCTGCACGCGGAGAAGATTCACAGCCAGGAGGAGCTCCTCAAGCGCCTTGAGAAGGAAGGCGTGGATGTGACCCAGGCCACTCTTTCCCGCGATTTGAAGTTCCTCAGTGTTTCCCGTGTGCCGGACGGCAGCGGCGAGTACGTCTATACGGTAGATCCACCGCAGGAGCCGGCTCAGGACCCGTTCATCAGGGATGATCTCCGCCGCGAGATCGTGGAGATCAAGTTTTCCGGGAACCTCGCCGTTGTCAAGACAAAGATGGGACACGCGCCGGGGATTGCTTACGGAATCGACCTGCTGAAAATCACCGATGTTCTCGGGACGCTCGGGGGGGACGACACTCTTCTTGTCGTTCTCAAGGAAGGAGCCGACCGCAACAGGTTCCTCAAAGAGCTTACGGGCAATCAATAGGACGGCGCCCGCGGCAGACCTGGTGCGCCTTGACCCGAGCCGAGGGAATGGCGTAGGTTTGCGCCGGGCTCGCGCGGAGTATCGTGGTCAGCCCTGCCGCCGTGCAAGCGCGGCTGTCGGGCTTCCCGCGGGATACCTCGGCACCGGGTACAGTGCTTCGGGATGTAGCCTAGCGGCTAAGGCGCCTGCTTTGGGAGCAGGAGATCGTTGGTTCGAATCCAATCATCCCGACACGCGTCCATAGCTCAGTTGGATAGAGCAACAGCCTTCTAAGCTGTGGGTCGCCTGTTCGAGTCAGGCTGGACGCGCATATAAATAGCTGTTCTAAAAGCAATTAAGAATCTCTTGCCATTCACAGCTTCTCGGCCATGGTTCATTGCGGAGTAACCCGGAGCACTTTCGAGAGCAGGACATACCGGGACAGATCTGCGTATTCCGGCGCAAAGCGGCGCATCCGGGGCGAGGAGCAGGACCATCTCGTCGCCCTTAAAATCGGGACATAGCGGGACACCCACCAGGGCGCCGCCAGTAGACTTGAATTGACTATTTACAGATAGATAATACTAAAGTATTATGGCAATAGTACTTTTATATTATTTCTGAAACAGAAAGTCGTTGAATCAGGAGGTCGATAGATGAAAAATGAACAGAGTGAAGAAACTCATATGCTGCCACGCCCAGTCCACTCCCTTCTTGGAGCGGGTCTCTGCCTGGGCGCACTTCTTGTGATCAGTTCATGCGAGATGCCTGCAATTACCAAGCCTGGGGGGAACAGCCAACCCGGCAGCGTTGCAGTGGCTCCGGACACAGCGTCCAGGACCATCGGTTCGGCTGTCAACAATCCGTCGGTGGTGATTGGTGAGCCAAACATCCTGTCGACTGACGACTACTATGACGGAAACTATTTGCAAGCCCAGCAGACGAGCCTGGGGCAGTCGGCCACGGTTCAAACCTTGAGCATGTATGTAACGAGGGTTGCTGGGAAGCTGCGGCTCGGCATCTACGACGCCACCGGCCCAAAGGGAGGCCCTGGGGCGAAGAAGGCTGAGACGAATGAGATCACGCCCGTCGTCGGGTGGAACACGGCCAGCGTCATCGCTCCGGTCCTGCTACCGGCTGGGAGTTACTGGTTGGCCTACGTCCCCAGCAGCAACTCCCTGCACCTCCGCTGGACCAACACGGGCACTTCTATGTATTTTTCATATCCCTACGGGCCGATGCCGCAGACTTTCTCAACGCAAACCAGCGGTCTGACCAACCACTGGTCGTTCTACGCGACCCTTTCGCTGGCAATTGCTGCGAACAATCCTCCGCCTACCGTGGGAACAGCGGCTTCGGCAAGCCCCAACCCGGTCAGCGGAAAGACCACCAACGTGAGCGTCATGGGCGCCGATGGCAGTGGTGAAGCCAGCCTCGTCTACACATGGTCAGCGACTGGCCCGAGTGCGGTTTCATTCTCCCCGAACGCGACCAACGCTGCCAAGAACTCACTCGCCACATTCGCCAAAGCTGGGAATTATGTTCTTCAGTCGGTAATTGCAGACCCACAGGGTCAAACGGCCACAAGCAGCGTGAATGTGACAGTTACTCAGACCCTCGCCAGCATCACAGTCAATCCTGGGAGCGCGACGGTGGCGACAGGCGCTACCCAGCAGTTCACAGGCTCCGCGAGCGATCAATTCGCTGGTGCGATGTTGCCTCAGCCCGCATTCGTCTGGACGGTCAGCGGCGGTGGCACGATCAGCTCAACGGGTCTCTTCACCGCCGCCAGTGCCTCCGGCGGTCCATTCACGGTGACCGCCACGAGCAACTCGCTGCTCGGCACCGCGAACGTGGTCATCAAAAGCAACCCTCCGCCGACCGTGGGAACAGCGGCTTCGGCAAGCCCCAACCCGGTCAGCGGAAAGACCACCAACGTGAGCGTCATGGGCGCCGATGGCAGTGGTGAAGCCAGCCTCGTCTACACATGGTCAGCGACTGGCCCGAGTGCGGTTTCATTCTCCCCGAACGCGACCAACGCTGCCAAGAACTCACTCGCTACATTCGCCAAAGCTGGGAATTATGTTCTTCAGGCGGTCATTGCAGACCCACAGGGTCAAACGGCCACAAGCAGCGTGAATGTGACAGTTACTCAGACCCTCGCCAGCATCACAGTCAATCCTGGGAGCGCGACGGTGGCGACAGGCGCTACCCAGCAGTTCACAGGCTCCGCGAGCGATCAATTCGCTGGTGCGATGTTGCCTCAGCCCGCATTCGTCTGGACGGTCAGCGGCGGTGGCACGATCAGCTCAACGGGTCTCTTCACCGCCGCCAGTGCCTCCGGCGGTCCATTCATGGTGACCGCCACGAGCAACTCGCTGCTCGGCACCGCGAACGTGGTCATCACCGGCAACTCCCCCCCGACAGTTCAGAATTATGGCACGAGTTTCCCTCTCACAGAAGACCCGATATCCGAAAGCGGAAACTGGATCAATGGTGGGGTTGTCGGTTTGGATTGGAATAATGTCCTCACCACAACCGGACTCGCTCAAGGTCAAAGTCCCAGTTCCGCAGCCTATAGTGATCCCACTGCCTTGTTGGCAGGCACGTGGGGGCCGAATCAAACGGTGCAAGCTACGGTGTATTCCATAAATCAGAATGCAAATTATTATCAGGAGGTTGAGCTTAGGCTGCGCAGCAGACTTTCGGCACACAACTGCACTGGATATGAGATCAATTTCAGGTGTCTGCAGACCTCAGATGCATATATGCAAATCGTCAGATGGAATGGTGCACTAGGCAGCTTCACCTACGTTTCCTCGTATAATGGCGCCCAGTACGGGGTCGCCAGTGGGGATGTTGTTAAGGCGACTATTATTGGAAATGTAATCAACGTGTATAAAAACGGCATACTGATTGGGACTGGTACAGACAGCACATATGCGACAGGGAATCCAGGCATAGGATTTGATTTTGGTTGCGGTTCAACTTATACGGATTTCGGGTTTACCAACCTTACCGCCTCTTCTCCCTGATCGGCTCATCTGAGACCGCCCTGCAAATCGAGACCATTACGATTCGCAGGGCCCGCGAGCGGTAAGGATAGAGACCCCCATGCCTGTTGAGGCTTGCATCATTATCGGACGACCCGGGTGCATGTGGTCTTTGCACTTGTGTCAACGCGCGTCGCGATAGTTCGCGCGCGTTACCATCTTTCTATGACATCCGCAATGAGCCGACAAAATGACGTATCCCCGTTCGGCGGTACCTGGTCGGCGCTCCCGACAATGAGCCGACCGTCTCTGCCCAGCGTGTCCAGCAGAAGGGTCGTGTGACGCCGGATGTCATCCTCTGCCCATGGCGTGCAGAACATGGCCCCCGGGACGCCGCCCCAGATTATCGTGTTCGCGTTCCCCGCCAGTGCTCGAAGCTCTTCGATATTCACGTCCCCCACCGGAGCCGGCGTGATGGCCTCCACTGCGTCGAAGCCGCAGCTTGCCAGCCGGGGCAGGAGGCCACGGACACGGCCGTCCAGGTGGACGGCGGCGAATTTGCCCGCGGCATGCAGCTGCGCCACTCGTTTCTCGTAGTAGCTGCGCATCCAGTGATCGAAGTAAGGAGTCGACGCGCTGCTGTCCAGGTTGTCGCAGAAGTGGACGAGCTCGCATGGGGACGCAACGAGGGCTTCAAAAGCTGCGTCGTTCGCCTTGTCGATCGTACCGAGAACTTCACCGACCATGTCTCCATGATCGGCTGCCAGGAACACCGTACCCTCGACTCCGCACCAGTCGACCAGCAGGGCGGGAAGTGGGCTGCGCGGAGCCGGGGCCATCGGCAGCCCCGCGGCACCGATCCATGCGTCCATTCGCGGGTAGATGTCGGGGCAGGCCCGGAAGCAGGTCCGTTCGCATAGATCGCGCAAAACGCGGAGATCTGCGCGGCTCTTCACCGCGTAACCGTCATGAGCCCAGCATCGTGAGGGCTCCAGGTAACGCCAATGTTCGGTGATGATCCCGCTGGGGGTCCGCCAGGATTTGATCCGCTCGTCGGACGATTCAGAGGCTTTGAAATCGACACCGGTGAAGCCGTGCTCGAAAATACGCGAAGAATAATCGTAGTAACAGCACACGCCGAGCTCCTCGTGCAGGAGCCGAAAGCCCTCCGCGCCGCGGTAGCGCTTCTCAAGCGTTCCGGCAGAGGCTGCCGCCTCATACCAGTAGCTCAGATCCGCGAGCCATGCGGGTCGGTCAGGCTTCACGCCGCGAAAAGGGGCAAGGAGCCTCTGGCGTTGGGTCATCTGCATCGTGCGCGTCCCTCTTTGGCTTTGCTCCGGGGCCAATTCTACCTCGCCGCGTGGTGAACGCACAGAGCCTTTTCGTCGCACGGAGCCGGCACGCATAGGCTTGCGGCCCTCCGCAACCAGAGCGTATAGTCCGAATCTATGAGCACACTGCGAGCAGACACGCTGAAAGCTGGATGGGGAACTGCTGACATTACTCCGCGGAGAACTGCATATTTGTACGGGCAGTACTACCAGAGGGTGTCGCGCTCCGTCCGCGATCCCCTGACAGTGACCGCACTTGCTCTCGAGCAGGGATGTGCGGACCGGGCTTCTGGGCAGGCAATCGTCATATCCTGTGATCTTCTGGAGGTCGGCCGCGGGGTGCTGGCGGAAGTGCGACTGCGCCTGGAACGCGAGATCCCGGATTTCGACAGCTCCCGCCTGGTGGTCAGCGCTACCCACACGCACTGCGCACCCGCCGCGGACGACCCGCTGAAGTGGTGGGAACACGACCCGGCCCATCTGCCCATGGAAGAGTTCCGATCGCTGCTCGTTGATTCCCTCGTGGCCGCCGCGGTGGGCGCGTGGAAGAGCCGGTTGGACACGCACCTCGGCGCCGCTTCCGGCCTCGCGTCAATCGGTCATTGCCGCCGCCCGCTCTACCTCGACGGGAGCTCCGAGATGTACGGGACGACCGATCGTCCCGATTTCATCGGCATGGAGGGCGGGAAAGACGACACCGTGGGCGTGGTTGGTGCCTGGACACTGAACGGTGAACTGACAGGCCTGGTCGTGAACGTGGTCTGTCCGGCCCAGGTCATGGAAGCCACGTACGTGGTCACGGCGGACATGTTCGGCGAAATGCGCAGACGGCTGCGCGAGCGCCTTGGAGCAGGGGTGAGCGTCCTTTGCCATGTCGGTGCGGCCGGGGACCAGGCCCCGCGTGACCTGACGCGGCCGTATACCGGCGGACCCACCTACTGGGACGAACCGGGCCTCATGGAGCTCGGCGGGAGGCTTGCCGACTCCGTGATGCAGGCGCTGCCGCGGGCCCAGGCCGCGCGAAGGGGAGGCATTCCGGTTCGACACGCGGTCTGCACGCCGCGGCTTCCCGTTCGAATGGTGACGCCCGGAGAGTACGCCCGCGCCGTGTCGGAACTGGCATCCCTGGTCGCCCGGGAACCGGCCGATCCCTGTTCTCCGGCTTCTGCCTTCGCGCGTTTCACGCAAAAGGTCAGGGAAAAGGAAAAGCTCACTATTCCCGGGCCATACGACGACAAGAACGACGATTTCGTCCTGATGCGCAATCTCGAAGCGACCGTGAACCGCTTCCACGCCCAGCGCGAGAAGCCATGGTACGCCGCGGAGCTGCACGTGCTCCGGCTGGGCGATGTCGCACTGTCCACAAGCCCCTTCGAGCTGTTCCTTGACTACGGTCTGCGCATCCGTGCTCGGAGCCCCGCGGCACTGACCCTCCACGCCGAGCTCTCGTGTGACGAAGCGGGGTACCTGCCGACTGCCCGGGCCGTTGCAGCGGGGGGGTACGGCGCTCTGGTCGCAAATGGATTCATCGGCCCGGAGGGCGGGCAGATGCTCGTCGAGTCCATCCTGGCCGAGATTGACCGGCTCTTCGAGCCGGCCTGAGCGGGGGCGCCGGCCGCGGGCTCGGCCGACGCCGGCTCAGTCGCCACGGGCGCAGCAGCTGGGGCTCAGCCGCCGCGGGACTGCCAGAGAAGCTTGACGGCGGCTTCCACCAACTGCTCTCCGGATCTCCCCGTGAGCAGCGAGGCTCCTGTCTCGTAGCCTCCCTGCGAGTACGCCTGGGACGTACACGCGTACCCCGGCAGGCACCCGTTGGCCAACTCGATCACGAACGTCCTGTTGAACGGCGCGCGATACTGGATGGTGATCCCGAACTCCACGAACAGCTCACCCGGCAGCCCGACCACCCGCGCCTCACCGATCCCGATCATCTGGACCTCAGCGGGGACCTCGTCGTACAGCAATGACAGGCGTTCTCCACGTTCCCTGACGCGCACGTACCCGAGGGTGTCTTCTGCGCCGAGGAACCGCAGCTCCGCGTTCCAGATGTCCCTTTCCACTGTGCTCTCGGCTTTCGCTTTTTGCCAAGTGGCGCGCGTGATCTCCACTGCCTTCTCGGCGTCTGCGAGGGAGGGGAGAACCCTGGTCTCGATCTCCGTCTCAACGGACCTCACCGAAAGCGCGGCATCCGTGCGGAACTCCATCCCTTCCAGGACGCGCGCAGCTTCTTCGCCGATTGCAGAGCCCACACGAACGGCTTCCGCGTACGTCTTTCCGCTGCGGAAATACCGGGGGCTCTGGTTTCCCGAGCACCCCTGAGCGAAGAGCAGCGTCACCCCCGGCGCGCGGGCGGCGAGATGCTTCCTGATGCACCCGGGATAGTCTGCGGAAACCTGCAGGTTGTCCGAGTGCAGGAACGTGGGGTGCAGGGCATATTTCACCAGGCAGCCGCGCGTTCTTCCCGCGGCATCGCGCACGCCAATGACCCACACCTCGGGGTCCGCGATGCCGTTCGGGTCGCGCCGGTTTCCCCCGACCCCGTTGTCCCGGCCGCAATATCCCTTCTCCACGCCCACGGCGGCGTCGAACCTGTTCTCCCAGGCTTCCTTCACGAGCGCGGCCAGCTTCTGTCTCAGGTCCGACATGAACCCGGCATCCGGCGTCAGGGCCTCCTCCAGGCCCTCCATGTCGAGTCTTCCTGACCCCCAGGGGCCGGAGTGCGTGTGGGAGCAGGTGATCATGATGTTGCTCGCGGGGATGGGCGCCTGCCGGGCGATCTGCTCCCGGGCGGCGGCGACTTCCTTCTTGGAGTACATCAGGAGGTCCATGGAAACGAAAGCGAGCCTCGTGGCGCCGTCATCCAGGCAGATACAGGCCGCATGCAGCGGGTCGTGGACCCCGGTGTTATGCCGGGGATGGTGGGGGTAGCCCGCCAGCTCGAGGCCGGGACCGGGAGAAATATCGACCAGTGAAACTCCTGCCTGCAGCCGGTGTGCCATGAACCACCTCTTTCCGTCAAATTGCGGAAGCTACTCCTGCCGCAGGAGTCTCCCGCTGAGTTCCTGGAACTCCGCATACATGTGGTCGTAATGGTCCGCGCGATGCGCCCTCGGCTCATGGGAGGTTCGCACCGACAGATGGATGAAAGCCTCCTCCAGCCGTTCGAAGACTCTGCTCCCGAGGCCGGCAAGGATGGCGGCGCCCACGGATGCCGATTCGGGGGTGGCCATTGCGCTCACCGGACGCTTGAGCACGTCCGAGATGATCCCGCACCAGACGTCGCTGCGCGAGCCGCCGCCGAAGATGCGCAGCCCCTCCACGGGCCGGGAGATGCTTTCCATCACCTCGAGGTTTGCCCGCACGAGGTAGGCGATTCCCTCATAGATGCTGCGCACGATCTGGCCGGGCGTGGTGGAGAGGTCCAGGCCGTGCAGGGTCCCGCGCGCGTCCGGATCGTGGAACGGTCCGGACGCCCCCGAGAAGAAGGGGAGCAGGAGCGGTGCATGGGCCCGGTCTCCCGCCTCGTCGGCAAGGCGGTTCAGTTCCGCGTCGTCGATGCCGGGAAGGAATACCTGCCTCGCCCAGTCCAGGATGCTGCAGCAGACCGCTGAACCTTCCAGCACCCAGCGGCCCGGCAGCAGGTCCGTGAAGCAGGGTATGCGCATCTTCGGATCGATCACCGGGCTCTCGCATTTCTGCGTGATTGCCATGGCCGTGCCCAGGGAGATGGTGCAGATGCCCAGGTCGATACCGGCTCCGAGGGCGGCCACCTTCTGGTCCTGGCCGCCCATGATCACGCGGACATCCCGCGCGAGACCCAGGGCATCCGCTGCGTCGGCCCGCAGGGAGCCGATCTGCGTTCCGCCCCATTGGAGCCCGGGAAGCATGGTGCCGTCCAGGTCGAAGGCGTCCAGGATCGACGTCGACCACCGCTGCCCGGTGATGTCGTAAAGCATCGTCCCCGACGCCATGGTGTGGTCGGTCGCATATTCGCCGGTAAGCCGGGCGATGATGAAATCCAGTGGCATGAGGATGCGCCGGCATTTTTTCCACTTCGACGGCTCGTTCTTTCGAAACCAGAGGAGCTTGGGCAGGAGGTACACCTCGTGACACCGCTTGCCCGGTGATGCCGAAGATCCGCTCTTCACCGAGCGTCTCCTCGAGAAGCCGCCTCTCGGCCGTGGCGCGGGTGTCCAGCCAGCTGAACCCGGGGCGGAGCGGCGTTCCCCTGCCGTCCACCGGGACGAAGGAGATGCCCTGGGAGCTGACGCCGACCCCGTGTACCTGGCTGGCATCACAACCGGGAGCATGGAGTGCCTCGCGCACCACTTCCTTGACCGCGGACCACCACTCCTCTGCGTCCTGCTCGATCTCGGTCCCCGACAGGGTGGCAAGAGAAAGGTGCCGCGCGGCGGCGGAGACGGGCTTCAGCTCCTGGTCGAACACCATCGCCTTGCAGACGGTGGTTCCCAGGTCGATCCCCACCAGGAGTGACCGCGCGCCGACGCCCACTTCTCATTCTCCCCGGAGCCGGGCCAGCTCCTGGAGCACAAAGGGCACCGTCCGCTGCCATGACGGTGGAACCTCTTCACTGATCATCATGCAGTATCGGTGCTGCGCTCCTGCGGTCATCGCGCGGAGCGCGGCCCTCATCTCCTCGCTGCTTCGCGAATACCAGCCGAGGTTGGGGTGAAGCCAAAGGAACACGCGCGGCCACAGTGCACGGGCTTCTGCCGCGGAAAGGTCCCCTTCCGGCGGGCCGGTGAGCGAATCGATGCCGGCAAAGGGAAGGGCGGCGATCTCATGCGCGATGGGCCGCAGCCTGCCGTCGTAATGGACATGGATCCCCTTGCCGGTGTCTTCCAGGAGCGCGAACAGCCGTTGATACAGCGGAACGAGGAAGCGCCGGTAGAGGTCAGGCCCCATGGTTTCGATGCTGAGGTTCTCCCAGAGCTTGATCATTACCGCGCGGCTTGACCGGACCAGGCGGAACTTTTCCACCACGCGCTCGTTCATCAGCTCGATGAGGTCCAGGAGACTCCGCTCCTCCCCGGCGAGATCGAGGGAGAACCGCTCCAGGCCCGCGCAGTCAATCTGCACCGCCTGCAGCGGTGTGCGGCATTCCAGCGTTTCCTCGGCGAGCTGCCCCATGGTGACCCCGCGCGGACCAACGGCGGCCTCCGAACGGTCGAAGGCCTCGTCGGTGGCCGTGAACCGCGTGCCCTCGATCGCGCGGGCCAGCACGCGATAGTCGGCGGCGGACTTCACCAGGTACTCCTGCCGCCACTCGCCTCGGTACCACTCGTGAAGCTCGCCGATGTCGGTGATCCAGCGCACATCCCGCCGCGGGCCCCCCGCGTCCGCTGATTCTGTCTCGATGATCTGCGCATGCGGGTATTGAACGCGCAGGAGCGGGGCGTGTGCGATTTCACCGAGGCCACGGTCGAAAAGGCTGGACCAGTCGATGCGCCGGTTCTTCACAAACCAGTCGTACACGGCGTACACCGGTGCATCCGCCGGTTCCCCGGCAAGGGCGCCCAGAAGTCTCTCCCTGATCGTCGCCATGGTTTCTTCCGGTGGGACGCCGCGCGCCGGCGGCCTCAGGAACCCTTGAAGTTGCCCCCGATGGGGATCCGGGAATTCGCGAAGTAGTTGTCGTCGAGGAGGCATGGCTGGGACACCTCCAGGAGGAGTGCGGGGCCGATTCCCCGAAAGCTGTGCGGCGCCCCCGGGAGGATGGTCTGCACCTCTCCCGGGTTCATGACCCGGTCCCCGCCGTCCACTGTCATTCGGACTTTTCCGTGCACGACGTAGAATGTCTCGTGCTTCATGCGGTGGTGGTGAGCGGGGCAGGTTTGACCGTCGAAGACGAAAAGGAACTTGCCGCAGTATCCCGCCGTTGTCTCGTTGGCAACCCAGCATTCGATCAGGCCGTCGCGCCGGAAATCCCCCAGGCCGAAATCCTGGACGATCGCCTCTGCCCGGTGGCATCGTGACATGCCAGTCGGCGAGGCAGGCTTCGAATTCCCTGACCGCCTGCTCTCGCGCCGGCCCGGTGAGCGAAATTGCAAGTACTTTTCCCAGTTCATCCATGCCGCTTCTCCTCGGGAATGATAGGAGCGCGACGGACCAATGTCAACGAGCGTGAGCGGCGCGGCGTGCTCGGCTTGCTTGTCCCGGGCCGCTGTGCCGGCTTGCGATCCTCGCTTGCGTCGCGCGGCTGTCTTCCACACGGGAGGCGACCCGTCCTATGATCTCCATGGAGGACGATGGCATGATCCCCAGCGACCATTACGTACGGCTCTACAACGAGCTGTTCAAGATGCTCGGCGAGCGGGGGCGGGAAGACCTCCGGGAGTACTGGCGCGAGATTTCCCGGCTGCAGAAGACCCTCCTCGGCCCTTTCATCGAAGCCGACGGGCTTCGCGGGATGTATATCTACTGGGAGCACATACGGGTGGAGGAGAACTGCGAGGCAGACCTCAAGCTCACGGATGACTACTTCGAGTTCAAAATGCTCAAGTGCCCCTCCCTCGCAAAGGCGATGGACAACGATGCCGGCGCTTACGCGTACTACTGTGACCACTGCTCGGGATGGATTGCCCCGATCATGGAGCAGTACGGCTACCATCTGGCCTACGACATGATCTCCCGCACGGAGCCGCGGTGCACCATGAGGGTCTACAAGGACCGGGAAAAAGCCGAAGCCTTCCTGAAACAGGCACGGCTGCCGGCCCGGCCGTACGGAGACTGAACATGCGCTACAGGGACACCGGCAATGTGCACAAGGACTTTCACCTCGCGCTGAACACGTCCATCCAATACGTCCTGGGCAGGTACGGCATGGAGTTTCTCCGCGAGCTCTTTCGACGCACCGCCCAGGAGGTGTACCGGGAAATCTACCTCTCCTTGAAGCAGGGCGACTGGAAGCCGCTGCTGGAACACTGGACCTATTACTACGATCGGGAACTGGGGAAGTATGAGGTGACGACCGCCGAGGGCGGGTTCATCTTCCTGGTGCAGGAGTGTCCCGCCGTTCGGCACCTCCGGGAAAGAAACGTCCCGGTCACACCGGATTTCGCGCTCCAGGAAACGCTCATGAACGAGGCATGGTCTTCCGGAACCCCGTTCGAGATCCGGACCGAGATCCTTGCCGAGGGCTCCTACCGGATGTCCGTGCTGCCGCGTCCCGGCCGGCCGGAATCCTGACCCGCCGCGCTTCTTGCGGGAACCGCGGACACGGGAGCGTTCCAACCTTGACAGCGCGCTTCCGGCTGGATTAGCATGACCTGTCCGCCGAGACAACTCCGTGAGTGCAGAGACTGACCTTGGGAATGCGCCCCGGGGCTGCAAAGGCGCGGACAAGGAGGTCTGATGAAAACCAGAATACGTTTCGCGGTCGTCCTTGCATGCATTGCGCTGCCGCTCGCGCTTTTCGCGGCTGCAAAGTACGACGGAGTCAACCTCACCTTCCTGATCCAGGGAGGCGCCGCGTATGACATCGCCAATGCCTCGGGGAAGACCTACCTGGCCACCATGGCGGACGAGTTCAAGGCCGAGACCGGAGCTGCCGTCACCATCGTCGGTCAGCCGTGGGAAAACCTCATGCCGAAGATCATGACGGACGTGCAGAGCGGCGCCGGCCAGTTCGACGGCATGCTGTTCGACATCGAATTCCAGTACACGATTTTTCCCTACCTGTTGAAGATCCAGCCCTTCATAGACAAGGCGAAGTTCGACATGACGGGCTTCGTGGCGCCCGTCTACAAGTACGGCGAGTGGGCGGGAAAGGGAAACCGCTACGGCATTCCCCTCACCTCTGATGTCATGCCCATCATCTACCGCACTGATCTCGTGAAGTCCGTGCCCAGTACGTGGGACGCGTTCTACGCGATGCTGGACCAGCTGAAGGCATCCGGCAAGGTGAAATACCCCGTGACCCTCCCGGGCGTGCCCGCGCAGCTGGTGAAGATGTTCCTCGCGTACTTCTGGTCCACCGGGGATGCGACGATCAGCCCCGACTGGAAGCCCCAGATCAACAACAAGAACGGCAAGTGGGCCATTGCCCAGCTGGACAAGGTCATCAAGAACTACGCCGCCCCCGGCACGCTGGGGTATGACAACCCGGATGCCGCCAACGAGTTCGTGGCGGGCAACGCCGGCCTGTACCTGAACTGGCTGGCGTTCATCCTGCCTACACTCATGAACGACGAGAAGAACGGGACGGTGAAGGGCAAGTGGACCCTTGCGAAGTTCCCCTCCGGTGGTACAGGCAATTTTACCCAGCACAGCTTCATCATCATGAAGAGCAGCAAGAACCCGCAGGCTACCTTCGACTTCATCGCGAAGTGCACGTCGGTGGCGAACATGAAGCGCGCGGTGCTTGACTTCGGCATCGACGTGTCCCGTGAGAGCGTTCTGAAGGACAAGGGCGTACTCGCGAAGCTCCCGTACGAAGCCGCCTACGCGGACGTCCTGAACGCCGGCAAGCCGGTGTTCCCGGGCGTGCCCTACTGGCTGGAGCTCTTCATTGCTCTCGCGGACGGGTTGAGCGAATACTACAGCGGACAGACCACGGATTCCCAGGTCGCCCTCGATCACATCGCGGCGAAATGGACGAGCATCATCCAGGCCAACCCGCTCAACTTCTCCTACAAAGAGTAGGCTTTTCACACGGGGCGGGTACCGCGTCGGTGCCCGCCTCCTCATTCACGATCACCTCCAGGGAGAACCACAGTGCAAACGGGCCTCACGTACAGGCAACAGGAAAAGAGGGGGGTGCTGCTGTTCCTCACCCCCGCCGTGGTCGTCCTGCTGGTCACCTCGGTGTTCCCGCTCGTCTACTCCCTGGTGCTGAGCCTGTTCCAGTGGAACATGCTCATGCCCCTCTCGGTCCCGAAATTCACGGGCCTCGCCAACTACGCCCGTGCCTTCCAGGACCACGAGTTCACCGGCTCCCTGCTGAGGACTGTGCTGTACGTCCTGATCGCGGTGCCGACGGAGTTCGTCGCGGGGCTTGCCATCGCGCTGCTCGTTACCGCGCGGCTCCGCGGCCTGCCCGCGTTCCGCGTGGCGCTGCTCATGCCGCTCATGATGACCCCCGTCGTGGTCGGCGTGCTCTGGAGGTTCCTGCTCAACCCCGAGTACGGCGTGGTGGACTTCGTCCTGCAGGCATTCGGCGGCCACGCCGTCACGTGGCTCGCAAAACGGGGCACTGCCTTCGCCTCCATCCTGATCGTGGAGATCTGGCAGCAGCTCCCCGTGGTGATCTTCATCCTCGCGGCGGGCATCAGCAGCCTTCCGGACAGCATCTTCGAGGCGGCGGACATCGACGGCGCCACCCGCTGGCAGAGATTTCGCCTCCTGACCTTGCCGCTCCTGCGGCCGGTCATCGCCGTGGTGCTTCTCCTCCGGATCATGGACTGTTTCAAGATCTTCGACGCCCTCTACACCCTCACCTACGGCGGGCCGGGGTCTTCCACGGAGCTGATCTCCCTGTTCATCTACAAGCAGGGCCTCAAGTTCTTCCAGATCGGCCGCGCCACGTCGATGTCATGGCTCTTCCTGGTGGTCGTCTTCGTGATCAGCATCTTCTTCATGCGCCAGGTCTGGAAAGAGCAGTCGTACTGATGGAGGCGCGCATGAACAGGTCGCAGTCGTCCTCGGCCCGGGCGTGGAGAATCACCGGCAGGAGCATCGCGTACATCCTCCTGATCGCGCTGTGCGTGGTGATGATCTTCCCGGTGTACTGGCTGGTGGCCACCGCCGTGAAGGCCGGCAACGACATCATAGCCACCCCTCCCATCTTCATTCCCTTCCGGGTGACGGCGGACAACTTCTCCAACGTCTTCGTCAAGCAGGGGATCGGCCTGAACCTGTTCAACAGCGTGGTGGTGACCGCGCTCTCCGTCTTCTTTCTGATCCTCATCGGCTCCATGGCCGCCTACGCCCTGTCGAAGCCCGTTCTCCACCGGCGCACGACGAAGGGGATCCTGATCTGGATCCTGATCACCCGCATCTTCCCGCCGGTGACAACGGTGATCCCCTATTTCATGATCATCAAGTTCATCGGGCTCATCGACACGCGCGCGTCCCTGATCCTCACGTACGTTTCCTACGGGCTGCCGTTCGCCATCTGGCTCATGCTGGGGTTTTTCCAGGAGCTTCCAAAGGAGATCGAGGAAGCCGCGCTCGTGGAGGGGTACACGCTGTCCCAGCGCTTCTTCTACATCCTCCTCCCCCTGACGCTGCCGGGGATCGCGGTGACGGCGATCTTCATGTTCATCTACTCGTGGAACGAGTTCATGTTCGCCACCACTCTCACCACGCTCCGGGCAAAGACCCTGCCGGTGGTGATCTCCACGTTCATGTCGGACAAGTACCTGGACTGGGGCTCCATGGCCACCATGGGCACCCTCATGATCGTGCCGATCATCCTCTTCTCTCTGTTCAGCCAGAAGTACCTGGTCCGCGGTCTCACGTTCGGAGCCGTGAAGGGCTGATGGGGACGGACGCCGGTCCCGGTAGCTTCAGAGGCTCCCGAAGAGGAGCTCACCGGACACGAAGGTCGCCACGAGCCTCAAGGCATTGTCCAGCAGGATGATGTCCGCATCCATGTCCGTCGCGAGGAGCCCCTTCCGCAGGCGGAGAAGCCGGCCGGCGTTGCGGGAGCACAGCGCGGATGCCTCGCGGATGGACCTGCCGAAAAGGTTCACCGCGTTGCGGAAGCTTTGCAGGTGCGTCAGGCAGGAGCCTGAGAGCGCGCCGTCGGTGACCCTCCTCATGCCGCGGTCAGGCGTCACGGCGATTTTTTCATTATCGGCAAGTCCATCGTACACGCCGGGGGGGTTCCCCGAGCCCCGGAGACTGTCCGTCACGAATACTACCCTCTCCAGGCCCTTGCAGCGCAACGTCTTCTCGACCAGGAAGGGATGGACGTGCACGCCGTCCGGGACGATCTCCACCGTGACCCGGTCCTCGATCTGCAGGTAGTCGGTCAGGCCCGCCGGATAGACGCCGGGGTCTGTCTCCACGGCAGAGTCGAAAGTGTCATACAGATGGGTGACCAGGGAAAGGCCCGCGTCGATTGCCCGGCGGGCCTGCTCCACCGAGGCCCGCGTATGGGCCAGGCTCACGACGATTCCCCTGCCCGGCCGCCCAGCGGATGAACGGGAGGGCGCCGGGGAGCTCCGGTGAGACGTCCCAGACCGGGATCCTGCCCCTGGCGGCCTCGTACAGGCCGGCGGTCACGCCCTGCTCGATGCCGCTCAGAGACCCGGCCGAACCTGCACCGGTCTTGGCAACGTACATGATTTCCGGGCGGAAGCCGAGGATGTTCGGCGTACGCGCGAGGTCGTCGGTTTCCTTCATCCCTTCGATGATGCGTCGGCGGTTCATCTCCGGAGAGCCATACAGGGTGGGCACACAGCAGGTCACACCCTGCTCGAGCTGGAGCCGGGAGTACTCAAGGAGCGAACCGTCCTGGACCGATTCGGATTTCAGGCCATGGGTGTGAAGGTCGACAAGACCGGGCAGCGCGAAAAGTCCCTCCGCATCGAAGACGTTCTCTGCCGCCCCGGCGTCGAGGCGCGGTCCGATCTCGATGATTCTCCCCTGGTCCACGCGAACGTCCGTCCCGGGCCGCAGGTCGTCGACGTGGAGGACAGTCGCGCCGCGGATGATCATCAGTAGGCGAAATCCCAGTGCGGCTCGATGTTCGCCGCGGCGTTCTCAGAGACGATCACATCCGTGGGCAGCTCCTGCAGCAGGGATTCCGGCACGCGGGGCGTCACCGGACCATGGAGGATCAGCCGGGTTACGAAGCGCTGCCAGGAAACCGCCGTTCCCGCAACGGCGAGCGCGTGCTGCTGCATCCGGTACTTTGCGCCGATTACTTCCGCAGGCCCGATCGTGGCCGCCCGGGGCGGAACGAGCGCAAGGTCGCCGCTCATGCCGAAGCTCCCGTGCAGCGAGTTCTGTGCGATGGTAAAGGGGCTCAGCGTGACAACGCGGGGCCCCATCTTTTTCCATTCCGCGAGGTCCGCATTGAACTCGGGGGCGTCCGGCTCGATGAAGGCCAGGTGTCCCGTCCAGCCGGGACCGCTGTAGCAGGCGTCCGCCCCGCCGAGGTCCGCCATCATTTTCCCGTAGTCCTTGATGTTCTCATTCGTCGGGCCATGGATCTGACGTTCCGCCGGACGGAGGGAAGGATCGAGGTTCTTGTAGAAATAGCTCTTGAACGATCGCATGAAGCCCTGGGGAAAGGATTCCGGGGCGATCGTGCCGTCGTCATTGGCGTACTCGTCCATGATGAAGACGTGGAGATGCCTGCAGTCGATCCGCAGCTTGTTGAGAATATGCGCCAACTTCATGTAGCCGTGATTCGGATTGGGAAGGATCAAGACACAGTGTCTGTGCTCTTCTGCTGCCTTCATGATGCGGAAGAGCATGTCGGCAATGAAAATAAACTCCACCTGGTCGTTGGGTACGACCTGGATTTTAAACTCAGGATTCGGGTGCCTTTCGATCTCGTCTCGCGTGATTCGCCGAACTCGATCCAGCACATCCACATCACGGAAAGGGACCCATTTGGATGGGCTGTATGAGAACTCCTTCATCGTGTCTCCTCCCCTGGCAGCCCCGGTCACAGGATAGGGCCGGGTTCTGCCTGCTCAGCTGCTTCAAATTAGCTCACCACGAGCGCGCGGACCTCCCTGGTGCCGGCGCTGGTATCATGACTTCCGGAAGGTGTGTTCGGCAAGAGCAGACATCGACTCAATCCTCTTGTTGATCATTTCTCTAAAGCATTCTGGAAGGTGGTCCTGATGACCGCGATGAATGACAACACAATCAGAGCAAATACCGTGATGGCGGCATTCCGTTCGGCAGCTGCAATGGTCGATGCCCGAGCTTTTCACATCCGCGAGGAACTGATTCTGCAGCTGGTTGGCCTTGTTCGTTTCTCCCTTCCTGAAGAAATCCATCGCCTTTATTTCCTGAGCATTATTGTCGATTACCATCCGATCCTCCCGATCTGTTCTGCCGAGCTTTCGACGACGGCAGGACCCCGTTCCTCGTCAACTCCACTGCATAGTTTCGTAAATTCCTGCAGGAGGCGTCAGGCTATCAGAAAGCCGTTGCCCGGGCAACAGAACAAACAGGAGACCAGGCGAGGGCCAATCTCTCACCGCTTTTTGGGCCATGAGACCGAGATCGCGGCCGACATGCCCTTCCTTTGCTCCGAGCATGCGGCCACGATCAACGGCGTCCGCTTGCCCCTCACGGGCAGGGGCTGAGCGGAAAAGAGTTCTCGGCTACTGGAGCGCCGTGCTGTAGAAATAGAAGTCGTGGATCAGACCGTTGAACCAGTACCAGGAGATGTTCGCGGCCGAGTTCGCGTCCGGCATGTATGCCCTCTGCGGGAAGCTGGTGCCGATCTGGTTATAGAACATGCTCAGGTTGTTGACAGTCCCGGTCCCGGTGCCGACGACCGCCCCGTCGAGGAGGAGTCGTATCGAGTTCGGCTGCACGGAAAAGTACACGGTGTGCCAGTTGCCGTCGTTGACCGTGCTCGAGGAAATTACTTCGATCGACGCCGAGCCGTTCCATAACGATCCATACAACTTGCCGTCGGACCGTATCACGATCATCGGTATGAACTGATCGATCGTCGGAATAGTGCTTCCGACTGGTGCGTTCTGGTATCCAAAAAGGCTGCCGTAGTTGCCCGGGTTTGCTTTGAAGTTCATCATAATCGTGAAGGAGGTATGATTCGAGACCGTGTTGTTCGGCAGCGTAATATAGCTCGACGAGCCGTTGAAAGATGCTGCATACCCTCCGCTGCCGTCAGAGACGTATGAGATGTTGCTCGCCGTGCCATTGATGTTGTTCCCGGAGGTGTCGTTGCAGTTCTGACTGCCAAAGTCATAGTGGATGAGCAGTGAACTGGATGCCGTCCAGACCGCGTACAACGCCACGTCGGAGCTGCCCATCGTCATGCTTTGCTTGTCGTTGTAGACAACTCCGCCCGTGGGAGATGTCGCCCACCCGGCAAAGATATGGCCGGCCCACGTAAACGCGTTCGCGTTCAGGTTGGCTGCCGATCCTTCCGCCACGACCTGCGCGGCCGTTGTGCCGGTTCCGCCGTTGGCGTTGAAGGTGATGTTGTGGGTCGGGACGTTCGACACCGTGACGGCACAGGTCGCCGCATGCGCCCCATCCACGGTGGTGACCGTGACTGTTGCCGAACCCGCCGCCACCGCGGTGATCAGGCCTCCGCTGACGGTCGCTTTGGACCCATCGCTGCTCGACCAGGTCACGCTCTTGTTCGTCGCATCCGCGGGAGCAACCGTTGCGGTGAGCTGCTCGGTGCCTCCGACGGTGATCGTGGTGCTCGATTTGTTGAGCGATACGCCGCTCACGTGGACCGGGTCGACTGTGACAGAGCAGGTCGCCGTGTGCGCGCCATCCACGGTGGTGACCGTGATCGTTGCGCTTCCGACCGCGACAGCTGTCACGAGTCCTCCCACGACGGTCGCCTTTGTCACATCGCCGCTCGACCAGGTGACATTCTGGTTGGTCGCATTGGCGGGGATAAAGGTCGGTGTGAGCTGTTCGGTTCCCCCGACGGTGATCGTCGTGGTGCTTTTGTTCAGGGAGACGCCGGTGGCAGGGACAACGACCGCAGACACCGCCACCGTGCACGTTGCCGTGAACGAGCCGTCCGTTGTTGTCGCGGTGATCGTCGCGCTTCCCGCCGCCGTCGCCGTCAGGAGCCCGCTCGCGCTCACCGAGGCTTTCGTGCCGTCATCGCTCGACCAGGTGGCGGCCTTGTTCGTTGCGTCTGCAGGAGCCACGGTTGCTGTGAGCTGCTCGGTGCCGCCCACCACCATGGTCGTTGTGCTCTTGTTCAGAGTAACCCCGGTTGCCGCGATCGGGCCGGATTGCTGGGAACCGCCGCCGGGAGCCGGGCACCCTGCGAGCGCGAGCGCAGCGATCGCCACGAGAACGCTGAGCATTGTGAAACGCTTCATGATAACCTCCCTCTGGGACCTGTTGGATGACGGACCCTGTTTGCCGCTTACGCCTTTCGCTCGTGGCGCGTAGGATGGTCAGCAACATTTTGTGAGTCTCTTGATCTTCGCTCTAATGCGTCGAGATAGATGTCAGACAGCCACAGATTCTTCTGTAAGTCTTGTCCTACAAAAGTGAGGCAGCAAATCCGTCCTTTTCATCAAAGAAGACGGGGGCTTTGACTTCGTTGCGACGTTTGCCTGCGTTGCAGCGTATTCAGGGAGTCTGCCCTGCGCGTGTTCGTGGGCTGCTGGTCGAGAAAGCGGCTTGCGGATCGCACGCTTTCCAGGTGCCGCGAAATGGATTGCGGACATCGGCAAAGCGTTTCCCCAGATGCGTAAAAAGCGAGCTGCAGGCGGTGACAATGGATTGCACACTCTTCGTGGTGCGCGGCTGCACTCTTCCGGATGAACTCAAGAGCAAGCCCGGGCGCAAGCGATCCAGCCAACTCTCGAGGATCCGAAGCGCCCCGCTGCAGGCACTCCGCGTGTGAGAAGTCAGCTTGACGGCAATGAAGAACTTCCGCTCGGCCTCATAGTCCAAGCTTGCTGCGTCAACGTTGTGTCCCCCTGATCACGTGCACCCTGAGGGGAGAACAGGGCGGGCTGAAGGGCCCGCTCCGTCCCGCGGCTATGTGCTCGACGCAAGCCTGCCGGACTACCGGCGGCCCTATTTCACAGCTTGCAGTGCGTCGATATCCTCCGGATACATGAGTGCGTCGCGGCCCGCTCCTCCGTGCGGATGCGGGCAACGTCCTCTACGGGCTGAAGATGACCAGCGTGAAGCGGCCGGTTCATATGCCTACCAACATGTGGGAAGTGGCCTATTCACTACAAATATGTGTCATTTGCGGCGACGCGGCTTTACGCGTGGCCTGCCATGAACGCCTGGATTATGGTCGCCAGGTTGATCGGAATCTCTGCCATGGGAACATGGCCGGCGTTTTTCAGCACCTCGAGCTCCGCGTTCGGAAACCATTTCAGGATTGTCTGCTGCATGACCTCGACGGTGATGCCGGGGTCATACTCTCCGACGAGGACCTTCAAGGGAAGCCGGAGCCCGATGACCTGCCGTGCGAAATTGGTCTTTATGAAGGCCAGGGCATATTTCTCGTACGCATCATGAGCAACGGTGGACCCTGATTTCAGGACCCTGGCGCGCGCCCAGGCAGGATTGTAGCGGTTCCCCGTTCCATCCATGTAAAACTTGGCCAGGTTCTCGGGGCAGTCGCCCATTGTGCGGAACCAATCCACCATGGCCTTGTCCAGCGTTGGAAGGCCGCACGCGGGGATGGGCGTGATGGCGACCCCGCTTTTTACGCGATCAGGGTGGTTTGCCGCGACCCACTGAACGACCATTCCACCCATCGAATG
The DNA here is from genome assembly GCA_963845325.1 of uncultured Spirochaetota bacterium. Taxonomy (GTDB): domain Bacteria; phylum Spirochaetota; class Spirochaetia; order SZUA-6; family Fen-1364; genus Fen-1364. The sequence goes on from CAWJRT010000001.1 coordinate 242,667, forward strand.
CCCCACAGCGTGAAAGCGCTTCCACTGCAGGTGGTCGACCAGCTCAATGGCATCCGCGCCGATCTCTTCTATGGCATACTCGCCGCGCTGGTCCTTTGAGAGCCCGCAGCCGCGGTAATCCATGAAAACGAAGGTGAATGCCTGCGCGTCCAGAGCAGGATACAATGGTGCGAAGCTTGTATGGTCAGCAGACCATCCATGGAATACGATTGCCTTCTCGGGACCCGCACCGACTACTTCGTGACCGATCATCTTTTTTTCTCCTTTGCGTTCTGCTCCGTTCTTCGTGCTATCGCATCAGGGCAATAAACTCTCGAGTGAGCTCGCGCGTGCCATCCGGCAGGTTCATTTCCTGCGCCATGTAGGGACACGTTCCCGAGGTCACGACTTTCCCGTCTGCTACGACACCTGTTCCACTGAACGTGCCATCCTGGAAGGCGAACTCGAGGTCGGATTCGATGGCAAAGCGCCTGCCTTTCAGGCCGCCCGCTTGCTCAAGAATCTCGACCGCGCTGTTTTGTGCTGCAACTGGCACCTTCAAATCGAGTGCCTTTCTGACTATCGTGACCGCTTCAGCGGGAACGGGAGATTCACCAGCGGCCATGCAGGGAAGAATGACGCCCCTGTAATCGCCTACCTGGACATCGGATATCTTGACGTCGGGCCGCAGGGAAGCCGTCGAACCATTGATGGATTGATCCCCGACGGTTGCGAGCAGGACTGCAAAGCCCTCTTCTTCCAACGTGGATCTCATCACCTCGACTTCCCCTGTGAGCATCAAGTCGACGAGGTCTGGAGAGCCGGGACGAACAATCATGAGCACAACGCCTTTGCCCGCTGCCCAGAGAGACGGTCCAACCGCGAGAATGCACGCCAGTACGGCCAGTCCCCCTATTCTTGATTTCACTTTTTGCCTCCTGTACGACGTGCAGTATACACCCGCCTGCAAGCGGGGCGAGCAGCGGGACGGCTTTCCCGCTGTGCTTCACATCCGCGCGGCCACATGAGGCCCAGTTCGGCAGCCTGGCAGGCCATTGTCACTGAGCCAGCGATGCACGACTACCCTCCATAAGCGGTCTGCCTCATGAACCCTTTGCACGATCAAGCGGGTTGGTGTTGAAGGCTTCGTCCGTGAATCCCTGCTCATCAAGCGGAAAAGGCCCGGCGTTGAAGCGCTGAGAGTGCGGAAACTTCGAAAAAACTTGACACCGCGTCACTTCATGGTAAAGTGTGTGCGGGCGTCCGGCGGTACCCTACCGCCGAACATCAGCACCTCTTGTCCGTATTCAATTCCAAGGAGGAAACCATGAAGAAGGCTCTAGTCCTGCTTACGGCCCTGTGCATCGTGGTGGGTCTGGCAATCCCGGCGGCGGCCCAGAAAAAGCCGTTTGACGGGGTCACGTTGCGCGTCTTTGCGAACTCCCACGATCCAATGCTCAAGGCCGTGAAATGGTCCATCCAAGCCGCCAAGGACCAGCTGGGGATCGAAGTCCTGATGGACGAGGCTGCATATGGCGTGCAGTACGAGAAGGCAACGTCGGCCTTCGCGTCGGGTGCGGGCCAGTACGATATCATCGTCGCGGCGCACCAGTGGACAGGCGGCTGGGCAGAAGCGGGCTACCTGGAGCCGCTGGACCCTTTCATCAAGGCCGACAAGACCTTCGACGCCGGCATCTACAACCAGAAAGCCTACACGATCAACAGCACGGTCAATGGGAAACAGGTCGGACTCCCCTTCAACATGGAGGGCCGGCTCATGTTCTACCGCAAGGACATCTTCAGTGCAGAAAAGCTGAAAGTGCCCACCTCCGAAAAAGAGTGGCTTGATGCGGTAAAGTACTTTGCCACAAACCGAAGCTCGATGCAGGCGAAATACGGCAGCGACTTCTACGGAGCCTGTTACATGTACGGCGCTGAGCAGGGTCCTGCCTATCCGTTCAGCACGTACTGGGGCAAGTTCAACTGGAAAAAGTACAACACCGACAACGGTTTCTGGGATGACAAGTACCAGAACATCGTTGACGAGAAGCTCCTGGCACAGTCCTTCAAATTCTGGCAGGACGTCATGAAGTACATGCCTCCCGGCGTCGAGACATTCAACCTTCCTGAAGCGTACCAATTCTACGTCGACGGGAAGACCGCGATGACGGAAGTGTGGCCCCTCACCCTCTACGGTATGCTGCTCGACCCCGCCAACGACAAGATCCGCAAAGTCACCGGTGTTGCCAATATCGGCTACGGCCTGCCGTTCTCCGGCGGATGGGCAATCTGCATGACATCCACGGCAAAGAACAAGGACGCCGCGTGGGCATACCTCAAGATGATCACCTCCGCTCAGGCTGACTTCGAGTTCTTCCGCGACTACGGAAAGGGCCCGAGCGTGAAGGCCACTTTCGCCAACCCCGCCCTCTCCGCCAAGTACGGAGAATGGCTGAAGAACCAGGGCGAAGCAGTTGCCGCGGCTGTGTCGCCGGGCAAGATCGCAACCATGTCCGAGTTCTACGGAGGCGACTTCTGGAAGATCGCCGACCAGACGATGATCGGAAAGATCAGCGCCGAGCAGGGCGCGAAGCAGATGGTCAAAGAGCTCGACGGGATCCTCGACAGGGCTGGCTATAAGCAGCTGAACCCGCACTAGGAGAAACAGTCTGAACAGGAGAGGGGATCTCATCGATCCCCTCTGACTTTTGCGGGGGAAGGAACGGATGAAGGAAAAGCGGCTCAAGTGGGTGCTCGTCGCGCCGGCACTGGTCATGATCATTTCCCTGATCATCTTTCCCCTGATCTACGCGCTTCGCGCTGCCTTGTACCTGTACCGCTACGGCAAGCCCTTCCGGTTCGTGGGCCTGCAGAACTTTGTAGAATTGTTCAACAATCCGCTGGCCCTCAATGCGGTGCTCAACACGGTGATCTACGTTGCCATCGCGGTCAGCGCGGAGCTGGTCCTGGGGCTCCTCCTGGCAATGCTCATGAACCGCGAGCTCCGCGGGTTCAGCAGGCCCGTGCGTGCGGCGCTGACCATCCCGATGTTCATCGCGCCGGTGGTCGTCGGGATCATCTGGCGGATGATTTACAATCCCCAGTACGGTCTGTTCGACTGGCTGCTGGGAATCCGGAACTTCGCGCCCACGGGCGGCAATCACGCCCTTTACTTCGTCATCATCGCCGATATCTGGCAGTGGACGCCCTTCATGTACATCATCATCCTCGCGTCGCTGCAATCGGTGTCACCCGAGCTCATCGAGGCGTCGATCATCGACGGCGCCGGCCAGTGGCAGCGCACCACGAGGATCATTCTCCCGACCATCTCGGCGGCGCTCATCATCGCGTTCACGCTGCGATTCATGGAAGCAACAAAGGCGCTGGACATCATCTACACGCTCACCTTCGGAGGCCCCGGCACCGACACGGAGACGGTCGGCTTCATGATCTTCCGACTCGCCTTCAACGACATCCGCATCGGCACGGCGACCGCCTTCTCCTGGCTGTACACGATCATCATCAGCATCATTCTTGGATTCTTCATGAGCTGGCTGAACAGGAGGTACGAGATTGTCTAGCAATTCCTCGCGGAAGCGGCTGGCGCGTCTCGCCATCATGATCCTCATGACCGTATTCGTCATCGCGTACCTTGTCCCCGTGTACTGGATCGTCGTCACCTCCTTCAAGCCCGAAGCGAAGTCGCTCACCTGGCCGCCGCAGTTCATCCCGCACGAGGTCACGCTGGACAACTACAGGGTGGCGTTCCAGTTCAAGTCCGTGTTCTGGTACATGAAGAACAGCCTCATCATCTCTACAGGTTCGGTCCTCGTGTCCCTGGTGTTCGGGTGCCTTGCGGCCTACTCTCTTGCAAAGCTGCGGTGGGGAAAGAAGGGCAAGCAGAACCTCCTGCTGTGGATCATGGGCCTGAAGATCATGCCTCCTATCGCTGTTGCAATCCCGATTTACCTCATCTTCATCAACCTGAAGCTGATCGATACCTACCTTGGAATGATCATCGCCTACATATTCTTCAACCTGCCCTTTGTCATCTGGCTGGCCTACGGTTATTTCAAGGAGCTGCCGAATGAGATCATCGAGGCCGCGGCAATTGATGGCTGCGGATTCAGGCGGCTCATGACGCGAATCGTCGTTCCGCTGACTACCCCGGGCCTCATCACCGTCTTCCTTCTGACATTCATGACGTCATGGAACGAATTCCTTTTTGCGGTCAAGCTCAGCGCGTTCAAGGTGCGGACCCTGCCGGTGCTCATCAGCGGGTTCATCATCGACCGGGGCCTGCTCTGGGGGCAGGTCTGCGCAGTGGCCACGATCGCTGTCATCCCGGTGGTTCTCATGTCCCTCTTTATCCAGCGCTACATCGTCGCCGGGCTGACCTTCGGCGCGATCAAGGGATAAAGGAGACTTCAGGTATGACGCCCCGCGAGAGACTGACGCTCACCCTCCAGGGGAAGAAGGCAGACCGGATTCCTGTGTCTCCCTTCCTCTGGTACAACAACATGTTCGAGATGTTCGGTTATACCCCGGAGATCGACACCAACTACGCCCCGCCGGATTTCGATATCGTCTCGAAATGGGTCGAGTATTGCGACTTTTTCGGCTTCGATGTCATGTTCGCCGGCGGGTTTCTCTTTGACCGCTTCGTACCCGGTACCGCGGCAAACTGGGACGTGACGATCAAGAAGGAAGGTGACAGCGACTCACAACGTCGGACGACAACCGTCCGCACGCCGGCCGGTCCGCTCTCCCAGGTCATGAACTTCAAGCGCAGCGAATCGCACCTCATCGTGCTGGCGGTGGAGAAGTACATCATCGAAACGCGGGAAGATTTCGAGATCTTCCGCGCATATGCACCCCCGGCCGAGTACGTGGACTGCGGGGTGATTGCCCGCGCCCGGGAGGTCGTGGGGGACAAGGGACTGGTAAACCTCGCCACGTTCGGCGCATTCAACACCCTCAACATGTTCCGCAAGCTGGAATCCATGATGATGGATCCGATGATCGACGAGGGGTTCTATCGGGAGATGATGAAATGGGTCACCGCGTGGAACATCGAGCTGCTGAAAAAGGTCGTACACGCCGGGGCGGATTCAATAGAGCTCGGGGGCAATCTCGTTACCAGCGGCGCGGGGCCGGGTTTTTTCAAGAGCTTCGACCTCGAATACGAAAACGCCCTGGGGCGGCAGATTCACCGGGATGGCGCGTTTGTCGTCTACCACAACTGCGGGGACGCGCAGAAGATCATGCATCTGTACAACGACCTGGAGATCGACTGCTGGGGATATCTCACGGGATTGCCTTTCGGGGATGTGGTGCTCGACGATGCGCTGCGCATCATCAGGCCAGGGATGGCTCTGCGCGGGAATATCGACCAGGTCGAGTTCCTCAGGAAAGCGACGCCGGGAGAGGTCCGGGAGAGGGTGCGGGCGTTGATGGAGAAGGTCAAGCCACGGGGGAACTGGATCCTGAGCACCTCCGACTTCTTCTTCGACGGAAACAGCTACGAGAACATCCATGCCTTCGCACAGGCGGGCAGGGATTTCGGGCGCTACTGACGGAAATGTACGACAACCAGTACCACCACAATCGCAACTATGGCTGCCGGCAGCACGAGCTCATCCTTGGCGGCTATCGCGCGCTTGTCATGGAGAACGAAAAGATCAGGGCCACCATCCTCCTGGACAAGGGGACTGACCTCTACGAGCTTCTCTACAAGCCGGCAGATATCGATTTCATGTGGCGCAGCCCCCTGGAGCTGGACGGGCGGAACAGGAACCCCGTGACACGGGAGCTGGAGAGCGGCTCCGTTCTCGACAACTACGAAGGCGGGTGGCAGGAGCTCCTGCCCAGCATCGCTGCCCCGACGAATTACAAGGGCATGGGCCTCGGATTCCACGGGGAAGTGCTGTTCCTCCCCTGGGGCTGCAGGGTGATCGAGGACACCCCGTTGTGCGTGCGTGTCGAGCTGACCGTGCGGATGCGCAGGGCGCCCTTGTTCGTGAAGAAGACCGTCACCCTCCGCACGCAGAGCAGTGTACTCGACTTCGAGGAAACGGTGACGAACACCGCGGACGAGGAGTTCAAATTCATCTGGGGGCACCATCCGGCTGTCGGCCAGCCTTTCCTTGACGAGAATTGCGTCATCGACCTCCCTGAAGGTGCTATCGGCCAGCACTACCAGGTGGACTTCTCGGGAAACGGGCCTTTCGAGCCGGGCCAGGAATTCAGGTGGCCTTTCGCCAGGGACCGCAGCGGTGTCACGGTGGACCTGAGCAGGGTGATGTCCCCGGAAAAGAAGATTGCTTTCAACACGTACATCAAGGGCCTCAAAGAGGGCTGGTACGGGATTACGAACCTCGAAAAGGGAATCGGCTTCGGGATGAAATGGGACGCCTCGTTGTTCAAGTACATCTGCATCTGGGCGGTGTACAGGGGGTTCTACGGCTTTCCTTTCTACGGCCGAACGTACAACATCGCCCTCGAGCCCTATTCGGCCATACCGGACAGTCTCGACGAGGTGATCAGGCTTGGCCGCGAGCTTCATCTTGACCCGGGCCAGCCGATCAGCACGCGCTTCAGTGCGATCATCTACGAGTCCAGGGGGCGTATCGCCGGTTTTACGGAAGAGAATCAACCGCTGCCACGCTGAGGAAGGGATGCATATCATGGACGAAAGCAACGAGCCGCTGCAGGAGGTCCGCAGGAGCTTCAAGGTATCCTGGTACCGGTGCCCCATAGAGCCGGCCGCGCTTCGGGACCTGACTCGACGCAGCAACCTGCAGGGATTCCTCCAGGCGATCGGTCACCTGCTGATCATCGCCCTGACCGTTTTTCTCGCGTGCTGGTTTTTCAACCACCGGGTCTGGGTTGGATTTGCGGTCTCCCTGTTTGCCTTCGGGACCGCGTACTCCTTTACGAATCACGCCTGCCACGAGCTCGCCCACGGCACCGTGTTCAGGACAAAATGGCTGAACGTGTTCTTCCTGCACCTGTTCGGGGCGCTGGGGTGGTTCAATTTCTACCATTACAAGGCGAGCCACACCTATCACCACCTTTACACACTTCATCCGAGGGGGGACCGCGAGGTCGTGCTCCCCAAGTATCCTTCACTCGAGTTTCCGTACCTGCTGCAAATGTTCACGGTCAGCATCATGGGCGGCCGGGAATCCCCCGGGCTCATCCCGGTCATGAAGTCCACATTCAAGCTCGCGCTGTTCTCGAAGTTCGACGATGAATGGTCACGCGCACTATTCACTCCTGACCAGGACGCGGCGCTGCGTGTGGCCGTCACCTGGGCTCGCGTGATGGTGGTTTTCCATGCGGCGGTCCTTGCCGCAGGATTCATTTCGGGGCTCTGGCTGCCTGCCATCCTGGTCACCTTCGGCTTCACCCTGGCCAACTGGCTTCGGTACTTCGTCGGCATGCCCATGCACGTGGGGCTGCGGGACAACGTGCCGGACTTCAGGCTGTGCGTCAGGACGATAACGCTGGACCCGGTCTCGCACTTCCTGTACTGGCGCATGAACTACCACACGGAACATCACATGTTCGCGGCCGTGCCCTGCTACAGGCTGAGGAAGCTCCATGGGACACTGGCGTCCGACATGCCCGCGCCCCGAACGATGGTCGGCGCATGGCGGGAAATGCGGCAAACGTGGCGACGACAGCAGAAGGAGCCCGGGTACCAGTTTGATACGCCCCTTCCCCGGCGCGCTGCAACAGCGGCATCAAAGCCGCAGGACCCCTTGAGCGGATCCCTGGGGGACCTCGCGCCGAAATCCCTCGAATGAGCGGAGTCTCCGCTGGCGTCAGTTCCCCGATTGTGCCTGGTCTGACGGACTTACGCCCTTTGCTTCAGGTTTGCGGGCCTTGCTTCTCCGGGCCATCATCGCGGCCTGCGCCTCGGCTGACCCATCGTGAAAGCTGCCGAACCACTTGTCGAACGGAACCACCTCGGTTCCGTAATTGACCGTGAAAAAGCGGTGGTGCAGGTAATGGAAGTATTGCTCGACCTTCAAACCCTTCTCGTCTTTCGTGACGAGCTTGTCAAAGCCTGCATGTCCGAGGGCGGGGCTTATCCCCGCGTGCATGAGGTGGAAAATGGCGTGCACGGGATTCGAGGGAATGATCCAATGAAAGAGGACACCCGAAAAGTACAGCAGGTGCTCGAGAGGGTGCATGGACAGTCCTGACCATGGTCCGACATTGACGTTCTTGTGGTGCACAAAGTGGGAGATATTATAGAGGGGCTTGAAGTGGATCAACCGGTGCACCCAGTAGAAATGGAACTGGCGCAGGAAGATGACGGCGATCATGAGCAGGACGCAATAGATGGGGTGTTCGCGAAAGCTGACGTACGGAATGACATGGTTGGCGAATGCCCACAACGTGACCGCTTCGTACGCAGTCCAGATGATGGCCCCGCTGGTCAGGTTCCAGAAGATGTTGTCCCACGTCTGGTTGGAGAAGAGGAACTTGGGGTCGTGCATCGCCAGCCACTTGCTCGAGTACTTGAACTTGGTTCCCTGTCCCCGGGTGATGTACAGCCTCAGGTGAAGCCCTCCTGCAACCAGGATCAGCAGGACGACATTGCGAAGGTAGATTTCGGCAATCCACCCGACCTGGAAATGTGCGGTGCGATCCATGCCCGGCGTGAACCACAGCCAGGCAGCGACCGCGAGAAGCGCATAAACCAGGTTATACGGCCAGAGCAGCCCCTCGGGCGCAAACAGGTACTTGAGGATGCCCGTGGGTTTCCACGGACGTCGGAAGATCGGACTTGGCTTCGGGAGCTCCTTCGGTTGCCATTCGCCGCGGGAGTCCCGCTTGCCCCACTCTGCGTCTGCCATAATGCGCCTCCACAGTGGAATATTTCATTCCAAAGGTAAGTCCGTGCCGCCGGCATGGTCAACAGAATTAATGCGGCCCGCTGGTCAGATCCTGTAGCAGGAGACCGTTCCGGCCGTTCTCTCCGCGGCCAGGGTTGGGAATCCCCAGAAATCGGACACGACGCGGGCGCCCGGGGCAAGCTCCCTTCTCACCTTGGCTTCCAGTCGCCGCATGACAAAGCTGCCCTGGAAGAGCGTGATGACGTCGAAACCGGAGACAGGTCGCGCCCGCCAGAAGCTTTTCCAGTGGATGAATGCCCGTTCCTGGAGCGCCGCGCGGCGGATGTTCCTCGCGCGCCAGCAGGACAAGAAGCGGGTTCACCTCGAACCCGTGCGCTTCGGCACCCCGCCGGGCCAGCGCGATGACGACTCGCCCGTCGCCCGAACCCAGGTCAGCAGCTCTCTGGCCGGCTGGCGGCGCCGGAAAGCTCCGCGATGAGCAGAGCCTTCTCCGGTGAGCTGGGTACGTACACCGCTCCGCGGCCGAGCGGGAAGAAGACGAGAAGCACCAGGGCAAAAGCGGCAAGGACGACCGCCACGGTGAGGATTGCTGCTGTCATGTCGTTCGTTGAAAAGGAAGGGCCGCCTCCGCGGCGGCCCCGTCAGGTCCCCATCCGCCTGCCGTCAGCGCGTGAGCCCGATCGTCACGTCCGTCCCCTGCCGCGTGATCTTGAAGGTCACGTCCTTCCTGCTCTTGTCGTTGAGCGCCTTGTAGAAATCCATGACCGTGTGCACGTCCCGCCCGTTGATCTGGGTGATGACGTCGTACGGGCGGAACCCCGCAACCGCCGCGGGCGACTGGTCATCCGGTGTGCTGCCCGCGGCGACGTAGCCGATCATGACCCCGTCCACGCCCGCGGGAATGCTCGTGTCGCCCGACTGCTGGCGGACCTGGTCATTCACGTGGACGACGGTGAGCCCCGGGCCACAGGTTCTTGTACGAAAGGGCATCGCTGCCCTCGTCGGGCCGCACGGCCAGGCGGATGGTGAGCTTGACCCGCTCGCCGTTGCGGACGAGCTCGAAATCGTAGGGCTTGTCAGCCAGGAGGTCACCGACGACCTGGGTGAGCTTGTTCGCGTTCGCGATGTCCTGTCCGTTCACCCGGGTGATGTAGTCCCCGGGCAGCAGGCCCGCCTTCTCGCTGGGCTGGCCGCGGTACACGTTGAGGAGCATCGCCCCCTTGACGGCATCCACCCGCAGGTCCTTCCCCACGCCGGGGTATGTGTCGGCGTTCGGATCGGCGATCTGTACGCCCAGCCAGCCGTATTCGACCTTGCCCTTGTTGATGAAATCGTTGATGGCCTTCTTGGCGTTGTTGATCGGAACGGCGAATCCGAGGCCGATGCTCCCGCCGTGGGCGCGGCGATCCAGGTGTTGATGCCGATGACCTCGCCCTTGATGTTGACCAGCGCGCCGCCCGAGTTTCCCTGGTTGATGGCCGCGTCGGTCTGGATGTAGTCGGTGTTCGTCGCGACATCCGTGGACGGGCTGCTGCGTCCGACGGCGCTGACGATGCCCATGGTCACGGTGTTCTCGAATCCGAACGGATTGCCGACCGCCAGGACGAGGTCCCCGACCTGCAGCTCGCCCGAGTCGCCGAGATCCGCAACGGGCAGCTCGGTGCTGCTGGTGAAGGAGACGACCGCGAGGTCCCGCCGCGTGTCCTTGCCGACGAGCTTCACCTTGCTGAACGTCGTCTGGTCCTGGAGCTTCACGGTGATCGTGGAGGCGCTGCCGACGACGTGGTTGTTCGTGAGAACGTAGTAGGTGTCACCGGACCGCTTCACGATGATGCCCGAGCCGAGGCCCTGCTGGATGCGCGGCTGGCCGCCCCTGTTGCCCGGCTGCTGGTTGAAGAACCAGTCGAACGGGTTCACCGTCTGCTGGTTGCCCGCCTGTTCCGTGACGTCCACTTCCACGACGACGGGGAGGACCTTCTTTGCGACTTCACGGAAAGAATACTGGATCGTGGCAAGGTTCTTCGTGGCCTCGGCCAGGGCCTGGGGATTCGCGGGCTGTGCCGCGCTCGATGCGCCCTGCGGAGGAGTCCTGAGCCGCTGGTCTTTTCCCCCTGCCCGGCTGACCACGTCAGGGCTGGAACGGCGGCCAGGATGGCAACGGCGGCAACCGCGATGAACGGTCAGATCGTCGAGGTCTCATTTCTGTCTGTCCTCCTGTGTACTAAGATATCCATTATAGGTTCTGGCATGGGCGGGACGTGTGTTAATTTTCGTTAATCTGGTACCATGGCCGGCGCATCGTGTCCAGAGCGCGGAGGCATCCCGGTGAGCAACGACCAGATCAAGAAGGCCCTCCTGTCCCTGCGGAAGAGCGCGCACGATTTCACCGTGATCCTGTCGGGCAAGAAGAGCAGGAAGGTCCACGGCCTGTACAAGCCGGACACCCGCGAGATCATCATCCACAACAAGAACTTCAAGAACGACAACGAGATGATGTACACGGCCATCCACGAGTACGCGCATCACCTCCAGTTCACCACGTCCGTCACGCCGATCTCGGTCCGCACGCACACCACCGCCTTCTGGAACCTCCTGCACACGCTGCTCTTCGAGGCGGAGGAAAAGGGCATCTACACCAATCCCTTCGAGAGCATCGAGGAGTTCCGGGCACTCACCGGGCAGATCCGCAGCAGGTTCCTGGAAGGAAGCGGGACCCTCATGAAGGAGCTCGGGAAGCTCCTCGTGCAGGCGCACGAGCTGTGCGAGAAGCACGGGACGAGCTACTCCGACTACCTCGACCGGGTTCTCGCCCTTCCCCGGACGAGCGCCAGTGTCATCGTGAAGGCGCACACCCTGGACCTGGATCCCCGCGTCGGGTTCGAGAACATGCGCACCCTCGCCTCGATCCGGGACGAGGGCTCCCGCGGGAAGGCCCAGGAGGAGCTGCGCGCCGGGCACAGCCCGGACATGGTGAAGGCGAAATACGGGCCCGCGGCGCCTCCGAAGGATCCGCGCGACGCCCTGCAGGCCGAACGGGAGCGGATTGAAAAGAGCATCGACCGCATGAAGAAGCGGCTGAAAGAGATCGAGAAGCGGCTCTCCGAGCTGGAGAAGGAGTGACTTCCCTCATGGATGTGTTCGAGGCAATCGCAGCGCGAAAGAGCGTCCGGGTCTTCCTCGACAGGCCAGTCGGGGACGACATCCTGGAGCAGGTCCTGGACGCGGCACGCGCGCGCACCCTCCGCGAGGAACGCGCAGGAGTGGAGATTCGTCGTGGTACGCGACAGGGCCGTGCGAGAAAGAATCGCAGCCGAGGCTGCCCGGCAGCCGTTCATCGGCACCGCGGGCATTCTCCTTGCCTGCTGCGCCGTGACGGACGGCAGGATCATGCGCTGCGGGCAGGCGGCGTACCCGATCGACGTGGCCATCGCGATGGATCATCTCAGCCTGGCCGCGGCTGCCCTCGGGCTGGGAACCTGCTGGATCGGTTCGTTCGACGAGGAGCGCGTCAAGCAGATCCTCGGTATTCACGCCGGTGTGCGCGTGGTCCAGCTCATGCCGCTGGGATGGCCGGATGATCCGTCTCCTGTTCCCAAGTCACGGCTCAGCTTCGGGGAGATCGTGCGCTGGGAACGCTGGTAGGAAGGCGGCATGCCAAAGCTCGAGATCAGCAAGGTCCACGATGCATATGCGCGGGGAGGCGAGTGCCCGCTCTGCGACCTCGAAGAGGCCGCAGAGAAAACGTACCTGCAATCGTTCCAGCATTCACGTGTCATGGAACCCGAACGTTCGCGTGCAGACGAACCGGACGGGCTTCTGCCGCGGGCACTATCAAAAGCTGTACGACGGGGAGAACAAGCTCGGGCTCGGCCTCGTCGTGCATACGCATCTCCAGCACATCCTTCCCCGGGTCGGTGCGGCGCTTGACGCCATGGCAAGGGCGGCGAATGGACGCAAGGCGAGGGAGCTTTTGCCCGCGGCCGCCGCGCCGCTGGCGGCATTGCGCGATTCGTGTTTCATCTGCGAGCTTCTTTCTGCTGACATGCAGCGGTACGCATTCACGGTTCTCTACTTGTGGAGCAGGGATGCCGGGTTTTCCGACGTGTTCCGCGCCTCCCGCGGATTCTGCATCCCTCATTTCCTGGTGATTCTTGACGAGGCGTCGAAGTCCCTGAAAGCGGACGGGATGGCGGGCTGGCTTGCAGAAACGACTCCCCTCATGAAGGCCAGCCTTGATCGGCTGGAAAAGGAGCTTCACGCATTCACCCAGCTCCACCAGGCAGGAAACTCGAATCCCGGCACGGATGCCGAGAAGACCGCGCTCCGGCGGACGCTCCAGAAGCTCACCGGCTGTTAGGCCCTTGCACGCACTCTCTCCACGATGGCTTGAAAATCCGCAGGGACTCCCGCCACGATGCGCACTTCAGCTCCGGTGACCGGATGAATGAAGCCCGCGCGCCGAGCATGCAGGCAGTGCCGCAGCACAGAGGTTTTCCCGAGCTCTTCCGCCGCGCCCAGCGCAGCGACGAAGAGCGCCTCGTCCTTGTACAGGAGGTCCCCGCTGACGGGGTGGCCAAGGGCCGCGAAGTGGACGCGGATCTGGTGCTGGCGGCCGGACAGCGGGAAGACGCGCACGAGGGTGTGACCGGGCAGGCGCTCGATGACCACGTACCGGGTCGCTGACTTCTTGCCGTCGCTTCGAGGCGCCATTTTCACGCGTACCCCGCTCATCCGGTCGGGCCCGAGGGGAAGGTCGATGACGCCTTCGTCATCGTCCATCGCATCCCTCGACGAGCGCGATGTACTCGCGCGCGATGAGCCGGCGCTCGACCAGCGCCTGCATCGCCCCGTGCATGGCGCGGGTTTTTGCAACCAGCACGATGCCGCTCGTGAACACGTCAAGGCGGTTCACCAGCGAAGGGTAGAAGGACACATCTCCCCGCTCCAGGCTCTCGCGGATCGCCGCGTCCAAACGTTGCCGCGCGAACTGGACGACCGTTCCCGACTGGTGCTTTCCCATCGGGTGCGACGCGAACCCCCGCGGGCTTGTTCACCGCCAGGAGATGGGCGTCTTCGAAGAGGACCTCGAGGTCCGGGCACGGTCCTCGCTGCGGAACGCCGCGCCACGTGACAGCTGATCTCGTCCCCCGCGCGCAGCCGCGTTGCCGTGGAATAGCGCCGTCCGTTCAGGAGGGATTCCCCCATCTGGATCTTCTGCCGGATGCGGCTTCGGGAGACGGCGGGAAGCTCGCGGAAGAGATAGACATCCGCGCGCAGCCCTGCCCGGTCGGCCGGGACGCGGAGCAGGGACGGTGCCGGCGCCTGGTCCGGGGGGAAATGTGCCCTGTTCAATCCCGCACCTTCTTGTCCCTGCCCGTGTTCCATGGTTGAATCACCGGCTCGAGGAGAACGGCGTGGCGATACTGCTGGCGGGGCTGTCCGCTCTCATGTACGGGGCAGGGGATTTCTGCGGCGGCCTGGCTTCGCGCAGGCAGCCGCTCCTCACCGTCCTCGTGTTCTCCCAGCTTGTCGGGCTCGTCGATCGCCGTCACGGCGGCCCTCGCGTTCCGGCAGCCACTGCCGTCCCCGGTGGACATCCTCTGGGGAGCGGCCGCGGGAGTCTGCGGCGCGGCCGGGCTCGCGGCCCTGTACCGGGCGCTTGCCACGACGCTGGTCGCCGTTGCCTCACCCGTTGCCGCGGTGACCGGTGCCGCCATCCCCGTGCTCATCGGCCTCGCGCTGGGAGAGCGTCCCGGGGTGCTCGCATGGGCGGGGATCGGGCTGGCGGTGCCCGCCATCGTCCTGCTGGCTGCCGGGCCGGCGGAGCATCCCCGGAAGGGAGTTGCCCGCAGTGCCCTGTTGCTGGGAACCGCGGCGGGCGCCGGATTCGGTCTCTTCTTCTTTGCAATTTCGCGGACCTCTTCCGGCTCCGGACTGTGGCCGCTTGCGGCGGCGAGGCTCGCCACGATTACCTTCGTCATTCTCATCGCGGTCCTGACACGTCGTTCGCTGCGTCCGGACAGGGCGGGATTCGGCATCGTGATGCTGTCCGGAGCGCTGGACATGGGCGCGAACATCGCCTTCCTGCTGGCCAGCCGCATTGGTCTTCTCTCGATCACCGCCGTCGTCACCTCCCTGTACCCGGGGCCGACGGTGCTCCTTGCGCTGCTGGTGTTCCGCGAGCGGCTCACGGTCCCGCGCCTCGTTGGTCTCGCCCTGGCGCTGGCAGGAGTGGCGCTCATCTCCGTCTGATCCCGGCCAAGGATATACCTTTCGACCGTCACGAAAAAAGCCTCCCCGGCGGCGGGCCGCGGGGAGGCTCAAGGATCACTCCGGAGAAAGGGGAAGAACGCCTACTTGAGAAGTTGCAGCACCGACTGCGTCTTGGTGTTTGCCTGGGCCAGCATGGCGGTGGCCGCCTGCGTGAGGATGGCGTTCTTGGTGTACTCCACCATCTCGGAGGCCATGTCGGCGTCCCGGATCCTGGATTCCGCGGCCTGCAGGTTCTCCGCCCCGATGTCCAGGCCCTTCACCGCGTACTCCAGGCGGTTCTGGTAGGCGCCCAGGTCCGCCCTCTGCTTGTTGATGGTGCGAAGGGCCGAGTCCAGCATCCCGATGGAGCGGTTGGCCCCGTCAGGGCTGGAAAGGCTGATGATCTGCTTGCTGCCCGGGTTCCTGATGCCCAGCGCCTCGGCGGTCATGGTGCCGATGAACACCCGCGTGCGCTGGTCCATGTTTGCGCCGATCTGCAGCCACATGCTGGCGGTGACCACGTTCTGCCCGCCGGCCCGCGCGAAGCGGCCCGTGAGCATGTTCATGCCGTTGAACTGCGCGTGGCTGGCGATGCGGTCCACCTCGTTGACCAGCGCGGAAACCTCCACCTGGATCTGCATGCGGTCCTCGTCGGTGTAGATGCCGTTGGACGACTGCACCGAAAGCTCCCGCAGCCTCTGCAGGATGTCCTGGCTTTCCTGCAGGTAGCCTTCGGAGGTCTGGATGAAGGAGATGCCGTTGGCCGCGTTGGTGCTGGCCTGGCGCAGGCCGCGGATCTGGCTTCTCATCTTCTCCGAGACGGCCAGTCCCGAGGCGTCGTCGCCGGCGCGCACGATTCGCAGGCCCGACGAGAGCTTCTCCATGTTCTTGTCCAGGCTCAGATTGTTGACCTTCAGCTGGCGGTCGGCGAAGATCGCGCTCATGTTGTGATTGATGATCATGTCATCCTCCTTGATCCGCGCTCCGCGACGTTCGGTTCGGGCGCTTCCCCTGTGCCCAACGGGCCGTTCGAGGGCGGCGGGCCCGTTCACCCGGCGATTCTCCTTTCCTCCCCTCTGCATCCCGCCGACAATCAGACTAAGGAGAGAAAGGAGGGAAGTGCGCCTTCACGGCCAGATCTACCCTCGCTCTTTGTTTCGACATCCCGATGTTTAATAATCAACAAAAGAAAAAAATAATTCTCACTGAACCGGACCACGCCCCAGGTTTTCGGCGGGAGGTGGGTCTGCCATTGTGAAAAGCAACCATTCTTGCGGGCCTGGTGCAGGAATTGTCGTTTTTCACAATGGTCGAGGACCCTCATGAAAAATTCCGCGCCACATTCCTTGACCAATGGCAGTCGTGCTTGCCGCGGTTCCACTTTTCTGCCGCTCCGAGCAGAGGCCATCGGCGGTTCTCAATCCGCCTGCGGCGATGCAGGATCCGCCTGCGGCGGCCTCTTTGTCGCTCTGACCACTCGTTTCTTTTGATGTAACATCCTGTCATGAAGGCTGCGTTCCGCAAAGACGACGAGTTCCTTGCCGACGTGCGTTCCGCCCCGGCGGGCAGCGGCATCCTGCACCTGTGGTGGCTGGGCCAGAGCGGCTTTCTTGTCCAGCACGAGGGACGATTCCTCCTGATGGACCCCTATCTCTCGGATTCCCTCACGAAGAAGTACGCTGGAACAAACCTGCCTCACGTGCGGATGAGCGAGAGGGTGGTGGACCCGTCCCTGCTGGGCTTCATTTCGCTGATCACCTGCAGCCATGCCCACACTGATCACATGGATGCTGAAACGCTGCGGCCTGTCCTCGCGGCCAACCCCGGCGTCCGCCTTGTAATCCCGGAATCGCTCCGCGACATTGCCGCGGAACGGCTCGGCCTGGAAAGATCCCGGCCCATCGGAATGAATGACGGGACGAGAAGGTCCGTGGATGGATTCGACGTAACCGCCCTCCGGTCCGCGCACGACACCCTCGAGACCGACCGCTCGGGCAACCACCTGTACCTCGGCTACGTCGTGCAGGCCGGCCCCTGGCGCCTGTATCACAGCGGTGATACGCGCCGCTATGACGGAATGGCGGAACGCCTGGCGGGTTTTCACCTGGACATCGGCCTGCTTCCCATCAACGGGTGGTCTGCCGAGCGCCGCGTGAAGGGGAACCTGGACTGCGGGGAAGCGGTGGCGCTGGGAATCGAGGCACGGATGCACCTCGTCGTCCCTCACCACTTCGACATGTTCCAGTTCAACACGGGGGATCCGGATGATTTTCTCATGGCCGCATCACGCCATGGGCTCCCTGCGCGCGTTCTTCGGGCCGGTGAACGCCTGACCCTGGAAACGCATGGCAATTTCGAGACGTCCCGGGACTGAGGTTGCCCTGGCTGAGTTTCACGGGCGGGGGAGATTGACAGGAGGCCGAAGGATGTGCGAGCTAGTAGCAGCCCGGGAGGAGACACCATGACGAGGGAGTTCGACGCGCTGATTGTCGGTGCAGGCGGTTCGGGACTGTATGCCGCCCTGGAGGCAAGCGACGCGGCGCGAACTGCATCGGGAGGAACAAAGCCGAGGACAGCCGTGCTCTCCAAGCTGTTTCCCATGCGCAGCCATACCGGCGCCGCGCAGGGCGGGATCGGGGCCGCACTGGGCAACGTGGAGGAAGACCGTCCGGAATGGCACGCCTTTGACACGGTGAAGGGCGGGGACTACCTGGTGGACCAGGGCGCCGCCGTTCTCCTGGCCGAGGATGCCATCCGTGCCGTCTACGACCTGGAAAACCGGGGCCTCGCCTTCAGCAGGACTCCGGACGGGAAGATAGACCAGAGGCGCTTCGGCGGGCACACGCGGAACTTCGGGGAAGCCCCCGTCCGTCGTTCGTGCTACGCGGCCGACCGCACGGGACACCAGATCCTGCAGACTCTTTACCAGCAGTGCATCAAGAACGGCGTGGAGTTTTTCGACGAATTCCATGTCCTTGATGTGATCATTGAAGGCCGCCGCTGCTGCGGTGTTTCGGCAATCGAGCTCGCCACCGGCGAAGTTCACCTTTTCAAGGCAAAGGCCGTTCTGTTCGCCACGGGCGGTTTCGGGCGCATGTTCCGCGTCACCTCCAACGCCTACGCGAACACCGGTGACGGACCCGCGGTTCTGGCGCGCCGGGGTGTACCCCTCCAGGACATGGAGTTCTTCCAGTTTCACCCCACGGGGATCCGTGGACTGGGAATCCTCATCACGGAGGCGGTCAGGGGCGAGGGCGGGATCCTCCGCAACCGCCACGGTGAGAGGTTCATGGAGAAGTACGCGCACACCCTCCTGGACCTTGCCCCGCGGGACATGATCTCCCGCGCCATCCTTTCGGAGATCAAGGCCGGAAACGGGATGAAGGGAGACGGGACCATCGACGACTGGGTCCTCCTCGATACCACCCACCTCGGACGCGAGGTGCTTGAAAAAAAGCTGCCCGATATCACGGGCTTCAGCCGCACTTACCTCGGCATCGATCCTGTCGACGCGCCGATCCCGGTTCAGCCCACTGCGCACTACGCCATGGGTGGAATCCCCACGGACATCGACGGCAGGGTGATCGCGGATGCCGCGGGCGGCGTCTATGAAGGCCTGTACGCGGCAGGAGAGTGCGCCTGCGTGTCGGTGCACGGTGCAAATCGGCTGGGAACGAACAGCCTCGTGGACCTGGTAGTCTTCGGACGGCGGGCGGGACGGCACATGGCGGATTTCGTGCGGAACGCCAACTTCGTCGCCGTGCCGGATGACGCCGTGGAGCCGGCCCGCGTGGAGGTTGCCCGGCTCACGGACGGCACAAAGGGACCGCAGGGGAACATCATTCGCGGGGAAATGGAAACCGTGATGATGGAGAAGGTGGGCATCTTCAGAAACGATGCGGACCTGGCCCAGGCCGTGGCGAAGGTCAAGGAGCTGCGGGATCGATATCGCGAGGTGCGGGTTCAGGACGGAAGCCGCAGGTTCAACACTGACCTCCTGGGCCTCCTCGAGCTGGGCAACCTCCTGGACATCTCGTACCTGACTGCCGCGGCCGCGCGGGAGCGCACCGAGAGCCGCGGTGCGCATGCACGGGATGATCATCCCGCCCGCGACGATGCGCGCTGGCTGCGCCACAGCCTGGCCTGGCTGGAGAACGGCCGCGTGCGCACTGATTCACGCCCCGTCGACGTGTCAACCTGGGCGCCCAAGCCCCGCGCGTACTGACGGGAAGCAAACGGCCAAGGAGAAGGGCATGAGGATCGTTCTACGCATCAGCCGATACAATCCCGAAACAGACACTGCCCCGCACGACGAGGACTACCCGCTGGAGATTGATGCCACGGCCTCGCTCCTGGACGCGCTCATCCGGGTGAAAGGCGAGCAGGACGGCAGCCTCTCATTCCGGCGCAGCTGCGGCCATGGCGTGTGCGGCTCCGATGCCATGGTCATCGCGGGCAAGGAGCGGCTTGCCTGCAAGACGCTCGTCCGCGAGGTTGCCGACACCGAGGACGCAGTTGTCGCCATCGCGCCGCTGAAGCACCTGCCTGTTCAGCGCGACCTCATGGTGGACCAGCAGAAGTTCTTCGACAGCTACCGCTCGGTGAAGCCGTTCCTGATCAATGACCAGAGCACGGACGGGCGCGAGCGTATCCAGAGCCAGAAGGAACGAGCCGCGTTCGACGACGCGACCAGCTGCATTCTCTGCGGCGCCTGCTTCTCCGCCTGTCCCGTGTTCGAGAAGAATGCCTCCTACGTGGGGCCGGCAGCGCTGGTCAGCGCCGCGCGATTCCTGTTCGACAGCCGGGACAAGGGAATGGCGCAGCGCATGAACGTGCTGGACCACCCCGACGGCGCATGGGCGTGCGAGAACCATTTCGACTGCACCCGGGTCTGCCCCCGCGATATCAAGGTGACCAGGAATATCAACGCGACAAAGAGAGAGATCGACAAGCTCAAAGGGAAGAAAGAAAACCCTCGATAGCCGCGGCCAGCTCTTCGGGCCGTTCCTGCTGGGGGAGATGCCCGCGCCCGGGATCAGTACTTTTTTCGCCTGTGGCACAAGCGCGGCAATACGGTCCCGGGTCCCCAGAGGGATGATCCTGTCATCGCCTCCCCAGGCCAGGAGGAGCGGCCTCACGAACGCTTTCATCTCCCTGCGGAAGTATCCGGGACGGATTTCATCCCAGAGCACGAGGCTCCTGAGGAGCGAGAAATAGGCGCGTCGCTGGGGGTCACTCTCCACCCGGTCAATCACGCGCGTTTCCAGGAATTGCCTGTCCGCCGCCGGGAGCGCGTCAAAGTCCGCGTAGTAGGGCCCGAGGGACGCGACGGCTGCCGCGTGGTCGGAGCGGAAAGAGGTGTAGATCCTTTCCCCTGAAAAAGGAAGAATCATCGGAAGCATGGCTCTTGCGGTGCCGCGCGCCTGCGGGAGGCCTCCGTCGATGAACACCAGTGCACTGGTCCGTGACGGGTCACGAAAGGCGGCGAGCTCCGCGACAACGGCCCCCACCGAGCTTCCCACGAGAACCGAAGGCCCTGGGGAGACGGCGCCCAGGAGGCGCAGGACGGTGTCGGCGCAGGCGGACAGGGTCACGCGGCCGGACGGCGAGGAGCGGCCGAATCCCGGAAGGTCGAGTGCGATCACGCGGTGGCGGTGGGCCATCACGGGAAAGAGGTGACGCCACGTATCCGCCTCGTCTCCCAGGCCGTGGATGAGGCAGATGGGGGGACCCGGGACGGGAGGCTCGCCGGAATCGAACAGGAATACCTGGCCGCCGCGTTTTCCCAGCGGCACCGAACGGCCCGACGGCGCGAGCGCCGGCCATGGCGCCATGCGGACCCTGCGAGGATGGGTTTCCGCGCTCATCAGTGGGCACCTCGTGCGGACCACGCGCCCCGGATCCGGCGCAGCCGCTTTCCCGCCTCGACGAGGGTCTCCACCTTCTTGGCGAAATGGAAGCGGATGTATTTCTGCACCGGCTCGCTGAAGAAGCTGGACCCGGGCACGGCGGCAACCTTGACGTCGCGGGCCATCCACTCGCAGAAGGTCGTGTCGTCAGGGCACGCGAACTCGGAAATATCGACCATGACGTAGTATGCGCCCTGCGGCGTCGTGAAGGGCAGGCCTGCCAGCGTGAGCTGTTCCAGGAAGACGTCCCGCCTCTTCGTATACCCCTCCAACAGCCCGTGGTAGTACCGATCGGGAAGATCCAGGGCTGACACGGCCGCTTCCTGCAGCGGCGCTGCCGCCCCGACGGTGAGGAAGTCATGCGCCTTTCGGACTCCCTGGATCACCTCCTCGGCTGCAATCACGTACCCCAGCCGCCAGCCGGTGATGGAGTACGTCTTGGACAGCGAGCTGCACATGAGGGTCCTCTCGAACATGCCCGGAAGGGAGGCGAAATACGTGTGGGCTGCCGGATGATAAACGATGTGCTCGTAGACCTCGTCGGTGATGACAAAGCTGTCGAACTCCTCTGCAAGCCCGGCGATCAGCTCGAGCTCTTCCCGGCTGAACACCTTTCCCGACGGATTGGACGGGTTGCAGAGCACGAGCGCCTTCGGCCTTCTCATGAAGGCCTGGCGAAGCTCCCCGGCATCGAACGCATAGTCCGGCGGCCGCAGCTCGACATACACCGGTTTCGCGCCGGTGAGGATCGCATCTGCCCCGTAGTTCTCGTAGAACGGGGAGAAAACGATCACCTCGTCGCCGGGGTCGCAGACGGTCAGCATGGAGGCCATCATCGCCTCCGTTGCTCCGCAGGTGACCACGATGTGCCGGTCGGGATCGATGCTCATTCCCATGAACCGCCCCTGGGTGCGCGCCAGCGCCTCGCGAAACGCCGGTGCTCCCCACGTGATGGCGTACTGGTGCGGCCCGCGGCGGCCCGCCCGTGCACCCGCCCGCATCAGCTCCACGGGCGGATCGAAATCGGGGAATCCCTGGGAGAGGTTGATGGCCCCGGCGCTGTTGGCCACCCGCGTCATGCGGCGAATCACCGACTCGGTGAAATGGCGTGTGCGGTCCCCGATCCTCGGCATTCTCACCCTCCTCGCGCGGACGTATCGAACAGTTTGAAAGATAGCGAAATCGCGGCAGCCTTGCCCGCACGTTGCAGCGCATTCGATCTCCGAAAAGTACCTGAGCAAGCTCGTGGTACCGCTTCGTGGGGTAGGGCTCGTCAGCTTCTTCCGCGGCGCCCACGGAGGCTGCGCGCTGGCCCCGGGAACCCCGCACAATCACCATCTGGAGGGCATGATCTCGCCCGCCAGTGGCCCGCGGAAGAGGCAGGGAAGCGAGCCCATCCATCCTACGGACGTCGTCCAGGAGCGCGTAGGGCGTAGATCTCAAGTTTGGCCGGGCTGGTGAAGATGGAGCGTGTGGGGGCTGGATCGGAAGTACAGAGGCGGACATACAATCTGTAGTCAGAACTCGACTACATTCGCCATTGTGGAAACGGCGGCCTGCAGAATTTCAGGTTCCGCAGGCCCCCTCTACGCCCTACGCGCTCATAGATGATGCTGGACAAGACCGTTCTGCAGGCGCTTGAAAATGTCACCCTTGAATCCCTGGTACAGGCGGGACGCGAAAGCATCCCCAAGAACCCGAAATCTGCGATGAGCGAATTTTGCTACGAACCGATGTACCGCGCACAGGCCGCGCGTGCTGCTGCTTCGTCGCCTGTACCCTTCACGATCACCCGGCCGTCGGCAAAAAGCACGAGTACCAGCCCCGAGGAAGCTTCAAGCCGGAGAAGGTATTCGTTGAAAGTCACTTTCCCGTGGACGGCCATCCTTGGGGCAAGCACCGCGAAATCCGGAACCGGCCCCAGCCCGGGATCCACCTGGACGGCGACGCGGCCGATCACTTTTGTCCCACCGGGGACTGCAGCGCCGTCGAGGTAGTCGAACCGGGACAAGTCGCACGCCGGGCACGGCTGGGGGCCCTTGGAGACCTTCAGTTCTTCGCATGATCCTTCCCACAGATCCAGGAAGCGCATGCCCCTGACAAGGTCGGCACGACGGCCCGCAAGGAGCTTGATCGCTTCGGCGGCCTGGAGCGCCGCCACCGCCTGCGGCGCCATGCCCAGCACGCCGGCGGTTTCAGTCGTGGGCACTGCTCCCGGAGCCGGCTGCGAGGCAATGATGCAGCGGAAGCAGGGGCCCTCCCCGGGCAGGATGGTGAATGTGCAGCCGCCCGTGCCGATGACCGCGCCGTAGATCCACGGCACTCGATGCTTGAGGCACGCGTCGTTCAAGAGGAGCCGTGTCTCGAAGTTGTCGCTCCCGTCCAGGACGAGTGAGCAGTCCTTCACCAGGTCTTCGACATTTCCCGGGCTGACGTTCGCGGTGACCGCTTCTATCCGGATGGAGCTGTTGGCCCGAGCGAGCTTGCGCGCGGCAGTCACTGCCTTGGGGAGGCCCGCGGAAATGTCGTCCTCGTCGTAGAGGGACTGCCGCTGCAGGTTGCCAAGCTCAATGTCGTCACGGTCCACAATCCGCACGAAACCTGCCCCGGCCCGCACCATTGAAGACGCAAGCGCCCCGCCCAATGCACCGATGCCCACGACGAGCACCCGGGAGGAGGTGAGCCGGCGCTGGCCTTCAACGCCGAGCCGGGGCAGCATCACCTGGCGCGCGTAGCGGGCGAGGTCAGCTGGGACAGATGGGAGCGGTTCGGATGTCTTCACACCGGGAAAGAATACGTCTCCGCCAGGTTTCAGCTCAAGGTCCGCGGACAGGTGCCGCCGGACGGGCCTCCGCAAGGTACTTGAGCGTCAGCGAAGCGCCTGTGGAAAGGGATGCCTCTGCTGGTATCAGCGCCCGCAGCCGGGCGAGCGCCTGGTCCCCCGTCTGCACGACCTCAGCAATGATTCCGCGCCCCTTCAGCGCTTCCGTGGTGGTCTCGATCTGTTCAGCAGTTGCAAGAGCGTCGAAACTCATGTGCCTCACCTTCTGCGTCCTAAGCTATAGTTCCCCGTGACTGCAGGCAAACAGCGACGGAAACTCGGTCTTCGGGTCCGGTTTCTGTTGGAAACCCCCGGGCATTTCGCTATTTTCTCCCGGGGGAAATCTTCAATGATGAAGGGCAGCGCTGGAGAACGTTTTCGCCGCGCGATGGGCGATGAGAAGCCGCTTCAGATCGTCGGGACACCCAACGCGCTGGTGGCCATGATGGCTGAGCGTGCGGGGTATCGGGCGATCTATCTCTCGGGGGCCGGGGTGGCCAATCTTTCATTCGGGCTGCCCGACCTCGGCGTGACAAGCCTGGACAATGTGCTCGAGGACACGCGGCGCATTACCGGGGCAGTCGGACTTCCGCTGCTGGTGGACGTGGACACGGGCTTCGGGGCAGAGCTCATGATCGGCCGCACGGTGCGGGAGATGATCCGGGCAGGCGCGGCCGCGGTCCACATGGAAGACCAGGTGTCCGACAAACGCTGCGGGCATCGCCCGGGCAAGGCCCTGGTGAGCCGGCAGGAAATGGTGGACAGGATCAGGGCAGCCGTCGATGCCCGAACCGAGCCCGGATTCATCGTCATGGCCCGAACGGATGCCGTCGCCGTGGAGGGCATGGACAGGGCGCTCGAGCGGGCGGCAGCGTATGCCCAGGCCGGCGCGGACATGCTCTTCCCGGAAGCTCTGGGGTCCCTCGGGCAGTACGCCGAGTTCAGGAAGGTGTCCGGTCTTCCCGTGCTGGCCAACCTGACGGAGTTCGGCCTGACGCCCTTGTTCTCAGCCGGTGAGCTTGCAGGCGCTGGAGTGGACATGGCGCTGTATCCGCTGTCCGCGAGCCGCGCCATGAACCGCGCGGCCCTGCGGGTTCTCTCCGAGATTCGAGAGCACGGTACCCAGGCCGCCATGATTCCCGAGATGCAGACTCGCAGGGAGCTCTACGAGCTGCTGGGTTACGAGGAGCTCGAACGGAAGCAGAAACATGGTTGAATACAACAACGACGACGTTCCCCCCGCGGCTCTGGAGCGCACGTTCGCCGACGTCAAGAAGGTTGGCGGGCTGGCCGGCATCGTTGCCGCTGACTCGGCCATCTGCACGGTCGGGATAGCCGGGCGCGGCCTGAGCTACCGAGGCTATTCCATTGAAGACCTCGCGGCTCGAAGCAGCTTCGAAGAGGTCGCATGGCTGCTCCTGCGGGGCGACCTGCCGCGCCCCGCCCAGCTCGCCGATTACCGGCGAAGGCTCCGCGAGCTGCGCCGCCTGCCGCCGGACCTGGCGCGCCTGATCAGCCAGATCCCGCGCGGGGACAGCATGATGGGCGCGCTTCGCACCGCGGTTTCACTGCTGGGCAACTTCGAGCCCGAGCGCAGGGGCGCGGATCCCCTTGAAGCCGCGGACCGGCTCGTGGCGGTTCTGCCGTCAGTCGTCCTTCAGAGGGAAGGCCGAAAGATGCCGGGCGGCGAGGAAAGCATTGCCGGTTACTTCCTTCACGGGCTGCACGGGAAGCCCCCCGACGAACGCCGGCGCCGGTGCCTGGACGTATCCCTCATCCTGTACGCGGAACACGAGTTCAACGCATCCACCTTTACTGCGCGCATCATCACGAGCACCCTCTCTGACGTGCACTCCGCCGTGGCCGGCGCCATTGGCGCTCTTGCCGGCCCTCTGCACGGCGGGGCCAACGAGGAAGCCATGAAGCTGATTGAGGCGTATGACACTCCCGACGCTGCCGAGCAGGGGATCCGCGGCCGGCTGCGGCACAAAGAAAAGATCATGGGCTTCGGACACCGCATCTACACCGTCAGCGACCCCCGCTCGGGGGTGATCAAGGAGTGGGCCTCGCGGCTGGCGGATGACGAGGAGCAGAAGCGCCTGGTCGCGGTTGCAGAGCGGATCGAGGGCGTGATGTGGGATGAGAAAAGACTCTTTCCGAACCTGGACTTTTACAGCGCTCTTGCCTTTCGGTTCTGCGGCATCCCGACGGAGATGTACACGCCGATGTTCGTCCTGGCGCGCATCAGCGGCTGGATGGCGCATATCATTGAACAGCGTGCAAACAACAAGCTCATCCGTCCCATCAGCCGGTACACCGGTCCCGAGCCGCGGGAGTACGTTCCGCTCGTGCGGAACGAACAGTGATGAGCAGCCCGGCGCCGGACAAGCTGCTGACTGATATTGCGGATTACGTACTGGCATCGCCGACCCCCGGCGAATCGGCCTTTGACGCCGCCTCCTGGAGTCTCGCTGACAGCCTTGGCTGTGCAATGCTCGCGCTGCAGTTCCCCGAGTGCCGAAAGCGGCTGGGCCCTCTGGTGGAGGGCATGGTCACCACCCCCGGCTGCCGCGTGCCCGGGACCTCGTTCGAGCTGGACCCCGTGCAGGGCGCCTTCAACATCGGGACCATGATCCGATGGCTCGATTACAACGATACCTGGCTGGCGGCAGAATGGGGTCACCCGTCCGACAATATCGGGGGGCTGCTTGCGGTGGCTGACTGGATGGGCCGTCGGAGGCGCCCGGTGACGGTCCGTCTGCTCCTCGAGGCACAGATCAAGGCCTACGAGATCCAGGGCATTCTCGCGCTGGAAAACGCATTCAACCGGGCAGGCCTGGACCACGTCATCCTCGTCAAGGCGGCAACCGCGGCCGCCGCGACCTGGTTGATGGGGGGCGACCGCCAGCGGATTGTCAACGCGCTTTCCAACGCGTGGGTGGATTCCGGGCCCCTGCGGACCTACCGGCATGCTCCGAACACTGGCGCGCGAAAGTCCTGGGCAGCGGGTGATGCAACGTCCCGCGGCGTGCGCCTGGCGCTGATGGCCATGGCCGGTGAGCCGGGCTATCCGACCGCGCTCACGGCACCGCGGTGGGGTTTTCAGGACGCGGTGATGGACGGGCAGCCCCTCCGCGCAAGCCGTCCGTTCGGCTCGTACGTTACGGAGAATATCCTTTTCAAGGTTTCTTTCCCGGCGGAGTTCCACGCCCAGACCGCGGTGGAGGCGGCGCTCGTCCTTCACACGCAGGTGTGCGAAAAGCTGGGCCTGATCCGGCTCATCCGCATACGGACGCAGGAGTCCGCAATGCGCATCATCGACAAGCGCGGACCCCTGAACAACCCGGCCGATCGCGACCATTGCCTTCAGTACGCGGTTGCCGTGGCGCTCCTCCATGGAGACCTCCGGGCGGAGCACTACGAGGAAGAGACGGCCCGGGATCCGCGCATTGACCGGTTGCGCGACAGGATGGTCGTGGAGGAATGCCGCCGCTACTCCGAAGACTACCTCGACCCTGACAAGCGCTCGATTGCCAACTCGGTGCAGGTCTTCTTCGACGACAAAACGGAAACCGCGGAGGTGGCCGTTGAGTTCCCCCTGGGACATCGCCGCAGGCGCGCAGAGAGTCTTCCCCTTCTCTTTGCCAAGCTCCGGGCCAACCTCTCGTCGGCGCTTCCGGGGGACAAGGCAGCGGCCGTGGTCGAGATCCTCCGCGACCGGCGGCTGCTGGAGAGCATGAGCGTTCCCGGACTGGTCGACCTTTTCCCCGGCTCGTAGCGGCATTCCCTGCAATGCCCGCCGCGCGGGTGCCCGGCTTGCCGGTCCGGCATTTATTTGTTACATTACAGAGTCACAATACTGTGATATATCGTAAAGGGGGCGGTGCCCATGAGCGTGAAACGGGAGCCGAAGAAGGGCTACCAGAAACTCCTGGAGGAGCTCGAGGGAATACGGGACACCTACCGATCTGATGTCCGCCAGTTCATCAGGTTCATCAAGGAACGGAAGCTGTTCATCGTGGAAGGGCTGGACCAGTACGTGAAATGGCTCGATGAAGAGCATGACGAAAAACGGTATTCGCCGGCCACGATCAACAGGAAGATCGCCGCAGCAAAGAGCCGGGTCCGGCACGCCTTCAAGAGGAGTGCGTTCGCCGACGATTTGAGGAAAAAATACAGGCTTGAAGACATCCTGAAGGCCGTCAAGCTGCGGAGGATCGAGCATCTCGGGGTGCCGTCGGGAAAAGTCCTCAGTGTCGAGGAAGCGCGTGAGTTCGTGGCCGGGACAAAGGATGCGACGGTCCGGTTGATGGCAAACTTCCTCGTGAGCACGGGGGTGAGGGTCTCCGAGATGCTGGGGATCCGGATCTCCGACCTGAAGGCAGCCAAAAAGAGCTTCGTGGAAATCCGGATTGTCGGGAAGGGGTCGAAGGAGCGGGTCATTCACGTGAAGAAAGAGTTCCTGGACAGGATCAGGAAGCATTTCCAGGGGACCACCTGGCTGTTCGAGCACAACGGCAAGCCGTACAGCAGGGTTTCCGTGACAAACCGCCTCAAGCACGAATCACTGAAGTCCATCGGGAAAGAGGTGTCTGCACAGCAGCTGCGGCACACGTGGGCGGTCATCCAGATCAAGAGGGGGAAGGACGTGAAGGCCGTCGCGGCAGGACTCGGCCACGCGGACCCCGGCCTGACCATGCGGATGTACGCGGATTCAAAGATGAAACCTGAAGAATCGTTCCTGAACCTTGAAGACCTGAAGCAGCCTGAACCGGGCGCCCCCGATGATGCGGAGGAGAAGGGCGCCGGTTGACCCGGCGGGCGCGGTCCGCGGAAGATCGGGCGGGCCGGCGGGTCTTCCCGCCCGCCCCTTGTTTGTAGTAGAAATTCGACAGGAGTGTCATTCGTTCGGTGGCAGAATTCCTCCGTCCTCTACCTGAGTATGAGTACATTAAAGTGAAGGAGTGATCACATGAGAAGGATCGTCTTCCTGGCCGCGTCCGCCGCGGCGCTGTTCCTCGTGGTTTCGTGCGCAAGCACGCCGCCCAAGCAACCCGTCGCTCCGGCAACGGCTCCAGCCGAGCAGCCCGCAACGGCTGCCCCTGACGCGGAGCTTTCGCAGGCAAAGAGCCTCCGGCAGAAAGTTGACGCGTACGGCCTCGGCGACTATGACCCCGGAGACTATGCCGCTGCAAACGCGGACCTGAAGGCGGGGCAGGATTCGTACGGCAAAGACAACGCCGCGTCGAAGAAATCCCTGCAGTCTGCAATAACGGAGTACAACGCCGTGATCACCAAGGGGGGGGCGCAGTATCTTGCCAGGTTGCAGGCGCAGACCGAGGCCTCCAAGAAGGCAGCGGACGACCTGAAGGCCTCGGTCGCGGTCAAGGATGACTATGCCCAGGCAAATGATAGCTACATGCGCGCCCTGAAGGAAAAGGACGCGGCGGACATCGATGGTGCGAGCAAGGATTTCATGCAGTCGCGCGACGAATTCGATGCCGTGGCCAAGACCGCGCAGCAGAAGAAGGACGCAGCCGTCCAGGCGCTGCAGAGCGCCCAGCAGGACCGGACAGCCTCGCAGCAGAAGGCCGATGACGCGCAGAAGGCACTGAAGGACGAAGGCTTCACCGTCGGCGTCAGCGGGTTGTAGGGAGTGAAGAAGATGAAGACACCAATTCTGGTTCTTGCCGGGATCGCCCTTTTTCTTGGAGCCGCGGCCGCGCCGCTTACCGCACAGTCCCTCCTGGACAACCAGTATTATCATGCGGCCCAGGATCAGCTCGTACAGTCGCAGAGGGCGCTCAACGAAGGGGATTACGACGCCTCCGCCGCACTGTCGGCGCAGGCCAAGGACAACCTGGCCAAATCGGACGACTACGTGGCCATGATGACCCAGTTCTACCGGGCAAACGGCTATCTTTCCATTGCGAAGGACCGGGTTGCTTACGCGAAGTCCATAGACGCCGACATTCATTACAAGGACGCCTACGCAACGGCCGTTACCGCCGTGGCGGGAGCGAAGACGGCGTTGGACGGGAAGGACTTTCCGACGAGCATCGACCTCTCGAAGTCAGCCATCGCCGCCCTTGCGAACGTGGCACCGGTTGCCAAGGCGCCTCCGAAAGAGCCGCCGGCCGCCTCGCCGCAGCCGGCCGCCTTCCCGCAGTACTACACGGTGCGCCTGCAGCTTCCCTTGCGGGACTGCTTCTGGAGGATCGCCGCGTTTCCCTTCGTCTACAACGACCCGTGGAAATGGAGGCTCCTGTACGATGCGAACAAGGACCTGCTGGAGAATCCAAAGAACCCCGACCTCATCGAGCCGGGCATGAAGTTCATCATTCCTCCCCTCGGCAGCGAGACACGGGAGGGTGAATTCGACCCGCAGGTGCAGTACCCGGTCATGGGCGCGAAGTAGGAGAACAGGAATCGGAGGGCTCCGGCACAAAATGCCGGGGCCCGCGCTATTTTTCCACGGCGCCGATCATTGCCCGCACGAACTCCACCTCGTCCTCGTTCACTGAGTGGCCCGGGTCGGGGTACAGGCGCATCGTCACCTCCGCCCCGAGTGAGCGCATGACATCATTCGTATGTTCAACACGCTCCCGGGGAATGTGCGGGTCCGTCACGCTGCACCCCAGGAACACCGGCGTGCCTTCAAATGAGCCGTCGTAGTCCCGGGCGGTGCCGGCAGGGCCGATCAGCCCGCCGCTCAAGCCTGCAACACCCCCGTACCTGCGGGCGTTCCGCGCGGCGTACTCCAGCGCAAGGCAGGCGCCCTGGGAGAATCCGAGCAGGATGACCCGCTGGAAAGGGATGCCGGCGTCATGCACCCGGGCCAGGATTCCTGCAAGCACGGCAAGGGCCGATGAAAGTCCGGGCTCGTTTGCAGCGATCGGGGAGAGGAAGCTCTGCGGGTACCAGACTGACCCTGCCGCCTGCGGCGCCAGGTATGCAAAGGCGGAGTCTGGAAACTCCTCCGAGAGGGAGAGGATGTCTTCGGCCGACGCTCCGCGGCCGTGCACCATGATCATTGCTGCCCGGGCACGATCAAGAGGAGCGCCTGCCGCGAGGACGGGCTGGCCCGCGTGGGGATCCGCGGCTTTCTGAGCTGCGCTCACGGGGTGCCCCGTTCTGCCCGCGCCGGCAGGTTCAGCGGAGGCAGGTGCCTCTCTATCCTCGCCCGCTCCGGCTCGAGCCACGGCGGGAGCTGCAGCCGGGTTCCGAGAGCCGCCGCCGACTCATCGATTGCAAACCCGGGCGGATCCGTTGCTATCTCGAAAAGCACTCCGCCCGGCTCGTGAAAGTAGATCGAGTGGAAGTAGCACCTGTCGACGACCCGGGTCGGGGCCGCCCCCGCGGCCCGGAGCTTCGGAGGCCACCGCAGTTGCTCGTCATCGTCCTTCACCCTCCACGCCACGTGGTGAACGGATCCCGCCGACTGCCGCGCAGGTGGGGAATCCGGATTTTCAAGGATGTCGACCCTTCCAGCTTCACCCGCGAGGAAGCGGTGACGGCTTCCTTCGGAGCCGACGGAGGCAAAGCCGAGGCTGCCGGTGAGGAACGCTGTCGTCGGTCCCGCATCCTCATGGGTGATGGTAATGCCGTGAAAGCGACGGATCGCTGAATCCGTCCCGTCCGCCCCGGATCCTCGACAAGCTCGACCACCATGCCATCCGGATCCTCGAAAGAGATGACCGATTCACCCATCCGTTTCTCCGGCCCGGTGAACGGCATGCCATGCCCGGGAGAGCCGCTGGATCCAGAAATCGAATGCACCACCCGGGACGGAAAACGCAACTGCCGAGGTTTCACCGGCGCCCTTTTTCCCCGCGCCGCTCCGGGGAATGGGAAAAACGTCAGGATGGTGCCGGGACGGCCGATATCGTCTCCGTAGTAGAGATGATAGACGTCGGGTGCGTCGAAATTGACCGTCTGCTTGACCAGCCGAAGCCTGAGAAAACCGGCGTAGAACTCGAGGTTCCGCTGCGGATCGCTTGCAAGGGACGTGATATGATGGATTCCGAGTATGCTCATGATGACAACGAAGGTCGCAATTCCGCGGTGAATAGTCAAAAAGCGCGGCTGTTCGTCCGGCAGTCACCGCCGGGGCCGGGTGTTCGCCCGCACGCCGCTGAACCCTGCGACAATCTTCAGGTAGAGCCGGTCCGGTATCAAGCGGCGCGCAACCGGGCTGATGCGTTCCACAAATGGTCCGGGGGTATACCGGAACCGTGGCCGACCGGGAACGCACGATCCGCTCGATGAGCCGCGCGACCCTTTCCACCTTCCACCCATGCCTCTCGCTCTCTGCCTGGGAACGCATCGCATCATCGAAGTTCTGCTTGTAGGGGGACCCGCTCCCGCTGCCCCGCGTCACCTTTCGGTGCGACGTGATCTCGGTAGCAATGTCTCCCGGGTCAACCACCACCACCCGTATTCCGAATCGCTGGACTTCCATCTGGAGGGACTCGGAGTAACCTTCAATGCCGTACTTGCTCGCGCTGTATGCTGACTGGAAGGGCAGCCCCATCAGCCCGGCCAGTGAGCCGACGGTGATAATGCGGCCGCCCCCTTGCTTCCTCATGGCAGGGAGAACCGCCTGGCACATGCGCATTGTGCCCAGGAGGTTGGTTTGAATCTGGTCCATGATTTCGTCGGGGAGCATCTCTTCCGCAGGCCCCGCGACAATGACCCCGGCGCAGTTCACAAGCACATCGATCCGGCCGGCTTCCCGCAGCACGCGGGAAACGCACTCCCGCACTGAGCCGTCGTCCCGGATGTCCCCGGGGAGGAAGGCAAAGCTCCCGTCGTGCGCCGGAGGAGCGGTTCGCGCGATTCCAAAGACGCGGCAGCGGTGGTGTGCCAGGAGCGCAGCGCTGGCCCTCCCGATTCCGGAGGATGCGCCGGTCACCAGGACTATGCGCGGGTCACTCATGGACTCCAATGTACGCGAGACACCGGAGCCTGAAAAGGCGTCCGGGGCCCCCGGCCATGTCACGGCCACGGACCGCTTCCCGCCGTTACGGCGCGGGCTCATCCGCTGAAGGAAGTCCGGACTGGTCCCGCGGCACCTTCACGGCATCGAAAATGGAATTCAGCAGGGACTCGGTCCCCGGGGCATCCTGCGCGATCTGCCAGATCATGATGCCGCCCCCGAGGTTGTGGGCAAGACGAAGGGTTTTCTCCCGGAGAGTTGCAAACCCGTTGTAGCCGAAATCTCCGGAGACATCCTTGCCCGGGGCAGCCGAATCCGCGGCAAGGATGCCCTTGAATGTCTTCGAATGCCGGTCCTTGAGACTGCGGCCGTAGAAGGGGACACCGAGCACCAGCTTGGAGCCCGGGGCCCCGCGGTCATCCCTCCAGTAGTGAATGGCGTCAAAGGCAAAATCGTAGGTCGAGTGGTGCATGCCCGGCTCGACCATAACCGTCGTCATAGGCCATGATATTGAGGAAGTCCACGTCGGCGATTACCCCGTCGGGGATGGCGCTGCCGTGGAAGCCTGTTGCGCTGACGGCAGCCGTGAGAAGCTTGCCCGCTGCATGCAGCCGGGCCGCAAGGGCGTGCATGAGGGCGGCATAGTTGTCTGCTGCCGCAAGGCTCGGGTACTCCCAGTCGATGTCGACGCCGTCGAGCTGGAAATCGTCCACGAGGGCAAGCGTGTTGTCGACAAAGCGGCCGGTAATCCCTGCGTCAGCGGCGATCGTATCGAAGGCGTCGGTCTTGCCGTCATTGTAGCCGCCCAGGGATCCGAGAACCTTGACCCCGTAGGCATGAGCCGCGGCAACGACCTCGCTCAGTTTCTGCGGATAAGGCACCGGCTGGTATCCTCCCGCCTTGTTTGCTTCAAGGAACGCATAGTTGATGTGGGTCAGGGCCCGGAACTGGATATCCGCCGGCTGTCCCGACCACGACGGAAAATACCCGACGATTCGAAAGCCCGGGGGGATGCTGTACTCGTCCCCGACGACAGGGATGGGCATGAAGGGCCGCGGTCACGCATCCTGCAAGGGCAAGCAGGACGCCGACGAATGGCATGAAGACAGACCGGCTGGCACGGAGCGGGCTCTGCCTGCACGAGGAGCGGAGAACCAGCGCCGGTCTCATGATGGTCTTATGTGAGCTCACAAATCGCCATCGTGCAACTATAGCACGATACGACAGCCATAAGAACCGAGCCCAGCGAAGACTCGGCCCGAAAACGGATGCAACGTGGAGATCATCCTCAAGGACATCAGCACGGTCTGCCACGAGCCTGCACGTTTGTGGCAATGGGCCCGGATAGCCGGGGAAACGCTCGATGCGGTATCCTGACCAGCTGCACGGCCAGAACGGGTTGAAGGAGAAGAAATGAAGGTTGCGATCGGATCGGACCATATCGCGGTGGAGCTCAAGTCGAGCCTCATCGAGCACCTGAAAGGGCGGTACGACGTCGTTGACGCCGGAACGGACTCGGGCCAGCGGGTGGACTACCAGGCGGTTGCATGGAAGGTGAGCCAGCTCCTTGCGTCGGCAGAGTGCGAAAGAGGGATACTCCTCTGCGGAACTGGCGTCGGAATGAGCCTTGCGGCCAACGCGGTCCAGGGGATTCGCGCCGTGGTCTGCAGCGAGCCGTACACCGCACGGATGGCGCGCCTTCACAATGACACGAATGTTCTCTGCATGGGCGCGCGCGTCATCGGTCACGAACTCGCGGCGATGATCGCCGACGTGTGGCTGGAGACTCCTTTCGAGGGTGGACGGCACAAGGCCCGTATTGACGAAATCATGGAAAGACGGAAGAAGGGCTGAAGCTCTGCCTTCGCAGGTTCATCAACCATGCAGTCCCGGCAAACGTGGCGATGGCCGTCGTTTCTGACTTCCTTTGAGTTTCCGTGCGCCAGCGCACGCACGGCCGGGATTTCCATGCATACATTTGAAAGATGCTGGGATTCACCTGTCCGCCCGGGAAAACGTCATGAAACTTCCGGCCGCAGGATTCAGGAAGTTCCTGGCAGCAGCCGTTGGATTCACTCTCTTGTACACGGCCCTTGGCTTCCTGCTCGTGCCGGTGATCCTGAAAAGTATCGCCGTCCAGGCGTTGACGAAGTTCCTGGGTCGTGTGGTTGCTGTTCAGAAGATCGATTTCAACCCTTTCGACATGTCCTTGTCTGCCCACGGGTTGCGGATCGAGGACTCCAACGGCGGCACCATCCTCTCACTCGACACCCTGTCCGCAACACTCGCTCCAA
This sequence comes from uncultured Spirochaetota bacterium, assembly GCA_963845325.1. Classification (GTDB taxonomy): domain Bacteria; phylum Spirochaetota; class Spirochaetia; order SZUA-6; family Fen-1364; genus Fen-1364. Next base: position 277,730 of record CAWJRT010000001.1, read on the forward strand.
TGTCCTCGCTCCTGCATCATGCCTGGGTGTTCAAGGAAGCCGTTATTCTGGAACCGTCTGCGAACGTCGCTCGAAATGCCCGGGGCTCGCTGAACTTTTCCGACCTGCTCCTCCTGGATTGGCCGAAAACCCTTCGACTCCGTTTCGACGTGGTGCGTCTGCTGAACGGAAGCCTCCAGTTCCGCGACGACGCCGTCCCCGGAGGCTTCTCCACCACTATCAGCCGAATCACTGCGACCGTGAAGAACTTTTCGACGCTTCCCATGCACGACAACTCATTCTCGATCACGGCCGTCTCGGAATCGGGCGAGAGGTTTTCCTGGAACGGGTCCTTCCGCGTGCATCCTCTGAGCTCCCGGGGGCAGGCTTCTGCGGAAGATGTGGTGGTACGCAAGTACTCCCCGTACTTCAGCGATCGCTTCGACTTCACGGTCGTGGAAGGAACCCTCACGGCGCGCTCCTCGTATGAAGTGAATCTTGCCCGTGACTCGTTCACCGCGAACTTGTCCAACGGTGTGCTCCTGGGAAGGTCTCTCAAGGTGGACGAGCAGGGGGGGACAGCTCCCCTGTTTGGACTTGAGGGGCTTTCGGTGAGCGGCGCGGATGTGGACCTGGTCCGCCAGAGGATCACGGTAGACTCGGTGCTCCTCAGCGGTATATCTGCTTCCGTGAGGCGCCTTGCAGACAGGACACTCAACATCGAGCACTTGCTGAAGCCTGCGCGCATTCCTTCCCCTGCATTGGATCGGCCGCCCGCGAGGTGGAGCGCTGCCGTCGGCACGATACGCCTGGCGAATTTCGCCGCCGAAGTGACCCATGTTTTCGGCCGCGAAACAGCGGAGTGGAAGGAGCTGCTGCTGACCCGCCCGACCTTCCAGACGAGCCCTCCCGGTGCAACGGTCGGAGAGATCTCGCTCCAGGATGGAGCGCTGGCGTTCACCGACCCTTCCGTCGAACCGCCCGTGAGGATGGCAGTGACGCTGCTGGACATCCGTATTGGAGCGCTCTCCACGGCGAGTCCGGGACCGGTACCCGTGTCTGTCAATGCAAGAATAGAGAAGCTCGCCCCGCTTCAGATTTCCGGGAAGACCGACCCGATCGGGAAGCTGGGAGAAACCAGCGTCCGCGGGCTCCTTCAGAATGTCAACCTCGTCCCGCTCAGCCCGTATTCGGCAAAGTACCTCGGTTACGAGCTGACGGCAGGAGATTTCAGCCTGGAGGTCAAGTGCCTGATTCAACGGCGGACGCTCAACCTCGAGAATACAATTTCAATTGACGGGCTCACTCTGGGCCGGAAGACGGAAAGCCTGGAGGCAACAAAGCTCCCGGTGCCCCTGGCCCTTGCGCTTCTGAAGGACGCCAACGGGAAAATCACGCTGCACGTTCCGATTGCAGTCGCGCTGGATGATCCCACGGTTGACCTTCAAAAGGCGATCATCGACGGAGTGATTCATCCCTTCACAGTGACTGCGGCATTTCCATTTACGGCGCTGGGAGCCCAATCGGGAGGCGGGGGCGAAGAGCTCGGGTTCCAGGAGTTCTCTCCCGGGAGCGCGGATCTCATTCCGCTGGAAGCCGCGAAGCTGAATACTGTTCTCGAGGGCTTGAAGCGCTGGCCGGAGATCCTGCTCGACATCGAAGGTTCCGTGGATTCGAAAAATGACACTGGCGATCTTCGACTGCTCGCCGCCAGTCGGGCCGAAAGCGTCAAGGAATACCTTCTCCGTCCGGGCGTGCTGGAACCTTCCAGAATTTTCCTGATCGAGAACCCGCCGGAGAAGATCCCCAGGAAAGGGAGCCGTGCTCTTCTCTACCTGAGGGACAAGAGCCCCGGTCCAGGGTAACTCTCGAAGGTCCCCGTCCTTGCATAGAATCGCCAATGCAATTATAGTAGGGCTCCATTGCAGGCTTTACGCCGTCGAAGGTGGCGCAGGCAGCCGGGCTTCCCGAAGATTTCGTTGCCCTGAACCTGCAGGCATCGCCACTGCCCGTCACACAATTCCGCTCCGTTTGATCAGCGGGAAACAGGAGACTACACGTGAAATATCGCACTCTTGGACGTACTGGCATCAATGTCTCGGTCCTCGGATTCGGCTGCATGCGGCTGCCCACCCTGGGCGCTCCCGGACCGGATAGACGTGGCTGCATGCCGACACGGCTGCTGCACGATGCCATCGAAAAGGGCGTCAATTACGTGGACACCGCGTGGTTCTATCACGCGACGAAATTCGGACAGCCCGGGCAGAGTGAGCCGTTCGTCGGGCGCGCCCTGTCAGGCGGATGGCGCGACAGGGTGCTGCTGGCAACAAAGCTGCCGCAGCAGATCATCAAGACTCGAGAGGAAATGGACTGGCTTTCTCATCGCAGCAGCTCGAACGGCTCCAGACGGACCACATCGACTTTTACCTCGTGCACGGACTTGACGGGGCAGTCATGGGACCGCATGCGGGACCTCGGCGTGCGCGAGTTTCTTGCAGAGCGCGCGGCGAACGCGGGCTCATCCGCTTTCCGGCGTTCTCATTTCACGGCCAGCGCGGATGACTTTCCCCGCATCATCGACGAGTACGACGGCTGGGCCTTCGGCCAGCTGCAATACAACTACATGGATACGGACTACCAGGCGGGCTATTCGGGCCTGCGCTACGCGGCCGAGAAGGGCGTGGGCGTGGTGGTGATGGAGCCCCTGAAGGGCGGACGCCTCGCAAAGAACCTGCCTCCTGAAATGCAGGCGGTCTTCGACAAGCGACCGCGAGGGCTGGAGCCCCGCCGAGTGGGCCCTGCGATACGTGTGGAACGAGCCGGGCGTCAGCCTCCTGCTTTCCGGGATGAACGATCCTGCGCAGCTGGAAGAGAATCTGCGGGTGGCCGATGCCGCCGGCCCGGTGCACTGACCCCGGAGCATCTCGCCGTGTACGACGCGGCGCGGGCAGCCATGCGGGCGCGGACAAAGGCCGACTGCACCGCCTGCCGCTACTGCATGCCGTGCGAGCAGGGCGTGGAGATTCCCGAGCTGCTGGCGGCCCTCAATGCCGCCGCCATGTGGGACACGAAGGATCCGTGGCTCACCGGCTACACGCGAATAGCGGGGAAGCCGGACGCCTGCATCGAATGCGGAAAATGCGAGGACATCTGCCCGCAGGCGACTCCCGATACCTGCGCTGCTGAAAGAAACCGCGCTCACGTTCGGCGGATAGCGGCGTCGATATATCCCTGCGCCCCGCCTGAATAGAAAGTCTTCGGATCGGGAAGGAACAGCCGGGCCCCGGCGCGAAGTTTCTCCACGAGGTCAGGGTTGGCAGTGAAGGCCCGGCCGAACGCAATGAGGTCTGCGACCCCGGACTGAAGCGCTTCTTCCCCCGAGTCCCTCGTGTAATTGCCGCTGCTGACGAGCGCGCCTTTGAAGTTTTCCCGCACAAGCCGGGCCGGGCTCAGCTCGTTGATGGGCTCTTCGAGAACGTGCACGTAGCCGACGCCCTGCCGGTCCAGAGAGCGTGCCGCGAATGCGAATGTCTCCAGGGGATTCTCGTCCCTGATGCCCTTGTGGCCGCCCCCGGGGGACACCGTGAATCCGACCCGTGTCTTGTCCCATCCGCCGGCAACGGCTTCCACGATCTCCAGCGCGAACCGAACACGGTTCTCCAGGCTGCCTCCGTACTCGTCCGTCCTCAGGTTGGTGCCCGACTGGAGAAACTGGTCGATGAGAAATCCGCTGGCGCCATGGATCTCCACCCCGTCGAATCCCGCCTCCCGTGCCCGCGCAGCCGCCTGCCCGAACTCATCGACAATCTGCCGCACTTCTGCAGGAGAAAGCACCCGCGGCTCCTCATAGGGCTTCATGCCCCGGGGCGTACGAATGAACCCGACCGGCCGTACGGCGGAAGGGGCAACCGGCGGCGCACCGTGAAAATCCGAGTGGGAGAGCCGACCGACGTGCGTGAGCTGGACAAACATCCGTCCACCCCCCCTGTGCACTGCGTCCGTGACGGCGCGCCATGCCTGAACCTGTGCTGCGGTGTGAATGCCCGGCGTGTCCTGGTAGCCCTGTCCCCGCGCCGAGACCTGCGTGGCCTCGCTGACGATGAGCCCTGCGCCGGCCCGTGCCGCGTAGTGGATCACCGCCATCTGCTGCGGCACCGTGCCGGTTGCACGGTTGCGGGTCATGGGTGCCATGCAGATCCGGTTCGGGAGCGGTAGATTGCCCAGGAGGTACGGTTCGAACAGCTTCATGCCCCGGCAGTTTCTTTCCGCACGGCGGGAGCCACGCTGGTCCCGAGGAGCTCGATTGAATGCATCATCTTGTCGTGGGGCATGGTTCCGACGCTGAACTGGATGAGGAACCGGTCATAGGCGAAAATGCTGTGCTCGAACAACAGCTTGTCGATGACTTCCTGCGGGCTGCCCAGCAGCAGGTGGCCCCGAGGCCCCCGGTCGGCCTCGAACTGGGCCCGGCTCATGGGGGGCCATCCCCGTTCCCGGCCGATCTTCGACATGAGGGCGGCCATGTACGGGTAGTGTTCCTCGGCTGCCCCCTGTGAAGTGTCAGCAATGTATCCGTGAGAGTTGATGCTCACCTTGATCTTCGCCGGATCATGCCCGGACTCGCGGGCGACGTCCCTGTAGAGCTGAACGAACGGCGCGAACCGCTCCGGCTGTCCGCCGATGATCGCCAGTGCCATGGGCAGGCCGAGCTGTGCAGTGCGCGCGGCTGAATCCGGGCTCCCGCCAACCGCCACCCAGACGGGGAGGGGCTGCTGCTGTGAGCGGGGATACACGCCCAGACCCTCGATGGGAGGCCTGAACTTGCCGGACCACGTGACGTGCTCATTTTCCCGGATGGCAAGGAGCAGGTCGAGTTTTTCCTGGAACAGCTCGTCGTAATCGTCCAGGTCATAGCCGAACAGGGGAAAGGACTCGATGAACGACCCCCTGCCTGCCATGATTTCCGCCCTGCCGGCAGACAGGAGGTCCAGCATGGCAAAAGACTGGTATACCCGCACCGGGTCGTCGGAGCTCAACACCGATACGGCGCTGGTCAGCCGAATCCGTTTTGTCCGCGCGGCCCCGGCGGCAAGAGCCACGACCGGCGCCGAGCTGACGAAATCAGGGCGATGGTGCTCCCCGAGACCGTACACATCCAGCCCCACCTGGTCGGCAAGCTCGATCTCTTCAACGATCTCGCGCATGCGTTCCGTGGGGCTGATTTTCTGCCCGGTCTGAACGTCGGGCGTCAGGTCAGCGAATGAGTAGATTCCGATTTCCATGGATTCCTAATATACACACGATTCCACGCGATTTAACTCTGTGCATAGGCTGTCTTTGTATAGTTTTCTTCTACAGGAAGCACCTGCATGAACGTACCCATAAACTATCTTGCGGTCGTGGTCGCAGCCATTGCGAACCTGAGGCTCAAGGAAATGAAGGTCAGCGTCGTTACCGCGATTCCAGGGAACTGATGCTCCCTGTCAGGCCTCGGCCCTGAAATCCACGACGCAGACTTCCTCGAGGTTGGGATCGAGGTATTTCCTGCAGAAAGCCTGGTGCTCGGGATGGGGAAGATAGGTGTCTCGGTCTGCCGCTCGGCGGAAGCTGACAATGGAGCAATGCGTGAATCCTCGGTCGAGCTTCTCCGGGCTTGAATTGCGTCCCCATTCGAACCCTGTGACAAAGGGAAGCTTTGCGGCAAGTTCACCGAAAGCCTTTTCAATGTCGCGTACTGTCTTCTCATCGGTGTGCTCGTGAAACTTGAAAAGGACAACGTGTCGGTAGGGCATTTCATTCATACTGATGGACTCCTCCTGTCGACCGGGCACGCGATTTCGCTCCTTGATCGGTTCGAGCCTTTCAATGTGCCGCCCGGGGAAAACGGGCGCCCTCAGCGCTGGCTGAATGCACTGACGGCGAGGGATACAAGGATCAGGGCTCCGATGGCCACGTCCTGGAAGTATGCGTTTACCTGGAGCATGTTCAGCGCGTTCGAGATGATCCCCGTCAGAAGTACGCCGAAGAACGTGCCGATTATCTTTCCTTTTCCGCCCGTCATCGGGGTGCCGCCGATGACAACGGCGCCGATTGCCTGCAGCTCGATGCCGCTTCCCGTGGAGGGCTGCGCTGCGCCAATGCGGGACAGCAGCAGCGTTGCCGCGACGCCGACCAGGATGCCGTTGATGATGAAGAAAACGAGCTTGTTCAGGTTTATCGGAATCCCGGAGAGGTAACTCGCCTGGGGATTGCTGCCGATGGCAAACGCTCGTCGCCCCAGCTTCATGTATTTCAGGATGAAGTGGACTACCAGGCACCCCGCGATGCTGATGATGAAAAGCAGCGGGACGATGTTGAAGAATCTCTTCGTCCCCAAAAACTCGAACTTTCCATAAATGAGCTGCAACACTCCCTTTGTAAACGCCAGAGCAATTCCCCGGAATATCCCGATGCACGCAAGGGAGATGATGAAGGAGGGAGCGCGGAAAAGGATGGAGCAGGATCCGACAAAGAAGCAGTTGAAGGTTGCCAGCAGGACTCCCACGATGACGGGAACCACATAGCCATAACCCGCCTTGATCATGATGGCCATGACGCACGCGGATATCCCGATATTCGCGCCCACGGAAATGTCGAAGTTGCCGGATATCATCAGCAGCGTGGCCCCTGCGGCCACGAGGCCAAGGACGGAGACCTGCTCGAGGATGTTTTCAATGTTGTTGAGCCCGAAGAAACGCGGGTTGATGAGCCCGGTTACGATGGCGAGGGCCGCCTCCACGATGAGGAGGAAGACCCACTGGTTCCTGAAGATCGCAAGCGTTCTCTGCATGTCAGACTCCGACAAAGTACTTGATGAGAGTTTCTTCGGTGACTCCTGCCCGGTCGAGCACGTGCGTGAGGCGTCCGCCCCGCATGACGCCAATGCGGTCGCTCATGGATATCAGCTCGGGCATGTCGGAGGACACCATGATGATGCTCTTTCCATTCCTGGCAAGCTCCACGATAAGGCCGAATATCTCGGCGCGCGCCCCGACATCCACGCCCTTGGTCGGCTCGTCGAATATATAGAGAGTCGCCTCGCTCAGGAGCCATCTCCCGATGATCGCCTTCTGCTGGTTGCCCCCCGAAAGCTCGGCGATGGTCTGCGATTCTTCGTCGGTGACCGCGATTCGCAGCCTCCGCACCATCTCCTGCACCTGCCGGCGCTCAGCGGCGAGATTCAGCACTGGCGGCTCATAACGCTCGTTGTGCACGATGGCGACGTTCTCCGTGACGCTGCGGGGGGCAAACATTGCGAGCTTCTTCCTGTCCTCCGTAATAAGGCAGATCCCGGCGCGCACCGCGTCAGAAGGGGAGTTGATCGACAGGACCCGGCCGTTGATCAGGATCTCGCCGCCGTCCCGCCTGTCTGCGCCGAAGATCAGGTTGACAAGCTCGCTCCTTCCGGAGCCCACCAGCCCTCCGATTCCGAACACCTCACCCCGGCGCACCTCGAAGCTCACATCTTCAACAACGCCGTGACGGCTGAGGTGACGCAACTCGACTTGAACGGGACCTGGCTCCACGGTCTCCTTGGTGTAAAAGAGCGAGGCATCTCTACCCACCATCTTGCGGATGACAGTGGCCATATCAACCCGGTTTGCAGCGAAGGTACCCATGCTCTCTCCGTCCTTGAGGATGGTGATGGTGTCTCCGATCTCGAAGATCTCCTCCAGGTAGTGTGAGATGTAGATAATCCCGATTCCCTTGCGCTTGAGGTCCCGGATCAGGTCCATGAGAGAATTGGTTTCCTCCAGGCCCAGAGAGCTGGTCGGCTCGTCCATGATGATGATCTTCGCATCCTGGTGGAGCGCTTTTACGATCTGGAGCATCTGCTTCTGGGCGGAGGAAAGGTTCTCTACCAGGGTGTCTTCTCCGAGGCTGAGATGGAGTGACTGGATCAGCGCCCGGGCCTTCTCGTTCTGGTGACGAGTGTTCACAACGAGGGGGAAGGCGGCTCTTCGCTCCGCTCCCAGGAAGATGTTGTCTGCAACCGTGAGGCTCTCGATGAGCTCGGCCTCCTGGTACACGGTGGATACGCCCAGCTCTATTGCCTGTCGCGGGGAAAGGCCCTTGTATTCCTTCCCCTGGATGACAACGGAGCCGGCATCCGGGGTGATGGCCCCCGAAAGCAGTTTCGTAAGCGTGGATTTTCCCGCCCCGTTTTCACCGACGAGGCAGTGGACTTCTCCCTCCTGCAGCTCGAAGCTCACGTTGTTCAACGCCTTGTGGGTGCCGTACGTCTTGGTTGCGCCGCGGATGGACGCGAGCACGCGATTCTCCTGCATTTGTTTCGGTGCGGAAAAGAAGCCGCGCGGGAGGGCCCTCCCGCGCGGAATGGTGATCAGTACAGGCCCGTGTATTCGGGGAAGTACTTCTTGGTGAGATCGAGCCAGACGGCGTCGATGTCCCAGGGAATGACCTTCATCTTGTCGTCTATGGTCTTCGGGGTGATGGAGGCGATGGGCAGAAGGATCTGCTGGTTGGTCCTGGTGACTTTGCCCGTCACGTAGGCCTGGAGGGCAAGGAAAGAGATCATCCCTTCCCAGCCGGGAGAGCTGGAGACGGAATACTTGATCCCGCCTTCCTTCATGGCCACGATGCCGTAGGGCGCGCCGTTGGTCGTGATGACCTTGATGGGGTTGTTCAGCAGGCCCCTGGTCTTGAGCATCCGCACAACCGCGACTCCCATCTCGTCGTTGAAGACGAAGAGCACGGAAAACTTCTGGCCGGACTGGATGAGGTCCTGGGCCTGGTTGACAGCTTCGTTCGGGTCATAGCGTCCATCGCGTACAGCGATGATCTTGTTCTTGCCAAGCTGTTCCACGGTGGGCTCGAACGAGGCTCGGAACATCTGAACCGGGATGTGCTCGAAAAGGCCCATGATGACGGCTATGTTTTCCCCGGGGTAGGTCTTCGCGATGTACTGCGCGACATCCTTCCCCATTGCGTTCCAGTCGAAATCAATGGCCGCGACGATGTCAGAGCCTGATTTCAGGACCTGGCCGACATTGTCGGTGACCACCAGCGGGATATTCGCCGCGGCGCACTTTTTTGCCGCGATGTTCGCCCCGTTCTGGTTGAACGTGAACACGCACATGCCGTCCACGCCCTGGTTGATAAGCGAGTCGATGTTCGCGATCTCTTTCTCCGCGTTGTAGTCGGAGTTCAGCACGATCACCTTTGCCCCGACTCGCTGCGCTGCGAATACAAAGCCGTCCACGTCCCGCTTGTACCACGTGTCGGGCCCTGGCGTGACATACCCGTACACCAGCTGTTTGCCAGCCGTCGGTGCGGCGAAGAGAACCATGTCTCCTGCTACCAGCGCGAAGACGGCCAGGGCTATTGCAAAAACTTTTGGGCCGATAAGCAATCGTCTTGCCATGAGACACCTCCTTGGAGTTTCTTCTGAAGAATCAGCGTTCTTCAGGGATTCCGAGTTCCTTCAGCGTGCGCCGCAGCCAGGAGAGAGATTTCTCGATCAGGGGGCCTCCCTGGCCCTCGCACTCCATGCTCAGCGCCCCGGCGTAGCCGTGGTCACGCAGCAGACCAAGGACTTTCTTGATGTTCTCCGCGTTTACGCCGTCACCAATGGCGCACTGGCTGACCGCAATTCCCGTTTCCTTGCCCCGCGCGGCCGCGGCAAGACTCTCTGAAACATCCTTGACATGGACATGCTTGATCCTTGCCATGAAGCGCCTGCAAAACTCGACGGGGTCCTGGCCGGCTATGAAGGAGTTCCCCGTGTCCAGGTTCAGACCGAACCAGTCGCTCTTCGCGAAATCGAGCATCCGGGCAACCATGTCAGGTCTGGTGGTAAAGTAACCGTGAATTTCGATGTTCACGCTGATATGGTAGACTTCGGCGATCTCCACAATCGCGGCATAGCTCTGTTTCATGAGCTCCATTGCCTGCGCGTCCGTGAGCCCTTCCGGCTTCAGAAGGCCGTCCGTGGTGGCAATATTCGGCGCCCCCGCGATGCGCGCCCACGGGAAAGTCTTCATGACATACGGAACGCCGACATACGGTCCGTCCTTTCCCGAGAGCGGATACGCCGCATCGACCTGGGAGAAGCGGACATTGTAGCTTTCCATCTTGTTCGCGAGCAGCAGGGGATCATCCGCGAGAGACACGTGGGGGAAGTAGCCCAGTCCCTGGATCCATGACACGCCTTCGATCACTCCGCATTCAATGTTGTGGACATCGTTTTTTCGCGCCCACTGGAGGCACTTTTCAAAGTTGAAAGCCGCCGAGTTGAATGCATCGGTGTGAAAGCTGATCTTCATCCATTCTCCCAGGCCGTCACGTTTCTCGGAAAGTCCAAAACCGCCGATCATCCTATAGCGGCCCCAACCGCCCGTCAAGACGCGATCGGCAAAATACCGTCAATCACAGACACGCGTCCTCGGAGTCATTCTTTTCACGGGAGTATCACGCCCTTGACTCCGCCACTCAAGGATATAGGATAGAGAAAACTGTTGCTCTCTATTGGGGGTCTGCCTGTTGAGGGCCGTCGTAGAGGGTATAGGCTCGAGGAGAGTCACCGGCTGCTACGATGGTTTCTTCGGAGGTGTAAGCCTCGATGCGCAGAAAGTATTTGGTCGGCCCTTGCCTCTGTGCCTTCGCCTGCTGGACCTTTGGCAACGGGACGGTGCTCCTGCTTCCCCTGTATGCAATAGAGCGCGGGGCCTCTCAGGCCAGCAGCGGACTGTTTCTTGCATTCGCGTTTCTCTGCCTCGCGCTCGGGAACATGACCCCTGCCGCGCTACCGAAGGATTTTTGGTTCGGCATGCCGAGATCTGCCTATTGACAGCTTCTACCGAGGGTATAGGCTAGACGAAAGTCACGGCTGCTCTTCGTCGGCTCGTCTTGCTGCTTGTCGTGCATCTAAAACCAACAAAGAAAAGCCCAAAGGAGGAAGCAATGTCAAGAGTTACCAAGGTCCTGATGTCTGCTGCAATCGCTCTTCTTGTTTCTGGCCTAGTGATTGGACAAGAGTTGAAACCGATCACTCTCCCAGCCCCACAGACTCATGGCGGCAAGCCAGTCATGGATGCGCTCACGCTCCGAGCGACTAGTCGGGACTTTGCCGGTACTGATCTGCCAATGCAGACTTTATCCAACCTGCTGTGGGCTGCCTGGGGCATCAACCGGCCCAAGGAGGGGTTTCGGACGGCTCCCGCGGCCGTGGATTGGTTTGAAATCGATGTCTACGTTGTCATGAAGGCAGGCACCTATGTGTATGACGCCGCCACCAATACTCTGAAACCAGATGTCAGCGGTGACTACCGTGCGCTGACCGGCACACAACCCTTCGTGAAGGATGCTCCCGTAACACTGGTATACGTGTCGGACGCGAGGCGAATGGTATACCCTCCGGGATTCCCCAAGGATCTAGTAGACGCCGTAGAAAGGGACAAGGTGTTCATGACCTGGGCAGATGCAGCCGTGATCGCAGAGAATGCCTATATCTTCTGCGCCTCCGCAAATCTCGCGACGGGACTTCGCGTGTCCATAGACAAGCCGCCGCTCGCAGAGGCTCTGAATCTTGACAGCAGCCAGACCGTTATCATGGCCCAGTGTGTCGGGTTTCCAAAGAAATAGCTTGAAACACGGGGGGGGCTTGGCCTGTCCTCCCGCTCTGTGGACAACCGATGCCGCTGTGCCGGCTATGACGTTGTCAGCGCGATCACCCCCCGACGGTTGCTCCATGTCGGCATGTCATGCAGCCTGTTCTACAACCCCTGCCAACAAGAGAAGCCGGAAGGAATGCAGGAAGGGTAAAAATGGCAAAAGCAGCAGTCACTTTCTTCAAATGCATTCAAGACTCTCCGGAGTATGGCAGCGATGATGACCACATGGTCTCGAGAGTATTTTTCAAGCTCGAAATCGAGGGGAGGGCACCAATCAATCTGGAAGCGGACATTAAACAAGCGGTCGGCAGTGACTTCGAGAATGGGCCCATCGAGATCAGCCGACAGCCGTACAGAGAGCGAGGCATGTGGGGGATCCGCTGGCCGCGGTTGCTGCTCGGATACACGGGACCTTTTAATTATCGCGCATTCCGAGAATATGCGGGGAAATACTACCGAAGTCTCTTCGGGGCTCCGGACTCAAGTATCCAGATTGATTCTGAGGACGAACTCGGTGATATTGTCTTGAACGGCATAGCAGCTGGGGCCGCCTTCGAGGTCCATCGCGAAAAGAATATCCGGATGCAAGGGAACGTGCATCAGCGGGAAATGAAGTGTGAGTTTGAAATTGATTACAGCGCACACGGCTGGTCCGGCCCGCAAGTCAGCAGCACCACGGAAATCGTAAATCAGCTCGAAAATGCCGGGAAAGCCCTTTCTCAGGCAATCGAGCGGCTAAGGCAAAGGTGAATCGGTGAATCCCAAAAAACCCGATGTGCAAGGTGCAGAAGATATAAACCCGGTTGCGACTCCGCCCACAGGTCGCTGAAAGGATCCAGTTCTTCCCCTGCTTGATCCTTTAGAGGGTGATCTCCCTGCCCGGCCTCGCTCGCCTTATAGGTGCGCAGCGTCACTTCGAGCACGAAAGGCAGAAAAGCGCACTCCGCGCCGCCGCTGGCAAGGACCTGCTTGTGGGCGAGCCTCTTGTTGACGCCATGGGAGAGTATCTCGTCTCTGGACCGTGGAGGAAGCGAGGAAGAGAATGGGAAGGTCCGCTCCGATCGCCCTACAAAGCGACTTGTTCATTCAAGTGGGCGTGAACCTCATCGACACATCCTTGTGCAGCGCGAGTCCGGCGGCTGCCTCGATGGCCTTCAGAAAGCCGGAGTACAGCGGGCAGATCACGTGCGGGAGGTGCTTGGAGAGCGCAGCGTAGACCGAGGTCTCGTGCGGCTTCCGAAACAACTCCGCGTACGCATCGACGCTTTTCAGTTCCCCGCGAGCCTTTGCTGCGTTGGGGCACGTGGTCTCGTATTCAATCGAAACGGTCTGCATATCGGAGGAGGATGTGCGGATAACCGTGACGAATCCGCAGATCCCCGCGTCAACAGTAAGCTCAACCATGCAGTAGATGGTAGCGAAAACTCCAATAAATGGGAAGTCGGGCATACGGTTTCGAGCATGAAAGCGACCTGTAACGGCCTTGACGTGAAGCTCAGACGCAGTAAACATAGGGGCGGGGCTTGGGATATCCCCTGCGATTGGCAAGAATCGCAAGTCATTTGGGAAATCTCAGCTTGGAATAGGTTAAACTCACCATGCTCGATGAGGCGCTGCGGTAGCACGCGCACTGGGAGTTTCAATGAATGCACCAACTGCCGACGCACCGGTTTTCTTCAAGCGCAACCGGGTGTCGCGCGTGTACCGGGGCGGGCTTCTTTTTCACGACTTCTTCGGAGACCCTCCCGAGGACGGATCTGAACCCGAGGAATGGATCGCGTCGACGGTCCGGGCGCTCAACCGGACGCCACCTGATCCTCGGGAAGGCATTTCGATCCTTGAAGGATCCGAGGTGCCGTTCACCGATTTCCTGGCATCCCAGGGGGCTCGCGCGCTCGGGAGCCTTCCCGAGCTCGGCATACTCGTCAAGGCGCTGGACAGCGCAATCCGCCTTTCCGTGCAGGCACACCCCGATAAGGCATTTTCCCGCCGCCATTTCGGGAGCGAGCACGGGAAGACGGAGGCGTGGCTCATATTGGCCACACGGGAGAACGCGCATATCCATTTCGGCTTCAGGGAGCGTGTTTCACGGAGCCAGTTCCTGGAAGCGGTCGAGGCGAGCCAGCGCGACCCGGATGCGATGCCCCGGCTGCTGAACGAGGTGTCTGCCCGGGTGGGCGATGTCTACCTGGTCCCGGCGCGCACCGTGCACGCCGTCGGGGCGGGATGCCTCATACTCGAGGTCCAGGAGCCCACGGACTTTACGATTGCGCCCGAGGCATGGTGCGGAGGCTACCGGTTGAACGAGCGCGAGATGTACCTCGGCCTCGGCCGCGATGTGGCAATGGAATGCATCGACTTCGAAGGCCCCGTCGGGGATCAGGCCATCCAGGCAGGACGAAAAGAGCCCTTTGCATTCATGGAGGCAGGCGGGGTACTCGGCGAACGGCTGATCTCCCGCAAGGACACGCCGGATTTCGCCGTCAACCGATACCGGCTCCCGGCGGGTGTACTGAAGCTTGAAGGAAGGCCGGGCGTGTACATCGTCACCAGTGGCGCCGGGACGCTCATCTGCGGGAACACGGAACGCACGGTCGAGAAAGGCGGCTACTTCTTCCTGCCGGCAGCCGCCGCAGAGACAACCATCCGGACCGCCGTGGGTGTGGAGATCGTTGAATGCCTTCCCCCGTCGAGGCCTTGAAACGATTGCGTACCCAGTGCCACTCTTTGACCGGGAAGTGAATCGCGCAGAGAAGCGGAGAGGTCGTCGCTTCCTCATTTCCCTGCCGACGCCAGACGCGACGACAGCAGGGAGTTGCGCTTTCGGGGGGTGTCGTTTCGAAGCGCGATCGCCATCGCCTTGCGCGAGCCCACGATCACCACCAGCCGCCTGCCGCGGGTGACGGCGGTGTAGAGGAGATTGCGCTGCAAAAGGGGGAAATGCTGGGTGAGAAGGCAGACGATTACGGCCGGAAACTCACCGCCCTGTGATTTATGCACGGAAACGGCGTATGCCAGGGCAAGGGCGTCCAGATCCTCGCGTCCGTACTCCACCGGGCGGCCGTCGAAGTCCACGACGATCGCCCCTGTTTCAAGGTCAACCGCCGCGATCCGGCCAAGGTCGCCGTTGAACACCTCCCGCCCGTAGTCGTTTCGGAGCTGCATCACCTTGTCGTGCACGCGCAAGGTTTTGCTCCGGGCCATCACCTCGGATCCCGAAGGGTTCAGCGCCTCCTGGAGCAGACGATTGAGGTTCTCCACGCCAGCATCCCCGCGGTGCATCGGGGATAACACCTGCACGTCGTCCACGGGATCCATATGAAAGCGCCGGGGGATGCGGCGGCAGACAAGCTCGACGATGGTCTTGCCCGCCTTGAGCGGATCCTCCTGCTCGATGAAGAAGAAATCACCACCCCCTTCGGAATCGTTTGCCAGCGGGGCGAGTCCCAGGTTGATGCGGTGGGCGTTCGTCACGATCCCGGCGTCCTCGCTCTGGCGGAAGATGTCGGTGAGCTCCACCACGGGAACCCTGCCCGAGGCAATGAGGTCGGCCAGGACCGTCCCGGGGCCGACCGAAGGGAGCTGGTGAGCGTCCCCGACCAGGATCAGCGAGGCGTCAGAGGGAAGCGCCTTCAGGAGGGAGTGCATGAGGGGTGCGTCGATCATCGACGCTTCGTCGACGATGAGAAGGTTGCATTCCAGCGGCTCTTCGCCGCAACGGCGGAAGCGTTTCTCGTGAGGGGAGAACTCCAGGAGCCGATGGATCGTCCGCGCCTCCCTCCCGCTTGCCTCCGCCAGGCGTCGGGCGGCGCGCCCGGTGGGCGCGGCAAGCAAGGGCCGTGCATCGATGTGGTCCAGGACGGTGAGCAACGCCCGCTGGATGGTTGTCTTTCCCGTTCCCGGTCCTCCGGTGATGACGAGCAGCTTTTCCTGGAGCGCCCTGGCGACCGCCTCTGCCTGTTTTGGCGCCAACGTGATGGAGAGACGCTTCTGGGCCCTTGCGACCGCCTCCGCGGACTCGACTCGCGGAAGGGAGCGCGGTGCGTTCAGAAGCCGTTCCAACTCGGTCACGATCCCGGTCTCTGCCGCGTGCAGGGCGGGAAGGTAAATGGCGCTCTCCTCGAGGACCTGCGGTGCCCCCAGCGTCACCCCGAGTCTTTCCGTCTTCACCCTGCGGCTGGCGATGAGCGTTTCGAGGGCCCCGGCAATGACCGCGCGATCGCTTTCCAGAAGTTTCTGGCTCTGCTGGAGAAGCTCTGTGGAGGGAAGGAAGAGGTGGCCCTCGTCGGAGGAAGCCTTCAGCACGTGCATGATGCCCGCCTCGGCCCGGGCGGGTGAGTCCTCGCCGAACCCCAGCCCACGGGCGAACCGGTCGGCAAGGAGAAAACCGATTCCCTCCATCTCGTGCGCCAGCCTGTAGGGATTTTCCCTTACAACCTGCACGGCGCGGTCACCGTACTGCCCGGTAGATCCGCGCGGCATACGCGGGGCTCATGCCATGGGACTGGAGAAAGAGCATCGTGTCACGGATTCCCCGCTGCCCCTGCCATGCTTTTGTGATGGCCGAGATCCGTTTCGGGCCGATGCCCTGCACCTCGGAGAGGCGGCCGGGCGTCTCATCGATGACGCGGAGCGCCTCCTCACCGAACCGGGCCACGATCCGCCCGGCCATGGCCGGACCGATTCCCTCCACGAGCCCCGAGCCGAGGTACTGCTCGATGCCCTCGAGGCTCGGCCGGAAGGAGCGGCAGGTATTCCTCCACCTTGAGCTGACGGCCGTATTTGGGGTGCGTTTCCCACTGACCCTTCAGCCGCACCCTCTCCCCGGGATTTGTTCCCGCAAGGGAGCCGGTGATGGTGATCGTTTCGGATGAGCCGTCACGGACCATGCGCATGATGCTGAAGCCGCCATCCTGGCTGCTCCAGACGACGGATTTGATCCGCCCTTCGAGCTCTTCCTGCACGGCTATCTCCGAGTCGGAGCCGCGCTGTTTGCCGTGGGATTCCACGTGGCGCGAAAGATCGCGCGCTCGAACAGTCCCCCGCCGCCGTGAGAGAGCCTGCCATCCGAGAGCGAAAGACCGTGGTCAGTGGTGAGTATCAGCCGCCTGCGGTCCGCCCGGCACACGGAGACCGCGGCTGGGAGAAACTCCTCCAGGAGACTTCCGAGGGCTTCCGCCATGGCGGAGAGGCGCAGCTCGCCATGGTGGGCCGCGCGATCCACGAGTGAAACACGCGCCACGGCGGGCTTGCCCGAAACAAGGGAAGCGGAAAGCGTGGCGGCTATTCTCTCTTCCCTGCCCGTGAGCTGAACATACGGGATGCCGTTCGCGGCAAGCACTTCCACAGGGTCCCCTTCCAGCCCCAGCTCCCGGGTAATGGAATCAATTGTGACGGCCTTTCCCTCGAGCCGCAGCCACTCCAACGTCATGCCCGGGGAGCGTCCGCTCGATAAGGTCCCGCTGGCTGAGCCACAAGTCGGGTGGGACGCCGTCGATGAAGAGCACGAGAGCGGCCTCGGCAAGGGAAAGCGGGCCGGCGGGAGAAAGCTCCGCCAGCCATGCCGCCCCCATGTCCTCCATCTCCTGCTGCCCGTGAGCGGCGGCCCCTCGAAGCTCGTCGGTGGACCAGGGATCGGTTCGGATTTCATCGATACACAGCCGGGCCTGGAGGTGTCCGGGGTATGCTGTCTCTCGAAGCGAGGCATAGCGAAGAACGGTTGCAAGGCGTCCCCGGATGCGCGCCGCCTCCGCGGGATCTGCGTGGAGGGAATGCGGCAGCGCGTCCACCTCGAGCCTTTCTCCGTTCAACACGCGTTCCGCGATGACCAGCCAGGCAGCCCTGACCGCGCGGGTATGTACCGGCTCCGTGCAGATGAATCGCACCACCTCATGCAGCGTGGCGCGGCGCATTGCTTCGACAAGGCCGGCCGAGGGATAGCGGGCCTCCAGCGCCTCGCCCATGGCCGCCACCCTGCCCGCTACGACGCCGCCCGGCCGGGGTCCATCGGAGACCGGCGTTCCGCCGAACAATCCAGCGCGAAGCATACCCCACCATGCCAGCGAATCGCCGCGGGACCCCTGTGCTGCGGCGTCCCCGGCCTCGACGGCCACCAGGGCATCACCCTCGGCTCCGGCCAGCCATTCGTGCACCATCCCCTCTATCCGTTCGGCGGGCAGCCGCCGCCCCGTCACCTTGCGCGCAAGATCCTCCAGGCTGACGTGATGAAGGGGGATCCTGCCCGCCAGGGCCTGATCGATCTCCCGGCAGAGCGATGCGTCCAGGCTGTCGATGAGCGAAGCGGGGCTCGGCGCCTCTCCGGCCAGAGACGAGCCGAGATCGGACAGCCGTTGGGAGACCTTGGGGTGCGCGTCCAGCAGGGCAAAAGCGCGCGCCGACACGGCCTCCCTGACCCGCGGGGAACGCAGCTCTTCCAGGAATGCGCCGAGAGCCTGCTCAATACGCTCCTCGGGCCGCCCGACGGCCTTCGCCCTGGGGGGATCGCCGGGCAGAAACCCGCAGCCGCAGACGGCGGAGCGGAGGAGCTCCTCGGAGACGTGACGGGCGCATCCCGGCTCACGGTGATCGAGGTCGCGCAGGAATGGATCCAGGCCGGACGGCCTGTCAAGCGTTTCGACGGAGG
The DNA here is from genome assembly GCA_963845325.1 of uncultured Spirochaetota bacterium. Lineage (GTDB taxonomy): Bacteria > Spirochaetota > Spirochaetia > SZUA-6 > Fen-1364 > Fen-1364. The sequence goes on from CAWJRT010000001.1 coordinate 296,024, forward strand.
CGAGTAGACGGACCGCGCCGAGGGCGCGCTGGGCGTGCTTGGAAAGCTTGGGGGGCTCGGCGGCGCGATGGAACTCGTCGTGCAGGGTGCCGTAGACCGCGATATAGCGCTCGCGGAAGTGGGCAAAGAGTGTGGAAAGCCTCTCCCCGCCGTCCTCCACCACCCCGGACGCGGGGTCGGCAGTCAACTCGTCGATCTCGCCGCGGAGAGCAGCGAGATCGGGGGAGAGCTCCACCATGCGTTCCACCGCGGCGTGGCGAAGATAATGCGCGATAAAAATGAATTGTTCCGCGTCCTGCTCAAGAAAGCGATCCAGCTTGCGGAGGAGCTCAACGTCCTTCGCCTGAAGCCCCGTTCCCCTCCACGCGGCGAGGAACCTCTCCAGCCCCTCCTTGGCCCCCAACGAGGTCTTGATCTCTTCAGCGACCCTCTCCAGGCCTGCCAGCTTCTTCTTCAGGGCATTGAAATCAAAACCGGCAAAGGAAGAAAACTCGGCCACGCGCGAAAGACGCAGCCGTATGTCGGAGACGAGCCTGGCCGCCGACTCGTGGAGCTTCACGACCTCCTTCCAGGCGTCCCGCTGCTGGCGGAGGCCGAAGCCATCATCGGCGGCTCCCGCGGCAAGAAAAGTGCACTCCGTGAGCAGCGTCGAACGGTCCGCGCCACCGATCAGCTCTCCGGGAAGAAGCTCCTCCGCCTTTTCCACCGTCTGAAGCCCCACGTGCTCCAGGGGGATGGCCCGGCCGCTCCTGCGCGCGCCGACCAACCCTCCCGCGGCCATTGCGGCCACCAGGAAGAGAGCCGTGTCGTGGGGAAGGCCGAATGCCCCCCGTTGCAGTTGCCCGAGCACTTCAGCCAGGGGGGTTGCGGAGGCGGCGCGCAGCAGGCTGAAGAAAAACGCCACAAGCGCGTGGCCGGTTATGTTCGGCGAGAAAATGTAGGAGCTGCGCTTGATTTCCACCAGGCCGAGCGGAAAGGCCAGTCCATCGATGGCGGGCCCGAGGGAGCGCGCCCGGGCCTCGTTCAGAGAAAGGCTGCCGGGAGCGACGAACTCCTCCAGAAGCTGCTGGTAGATCCGGGCCGACGCGGGATAACGGCGGGGCGCAACCTCGCGAAACCGGGGGAAGCGGCTCTCCAGCACTGTTTCAGCAGCGCATTCCAGGAGACGGTCGAAGCGCTTGAGCTGGCGCACCGATGCCTCCACCCGCACGCCCGCATTTGCGAACTCCCCCTGGTAGAAGGCGTCCAGGGCCGCCTGGCAGGCCGCGGCCTGGTGCCTGGCCACCCGGTCCTGAGCCGCGGGGATGAGAGGCGACTCGGCGGGGTTGCCGGGCTTCAACTCCGAGGAGACCAGGAGCGAGGCGAGAAACTCCCGCAATGACTCCTGGTGGTCGGGGACCCGGACCTCCCATACGACGGCATGCTCGGCGGTGAAGGAGGTCCGGCCGACGCTGAAAACCACGGCGAAATCGCAGTCCCCCGCGATCTCCCGGCCGATCCGTTCCCGCGCTGCGTCCTCTTCACCGGGAGAGAGGAAGCAGAGAAACGCCTTGCGCTCGCTGCCCAGCCACGCCACGGTGCGCCGCATCCCTTCGGCCAGCAATGCTTTTCCCGGCCACGCATCCGACTCTGAAAGCCGGGACAGGGGCGCAAGCAGCAGGCGGGAGTCATCCGGGGCAGGTTCGGCGGCGACGCGCGCGATCCGTGCCGCCAGGATCTTGGCCGGATCGTCTTCGGTGACGATGCGGTACCTGGCGGCAAGGGGATCGCCCGAGGGATCCACAACCCTGGCCAAAAACCGGCTTGCGGCAACAACCGGGTCCAGGATCGCCTCCGCAAGGAACCGCGCGTTCAGCTCGGGTGAGGGTGCATCCAGGCTGCACGAGGCAAGCTCGGCAAGCTCGGCCACCGATGGCGCCGTTGCCGTGGGATGGATTCGGTACAGCACCAGCATGCGCACGACCCTGCGGCCCAGGATCCGGTCCTCAGGGCTGGCGAGAGTCGTATCGATCACCTCGTCCAGATGCGGAATGATGTGCCGGGGATACACATGGAAAGCGGAGAACTCGGCCAGCCGCTGGCTGAAATGCTCGTAGATGCTGTCGGGTGCCAGAAGCTCGTCCGCGGGCCGGGCCAGGAGCGAGGGGATCGAGCGGCTGTCGTCGCCCGCAATGCGCGAGTGGACGAAATCCACTATCCCCCTGTGCTGTGAAAAGAGCCCACCCAGCCCTTCCAAAAGCGAAATGGTCGTGGGATGCACGGGATAGACGCTCCGAAACTCGTCAAAGGAGGAACGAAATCCGGGAAACTGGCCGCGAAGCCGCTCCCAGATTCGGAGGAGAGCATCCTCGGCGCCGGGTTTACGGTGCACGAGTCTTTCCGAAATGAGGGCCTTGATATGCAGCGTGGAGAGGGCGAGCCTCACGGGGAAACGGTCTTTGATCTTCCTCAATATTGCCTGTGAAAGGTCTCCCGTGCGCTCGATGGATTCCTGGACCGCAGCCACGATCCACAGCGGGTTACCGCCCGCAAGCTCGCCCAGGAGCTGAAGGGTCCGTGCATCCTCGTTCAGCGCTTGCGGGCCGGGCTTTGAGCGGAAGAACTCGGAAAGTTCGTCGATCAAGAGGACGATGCCTGCATACCCGGCTCCGCTGACCCCGGAGAGCATGCCTTGGAACGTGCCCAATCGATCGTCGGACCGCCACGCACCGGGATCGGTTTCCAGCTCCCGGGCCGTCGCATCGACCACGATGGTCTCCAGGTCGGTCGAGCCACGATGATCCACGAGGGAGATCGCGACGGGCAGGAACTTTTTCCCCGTCCCCGCAAGACGGGCGAGGCCCGCGTGGCGCTGCGCCAGGATTTCCGTGCCCGCGGAACCCGCGACCCACGCGCGCAGCGCGGCCAGGAAATGGCTCTTGCCCGAGCCGAAATCCCCCTGGAGAAAATAGCCCCGGCCCTTGCCGGACCCCAGCGCCTCGGAGAGCACGCTGAAATGCGCGAACACCTCGGAGGTGAAGACGAAGCTCGAAGCGATCTGCCCGGGCTGCTCCTTTCCCTCAGCCAGACGGATAACTGTGCGGATGGGAGGAACGTCGATCAGGTCTCCGACGCGAAGCATTTCGCTCACGGCGAGTGCGCCTCCAGCTTCTTCTTCAACCGGTTGATCCTCCCGTACAGGCCCTTTTCTTCGGGGAACTTTCCCATGAGCCCGAGGTAGAAATCGATCGCTCTTTCCAGGTCGTTGATCCGTGCGCACGCCGCATTGTAGCTGGAATGAAGGTACACATCTTTTGGATCGATAGTGAGAAGCTCTTCCAGGAGCGGGATGGCCTCGCGCTCCCGGCCGGTCTTTGCCATGAGGAATGCCTGCTGTTTCTGGACCCTCGGCCCCGTGGTGGAAGCGTCCATCTTCCCGTATTCCTTCAGGGCAAGCTCGGGGAACCCCGCCTTTTTGCAGAGAGAGGCGTATATCTCGCGATAGACGCCAGGGAGCGATGGGATTTTTGCCAGCCGCTCGTAACGAGAGCGCACGACGTCCAGCCCGTCAGCAGCGACCTCCAGCTCGGAGAGCTCCCACAACGCCGGAGGATGGTCGGGCCGGTTGGAAAGCCACTGCCTGCATTCCGCCATGGCTTCAGCGGTCCTGCCCAGCGAACGCAGCGCCTTCACGCGCCAGGGATACCGCTCCCTTTCCGGAATCGAGCCCAGAGACTGCAGCAGCTCCTCCCACCGTCCCAGGCGCTCGAGGCATTCGAAAACACCGGCTCGCGCGCGGGAGCCGACCTTCTCGTGGCCGATGATCTCCCGGTAGTGGCCGAGGGCCTCTTCGGAGCGGTGCAGCCCCAGGAGTGCGTCGGCCGCCGCATGTATGGCAAACGGATTGGACGGCGCCGTGGCCAGCGCAGCGCGGGCCGCCGCGAGCGCCGCTTCGTGATGAGCGGAGCGGTTCAGCGCGTTGGCCTTCTGCGTGAGCCAGAATGCATCCCCGGTTCCGGTTCGTACAAGCTCCTGTTCGACGACATCCAATGCGTCGCGGTACCTGCCGCTCCTCAAGAACGCGCTGAACCGCTGGTACGCGTCGGTCATCTGGCTTTCACGCTGACGCGGCTGCCCGTGCGGCGCGGCTGGACCTCACGTGGTCGCGCATCAAGCAGCCGCCCGCCGGCGATCCCCGCGAGGGCTCCCGCCAGCGTTTCTATCGCGGAATCGTCGCGGAAACGAACGGTCATCCTCCAGCCGCCACCTTCGGCCTTTTCCATGCATTCGGCCAGGAGTCCCTTCATCGCTTCATGGGCTGCACCACCTCCCGCCGGTGCGCCATCTCCTGCGCCCATTGCCTGATGCAGGAATGCAAACGCGGCGCTCAGGAGCTCCCCGCCGGCAAGGGCTATTGCCTCCCGCCGTTCCGCGTGCTGCGTCTCCACGCGCAGCTTCTCGCTCTCATCAACGGGCGCGGGGGGTTTGACGCCGACGAGCACCTCCAGCTTCCTGCGCAGCTCGTCGATGTTGCCCGTGAGCGCCACCTCCTTCACGGTGGACTCGGGATCCAGGGCGGCGAGCGCCAGATCCTTCTTCGCTGAAAGAGTGGTGAGCATCCCCTCCTCGATAGTGCCCTCGGTGACCAGCAGGTAGACGTGCACCGGACGCCGCTGGCCCATGCGATGCGCCCGGGCTATCCTCTGTTCCAGGATCGCGGGGTTCCAGGGAAGGTCGACGTTGATCACCGTGTCGGCGGCCTGGAGGTTCAATCCCGTCGCACCGGCGTTCGTCGCCAGGAAGACGGCGCAGCCGGGCTCGCGCTGAAACCGGTCAACAAGCCCCTGCCTCTTTCCCTGCGGCACCCTGCCGTCCAGACGAACGAAGCCTGTCTTCCGCTTTTCCAGAAGCGGCTCGACGAGGTCGAGCATGGTCGTCCATTCGGAGAACACGAGGATCTTGCGCCCCTCTTCGGCGGCCAACCGCTCCAGAAGCGCGTCCAGCTCCACGAGCTTCGTCGAGTATCCCGGCGGCTCTCTGTCCAACAGGAAGGTGCTGTCAGCGGCCATGCGGCACATGAGCAGCGCCTTCTGAAGGCGCAGGAGATCCATCTCCGAGATGTAGCGCTTGGAGAGGATCGTCGAAATGATTCGTTTGTGACTGTCATGCAGGTCGGCCTGTTCTGCCGAGGGCGCGATGCGCAGGATCTCCGTCGTGCGCCGGGGAAGCTGTCGCAAGACCATGGAGCGCGTTCTGCGCAGCAGGATGGGCGCAAGGTGCCTGCGCAGGTCATCGAGGTTCTTGTAGCCCAGCACGCGGCCCTTTTCGTCGACCACCCGATGGCTGTGGAAGAAACGGAAGGCCGGCCCGAGCTGGCGGTTGTTGATGAACTGCACCACCGAATACAGCTCGTCCAGCCGGTTCTCCAGGGGTGTTCCCGTGAGGACCAGGGCAAAGGGGGAGCGAAGGGCCTTGATCACCTGCGACGTCCTGGACTGCCAGTTCTTGATCCTCTGCCCCTCGTCCAGGATGATAAGGTCCCAGGGAACCTGCTCGATGCTGAGGTAATCCCGGAGAACCTGCTCGTAATTGGCGATTGTATAGAAGGCTCCCGTGCGGTACTGAGTGGGCCTGTCCCTGGCGGGACCTGCCACGATCTGGCACTCTCGCTCCGTTGCGCGACGAGCCTCCAGCACCCACTGGCTCTTCACGGAAGCCGGACAGATCACCAACACGCGTGAGATCCCCGCTTCGCGCGCAAGAAGCTCCGCGGTCCCGATTCCCTGGAGGGTCTTCCCCAGCCCCATGTCATCGGCGATGAGAGCTCTTCCGGCCCCCACGGCGAATGCAATGCCCTCCATCTGATAGGGAAGAAGCTCCACCTTCAGAAGCCCCGTGCGCAAGGCGTGGTTCCGTGGGTCCCTGCGGATCGCGCTCACCATTGCGTCCAGCTTCCGGCGCAGGAGCAGCGCGTTTGCCATCTCCTCCGCGTCCGGATAGATGTGCACGGGATGACCCAGGCGCTCCAGCTTCCCGATGCGGGCCATGAGATCATCCACATCGGTGACGGCCTTGTCGCGGAGCGGCCCCGCCGCTGCCTCCACCTCCTTCGACGGCTCGTCGGGCAGCAGCAATCTCAACTCCGCTTCATCGCCGTAGCGGACATGAAGGGTGACGCGCGTGCGTTTGTACGGCCTTGGCCGTGCGCCTTTCGGGAGCTTCTTCTTCACCGCACCGATGGCAAAAACAAGATGCTTGCAGGTTCCCAGGGTGTTGGACTTGAAATCCGGGCATGAGCAGTACGACTCGCCGCGCTCCCATCCGCGGAGGGCCACGCGATACGTTTTGCCCGAGACGCCGCTGGTCACCGCGTAATCGCTCCACACACGCTTGCCGTCCAGAGGCGCGAGGGACATTTTCTCCGTGCGCGCCCGTTCAGCCCTGTCAGCGAGAGCTCGCTGGATCAGCTCGGTGTCCGAGAGGGTTTCCAGTGGAACGGTCTCTTTCGGCGCCACCGCAAGCCCAAGCGCCAGCTTCTCTTCCAGGATCAGGGAAAGGGCCGCTCCCACGTGCTCGCAGGGTTTTGCGCAGGTGCTGCAGGAAAAATCGATGCGGCCGCTGGCGGCATCGCTCAGGCGCAGCGTGACGACGCTTTCGCCGCAATCGAGGGTGAGGCTGTGCGCATCCATCCGCACCTGGCCGTCGATGTCGATCGTTTTTTGTCCCCCGCTCCTGAGAAGCACAACACCGTGCGGCCCCAGAAGCTTCCTGGCGCGGGTGTAGCTCAAATGAGAGAGGACATCCCGTAGCGTGAGGGTTGCCGTGCGTGCCATGGATTGAGTTTAGGGAACGGCATGGCAGCGATCAAGGGCCAGGCCTGCGGGATCTGGATTCCGCAGGCCGCCCTTTGCACAATGGCGAATGTAGTCAATTTCTGACTACAAATTGAATGTCCGCCTCTTTACCTTTGTTTCAAAGAACCATGGCGCCGTCGATGGGCTTCCTCCCCCTGTAAAGATGGGGCCATTCGAGACCCGTGTTTCGTGCCGCGGAGCCCCCTGGCATGCTATAGTTGCCCGATGGGATTTGCCTCACCTGCCAGGACAAAGACTCCCGCCCGGCTCGCTCTCGCCATCGGTCTATGCTGCTGCCTGGCTGCCTGCGGCGCGTGGAGAAGCCAGGCCCCCGCAGCAGGCGTACCCCGGAAGATCCAGGTCATGTCATCGGACGGCTGGATTTACGATGTCATGGCAGATAACGCGAAGCAGTTCGAGAAAGAGACCGGCATCAAGGTCTCCTTCACGATCTACGCGCCGCACGTGTACTTCCGGGCGCTCCAGACGATGCTGGCGTCCGGGGAAGCCGCCGACATCTTCCTCATGCAGTCCACGCGGTGGTACCTGGGCAGCGAGATCGACCCGGAGAAGTCGTGCATCGACCTGACCTCGGAAGAATGGACGAAACGCCTGAAGCCTGAGTGGCTTCCCGCCGTCTCATACAAGGGCCGGGTCTACGGGCTGATCGTGTGGGACGACACCCTGGGATGGGTCTATACGTACAACGACAAGATCTTCCGACGGCTCGGCCTTTCGGCGCCGCGCACATACGAGGAGTTCGTGGCAGTCTGCGAGCGAATCAAGCAGGCCGGCATCGTGCCTATCTACGAGCCGGGGCAAGCCGCTGGCATACCTCCCTCACGTTCTTCGAGATGGGCTCCACGTTCGAGCAGGACAGCCCGGGCCTCTACGAGCGGCTCAATACGAACCGCCTGAAGTTCGCCGACTACCGGCCGTTCCGCCGGGCGCTCGGCCAGATTCTTTCCGCGGCCAACCGCGGCTTTTTCGGCAGCGACTTCATGGCCAACACCATCGAGGGGTCGAAGACGGCGCTGATCTCGGGGGCGGCGGCAATGACGCTGAACAAGATCGGGTTCGCCCGAAGCGTATTGAAGACCAACCCCGACGCAAACGCCCAGGCCTGGGGGATGTTTCCCATCCCCTGGCTCGACAATCGAACGGTGAGCATCGAGCGCTCTGCCCCCACCTGGTTCGGCAACGCGAAGAGCCGGGACCGCGAGGCGGTGCTCGAGTTCTTCCGCTTCCTCACCCGTGAAGACAACCTCTACCGCTACGCCGCGGGCCAGCCCGAAGGCACGAGCCTGTCCTTCCCGACCCGGCCGGTCCCCCTCCTGCCCAACGAGCAGGCGTTCCTTGGCTCCGCGCGGCTCGGGGGCGAGCCCTTCCAGGGCGGGGTGAAATACATCATGGCGCAATGGATGGAAATCGAGGCCGATTTTGAGTCTATGCTGGCCGGCGCTTTGAGCCCGGAGCAGTTTCTGTCCGGCGTGGACACGCGGCGGACGAACATCGCCACGGCCGCCCGGGATCCCGCGTGGCCGAGGCCTACGGCCGAGCCATCGAGTCCCTGAACCCGGAGGGGTTCTCCCCCGTCTCTTTCTTGAACAACCGGGAGAAGTACAGCGCATCTTCGTAGCCCACCGCGGCGGCGACCTGCTTGATCTCCATCTGCGGATGCCCCACGAGGAGGCGCTTCGCCTTCTCGATGCGGAGGCGGATCAGGTCCTGGGTGGGGGTGCATCCCTTGATCCGGCGGTACAGCCGCAGGAGGTAGGCGGCCTTGCAGCCGAACGCGGCGGCGAGGCGCTCGAGGGAGTACGGCTGGCGGTAGCTTTCCTTGAGATACAGCTCGACCGCGTTCGCCAGCTCTTCCTCCCGGGCCCCGATCCGGTCCAGCCCGAACTCGGCGTCGATCACCCCGGCGCTCGCCTCCAGGCGGATGCGGATCCGGCGAAGCGTTTCCTGGAAGGCCGACACATCGATGGGCTTCAGCAGGTAGTCGTCCACGCCCAGCTCGATCGCCCGCTTTGCGTATTCGAACTCACTGTAGCCGGAAACGATCAGGATCCGCAGGTCAGGGTTCGTGCGGCGCAGGCGTTGAACCAGCTCCAGCCCCCCGAGCACCGGCATCTTGATGTCGGTGATCAACAGCGCGGGCAGGTGACGCTCTACCAGCTCTACGGCTTCTTCCCCGTCGGCTGCCATGCCGACGCACTCCAGTGCCGGGTCCAGCTCGGTGGCCTTGCGCGCAAGGTACTCCCTCATCCGCTCCTCGTCTTCGGCGACAACGAAAGTGAGCTTCCTCTCAGCCATGGAGCCCAGCTCCCATTGCTATGCGGGCGCCTCCATCAGGTCGATTGGTGATCTCGAAGGCAGCCTCGTCGCCGAAGGCAAGTCTCATCCTCTCATATGAATTGACGATTCCCATCCCCGAGATCGACATGGGGAAAAGGCCGCTTCCCTCCTGGCGCCGGACGGCCAGCCGATCAGAAATGCGGGCCAGCGTATCTGCCGCGAAACCGGGCCCATTGTCGAGGATCTCGATGGACCACCGGCCGTCGAGGCGGTGACCGCGAAGCTCGATGCGCCACGGAGGGCGCGTCGTGGTTCCGTACTTGAAGCAGTTCTCGATGAACGGCTGCAGAATCAGGCGCGGGACGACGATGTGCTTCATTTCGGGCCGGACGTCGATCACGTACTCAAGGCTCTCCCCGAATCTCGCCCTCATGCCGGCGAGATAGCTCTCCGCGTACTCGACTTCCATTCCCAGCGTCGCCGTCGTCGCCTCCGTGGACGACACGTAGCGCAGCATCCGCGCGAGATTCCCGATCAGACCCTGGATGGCCTCGGAGGAGCCTTCCTCCGCCATGATGCCGATGGTCTGCAGCATGTTGTGGATGAAGTGCGGATTCAGCTGAGACTGCAGCGCCACCAGCTGGGCCTCCTTCTCGTGGGCGCGCAGTGACACGGCTTCCCGGATGGAGTCGTTGAGCTTCAGCCGCATGTCCCGGAAAGCCAGCCGCAGCTCGTCGATCTCCCCGAGGTCGGGAGGGGGATTGCCCGCGCCGAGCTCGTCGAGGTTCCCGAGGTCCAGCGCTTCGATCTCCGCGTGCAGCGCCTTGAGGGGCACCGTCACGCGGCGGGCGATGAAGTACGACGCCGCCAGGGAGCAGGTGATGGCGATCAAGGCCAGGAGCGCGATCCGCATTGCGTATTGCAGGCCGCTCGCCGCGAGGCCGCCCGAGGGCTCCCCGATGAAAAGGGTCCACCCCGTGTCCCTTGAGACGGCAATGGCGAAGATCTGGGACTCGCGCTTTCCCGGGAGGACACCGGTCACGATCGGACGCGCGGCCGCCTGCTCCGCGAAACGGCGGAACAGCGCGAGATCGGCGGTGGTCCCGTCGTACGGGTAGAGCTGGTTCCACGCTCCATCGAAGAGAAAGAATGACCCGGAAGCACCGTTCAGCAGCTCAAGCTCGCCGAAGAGCGCGTCGCAATACTGCTTGACCTCGACGATCCCCTGCGTGGACAGCAGCGCATCCTGGAACGTCCGTACCAGGGACACGTAGCGCTTGTCCTTGACGATGACCGACGTCTGCTCCAGCAGCGGGTCCATGTGCGGGGGAAGGATCACGCGGTCTCCTCCCGCCGCCATCACCGCCGCGTACCACGGCTCGCGGCGCGCGTCCCTTTCGATGAGGCGGCTGTAATAGCCGGCGCCGATCATCTCGCCCTGAAGATCGAACACGTTGGCTTGCGGGGCCGACCGGTTTGGGCCCAAAATCGTTTCGCTGATCTCGATCAGCGCTTCCGTGTTCTCCAGCTTAGCGATCCGCTGCTCCGCCGTGACCGGCCTGCGGGGAAGGACGAGGTGGCGCGCGAACAGGCCCTGGAACATCCGGGAATAGATGAGCGTCAGGCTCAACCGGTTCATCTCGGCCACCTGGGCGTCCAGGTTCGTCATGACGGACCGGGAGAGCGTATCGAGGGCTTCGGCGAAGCGTTCCCGCGCCGCGCCGGAGGCGTAGTCGTACACCACCAGAGAAAAGGCGAGGAGCACGCACACCAGGAGCAGCGAGACGGCGAGAAAGACGGATCCACGGACCGTGCGGTGACGCGACACGGCGGGATGATACCACGGAATTTATTCCATGTTCCGGCGCAACCCAGTCCATTTACCGCCCCCAGGCGCTGCCAGATACTGTCGGAGACTCATACGCTCGAGGGAGGTAATTCATGACTAAACGATCGATTCTTTGTCTCATCCTGGCGGCGGCCTGCGTGGCAGGCCTCTCCGCCCAAACAATCACGGTCTGGGACTTCAAGTTCGGGCCCAACGACGCGCAGAAGCCCATGCAGGAGATCGACGCACTGTTCCAGCAGAAGAACCCCGGCGTTACGATCAACCATGTCGCACAGCCCGGTGAGCCCCAGTACTACCAGATCATCCAGGCTGCGGCCGCCGCGAACCAGGGACCGGACGTCGCGATGTTCCACCCGGGAGCCCGGGAGTACGGGTTTGGAGACATTCTCGTAGACCTGGCCCCGTACATCCAGGATATCAAGAACCAGTTCACGGCCGCGAGCATCGCGATGGTCTCCATGGACGGCAAGGTCGGCGCGCCGATCAAGGTCCTGCCCATGACCATGCAGGGCTTCGGCATCTACTATAATAAGGCTTTCTTCAAGAAGGCGGGCCTGGATCCCGAGCAGGCTCCCAAGACCGCGGCGCAGTTCCTGGCGGCGTGTGAGAAGCTGAAGGCGGCCGGGATCGTTCCCATCGCGGTCGGCCAGACCTATTCGATCGACTTCCTCCTCCGCTGCCTCGTCGCGAACGCCTTCGGGCCCAACGTCGCGGGCCTCAAGGATGGATCCGTGAAGTACACGGACCCGCTGTTCCGCGAGAGCGTGGAGTTCGTCAAAACGCTCGTGGACAAGGGGTACCTGGAAAAGGATGGCTTCTCTCGGCCCTATTTCATGGACGGGATCAACAACTTCGCCGCCGGAAACGGTGGCATGTTCGTGGGGCTCCTGTCAGACGTCGGCAACTGGAAGGCGTTCTCCGACAAGCTCGGGGCAAAGAATGTCGGATATTTCCCCACCATCAATTTCCCCGACAGCAAGTACAAGGACCAGCAGGTGGCCCAGGGCGCCGGGATCGGCTATGGCGTCATGAAATGGTCAAAGAATCAGAAGGTGGCCGCCGCCTATGCCAGGTTCTACACGACCGGCGAAGGGGCGCGCATCTACGCCGGCGCCACGGGGGCGCTGTCGCCCAATACCTCCGTGAGCGGCTTCGAGGCCGACTATCCTGCGCTCAAGATCATCCAGCAGTACCTCAAGGGCGCACTGGCGCTGGACTACCTCCCGATGTTCTACAACGGGTACGAGGATGACGCGAACCGGCTCTGCGACCAGATGTTCGTCACCGGTCAGCTCACGACCGACCAGTTCATCGCCGAGTACCAGAAGCTCATCACGAAGTAGAGCTCTCTTCAAAGGACGGGGCGCCTTGCCCCGTCCTTTCTACTCTACCCACGGAGCATCCACCATGCGTCATCGAGGGCTCGAAAGAGACGGAATTGCCCCTTACCTTTTCCTTTCGCCGCTGCTGGTGCTCCTTGCCGCGTTCATCCTCTATCCCGTCATCATGAACCTGATCGCGAGCTTCACCGAGTGGAAGGGCTACGGGGCCATGAAATGGATCGGCCTTTCCAACTACCGCTCCATGATCAATGACCAGGCGTTCTGGACGTCGATCTGGAACACCGGCATCCTGGTGTGCTACATCCCGTTGAGCACGGTGGCAACCGTTTTCGTGGCTGCGATCCTGCGTGAAGGTATTCGGGGCTGGCGGGCCTACCGTGCCATCCTCTACATCCCGAACCTGCTGGGCCCGGTCATCATTGGCGTAGTCTTCTCCATCTACCTCCGGGATGACGGGTCCCTGAACCTCCTGATCAAGTGGGCCGGCGGCTCGACCGTGCGCTTTCTGACCTCTCCGTCAATTGCCATCAACTCGATCGGCATGGTCCAGGTAGTCTGGGTTCATCTCGGGTTTGGTCTCATTTACTTCCTGGCCGCCATGAATGGCATTGAACAGTCAGTCTATGAGGCGGCGCTCATTGACGGCGCGGGTTTCTTCCAGACCCTGTGGCGCGTCACCGTGCCGAGCATACGCTTCGCCGTTGAGTTCTGGGTGGTATTCAATTTCATCGAGGTGTTCGCCCGCATGTTCAGCTACATCTACACGCTCACCCGGGGCGGTCCTGGATACGGCACGTTCACGCTGGAATATGGCATTTTTTCCCAGGGATTCGAGAAGTTCCGCGTCGGGTACTCCAGCGCGTGGTCCGCGGTCCTGTTCATCTTCTGCGCCGTCATTTCGGTCATGCAGATCCGCCTGATGCGGACGAGGAGCTCATGAAGAAGGCCTCCGCGATCAACGCGGGCACCCGGCTGCTCGTTCAGCTGTTCCTGCTGGCGCTGGTCATCGCTTCGATCTTTCCGCTGTACAACGTCATCGTCGCCAGCGTCAAGTCCGGGGACGAGTTCGTGGCGAACCCCTTCTTCCCGCCGAAGTCCCCAGTCACCGAGAACTTCGTGTACGCCGCCGTCAACGCGAGTCTCCTGAAGTACGCGGTCAACAGCCTCATTCTCGTCCCCAGCGGCCTGGTGCTGTATCTTGCGGTGTGCGTCTCCGCGGGCTATGCGTTCGGGAAAATGCGATTCCGCCTGAAGCGGCCCCTGTTCCTCCTGGTGCTCTTCCTCACAATCTTCCCGCAGCTTCTCCTGGCAACCCAGGTCTTCAAGCTGATCTCCCTGTTGCACCTCACGAATACCAGGCCGGGCGTCATCCTGACCTGGGTGGCCTATTTCTCTCCGTTCGGAACCTACATCATGACCACGTACTTCACCGACATGCCCTACGAGCTGGTGGAGGCGGCCCGAATGGACGGCGCCTCCCCGTTACGGATCCTGGTGCGGGTAATGACGCCACTCGCCATGCCCATGATCGCGACCATCGCCATCATCGGTTTCCAGTCCATGTGGAACGAGCTGCCGTTCTCTCTTTTGATCCTTCAGAACCCGGCGTCACGGACCCTCACGCTTGGCATCGCCATGATGAGGGGGGAGTACGGCATTGGCGTGCCGGCACTGAGCGCGGCCCTCGTCATTGCCATGGCAGTGCCCATGGTCATGTTCCTTGTCTTCCAGCACCGGGTCACACTTGGCGTTACCGCCGGCGCTATCAAAGGATGACTCCATGATGCAGAACAACCGTTTCCGCGAGGACATGCTCGACCTGGAGGACCCGTCGGCGGCTTCCGACCGTGTCTTCATTGCGGGGCCACCCAGCTCGGCGCGCGTAGACGGGCACTCCGTTGTATTCACCCTCCCCCTTGTCGCCCAAAAGACAGGCTCGTTCGAGGCAGACCTCGGCGCGGCCCGGCTCATAGCGTGGCTTCGGGTCCAGTCATGGGGCGGGTGCATGGTGCGGGCGATGGTGAGCTTCAACGGGGAGGGCTCGGCCGCGGTCGACGATCTGGACGCGAGCCCCATGATCGAGAGGGACCCCGGCCTGCGCCCGGACAGCCTCACCGTGGCAGAAACGGCCGCTGGGGAATACATGGTGCGGGAAGCCTCCGGCCGCGTGGTCTTTCGGACACTGCCATCCCGGGCCCCGGCGCACCCGTGGAGCCGCCTGCTGCCGGATCCGGATCCCGTCTTCGACGCCGTGGTGTGTCTAGTGGGACCCATGGAGGTCCCGTTCATGGCACACGACACGTTCTTCCCGGCCCACCGCGAATCGATCGGGCTGGGCTGCGTGACGCGCAGCGGCGACCCCCGCCTGTCCCTCTTCTCACTGCACGCACGGCCTGGAGAGCATTTCCTGGGCACGGGCGAACGATTCTCGCGCTTCGGCCTCGCCGGTTCCACCGTTGTCCTGGAGAATACGGACGCGCTGGGAGCGTCTTCGCGCAGGGCGTACAAGAACGTGCCCTTTTACGTGTCCAGTGCCGGCTATGGCCTTTTCATCCACACGTCGTACCGTACCCGCCTGTCCTTCGCCGACGTCTCCTCGCGCGCCGTGCAGGGTGCCGTCGAATCATCGCTGCTGGACCTGTTCTTCATCGGGGGGACTCCGTCCCGTCGATCCTGGCAGCCTACCGGCGCCTGACCGGCGTTCCGCCCCTTCCGCCGGTGTGGAGCTACGGCACATGGATGGCCCGGATGACCTACTTCTCCGCCAAGGAGGCGCTGGAAGTGGCGGACGGGATGCGCCGCGGGGGCTTCCCCTGCGACGTGATTCACCTCGACACAGGTTGGTTCAAGACCGACTGGAGATGCGAGTGGGAGTTCAGCCCCGAACGGTTCCCGGACCCGGAGGGCTTCCTGCGGGAGATGCGGCGCAAGGGGTTCCGCGTTTCGCTCTGGCAGCTTCCCCTGGTGACCGAGGGGACGAGCCTGTACGCGTTGGCGCGGGAGAAGCACTACATCGCGCCCGGAACGCAGCCTCCTTCCGGGTCGAAGTTCGACGACGCCCGTGGATGCACGATTGACTTCACGAATCCGGAAGCCGTGCAATGGTACAAGGGCCTCCTCCGGAGGCTCCTGAGAATGGGTGCGGCGGCGATCAAGACGGACTTCGGCGAGACGATAGACATGAAGGCCGCCTACCGCGGCATGGACGCCGCGCGTCTTCACAACATCTACTGCCTGCTATACCACCGCGCGGCTCTTGAGGTGACTCGCGAGGTCTACCCTGACGGCATCATCTGGGCCAGGTCGGGCTGGGCTGGAAGCCAGCGTTATCCCGTGCACTGGGGCGGAGACGCCGCCTCCACGTGGGATGGGCTTGCCGCCACGATCCGCGGCGGGCTGCAGATCGGGGTCTCAGGCTTTGCGTTCTGGAGCCACGACGTTCCTGGATTCCATTCCCTCCCCAGCTTCATGAACGACCGTCCCTCGGACGAGCTGTTCGTCCGCTGGACACAAGTCGGCGTATTCACGTCTCACCTCCGTTTCCACGGGTCGTCCGCCCGCGAGCCCTGGGAGTACCCTGCCGTGGCAGGCGTGGTGCGCGAATGGCTGAAGCTGCGCTACGCGCTGATTCCCTACTTCCTGAGGGAAGCCGAACAGGCCGTTTCCAGCGGTCTGCCGATCTTTCGCTCGCTGGTCTTTCACCATGAAGAGGATCCGGTCGCCTGGGCGATCGAGGACGAGTTCTATTGCGGCGGGACGTTCCTGGTTGCTCCGATCATCGATGCCACCGGGGCGAGAAGCGTGTACGTTCCCGCCGGCGACTGGATCGATTTCTGGACCGGGGAGCGGCTCCAGGGCCCCGTTGTCCTCCGCCGCGTGGAGCAGCCCCTTTCGCGGATGCCGCTCTTTGTCCGCCGCGGCGCTTCCATCCCGTTCTATCCCGAGCCCGTTGCCTGTACGGATGAGATGGACCTCTCACGGAACGCCGACCTCGTCTTCGATGACAGCTACCAAGGCTTCCGTTCGTCCGCACTTGGCTCGATAGTAGGGCTGTGAGAGGGCCCGCATGGGAACGACGAAGATCACCTTTCTGGGAGCGGGGAGCACCGTATTTGCGAAAAACGTGCTCGGAGACTGCATGCTCACCCCTTCTCTTGCGCAGGCCGAGTTTGCCCTGTTCGATATCGACCCGGTGCGCTTGAAGGACTCGGCCACAATGCTGGAGACTCTCAATCGCAACGTGAACGGGTCGCGAGCACAGGTGACCGCCTATGAGGACCGCCGAAAGGCCCTTGCCGGATCCTCCTATGTCGTGAACGCCGTCCAGGTCGGCGGGTACGAACCCTGCACCGTCACCGATTTCGAGATCCCGAAAAAATACGGCCTGCGCCAGACCATCGGCGACACGCTGGGGATCGGCGGGATTTTCCGTGCCCTGCGCACGATCCCAGCCGTGCTGGAATTCGCTCGCGACATTGAAGAAGTGTGTCCCGATGCGTGGTTTCTCAACTACGTCAACCCCATGGCCATGGTGACAGGCGCGATGCTCCGCCATTCTGCCGTGAAGACGGTCGGGCTCTGCCATTCCGTGCAGGTCTGCGTCCCCCACCTGCTCCGAGACCTTGGCATGGACCCTGTCGGGGTGCGAGGGAAGATTGCCGGCATCAATCACATGGCCTGGCTGCTGGAGGTCCGCAAGGACGGGGTCGATCTGTATCCCGAGATAAAACAGCTGGCGCGCGCGCGAACCGCTCCCCACAATGACATGGTACGGTACGAGATCATGCGGCGATTCGGCTACTACGTCACCGAGTCCAGCGAGCACAGCGCCGAGTACAATCCCTGGTTCATCAAGGGCCGGTATCCCAACCTTATCGAGCGCTTCAACGTTCCCCTTGACGAATACCCCCGCCGCTGTGTCAAACAGATCCATGACTGGGCGGCCATGCGCTCAACCCTGACACAGGACCGTGAGCTGGGCCATACGCGGACAGAGGAATATGCTTCGCACATCATGGAGGCCATGGAGACGGATACGCCGTTCAAGATCGCCGGTAACGTTCAGAATGCGCGCCTGATCGACAATCTTTCCGAGGATGCCTGCGTCGAGGTGCCCTGCCTTGTGGACGCTGCCGGCGTCACTCCCTGTCGGATCGGCGTTCTACCGGCCCAGCTTGCCGCGCTCAACATGACCAGCATCAATGTGCAGCTGCTCACCGTGGAAGCCGCCGTGACGCGGAAGAAGGATACCGTGTACCAGGCGGCAATGCTCGATCCTCATACCGCCGCGGAGCTTTCCCTCGACGACATCGTTTCGCTGTGCGACGACCTTATCGAAGCCCATGCAAGCTGGATGCCCGCCTTTCACTGAAACGGGACGCAGGAAACCCGATGGCGTCCCATCTTCCCTGCGGGCGGAGCCATTCTCTCTGCCCTCACGGGAGTCGGCCCTGTATGGAGGATATGGCATTTCGCGGGATGCTTTCTTCGGATGAGTACCGTTGTGGCACGGGCTTGCTTGGGCCGGCCGAATGCCGTAGACTCCAAGAACACCGACCTTCATCACAAGGAGCAGGCCATGGCAGGGCAACTTTACACGACGGGCAAGCTTGCCGAGGCGCTCGGCATCTCGGCCGGCAAGGTCAAAAAGCTGATCGGCGAGCTGAAGATCAAGGAAGACTCCGTGAAGGGAGTCTGCAAGTACTACGGCGATGCAACCCTAAAGAAGCTGAAGGCGGCGGCGAAGTAGGACGATGCGCGCGCGTCGTGCTGGCCTTCCGCGCCAAGCCGAACTGCGGAGGTGCTCGGAGGCCAGCAAGTGAAAAGCCGCCCTCACTGGTTTCCCGTGCTGAAGCAGAGCGCGAGCCTGTTGAACAGACCCCTTGCATTGTCCATTTTGATGGGAGCGGTGCCCACGTCGCGAGGTTGTGCGCATGCAGTCCGCGCAGGAGGGGTTTCCCATGGCAAGGATCGTTCCCCATCTCTGGTTCCAGGATTCGCTCGCGGAGGCGGGGAGGCTCTATCTCGACACCGTTCCGGGGTCGAGGATCACGAGCGAGTCGAGCCTCGACGGCACGCCCTCCGGGAAGGTCGCGATGGCGACCTGGGTCCTCGGCGGGCTTCAGGTTCAGGCGCTCGCGGCACCGGCGCCCTTCGCCCTCAATCCTTCCTTCTCCCTCCTCCTGGCCTGCGATGGGCCGACGGAGGTGAACCGGATCCACGCGAGACTCGTCGAGGGCGGATCAGAGCTGATGTCACTCGGGACCTATCCCTTCAGCCCCCGCTACGCCTGGGTCATCGATCGCTTCGGATTGTCCTGGCAGATCATGGACTACAGCGGCAGACCGTTCGGGCGGCGAGTCACGCCGACCTTGATGTTCACGGGGACGGCCTGCGGGCGCTGCGAGGAGGCCATACGAGCCTACGCCGGGCTCATTTCCGCCTCCGTGGTCGGCGAGCTCGACCGGTACGGTCTGGGCATGGAGCCGAACCAGCCGGAGTACGTGAAACACGGGGGCTTCACTCTCGCTGGAACCGCGCTCGCCGCGATGGACAGCGCGCTCTCGCACCAGTTCAGCTTCAACGAGGCAGCCTCGCTCGTGGCCTTCGTCGAGACGCAGGCGGAGCTCGACAGGCTCTGGGCTGCGCTCAGCGCAGATCCGGAGGCAGAGCGATGCGGCTGGCTCAAGGATCGTTTCGGCGTTTCCTGGCAGGTCGTGCCGGAAGCCCTCGGTCGCATCATGGCATCGGACGACGATGCGGCCCGCAACCGGACCCGGGACGCCTTTCTCGCGATGCGGAAGCTCGACATAGCCGAGCTCGAGCGGGCGGCTCGGGGGGACTGAAAGTGAACGTCATCGATGAGTTAGCGAAGGAATGCCGGGCCCGCGACAACGGGAGCGAGTTGACAGCGACGGCGTCGCATTTGTAGCCTATGATAGAATGTGGATCAATCGCTGGGGGCAGATCACTGGCCGGCGGAACCTTTGGGCACATAGATCAATGGAGGTGAGACGCAGATGAATCCGGCACCGGCACCGTTCGTCGTCGAAGGATTGCTGATCATTGTCGCGGCCGTATTTGGATTCCTCATCGGCAAGAAGGGGAAGCCGTATGGCAAGGTGAAGCTCATCGTTCACCTTTTCTTCGTTGCATGGTTCACCATGGGGATGATCTTCATCCTATTGGGAACAACCCAGGCCATATCGATACTCATCGTTCCGGTTGCTCTGATGGCAATAACACTGCTGATTCAGATCATCGTTGGCATAAGAATGTTGGTATCAAAGGAGGCAGGAAAATCATTGCCCACAATACACAAGGTATCTGCAACCGTGTTGCTCCTGTCCGATATCTGTGCCTTGATAATCACGGCCATTTAGCCCTGCGCCACTTCCGCCGGCCGATATCGCTGTCTCAAGCACAGCTGCGCGAAGTTAGGTCAGGCCACCATTCGACAAAGGGACGAAAGGCCGATCGCCACTACTTGCGGGCCGTGGGGGTCTTCACCATGGCCAGGTTGTATTCCACGCCAGACCTGATGAGTGCCTTTAGCGCGGTCTCGTTGCCCTTGTCGTCCTCGTAGATGTCTATCGCTAAAATCCCTCCAAGTGTTTCAGCGTCGTCTCAGAGCATATCGTTTTGGAAATCAGAGCTTCCCAAAGTGTCTGATGATGACTTTCGGCTAGGCAGCATGATCGAGGCTCACCATCCATTGAACACCAAACTTGTCCTGGCACATCCCGAAATAGGGGCCCCACGGGGCATTTGCAAGCGGCATCGTGACCTTCCCATTCAGTGAAAGAGCCGCGAATACCCTGTCAGCTTCAGCCTTGTCGTTCGCGACCACGGAAACGTGGAAGTTGTTCCCGATCACAAGCGACGGTCCAAAACCAGGAACTGAGTCGCTCGCCATCAGGTGGACCGTCTCGGTGATCGGCAACTGGATATTCATGATCTTGCTCTTCACTGCATCCGGTACTGGCCCAGCGAAAGGCGTTGCACCATAGGTCTGGACCGCAACAATCTTTGTTCCAAACACTGATTCATAGTACCTGAATGCTTCTTCGGCTGTCCCGGGGAAATTCAAATAGAAGTGAACAAGCTTCATCGCCTCCTCCCTAAATCAACACGCTCAATCCCTCTCCCTTCAGATCCCTTGGATACGTTCCCTTCTCTTGTTGTCTGCTCCAAAGGTTGTCCGCGGGTAAATACGCCTTAAGTATACTGATGGCTTTACCCAGGGACAAACAAATCGGCGAGAATCATAGATTCTTCGGGTTACCCGCCAAGGAATGGCTGTATGGACGCATCGAGGGAGAGCGCTTCAACGTTGCGATGCGGGAGTTTATCGTTCAGCGGTTAACCAAGGCTCGTTACGATGCGGTAGATTCGTTCCAATCTAGTGTTGAGTTCAGTCTGCATTCCCAACACCGGATCCTTTCACGTTAGAATCTGTCCGCTGCCAAAAGAAGCGGCCGTACCGCAAAATCAGCCAACAGGTACTCCCCGAAGCAAACTCTGAAGTACGCTGGAGGCGCAAAGAAGTTGACTATCCGCAATCCTGGAATTGGTTCAGTCACTTTTTCATTTCAGAAGCCTCGAATATTCTGATCACTGAGGGTTCTGCAGTCAAATCGCCGAGCACTTTTCGGAACGCGGCAAGGTGCTCCGATTTCATATGCAAGTCCAGGGCCTTCTGGCTTTCCCATTGCTCAAAGAGAAAAAAGGTATCCGAAGAGTCGATCCCGGCGTAGAACGTGTAGTCGATGTTGCCGGCTTCATGGCGGGTCGTCTCGGCGCAGGTCTTCGCCGCACGGAGAGCCGCTTCCCGCTTTCCGGGCTTGGCCTTGTACGTAACTGCGATCACGATCATGTTGTAACCCTTTCCTTTATTCGAGCAACCGTAAAAAAACCCATATTGCGCTACGATCCGCCCAAAGCAGTGAAAATCTGAACGAAAAGACCCACAGATGTCCAGAATGCTTTTGAGTCCCCATCAATCACGTTCCAGCACGAACATGCTTATCTCTGCCCTCGATTCTGCGCGGCCGCCTGGCCTTGAACGGGAAGCTTAAACAATCGTTCTGCGTTTCCGTGCGAGATCAGGTCCAAGTCCGCTTGGCATAGTTACAGCTTGTCGGGTAATTCTGGCGCCCGTTAGCTCGGTGTTCGGCGGTTGGGCCACCTTGTTCTCAGCGACCTGTCGCCTGTGTCGTGGGCGTACGCCGTTGATGCACCATCAGGGTCCAGGCTGAGGGCTCGATCTGCGGTTAGCCGCTGAGCACTATCTTTTTGCGCCCTGCCAACTCTCGGACCAGCTTGTTGACGTTGAACCCCATGACCGCGCGCTGACCACAGGCGCCCATCATGCGCTCCGAGCGGGCCGCTGGACGATTGAACCCATAGCGCGGGCTCTTGATAGTGCCGATCCCTGCCTCCACGAGCGCTCTCTCTTTGACCAACCGGTCTCGAACCGTATTGCTGACCGCCCACTTTGTTCGTCCACGGGGGGCCAATCCCACATCCTTGACTCCCAACTTCCGTAAGGCGGCGACGTTGTGCGTGCTGTATCCTCCGCGGTCGTAGGCGTACGCCCGCGGCGCCTTTTGAAACAGCTTGATATGATCCTCGACCGCCCGCAGCGCGAACTTGGTGTCTTGTAGTTCCAGGCGATCCCGGGCCAACGTGGCCAGCAGGTATCCGCCCCGCAGGCGTGTGATCCCCCAATTCAATCCGAACTCCACCGATTTGCCGACCTTGCCGCGCACGATCGAGTACAGTTGTGGGATGTGCAGGCTGATGATTTTGCCGCTGGCCACAAAGCCTGTGCGGATCCAGTAGCGGATCTGCGGTACCAGCGTGCGCATCGTCTGCTGCAACTGCCTCAGCTTGTTTGTGGCAACAATCGCCCGCCCACGTAGCTTTCTGGGCTGCGCGGTAGCTGCTTTCAGTGCGCCCCCCAGAGCCCTGTTGAGCTTCTCCACGAGGGTGACCATCTGGCCCATGACACGATTCTTTTTCTCCCTGCTTTTGGCGAAAAGCCGATATTCCCGGGCTTTCTGCCGGGCCGCATCGAATAAGCTCGCCGTGGTGTGCACGAACTCCTTCAGCGTCCCTCCCACCCTGCGTGCCGCGCTTGTTGTCACCGAGCGCAGGAAACCGGCCATCAGCCCCATTTCGTTGGGGTAGGGAATGGCCGCTTCCTGCGCTGTGGTGTCGGCGACCAGGGTGCAGGGATCGGCCAACTTCTTCTTCACCGCCAAGCCCACCACGTATTGATTGATGAGTTTGATCCCGTCTTGTCCCATCAACTCGGTGAAGTCCTGGATGGTGGTAAAGTCCGGAGTCCAGTTCGACTCGGTGAGTCCGCACAAGTAGCGCGCAGGGGCGTAGTATTGGATCAGGTCTTCCGCCTCTCGGTACGTGAGCCGTCTTGTGGCCATCAATACCATGGCGCCCAGGGTGGCACGCAAATGCGGTGGTTGACCGGCACCGTTCTTCAGTTTCGCAAGACGGATCTGCTGGACACGCTGCTGCAGTTGGTCCCAATCGAGGATGTCGGCGATCTGAACCAATCGATGGTTGTCCGCGATCGCAATGGTGGGAGCCTTCGATCTGGGCAGCAGGTCTGGTTGACGTGGCATGGGTGGTAACCTCCTGGCCAGTGGTCGGCATAGCGCAAAGGCTGGTCGTGAAGCCTACGAGTAAAACGAGCAGACACAACGTCGAAGCGAGGATCGGCAGGCAGCGTCGAGAGAAGAGGAGGTGAAGGAGAGACATTTCCCCAGTACTATAACTGGGGAATACTTTCTGTCAAGATACCTTTTTATGAAAGCCGATCTCTCACCAGACTATAAGCAACTTCAGCTCGCCCTCAGCCACATCGGCTTCTTCCGCCGCGGCACCCTGCTCAAGCGCATGATGACCTGCGGCAAGCCTGTCTGCGCCTGCAAAGCCTCACCCCCTCGTCTGCATGGCCCGTACTACCAGTGGACCCGCAAAGTCGACGGCAAGACAGTCACCGTCCGTGTATCAGCCGAACAGGCAACGTTGCTGGAAGGCTGGATCGCGGCCGGCAAGGAACTTGATCGCGTCGTCGCCGAGATGGAGCACATTTCGCTGGAGGTAACTGAGCTCATGCTGCAACGGCTGCCTCCACCAAAGCGCAAGGTGCCTGTCAAGCGACGCCACCCCGAACGGGGCGCTGCCGGCTGAGGAATTACCCGACAAGCTGTAGTTAAGCTAGCGGAGCGGAATCGAGCAACTTCCGCCCCGCTGTATTGGGACTGTAAGGATAATCTACAGCGAAAAGGATGCTCGTGGCACCGAAGACCATGAGCGCGCATAACAGAGGCGGTACAGTGAAGTACCGCTTGTCGTCTAAGCAAGACCCCGATGACCAAACCCGTTGTGATGGGTGAAGTCCCTTATTTCACGTCGAACCCGCAAGTAGTCGCCGGACGAAGCGATGGGATAGCCCAGGCGGATCGCGTAGACGATCCTGAGCGATTCGGGGATGCCCAGAATTCGTTTCACATCTTTTTCGATCGCGCTGGCGGCGAAAGAACTTACGACATGAAATCCTATTCCCAGAGATTCAGCCATCAGCCACATGTTTTCCGTGACACAGCCGAGGCTGATAATACCCAGGAAGTCCCCCTCCGAAGCGGGCGCCCTTCTTTGGGGGTCATAGACGATGAAGATCATCGTCGGACTGCTCGGAAGCGGCCTTTGCGCAGCCGCCAGTTCGTCCATGGTCGCTGCCGGATTACTCCAGGCCGGAGGAAACCTCGTCGCCAAGACCCCGACCTTCCTGGTTTTCAATTCCGCTTTCGAATGGGACAATTGCGCGAGGTTTTCCTTTATGAACTCCGTGGATATGGGGTTTTTCAGCTTTGTAAGAGCGTCAAGAATCTTGGGATCGTCAACCACAATGATTTCAAAGTTCTGCATGTTGTGGGCTGTAGGCGCCCAGCATCCCGCTTCCAGTATCTGCTCCAGGTCATGCTTGGCCACGGGTCGCTTTGGATCGAAAGGACTTCGCGTGGATTTTCTCTCTTGGATCAACTTAAGAATCTCTGACATGATCATGACCCTCCTTCGCCTTTCAGTGGAACCATTCTCTTACGGCTGGCTGGCAATCGTGCAGTCGAAACTTCGATAATCTCATATTCTTGCACACCCGCAACCTTCATGGGGTCTTTGCTGAAGAATGCTTCTCAAAGGCCAGCGCCGCTTGCTCGAGCGGGAACACTTCGACCATCGGGATTATTCCGGCCAGCGAGTTGGCTGCCTAAGCCCTTCTGCGGACCCTCGCCTCTTCCGATCGTAGAAAACGGCTCCCTATTCGATGTTGCGAAGGTCAGACCCCTGCATAGTAGGCGTATTCCACGACCTCCAGTTTGTTCACCACTCTCGCAACTCCCTCCACCGTGCCCGCGATCCTGACGCACTGCTCGAGCGCAGCCTGAGACCGCACCGTTCCATCCAAAGTGACCACGCCCTTGTCGCATACGACCTCAAGGTACAGTACGAGAATGCGTTCCCGGTACAGTATCGCCAGGATCACGTCCTGAGCAATGCGCAAGTTGAGCAGTACGTTCCTCGCAATGCTCGTCGGCCCCCGCGTATGCGGGCGAACGCAGGAGCGCCGACACCGTATCGCACGTCTCAGCAGGAGATATCCCCGCAGTGTTTACCACAAGGTCGAATTCCGCCGACGAGTCCCAGATCGCGTTGAAGAAATACTTGTGGTATCCGGCCCGGTCGTGATCGCTCTGACGGATCACCTGAAGCGCGTGCTGTTCGTCTATGCTCAGACGCTCCCGTAGCCGCGCCACCCGAACCTCGTGGGGAGCGATGATCCTCAGTCTGAGAGTGCCGGGTACGCCCCGAAAGATGATGTGGGCTCCTCGACCGATGATGATGCAGTTCCTTTCACTTGCAAATCTGTACATGGCAGCCTTCATGAAGTCGAGGTACCGGACCTTTTGCAGAGTGAATTGCTCCCAAAAGCCAGGCTGCTTTTCGTCGTCCTGCTCGAACTGCTTCTCGGTCATGCCCAATTCTTTGAGTAAGGCCTCCAAGGAGTCCTTATCGAGCTTGGAATATCCAAAATTAGAAGAGAGCATATCTGCTATCTTCGTTCCCAGGCTCCCAAGCTCTCTCGAAAGCGTTATGATCGCCATTGCCAAATTCTCCTCACCCAGCTCTTTCCTTGCGACCTTCCCTTCCTTGCCGCCCACCTGTCACTGCGGCTCATGAGACAGGAGTTTGTTCTGACACAGATACACTTATTTTACACCAAAACAACGGGAAGAGGGCTGCTCGCCTGCGGACCTGAAAGAGATTGAGCAAACCGTCCCTGTTTCCGCGGTCGCCAGGGGACGCTCCGGTGATGCCGGAATGTCCAGCTTGGACAGCGAGCGATCCAAGGCGAAGCACGTGCCTGAAGGCGGAGGGAATCAATGGCAGTCAGAAGCGAATGGGTGCACTACGGAGATCTGATCGCGTATCTCGCCTGGCCTGAGCGGGCGGCGCCACCGCTTCCTGGCGCAATCGTCATTCAAGAAGCCCTGGGGGGTCAACGAGCAGGTCGAAAACGTGACGAAACGGATTGCGACTGCGGGGTATGTCGCGCTTGACTTGCGCACAGGCAGCGTCGATAGACTCCTGATGGGTTACGCCCTCGGCTGCCAACTTCCTGCAAGTAGTTGAGCGCCATCAACTTGGCCCTGGTTCAAGGGCAAGGAGGGAGATCGCTTTCAAACTGCTCAAGCGCTGAGTGCCTTCACATCGTTTTCAGTGTAGGCATACGCCGCTGACATCTTCCCCTTCACGTCAGTACTCGTCCGCAGCCTCAGGCGTGGTTCTGTGTGCGCCTTTTTCGATATTCGGGAGGAGACCTGCTATGATCCCCAGCAGAGGCAGGAATGCAGTAAGCCGATAGACATGGGTAATGCTTGTCAGGTCAGCAAGTTTGCCCAGCGCCGCAGAACCCAGCGCACCCATCCCGAACGCAAATCCGAAGAATAGCCCTGCAATCATCCCAACCTTGCCCGGTATGAGCTCCTGAGCGTACACAAGGATTGCTGAAAAAGCCGAGGCAAGGATGACACCGATAAAGACCGATAGTACCGTTGTTCCAATCAATCCTACGTGAGGGAGCAGAAGGGTAAGGGGCGCCACACCCAGTATCGAAATCCATATGACATACTTGCGCCCGATACGGTCTCCAACAGGGCCTCCAATCAGGGTTCCTGCGGCTACGGCAAATTGAAAGAGAAAAAGATGAAGCTGTGCGCTCCGTATCGACAAGCTGAACTTTTGGATTAGGTAGAAGGTGAAATAGCTGTTGATGCTCGCCAGGTAGAAATACTTGGAAAAAATCAATACGAGCAGAATACCAATGGCGAATGCGACTGTGGAACGCGCCAGTCTGGGGCTGCTCCCCGTGATTTTCGCTGCAACCGAAGCGTGGATACGATGAGTATTGGCGGCGTACCATCTGCCTACCTGAGTCAGAAGCACGATGCCGATCACTGCAAGAGGTATGAACCAGAGAACCCGCGATCTGCCTTTCTCAGCAATGATCAACGCGGCAAGTAGAGGCCCGAGGGATGATCCGGCGTTTCCCCCGACCTGAAAGAATGACTGTGCGAAACCGCGACGTTTTCCAGCGGCCATGTGGGCAACGCGAGATGATTCAGGATGGAACACGGATGAGCCGACGCCGATGAGCGATACTGAAAAAAGCAGCATTCCAAAGCTCTGAGCAAATGATAGGCAAGCCAGCCCCATTAAGGTGAAGCCCATGCCGATGGCCAGGGAGAATGGCAGATGATGCCGATCGGTAAACGCCCCAACAATGGGCTGGAGCAGGGATGCGGTAATCTGATTAACAAATGTGACCAGGCCGATCTGGGCAAAATTCAGTTGGAAAGATTCCTTGATGATTGGGTAGCTCGCTGGGATCAGAGACTGCAGAGAATCGTTGATCAAATGCGAGATACTGATGGCAACCAGGATAGGAAGCACGGTACTCTGCGAGGAAGTGCCCTTGGGGTCGTTTATCTTGTTTGTTTTGAAAGCTGACATCATATGTGCCTGGTTCTCAAGTGGTTGTGTCGATTAGCTGAACAGGGGCACCCATTGGGACGAAGATCGCCCTCGTGAAAACAGCGTACCTGTGCTCCGGTTTGGCATTTGAAGACTTGAGTGTATGCAGTCAGAAGAGTTCGATCAAGGGGCCGACCCACCCTTCGGGGTCCATAGGACTGTGTCCTTCTTGCGAAGCTCCGACGTCTTCCATATCGATCCCCTAATGATTCTACTCAACGAGCAATAGGCCATAATAGTTCTGCTCGGAGCCTTCGTCCCGCACTACCTGTATCGGATAACCGTTGCCGCGCGCCGTTGCAAACACATCAATCCCACAGGCTTCCATGGACGGCCGCGCTCGATCAGGATGCTTGCAGCCTTCCTCAGGACAGGACTTGCACAACATGCAGGGACCCGCACCGAACGAGAATGCCCTGTAGTAGCCTTGGAGGAACGTCTCACGCTCAAGGCTGACCATCACCTTGGTTGGACTTCCGTTCAACTTGAAATGGGCAAGGAGTGCAGTCTCATAGCCGTCGATGATCTTCTGCGTCTGTTCTGGGGTAGGGGTGTTTGGAGGACAGCAGAGCGAGGAACCATAGCCGCCACAGCCGTACTGGCACTTCAGCCTGACCCACCCCGCCGTTACGACCGACGATGCCTTGATGACCTTCGCTTCAAGGGCGCCGAGGTCGACGATCCGTTTCACAAGAGACTTGAACTGGGCGGGAACTCTTCGCGCTGGCTTCATACTACGTCCAATCCTATTCCCGTTCAGCAGGTAGCGCAATCCGCCAGGTGTTTTCTCAACGGTGGCAGACTTTGGTCTGCGTGTGTCCTCATCGAGTCAGGTGGTATCCCTAGTCTCCGCCTCAGCCAAAGGCGTCTCCACTTTTTTTACGGTGCGAGCGCCGATGGCTGATGCAAGGAGGACCGCGGCACCCGCATAAAAGGCCGCGGCATAGCCGAAGCCCGCCGATGCGACGGCGCCGATCATGGGTCCTACTGCTGCCCCAGCGGAGTTCATACTGGTGTTAAGCCCGAAGATCATTCCCTGGCGGCCCCTATCAGCTCGCATGGCGATCATGGCGTTGATCGAAGGCTCCGACGCCGCCGACCAGAGCGCCGCCGAGCACGCGCAGGATGAGGAGCTGGATGGGGTTGCGAACAAATGCCTGGGGGAGAAATACCAGTACAGCCCCGGCCAGGCAAAACGCCAGGAGTCTTTCGTAGCCGATCCTGTGGCTCACTCTTCCGAGGCCCGCAGAGGAAAGCGCAGCAGCAACAGCACTTCCCCCGAGGATCAGCCCCGTCATGGAGCCGACTTTCGTTGCCTGCGGGGAGATGGATTGGATGAACAGCGGCAGGATGGGCGCCACCGTGCTCATGGCGATCTGCAGTCCCCCGGAAACGAGCACAAGCACGATGAGCCCGGGAGAATGCGCCAGCGGAGAAAAGTCGGGGATGATCGACTTCAAGAAAGATACGGCGGGACGCAGTTCGCACCGCGTCTTTTCTGACGAATCGCATGACGATTAGCCGCCGCAGCCAGGAGGAAGACAGCCGTGACGAGGAATGTAATCCGATAACCGAAAAGGTCTGAGAGCAGGCCGCCAAGGGCAGGGCCTACGGAGGAACCGACGTAAATGCCGGTCTGGAGCATTCCCAGGGTGAAGCCAAGCCGCTCCCTGGGAGAAATTGTGGCCACGAGTACCACTGCCGCCGAAACTGTACCTGTCAGAGCGCCCTGCAGCCCGCGCAGCACCAGAAGCTGCCAGGGTCTATTGGTGGCGCTCATGAGCGCGATCACGACGGCCCCACCGATCATGGCGCGCAGGAGCATCAGCCGCTTGCCGTGAGAATCGGCAAGTTGGCCCCAGAGAGGCGCGAAGACGAACATGCTGACAGCCGTCGCCGTTGCGCAGGCGCCCACCCAGATGTTGAGGCTGGACGGATCGCTTACCCCGAGGTCTTGGATGAAAAACGGTATAATCGGTATGCAGGCGGTGAATCCGATAAGGGCCAGTATCTCTCCGGCGAAGATGGCGTAGAAGCTCTTTTCCCAGTTCTGCACTATGAGGATCGAATGTAGGGAGTCAGACGTGTTCAATCAAGGGGGCGCAAGCGGAGGCGTCCCTGAAGTCGCTTTATTTGACGGGAGATTCCACTTGGATCGTGTCAACACATGGCAGCCGCCTCAAAATGTCCCGACAATGGGCGTGATCCTCGGCACTCGAAGAGACGGCGGCCGCCTAGGAGTGGCTGCTGCCCTAGGGAACGGCACCTGGTCAGACCGTGATGGCGGGCGACTCGGCGGGCGGGAATCTCAACATCGCACTGCGCGTGCACCTTCGCGACCTCGCCCGGCTCCTGCCGGCCGAGGCGGTGTGCCTGTCGCCCAATCCCGACCTCACGTACTCCAGCGAATCGTGGGTTTACAATGCGAAGAGGACATGATGATCGAGGAGCGATAGGAACGCCATGCCGTGGAGATCTACCTGGGGGAACCGATCCGTGCAACCCGCTTGCCTCGCCGTCATTCGGGGATCTGCGAGGGCTGCCTCCACTGCTGCTGCAGGTGGGGTTCGTACGAAGTCCTGCGGTCGGACGTAGAGCGATTCACCGAGAAGGCCCGACAGGCCGGTGGTGCAGGTGTCCCTTGAGGTGTGGCCGGGCATGCAGCACGAGCGGCAGTCCACCGCGAGGATCCTTCCCGGGGCCGGCAGGCGATCGCCCGCATGGGGCAGTTCGTGCAGGCGGCGTTCCGCCAGCCTGGATTTCGCAAGCCCCGGGAGCCTTAGTTCAGGCCTGCCCTACGTTTTCTGAAGTAGCAATTGACCCGGGCAGAGTGTCAGTCCTGTGTTGCTGACCTCTTTGTTGACGGGTGTTGATGATGTTCACATCGCCATCGCGTTGACCGGTCCGCAATCCAAAACGCAGCCTAGGAAAAAGTGAGTCGCTGACCCATAGCCAGAGAACGAGGGCCGCCACGTCAGAGGCCGGGCCAACTACTGGGATGAAGATTCAGCTGTGCAGGTCTTTGATCGGGTATGAAGCGACACGGTTCTTCAAAACATCGGAGACATCGCTCCATGCGCGGTTTCGGACAGTTGATCGGCTTTGATTGCGCAGTCTCACTAGTTTCTCAGACTAGTGTTCTGGCGCAACGAGGCAATGCGCCGGTCGGAAAGCGTGCGTGGACGCTGATGAAGGATGAAGGTTAAGATCGTACGAAGAAGAGAAAACGGGCGCGTTGGCTGGTTGACCGTTGGGCGCCAGGCGTGAAGTTTCGGGAGGTGGTGGAGTGAAAGTTTGGAAGGTCGCAGCAGTGATCTTGATCGCTGCAGGACTTGCGATGACGGTCGCCTGCTCAAGGGCGTCTATAAGCCTGGGTGATAGACTTCAATCCCTTGTCGCTCACCAGGTCAGGGACGGCAACGGAATAGGGAACTGCCTTCTCGCGATTGTGAACGGAGATGGCTCCTTCGAATGGTCCGGCGCGTCGGGGATAGCGACGGGCCAGACGCCCATGACGAAGGACACGCCCATCTACATCGCGAGCATCACGAAGCTGTACACCGCTACGATCGTCATGCGTCTCTGTGAGCAGGGCTTGCTCGCGCTTGAGGATCCGATGGAAAAGTACCTCCCGAAGGAGTTCGTGCAGGGCATTCACATTTACAAGGGTCAGGATTACTCGCGCCAGATCACGGTCAGGCAACTTCTATCGCACTCGTCGGGGATCGCGGACTACTACGACCAAAAAGGCACGGACGGCAGGAGCCTATTCGAGATCTTCGTGGCGAACCCTGACCGCCGCTGGACTGTTGACCAGACGATCGAGCGAGCTAAGAATGACCTCAAGCCCAATTTCCCCCCTGGGGAGGGAACTTTCTATTCGGACACCAATTTCCAGCTTCTGGGGAAGATTATCGAGGCAGTCACAGGCAAGTCTCTCCAGACCGCGTATGAGGAGCTCATCTTCCGACCGGTTGGTCTGAAGCGCACCTACCTCGTTGGCTATGGCAGAGATCAGGTCCTACCGTCGGCGCTGCCAGCGGACGTTTTCTTCAAGAACATGAACATCACAAAGGTTCGCTCCAACGGATCATACTGGGCCGACGGAGGAATTGTATCGACAGCCGAAGAGATGATCGTCTTCCTAAGGGCCCTCAACGGTGGACGAGTCGTCAGCCGAAACAGCCTCGGGCAGATGCACGCCTGGCGCAGATTACGCTTTCCGCTCGAATACGGCTTCGGGACGATGCTCTTCAGCTTTCCGAGCCCGATGCGCACAGTGATGCGGATGCCGCCTTTGTGGGGCCACTCTGGCTCGACGGGTTCCTTCTTGTACTACTGCGATGACTCCGACCTGTATCTGGCAGGGACGACCGACCAGAGCGATTCCCAGATTAAGCCCTTCTTTCTCATGTACCAGGCGATCAGGGAGATCGTGAACCAACGGGGGGGACCAAGGGCGGGGACGGGTAGCAGTACAAATTGAGGTGAGGGGATACCGAACTCAGCTGTGGCAGTGACGCTGCTTTGCATAGAGGAAATCCAGATACTCATGGGCCGCGACATCATCTGCCGGGGCGCACTGACCATGAGTTTTGATTGACATTTCATCTTTGCGCTCTGATCGAGTGGGCTGCTCGAGTTTCAAGCTCTGTCTGCATGATTCATATCCGTCTTAGTGGGAGCGGAGTGATTCGATCATGTCATCAACGAGCAAGCTGTCCGCTCTACGCGACTTCAATGCTCTCCGACTCCACAAGGGGCTTTAGTTTCAGACTGATCGCCCGGGAGGTAACCAACTCGATCCGTTGTCCCAGCAGCTCTTCTAACTCGTTCGCAAGAGCAACGAAGCGAAGCCCTATGGATGGTTCCACATCGACAAGAATGTCTATGTCACTGTCCTCTCGCTGCTCAGCACGCGCATAGGATCCAAAGAGAGCGATGCGTGTGACCTGATACCGGGCTCCCAGATCCTTCTTTGCTCCTCCCAGAATCCTCAACACTTCTTCCCGTGTCTTCACATTGAGCCTCGGTCAATGGAACCACAGTTCGACACGGAAGACAAGCTGTTCTGTCGACCGCGGCTGGGCTCGAGCCGGTCCAATTGCAGGCGGCGAGTGTCCGGGCGCCGGGACCGGGCGAGCAACTGCACCGGCAGCGCGGCCATGAACGCATCACCGCACCCGGCGGCATCCACGACGTCGACCGTGAAACCGGGAACCTTGCCATCTGTGCCGCCGAGGCCGTGAGCTGCCCACGCGCTTACGGCAGTTCACATCGAACGAGATGATGACTTTCTGTTCCCGGGCGAATTCAGCGCCCTCCATGACTGCGGTCCGGCACGGCTGCACGGCCATGGTAGTGGCCGGAAGAGTGTCAGGTACTACGTACGAGGGTTTGCTTGACTTTTCAACTCAGGCAAAAGGGCGCCTCTAAAAACTAGCCATTTTCATTGAGTGTCTCGGCATCCCATGTTATTCTTCAATTCAGGGTGGGGGATGAATCAACAGCGCGGTTTCTTTGATGAGCAAGAGCGTCTTCAGAAATTGAGTAAGCAGGGCGATCCGCTTGAGAAACTCAACGCGATGATGGATTGGGAAATATTTCGTCCTCTTTTGAGGCGATGCTTCAAGAAGGAACCCAAAGGACCCGGCGGGCGCCCTCCGTTCGATTACGTGTTGATGTTCAAGGTCCTGATTCTCCAACGTCTGTACAATCTGTCGGATGCCCAGATGCAGTTTCAGATATTGGACCGCCTGAGCTTCCAGCGGTTTTTGGGACAGGGATTGCATGCGGAGGTGCCGGATGAAAAGACCATTTGGCTTTTTCGTGAGGTACTGAGCAAGCGCGGGGTGATCGAAAAGCTTTTCACGCTGTACGGCGCGCATTTGGAGAAGCTGGGGCTAATCGAAAATAACGGCAGCATCGTGGATGCGAGTTTTGTGGAAGTGCCGCGGCAGAGGAACAGTCGGGAGGAGAATCAGACGATCAAAGAGGGAAAGATTCCCGAGGATTGGAAAGAGGATCCTGCGAAGCTGAGGCAAAAGGATACCGAGGCACGTTGGACGAAGAAGAACGAGCAGACCTACTATGGGTACAAAGATCACGTGAAAGTGGATACGCAGAGCAAACTGATCAAGACCTATGAGGTCACTGATGCCAGCGTGCATGATTCGCAAGTGCTGCCGTCGTTGCTGAAAAAAACTGATGCGGATACGGAGCTGCATGCCGACAGTGCCTACCGCTCTGAAGAGATTGAGGACACCCTGCAGAAGCGTGGAGTGCAAAGCAAGATCCATGAGAAGGGGTATCGCAACCGACCGTTGACCAAAGCCCAGATGAGGAGTAACCGAGCGAAGTCGCGCATACGTGCCCGCGTGGAGCACGTCTTCGCGCACATCACCAACTGCATGAACGGCTTTCGTATCCGCTCGATCGGAATCGTGCGAGCTCGGTCGAACATCGGACTGATCAATTTGACCTACAACATTGTGCGCTCGGTATATCTTCAGGGGGCGTAGTCTGCCCGGGATTCAACTGGAGGGCTAAAAGAGCAAGAAAGAAGGGATCGGGCGGCTGGGAAAAGAGCAAAAAACTGATGAAGATCTGGAAATTAAAAATGATCCTGATAGACCGTGCGAAAAGAGCTGGCGTTCCCCTTTAAAAATCACAGCTTCACCGACCTGGCAGGAAGGCAAACCACTAAAACACCTAGTTTTTCGAGGTCCCCAAAAGCAT
This sequence comes from uncultured Spirochaetota bacterium, assembly GCA_963845325.1. GTDB lineage: Bacteria > Spirochaetota > Spirochaetia > SZUA-6 > Fen-1364 > Fen-1364. The sequence goes on from CAWJRT010000001.1 coordinate 330,205, forward strand.
ATATATGGTAGGATTTGCGACACGGGCTGAAGAATGAATAGTACCGGTGACAAGAACATAATCGAAGTGGAATACGTCCTTAACGTCAACTCCTCAAGTACTTCACCCTTGGCGTTTCGCATTCGCGAACTCGCGCGATCCTTCGATGCGGCCGGTTTCACGGCTCGGGAGCGTGATGTGGCTCTCCTCCTGTGCGAAAGGCTCAGCGTCAGTGAGATCGCAGAACAATTGTTCATCAGTCGCAAGACCGTGGCCAAGCATCTTGAGCATATTTACCTGAAAACTGGATCTAACGGCAAGCGTCACGTGTATGAACAACTCCTCGGGAAGAGCGATCCTCCGAGTTCCCGGTAGGCTCAACTATTGTGCGTATTCACCGCCTGTTGCTTCTGGATTCCGATTTCCGTCTTCGATGGTATGGCCCTGAAGACAGCGTCGCCCACAGGTGAGTGAGCCTCCGCCCACTGCACGACTTCCCGCAACTGATCCGGCGTCGCGTCAGAAGCGCCTATGCGCACCAGAGTTCGCATGCTGAGCGGACCCGCGGAGATAGTGCCGTCCATGCCCAGCAGGCCTCGGTCATCGGACACGCTATCGACCTTCACTTCCAGCGTTGTAAGGCTGATGCCCAGTTGTGCGGCGCGCATTGCAATGACTGTTGCGGCGCAGTTTGCATAGCTGGCGCGGAAATACCAGCCTGGTGAGGGGGCAGAACCCGCGCCTCCCACGGATTTCGGCATATCGGTGATAAGTTTCGCACCATCCGGCCCTTCAGCGCGACAGCGAAGTCCTGCTTCCACAATCGCCGTGGCTGCGGTATCCGTATACCGGCACTCGTCGGGATGGGTTGCCAAGTACTGAATTGCGCCTTCGATCGATTTCTGAATGTGAGCTACAGACACGGATACCTCCTCAAGGGTTATGGGATCGTATTCAAAGAGACCGCCCGTCGCCGGGGAAACCATGATGAGCCTTGACCCTGTCGATCTGCGCGATATGCCGCTTCATGTGGTATCGAAGGAACTGCAGCCTCTGCTCAGCATCGAGAGGTCCTGAAATGAAGTGAGGAAAGACAATCTCATGAAGCGGCTGCGCTTCGAGGCATGCGCCGAGATCAGCGAGCACGGGAGTCAATGATTGGAGGGCCGATCGCAGAAACTGATCGGGCCTCCAATATGAGGAGTGGCAATCGGAGGCGCTGTTTCCGTTGGTTTCCAAGTTTCTTCGACTATCTGCTCAATGCTTTTCCCCCGATGTGGACTTTCGCCGGTCCAGCCTTTTCCTGCTCGCAAAGCATCTGACGCCGACCAGATCTTTGCGACTCCCGAGAGTTCCGCCAGGTAGAGATGCTCAACGATCTCGGTACACGACCAGACATCCGGGGAAATCTTGAACGCCGCCTGGTATTCAGCAAGACTCGCCACCGATTGGAGCACGAGGGTTCGTGCTGTTTCAACGTCAGACACAAGTCTCTGAAGATCATTTTTCACAATACACCTCCGTAGGCCTACCTGAATAATTCCACTCGCATGCATTTCCTTGCATCAGCAAGAATAATGTATTCAAAACCGGTAACCAAGAAGCGCGTAGAGCGAGTCTATGCCCTGATTGGGAGGGAAAAGTCCGGCATTCGAATGGTGCAGCCATCTCATGAAGACGGTGAGTCCGGCAGAAGATACCCCGAACTTCAATCCTGCGCCCGCCGTCGGGCTAAAGAAGAAAGTGCTGCCGAAGGTGTCGTTCAACAGGGAATCCCTCGTGCCAAGACTTGCACCCACGCCGGCTTCGAGGAAGGGATTCACAAGGCGTCCGTGGATGCCGATTCGAAGGATGGGGCTCACACCCCCAGTGAACATCGATTGGCCGAATCTCGCTGCAATGACCTCCACGTTTGGCCCGATCCTGAGATCGAGCAGTGGTGACAGGTCCAGTACCCATGCCCCGAGCAGGATTCCTTGGGTTGTTCCCAAATGGTTTAGATTCGTTCCGCCACCGGCCGCAAGCTCGAAGCGATTCTCGGCCGCCCTGCAGCACAACGGAAAAGCGATTGCGAAGAGGCCCAGGGCCAGCACAACGGCTGGGCGGA
>CAWJRT010000002.1:0-10269 GCA_963845325.1 uncultured Spirochaetota bacterium
TGTGGGAGCGAGGAACGCGGCCTGCTCCCCGCCGCCGACAACGAGCATGATGGACAGCAGGGCAACGAGGGTCTTGCCGCATCCCACGTCTCCCTGCAGGAGCCGCGCCATTGGAACCCCCGACATGAGGTCCGCTTCTATCTCGGCCACGACACGGACCTGATCTTCGGTGAGCGTAAATGGCAGCCGCGTGATCAGCGCTTCCCGCAGGCGCGTCTCGGGGACGCGCGCGCGCGTGCGGGCAGCAGCCAGTGCCCGCTTGCGGCGCAGGATGGAGGTCTCAAAGTAAAACAGCTCTTCGTAGGCGAGCGCTGCCCGGGACTCGTCCGCCTCAGCGCGCGTGCGCGGGAAGTGCACGACCCTGAGCGAGTCTCCAGGAACGGGAAGATGCCTCTGTTCCAGGATGTGCGGGGGAAGCGCCGGCCCCATGGAGGGCGCCAGGTCGGTGATGGCTCGCAGCATGAGCTTTCGAAGCGTGGCCTGCGTCAGACCTTCAGTCAGAGGGTACACGGGGAGGATCCTGCCGAATCCGGTGGGCTGCTCGCTCCAGGGCTCCAGCTCGAAATCGGAGCACTGCAGCTCACCCCGCCGCGTGTGAAAGCTTCCCCAGACGTAAAACTTCCTTCCCGGCACGAGCACCCGGTGGAGAAAGGCGCGGCCGAAACAGAGGAGAGATGCCTCGCCGCTCTCGTCCGAGACCAGGGCTTTCAACGTCCGCGAACGGCCCCATCCCATGTCGGCCGCGCCGACCACGCTGACCACCACTGTTGCCTTCTCCAGGCGCGGCGCCTGGGCAAGAGGTACCACTGCCGTGCGATCCTCGTACCCGCGCGGGAGAAAGAGGAGCAGGTCGCGCAGCGTCACCACTCCCAGCCGCTCCAGCCGCTCCGCGAGCGCCGGGCCCACGCCGTGAATCGAGGTAACCTCTCGCGTCAGCTCGACAAGGAGCATCGGCCGCCCGCCCCTGTCATGACCGCGATCAGAATGGGATCATCTCGAACAAGTGGATGATTTCATTCACGATCCTCCCTCCGAGGAGCCAGGCGACCAGCAAAAGTCCGAGGGTAAGAAGCAGATGCTGAGTATAACCGGACCGGAGACCCAGTCGGAACGTTCTCGTGACCCAGGCAACGACGGGCTGCATGAGCATGTCCACGACTTTCCAGAGGCCTGCGCCTCCGGTGACCGGAACACCAGGGGGATGGTGCGGAGTATGCCGACAAGCAGAAAGAACAGCAGCAGGAACCGAACTCCGGACCAGGCCGCCGAGGTCACTGAGGCGAGGAAGGTCCCGAGCGTTACGCTCATATAGTCGCGGAGCCGGCTGACGAGGTCCAGGGCCACCACAAGGACGAGGATGGCGGCGATGGGGGAAAAATCGAAAAGGTTGCTGCGCAGGAATCGAATGCGTGCGAAGAGCTTCAAGTAGGGATCCGTCGAGGCGGTGAGCAGGTCCCAGGCCCTGCCCAGCGATTCTGGGGCAAACCATCCCAGGACAATTCGCATCATCAGGATGAAGATGTACGCCAGCAGGATCGCCCAAATGATTGTCAGCAGGATTGTCACAACTATTGGCACAAGAACCTCCCGGGTAGATCATGGGCTCGCTCTCGTCCATCCCTGGACCCGCTCGCCCTTGCGGCTCTCGCTGTCTGCTTCGCAGACAGCTGCCGCCCTCCGCGCGCCTTCGGCGCGCTACACATCCATGGCTACGCAAAAAACGTTGACGGGACGAGCTTCTCCACGAGGGAGATCATCGTCTTGTTGATCCGTTCCATCTCGTCGGCGGTCAGCCCCGACCCGAAGGCCACTTTCTCCCGCCAGTTCGGCGTGAGGAGGTCGGAAGGGGAATGCGCATCGGAATTGATGACCATGGCGGCCCCGGCCTCCCGGGCAAGCGAGACCACCCTCCCGTTGCCCAGGCCGTGGCAGAAGCGGGCGGAAATCTCGAGGCACACGCCATTCGACGCGGCAAGGCGCACCTCTTCCTCCGAGATGATGCCGGGGTGAGCCAGGACGTCGATGCCGGCCTCGATCCCCGCGCGATTTGTTCCCAGGGCAACCGGCTCGCACACCGACTCCCCGTGCAGCAGGACCAGCCGAGCCCCGAGCTGCCGCGCACGGCGCACCAGGCCGCTGATCTGCCCGGGCGGGACGTGCGTGAGCTCCACGCCGGGAATGATCCGGATCTTCATGAAGGGTTGTGTTTCCCGGACGAACTGGACGAGCGCGGATATCAGGTCGTCCAGGTTGGAGGCATCCGCGTGGTCGGTGATCCCGATTGCGCGGTAGCCGGCATGCTCCGCGCGGCGGACGAGCTCCGCGGGCCCCAGCGTACCGTCGCTCAGGAAAGTGTGAGTATGGAGATCGATCATCACTGCCCCCCCGCGGGATTCGCGAGTATGCGGAAGTAGTGCGACCCCGGGAAGATGCCGTCAGAGCCGGTGATCCGCGCAAAAGCGCGGCGTACCTGGGACTCCTCGGCTTCGTCCACCATGACGTACAGGTCGGAAGGCTTCGACTTGTCCTCCCACTTCTGGTGCACACTCTCGATGTTGATTCCCGTCTCCGCGCAGACTCCCGTCACCAGCGCCCAGATGCCGGGCCGGTTGGCCGTGATGAAATGGAAATAGTACCTGCTCTGCATCCGCTCCACGGGAAACGGGCTCGTCGGGGTGAAACTCGCGGTGAAGGGCCGCAGGACCTGTTTTGAGAGGATTCCCTTCAAGAGGTCACCGAGGTCCGAGGCAACCGATGATGCCGTGGGATTTCCCCCCGCCCCGCGTCCCTCATACATGGACGGTCCGAGGTAGTCGGAATCAACCAGCACACCGTTGAACTCGTTGCGAACGCCCGCAAGCGGGTGGTCGAGGGGAACGAGGGCGGGGTAGACGGCCACCAGGGGCAGGGATTCCACCATGCGGGCCTGAGCGACCAGCTTCACGGCAAACCCGCTGTCCTTTGCAAACTCGATGTCCTTCAGCTCGACATTCGTGATCCCCTCGCAGAGGATCTCGGCGGGGGTGATCCAGCATCCGAACGCCAGGCTTGCCAGCAGGCCTATTTTCTGCGCCGCGTCCCCGCCGCTGATATCAAGGGTGGGGTCTGCCTCCGCAAAGCCTTTCTTCTGCGCCTGGGCAAGGGCATCCTCGAATGACAGGTGGTCCTCGCTCATCCTCGTGAGGATATAGTTCGTTGTGCCGTTCACGATGCCGACGAGGCTTCTGACCTTGTTTCCCAGCAGGCTCTCCTGCAGGACCTTGATGATCGGGATCCCGCCGCAAACGGCAGCCTCGAATTTCAGCTCCACCCCGTTCTTTGCCGCGAGGGCGAAAAGCTCCCTGCCGTGGACCGAGAGCAGGGCCTTGTTCGCCGTTATCACGTGCTTCCTGCGGGAGAGAGACTCCCGGATGAACGGCAGCGGGTTGTCCACGCCGCCGGCAAGCTCGATGACGATGGGCACGTCAGGATCATCAACGATCTCCCGCCAGCCCGTGATCACCCGCGTACCGGGACGGACATTCCGTCTGCGGCCGGCATCACGGACGCCCACCCACGGCACTTCCACGGCAACACCAAGCCTCCGCGCAAACTCCTCCGCGTTCTCGGTCAGCAGCCGGTAGAAGCTCTCACCGACTGTTCCGAAGCCGACGAGACCGATTTTCACTCTGTCCATGCGTCCGCCACCTGGGGATACTCGCGAAGGCCGGCCAGGACCTCCTTGGTCCCGGCAACTCGTATCTGGGAAGATGCCTGCACCACGACGCCGCCGGCGGCAGATTTGTCGCCATTGCCGTTCCCGATATGGAAGAACAGCGCGCAGGTGCCCCGGCAATCCAGCAGGTACTCCCGCATCGTGTGGAGGCTCTCCTCGGTTCCCACCTCGTCCTTCAGCCGGATGTGCACGGCCTGCGCGGGCTTCTGCGGAAGGCTCCCCGGGTCCGTGACCTCGTCGACTTTCACCTTTGCGTCCCCTCTCGTGGTGTCGATTTTGCCCTTCACGCCGACGATCGCGTCATTGGCGATCAACGCCCGCCGGCTCTCATATATATCGGAAAAGAGGATCAGCTCGATAGACCCGCGGAAGTCCGCCAGCTGGGCGAACGCCATTGCCCTGCCGTTGCGGGTGCGGATCTCTCTGACATCGCTGAGCACGCCAATGAGGGCGCACGCGCGCTCGTTGGCCAGCGCGTCCTTCCGGGAAAGGTCCACGGTGACCGCGCGCGCAATGGTCTCCCTCCAGGGATCGAGAGGATGGCCCGAGAAGAAGAAGCCGAGGTTCCTCCGCTCCTCCTGGAGCAGCAGTGACGCCGGAAGCTCGGGGAGACGCTCGAGCTGGACCTCGGCGGCGGGGACGTCCCCCGCGCCGTCAAAGAGAGAAACCTGCCCGTATCTCTTCGCCTCGCGGGAGCGCACGGAGACTTCCATCACGCGGTCAAGGTTGTGAGACAGGGTTGCCCGGGTCTCGCCCAGCCGGTCGAACGCGCCGGTGATGATCAGGCTCTCGGCGACCTTGCGGTTGACTTCGTGAGAGTCGATCCGCGCGAAGAAATCCAGCATGCTGGTGAAGGCACCCGCCCGCGCCCTCTCTGCAAGGATGGCGTCCACGGCACCGGAGCCCACGTTCTTGATGCCGAGGAGACCGAAGACAATCTTCCGGTTCTCGACGGTGAACTCCTTCTGGGACAGGTTCACGTCCGGCGGCAGCACCTCGATTCCCATGTCGCGCGCCTCGCGGATGAGCTGCGCCATGCGTTCCGTGTCGTGCATGTCGTTGGTGCAGTTGGCAGCGATGAACTCCGCGGGGTGGTTGGCCTTCAGCCAGATGGTGTGATAGGCGGGGATGGTGTACGCGGCCGCGTGGCTCTTGTTGAAGCCGTACCCGCTGAAGGCAAAGAGAAGCTCGAAGATCCTCTCCCCGGTCTTTGCGTCGTACCCCTTGGCCTTCGCGCCGGCGAGGAACATCTCCTTCATCTTGAGCATTTCCTCGGGCTTCTTCTTCCCCATGGCGCGGCGCAGGATGTCCGCCTGGCCGAGGCTGAAACCGGCCACGACCTGCGCCATCTCCATGACCTGTTCCTGGTAGACGGGGACGCCGTAGGTTTCCTTCAGCACCGGTTCCAGAGCTGGCAGCGGGTACTCGATGGACTTCCGACCCGACTTGTTCTCCACGAACGTATCGATGTGCTCCATGGCCCCCGGGCGGTACAGCGCATTCAGGGCGATGAGATCCTCGATCCGGCCCGGCCGTGCCTTTTTCAATATCCCCTGCATCCCCGAGCTCTCGAACTGGAACGCGCCCGTGCTTTTCCCCTCGCAGAACATCTTGAAGGTCGCCGGGTCGTCTTCAGGTATTGACTTCAACTCTATGGCGACGCCCTTCTTTCGCACGAGGTCCAGCGCATCTTCGATGACGGTCAGGGTTTTCAGGCCAAGAAAATCCATCTTCACCAGGCCGCATTCCTCGAGGTAGTCCATGGTGTATTGCGTGGAGACGGCTCCGGTCTTCGGATCGCGGTACAGCGGGACGTAGCGGGTGAGCGGCTCGCGCCCGATGACGATACCCGCGGCGTGCGTGGAAGCATGGCGGTGCAGCCCCTCCAGCTTCAGGCTGATTTCCAGGAGTTCCTTGTACTGGGGGCCCCGGCTGGTGACCTCCTCGAGCCTCGGGTTTTCTTTCAACGCAGTGTCGAGGTCAATCTTGGGACCTTCCGGGACGAGCTTCGCAATGGCGTCCGCCTCGTCGTACGGGAGGTCGAGCACGCGCGCGACGTCGCGGATGACTGCACGCGCTTTCAGAGTCCCGAAGGTGATGATCTGCCCGACCTTGTCCGCACCGTACTTGCGGGTGACGTAGGAGATCACCTCGTCGCGGCGGCGATGGCAGAAATCGATGTCGAAGTCGGGCATGGAGACGCGCTCGGGATTGAGGAACCGCTCGAAAAGCAGGCCGTATTTCAGCGGATTGATGTCGGTTATTTTCAGGCTGTAGGCCACCAGGGATCCCGCTCCCGATCCGCGGCCCGGTCCGACCGCGATGCCCTGTTCTTTTGCAAAATGGATGAAGTCCCAGACAATGAGGAAGTAACCGGTGAATCCCATCGAGATGATGACGGAAAGCTCGTACTCGAGGCGCTTCGCCGCCTCCTCCGGGCACGGGAGAAAAACGCTCGGCAAGACCCCGGCGCGCAAGCTCCTTGAGATATCCCTCGGGGGTGTTTCCTTCGGGCACTTCGTAGACCGGGAACTGGGGCCGCAGCGCGGGCAGCTCCAGGGAGCAGGACTCCGCTATCAGGACCGTGTTTGAAATCGCCTGCGGCAGCTCGGGGAAGATCCGCGCCATCTCATCGCCGGACTTGAAGAAGAACTCGGGGTGCTCGAACTTCATCCTCGAGCCCTCGGAGACCTTCTTGCCCGTGCCGATGCAGATGAGCACGTCCTGCGCGCGCGCGTCCTCTTTCTCGGTGTAGTGGATGTCGTTGGTGGCGGCAATGGGAATACCCGTCTCGCGGGCGATCTTCACGATCTCCCGGTTGACCAACGTCTGCTCCGGGATCCCGTGGTCCTGCACCTCGAGGTAAAAACCTTCCGGGCCGAACAGCTCGCGGTAGTGCTGAGCGCGCGCGCGGGCTTCGGCGTACTGGCCGTTGAGGATGGCCGCGGGGATGTCACCCGCCAGGCAGGCGCTCAGCGCAACCAGGCCTTCGTGGTGCCGCCCCAGCAGCTCGTCGTCGATTCGGGGCTTGTAATAGAAGCCTTCCGTGTACGCCAGCGAGCTCAGCGCAATGAGATTCTGGTATCCCGCGAGGTTGCGGGCAAGGAGCACCAGGTGATGGTGCCTCACGCCCTTCTCGGTGCCGGACTTTTCCAGCCGGGAGCCCGGCGCCGTGTACACCTCGGACCCGATGATCGGGCGGACGCCCTGTGCCCGGCATTCCTTGTAGAAGGCCAGGGAGCCGAACATGTTGCCGTGGTCGGTGAGCGCGAGGGCGGGCATTCCCTGGCTCTTTGCCTTCGCGACAAGGGCGTCGATGGACGAAGCGCCATCAAGGAGGGAGAAATCAGAATGGCAATGCAAATGAGCAAACGGCGTCACGTTTCCACACCCCTCCCGGATGAAGAGGATAACCGCGGCGCTGCGCTCTGTAAATACGGCTGTGGTCGTGCTACCCTGGAACGATAATCCGCACTGACAGGAGGAACGCATGGCGTGGTATTCCGGAAGACAATGGACCCGCTCCGAGCTGACGGCGCGCATCGGGGATCCTCACCAACTGGCAGGGGCCCGGGGCTCGGTCCTCACCGACGGGAAGGCGGACGGCGTGCGCGCCGTGGATGTCTCCACCGGAACCGGTTTCAGCTTCACCGTGCTCCCCGGCCGAGGCATGGATATTCCCTTCGCCTCCCACAAGGGAAAAGCCATCGGCTTCTTCTCCGGAACAGGCATCACCTCCCCCGCCTACTACGAGGAGCCAGGCCTCGAATGGCGCCGCTCATTCTACGCGGGAATGCTTACGACCTGCGGCATGTCGAACGCCGGTGCGCCAAGTGTGGACCAGGGCAAGGCATTCGGCCTCCACGGGCGCGTGGCCAACGCGGCCGCCGAAAATCTGAGCATTGACCAGGATTGGGAGGGCGATGAGTTCGTGATCCGGCTGAAAGGCACCATGCGCGAGGCCGAGGCCATGGTGGAGAACCTGTCCCTCACCCGCAGGATCGAGACACGGCTGGGCGCCAAGGGCCTCCGGATCCACGACACTGTGCAGAACAGGGGCTTCTCTCCAAGGCCGCTCATGCTGCTGTACCACTGCAACTACGGCTTCCCGCTGCTGGGTCCCGGCGCCCGCGTTGTTGGACCGATCACCCGCAGCGTTCCGCGTGACGAGGAAGCGCGCAAAGACAGGGGCATGGAAGAGTGCCTGACCTTTCCCGAGCCCACCCAGGACTACGCGGAGAAGGTGTTTTTCCACACGCTGGCGTCACAGAAGGACGGGAGGACATTCGTCGCCCTGGTCAACCGCGACACGGGAGACGGCCAGCCCCTGGGCATCGTCATGAGATGGAACCAGCGTGAGCTGCCCATCCTTTGCGAGTGGAAGATGCCATGCAAAGGTTTCTACGTGGTCGGCCTGGAGCCGGGCAACGTCACGCCCATGGGCCGGGGCCCGCTGCGCCAGCAGGGAGCGCTTCCCATGATCGAAGGCCAGGGCTCGTATGACGTGACCATCGATTTCGAGGTGCTGGAAACGATCAAGGAGATCGAGGCAATAGAAAAGGAAGCCGGGGAATCCAGGTAATCGAACGAAGTGCGATATCAACCGTCTCGAAGCCCGGCGACAGCGCCGATGACCCGCTCCACTTCGTCGTCGCGAAGTGATGCCGAAAGCGGAAGGCTGATGCACGCCCGGTAGCATTCCATTGCCGCCGGGAAATCGTCGGGCTTCAATCCGTACCTGTCGCGGTAATAGGTCATCGTGTGCAGCGGGATGAAGTGCACCGAGACCCCGATCCCTTTTTTCCCCAGCTCTTCAATGCACTCGTCCCGCGAGCGAGTGAGCTTCTTTTCCTTGATGCGGACAATGAACAGGTGCCAGGCGTGATTCTCCCCCCATGCGGGGAGCGTCAGAAAGTCCAGAGCGCTGAAGGCCATGAGATAGCGACGGGCAATTTCCTTCCGCCGCAGCAGGAAGGCGCCGGCCTTCCGCAGCTGCACCCGGCCGATGGCCGCGGCGATGTCGGTCATGTTGTACTTGTAGCCGGGCGCCACGACGTCATACTTCCAGCGCGCTCCCTGTGCCGTGTACCGGCTCCAGACCTCGCGGTCGATGCCATGCAGGCGCATGATGCGGATGCGCGCGGCCACCTCGTCGCGGTCCGTCGCCACCATGCCGCCCTCACCGGTGGTAATCGTCTTGTTCGCGTAAAAGGAGAACACACCCGCGTCCCCGTGCGTGCCCACGAACCTGTCGCCGTGCTTCACGGGAAAGGCATGGGCGGCATCCTCCACAACGGGGACGCCGTGCTTGAGGGAGAGGTGGCTGATGGCGTCCATGTCGCAGGGAAGGCCGGCAACGTGAACAGGGATGATGGCCGACACGCGCCGGCCTGCGGCGATGAGGGTTTCCAGGCAGCCTTCCAGCTGCGCGACGTCGATGTTCAGGGTTGCACGGTCGATGTCCACGAAGACCGGGTCCGCTCCGAGGTAGCGCACAACCTCGGCTGTTGCCGCGAATGTGTACGGCGTGGTCAGCACGACGCTGCCCGGCCCGACACCCACGGCCTCGAGGGAAAGGTGCAGCCCTGCCGTTGCAGAGTTCAGCGCCAGCGCGTGGCGGGCCCCCACGACCTTCGCGAACTCGGACTCGAATGCGGCGGCGACCTCACCCGTTGTCAGCCAGCCGGACCGCAGGACCGACAGGACCGCCTCTTCTTCCTGCTGGTCCAGGGACGGCCGTGCAAAGGGAACGAAGGGAAGCGCGGGATCGTCGCTCACGGGACCTCTCTTTAGAACTCCGGCTCGAGGCTGGAGGGGCCGATGCCGGGGATCACCTCTTCCAGCACGGCGCGCAGTGCGCGCCGGTTGCGGAAAACGCCGGGGCAGTGCGGGATCGTGGAAGCAGATGGGGCGCAGCCTGTCGAGCACGGACGTGATCCTCCCGTTGATCAGGGTCTTGCGGTGCAGCTTGAGGACACGGGGCTGTTCGGTCGGCTCGGGGGTTTCGGAGTCGGCGTGGAGCTTCTCCAGCAGCTTCTCCCCTTCGCGCAGGCCGGTGTAGACGATGGGGATGTCGGTGCCCGGCTCGAACCCGTAGAAGCGGATCATCTGCTCGGCGAGCTCCTTGATGGACACGCTTTCCCCCATGTCCAGGAGGTACACCTCCCCGCCGCTTCCCACGCCGCCCGGCCTTCAGCACCAGGGAGGAGGCCTCGGGGATCGTCATGAAGTACCGGCGCGTTTCGGGGTGGGTCACCGTCACCGGGCCGCCCTTCAGGATCTGCCTGCGGAAGAGCGGAAGGATGCTGCCGCGCGAGCCGAGGACATTGCCGAAGCGCACGACCAGGAAATTGTGCCCGTTCTTGCCTTCCCGCAGAACGATCTCCTCCGCCAGGAGCTTGGAGGCGCCATAAACGCAGCTGGGCTCGACAGCCTTGTCGGTGGACACCAGCACGAATCTCTGCACACCCGCCGTCCGGGATGCGTCCACGATGTTCTTCGTGCCGAAGACATTGTTCTTCACTGCCTCGACGGGATTGGCCTCCATCAGAGGC
>CAWJRT010000003.1:0-260214 GCA_963845325.1 uncultured Spirochaetota bacterium
CTGGTTGATCCCCCAGAGAAACGCGGCAAGCGTTTTCCCGGTGCCCGTAGGCGCGGAGACGAGTGCGTGCGCGCCCCGCGCTATCACCGGCCAGGCGCGCGCCTGGACCTCGGTTGGTGTTCCCACCGAGGAAAGAAACCATTGACGGATGAGGGGATGAAACAATTGCAGGGCGTCGGCGGGGACGGGAACCTCGGGTTTGCCGAGCGAGCCTTCACCCGCGTTGACCGGGCCGGCAGTCATTTCCCCGGCAAAGCCTCGACGAGTGCCGCCCAGTCCACGCTGAGCCTGCGCGAGGTGAAATGCTGGCTGCGTGAAAGCTCCCGCGCCCGGGCAATGCGCTCTTCCATCGGAGAATGCGGATCGAGGTACTTCATCAGTCCGGGCCTCTTCGGCGCCGCGTCCCTGATGCGCTGGAGGGCGTCAGCGAATGAGCCCGGCGCTATGCCCGCCCGGGCCAGGAGGCGCACGGAGAACTCATCGGCACGGTCCTCGGCTTCCCTGCCGTACTGCACGTCCACCATCGTCTGGGCCATGGTGCCGAGCACCGCCCCGCCCTGCCCCGCCGTAACGGCGTTCACCAGCGCTGCCATCCCGATCCGGCGAACGAGAAGGGTCAGCGGATCCCGGTTGACCGCGTGCGACAGCTCGTGGCCCAAAACTCCTGCCATCTCTTCCGCGGAGTGCAGCTCGCGGATGAGACCCGTGTCCACGCACACCGTGTCCCCGGGGAGCGTGAAAGCGTTGATGTCGGGAGACTGAAGCACGATCACTTCAAAGCGCCTCTGCAGGGCGGCGCCTCCGCCGCCTGCCGCCCCGGGAAGTGCCGCGGTGAGGCGCTTCGCGATGACGGCAAATCCCTTGCTCACCCGGGGGGACTCGACCACCTTCTGGGTGGCGCGAATCTGGCCGCGCATGAGGGAGCCCAGGCTTTCATCGAGTCCTTTCGCGATGTCGGAGGTGACGGGATTGCGGGGAACCAGGAGCCGCTGAGCGGCAAGCGCCGCAGCCCCCAGGACCGCGGCCGCGGCAAGGACCACGGCGATTTCGCGGACAACAGAGCGGCGAATCCTCAAAGACCCTCCGGCGGGCGGTTCTCCCATGTGCGTGCCGTGCGGCGTGCTTCTGCTTTCGGTCCATAGTACCGGGAAAAGCACATGCGGCCCACGAGCGGCATATAGATGAATCGCCCCTTGCGCGCGTGCACCAGGGCCACGATGGACCACACGATATAGGCGATGTTCGCCAGCACCGCGAAGAACAGGTACCAGAAGAAGGACGGTCCGAAATCATTGTGCGGCGGAGTGACCAGGATGCCCACGAGCCAGCCGACAACACCCGCGTTCAGGAGAACGAGGGGCACGTGCGTCAGCAGCGCCTGGAGTGCATGGAAGGCAACGAACGCCCCGTTTTTCCGGTTCACGAAAAAGTAGATCACCGACGCGACGAGGTTCAGCAGCGGGATGGGAAGCCCGATGGCAAGCGAGGCAAACATCATGAGGTACGCCCCCATGGCATCTTCTTTCTCGCGATCGGGGATTTCGTCGGGCTGGGGAAGGCGGATGGACGGGGAGACCGTGTCGGCACTCATGTGATTGGCTCCTCGGTGCGAGGATACAGGCGGGGCGTGAAGCCCGCAAGGGGCCTCGGACGAGGCCCCTGCAAGATGGGTGAAAGACTCGGCTTACTCCTTGCCCGAGAACTTCGGGTAGGTGTCCGTGAAGTATCCGAGGTACAGGCCGACGCGGGTCATCCAGCGATACGTCCCGACGTTGAATGAATGCCAGTTCGCGGGATACGTGCCGGCAAAGAGGATGACAAACCAGGCGAGGAAGCCGAGAACGCTCGACGCGATCTGGCGGAAGATCAGGCAGAAATAGTGCGGGATGCCGACGTAGATGAAGCCGAACAGAAGGCGCAGGATCACGAGGCCCCTGCTTACCTTGTCAGGCCGCGGCACTTCAAGCTTCACCGAGGGGCTGGTTCCGCCCGGGAAGAAGGCCGGGTAGCCGTCGACGAGGTTTCCCAGTGTTGCTTCGAGCCTGAGGACCCAGTTCTGGAAACCGATCTGGAAGTTGAAAATGCTCTCCGGGAACTTGCCCGTGAACAGGACGATCCAGAAAGTGATGAACGAAAGGATGGCAGACCAGATCCCCACGATGGCAATCAGGAACAGGTGCGGGATGCCGATGTAGATTGCGCCGAAAAGCGTCCGCAGGATCAACTGGCCCCGGGAATACTTGTCCTGATGGGTAATGGATAGTTTCATGTTCGCCTCCTATTGTAGTGAATAGTATAGGCTGTTCGGCGGGAATGCAAAGATTTTTTTCGTGGCCCCGGATGGCCGGAGGGCTTCACGCGGCGCAGAACGCGTCACCGACGGTCTTGAAAGCGCAGCCGTCATTCTGCTCGATGACGTTCCTCAGGGCCTGGTCATGGCGCGAGGGCCACCTTCATCTCGACCGTCCGCTGTTCCCACGGCAAGAATTGAACAGGCGTTGTCGAAGTTCATACGTTGCTTTCGTCGGCCGTGGAAGGTACTTTTCAAACTGGTATATCACATGAATGCACAAGGTATCCTGCTCATCTTCCTCGTTTTTTTCGCCCTCGACACGGGGTGGGATTTCACATTGACGCTGCTGAACCTCGGGCACGCCCGGAAAAACGCCGGGACGGTCCCCGCGGCTTTCGCTGGAATCGTGGACTCCGAGACCCACTCACGGTCGGTGAGGTACACGCTCACCCATGGCAGGTTCGGCCTTGTGTCAGGCGCGGTCTCCTCAGCTGCGCTGCTGATCGTCATCCTCACGGGATTCTTCGGGTACCTGGACTCCCTTGCGCGCGGTCTGCACGTCCATCCCTACGTCCAGGGCATCCTCTTCATGGCGTCTGTCTCGTTCCTTTTCGGCGTGATCCGTTTTCCCTTCTCCCTGTACTCGACCTTCGTCGTCGAGGCCAGGTTCGGGTTCAACAGGATCACCCCGAGGCTGTACGTCATCGACATGCTCAAGGGCGTTGCGGTTTCAGCGGTGATCGGCGTCCCGGTGCTGCTCGTTTTGTTCTGGTTCATGGACAGGACAGGGCACGTTCTGGTGGATCTGGGCATTCGCGGCCATGACGGCGTTTCAGCTCATCATGAGCATCCTTGCGCCCCTCGTCATCGCCCCCCTCTTCAACAAGTTCACCCCGCTTCCCGACGGATCACTGAAGGCCCGGATCACCGACCTTGCTTCCCGCCTGGGGTTCAGGACAAGAGGCGTCTTCGTCGTGGACTCCAGCAAACGGTCCCGTCATTCCAACGCGTACTTCACCGGCCTCGGCAGGGCAAAGCGGATCGTGCTGTTCGACACGCTGGTCAGCTCGCATACCGAGGAGGAGATCGTCTCCGTGCTTGCACACGAGATCGGCCATGAGAAACGCAACCATATCAAGAAGGGGCTGGCGATTTCCGTCGTCGTCTCCCTTGCCGGATTCTGGATCCTCAGCCTCCTGGTGCACTGGACGCCGTTGTATGCGGCGTTTGGATTCGGGCAGCCCGGCTACGCCGCACTGCTCGTGCTCCTGGCTTTCTGCTCGGGGCCGTTCACTTTCTTCCTGCAGCCCCTGTTTTCCCTCCGGTCACGGAGGCAGGAATACGAAGCGGACCGGTTCGCGGTGGAGGGCGTCGGATCTGCCGCGGGGCTGAAGTCCGCGCTGCTGCGGCTGAGCAGGGACAACCTGTCCAACCTTTCGCCGCACCCGCTGTACAGCTTCTTCCATTACTCGCACCCCACGCTTGCGGAGAGAATCGCGGCCCTGGACAGGGCGGAGAAAGCACATGCATGAGTAAGAATGCCGAGGCCCCTGTGCCGTCTCCCGGGGCAGAGAATGTCAGATGGAATCTCGATGACCTCGTTGCCGCGCCCGCCGAACAGGGCATCGACGCCATTCTTGCGGAGGCCGCCCGGCGGGCCGAGGCTTTCGCCGCTCTCTACAGGGGAAGGATTGCGGCTCTCACTGCCGGGGAAATGCGCGGCCTGCTCACCGAGTACGAAAAGATTATCGAGTCGGTCGGACGCGCGGAGAGCTACGCCTCGCTCTCCTGGTCCACCGCGAGCTCAGACCCCGCCCGCGGAGCGCTTCTTCAGAAGGTGTCGGAGAGCCAGGCCCGGCTCACGCAGGCGGTTGTGTTCCTGGACATCGAGTGGGCGCACAGCTTCGGAGGAGGCTGCCCGGAAGCTCATCGACGACCCCCGGCTTTCCCGGTGGAGGCACTGGCTGATCATCTCCCGGCGATACAAGCCGCACCTCCTGACGGAGCCGGAGGAAAAGATCCTCGCTGAAAAGGCCGTCACCGGCCGGCAGGCCTGGACCCGCTATTTCGACGAGACGATGGCCGCCACGCTGTTCGACTGGGACGGCGGCGACGGTGCCGGCGGAAGTTGTGCTGCGCCAGCTCTACGCAAGGGAGAGGGAAACGCGGCAACGCGCCGCCGCCTCCATCACGGCAGGCCTGCGCGGGGTCCAGCGCTCGACGACCTTCGCCTTCAATACTCTCTTCGCGGAAAAAGCCTCCGATGACCGCCTGCGGAGCTATCCCACGTGGATCACCTCCCGCAATATGGACAACCAGGTGGAGGATGCCACCGTGGATGCGCTCATCAGCGCCGTGACGGCGCGCTACGACCTCGTGGCACGGTACTACCGCATGAAGAAGCGGCTCCTCGGGCTGGACGAGCTGTTCGACTACGACCGCTACGCCGCACTGCCCGGCCGCGGAACGGCGTTTCACGTGGGCCGAGGCCCGCGAGACGGTGCTCGACGCGTTCGCGGGATTCCACCCGGCCATGGCCGGGATCGCCGAACAGTTCTTCGAGAAGAAATGGATCGACGCGGCCGTTCACCCCGGCAAGCGCGGCGGGGCTTTCAGCAGCTCCACGGTCCCCTCGGTCCATCCCTATATCCTTGTGAACTTCCAGGGAACAGCCCAGGACGTGATGACCCTCGCCCACGAGCTCGGCCACGGCGTGCACCAGTACCTCGCGCGGGACAAGGGGGTGCTCCAGCAGAACACACCGCTGACAACCGCGGAGACGGCGTCCATCTTCGGCGAGACACTCGTCTTTCACAGCCTGATCTCCCGCGAGAAGGATCCGAAGGTCGTCCTCTCGATGCTGGTGAGGGAGATCGAGTCGTCGTTCGCCACGGTCTTCCGCCAGGTGGCCATGAACAGGTTCGAGCAGGCCGCCCACACCGCCCGCAGGACGAGCGGGGAGCTGACGACCGGCGCTCTTTCGGAGATGTGGCTTGAAACGCAGCGCGACATGTTCGGCGCCAGCGTCACCCTGACCCCTGACTACGGGATCTGGTGGAGCTACATCACGCACTTCGTCCACGTCCCGGGCTACGTGTATGCATATGCATTCGGGGATCTGCTCGTGCGTGCTCTCTACAGCCGTTCGCTCTCGGGCGGAAAGGACTTCCCCTCGCGCTACCTGGACATGCTCGCGGCGGGCGGGTCAGACTGGCCGTCGAAGATCGTCGGGGCCCTCGGCGTTGACCTTGCCGATCCCGGGCTTCTGGGCGCAGGGACTTGCCCTGCTGGAGGGGATGGTGGCGCAGGCGGAAAACCTTGCCGGGCACTCAGTTTGACCCGCCCTTGATTTTCGCCGAAAAGTGAGTAGGATTAGGGCAAGAGTGCCGTCAAGGGCGGGATCAACAACCGGGACATCAGGCGATAAAGGAGCAGCACATGACTAGGAATTTCCTCGTTTTCCTCTTCGGTCTCTTCCTCCTGTTGATTTTCAGCTTCGCTTTCTGCTACGTGGCTATCTACAGCGAAGTCCTGATCGCAGGCATCTTCGCCCTGGTGGGATTCCTGGCCGCGTTCATCATAGCGATCATGATCGGGCTGGCGTCCCGCGAAGAGGGAGGCGTCCTGTACGTCTGGTTTTTCGGCATCGCAATCGTCACGGGTATCATCCTCGTGTGGTACCTCTCGCGCGCCGGCACACTCCTCAAGATCTGGTAAAAGAAGAACGCTCAGCGGGAGCCCCTGGGATGCCAGGGGCTTTTTTTGCGCCGGCTAGGAGCTATTTCTTCGCGCGTCCGAGTGTGTTCACCAGCGCCACCCCGCCCATGGCGAGGATACCCCCGGGGAGGTCAATGAGCAGCGGGGCTTCGCCCAGCCAGATCCAGCCCACGAGGAAAGCGACGACCGGCACGACGAAAAGCATGCTGGACGCGCGCGATGCCGGCAGGCGGGAGAGCACGACCGCCCAGGTGACATACGCCAGGGCAGCAGGCCCCACCCCGAGGTAGACCGCCGCCAGCGTATCGGCAATGGGGGCGGCGCGCACCTGGCCGATGAGCCCGCCGGAAAACGGCAGCAGGAGAACCGTACCGGCCCAGATGGCGTACGTCGTCAGCTCGAATGGGCCATACCGATCGAGCATCGACTTCTGCAATATGTTGTATGCGCTGGCCGAGACGGAGGCCAGGAGAATGAGAGCCGCTCCCCACCCCAGCTCGAATCCAGAGCCCTTGCCCAGGGCAATCAGCAGGGCCCCGGCAAAACTGACGCCGATTCCCGCCCAGCCCCACGGCCTCAGACGTTCGCCAAGAAAAAGAATCGCCGCGAGTGCCGTCCAGATGGGCAGTGTCTGGATGAGAAGAGCGGCCGGGCCCGCGGGGATGCTCATCTCGCCGATGTTCAGCGCGACGTTGTAGAACGCGAACCCCAGGAGCCCGAGGAGAAGGATCAGCGGAAGATCACGGAGGGCCGGTCTGCGGATCCCTCGCAGGGCGGCAATGAAGGCAAGGGCGGCCGAGGCTGCGACGAACCGCAGGAGGGCGAGGTGCGCGGGGGTGAACGAGTGCAGCCCGGCGCGGATGCCGGCGAATGCCGACCCCCAGAATACAACGGTGATGACTGCTGCGGCCGCACCGGGCAGCTTTTTGGAGGATGGTGTGCTCATTCCGGTTGGCCACAGGATATGCGGATCAGCGTCAGGGGTCAACGGAGGCAATGCGAGGCCGCGGCCAGGCCTTCAGACCAGATCGGCATAGAGTGCGTCGGCAGCCTGCAGGAGATCCGAAGGGGCAAGGATCACCTGCATTCCCCGCGCGCCGGCGTTCACGTAGATCCTCTCCTGCACGGATGCAATCTCGTCAATCCACGTGGGAAACCTCTTCTTCATGCCGATCGGCGAGCATCCCCCGCGGACATACCCCGTCAGCGCTGTCAGGTCCTTCAGCGCCACCAGGTCGACCTTCCGCGAGCCGGTGACGCGCGCGGCCTTCTTGAGGTCGAGCTCGGCGTTGCCGGGAATGCAAAAGACAAACACGTCATCCGGCCCGCCGCGGGCAACCAGGGTCTTGAAGAGGATATCGGGGCTCACGTCGAGCAGGTGAGCCACTTCGACCGCGTCGAAATGTTCCTCGCCGACGGGATGCGTGGCAACCTTGTGCGGGATGCCGAGTGACTCCAGGATGCGCAGGGCATTCGTCTTGCGCGCAACGCTCATCGGCGGCTGAGCCTCACTCCTCCCATATGACCGCCGCATTCAGTCCTGCGGCGTTGGAAGCGCGGGTTGCTGTCCCTTCCATCAAGCCCAGGTAGGCAAACCGCCGGGCAAGGTCTGGATCCCTTTTTTTCAGCTCCGCGTAGAGCCTGCTGGCCGCTGAATAGTTCTCAAGGTCATGGTTCGTCCTGGCAACAGCCAGAAGCACCTCGGGATTTTCCGGGTCTTGAGCGTAGGCGCGATTGTAGTACTTCAGGGCCTCGTCCGTGCGCTCGCTGAGGTAGAAGATGTTCCCCATGTTCAGCAGCGCAGGAACGTATTCCTCTTTGGCGAGAAGTCTGCCGAACTCTTTTTGCGCCCGGTCATACTGACCATAGCGGGCATAGAGGACGCCCAACCCGTTTGTCGGTTTTCGAGGATCCCGTGCTCCTGCGATTTGACTCCGCAGCTCCGCGACCCTGGTGGAAATCTGCTGATCAATGAACTTCAACGCCTCTGCCTGATACGCGCTCACGATCTTCTCGGCTGGAGGAACATCCACCGCCACCTCGGCGCCGGGAAGCGCAACCGGTTCATACACCCGCCAGGCGTCATGAAGCGGAAGAAAAGCGGCCTGATTGTTCGAAGAGCTCTCCCTCCACTCCCTGACCCCGTCCTGCCATGCGCGCAGAAATCCTGCGCTCTCGGTCACTTCGACAGGAATCCAGCTCTTCTCATCACGGAAGATTAGCTCCTCTGCGCGGGAGAAGGCCTTTCCGGCCTCGTCGGGACTCATGTCGATGGAAAACGCAATGAAGATGTGCCCGGGAATGGTGATGAACGCCGTTTCAATCCCCACCGACTCCAGGAGCGAGGTATAGAGAACCGAAAAATCGCTGCACTTCCCACCCTTGTATTGCAGGGTCTCCCGCGGGAACTGGATGAAGTCCGCCACCTGACTGTTTGCCGTAAGAGTGGGAATTGGATCCTGTGAATAGGTCAGCCCGTAGAGCTGGAGCGACTGGAAAAAAGCGATCGCGGTAAGCAGATTGGGATTGACCGCGCCCTGGATTTTCCCCCGCACCATGCTGTTCACATTTTTCGAAAAGGCAAGGACCGAGGGGTCCCTGACGGTCACAAAGGCTGCCGCCCTTCTGTCGTCCGACCAGCTGGTGGCGTTCCTGTTCAGGATGGGGATGCTCTGCACCAGGCTCTGGTGCTGTGCCCGCCCGTTCAGCGTGTACTCCACGTCTATGCGACCCTGCGTCTTGGTCTTTTCCGTTGTCTGCAGGATGGCGGGAAGAATCAGGCCCAGGAGACCGACCGACGCCGATTCACCAGGCGCAAGATGGGAGGGAGCTGGACAATCCTTCGGGTCGGCCATGAACTCCTTGATCTGGAAATGTACGGTGATGCCGCTGATCGGCCAGCCCGATGTATTTCTCAACACCACTGAGCCAAGCGGATGGGTGTCGTAGTAGTTGTGAAAAACAGGATAGATGTCATCGAAGGACGGTTCCGCCAGCTGGAGGGAAGATCCATCCGCGCCCCCTGGCGCTGCCGGCGGTGATTGGCCGGCCGCGAGGAGATCCTGGTAGATTGCCGGATCCTGCGTCCTGGAAACATAGAGCGCGGGCAGAGTTGGATCGTGCCGCGCGTAGTCAAGCGCCGTGCGGCCCCTGTAATCCCTGGCGTTGACATCCGCCCCGGATTTCAGCAGGAGGGCGATCACCTCCCTGGCTTTCGGGTTGTGGACGGCAGCAGCCATCAGCGGGGTCGCGCCAAATTTGTCCGCCGCTCCGACCCGGGCACCGGCTTCCAGCAGCAGGGACACAACCTCCGGCGTATTATTCCAGGCAGCCGCTCCCAGCGGCGTGCTGTTGTTGATCCCGCCCGATGCGTTGACATCGGCGCCGGCCTTCAGGAGCAGGGAAATGACTTCAGCGTCTGGGTTGAAAAGGGCGGCCCACACGATCCATGGATAGCCGTTGCCGGCTTTTCCTCTGGCGTCGAGGCTGCCATTGTGCAGTGCTTGCAGTACGTCCTGGACGGTCCCCGATTTCAGAAGCTGCAGGAGATCGTTTTGCTCCGCGTACAATGGCAGGAAGGTCAGGAAACAAAGCGAAACGAAGGGCAGCAATCGGGTCACTCTCATGCGTTTCCAACCGCCTCCATGAATACAGTATTTTCAATGGATCCGCCAGCCGCCATCCCCTGACACGCCGAGTGCTTTCGTCTATCCTCTCCCCATGGACCGCCCCATAGATCGCGACTCACTGTGTTTCTGCTGCGGCGCCGACAACGAGCGCGGTCTGCACCTGAGCATCTCGTACCCCGAGAAGGGATCAGCGGAAACGAGCCTCGAGGTTCCCGCATGGTTCACCGGCTGGAAGAGCATGACGCACGGCGGGTTCCTGGCCACGGTCCTGGATGAGATCATGGCGCACGCGTGCGTCGGGATGGCACAGCGGGCGGTCACCGCGGAGATGACGGTGCGCTACCAGAAAGCAGTGGAAACCGGCTCCCGGATCCGTGCCTTGGGGAAAGTGGAAGAGGCCCGGGGCCGCGTGCTGTCCACGAGGGGCTGGCTCTACGACGCTGAGGGATCGGTCGTGGCTGAAGCGAAGGCACGTTTTGTAGCGACAACCCGCATTTCGGAGCCTGAATAGTCGACAACAGGTGGAACCAGCCTGGATCCCAGCGGTGGCTACCTGGGTATCCAAAGTCCAGGTACCTGGGTATCCAATCCAGCCTGCAGAGATGCCATCAACCCCAAATGCCGCACATCCCTTCGTTACAGCAAATCTTTACTTGGTAAATAATAGGCATGATTATCCGATATGTCTGGACTCCTGGCACGGGCTTTGTATCTTATTGTACCGGTCGTTGACCGGTTTAATCGCAAACAGGAGGTTTTCATGAAAAGGACACTAGGGATTGTGTTCGCAATCTTCCTCGTCCTGCTCGTCGCTTCGCCGATTTTCGCCGGCGGAGCAGGGGAGAAAAAGAGCAAGACCGTAACCGTGGCATTCATGCCCGGCGTAGCGGATCCATTCTATTTCACAATGGAGCGCGGAATCCGCGCCAAGGCCAAGGAGCTCGGCGTCAATCTGATCGTCGGCGACTACCCCACCAGCTGGGGTCCCGAGGTCCAGGTTCCCATCCTCCAGGCCATGATGGCCAAGGGCGGGATCGATGTGCTTCTGATCGCGCCGACATCGGTGGACTCCCTTGTCGCCCCGCTGAAGAAGATCTATGACAGCGGCGTGCAGATCATCACGGTGGACACCTTCCTTGGCGACGGTGACTACACCAAGTCCAGCAACTACTCCTTCCCCCTGGCCTTCATCGGGACGGACAACGTGCTGGGAGGCAAGCAGGTGGCCGAGCACCTTGCCAAGCTCGTCGGTGAAAAGGGCAAAGTGTTCCTGGAGAACACGAACCCCGGCGTTTCCTCGGTCCAGGGCCGCCTGGACGGCTTCAAGGCAGGAATCGCCGAGTTCCCCAACATGACATTCGTCGGGCAGGACTACAGCAACGACGTGCAGCAGAAGGCAATGGACCAGGTGTCCGCCGCCCTCCAGAAGAACCCCGACATCGTCGGCATTTTTGGTGTCAACGTGTTTACCGCCCAGGGCGGTTACCAGGCCGTGGTGAACGCAGGCCTGACGGGCGCGGTGAAAATCGCCACCTGGGACGCCACCGAAACCCTCATCGCGGCCCTGAAGGCAGGGCAGGTCGACCTCGTCCTGGCCCAGAAGCCCGCCGAGATCGGCTCCCTCGGGGTCGAATGGGCGGTCAAGTACATGACGGACAAGTCCATGCCCCCGGGCAAGAAGGTCATCCCGGGCTTCGAGTTTTTCACCAAGGACAACGTGGACAGCCCCGACATGCAGCAGTGGATCTATAAGAAGTAGTTCTTTCCTGTTGTCGAGGGCCGGCCTCCGGCCGGCCCTTCTGTTGAGCGAAAGCCCGAACGTACAGTACACTCCCGGGGAGAGCGAGGAGAACAGCGAATGGCAGACAACTCACTGGCTCGCGGGCGCATGTCAGGCCCGTCCTCCGCCGTGGCGGCGTTCGGACGAAACTGGGCGATCTTCTTTCTCCTGATAATGATCGTGGTCTTCTTCTTCACGGGAAAGAACTTCCTCACGATTTCCAACGTCCAGACCATCCTCTATTCCGCAACGACGTCCCTGCTCCTCGCCTTTGCGGAGACGTTCGTCATCATCGCCAGGGGAATCGACCTCTCCGTGGGCTACGTCATGGGGTTTTCCACGATCGTGTGCGCCGGGGTGGTCCGTGACCTGTACGCGGCGCAGTTTGGCGTGCACTGGCCGGCGGGGGTGGCAATCGCCCTGGGCATCGCCGCGGGTCTCGCCGCCAGCCTGGCGTGCGGGTTGGCCAGTGGGATCCTCGTGGCGCGGTTCCGCGTCCCCCCTTCATCGCCACCCTCGGGGTTCTGGGTGTGGCCTACGGGATCACGCTCCACATGAGCGATGGCGGCTTCCCCATCGCGTTCCTTCCAAATGTCCTCACCGGGATCGGCAACGGCTACGTGTACTACTACAACCCCGCCCTGCATGCCTACAGTTTCTTCGCTCCGCCCCTTGGTACCACCACGGCCCAGATCAAGGACATGGTGCGGCTCGTTCCGAATGTGCTCCTCCTGACCCTCGTGTTCCTCGTCGTGCTCTGGCACCTCCTGAAAAACACTCGTTTCGGGCAGCATACCTATGCCATTGGCGGCAGTATCGACGCGGCTGTCCGGGCGGGAATCGACACACGCAAGCACCTCATGCGCGTCTATGTCCTCTCCGCGCTCCTGTCGGGGCTGGCGGGCATCGTATGGGTGTTCCAGACCGGGCAGGGCAATTTCGTCCCCATGGGATCGAACCTCGAGCTGTTCGCAATCGCGGCGGTCATCATCGGAGGAGCGAGCCTGAATGGCGGCAAGGGGCGGATCATCGCCTCGCTGGTCGGGGTGTTCATCATCAGCGTGATGGACAATGGGCTGACACTTTCCGGGGTTGAGACCTTCTTCCGGTACGTCGCCACTGGGGTGATCCTCATCGTAGCCATCGTGGTGGACCAGCTCTTTCCCGACCTGTTCTGAGACCGGCAAGGAGTACGACGTGATACAAAGACGCGGATTTGCGACATTCGTCGGGCAGCGATGGGCGGTGTTGTTCCTTTGCCTGGAGCTGGTGGTTTTCAGCATCGTCGGCCAGGGCTTCTTCAGCCTGAACGGGGCCCAGATCGTGCTGTTCTACGGTACCTCACTCTTCCTCCTTGCAACGGCCGAGACCTTTGTCATCGTCACGGGCGGGATCGATCTTTCCGTCGGTTTCATGATGGGCTTTTCCACCATTGTCTCTGCCATGCTGGTGGCGGCGCTGGCAAAGGCGGGAATGGCGCCGTCCACTGCAATCGTCCTGACCATTGTGGCAACGCTGGCCATCGGCCTGCTTCCGGGTCTCCTCAGCGGCTTCCTGGTGGGAAGGCTGCGCGTCCCCCCCTTCCTGGCCACGTTCGGCACCGGCGGCATTGTCTACGGAACTTCCCTCCTGCTCAACAGCGGCAACGAAGTAAAGAACGTACCCGACCTCGCCAACGTGATCGGCAACAGCTACTTCCTCTACTGGGCGCCGGGCAAGGGCCTTTCTTTCTTCACCCGGCCCGAGGTGGTTCGAGGCACCCGGGTCATCGAGATCCTGCCGAGCATGCTGGTGATTACCGCCCTCGTGGTGATCGTGGCTGCCTTCATCCTGAACCGAACACGGTTCGGGCGGCACACGTATGCCATCGGAGGCAACGAGGATGCGGCCGTGCGGGCGGGGATCAACATCCGCAGGCATTACCTTGCCATCTATACCCTCTCCGCGTTTTTCGCGAGCCTTGCCGGGATCATCTTCATGCTGGAATACATCACGGGCAAGGCAGAGGCCGGAGTCTCCTTTCTCCTGGACGCAATCGTCGGCGTGGTCATCGGCGGGGCAAGCCTCTACGGGGGGGCCGGCACGGTCTGGGGAACCATCCTCGGCTGTCTCATCCTCTCGGTGCTGGAAACGGGCCTGCGCATGGCAGGTGTTCCCACTTTTGACAAATTCATCGCGGTGGGGCTCATACTGATCTTCGCCGTCCTGATAGACCAATTCTTCCCCGAGCTGATCCACAAGGAGGACTAGCCGATGGAGTACGTTCTGGAAGTCCGCAACATCGTCAAGAGGTTCGGCGGTTTGACCGCCGTGAACAACGTCAGCATGGGCGTGAGCGCCGGGGAAGTCGTGGGGCTGCTCGGCGACAACGGGGCGGGCAAGAGCACTCTCATCAAGGTCGTCTCCGGCGTGTACCGCGCGGACGAGGGGAAGGTCCTGTTCCAGGGCAAGGAGGTGGAGATCGCCTCCCCGATGGACGCGCTGGCCATGGGGATCGAGACGATCTACCAGGACCTCGCCCTTGCGGAAAACCTGAACACCCCGGCGAATATCTTCCTGGGCCGGGAGAAGATGAAGAAGGCGCTGGGCATCCTTTCCGTGCTGGACCACGAGTACATGCACGAGGAAAGCCGCAAGGTGCTGGAGAAGCTGGACATCCTGATACCGTCATTGAGAAACAAGATCCGGGCGCTCTCCGGCGGGCAGCGCCAGGCGGTGGCGATTTCCCGCTCGATCTACTGGGATGCGAAGTTCCTCATCATGGACGAACCGACGGCTGCGCTGGGCGTGGCGGAGCAGAAGAAGGTGCTGGACCTGGTGAACCGCCTGAAGTCCCACGGAATAGGCGTTATCGTGATCAGCCACCAGATGCACGACGTGTTCTCCGTCGCGGACAGGCTGGTCATCATGCGCCGGGGCGAGAAAGTGGCCGAGCTCATCACGAAGGACACGAACCCTGACGAGGTGGTGAGCCTCATCGTGGGAGCGGAAACGGTTCGAAAATAGCGGGGCGGACCGCGGCATGGCATGAAGCTCTTCACGAAGACGCTCCTGTTTTTTGTCGGAGTCATCGTCGTGCAGGCGGTCCTCTCGGTCCTCCTGGTCACCAACGTCACTCGCCGCGCCGACCTGGCGGCCGCCGGCCGGGAGCTGGAGAGCGAGGCCGCCATCCTCGCCGACAGTTTCTACTCCTGGAAGCGGCAGATCTGGATCGGCCTTATCGGGATCATGAATGACCGACGTCTCGGCGTGCTGCTGGCGGCCTCCCGGGGCCGCTCGACCCAGGATGTCCTGACGGGAGCGCTCAAGGGGCTCGTCCTGGTTTCGAAGGTGGATTCGCTGGTCGTCGGCGACTCCCGCTCCCATTCCCTCGACCTCATCCCTGTGACGTACAACACCTTCGAGATGGCGGACCTGCGGGGGCTGTCGAATGACCGGAGCCACCCCTACCTGGAGCTGCGCATCATGAGCGGCGTGCTCTGTTTCGTCGGCGTCACCCGGGTGCCAGTCGCCGACGGTCCCCCCCGGGACCTCTTCCTGATCAAGAGGATCGACGCGGAGTTCTGCAGCCAGCTCACCCTGAACCGAAAGTCCCAGGTCGGCCTTTTCCTCGGGTCCCGCTACCTCGTCGGCTCCTTCCCCCCGGGCCTGCCGCGGTCGGACATCGACGCAGGCCCGGTCCGCGGCGCCTACCGGGAAAGATTCGACCAGGAGACCGGGGGAGAACGGTCGAACATCGCCTTCCAGTGGGCGGGAACCGTCGCAGCGGATTCCGCTGCCGGCTCGAGGGACGGGGGTGACCTGTACCTGGCGACGTTCCTGTCCAACGGTCCGTATGCCCAGAGAAGCCTGCAGGCCAGCCGCGCAGTGCTGCTCGTCTCGGTCGCAGGGGCGCTGATCACCATCATCCTGAGCCTGTTCCTCTCCCGCAACATCACCAACCCTGTTGCCGCCCTGCTGGCCGGGATGGAGAGGCTGAAAGCAGGGGCTTTCGACACGCGGGTGGGGCCGGTGTCCGCCGCCGGGGGGCCCCCTGTTCATCGGTCCCGGCCCGGACAGACGGGTGCATACGAGATCGGCAGGCTCTTTCGCGGGTTCGACGAGATGGCCCACGAGCTTGCGCAGGACAAGCAGGAGATGCAGGAGTATGTCCGGGAGACGGTCATCCTCAAGGAATACAACGAAAAGATCATCAACTCGATCAAGTCCGGCATCGCCATCGTCAACGGGGACCTCGCCGTGGAAAAGGCGAACAGCGCCTTCCTGGAGACCTTCGCCCTGGGGGGCCGAACCGTCGCCGGCACCCCGATTACGTGGCTGGATGTCGACATCGTCGACGAGACCCTCGTTGAGAAGATCATCGCGGTTCTGCACAGCGGAACCGCATCATTCTCGGAGATCAAGAGGTCGGGCAGCGGCAGGGTCTTCGAGATCAAGCTCTACCCGTTCGTCAGC
This sequence comes from uncultured Spirochaetota bacterium, assembly GCA_963845325.1. Classification (GTDB taxonomy): domain Bacteria; phylum Spirochaetota; class Spirochaetia; order SZUA-6; family Fen-1364; genus Fen-1364. The sequence continues at coordinate 15,875 of CAWJRT010000003.1, forward strand.
CCCGGCAGCCCGCGTGCCCCTTCGGGCTGCGTATTCGTGGCCGAGGACATCAGCGCAAAGACCGAGCTGGAGCAGAAAATATTCCAGGCAGAAAAGCTCTCGACCATCAGCGTGCTCTCCGCCGGAATGGCCCACGAGATCAACAACCCGCTGGGATCCATTCTCACGAACGTGCAGAACCTCATCGACGAGGAGGAGAACGCGTCCCGCCAGGTGTCACTGAAATGGATCGAGCAGGAGACGCGGCGGATCGCCCGCACCGTGCAGGAGCTCCTGAACTTTTCGTCGGGAGACTCCGGGGCCGTGCATGGCTCGGACGTGAACGGCGTTATCCGGGACGTCATCCGGCTGGTTGGCTACTCCCTTGCCCGGGAGGACCGGATCCGCATCGATACACGTCTGGCGTCCGGGCTGCCGCCGTGCGTGCTGAGCCCGGACGAGCTCAAGCAGGTTGCCATCAACCTGGTCCGAAACGCTGTGCAGGCGGTTACCGGGGCGGGGCGGGTGCTCGTCTCCTCCCGCCTTCAGCCGGGGAGCGGCCAGGATCGCACTGGCCGTCGCGGACACCGGGACCGGGATTGCCAAAGAGCTGGTTCCCCGCATCTTCGATCCCTTTTTCACCACGAAGGCCAACGGCGTCGGCACGGGGCTCGGACTGTCGGTCGTCTACGGGATCGTTACCAAGCACGGGGGCACGATCGGCGTCAGGACGCGTGAAGGCGGCGGAACGCGCATTACGCTGGGCCTGCCTGTCCTGGGCGCAGAACCCGCGGAGCACCGCGGATGAAGGGCATGTCGGTGCTGATCGTCGACGACGAGGAGGGGCTGCGGCACGGCCTGGAGAACCTCTTCAAGCGGGAGGGCTTCACCGTGCACACCGCCGCGGGCTACGAGAGCGCCGTGTCCGCGGCGGCGCGCTACCCCGTTGACGCCGCGATCGTGGACATCCGCCTCAAGGGAGACCGGAGCGGCATCGACCTCCTGCTCGTCTTGAAGAGACTGGAACCGGACCTCGTGGTCATCGTCATCACGGGCTACGGAAGCGTGGACACCGCGGTGGCCTCCCTGAAGGGAGGAGCGGCGGACTACTTCCTGAAACCCATCGACAACCCCAAGCTGCTGGAGTCCGTCCGCAGGAGCCTGGAATTGAGGGCGCTGGCCAGCGAGAACCGTTTTCTCCGGGACGAGCTGGTGCAGCGATCCCCGCACACCTTTGTCACACGGGATCCCGCACTGGCCGCCGTGATTGCGAAGGCCGACAAGGTGAAGGACCGGTCCGTCACCGTGCTCATCACGGGGGAAAGCGGTACGGGCAAGGAGGTCCTGGCCCGTTACATCCACTTCAGCGGCGCGCGCCGGGACGCGCGGTTCATCAGCCTCAACTGCGCTGCGCTCTCCGAGAGCCTTCTCCTGAGCGAGCTTTTCGGGCACGAACGCGGGGCATTCACGGGGGCCGTCGAGAGGAAGCGGGGAAAGTTCGAGCTTGCCGACGGGGGAACTCTCTTCCTGGACGAGATCGGCGACATGTCCCTCGAGGTGCAGGCCAAGCTGCTGCGGGTGATCGAGGAGTCCGCCTTTGAGCGGCTCGGGGGGGTGAAGAGGATCAGCGTAGATGCGCGGATTGTCACGGCGACGAACAAGGACCTGCCTCTCCTCATCAGGGAAGGGAAGTTCAGGGAGGACCTCTTCTATCGCATCAACGTGGTTTTTTTCCACCTTCCTCCCCTGCGCGAGCACAGGGGTGACATTCCCCTCCTCGTCGAACATTTCCTGGCCAAGTACAGCGAGCGCTACGTGCGGGACCCGGTCACGCTGGACCCCGCAACGATGTCCGCCCTCACGGCGTACGACTGGCCGGGAAACGTGCGGGAGCTGGAAAATGTGGTGAACCGGATCGTCCTGCTGGGTGAGGCGAGTTTCACGGGCGGGGCGCCGGTCGTCGTGCCGCGCGTCCTCCCGGCCCCTCAGGTGGGCTCAGGAGACCCGGCCCTGGCGGCAACCGGTTCCCTGAAGGCGGGAGCCGAGGAGGCAGCATCCAGCTACGAGCGGCGCGCCATCAGCGAAGCGCTGGCGAGGAACGGCGGGAACAAGTCGAAGACCGCGCGGGAGCTCGACATCACCCGCAAGACCCTGGCCTTGAAAATGTCCCGGTACGGATTGTAGGCGGGGTATTGCAAAAATATTCCTTCATCGCATACACTTCGAATGCACGGAAGACGCCATGGGTTCAACCGGAGGAGCTTCGTGCGCTGAGTCCAGCTTGCACGGAAGCAGGGAGGTCCATCTGAGTTGGAAAGGCCATCCGGTCTGTCGGGAGCGCCACCTGCGGTGGCTGGGGGTTCTTCCCCCGCACTAGGAACCCTGGCTCGCGCCGGGGACGCGGTTGCCCTCAGCTTTGGACAGGCTTCCGCGGAAGCCAACGCGTCCGACAACGATTCCGCCCGGTCCGACCTGGCCGTCAGCGGTGTGAGCAAGAGCTTCGGCGCCGTTGCAGCCCTCGACAATGTGTCCCTTTCCGTCTCCACCGGAGAGTTCGTCACGATCCTCGGCCCTTCAGGGTGCGGGAAGACCACGCTCCTGAGGATCGTCGCCGGGCTGGAGCTCGCAGACGGGGGCAGCATCTGCGTGGGCGGCCGCGACGTGACCCGGGTTCCGGCCAACCGGCGCCGCGTCAACACGGTTTTCCAGAACTACGCGCTGTTCCCCCACCTCGACGTGTTTGAAAACATCGCCTTCGGGCTGCGCGCTCGCAAGTTTTCCGCGGCCGAGGTGGACAGCCGCGTCAGCCAGGCGCTGGAGATGCTGCACCTGGAGGAGCTGCCCCGGCGCCGCACCGCGCAGCTTTCCGGCGGGCAGAAACAGCGCGTCGCCCTTGCGCGCGCGCTGGTGAACCAGCCGGACATCCTCCTGCTGGACGAGCCGATGTCCGCTCTGGACGCGAAGCTGCGCGCCGAGGTCCAGCTGGAGCTGCGGCGGCTGCAGCGGCGGCTGGGCACGACGTTCGTGCTCGTCACGCACGACCAGAACGAGGCAATGACGGTGAGCGACCGCATCTTCGTGATGCGGGAGGCCCGGATCGTGCAGTCGGGCCCGCCGTCCGAGGTGTACGACAGGCCGGCCAACCGCTTCGTGGCGGAGTTCCTGGGCACGACGAACCTGATTCCCGCGTGGCGGAACAACGGTGTGGTGCACACGGAGATCGGCAGCCTGCAGCCCCGCGTGCACCCGTCCTGGGAAAAGGGGTACCTTTCAATCCGCCCCGAGAAGATCGTTATCCGCTCCACCAGGCCGGCTGCCAACGGGATCCGCGCAATCGTCTCCGAGGTCATCTACCGCGGCGACCACCTTGACGTGTTCGTGCAGCCGGGGAACCTCCACCTGCGCGGGCTCCCGGGCGGAGCCATCACCCCGGGCCAGCAGATCTGGCTGGAGCTGCCCTCCCGCCAGCTGGAGGCTGTTGGTGAATAGGCTCCTCGTCTGGTACGGGGAGCTTGCAACCACCCGGAAGCTCACATCGCGCGGCCTGGCGCTGCTCGCTGTTCCCCTCGCATGGATCATCCTGCTCCTCGTTGCGCCGCTGGGCGCGATGGTGGCCTGGTCCGCGGCATCACGCGCGGCAGGCGGAGACATCGAGTGGACCTTGTCGGCAGCCAACTTCCTTCGGCTCGCAGGGTTCGACGCGTTCGGGTGGACCCGCTCCTATCTGGTGATCCTCGGCACGACGGTTCTCGTTTCCGCGGTCACGACGATCGTCACAATCGCCCTGGCCTATCCGCTTGCCTTCGCCATCGCCGGGCGGCCCCCGGCGCATCGCTACCTGTGGCTGGCGCTCATCATCATCCCCTTCTGCACGAACCTCGTGATCCGCACGTACGCGTGGATGCTTCTCCTGGGCAGCCAGATGCCCCCGGCCCGGCTGGTCCAGGCGCTGCACATCATGGGCCCGACCGAGGCGCTGTACCCTTCCCGGTTCGCGGTGTACATCGGCATGGTCTCCAACTCGCTGCCGTTCGCTGTCCTGCCGCTGTACACGAACGTGGAGCGGCTGGACTGGGCAATCGTCGAGGCCAGCCGTGACTTGTACTCGGGGCCTGTCCGCACGTTCCTGCACGGCATCCTCCCGCAGACCTTCCCGGGCCTGGTCACGGCGATCATTCTGACGTTCATTCCCGCCATGGGAGCATTCGTCATTCCGGACCTGCTGGGCGGCGGAAAGTCGTGGATGCTGGGCAACCTCATCCAGCACCAGTTCGGCGTCGAGCCGGGATTTCCCGTTCGGTGCGGCCGTGAGCCTCGTTCTCACGTTCCTCACGATGATCGGCCTCCTGGTCCTGCGCAGGTCGGGCGACGAGGTGAGCATCCTGTGATGCGCAGGTCGCCCGGCGGTTCCCCGGCAAGACTTCACGCCGGGTCGGGCGCCAACAGGCTGCACCCGGCGCTTTCGGCGCTGGCGGTCGGCACACTGGTCTTCCTCTATCTTCCCCTGGCCGCCGTGGCGGGAATGTCTCTGAACGCCGCCCGCTTTGGCGCGGCATGGAAGGGCTTCAGCCTGCGCTGGTACGCCCAGCTGTTGAACAATGAGGTCGTGCTCCACGCTGCGGCAAACACGCTGATTCTCGCCACCGTGTCCACGGCTGTTTCCACGGTGCTGGGGACGCTCCTGGCCATCGGGCTGGAGCGGTTTCCATGGCCCCGGTGGATGCGACGTATCGTGGATGGCATAGTCTACGTGCCGGTTGTCACGCCCGACATCGTGTTCGCCGTCGGCATGCTGCTGGCTTTCGAGGCGGCGCGGCAGGTCCTCGGCGGTTTGCGCCTGGGCATGGGCACGATGATCGCGGCGCACGTCACCTTCCAGATCAGCTTCGTTGCCCTGGTGGTGGGCAGCAGGCTGGCAACCCTCGGACGGTCGGTGGAGGAAGCGGCCCGGGACCTGTACGCGGGCACGTGGCTGTCATTGCGCCGCGTCACTCTCCCGCTCATCGCGCCGGGCATCGTCTCGGGGGCCATGCTGGCCTTCACGCTCTCACTCGATGACTTCGTGATCAGCTTCTTCACTTCCGGGCCGTCATCGGTCACGCTGCCGCTGTACATCTACGGCTCGCTGCGCCGCGGGATCACCCCGGAGATCCACGCGCTCTCAACGATAGTCTTCCTGGTGACCGTGGCCCTCGTGCTCGGTCTCCAGGTGCTCGCCAGAAATCCAGAAAAGGAGTGACCCATGAAAAAGCTCGCCATCCTCATCGCCTGCTGTGCCCTCCTGGCCGCCTGCGGCAAGTCAGCATCCGGAAACGCCGGCAGCGCAGCGCCCGGAACATCTTCGGTCACGGTGTTCATGTACTCCGAGTACATCGATCCTGCCCTCGTGCAGAAGTTCGAAAAGGAGACGGGGCTGAAGATCGTCCTGGACACCTATGAAAACACCGAGGAGATGATGAGCAAGGTGTCCAGCGCAGGCGACCAGTACGATGTCGTCGTGGTCTCCGATCACGCCATTCCCGTGATGGCCGCCCGGGGAACCTTCCGCCCGCTCGATCTCCAGAAGATTCCCAACGCGAAAAATGTCAGCAAGCGGTTTGCCCGGCCTCCGTACGACCCCGACGGGAAATACAGCCTGCCCTACCAGTGGGGCACCATGGGCCTGGTCTATCGCACGGACAAGCTCCCCGGCTTCGTTCCTTCGTGGGCGGCCGTCCTGGATCCGGCCCGGCAGCCGGGCCCGGTGGTTCTTCTTGACTCGATGCGCGACCTGATGGCGGCGGCGCTCTTCCAGCGCGGGTTCTCGCCGAACAGCCGCAATGCGGCGGAGCTGAAATCCGCCGGTGAGCTGCTCCGCGCTTCGCGGACGAAGAAAATGGTCGGTTTCTATGGCAGCCCTGACAGCGTGGGCAAGGTCCTGGCCGGCGACGCCTGGGTGGGCATTGCCTACAACGGGGATGCGGTGGCGAAGCTGGATCCGAACACGGACTTCGTCGTCCCGCGCGAAGGCACGATCATCTGGGTGGATGCGATGACCGTTCCCGCAAAGGCGCCGAACCCCGCCGGCGCTTTGAAGTTCATGGATTTCATTCTCCGTCCCGAGGTCGGCGCCCAGCTGTCGAACTTCCTGGAGTACGCCACTCCCAACGAGGCAAGCCTGCCCCTGATCAAGCCCGAGGTCCGCAACAACGCGCGGGTGTATCCGCCGGATTCACAGACGGCGAAAATGGTGATGCTGGAAGACGCGCGGGAAGCCACAACGCTGTACGACCAGGTCTGGACCAGGGTGAAGGCCGGCGAGTAGCCCGCGCTCACCGCGCGTCCATGAACTCATCCAGCTTCGACAGCGCTGCCGGCATGTTCTTCCTCCCGAAGCCCAGCCGGAAATGACTTCCCGGGTCCCCGAAGAGCCCGCCCGGTGCGAGCAACACCCCGGTGGACTCGAGGAGGTCCCGGCAGAATGTCTCCGCGTCCCCCAGCAGGAGCCGGGGAAACGCAATGGGACCTGCATCCGGCCGATGCCAGGAGACGATTCGGGCCCGGCGGGCGAAGAAACCGTCGAGAAGATTCAGGTTGAAGTCGATGACCTGGCGGCTGCGCCGCGCAATTGCCTCCGCGTGGCGAAGCGCCACCTCCGCCAGGAGCTCCGACGGCGCACTGGCGCAGATGGTCGTGTAATCTTTTACAATGGCAATCCGCGCCTTCAAAGCGGCATCATGCGTGGCCATCCATCCAATGCGCAGGCCCGGCAGGCCGTACGTCTTGGACATCACCCCGAGGGAAACCGAGCTCCCGCCCTGGTCGCACGCGGCGGGAAGCCGACCAGCCGGGGTGCCTTCGAGGCCCCGGTACACCTCGTCGGAGAACACGACGATGCCCCTCTCCTCCGCGAAATGCAGCGTGTGGTGAAACGCGTCCGAAGACATGAGGTACCCGGTGGGGTTGTGGGGCACGTTCAGGATGATCGCCCGGGTTGAAGGGCGGACCAGCCGCCGCAGCTCGTCCGGGTCGAGCTCCCAGCCCTTTTCCTCCCGCGCCTCCCAGGCGGAGACTTCGCACCCGATGGAGCGCGCCACGTCAACGAGTGACCGGTAGCAGGGCTGGTGGACGACGACGTGGTCCCCGGGCGCGAGGGCGGCGTGCATGAAGGTGAAGATCGCCTCCTCGGCCCCGCTGGTCACAAGGACGTCATCCCGACCGATGGACATGTACAGGCGGGCGATCTCCGTGCGCAGTGACGGGCTGCCCCGGCTTTCGGTGTATCCAAGCCGCAGGTTTCCGAGCGCCGCAGAGGCACCCGGTTCCATTGCAAGAAGCTCGTCAACGCTCATCGATTCGCAGTCGGAGGCACACAGCAGGTATTTCGCCTCGAACTCGTGGCGTGCGAAGAATCTTTCCAGGGCAAAGGGCGGCAGCTGCATTGCTTGAGGGCGCCTCCTGATGCGCATCAACAGTATCGGAATTGTTGCCTCCGGAAATCTCAGCGGAATCATCTCATGGAAGATTCTTTCCCGCCCACGACGTGTTCGTTTTTCGATATCTTATGTGTGGAAGGCGGCTGGACCGATGAAGTGCAATGGGCACGTTTGAAGGGAGAAGGGCTTTCCTTGTGCTTCTCTGGGTGCTCCTGGCGCCGCTGCTGCTGCATGCCCAGGCTTCTTCTCCCGTTGACCCGGAGGGGACAGGGGAGCAGGTTCAGAAAGCCATAGCCAACGGAGCCGATGTCAACGCTCGAGACGATGTGGGAAGGACCGTCCTCATGCTCGCCGCGGCATCCAACCAGGATGAGCGGGTGATTTCACTCCTTGTGGCGGCGGGGGCCAAGGTCAATGCCCGGGGTCCCAACGGCTGGACGGCCTTGATGATGGCTGCCTACGGCAACCGCAATCCCAGGGTTGTTGAAGCGCTTCTGAAGGCCGGGGCTGATGGGAAGATTCGGAGCCTCGCAGGCAGGACCGCTTTTGAATACGCCGTGGACAATGCGGGAATACTCGGCAGCACAGCGTACGCCGATTTGAAGAAAGCCCAGTACTGATCACGTGGATTCCCAAGCACCGGCGCGGCCTTCGGGCTGTGATACTGTCAGCCAGAGAGGGCACCGATGAAGCACGAGTATATGCATCCCCGCGAGCAGATCGTCACCATCATGCGGCGCGTCTACGGGTACGGCATGACGACGACCTCCGGCGGGAACATCTCCATCCTCGATGAGACAGGAGACGTATGGATCACGCCCGGCGGGATAGACAAGGGCGGGCTCATCGAGTCGGACATTCTCCGCATGCGGGGTGAGGCGGTGGTCGAGGGCAAGCACCCGCCGTCGTCGGAATATCCCTTCCATCGGGCAATCTTCTCACGCCGCCCCGACATCCGGGCAGTTCTCCATGCCCATCCCGCGGCGCTGGTGGCGTTCAGCCTCGTGCGGAAGATCCCGGATACGAGCATCATCCCCCAGGCCCGCTCCGTGTGCGGCGCCGTGGGTTTCGCGCCGTACGCAATCCCGGGCTCGGAGGAGCTGGGCCGAAACCTTGCCCAGGCATTTGCCAGCGGCTTCGACAGCGTTCTGCTGGAGAACCACGGGGTGGCCACCGGCGGCCGTACGCTCCTTGAGGCCTTCCAGCGCTTCGAGACACTGGATTTCTGCGCGCGCACTCTCATCAACGCCAGCTCCCTCGGCCCGGCACGGTCCCTGGAGCCGGAAGAGATCGCCCTGGCCGAGCAGGGGAAGAACGTCCATCTCCCGGAGTTCGATCCTCTCCCACGGTCATCGGTGGAGCTCAGCCTGCGGCGTGACATGCGCGAGATGGTGCACCGGGCCTATCGGCAGCGGCTTATGACAAGCACCGAGGGAACGGTCTCCGCGCGTGTGGACCGGGAGTCTTTCCTCATCAGCCCCTTCGGCGTGGACCGCAGCTATCTGGACGAATCGGATTTCGTGCTCATCCGCCGGGGAATGAGGGAACGCGGCACGGTGCCCAGCAGGGCAGTCGTCCTGCACCAGGAGATCTACGCGGCACAGCCGGAAATCAACGCCATTGCCAGCGCCCAGTCGCCGGCGGTGACCGCCTTCTCGGTGACAGGCCGCAGCCTGGACAGCGCGATCATTCCCGAGAGTTACGTCGTGCTGCGCACCATACCGCTCGTCTCACGAGGCAGGCAGTTCACCGACGAAAGAGCCCTGGCACGGGAGATCTCCCCGCGATCCCCGGTTGCATTCCTGGAAAACGACGCGGTGCTCACCACCGGCGCATCCCTGATGCAGGCCTTCGACCGGCTGGAAGTGGCGGAGTTCAGCGCGCGCGCCGTCCTGAACGCCATGAAGCTGGGCCCCATTGCACGGATCGACGAGGCAGCCCTTGATGCGATAGAGGAGAAGTTCGGCCTTGTTTGACGGCTGAACGCGTGGTCGGGACGCGGACCGTGCCTGCGCAAACAAAAAGTTATCTGCCGTTTATCATTCTTCTATGGATTGCGCTGGCACACTTGTACACTTTTGTAAGCATGGCACGCTATCCAGTGGAGGCCTGCATTCGATGAAGAACTCGAGGCGGTTCCTGGTTGTTCTCACGGCTTTTTTCACGGCGCTGTTCTCGAGCGCACAGGTCGGGTACGCCGATACAGGTGCCCCTGCCGCGGCCGAAGTCGTGACGCTGGACCAGCTCGTCTCTGCGGCGCAGGCGGCCGCGCCCGGGCTGAGGCTGGCAACGATCACGCTGGACAGCTCGCGTACACAGCTTGTCCAGGCGCAGGCAAAGAACGGGCTTTCCCTGGGCGGGAGCGGCGGCTATTTCCATCAAGGCAATCTCCCGGGCACCAGTTCTTCCACGACAACGGCGGCCGGCGCGGCCGCGGCCAGCGCGGCAAAGTCCGGTCTGAACGGGGAGAACATCCAGGGCAGTCTTGCGCTCAGCAGTCCGTCAACCAGTCTCGGTCTCTCTGCCCAGCACAGCATCATGGACGCCGGAACCGGTGACCAGGTGACTTCTGCAAGCCTTTCCGGCACCCAGACCGTGTACGATGGCTACGCCGGAGGGCGCGCGTCGGCCGTTGTTCAGCAGGCGGACTACACGTATCGGGCTTCCCAGGTCACCTATGACGCGGCGCTGAAGAGCGTCGTCTACCAGGTCAAGCTGGCGTACTACACGCTGATCGGAGACCAGAATACCGTCCTCGTGCGCCAGGCGGCGGTTGCGCAGGCACAGGAAAACCTGGCCCTGATGCAGGGACTGCTCACGGCGCAGAGGGCTACGACCCTGGACGTCCTCCAGGCGCAGGTCACGATGACACAAGCGCAGCTCGACCTGCGGACCGCCCAGAACACTGTCGAGGTCGATCGAAAGACACTTTCGGCGACGGTGGGGTGGCCCATTGAACCGGATGTACACGGTTGCCGACACGCCCCTGCCCGAGATGCCGGCTTTCCAGCCGCAGGAGGCGCTGGACACGGCGTACAAGAATCGCCCGGAGCTTCGGACGCTGGAGCTGAACATGGCCGCCGCGAACGTCGCCCTCGCGCTGCAGAAAAGCCAGGCTTCAGCGGTTGTGTCGGTCAACGGCTCCCTGGGGATCGGGCAGGATTGGACGGCGAACGTGAGCTCCGGAGCCTTCACGGCGGGAGTTTCCATCGCCCTGCCGCCGATCCTCGATGGAGGTCTCCAGGGCGCGCAGGTCCAGCAGGCTTCTGACCTGATCAGCTCGTACCAGGTCCAGCAGGACCAGCAGAGGCAGAGCATCACGATCGCCGTTGAGAATGCGCTGTTCAGCGTCCGTGATTCCAAGGACCGTCTCGACCTGGCAGGCCAGAATGTGCAGCAGGCCCAGGGCGTGTATGAACTGCAGAAGGCAAAGCGCGCGGTCGGGCTGGAGACGACCCTGGACGTCCTGACAGCGTTCTCGACGTTGATCACTGCGGAGGTGGGGCTGGAGCAGGCCCACAGCAACTATCTCCTTGCCGATTCTGAATCTCTACAATGTCGATGGGTCTGTGAGGGAGTCAGGAAGATGAAAACGGGACCGAAGGTCATCATCATCGTCGGTGCAGTCATCATGGCGTGGCGTCGGCGCCCTGCTCGTCCTGCGGCCGCTCTTTGCACAGCGGGACGGGATCCGCTATGTCACGCGCCCGGTGGGGCGCGCGGACATCTCCGCAACGGTCAGTGAAACGGGACGGTCAATCCGGTGAACACGGTCGCCGTGGGAAGCGAGGTGTCGGGGACCATCAGGACCCTCGGCGTCGACTTCAACTCCCGGGTGCGCAAGGGGCAGATCATGGCCACGCTGGACCCGACCACCTACCAGGCCGCCGTGGATTCCGCGCAGGCGAGCCTTCGGCTCGCGGAAGCGAACCTGAACAGCGCCCAGGTCAACGTCGGCAAGATGAAGGCGCTTTCCGACATGGCCAGCTTGACGGTGCAGAGGGACGAGCCTCTCCTGAAGCAGGGACTGATCAACCAGAACCAGATGGACACGGACAACACCGCGGCAGTGAGCGCCGAACAGGACTACCTCGCGTCGCAGGCGGCGGTGCACGTGGCCGAAGCCCAGGTGGGGGTGGCACAGGCTCAGCTCGCGGAGGCGAAATACAACCTCAGCAAGACCGTGATCGAGAGCCCCCTGGATGGAATCGTCATGGCGCGCAACGTGAGCATCGGCCAGACGGTGGCCGCCTCCCTGCAGACCCCGACGCTCTTCAGCCTCGCCACGAACCTCACGGACATGCAGGTGGACACTTCCGTGGACGAGGCTGACGCCGGCAGCGTGCGGGAAGGAGCCTCGGCCAGGTTCACGGTGACCGCGTATGCGAACGAGGAGTTCTCGGGCACCGTGCAGCAGGTGCGCATCAGCCCGATCGTGACGCAGAACGTCGTGACCTATGACGCCGTGGTGGCGGTCCACGACTCCTCCGGGAGGCTCCTGCCGGGCATGACCGCCCAGGTGACCATCGACGTCGGCAAGCAGACGAATGTGCTGTCGGTGCCGATCGCCGCGGTGCTCTATCGACCGCTGCAGCCCCAGGGCGGCGGCGGTGCGGGCGGCTTCGGAGGGGCGGCTTCGGGGCCGGCGTGGTGCAGACCTCGGGCGGAGCGCCTGCCGGGCAGGCGGTCGCCGGTGCTCCCGGATCCCAGGTCACCGTGTGGGTGCTGACCGACGGGCGCCCGACGGCGCGACAGGTGGTGATCGGGCTGACCGACGGCAAGAACATCGAGATCAGGAGCGGAGACCTCAGCGAGGGAGACCTGGTCGTCCTCGGCCAGCGGCGCGGCGGAGCCGCACGGAGCGGGGCCCCGGGCGCCGCAGGCGGAGGCGCGGGAAGCACGGCAGCAGCGGCGGGAGGCACGGGAGGTGCTGGCGGTGCGGCAGCGGCGGGGCACGGGGGCCTCGGCGGGCGCGGCGACTTCGGGGAAATCGGCGGCACCGGGAGGCGCTCCGGGCGCGGACAACACTCAGCGTGCGGGAAAAGGCCAGCGGAAGGGCAAACCCCCGGGAACCGGCGACGCAATCAAGCGCCGGGCAGCTAACCGGGCAGCGCGGGAAGCACATCGGGCGCGGACAGCACTCCCGGCGCAAGCGCGCAGGGGCAGGGCCAGTGATGGCGGACGCGGCGCCCCTCATCGAGGTGAGAGACCTGACCAAGGTTTACGGGGAAGGGCCGGCAGCGGTAGCGGCTCTCCGCGGCGTCAGCCTGTCGGTGACCAGCGGCGAGTTCGTGGCGGTCATGGGCCCGTCAGGGTCAGGGAAGTCCACCTTCATGCATCTCCTGGGGTGCCTGGACCGGCCCACGTCGGGCTCGTACCGCCTTGCAGGACAGGAGGTCTCCAATCTGACGCGGGACCAGCTTGCCCTTGTCCGCAGCCGGCAGATCGGCTTCGTCTTCCAGAGCTTCAACCTGCTGTCGCGCACGAACGCGCTGGAGAACGTCGAGCTGCCCATGCTCTACGCCGGGATGGCGCGGGAGGAGCGGGACCGGCGGGCGCGCTCGATCCTGGAGCAGGTCGGCCTGGGTGCGCGAATGAACCATCGGCCGAACGAGCTCTCCGGGGGTCAGCAGCAGCGGGTGGCCATTGCGCGGTCACTGGCCAACGGCGCGCCTCTCCTCATGGCGGACGAGCCGACGGGCAACCTGGACAGCGCGAGCAGCGAGGAGATCATGACCCTGTTCCGCCATCTCAACAAGGACAACGGGATCACCGTGGTCGTCGTGACCCACGCCACCGACATCGCCGCCTGGTCGGACCGGATCGTCACCTTCCGCGACGGCCTTATCATCGACGACCGCGCCGCTCAGGACGTGCTTGCCGCCCCGGTGCACGAGTCCCTGGACCACCGTCATCCGCGCGAGGAGGTCTCCTCATGAGCCTGTCGGTTCTCCTGCGGACGGCATGGAATGCGCTGCGGCGCAACGTCAGCCGCTCCCTGCTGACGATGCTCGGGATCATCATCGGGGTCTGCGCGGTGATCGCCTCCATGGCAATCGGCGCCGGTGCCCAGGCCGCGGTGATGAAGCAGATCGAAAGCCTGGGCGCCAACCTCATCGTCATCACGCCGGGCAGCATCACCAGCGGCGGCGTCCAACTGGGCAGCGGCTCACGCACCACACTGAAGCTGGACGATGTTGCGGCCATTTCGCAGAACGTGCTCGACGTTTCGGGCGTGGCCCCGCTGTCCCAGACCAACGCCCAGGTCATCGCGGGCGGGACCAACTGGTCCACGTCAATTGCGGGAACGACTCCCCCGTGGCTCAGCGTGCAGAACTGGATGATGGCGCAGGGCACCTTCTTCACGGACGAAGACGTCCGCCGCGTGGCGAAAGTGGCGGTGCTGGGAAGCACGGTTGCGTCGAACCTCTTCCCCGCGGGCGGGGCAATCGGGAGCATCGTCGTCATCAAGAGCGTTCCGTTCAGGGTGCTCGGCGTCCTTGCCTCCAAGGGGCAGACAGGGTTCGGGCGGGACCAGGATGACCAGGTGGTCGTGCCCATCACGACACACCAGCAGCGGCTCACCGGGCAGTCCTATGTCAACACCATCGCGATTTCGGCCGCTACCCCGGATGCGGTGGCGGGGGTGATCGATGCCACGGAGCGCCTGCTGCGCCTCGTCCACCATCTCACGCCTGTCCAGGGGGATGACTTCACAATCCGCAACATCGCCAACGTTCAGCAGGTCCGGATGGCAACAGCTTCGACCCAGGCCATCCTCCTTGCCGCGGTGGCAGTCGTGTCCCTGATCGTCGGGGGAATCGGCATCATGAACATCATGCTCGTCTCCGTCACAGAGCGCACGCGGGAGATCGGCCTTCGCATGGCGGTGGGGGGGCGCGGGCGGGACATCCTCCTGCAATTCCTCATCGAGGCCCTTGCCATGGCCAGCGCCGGCGGCGCAATCGGGGTCGGGTTGGGGATCGGGATTTCCTTCCTGGTGTCGATGCTCGGCAACTGGCCGACGATGATCTCGGGGTTCTCCATCTTCCTGGGGTTCGCGTCCGCGGCTCTCACGGGAGTCGTATTCGGATACTATCCCGCCCGCAGGGCGGCGGCACTGGATCCCATAGACGCCCTGCGCTACGAGTAGCCGCGCGGAAGGACTCCCCGTTCGGCTGCCCACGCGTCAAGGACCGCGTGCGCAGCTTCATGGGACCTGGTGTGCATGAGGGAATCGATCAGCCTGCCTGTTCCCTCGAAAGCCCTCAGGTAGGTCTTGGCGAACTTCTTCAGCACGTCGAACCTGCCGTCGCGGCCCCAGCTCTCCTGGTGCAGGGAGATGTGGCGGCGGAACCATGCGATTTTCTCTTCGGGACTGAGGGAGGCGAACTCGTGGCTCCCCGGGTCGCCGCGGATGGCCCGGAAGAGAAACAGGTTTTCGAAGATTCCACGGCCGATCATGATGCCATCCGCCCCGGATTCCCGCGCTCGCTCGCGGAAGGCGTCCGCCGTGCGGACGTCGCCGTTGCCCACGATGCGCGTTGCCAGCCCGGCCTCATCGCGCAGCCGAACGGCGAGTGCCACGGCGCCCCAGTCCGCCGCCCCCTCCGATTGCTGGACAACGGTTCGGCCGTGGACGGTCAACGCGGCGATTCCCTGTGCCAGGAGAAAGCCCAGCCATTCCTCGGCTCGGGACTCCGAGACTCCGATCCGCGTCTTGACGCTGACGGGCAGGCCGCCCCCGCCTTCGCGGGCCGCGGCAATCAGCTCGGCTGCGAGGCGCGGATTCTCGATCAGCGCGGCGCATGAGCCGCGCGAAATGATCTTCCGCACAGGGCACCCCATGTTGATGTCCAGCCCGTCGAATCCCATCTCACGGACCTCGAGGGCTGTCCGTCTGTAGAACTCCGGATTGTTGCCCCAGATCTGCGCCAGAAGCGGCCTTTCACCATATGTGTACCGCAGCCGGCCGATGACCCGCGGCCTGCCGGCGGTGCACAACCCGTCGGTGCTGGTGAACTCACTGACCAGCAGGTCAGGGGCGCCTGCGGATTTGACGATTCTTCGAAAGACGGTGTCGGTGACGTCCTCCATCGGGGCCAGCACGCTGAATGGCCGGGAGAGCTGGCCCCAGATGCCGAGGGACTGGTTCACGGGAAGCTGTCGGGCTGCTGGTGCGGCGGGGTCAGGCCATGACGTCGATGCTGGTGGCGCCGTTGTTCTGCTGCTGTTGTGCAATATCGCCGCGCGCCGAGGCTTCGTTCTGGTAGGCCTCCGCTGCGTTGCGCAGGGCGGCAGAAGATTCGGGGCCCGAGGAGGCCCGCGCAATCTGCGACGAGGCTTCGCGCAGGGATCCTTCGGTGTCAGGGGTTGCCACCACCTGGACGCGGGTCCCGGGAGCCACGGGACCCGAGTTGTCCTCGGGGCGTCCCTGGGAAGCCGGTGAGGCGCCGCTGACGGACTCGCGCAGTCCGGCGCGCATCATTTTCCTGGGCCGCGGTCTCCCGTGCATTCGGAGTCGTCTCGGGAGGCCTGCTGAGGCTCGTCAGGGGCGATGCTGACATGACGGGGGAGATTGAATCGATGGCCATGACATCAATGTACCACCGGAATGGGCTGTCGGCGAGGGGCGTACCCGGTTGGTGCGCATCCCCGCTGCGACTCCTTCGATCGTGAGCCGCAGCAGCTCCCGGCACTCCCGCTGCTGCTCCTCGTCTCCGCGGCGTTCCGCCTCCCGCAGCCTTCGCAGCCATTCCACCTGGAGGAGGTTCAAGGGGTCGGTATTGGGGTTGCGCAGCCGGATGGAGTTCTGCAGCCAGCCGACTTCCTCCAGCAGCTGCGGCTGGCCATTGGTCTTCAGGACGGAGTCCCTGCTCCGCTCGAACTCCAGGGAGATCATTCCCCATATCCGCTCCCGGGTCTCGGGGTCCTGCACCAGCTCCGCGTAGCTTCGGCCGATGTCCATGTCGGACTTGGCGAGGGCCAGGACCGCGTTGTCCAGCGTTGCGCGGAAGAACGGCCAGCCTTCGTACATCGCGCGCAGCGTCTCCCACCCGCCGGCGTGGACGCGGGCGTAGGCGTAGAAGGCGCTGCCCAGCCCGAACCAGGCGGGAATCATGCACCGGTTCTGCGTCCACGCGAAAACCCAGGGGATTGCGCGCAGGTCGGAAAGCCCCCGGGCACCGCGTGCGATGCGCGGGCCGGGAGGCAATGGGAAGCGATTCGATTTCCAGGATCGGCGTGGCCTGCTCGAAGAAGGCCAGGAAGCAGGGCTCCTCGATCAGAGCGCGGTAGGCGGCCAGGGCCTCCCGAGCCAGCTCTTCCATGGCCTCCTGCCACTCGGCGCGGGGCGGCGTGAGCGGCTGCACGGAAGCGGCCACGGTGGCCCAGATGACCTGCTCCAGGTGGCGGCCGGCGATGCGGGGATCGTCGTAGCGGTCGGCCAGCACCTCTCCCTGCTCGGTCATTCGCAGTCCCGCGCCGAGGGATTCCGGCGGGAGCGCCAGGATGCTGCGGGCGGCCGGCCCTCCGCCTCGGCCCAGCGAGCCGCCCCTGCCATGGAAGAAGATCAGCCGCACGCCGTGCTCGTGAGCCACGCGGGACAGCACGCTCTGCGTCTTGTACAGCGCCCAGCAGGCGGCGAGGTACCCCCCGTCCTTCGTGCTGTCCGAGTACCCGATCATGACAATCTGCACGTCGCCGCGCCGCTTCAGGTGCCGGCGGTACGCCGGGTCGTGCAGCATGTCCTCCACCATCTCGTGCGCGTGAGCGAGGTCCGTGATCGTCTCGAAGAGCGGGATGATGTCCATGACCGGCATCGGCGGCGCGCCATAGCCGCGGACGCAGCTCCATGAGCCACAGGGCGGCAAGGATGTCGCTGAAACGGTGGGTCATGCTGATGATGTTCCCGCCCAGGGCTTCGCCACCCACGGTCTCCCCCGCCTGCCGGAGCACTTCGCAGGCATCCAGCGTCTCCAGCGCATCGGCGCTGAGGGAGTCCCGCGGGAGCTCGCGGTGCGTGCCGAGGCTGGAGGCCAGGAGCTCCCGGCGCTGCTGCTCGCCCAGGGACTCGTAGTCGGGACAAAGGCCGAGTGCCCGGGCAAGCTCCGCCACGACCCGCGTGTTGCGACCCGACTCCTGGCGGATGTCCAGCCGCGCAAAGTGCAGGCCGAACACCTCGGTCTGCCAGAGCCAGGCCTGGAGGTTTCCTTCGACAATGGCGGCTCCCTTGTTCATGCGGAGGCTGTCCCTGATCAGCAGCAGGTCGGCGGCCAGGTCGGCACCGGCGCGGTAGGCGCCCGCGGGAAGATGTTCAAGGGAGTCCATGGCGCGGGTGCGCTGCAGGCGCCATTCCACGGTCTTCAGGAACCTTCGATACGTCTCGTGGGCAGAGAGCGGCTCCAGGAGCGGAAGCGTCTCGGGAAACTCCCGCACCCGGTTTTCCACTGCCTGACGCAGCTCCCAGGAGACCGCGGCCTGGCGCTCGGAGGTGGTGAGCTCGTCGAAGAGAAGCCGGCACCGGGCCAGGTGGGCATCCACAGCCGAGGCGCGCATGCGCAGGAGGGTCATCTCCGTCACGCGGGCGCTGACGAACGGGTTGCCGTCGCGGTCCCCGCCGATCCACGAGCCGAACCCGAGAAAGGGCGGAAGCCGGAAGGCCGACCCGGGATAGATCTTCCTCAGGGCCCGGTCGAGCTCCGCGTAGATGTCCGGCGCGACCTCCCACAGCGTGGCGGCGAAGTAGAGTCCGACCTCGACCTCTTCCAGCACGCTGGGCCGGCGGGGACGGATGAGGTCGGTCTGCCAGAGGCCGGTGAGGAGGGAGCGGATCCGGGTCACGATCCGATCCCGCTCGCGCGGGAGGAGCTCGGCGTCGTCGAGCTGCACGAGGGACTGGCGCAGGAGCCTGACCTTCGTGCGCACCGAGCGGCGCTTGGCTTCCGTGGGGTGTGCCGTGAAGACCAGCCCGATGGAGAGCAGGTCGAGCAGGGCCTGGCTGCCCGCGGCGTCGAGGCCGGCCTTCTGCATGAGCTGGACCGCCTCCTCCATCGACTCCGTGCGGGGCTCGGGGTAGCGCCCCCGTTCCCTCTCGCGGAGCACACGAACGCGTTCACGGTCCTCGGCGAGGTTCATCAGGTCGAAGAACACCGTGAAGGCGCGCACGACGATCCGCGCCTCTGCGTCGCTCATCGAGCGGATGCGCGCGCCCAGCGCCCGTTCGGCGCCCGGCGTGCCTTCGCGGCGTGCCCGTGCGCCAAGGCGGATCTCCTCTTCGAGGTCGAACAGCGCCGTGCCCGCCTGTTCCTTGATCACGTCACCGAGCACCCGGCCGAGGAACCGGATCTCCGCCCCGAGCTTCTCTCTTTTCTCCATGCGTGCGACGAATTTCGGGAGGATTGGCGCGGATGTCAACACGAATTCGCGCCGCCCGCAGGGCGGCTGTTTCCGAACAAGGTTCACCTCAAAGTCGTGCCATTACGGCCGATAGACGTCAGCCCCGCGCCGTCCGTCCTGGGGCTCTCAGGAAGCCGCCCGCCTGAACGAGCGGATGGCCCACCAGAATGCCAGCACGGCAAGGCTTCCCAGGAAGACCACGCTCACGAAGATCGCCGAATCGCCGAAGTTCCCGAGAAACAAGGCCCGCGACGCGGTGACCTCGTAGGCAAAAGGGTTCATCGCTGCAATGGAGCGGATGAGCTTCGGCGCCAGTGTGAGGGGCAGCGTGATCCCTGAAAGGAGAAGCAGCGGCGTGGCAAAGGTGTTGATAACGGATGCCAGCGTATCCTCCTTCTTCAGCAGGAGAGCCAGGGCATACGAGCAGGAGGCCATCAAGGCGCCGGTCAGGATCATCAGGCCGAACGTTGCCAGGAGCCCCGGCAGGCTCACCGTCAGGCCGAGAAGGACGGCCAGCAGCACGGCAATCACCGACTGCACAAGCAGCACCGACATGTCACGTGCAAGGTAAGCCGCCAGGATCGCGAGCCTGCTGACAGGAGTCACCAGGAGCCGCTCGACGAAACCGTTGCGGATGTGTTCCACCAGGCCGAACCCCGCGAATGCCGTGGTGAAAAGCGCCAGCATCACGAGCAGCCCCGGAGTGAACACGGTGTACGCGCCGCCCGGCGGGAATCCCGGCACGCCGCCGAGCCCCTTCAGGAGAGGCGCGAACAGCAGCAGGTAGAGCACGGGCTGGAACATCCCGATGAAAAGCCAGACCGGGTTGCGCAGGCTCCCCCTCACGTTGCGCGCGAACAGGATCCTGAAATCCCTGAAAATCTTCATGTGCTGCTCCTCTGCCCCGCTGCCGCTTGCGCGTTATGGGGCGATGCCGCCAGGCCCTCTTCCCTGAGTGAATGTCCGGTGGCGCGCAGGAATACGTCGTCCAGGGACGGCCGGGAGAGGGCGATGTCGGCCACACCGATGCCCCGTGATTCGAGCAGCCGCAGGACAACAGGGAGCGCTTCTCCGCCGCGAGAGACGACCAGCTTGAGGGTCGATCCGTCGGCGGTTGCCTCCCGAACGATCTCCAACTCGCGGAGGGCACCGAGTGCGCGCTCGGCGGCGTTCTCGATACGGTTCACTGCGGCGCCGGAGGCGCCATTTACTGCGGCGCCGGAGGCGCCATTTACTGCGGCGCCGGAGCGCCATTGACGCCGGAGGCGCCATTTACTGCGGCGCCGGAGGCGCCATTGGTCGTAAGCGAAAGTATGTCTCCGTGGATGCCCCCCTTCAGCTCGATCGGTGTGCCTTCAGCGACGATCCGTCCCCTGTCCATGATGGCTATCCGATCGCAGAGCGCATCCGCTTCTTCCATGTAATGGGTCGTGAGGAACACCGTCGTGCCCAGGTTCCTGAGGCGCCGGATCTGCGACCACAACTGGCTGCGGCTCAGCGGGTCCAATCCGGTCGTGGGCTCGTCGAGAAAGAGCAACTTCGGGCTGTGCACCATACCGATGGCGATATCGAGTTTTCTCCTCTGCCCGCCGGAACAGGTCTTCACGAAGCGGTCGACGAAATCCGTCAGCTCCAGCGCCTCAATCAGCTCCTGTGTTCGCCGGTTGGTCCGCAGCCGATCCAGCCCGTACAGCCGCGCCTGCAGCAGCAGGTTTTCCCGCCCGGTCTGCAGCGGATCCGCGCCGCCGGCCTGGCTGACGTAGCCGATCATTGTACGGACTTCCCGGGGCTGCCTCTGAACGTCGAAGCCCGCAATCCTGACCTCGCCTGCATCTGCCGCAAGAAGCGTTGACAGGATGCGAAGCGTGGTGCTCTTCCCTGCCCCGTTGGGCCCGAGAAACCCGAAGGTTTCGCCTTCGGACACCGACAGGTCAATACCGGCAACTGCCTCCACGACAACGGGCCGGCCCCTGCCTCGTCGCCCCGTGAAGCTCTTTCGCAGTCCCCGGATTGCAATCATCTCCATGGAATATCTCCTCTGCCGCAAGGCATGAATGGGTTGTGCGTTCGGGTTGGCTATCGTTCCGAAAGCGCGCGCAATTCATCCGCACTCTCGAACGTGCGGCCCGACAGGTCCCTGCCCCGGATCTTCAGGCCCTCCACGCTGATGCCTTTGAGAGTCGTGTCGCGCAGCGTGCAGCCGATGAACTGCACGTTGTCGAGCTTCACGTCAAGAAGGCTGAGACCCTCCGACTTCCCGGGGAATCGGCCGTCAAAGACATCACGGATGACCACGTTCTTCAAATCGCTTCTCTCGATCTTCAGGGAACCGAACCCCACGGCCTCCAACCGGGAGTCTGTGATCCGCGAACGGGTGAGGTTCGAATCCTGGAGCCTGACGCCCCTGAGAACGCATCCCGTCACTTCCATGTCGAGCAGGCTTGAGCTGCCCAGCGCGCAGCCGTCAATGCGGGTGTCCGTGAGCGTCACCCCCTCCAGGGTGAGGCGGTTCACCGAGGTTCCATTGAGACGCGTGTCCTTGATGCGCGTCTTTCCGGAAAGCGTGCAGCCGGAAACGGCCACCCCGGCGAGCCGGGTGTCTTCAATCCTGCTCTCTCCCTCGAGAAGGAGCCCCGTGACAGGCGATCCCGAGATCTTCACGTTTTTCATTGCCGAACCGGTGCGCATCTCGAGGCGGTTGATCTTGGAGCCGGCAATGACGACGTCCTTCAGCTCCGACCTGTCCATGAGCAGATCGTGCACCGAGGCTCCCGCAAGGGAGCTGTCGACGAAGGCGCTGTCCGTTAGAGCAGCCCCGCGAAGAGTCGAGGCCGAAAACGAGTTGTCACGGACCTTTGCGCGGACAAGCCGCAGACCCGACACCTTGCTGAAGACCACCCGGTTGTCCCGGAACTCGAACGCCTCACCCTCCGGCTGCTCGACGCGCGAGGAGTTTTCAGCGTTCGCTCCCTTGTGCCTGCCCCATCGGGGATCCCACTCGTAGCGGTAGTTGTCCCCGGACCGGTCCGAGCCCGCGGAGGCGCGCCTGAAATCCGCATCGCCGGACCCGGCGGATTCTGCATTGACGCCCAGGCTCGACGTGATGCCGTCAACCATGTCGCCGACCCATTCCATGTCGAAAAACGTCCGGGAGTGGCGGCGCCCTCTCGGGCGGCCTTCACCCTGGGATTCTGAAGGTTCGGCACGGGGTCCCAAATCGGGATCGGCTGCACTTCCGCCGGGCGCCTTTGCGGCATCACCCTGCCCGCCGTCGCCCTGCGCGGCATCCTCAGACGCCTCGGTCAGTGCGCTCAACAGTTCCTCTGCCTGTTCCTCGGTGATCGTCCCGTTTTCCTTCATCGCGCGGACCCTGTCAGCTGCCGTGCTGCTCATCGCTCTTTGCCTCCTTCTTTTTGGCCTTGAGGAGCCGGATCGCGTCCTTGTAGCTGATCTGGCCGGTTTCAAGACCGTCCAGCACGTCATCGGCCGTCCTGCCACCCTCAGCTCCTGAGGCAGCGCTGGCGTGTGCGCTGGGAGGGGCGGACGGGCGGATACGTGCAAGGTTCAGTTTCTCTTTGATGGACGCAAGGTGACCCTTGACGGTGGGGTAACTCACCCCCAGTGCGGCTTCCATGTCCCGGATCCGACCTTCGCAGTAGATGAAGACGCGCAGGAAATGCAGCTCATCGGGTGTCAGGGAGCCGAACTCGTTCATCACGAAATCGCCCTCAACCTTGAGGCCGCACGAGTCGCAGACGAGGATCCTGGGGAACAATTGTCCGCTGCACGACGGGCATCGAACGTTTGCGTCGATTCTGTTTCGCGGCATGAAGAGATGATAATATTAACTTAATTAATTGTCAATTGATTTATTTAACAGATCAA
Organism: uncultured Spirochaetota bacterium; assembly: GCA_963845325.1. GTDB lineage: Bacteria > Spirochaetota > Spirochaetia > SZUA-6 > Fen-1364 > Fen-1364. Next base: position 38,551 of record CAWJRT010000003.1, read on the forward strand.
GACTATTTTTCCCCTATTCTTTCTTGCCTGCAGATAGGCATGGGCGCCGGACGCGTCTGCCAGGGGAAAGGATTTTCCCACGACCGCTTTGAAAAGACCGGATTGGAAGTTTTCAAGAACACCGTCGATTGCCTTCATGAGAAGGGATGTCCCCTGCTCCGAGTCGAATAATTTCAGCGCGTTCAGGCCATGGATCCCCTGGTTCGCCATTGCCAGGCCGATGGGCGTCAGGAGCGGGGTCTGGACCAGCCGCAGGAGAGCGTGGGGAATGGACCGCTTCTGCCCGGAAACCAGCGACGAGACCCCATAACTCACCGCGCGCCCGGCGGGAGCAAGCCGTCGGAGGGAATCTTTCAGGTAGGGCCCGCCGCGCGCATCGAGAACGATCGTGAAGTTGCGCGTGTCGGTCTCGCGGCGGGCCGCGAACTCCGCGTAAGTGAACGCCTGGGAGGCGCCCAGCCTGCGAACCGTTTCCTTCTTCTCCTGCGTCCCCACCACGGCGACAACCTGGGCGCCAGCGCGGGAAGCAAGCTGCACCATGGCGATGCCAACGCCTCCGGCTGCTCCCGGAACCAGGACGCGGTCTCCCTCTCGAACACGCGCCATCTCGAAAAGCGCGATCCAGGCCGTCATGAAGGCGATGGGAATAGATGCGGCTTCCTTGTCGGACAGGCGGCGCGGCGTCCGCCGGACCTGGGCGGCGGGCAGAACGATCTCGCTTGTGTAGCCGCCGAATCGGCAGGCGGCCAGGACGCGCTCCCCGCGGCGGAGCGTGCGGACCCCGGGGCCAATCTCGGCGATCACACCGGCAACCTCGAATCCCGGCACGAAGGGCATCCGCGGCGCCTCCGCGTACAGTCCCATCCGCATGTGCACGTCGGCAAAATTCACCCCCGCGGCGCTCACCTTGATGCGCACGTGCCCGGGAAGGATTGGGGGTGGAGGAGCGTCGATGGCGCGGAGGACATCGGGTCCTCCTGTTCGGGTTATCTGAACCTGGATCATGATGGGGGGGAGCATAGCCTGAGTTGACTGCTGGGACAACACGGTCCAGCGACGGTAGCGACGGTTCAAGAGATGACAAAATGCAGATGCTGCTCTATCATGCCGGGTCTTCGCCCGACGTCTGCGAAACCGCAGGGAGGAATCCATGTTCAAAGAGTTCAAAACGTTCGTCATGCGCGGCAATGTCATGGACCTGGCAGTGGGCGTCATCATCGGAGCTGCTTTCGGCAAGATCGTTGCATCGCTGGTGAACGACATCTTCATGCCGCTGATCGGGCTCATCATCGGCGGCATCGACTTCAGCGGCCTGGCCTTCACTCTCGGCAGCGCGAAGGTGACATACGGAGTCTTCATCAACAACATGATCGATTTCTTCATCATCGCGCTGATCATCTTCCTCATCGTGAAGGGCATCAACAGCCTGGCACAGAAACCAGCTGCCCCGCCTGCCGCGACGACGAAAGAATGTCCCCGCTGCGTGAGCACGATCTCCATTAAAGCGACGCGCTGCCCGTATTGCACCTCGGACGTGACCTAGGAAAACGCCTGGAATGCGCGTTTCCGCCGGCCCGCGCTCTGCCGATACTCATTGCAGGAGGCGGTATGAGCGAAACGATGACCAGGGCGAAGACACTTCCCATCCCCTGCGCCGAGGAGCCCGGCGTGGAATACTTGCGTGACGGGTTCACGGCCGCCTACCTCTTCAGGAAAGAAGAGAACCGCCTCTTCCTCCTTCTTCCTGCGGGCACCATGACAGAGATCGACTCCCCGGCCATGCGTGAGTTGATCCCCATAATTGGGGAGAGGACCACGCTGAGAGAGGCGTTGATGCTTCTCGCCGCGGACCGCGAGAGTTCCGCGGCAATCGCGTAGAACGCGCGGGGCGACCACGTGTACGGGTGACGTGGCGGCCGGCAACATCGCTGCCTGGCCGGTGAGAGTTCCATGGATTTCTTGCGCGTGCGACAAGAAGCTGAGTCGGACTCAATGCGCAGAAAGTACCTGACCGGGCGCCGTATGAACCGACGAGCTTTCCGCCGCGCCCGAACACCAGGGCCCGGGGAACGAGGTGACGATTCTCACGGTTCGCGGCATCTTGCGGACAGCATATACCAGGGATAGACTTCGACTCGTGGCAAAGGCGATGGCACTCGACCAGGACTGGCTGGAGCGCGGGCTCGAGCTCAAGCGCATGATCGGCGAGGAACCGCACCAGGTGGAAGCGCACATTTACGCCGCGCATGAGTATGCGCGCATGAAGGCAGCTGACAATCCATTCGTTCACGAAGGTTCTGTACGAACAACAACAGGCAGGTGAGAACGCTCGGGATCCTCGGGGGCATGAGCTGGGTCTCCACGCTGGAGTACTACCGGCTGCTCAACGAAGGGGTGCAGAAGAGTCTCGGCGGGGCGCATTCCGCCCGGCTCCTGGTGAGCTCGGTAGAGTTCCAGGAGATGTGCGACTGGATGTCGCGCGGAGACTGGGACTCCGTGAAAGGTGTGCTCCTGGGCGAGGGCAGGCGCCTGGCTTCGGCCGGGGCGGACGCGCTTCTCATCGCCACCAACACCATGCACCTCTTCGCCGATGAGATCCAGACTGCCGCGCGTGTGCCCGTCCTGCACATCGCCGATGCCGTGGGAAAACGGATCGCGGCGCAAGGTCTACGCACCATCGGCCTCATGGGTACGCGCTACTCAATGGAAAAGGACTTTTACCGTCTTCGTCTGCGGGAGCGGTTCGAAATCGAGAGCCTGATTCCGGTGGAGGACCGGCGGGGTCGGATCAACTCCATTATCTTCGACGAGTTGTGTCAGGGAAAGTTCGTCGATGCGTCGCGGGCCTTCGTCCTCGAGGCGGCCCGCGAGCTGGTGGACCGCGGCGCGCAGGGCATCGTGCTGGGATGCACCGAGCTTCCCCTCATCGTCCATCCTGAAGACCTTTCCGTGGCCCTGTTCGACACCATGTCGGCGCACGCGGAAGACGGTGCGCGCTTTCTCCTGGACGGAATGGCGAGCGGTCAGTAATTTCTGGCCAGCCAGAGGCGTCCGGGCCCGTCACCATTGAAAGGAGCTGAATCCCATGCCGATTCACGAGCTTCACGACTACACGTACCGTGGTGCCCGCGCGCTGGTGCTTCTCCATGAGCGGTCAATGCGGGCGCTGCTGCCAGCCTGGTGGCGCGCCAAGGCCGCGCAAGTCAAGCTGCCTCAGACAAGAGACCCCGACTATGCGTCCCTGGAGTCGCTCCTCCATCACGCCCTCGCGGCGGCGCGCGGCTACACGACATGGCTGTGCGAGAAGCTCGGCCTGCCGGACCCCGGCATCGACCCGGCGCCGGAAGCGGCCCGCGTCCAGCAGGACGCCGAGAGTTATGTCGAGCACTTGCTGGAGCGCAGCCGCCGGGCACTTGCGCACGTGAAAGAGGCGGACTTCGAGAAGGTATCCAAGTCGCGGTGGGGCGTGGATATCAGCGTGGAGTGCATGATGGAGCACGCGGTGATGCACCCCGAGCGGCACAGGTTCCAGCTCGAGGAGCTCCTGGAGGCCCAGGGCAAAGCATGAGCGCCATCGAGCGCCTCATCCAGAACAACAGGGAGTGGGCGGCGCGGATCAGCGCGCAGGACCCGGCCTTTTTCACCTCGCTGTCAGGGCAGCAGAAGCCGCGCTACCTGTGGATCGGCTGCTCGGACAGCCGGGTCCCGGCCAACGAGATCGTCGGGCTCCAACCGGGAGAGCTGTTTGTCCACCGCAACGTGGCCAACATCGTCGTCCACACGGACCTGAACTGCCTCTCGGTCATCCAGTACGCCGTGGAGGTCCTGCGCGTGGAGCACGTGATCGTCTGCGGCCACTACGGGTGCGGAGGCGTGACCGCGGCGCACGACAACCGCACACTCGGGCTGATCGACAACTGGCTCCGTCACGTGCAGGACCTGATGCAGGAGCACCGTGCCGTGCTGGCAGGCCTCGGCGGCACGGAGGCCCGAGTCCGTCGGCTGTGCGAGCTGAACGTGATCGAGCAGGCGGTGAACGTGGCGCAGACCACCATCGTCCAGCAGGCCTGGGAGCGGGGGCAGGTCCTCGCGGTGCACGGGTGGATCTACGCCCTGACAGACGGTCTCATCCGGGACCTGCACGTGACCATGACGGGGCAGGACGAGCTCTCCGGGGCCTACCAGCAGGCGATTGCGGGGCTGTGAGAGCCGCTGAGACACGCTTTTACTTTGAGAAACAGCAAACCTACGCTTCATTCATGAGGCTGTCCGAGCGAGAGCGCAGCGCCCATATCGGACCCGGTGGCATTTTGCATTTGAAAACGTGTGAAAAGGAGGAGGAGATGATCAGGCTGGTAGGCAAGGAGCTGGACCTCGACGCTTCCAGGGTCCTGTACGGCAGGGAACTTACTTCACAATGCATGCGAGAAGATTTTGCAGCGGCCAACGGCGAATGGTTCGTGCAGGACGGCTGGCTCACGGGCATTTCGAGAAAGAACGAAGGCGGAATGATCTACACCCTGGAAAGCTATCCTGGCGATACGATCATGGAATTTGAAGGCAGGACCGTGCCTCCCTGCGCGAACGATCTGAATTTCACCTGGAATGCCGAAGGCTGGGACGCGGAAAAGAATGATGCCGGCGCTTTATACATCGGGAGTCTCAATGGCTGGTGGGAAAGCAAGCTCGGTCTTGAAAAGTATCCGCTCTGTCTCGTCCGTTCTACAACCGCGCTCTTTGGTTTCGAATCGGGACGGGTATACCACGTCGTTGCGGGGACCATACAAAGCCACTGTTTCATCGTGGTCAACGGAATCGCGGCGATCGAGGTCTTTGATCCCGAGCCTCTCGATACCGCCCGCTTCGGCAGGATTGGATTCGGGACCTACTTCAGCCACGTCCAGGTCCGAAACCTGAAGATCCGAGCTCCTCGCTGGAAGCCGCTCGTTCAGGAGTACGCGGCGAATTTCTGACCGAGGAGTGCTTCGTCAGTGCATCTATGCGTTACCCAGCACCTGGGCGGCAGCGAGGATGCCGCAGCCCAGTTCCTCCCGGATTTCCCTGGAAAGCGCCTCACGATCCGACTCCCCGGGGTCGGGTTTGCCCCCGGGAAGGTAGAAGCCGTCCTTCCCTGAGCTGCGTACGAGAAGCAGCCTCTTGTCGACGAGATGCGCGAGCGCGACAACCTCGATGTGCGGCACCGACTCAATACCCTGATAGTAGGACGACAGCGTGCTTGGAAAGCCGCAGGGCCAAAGATATATTAGCCATCTGGAAACATGACAAACGACACAATCGCTCTCATGGCAAACATGGCCCCGACGCTTTCCGTTGTCATCGCCGCAGCGTTCGGCATCGCGCAGGGAGCGCCGGGAACTTTCCGCGGGGCGGGAAATTGAGCAAGCAGAGACTCGAAGCCTTCACCGACGGTGTCTACGCGATCGTCATCACGCTGCTGATCCTGGACATCAGGATTCCAGACGTCGCGGCGGCAGGCCTGGGACCGGCCCTGGTGAGGATGCTTCCCCAGGTCCTTACTTACGTGCTCAGTTTTTTTGTCGTCGGCCTGTACTGGGTTGCAAATCATCGCGTTGCCTTGAACGTCAGGCAGGTTGACGGGACGCTGATATGGTTGAACCTCGTGTGGCTCCTGTTCGTGAGCGTGATGCCGTTTCCCACATCCCTGCTGGGGCGGTATCCGCTCCAAAGCATCCCGATCGCGATCTATGGTGTCGATCTCATTCTGGCGAATGTCACCGGGCTTTTCATCAATATCTACCTGAAGAATCACCCGCAGCTTTGTGTAACGCCGATAACGTCGGAGGTCCTCCGGGCGCAAATCCCCGCGTACGTCATCCCCAACGGGCTCTACGTCGCGGGGATTGTCCTTGGCTGGTTTCTCCCGTGGGCGAGCTACGGCATCTACGCCGTCGTGCTTGCAGGATTGATGATCCGGTTTGCCAGGATCCACAATCCGTTTCATCGGGACCGATGAAATTTCCAACACACCTTCACGCCAGGGTGGCAGCTAGATTTGTCTCGCCATCCGCAAAACAGTAGCTTCACATCATCGTGGGTGAGATACTTCGTATCGATTCGGACCTCGTCCAGTGTACGGAGCCGCTTGTGGCCAGGTACCTGACCATGCTCGCGGACTGCCGCGCACTGACGATGGACAGCATCAAGAACCTGCGCTTCGACATCCTGTATTGGCGAAGGAACGAGATCGACAGCAACATCAGTGACCTGATTTACCATATCGCCTATGTCGAGGCGGACTGGCTCTATTCCGACGTCCTGGAGCAGCCCCTGCCGAAGGGCCTCACCCAGCAGCTGAACTACAGCGACCGCGACAGCCAGGGTCGGCTGGTCCATGTCGGCGTCGAAGAGCTCGATTCTTCCCTCATGCGGCTGGAAAAAGTTCGCTCTGAGCTGAATCGGGCGTATTCAAGGATGGCGCTCGCCGAGTTCCGTCGGTTGAGGTGTTCGGAGAAGCACGACGTCAGCCCGGAATGGGTCCTGCATCACCTCCTTCAACATGAGGCTGAGCATCGCGGGCAGGTCAACCTGCTGAAGAGGCTGGGAATGGAGACCAGCAAGGCCTCGTAGAGCTCGTGCGCGCATCACCGTCTGCCCGGATCGACCACCTCGTGTATGTGACCTCCCACGTGGACAGGACCGTGCTGGACTTGGCGGAGGTCCTGGGTGTCGAACCTTCGGCCGGAGGTCAGCATCCCGCCTGGGGCACTCGCAACGCCCTCCTCGCGCTGGGGCCTCGGTCGTACCTCGAGATCATGGGACCGGAGCCGAAACTCTCCAAACCGGGTCTCGTGCGGCCGTTCGGCATGGATCGGCTCGTTCACGCGCATTTGGCAACCTGGGTCGCGCAGTCGGGCGACCTCGGTGCGATCCTGGCAGCCGGCCGGAAAGCGGGAGTCGACATGGGGGCCATACTGTCCGGCAGCAGGACCCGGGCGGACGGCACGGTTCTTTCCTGGAGCATGACCGACTTGATGGCGCACCGCGAAGGCGGCGTCGTGCCCTATTTCATCGACTGGGGACATTCTCCACATCCCGCCGAGAGCGCTCCGCAAGGCTGCACCCTGGTGGAACTGAAGGCGGTGCATCCCGATCCACCGCGGATTCGATGGATCCTGGGTGCGCTTGGATTGGATCTTCCGGTGGACCGCGGGCAGGAGTTCCGCTTGCAAGCGCTCGTGCAGTCGAGGAAAGGCCTGGTGGAGCTCGACTGAAGCAGCGGCCCGTTCTCTGGTCGGCGCGGCAGGTTGCTGCTATGCTTTTTCCGAAGACGACAGGGTGCGGGTGCGGATGATCCTTGCCGTGGTCCTGGCGGGGCTGGTGGCTGCGTGAGAGACAAAAAGCGAGAAGGCGCCTGCGGCCTCCGAGCAAAAAACGGCGGTAAGCACGACCGAGAACCCGGCGAGCACACCTGCCGCCACGCGGAAGGTCCAGTATGTCACGATCATGGACCTGAGAACAGCGTGGTCCTTCCGGAAGACGTGTACCCCGTGAGCACCAGCCTTTCGCCCTCGTCGCGGCTCTTCCGCTTCAAAAACGCGGACGCGTTGACAGGGGCGGCAAGCGCGCTGCTGGACATCAACCTGAGCTCTTTGGATTCTCTCGCAGCCGAAGGGCTACCGGGGAGGGCACGGCCTCGGTGTATGCCCTTCTTGCGAAGGACGAGAAGCAGTACCTTGCGCTGCGGGACGAGGAGGCAGCCGGGATGAAAGGATCCCACGTGGCTCGGGCGAGCATCGAAATAAATGTGAGAGCCGACAGGGTCTGGAAGGCGCTCACCGACCCAAAACTGATCAAGCAGTACCTGTTCGGAACGGAGGCGGCATCGGACTGGAAGGTTGGCAGCCCCATCACCTACAAGGGTGTCTGGCAGGGAAAGGCCTACGAGGACAAGGGCACCATCCTCGAGATCGTGCCGAATAAGCTCCTGAAGTCCACGTACTGGAGCGGCATGAGCGGGCTCGAAGACAAGCCCGAAAACTACAACACGGTGACCTACGAGCTCTCCGAAACTCGCGGCCGCACAACCGTCACCGTGTCCCAGGACAACAACCCGACACGCGAGTCGGCTGATCACTTGCGGGAGAACTGGGCCGTCGTGCTCAAAAGGATGAAGGACCTGCTCGAGAAGGAGTGAGACCGGTCGGAAAGAGCGGCACGGGAGCATACCAATGGCAATTCGAATCGTACGGCTGGGCAGCCCGCGGCAGCAGGACGAGGGAACGCGTATCGGGACCGTGCGGAGACCCCCACGCGGGGTCCGCAAGAAAGACTACGCCCGCCTGGACTTCTACGACACATGGCTGCCGCAGCTGGCGCCGAGCGCTGAGCTCGTGAACATGTCAGTCACCTGACCCGCGGTGCGGGTGGAAGTTTCCCGTCGAGTTATTTCCCGCTGAAATGATACAGGTCTTCGCTGGCGACACTCAGGCCAAGCAGCCTCAGGTACATGAACAGCTGGTGCTTGTGGCTTGCAAGGTGCTCGAAGTTGACAAGCAGCAGGGAAAGGAACGACTCACCTTCCGGAACGAACACGGTCGGGATCTTTCGACCGAGGTCCGCGTCTGCGACGAGGGTGAAACCTTCGCGGATGCGTTCCCTGTAAGTCTCGAGGCGACGCCTCATCTCCGCCGGGCCGGTGACCTTGTTTTCCGAGAGCGTCTTCAGCTCGAGGAAGTGACCCAGGCGGTCAGGGACCGCCGCGTAGAGCACCGCACAAAAACCCGATACTGTCTCCATCAGGTGGCCCAGGAGAACGGAGATGGAGAAGGCTCTCGGTATCGGCGGCGTCCAGTCGAGCCGGTCCTCCGGGATTTTCGATGCCAGGTGATCGATACGCTCAATCTGGTCCTCGATCTTGGACAAGACAATAGAACAGTGAGTCCGTTCCACGAGCAACGCCTCCGACTGGACACACAGTAGCCCGGAAAACCCGGGCTCGGCAACGCGGGGCACCAGTCCCCACACTCACTTCATTGCCTGACTGCCTGATGGCCCATCGAAGCCCGCTTTGCTGCCTGGCGCCGAGTGCTATTGATTTCCAATGTCATGTCTTCTGAAGCAGGAGGCGATAACGTCTCTCTCTGACCAGTTTGCCAAAAGCCGTCGATTCCTTCTCTTCGGTCAGCCTGAATCCCGCCGAGCCATAGAGCCGGGCGGCCGTCGTCAGCTCATGGGTAGTCCAGAGGAAGGCCTTCAGATAGCCGCGGTTTGACTGCCGACAAGTATCCGCAAATGTCCACGGGTTTTCTCTTGCATGCAGGAAGGCTCTAACGAACCGCCGCCTAGACTCATTTTCGTTCCAGTCAGTCAGACGTGGCGCGTCGATTGACATGGTGTTGGCAACGCGACTACGCTCGAATCGAAATGAGGCAAGCGAAGACCGAGCTGGCAAACGACCCCGTTCTCCTTTCGATGCTGGAGCGGATCAGGAACACACTCGATCCCGAGCGCGTCTACCTGTTCGGTTCGAGGGCAAGGGGTCAGGCAACTCCGGACAGCGACTACGATTTTCTCGTCGTCGTGCCGCATTCGGAAAAGCCCCGCTACCGGCGGGACCAGGAGGCATACCTGGCGCTATGCGGAAGCGGCGTCGCAAAGGACATCATTGTGCTCACACGCGCAGAGTTCGAGTCGTCGCGTCGAGCTGCCTCATCCTTGACCTCGGCGGTTCTTAGCGAGGGGATCCTTCTACATGAATCCGGAAACGCGAGCTGAAGCTGCCGCGTGGCTTGCCAAGGCGCACACGGATCTGCGCGCAGCCCGCGCTGATCTGAACGCGTATCCGCCGATCACCAGCGACGCCCTTTTTCATTGCCAGCAGGCGGTCGAGAAAGCGTTGAAGGGGTTCCTTGCCGCCCGGGAAAAACCGCTTCAGAAGACCCATGACCTGGAAACGCTCGGACAGCTTGTGCTGGGCATTGCGCCCTCCCTTCGTGATGTCGTTTCAGGCGCCCATTCGCTTTCCATCTACGCAAGCGAGTTCCGGTATCCCGGCGAATCACCGGAACCTGATCTGGCGACAGCAGAGGCGGGCATCGAGATTGCTTCGCGTGCCGTTGCCGCGATTGCGTCCTCGATGGAGAGCAATCGCTGACTCCAGTCGCGACGCCGCATTCATCAAGACCGGCGCGGCTCCCCCGGACCTCGACCCCGCTTCCCTGAACTGAACCTTTTCTCCGTCCCCTATTCACGGGATCACTCCGTCCCATGGGCCAGCCCTCCGCCCCGGTTGAAGCGCACGGCCACCGGTTCACACCTGTTTCCCCACCCAAGCTCTTCTGCACGGTCTCCCTACACTCGCTTCGGCTCTCCCCTCATTCATTCATTCACCGCTTGAGGTAGTTGTCGATGTGCCGGGCCGCCTCGCGGCCGTGGAAAATCGCGCGCACCACGAGCGAGGCTCCCGTGTTTGCGTCCCCCGCGGCGAAGACGCCTTTCGCGGAGGTGGAATAGTCGGGGTTGCAGCGGATATTCCCGCGCGGATCGTACTCCACTCCCAGTTCCTCGACGATCTTGCCGTGCGTCACATGCACGAATCCCATGGCCAGCAGCACCAGGTCGACCTTGCCGGCAGAACTCCGAGCCGGCAATCTCTTCCATCTTCATTGGGCCGCCGTTTGCCGACTTCTTCCAGTCCACGCGGGCGAAATGACCCTTCGTCACGCGCCCGTTCTCCCCGGAAAAATGGTGCGTCGTGACGGACCAGTCGCGCGCGCAGCCCTCCTCCTGGGAGCTGGAGGTGCGCAGGATGTTCGGCCAGGCGGGCCAGCTCGGGTTCCACGGGTCTTTCCACTCGGGAGGCTTGGGCATGATCTCGAACTGGTGCACTTCCCGCGCGCCCATCCGGATTGCCGTCCCCACGCAGTCGGACCCGTGTCACCGCCGCCGATGACGAGCACGATCTTGTCCTTCGCGGAGATGACCTGGTCGGCCCCGATCTCCCCGGCCTGGAACTGGTTGGACCGGGTGAGGAAATCCATGGCGTAGTGGATGCCCGTCGAGCTCCCGACCGGGAACGGGAGGTCCCGCGGGATGCCCCGCGCCCATGGTGAGGAGGATCACGTCGAAGCTTCCCCGCAGGTAGCGGGCCGAGATGTCCTCGCCGATGACGACCCCGGTCTCGAAGCGCACGCCCTCGGCCTCCATCTGGCGCACGCGGCGGTCCAGGACGTGCTTCTCCAGCTTGAAGTCGGGAATCCCGTATCGCAGGAGCCCGCCGACCTTCTGCGAACGCTCGAAGACGGTGACCTCGTGGCCGGCCCGGCGCAGCTGCTGCGCCGCGGCAAGCCCGGCCGGGCCGCTGCCGATGACGGCAACGCGGTGCCCGGTGAGCGTGGTCGGCGGATGCGGAACGACCCAGCCCTCGGAGAATCCCCGCTCGGCGATCGCGAGCTCGATCTGCTTGATGGTGACGGGGCTGGTGTTGATGGACAGCGTGCAGGAGGCCTCGCAGGGGGCCGGGCAGATCCGGCCCGTCACCTCGGGCAGGTTGTTCGTCATCTCCAGGCGCACGAGGGCTTCCTTCCAGTCGCCCCTGTACACCAGGTCGTTCCACTCGGGGATCAGGTTGTACACGGGGCACCCGGTGGAATGGCAGAAGGGGATGCCGCAGTCCATGCAGCGGGAGCCCTGCGTCGAGAGCTCCTCCTCGGAGACGGGGATGGTGAACTCCTTCCACGTCTTCACCCGTTCGTCAACGGGGAGATAGTGGGAGGAGACGCGCGGGTGATCGATGAAGCCGGAAGGATGTCCCATCAGCGGTACACCTCTTCGGTGAGACCGACCACCTCGGTCTCCCGGGTCTGGTCCTTGGCCATGCGCTCCAGCGCCTTGCGGTAGTCGATGGGCATCACCTTCACGAACCGCGGCAGCATCTCGTCCCAGTCGCGGAGGATCCGTGTTGCATGCTCGCTGCGCGTGTACATCACGTGCCGCTCCACCAGCTCCTTCAGCGTCTGGCGGTCCCGCGCCGCGGTGACCGGCTCGATGTCCACCATTTCGAGGTTGCACATCGTGTCGAAAAGCTGGTCCTCGTCCAGGACGTAGGCAATGCCGCCGCTCATGCCAGCCGCGAAGTTCACGCCCGTCCTGCCCAGCACAACAACGAGGCCGCCGGTCATGTACTCGCAGCCGTGATCGCCGAGGCCTTCCACCACCGCCACCGCGCCCGAGTTGCGCACGCCGAAGCGCTCGCCGGCCATGCCGTTGATGTAGACCTCGCCGCCCGGTGGCGCCGAAGAGGTTGACGTTTCCCGTGATGATGTTGTCCCGCGCGCGGAACGTGGAAGCGCGGGGCGGGTAGACGATGATCTTTCCTCCGGAGAGCCCCTTGGCGAAGTAGTCGTTCGCATCGCCTTCCAGCTCGAAGGTGATTCCGTGGGCGAGGAACCCGCCGAAGCTCTGGCCCGCGGAGCCGCTGAAGGACACGTTGATCGTGTCCGACGGGCAGCCCCTGCGCCCCGTGAGCGCTTCGACACCTCCGCGGAGAGGGTGGCGCCCACCGTCCTGTTGCAGTTGCGGATGGTCATGAACAGGCGCACCTTCTCGCCCGCCTCCAGCGCCGGCCGCGACTTCGCGGATCAGCTCCTTGTCCAGGGAAAGGGACATGTCGTGGTTCTGCTTCGTCGTGCACCGCAGGGAGGTGCCGCGGGGCACCTCGGGCCGGGAGAGCACCCGGGAGAAGTCCAGCCCGCGGGACTTCCAGTGATCCAGGGCGGTGCGCGTCTCCAGCACCTCCACGTGACCGACCATCTCGTCCAAGGTGCGGAACCCGAGAGAGGCCATGATCTCGCGCGCATCCTGGGCCACGAACCGCATGAAGTTCACCACGTGCTCGGGCTTGCCCGGTGAACCGGGCCCGCAGCCGGGGATCCTGGGTTGCCACGCCCACCGGGCAGGTGTTCAGGTGGCACTTGCGCATCATGATGCACCCGATGGCCACCAGGGAGATGGTGCCGAAGCCGTACTCCTCGGCGCCCAGAAGGGCGGCGATCACGATGTCCCGGCCCGTCCGCATCTGCCCGTCCGCCTGGACGCGGATCCGGTCGCGAAGCCGGTTCATCACCAGGGTCTGCTGGGTGTCCGCGAGGCCGATCTCCCAGGGAATGCCCGCGTGCTTGATCGAGGAGATCGGCGAATTGCCCGTTCCCCCGTCGTAGCCGGCAATCAGGACCATGTCGGCCTTGCCCTTGGCAACTCCCGCGGCGATGGTGCCCACCCCCACTTCCGCGACAAGCTTCACCGAGACCCGCGCGTCCGGGTTGGCGCTCTTCAGGTCGTAGATGAGCTGGGCAAGGTCCTCGATGGAGTAGATGTCGTGGTGGGGCGGCGGGCGAGATGAGCGTCACCCCGGGCGTCGAATGCCGGACCTTCGCGATGTCCAGGTCCACCTTGAGGCCGGCGAGCTGGCCGCCCTCGCCGGGCTTTGCGCCCTGCGCGATCTTGATCTGCAGCTCGCGCGAGTTCACCAGGTAATGCGAGGTCACGCCGAACCGAGCCGATGCCACCTGCTTGATGGCGCTCCGCATCGAGTCACCGTTGGGAAGCGGCACGTACCGCGCCTCGTCCTCCCCGCCTTCCCCGGAGTTGCTCGCCGCGCCGAGGCGGTTCATGGCGATGGCGAGGGTCTCGTGCGCTTCCTTGCTGATGGAGCCGAACGACATGGCCGAGGTGACGAACCGCTTCACGATGGACTCCACGGGCTCCACCTCGTCCAGCGGCACGGGGTCCCGCTTCGCGAACGCGAAGAGCCCGCGGAGCGTGCAGAGGCTCCTGCTCTCGTCGTTGATCGACAGGGCGTATTGCCGGTACAGGCTGTAGTCGTTCTCCCGCACGGCGCGCTGCAGGAGCCCGATTGCCTGCGGGAGAGAGGCGGTGACCCTCGGAGAAGCTTCGGTAGTGGATGGCGCCGCCCGAGTCCAGCGCCTCGCGCTGCTCGGCGGTGCGGGAGTACGCGGCGGAGTGACGGGCCAGCACCTCGCGCGCAATGGCCTCGATGCCCACTCCGCCGATGCGGGACGGGGTGCCGCGGAAATACTTCTGGACGAAGTCCTCCGCCAGCCCCACCGCCTCGAAGATCTGGGCGCTCTTGTAGCTGCGGATCGTGGACACTCCCATCTTCGACATGACCTTCAGCAGGCCCTTTTTCAGGGACGTGATGTAGTGCTCGATGGCCGTCTCCAGCGTCAGGGACTCCGGGAGCCTGCCGCGCGCCTTCAGGTCCGCTATCGTCTCCAGGGCGAGGTACGGGTTGATGGCGCTTGCGCCGAACCCCATGAGGGTGGCGAAGTGCATCACCTCCCGCGCCTCCGCCGTCTCGATGACCAGGGCCGTGAGGTGGCGCTTCTTCACGCGCGTCAGGTGATGGTGAAGCGCCGAGGTGGTGAGCAGCGCGGGTATCGGCGCCCGCTTCGCGTTGACGTCGCGGTCCGTCAGGATGAGCATGGTGTAGCCGGCGTCCACGCGCGCCTCGGCCTCGGCGCACAGGGCGTCGAGTGCCTTCTCGAGGCCCGTCTCGCCCTCCGCGGCGGCGAACGTCATGGGGATGACGCAGGAGCGGTAGCCGCCCACGTCCAGCGTGCGCAGCTTCGCAACGTCGTCGTTGGAAAGGATGGGGTGCGGGAGCTTCACCTGGCGAACGTGCTCGGGAGTCTCCTCGAGCAGGTTCTTTTCCCTTCCCACGTAGCTCATCAGTGACATGACGAGGTTCTCGCGGTACGGATCGATGGGCGGGTTGGTGACCTGCGCGAAGAGCTGCTTGAAGTAGTTGAACAGGAGCTGGGGCCGGTCGGAGAGCACGGCGAGGCTCTGGTCGTTGCCCATGGAGCTGATGGGCTCCTGGGAGTTCTCCACCATGGGCGTGATCACCATGTCGATGTCTTCCACGGTGTAGCCGAACACCCACTGCTTCTCCAGGAGCGTGGCGCTGTCCGTGTTGACGGGGCCGGAAACCTGGAACAGGCCCTTCAGCTCGATGCGGTTGGACTCCAGCCAGCGTCGGTACGGCTTGCGCCGGGAAACCGCGGCCTTCACCTCGTTGTCGTAGATGATCCTCTTCTGGGCGGTGTCCACGAGGAACATCTTGCCCGGGCGCCAGCCTGCCCTTCTGCAGCACGTCTTCGGGCGGGATGTCGAGGACTCCCACCTCGGATGCCAGGACGACCAGGCCGCTGCGCGTGACCACCCACCGGGCGGGGCGCAGGCCGTTCCTGTCCAGGATGGAGCCGACCTTGATGCCGTCACTGAAAGAGATGGCTGCCGGGCCGTCCCACGGCTCCATGATGGCCGCGTGGTATTCGTAGAAGGCGCGCTTGTCCTCGCTCATGTGGTAGCGCTGGCCGAAGGCCTCGGGAACCATCATCATCAGCGCGTGCTCCAGGGTCCTTCCGCCGGCAACCAGGAGCTCCAGGACGTTGTCGAAAATTCCCGAGTCGCTCTGGCCCGGCTGGATGACGGGCGTCAGCTTCGCGATATCCTCCCCGAAGAGGGGCGATGACATCGTGAGCTCCCGCGCGTTCATCTTGTTGATGTTCCCGCGAAGGGTGTTGATCTCCCCGTTGTGCGCGATGGCACGGAAGGGCTGGGCGAGGGGCCACGAAGGGAACGTGTTGGTGCTGTACCTCTGGTGGATCACCGCCATGGCGCTTTCGAAATCGGGGTCCCGCAGGTCCGGGTAGAAGCTCTCGAACTGGGGGGCGACGAACATCCCCTTGTACACGACCGTGCGGCAGGAGAAGGAGTTGACGTACAGCTCCTCCATGGTGAAGCCTTCCGCGGCGGCCATGGACTCGATGACCTTGCGCGTGACGTACAGCTTCCGTTCCAGCGCTTCCCCGGAAAGCTCCCCGAATGAGGCAAACGCCTGGGAGATGTGCGGCATGGATGCAAGGGCCAGCTCGCCAAGGAGCTCGGGATTCGCGGGGACCTCCCGCCAGCCAAGAAGCGTCCCGTCTCCGGCGGTCACCGCGTCCTCAATGACCTCCCGCGCCCGCGAGCGCTTCTCCTCGTCCAGGGGAAGAAGAGCATTGCCGTTCCGTAGAGGCCTTCCGCGGGGAGGCGGAACCCCAGCCGATCCGCTTCTCGGGCAAAGAAACGGTGGGGCACCTGCACGAGCATGCCCGCGCCGTCTCCCGTCCGCGAGTCTCCGCCGACTGCGCCGCGGTGGACGAGGTTCTTCAATATCGTGATGCCGTTGACGACGATCTGGTGCGTCTTCCGGCCGTCGACATTGACGACGAACCCGACTCCGCAACTGGAGTGTTCGAAGAAAGGATCGTACAGCCCTTCACGCTGCGCCCTGATCCGGGGATCCATGGAATCATTGGCCTTCGCCATGTTTGTACCCATTCTTGCGCCTTGTCGTGCCGAAGTTATCTCATACCGGATGAGAGAGGGTCAATACACCCCGCGCATAAATATGCATCCAGTGGACATTGACTTCGCGCGCCCGTGGGATGAATATCAGCAGGGAGACAGGCTTGGACAAATCGGTTGCCGCGCTCAAGGCGTGGTCACGGGAGCACATCGGCTGGTTCGGACAGTCTGCATTCCTGCTGCGCAGCGAGTCGGGCCGGGCAGTGTTCATTGATCCATTCAGGGTCCCGGCCGGGCCGGCCCCGCGGATCTCATCCTCATCACCCACCCCCACCCTGATCACTATGATCGCACGTCGATCAAGGGCCTTCGGAACAAGGAGACGGCTATCGTCATGCCCCGCACCGGCGCGGAATCGGGGCAGATCCCGGTCTCCGCGGGGGAAACCCTGCACGTAGGAGAGTTTACTATCACGGCAGTAGCGGCATACAACCTGACACGGCGTTTTCATCCCCGGTCCAGCGGCTGGCTGGGCTACCTGGTGGAGGTGGGTGGGATGCAGGTCTACCATGCCGGAGACACCGACCTGGTGCCCGAGATGGCGGACCTTCGACCCGACATCGCGCTGCTTCCTGTCGGGGGGCTGGTCGCCATGAACGGCCGGGCGGCCGTAGAAGCGGCGCACGTCCTGAAAGCAACCCTTTGCATACCCATGCATTTCGGGATGCTCCTGGGCGGCAGGGGCGCGGGGGCCCGGTTCGTCCGCCGGCTGGGGGAAGGAGGACTGGTGCTCCCACGGGCATGAATTGCGTCCTGGTTCGGGCGGCGTTCCGACAGCATTTTTTGCGTGAAATGCATGCGGATGATGCATATAATTACAGTCAGACTGTCGAAGCAGGAGGAATGTCATGTCGTTCAGGCTCAAGGAAGCGATGTTCAAGGTCAGGTGCCGGGAGCCCGGATGTTCGTTCTTCTCCGAGTTCGTGGTCAGGGAGAACATCATGGGTGCCACGGAGGCTGACGTGGACTCCGAAGCGCTGAAGATTGCCCGCAACCTCGGGTATATCAAGCATGATGCGCTCTTCGGACGAATGCACCAGCTGTCAAACCCGGAGGTCGTCAAGGTATCGCGGTTCATACGACCACCTCGGGACGGGATCTGATGCGCCGGCGTCAGTCGAGCTCCGTACACTCCCCCATGGGCACCAGCACAGCCGGTGACACCTGTGGCGCCTCCATCGAGGCCCGTGCCGGCCGCCGCACCGGTCGTCCGCAGGGAGGTACCCTCGGCGACGCCGGTCGCCCCAAAGACGGTGAAGAAGGCTGCTCCGGCGAAAAAGAAGGCCGCCCCGGCAAAGAAGAAGGCTGCGCCAGCCAGGAAGAAAGCCGCTGCCAGGAAGAAGCCTGCGTCGGCAAAGAAGAAGGCCGCGCCGCAAAGAAGAAGCCGGCGCCGAAGAAGAAAGCCGGTGGCGAAGAAGAAGGCCCGCAGCAAAGAAGAAAGCCGTCCGCAAAGAAGAAAGCCGTCGCGAAGAAGAAGCCTTCGCCGAAAAAGAAAAACCGCCGATAGGATCGCGCGCACGGTACCCCGTGCGGTTTTGCGCGCGCACGGTACCCCGTGCGCGCCCATGATCATCTGTCCGGGCGCACGCGCGAGGTCGGTTCCGCGGTCAGCGGGTCCTCCGGCCAATAGTGTTTCGGATAGCGCCCGCGCATCTCTCTTCGCACCTCGGCATAGGTGACACGCCAGAAGCTCTCAAGGTCCCGCGTGATCTGCAGAGGTCTGCGCGCAGGCGACAGCAGCCGGAAGGTAAGAGGCACGCCGCAGATCCTCGGGCTCGCCGCCAGGCCGAAGACCTCCTGGATCCTGGCCTCCACCGACGGCTCGGATCCCTCGTAGTCGATCGAGCGTTTTCCCCCCGTCGGAAGCGTCACGGATTCCGGCACGTCAACGTCGATCCTCCCTCCCATTCCCGCGGCGAGAGTTCGCAAGGCCGCGTGCAGCCCCCCTGCCGTAATGACCTGCCCGCCGGTCAGCTTCAGAGAGGGCTCGAGCCACTCGGCGGCTCGGGCGGCAAGACCCGCTATCCGCGTAGTCTTCACCGTCCGGGCGGACGCGCGCCCGTGCATAGAATCGCATCCTGGCGATAGAGCCGGGTCGACTGGGCATTCCAGGGAAGCATCGCGATCCCCCGCTCCGCCAGCGCTTCCTGGAACGAGCGCAGAACCTCGTCAGGCGCCGGGCCGGGTCGGCCGCTCGGTCAGTACGAGGCGTCCGGCGCGGCGGATCAGCGCCCCTTTCGGCACCAGCCCCTCCCACCGGATCTCCACAGTTTCCCTGGCCGCGAACTCGAGCGCCCGTTCCGCCTCCGCGCTCTCCACCGGCGCGGCCAGCCGGATGGTCCCGATGGTCTCACCCGGGTCGGCGTCGAGGGCCACGATCCACGGGGCTGCGGCCCTGCTGGGAACGGCCACCCGGCCTGATACGCCGCCTCCCGTGGTCGGAAACCGGGCTGCCCTCCCGGTGACCAGCCGGTACGTGCCGTCCGGTTCCCGCCGAGCAAGGCGGTCCGGGAAGGCGCCTGCCAGGAGCGAGCCTACGTGATCTTCCTGCAACGGAGTCCACCCATAAGCGATACCCGCGGCCGATGGCAGCCTGCGCAGAATGCGGCCCATCTCGGTTTCGATCGCCCTCCGCCACGATCCGCTTCCTCCCGTGCCGGAGCGGATGAGCTCGAGCCGGAGACGGAAATCAGGATCGCGGATGATCTCCGAGCCGTCACGCTCCTGGAGGAGAGCGGCGCAGGCGGCGGCAAGAGTCTGCCCCCCCTCGGAAGCTCCACGTGCCGCCAGGACGCCCAGCCGGGGGGAGAGCCCCAACCCCGCCACGGTCTTGCCAAGGGGAGTCGGACCGGCCTCGTTCACGAGACCGAGCATTCCCAGGATCTCGCGTGCCTGGGACCACGCAGCGCGGGGCGGCTGGTCCATCCACCTGAGCTCCTCAGCGGTGCGAGCGCCCCACAGGGTGCATTCAAGGACGAGCCCCGCGAGATCGGTGCGCAGGATTTCCGGATCAGGCCGGTCCGGGAGACGCTCAGCCTCGGTCCAGAATCTCACGCACAGCCCGGGGCCCAGCCGGCCTGCGCGGCCCCGCCGCTGTTCCGCGGAAGAAGCGCTCACTCTTTCGGTGACGAGAATGTCCAGGCCCGTTGCCGGGTGAAGCCGCGAAAGACGTGCCCATCCTGAATCCGCAACAGTGGATATGCCCGGCACGGTGAGGCTGGTTTCGGCAATGGAGGTGGCAAGGATCACCCGGCGCCTGCTTGATTGTTCGGGCGGACTGATGACCCGCCGCTGCTCTTCCAGCCGCAGCGTGCCGTGGAGAGGCAGCACCTCCGCGCGTGACCCAAGGGCCGCCGCCAGACGCCCTCCGACCTTGCGAATCTCACCGGCGCCGGGAAGGAATGCAAGGATTCCCCCTTCGGTCTCGTCGAACAGGCGGGCCAGACCGTCGGCGAATGCTTCCTCCCAGCGACCGGGTGCGGGAAGGGGCCGGTACACCGTTCGCACCGGGTGCATGGTTCCCGGGCAGTGCAGGGACGGGGCCGGGCGGTGCGGCCCCGGGCCCAGGAGACCGGCCACCCCGGAAGCGTCCAGGGTGGCGGACATCGCCAGGAGAGCAAGATCAGGCCGTGCCCGCCGCACCTCCAGGGCGAGGGCCAGTGCGCAATCGGCGTGGATTGACCGCTCGTGGAACTCGTCGAAGATCACCAGGCCCACGCCCTGCAGCAGCGGGTCTTCCTGAATCCGCCGGGTGAGGAGCGCTTCAGTGACTACCTCGATGCGCGTGTCCTTCCCAACGCGCGCGGCAGTGCGAACACGGTAGCCGGCCCGCCGGCCAACAGGTTCCCCGAGCAGCTCGGAAATACGGGTGGCCACGGCAACGGCGGCAAGACGACGCGGTTCCAGCATCACGATGGAGCGGCCGGACAGCCAGGGCTCATCCAGAAGGTAGGGCGGCACGAGCGTGGATTTCCCCGCCCCCGGCTCGGCGGTCAGGGCGAGACTCCGCTCGGCCTCCAGCTGCCCCGAGATCCGGGGGAGAAAGGGAACAAGGGGAAGTCCCGTCCGGGAAAAATCGATCATGCGCCGGGCCGAATGCGAACGGGTGCTTCCCGCGCTTCAGGACCCGTCTCGAAGATCCGCCTTTCACGGCGGCGGACGAGCCGTGTTGCCTCCAGGGCCTCGAGGCCGGCTGCAACCTTCGAAGGCTCGTGGGCGTCAGATCCAGGGACGATGGGGAGCCCCTCCTCCACCATGAGTTGAACGATCTGCCACGACGGACAGGGCTCGCCGATGGATTTCCTGGAGCCGGACATATTGACCTCTGCGCTCATCCCCTGCTCACGGCAGAGCCGGATGATTTCCCGGATCTCCGAGATCCATGCGGAGCCTGTTGCCGAAGAGAAGTGAAACAGATCTCGTCCATTCCACGCCGCTGCGCGGCGCGGGCGTACTCCTCGAGGCCGCCTGTGGCGCGTCTACGATTCACCTGCGGCTATGGCTACCGCGCCCACTTCCCCTTCGCCGTTGTCCGACGCCTCTTCCTCTTTTTTCATCTCCATCTTCTCCACCCTCTTGCGCTCGAAGAGGAAGAAGGCAGACGGCACCACGAAGAACGTCAGGATGGCCGAGAAGAGGATGCCGCCCAGCATGACGACACCCATGTTCTTCCCGAACTCGGAACCCTCGCCCTTTCCGAGAATGAGCGGGAAGCTGATCACGAGCACCGTCATGGTCGTCATGATGATCGGGCGGAAGCGCAGGCGCGCTGCCTCGATCAGCGCGTCCATGAACGGCATCTTGCCCAGCCGCTCCACGACGAAATCGAGATACAGGATGGCGTTTTTCGCCGAGAGACCGATCAGCATGAGCATCCCCATGACGCCGAAGATGTCCAGATCCCCCTCCCTGGGCGTAGACAAGGAGCAGCGCACCGATGAGCGCCAGGGGGACCGGCAGCAGGAGGTAGACGGGATAGCGCCACGAGTTGAACTGGGCCGCCATGACCAGGTACGCAAGGAACAAGGCGAGCAGGAACGTGATAGGCCCGGTTGTCAGAAGCTGCGCGGCCAGCGCAACGGGGTTGAAGCGGTTGTTCGTCGTCAGGGTCAGCCCGTCTTCAAGCAGGCCGGCATCAGTCAGCTCCTTGGTTATCTGGTTCTTCACCGTCAGGACCGGAGGCGCGTCCGGGCTTCATGCTGATGGTGAAGTTCCCCGTGTAAGACCGATTGTAGCGGCTGAGGCTCACAGGCGCCTGGTTGAGCGAAAAGCTGCCCAGCTGGCCAACCTGGACGGTGGTCTGCAGGAGCGGGGAATAGATAGGCAGGTTCAGAAGAGACTGCGCCCCCGACAGAGCCGTCGGGTCCGCCTGGACCTGGATGGGATAGCTGAGTCCGCCGGAGACGACGCTCGACGCCTGGACGCCGGACGCGTAGGTCTGCAGAGCGCCGGCAATCATCGCCGGCGAGATCCCTGTTCCTTTCATCCGCGACGGATCGGGAACGAAATCGTTCTCGAGGCTCGTATCGGAAAGGGAGGAGTACACGTCGGACACCCATGGATCGGCCACCATTGTCTGGAGGATGCGTCCGTTGCGCTGGAGGAGCAGGTTGAAGTCCGATGAAACGAGGCTGAGCTGGAGGGTGGAGCCGCCCGGCCCGAATCCTCCGCCCGCGCTCAACAGGACCTGGGCTGAGGGCTGGTCATGGAAAAGGGAGAGGATGCCGGCCCGGTACCGCGGAATCAACTGATAGACGTTCGTCCGCTTCTGCACGGGCGTCATCTGGACAACCATGTTCGCCGTGTTCGTTCCCGAAAAAATGCCGCTCACGCCATTGGGGCTGCTCCCGATGACGGCCTGGACCGTCACCACCTCGGGCTGCTGACGGAGATACGATTCAATTCGGCCGATTCCGTCATTCGTGACCTGCAGCGGCGTGCCGGGAGGGTTTCGCAGGTTGATGTTGAGGATTCCCGAGTCCGTGTTCGGGACGAAGTTGAATGCAATGTGGGGCGCAACGAAGACCACCACGCCGACCAGGAATACCGGCGGCCCCGAGGAGAACCCAGACACCCGCGTGCAGGACGCCGCCGAGGGACCGCGCGTAGGCGATCTCGCACCCATCCGAGGCCGGCTTCCGTCCACCCGTGCAGAAGCGTTGTCAGAGACTGCAGGAATGCAAGGACGATCCGCACCACGTAGCACACGACTCCCAGCGCGATCGGGTAGGCAACCATGGCGAGAAGGAGGACGGGCCGGTGCGTGATCACGAGGATCAGGATCGACGGCAACGACCCCCACGATGATCCCCAGCGCTTTTCGCCACACCCGCAGGCCCCACCGGATGGCGTCGGGAAGCTGGATCCAGCTCGCACGAAGTCGCCCCAGCTCTGGGTTTTCGATCTCCGGCGTGTAGGCAAGCCGGACGGTGAGGAAGAGCACGGCCTCGAGGAGAGAGAAGGCAACCGCGGCCGCCAGGCCCAGGGAGAACTGCTGCAGGTACGCCCCGATGAACCCGCCGATGAAGCTGACAGGAAGGAGCACGGAGAGCAGTGAAAGGGACGCCGCCACCACGGCGCTGAAGACTTCGCTGGCGCCCTTCAGGACGGACTCCTTCAGGCTGAACCCCATGGCCCGGTAGCGCTCGACGTTCTCCGAGACGACGATCGAGTCATCAACGACGATGCCGATGGCGATGATGAGCGCAAGCAGCGAGACGAGGTTGAACGAGAAACCCGCCAGCTTGTACAGGACGGGGGAAGCGGAGAGCGCGATCGGGATGGCGAGGATGACGGAGATGGCCGTGTTCAGCTTGCCGAGGAACAGCAGCACGATCAGGGCAACGACGATGGCCGTGATGAACAGCTCGTGGTAGGTGGAGTTGACCGACGCCTGGATGGGTCCGGTCGTGTCATTGCTGATCTCGATCCCGTACCCCGTCGGAAGGTGACGCGCTGGCCAGTGCCTTGCGCATGGAGGAGGCCACGGCAACGGCGTTCGCATCCGTGGTCTTCTGCACCGAGATCAGGACCTCCGGCCGGCCGTTCACCCGCGCATAGTTGGTCGATGAAGGGTTTCCCCAGACGCTTGCCACCTGGTCCACGCGGATCCCCCGGTTGGAGTCGACCAGCGTCTGGGCGATCTGCGGAATGTCGGCGGGCTGGTTCTGCGTGGAGAAGGTCAGCGCATTGTTGTTCTTGACGATGGTCCCGATGGGCATCTGCAGCGCCGAGCTCGTGATGGCGTTCACCACGTCCTGCGGGCTCAGGTTGTAGTAGCGCAGGCGGTCGGGGTTGAGGAGCACCTCGAACTGCCTGGAGGGTCCCCCGTCGACCAGCACCGTCGCCACGCCGTCGATGCGCTCGAGACTCGGCGCGAGGATGTTCTGCACGTAGTCGTTCACCTCCGCGAGGTCGACGCCCTGGCCGGCGAGTCCGAACTGGATGACGGGGGCGGAGTTCGGGTCGAAGGTCTGGATCGTCGGCGCCGTGACGTTCGACGGAAGTGACCGAACTGCCGCGGAGACAGCGGTGGCAACCTGGTTGGCGTCGGCGAACTTGTCCGTGCTCGGGTCGAAGGTGAGGACGACCCGGCTGACGCCCTGGGAGCTGAAGGAGTTGATGTCGGTGATCCCGCTGATCGTGGAGACGACGTTCTCGATGACCTGGGTCACCTGGAGGTCCATGACGCTGGGCGTCGCTCCCGGGTAGGAGGTCCTCACCACGACGGCGGGGATGACGATGTTGGGGAGCAGGTCGACGCCCAGCCCGAGCGTCGAGACGATGCCGAAGGTCACGACTGCAACGAAGATGCCGGTGGCCATCACGTAGCGGGTGACGGAGAAGTTGACCAGCGGATTGATCTTGTTGAAGATCTTTTCTTCGTATTTTGCGAAGAGTTTTCATCGCGATCCTCCCTTCGAGGCACCCGGGGGATCGGCGGCTGTCGGCGCCGGCCCAGGTGCCGCCGGCGGCGCTTGCCTGCTGCCCGGCTCCCGTTGTCGGGTTCGGGGCGGCCGCACTGCCGGTCACCTGGACGGACGAACCGGCGAGCAGCCCGGGTGGAGGGCTCATGATGAGCTGGGTGCCGTCCGCAACGCCGGTCACAGCGGCAACGGTCCCGGCCTGCCCTACGATTTTTACGTATTGGATGGCCGCTTTTCCGTTCTGGATGGTGAACACGTAGTTCTGGTCCTCGTTCGTCTGCAGCGCGGCAATCGGAACAATCGCGCCGTGGGCGAGGGTCAGCGAATAGGACACCGTTCCCACCGCGCCGTACGGGGCAGTGAAGGACCGGGGCACGGCGGCCACCATGGGAACGACCCCGTTGATCGGCGCCGAGGGAGCCTGGCTGACCTTCACCGGCCAGCTGCGTCCCTGGTAGGTGAACTGCACGACGCTGCCCACGGTGAGACTGGGAGCATCAGCGGGGGGAACGTTGAAATTGATCTCCTTGTCGGCGCTCACGATGATGAAGACGGGAGTGTTCTGGCTGACATACATGCCGGGATTCACATTGACCGCGGCGATCTGGCCGCTGAATGGGGCGGCAATGGACACGTACTGGAGGTTCAGCTGCGCCGTCTGGAGCTGGACCTGCGACTGGTCGATGGCCAATCGTGACTGCTGCAGCGTCCAGACATCGGACTTCTTGTTCTGGTCAAGCGCCGTCTGTGCGGCCTGAAGGTTCGCCTGCGCCTGCTGGAGCTGGCTTCGGGCGTTGTCAACGGCCGAGCCGGGAGCGCCGCCGATCTCCAAGAGGGCCTTCTGGGAATCATAGTTCTTCTGTGCGCTGTCCAACGGCAGACTGGGCCGACTGCAGCTGGAGTATGAGCTTCGGGTTGTCCTTGCTCGCATTGTCCTGCGCGACCTGGTAGTTGATTTTCGCGTTTTCCAGGGCGGCCTGCGCGTTTGCCACGACCAGCTTCAGCTGCGAAGTGTCCAGTACGAC
Organism: uncultured Spirochaetota bacterium; assembly: GCA_963845325.1. Taxonomy (GTDB): domain Bacteria; phylum Spirochaetota; class Spirochaetia; order SZUA-6; family Fen-1364; genus Fen-1364. The sequence continues at coordinate 63,914 of CAWJRT010000003.1, forward strand.
GACCGGCTCTCCCTGCTTGACCCAGTCCCCAGCCACATGCGCGACCCGCAGGACAACCCCCGCAACCTGTGAGGCGACGGTGCTCTGCGTCACCGGGGTGACCGTGGCCGCCGTGTCATTCCCCGCCGTCAGCGGTCCCACGTTCGCCGTTACCGACAGAACCGGGATGGCGCCGAAGCGGCGCGCTCCGGTGCTGTTGCCTGCCGGCGTTCCGCCTGGCGATGAGCCAGCGGCACCGGCTGAAGCCAGGTTCCCGCTTTTCGCCGGGGCCGATGCGGAACCCCCCGCTGCGCATCCAGCGAACACAAGCGTCAGGGCGGCCAGGGCCGCAACGGCTGAACGTTTCACTCTTTCTGTGGTCATGATCACTCCTGGTATAGCGTCCCTAGTATCCCATCACGCTCAAAAGCTGCAATGTTGCAAGCTGCGCGGCCGACTGCGCCTGAACCGCGGCCGTGTGGGCGTTTGCAGCGTTCACGGAAGCGGTCAGCAGGTCCTGCGTGGAGGCAGTCCCGTTGCGGCTCTGGATCTTATAAACGTCGACGAGAAGGTCATCGTTCTCGGCTGACTGTCGAGCCAGGTCAACCTTCTCCATTGCCAGCTCCCTGCTCTCCCAGGCGTCCTGCACATCTGCCGCGATTGATTTCTGTAACTGGGCCGCCTGTGTCTGGTAGACTCCATCGAGCCGGGTGCTCTGATCCACCAGGTTCTGGGCGGCGCCGGCATCGAGGATCGGCATGGCGACCCTGACCCCCGCGTTAGCAAGGCCAACGAAATTGTTGGACAGCGAATTGTCCATTACGAATGTGACCCCTCCGTTCACGCTGATGGTCGGTGTCGACAGCCCGCGTGCAACCGCCGGGTCAACGGCGTTGGACTTTCGGCTCAGCTGGATCAGCTTGATCTCGACCCTCCTGGCCAGCGCGGTGGAAATGGCCTCCGCGAGGGAGCCCGCCGGGACTTTCTCGTCATCCGGTTGGGTCACGGTGAACTGGTTGTCAGGCGCCGCTCCCATCAGGATCGCCAGCCGGATCCGGGCAAGACGGAGGGTGTGCTCCGAGGTGAGCACGTCTATCTGGGCGCTGTGGGCGTTGATCTGTGCCGTTTTCAGGTCCACGGCGCTTGCCTGCTTGAGATTGTACACGGCCGTGATCTGGTCCAGGAGGGCGTTCTGCCGGTCGAGGGTCTGCTTCTTCGAGTCGAGGTCCTGCTCGGCGGTGAACATGGCATAGTAGGCCTGCTTGACCTGGTAGATGAGGTTTAGCTTTCCCGACTCCGTAGAGAGCTCCTGGCCCTGGAGGGAAAGGACGCTCTTGTCGACAACGGCCTGCGTGCTCCCGCCGGGATACCCGTTCCACAGCACCTGGCTTGCGCTCAGGCCGAGCCCCGTCGACGTGTCCCCCGCAAGTGGAATCGAGCTTGGTACATTGCCGATCGGGGGGGCCAGGGGAGATGCGCTCACGCTCACGCTCGTCAGAGGTCCGACCAGGCCGACTCCGACTGTGCCCCCCTGTGTGGGGCTGGTGGAGGAGGACAGGCTGGAGACCTTGGCGGCCCCGAGGGTAGCGCTGTTGTAGAAGGCGTAGTTGTAGCCTGCCCCGACGCTCCCGGCGAGCGTCAGGGAGTTCTTCGAGATGTTTTCCTGGTGCTGCGCCCTGCTCACCGCGAGATTTCCCTGGAGGATCTTGTAGTTGTCACCGTTGGCCAGGGCCGCGTCAATGGTCTGCTGAAGCGTAATCACCGGCGGTTGTTCCTGTGCAAACACACAGACCGCAGGCGTCAGGATCGCAAGCAGGATGGCGACTGTCGGTTTCATCGAAAAGATAGTACCGATTGGCCCCCCAGTGGCGCAATAGACCGCACTTGAACCATTCATAACTTTCTGTTATCAGTCGGATTGTCACGACCACGCGTGCTGGCCCCGATCGACAACCATTCAGTCCCGCGCTTGACTCCCGGGGTGGGACCTCCTACCATTTCACCAGGAGGTGCGTCATGCCAGAGAAGACACCCCACGCCGCGGAGACCGAGTCCCCGGATGAAGGAGGCACGGGACCACGCGAAAGCGGCGCGTGCCTCGATGAAGAAGAGCTTCGAGGAGCTCATTCCTCACGGATTCATCGAGCACCGTCGCGCCGCGCGCAGGGAGATGCTCCTCGCAATGAGAAGCCTCCTGGACGCAGCCATCGAGCGGATGGAGAAGAAACCGGAGTAGGCCCTGCCGGCTGACTTCGGGCGAAGAGGATCCAGACCAGGAGGACGAGCTCGCCGACGCCCACGCCCAGCGCAATCTCGAGGTGACCGCCGAGGTACAGGTCAGTGCCGGCAATGAGGCCTGCGGCAAAAATGATGGAGCCGGCAAGCTTTCGGACGCCATGCTCCAGCCGGGCCACGTGCTGCTTCAGCTCGGGCACACGGATGTCCACCCGGCCCTGCTCCACCCTCGTGGCAAGGTCATCGGCGCGCCGAGGCAGTCCGAAGAGCACCCGGGCCATATCGCCCAGCTCTTTCAGAACAAGCCGCCAGCCCGTGCCCCCGTCCTTCTCCACGAGCTTCTGAACGTGGGGTGCCAGGCCCTGCCACACGTTGAAATCCGGATCCAGTCCCGTGGCCATCCCGGAGAGGATGCTCACGCACCGCCCGAGGAGGATCAGGTTCTCGGGAACCTGGAAGGGCATCTCGTAGAGCAGCTCTCCGAACTCGTCGGCAAAGGCGCTGAACTCCGCCGTGGTCATGCGCATCATTTCGCGCGTTGACTTCCCCCAGATCGTGTCGAAGACCCGCTTGCAGGCGCGCTCGAGGAGGTCCAGGTCGGCGCCGGGAAGGAGAACCTGCAGCGCCTGGAAGGCGCGGACCAGCCGCGAGGCGTCCCGCGTACCCACGGCCAGCAGGACTTCGCGCAGCCCGTTGAAAGCCGCCGGGGAAAGGGAGCCGGTCATGCCGAAATCGACAAAGACGAGCTTCCATCCGCCGGGATTGCCGCGCCGGGCGGGAGGACGAAGAGGTTGCCCGGATGCGGGTCGGCATGGAAGAAGCCATCCTCGAACACCTGCTTGAGATAGACATCAAGAAGCTTCCTCGCGATCTCCGAACGGTCGATGCCCGCGGCATCGATCTCCGCGTAGTCGGTGATCTTGATGGCCCCCACGTCCTCGAGGGTCAGAACGCGTTTCGTGGTGTGGCTCCACACGACTTTCGGCACGACGACTTCGGGCTGTCCCGCGAAATTGCGCGCGAAGCGCTCGGCGTTCTTTCCTTCGTGCAGGTAGTCCAGCTCTTCGTACAGGGACCTGCTGAACTCGTCGATGAGCGCCGGCACGTTCGCATGGCGCCGCACGGACTTGAAGCGCTGGAGCCATGAGCCGGCCGCGCGGATGGCGGCGAGATCCGCCTCCACGATCTGCTGGATTCCGGGTCGCTGGACCTTCACCACCACGGACGGGCAGGGCTCGCCCTCTGCCGTTTCCGCGCACAGCCGCGCCCGGTGCACCTGTCCGATCGAGGCGGACGCCATGGGTACGGGCTCGAACTCGAGAAACTTCGTCGTGCAGCGGGCTGCCGAACTCGGCCTCGACTTCCCTGCGGATGGCCTCGAAGCTCTCCGCTCCCACCTCGTCCTGCAGACCGGCAAGCTCGGAGGTGATCTCGCGCGGCATGACGTCGAGCCGGGACGACATGAACTGGCCGACCTTGATCAGGACGCCGCCCATCCGGATGGCCAGGGTCCGAAAGCGCACGGCGATCCTGCGCATCCGCTCTTTCCTGGTCCGGCGGGAGACGCACTCCAAGCCCAGTCCTGGGGAGCACGACGTCCCACCACAGCTCGCTGGCCATGACCCGCGCAAAGAAGCGCATGATCCTGCGGTACCGGGATTTCCGCATGACCGCTACTATAGCCTATTAAGGTTCGGATGTGATGCTGCGGCATGGGGCCCCTTGCAAACCGAGGCGGCCGTTCAAAACCAGTCCTCTAGGCTCCCGCCGCCTCAGCCCCATCTTTCCTCCTCAGGCTTCCACTTCTGGCTTCCTCTAAGGAAGAAATCGAATTCAGCGCCTTGAGAAATCTGAAGAAAATGGTTGACAAAACATCCCGCGGTATGATAATGGTTGTAATTGGTTGTAACCAATATGCGAAAAAGGTCAGAGACCGGGCAAAACCCGACCATCCAGAAAAACGCAAAGGACTCCATGCAGGCGCAGGTGGAGTCGTTCCTGCTCGAGCCGGATCGAGTCCGACGTCTGGCCGGTCGGCGGCCGGATCCCGTCCGAAAGGGAGCTGGCCGAGGAGCTGGATGTGAGCCGGACCACGGTCCGGAACGCCGTCCTGGCGCTGACGGCGCGCGGGCATGTTCGAGCGTTCCGTCGGCCAGGGAACATTCGTCCGACGCACGCCCGGCCCCAGGGCCGGCCCGCGCACATCGACGGGGACGCTCGGCTACGTGGTCTGCAAGGAAAAGTCACAGCGCGAGGCCAATCGCGGCGGAGGCATTCTACTTCGACGTCTTCCTCGGCCTGGAGGAGGAAACCGCGCGGTCGGGGCGCCACACCCTGTTCACATACCTCGACGACTACGACCCCGAGGACCTGGAAACTTTCCGTGCGTTCCTGGCGAAGGTGGACGGAGTCATCGTGGAGGAGGCGCGGAACCCGATCCTCCTGGAAACAGCCCGCTCGAGCGGCGTTCCCACGGTCCTGCTGGCACCGACCAACGCAATCGAGGGCCTGGACCTCGTCACCATGGACCTGGCCGCGGGTGCGAAAAAGGCGGTTCGCTGCCTCCGCGACCTGGGCCACGAGCGCATCGCCATCGTCAACGGTCCGCTGCGGCTCGAATCAGCGCGAATCCGCTTCCTCGCGTGGAAAGAGGCCATGGCGGAAACCGGCGCCCTTGCCGATGAAAGGCTCGTGGATGGCGACGAGGGCTGGTCCGCGGAAGCCGGTGCCGCGGCCATGGCGCGTCTCCTGGAACGCTGTCCCGACCTGACGGCGGTGTTCTGCGCGAACGACCTGCTGGCCATCGGCGCCCTTTCCGCCCTGGCGGAGCGATCACTGCCGCGTGCCGGACGACGTGAGCGTCATCGGGTTCGACGACACGGAGCTCGCGCGGCACTCCTCCCCGCCGCTCACGACCATGCGGATCCATTCGAGGGACATGGCCCGGTCCGCGGCGCGCCGCCTGCTGGAGCGCGTCGAGAACCCGGGCCTTCCCGCGGTGCGGATCGAGTTTCCCATTGACCTCGTGACAAGAAAATCGTGCGCGAATGCCACGGAGTGGCGGACATGAATGCCACGGAGTACCGTGGCAAGGAGGTGATGCGCACGCAGAACTGAGGCAGGAAATGAGGCGCCATGAAGGCGCCCGAGAACAGCCGCGACGCCAGGGTCCGCCTCTCACAGCAAACTCCCGGCGCCGCAAGCCGTTGGGTACGTTCAAACATAGACATTCGGTGCACGAACGTACAGGGATACAGCCGCCGACCGCCACGGTACTCCGTGGCATCGCGACACGGTACCGTGGCTGAGCAAATCGCGTCGGCACAAAGGAGACGAGAATGACTTCCACCAGGAAAATGTTCCTCCTGGTCCTGGCCGTTGCGGTCCTCTCCCTCTTCGCGGTGAGCCAGCGCGGCAGCCCAGAAGACCGAGATCACCTACATGGCCTGGTACAACACCACCGAGTCCGAGGCCGCCGACATCCAGGAGACCCTGGACAAGTTCAACGCGTCACAGGACAAGATCCACGTGACGCTGATCACCGTCAGCCGCGCCGGACTACGAGGCGAAGCTGAACACGATGGCAGCGGGCAAGCAGCTTCCCGACACCTGCATGATGGCAGAGCCCATGACCATCCGGTACGCGGCGGCCAACCTCCTGGCCGACGTGAGCGACATGTACAAGCCCGACGAGGCGCCCCTGAAGTCCCTGGCGTTCACCTACAAGGGCAAGACCGTGGGGTACAGCTGCGCGGACGAGGTGCTCGTCCTGTACTACAACAAGAAGATGTTCGACGATGCCAAGGTGGCCTATCCTCCCGCCAGCGCGGACAAGGCGTGGACCTGGCAGCAGTTCATCGACGCGGCCAAGAAGCTCACCAAGGACCAGAACGGCAAGACGCCCGAACGACGCGGGCTTCGACGCGAACAACATCGTCACCTACGGCGCGGACTTCAACAGGCTCTCGTGGATGTGGCCGGTCCTGGCCGTCTCCAACGGCGGCGGCATCATGAGCCCGGACGGCAAGCAGCTGCTCCTCGGCAAGCCCGAGACCATCGAGGCCCTCCAGGCCATCGCCGACCTGTACCTCAAGCACCACGTGGCCCCGTCCGTCGGGGACCGGGGCAACATGCCCAGCCTGGACGTCTCGCCTCCTCACCGGCAAGGTTGCCATGGCCACCTCGGGCCAGTGGGAGATCGGCGTGTCGCTGAAGAACTCCCTCAAGGACGGCCTCGTCTACGGCGTCGGGCGTTCTGCCGAAGATGAAGAAGGCAGTCACGTACAACACCGGCGGACCCGTTCGTCACGTTCGCCAGCTCGAAGAACCTCGCCGCCGCCAAGACCTTCGTGAAGTGGATGAGCGACGAGTCCAACGGCTGGGGCCTCATCACCGGCGGCATCTGGATGCCCGTTTCGGCGAAGTGGTACGCGAACGAGGCGGCCATGAGGAAGTGGGCCGACAACGACGTCCATCCCCCGTTCGCCCAGTACAAGACCGCGGTCATCGACTACGCCATGAAGAACGCGGTCCAGGTCCCCTGGTACTACTTCCCCAGCTACGACAAGCTCAACGACCTGATCGACTCCGGCATGGCCGCCGTGTGGAACGGCAAGCAGACCGCCAAGGAGTACATCACCGGGATCCTTCCCCAGGTCAGAAGCTTTTCGACGAGAACAAGCCGAAATAAGTCTTTCCTGGGCATCCCCCCGGCCGCACAGCGGCGGGGGGACCCATCATTGAGCACAAGCAGAGGAAACACGGATGAAAACGAGAAAAACCCGCAGGGACCACCTGACGGCATACCTGTTCCTCGCGCCGGCCCTCCTGGGACTGGTCTTCCTGACAATCCTCCCGATACTCGGCGTGATCGGGCATCAGCCTGACGAAGTGGACGGGCCTGGAGCCGCCGACATGGATCGGGCTGGGCAACTACCGGGAGATCTTCACGGGCGGATTTCTATTTCGCCCACTCCATTGCGGCCACGCTGTATTTCGCCTTCGGGGCAGTGCATCAGCGGCATCGTCTACTCCTTCCTGGTCGCCCTGATGCTCAACCAGGAAGATCCCCGGCCGCGGGTTCTGGCGGTCGGTCTTCTTCCTGCCCTACGTGGTGCCGGCCATCGGCACTGCATCGTGTGGTCGTGGATGTACGAGGCAAACTTCGGCGTCATCAACTACGCCCTGCACCTCGTGGGCATCAACAAGGTCCAGTGGCTGCAGGACGAGACGGTTCGCCGTGCCGTCCCTCATCATCATGACGGTGTGGGGCGTCGGGCAGCACCATCGTCATCTTCCTGGCGGGGCTGCAGAACGTTCCCGAAGTCCTACCTGGAGGCGGTGGACATCGACGGGGGAAACGCCTGGCACAAGTTCCGCCACGTCACCCTTCCCATGATGACGCCCGATCATCTTCTTCAATTTCCTGATGAGCATGATCGCCAACCTCCAGGTGTTCGTGCCCGCCTACTCCCTGACCACGGGCGGCCCGAGCGACAGGACCCTGTTCATGGTCTACCTCATCTACCGCGAGGGATTCATGCGGAACAACTTCGGCCACGCCAGCGCGCTGTCGCTGATCTTCTTCGTCTTCATCGCCGCGCTCACCGCGGTCATCTTCACCACCTCGCGAAGATGGATCTTCTACGAGGGAGCATGAGAGAACCATGAAGACACACGAACGCAATCAACGAACACCGTCGTCGTCAATCCTGATCGTCGCTGATCGGCCTCGCCGTCCTGTTCCCCTTCTTCTGGATGATCCGCTCGTCCCTGATGTCGAACATCGAGATCTACAAGTATCCCGCCGCTTCTCCTGCCGCAGGCCTGGCGCTTCGAGAATTATCCCGACCACACTGCGGACCTTTCCCTTCCTCCGCTACATCCTCAACACGCTGACGATCACCGTGCCCTCGATCGTCGGAACGCTCCTCACCTCCTCCATCGCCGCGTACGCGTTCGCACGCCTGGACTTCCCGCTGAAGAGGACTGTGGTTCACGCTGGTCATCGGGAGCATGCTCATGCCGACGGCCGTCACGATCATCCCCATCTTCGTCGCGTGGAGCTCGATCGGCCTGAGCAACAGCTACGTGCCGCTGATCGTTCCCGCCTTCCTCGGCGGGGGCGCCTTCAACATCTTCCTCGTGCGGCAGTTCCTCATGACCATCCCCCGGGACCTGGACGAGGCGGCGACCATCGACGGCGCCGGCCACGTGCGGATCCTCTTCCGCGTCCTCGTCCCCCTCATCAAGCCCGTCCTGATCTCCGTGGGGCTCTTCGCTTTCATCACCTACTGGAACGACGTGATGGGCCCCCTCATCTACGTCTCCCGCACGGAGATGAACACGATCTCCCAGGGCCTGGCGAACTTCAAGTCGGGATTCGGGACGGACTGGAAGGCCATCATGGCGGCCTGCACGCGTGGCCATCACGCCCGTGCGTCGCGCTGTACTTCATCGGGCAGAAATACTTCATCGAGGGCATCGTGCTCTCGGGGCTGAAGGCATGAACAAGGACAGGCACCGATGACCGACTACCCCATCACCCCCACCTCGTTCCGATCCGTTGAGCTGCGGGACCCTTCTGGCGGCCGCGCCTGGAAACCAACCGGACGGTGACGATCCCGGACGTCCTGCGCAAGTGCGAGGAGTTCGGCCGCGTGGACAACTTCCGCAGCGGCCGGCGCGGCAGCCGCAGAGCGCGGCGCCCGGTACCTACGGGGCAAGATGCCCTTCGAGGACACCGACGTCTACAAGGCCATCGAAGGCGCCTCCTATTCGCTGGCGCAGCACCCCGATGCCCGCCTGGAGGCCCGTCTCGACGAGCTGATCGACCTGGTCGCCGCCGCGCAGGAACCGGACGGCTACCTGTACACCAACCGGACGATCGACCCCGGCCACGTCCTGCCCGACGCGGGGCCGACGCGATGGTCCAACCTCGTCATGAGCCACGAGCTGTACAACTGCGGCCACCTGTACGAGGCGGCCTGCGCGCACCACCTGGCCACGGGCAAGCGGACCCTGCTGGACGTGGCCCTGCGCAGCGCGGAGCTCATCCGCGGCGTCTTCGGCCCCGAGGGCAGGCACGACATGTGCGGGCACCAGATCGTGGAGATGGGGCTCGCCCGGCTGTACCGCGTCACGCGGGACCGGGGCCTGCTGGAGCAGGCGCGGTTCTTCCTGGAGCAGCGGGGACGTCACGAGACGCGGCCGCAGTACACGTACGAGGAGAACCCGGGCTACTGCCAGGACCACCTGCCCGGTGACGCGGCAGCGGGAGGCGGTCGGGCACGCGGTGCGCGCGGCGTACATGTACTGCGGCATGGCGGATGTGGCCGCGCTGCTGCCGGACGAGGCCTACGCGGAGGCAATCCAGGCGATCTGGGCGCGACGTCGTGGAGTCCAAGATCTACCTCACCGGCGCCATCGGCGCGCGGCACCGCGGCGAGGCATTCGGCGAGCCCTTCGAGCTTCCCAACCTCACCGCGTACGGGGAGACCTGCTCGTCCATCGGCGTCGGTCATGTGGAACCACCGCCTGTTCCTGCTCACCGGCGAGGCGCGGTACATCGACGTCATGGAGCAGACCCTGTACAACGCCCTGCTTTCCGGCATGGCGCTGCGGGGTGACGAGTACTTCTACACCAACCCGCTGGAGTCGGACGGCGAGTACGCATTCAACCACGGCAGCGCGGGACGCCAGAGATGGTTCGACGTCTCCTGCTGCCCGACGGGCATGTCCCGCTTCTTCCCGTCCCTCCCAGGGTACGTCTATGCCGCCGCCGGAAGCACGGTCTACGCGAACCTTTTCATCGCCGGCAGGGCGACGGTAGCGACGGACGAAGGGAACATCGGGATCACGCAGGAAACGGACTATCCATGGTCGGGAACGGTCCGGTTCACCCTTCATCCCGAGCATCCCACCCGGGTGCGGTTCCTGCTCCGCATTCCAGGCTGGGCGCGGGAGCAGATCATGGGAGGGCACCTGTACCGGTTCGAACGCCCCGCGCTCGAGACGCCCACCGTGCGCTCAACGGCCGGACCGTCGGAATTTGAAGAAGCGGACGGCTACGCGGTGATCGATCGCACCTGGACTGACGGCGATGTGGTGGATCTGGTCCTGCCGCTGCCGGTCCGGAAGGTCCTGTGCGATGCGCGTGTCAGCGACAACCGGGGGAAGGCAGCCTTGCAGCGCGGCCCGCTGGTCTATTGTGTCGAGGGCCGCGACGCCAGCGTCCCCGTGGACACCCTCGCACTGGGTGAAGAGAGGGAGCTGGAGGCGCACCCCCTGCCTCACCTGCTGGGCGGAATCGTTGGAGTTCGCGGACCCGGCTTCATGGCTGTGCCGTACTACGCCTGGGCGAACCGTGGACCCGGGCCGATGCGCGTCTGGCTGCGAAACGCCGAACCGGGGTGGACATGACAGGACCCTTGAATGCACGCATGACCCTGGACCGGGAGCTCACTGTCGGACGGAAGGTCGTGAACGGGAGCGGAGAAGGTAGAACCGCGCTCAAACGGGGGGCGAAGATCGACGGCTCCCGGCTTCATGCGCGGCTGCCGGCGGTGTCCTGAAACGTGATCAGGCTGCGGCCGCAGTCAGGTGCAGTCACCCACTGACCCCCGGAATACTAGATAGTGCCCTCCGGGCGATGCCCCTTCGGGAGGTAAAACCTCTCCACGGCCCACAGGACGAATCTCTTCGGCAGGATCCGGGCAAGCACGGGGACCGTCTTGTACCGGAGGCTCGGAACGGAAAACAGCTTTCCGCGCTTGAACGAGGAAATCGCGCAGCGTGCGGATCTCACGAGGCCCAGGTAGACAGGGCTGCCGGTCCTGTATCGGCGGTCCAGGCCCGTCCTGGTGACCATTTCCGTGGCCATGCTGCCGGCCGCGAAAGTGCAGATGGACACGCCTTTCCCCCTGTATTCCCTCGAAAGCCCCTCCATGAAGGACTGCATCGCGTGCTTGGTGGCGGAATACACGTTCTGGAACGGCCCGGGGATGATGCCGAACAGGCTGGTCACCGTGAGAATCGCGCCGGACGCGTGGTCCAGGAAGTATCGGAGAAACAGCATCGTCACATGCATCGTGGCCACCTGGTTCACGGTGACGATCTTCAGGCAGGTACTCATGGTTGCATCGAGCGTCCGCCCGTAAAAGGTGATGCCCGCGCAGTTCACCAGCGCCGCCACCTGCCCGCGGGCAGTGGCTTCGCGGAACAAGGTCATCGGCCCGTCGGCCTCCCCCAGGTCCACGGCAACGACGTGGGCATGCGATCCCGAGCGCGACTCGATCTCGGTCTTCAACGACTCCAACCGGTCGCGCCGGCGGGCGGCAATGACGACGTCGGCTTTCTCCCTCAGTGCGAGGGTAAGGGCTATTTCACGTCCCAGCCCGCTGGACGCGCCCGTGACGACCACCAGCTTGCCGGCCAACTCCAAGTGAGGCATTGGACGGCATTATAGCCGACCCCCGCGGATAATGCAGTCACCCGCCGGGGCCGGGTGAAGAGCCGCCCGCGCCTTTCATGGTATAGTATTCGCGTGGGACGACAGGACAGGGCCGGCCGGATTGCCGCGCTCATGATACTCGCCGCTTTCCTTCCAGCGGCCGTTGCCGCCTCGGAAGCCCGCATGGATCCGCGGCTCTCGCTGCCGGGAGGAACGGATACCGACTTCCTTGCTGCCTTTTCCGAGGCCTCCGCCGACTGGGGCAACGGGATCGAGGCTGTCATCGAGGAAGCCTACCGCAGGTGTTTCCGCACGTACATCGTCGCGGGAAAAGTCATCACGCTGCACCTGCCCTTCGCGGAGAACAACGAGCGCTCGGAGCTTGCCGGGGAGAATCTCGCGGTGCCGTGGGGGGGCAAGGGAGATCCGCTGGGCATCTGGGACCAGATCGACACGCTGATCGCATCGCCCGATTTCGCCGCCTACGCTGCGGCCCTTTCGGACGGCAGGGAAAAAATCGTCATGTTCGACCTGAAGACAAAAAGCTGGTCCACCACGCGGGACTGGTTTGTCATGGACCAGATGAAATCCGGCGTGTACCCGGGCCTCCCCCACCAGCCATTCTTCCTCACGAAAGCGCGCGGGATCACCGCACCCGACATCTACAACTACCTCTACGGCGTGGGGCGTCTCGGGGTGGACTGCTCGGGCTTCGTCTGGTACGTGCTCACCTCGGTGTCGAGGGCGGGCGGGCTGGACCTCAACCGGGCGCTGGCGCGTTACCTCGGAGCGGCACGGCCGTCGAACGCCGCATGGTACATCGGCACATGGTTCTTCGATCCGCGCAACAGGAACCTCGAGGTGGTGAAGGACGAGGTTCGAAACCTCAGGCCGTGCGACGTGTTCGTCTTCCGGGGAGAGGACGGCACGACCAGCCACTCCGCCATCATCCAATCAATCGACATGGCCGCGGGAACGATCCGCTATCTGCAGTCCACGGACGTGGCAGAGCTGAACGACCGCGGCGTGCACGAATCCCTGATCACCTTCGATCCACGGACCCCGGCGGTCAGTCTGCGGGACCCGGCCGTTGTCTGGCACCAGCGCCGTTCGGCCCCGTTCCCCGGCGAGGCGGGCGTGGATTTCTGGGACGACGGCGATCGCTACCGCGCTTTCCCCCAGTACGGCGGGGGCGCCGTGGTGCGGCTGAAAATGATGCGCACCCTGGTAGAGCGCCAGCTCACCACGGGAAAGAAATGACGTCAGTCGTGCCGCCGTGCTCCAGCACCTGGCGGCACCTGCGGGAGTAGGCGGCGGAAGGACCATCACCAGGGAATCGGACGAGGATCCGGGAAAAGAGGGCAAGGGCGCCGGCTGCATCGCCCTTCTCCATGCGGGAGAGCGCTTCCTCGAACTCCGTGATCATGAGGGCCTGCGGCCGTTCCGGCCCGTCTTTCTCCCCGAGCAGCTCGTACACACGAAGCCGGCCCGGGAGGCTGCCGCCCGCCATGGTGCCGAGCATCCTCACCAGCAGGCCAGGACCTGCGGCCTCGCGGACCCGCTCGGTAACAAGAATCGACGTGCCGAAGGTGTCATTCAGGGTCTCCAGGCGTGAGGAAACTTCGGCGGGGACGCCAACAAGCGAGTAGTCGGGCCTGACGCGGTCTCCGAGGAAGCCGGCGACGCAGTCCCCGGTGTGGATGCCGATGCGGGAAGCGAATGCGGATACCGCGGACCCGCTCAGCTCTTTTTCCAGGGCGCGCACGCGAAGGGACGCAAGGCAGGCCCTTCGCGCGTGGTCCCCGCACTCCACCGGGGCGCCGAAGGCCGCCGTGATCCGTCCGCTCCCGGCATCCACCACCATGCCGCCCAGTCCCAGGAGAGCCTCGCCGAGAGCAGCCCGGTGCGTTCGAAGCCGCCGGATGACTTCCCGGGGATCCTCGCCGGCAGACTCGACAGCGGCGCCCCGCACGCCCAGGCACAGAACGGTTGCCTGCCGGCGGCTGCCCTCCGGGGCCAGCCGGGCCCTTGACGCATCGATTGCCTGGAGACTTTCCAGGGATACGCGGCCCGCGAACGCCGCCCGAACCGTGCGTGACGCTCCCCGTTTCCAGGCGAGCTTGAGGGAGGCAAGTGCTGCGCCCGTCAGCAGCATTGCGGCGACAGGCACTGAGGGAGGCACGAACAACCCGTCGACGGCAAAGACTACCCCCGCGGCGGCAGCCGCAGCGGCGGCCGCCGCGATTCCAACAACGAGCGACAGAAACGGCTTCAGGCGCAGCACGGCCAGCGAGAGGGCAAGGGAAAGGACCGCGGCCAGGAGCAGGACAACGCGCGCCGGCACCTGGCGGAGGAAATGGCCCGACAAGACCGTGGACGCGAGGGCGGCCGAGGCGCGTGCGTCTGTGGCAGGAGCCTCGAACGGCGTCACGGCGGAACCCGGTTCTCCTTCCGCCTGGAGAGACACGATGCAGAACGAGCCCGCAAGGCTTTCTCTCAGCGATGCGCGCGATTGACGGAGCATGACCTGGACCTGCCTGGCCTCCGCGAAGGCGGCCGGGACCCTGTCGCGCTCGGCACGCACCAGGCTCTTCTCTTCATCCGAGAGGGCCCCGCTCTGCAGCTCCCGGTCAGCGTCCGCAATGATGCGCGCCTCCGCGTCCCCGCCGAGGAACTGGTCGCACAGGGTGAAAAAGTTCTCCCGCGCCGCTCGCCACTGCTCGGCGTCCGAATCGCTTCCCGCTGCGAGCATGCCGCGGCCCAGCCGCGCGCCTTCCTCGAAGATGTCCAGGAGCGGCGTGGAAGTGCGGAGGTAGGAGAGGTAGCCTTTCGCGTCCATGTCGCGCAGGTCCGCGACCAGCGAGTCCTCCATCCGCCGCTCAGCCGCCAGGGCGCTCCAGGCGAGATGGCGAAAGCCGTCGTCAGGGCCGCCGCCGGAGGCGCCACTCGTGGTGGCGCCAAATCCACGGGGTACCGCAGCAGGCCAGTTCAAGAGCATCTGCCCTGATTCTCCGAGAGGGATTTCAAGCGTGATCGGCTGCCTCCCGGGGAAAACGGCACCGCGGAGAACCACTTTGCCCGGTGAGACCTCCACTTCCGGGTTGCCCAGCAGGTCGAGAACCGCCGCGAAGGCGAGCTGACCGAGATGCTGACCGTTGTGCTCGGCCAGCAGCCGTGTCCTTCTCCGCACTCCGTCCGGGTCAGCCGCGTCTGAAGGGAAGCCTCCTCCCCGGGCGCCGCGGACCACCGGAAGCACCGAGGGTCGGATGCCGCCGAAATGTGTCGACGGGTCTCTGCCTTTCGCGATCACGGGCACGGACTGGCGCTGCATCGCCAGATCCACAAGGTCCGGCGCCGCGGGGGGATCGGACGACGACAGCAGGTCCAGCGGCACGTACACCCGGCCGAAGAACGCCGAGGCCTGCCCGAGGAGGGCATCATCGTCCCGCTCGATTCCCATTGCTGCTCCGAAAAGCCGCCCCTTGGCCTGGGTTACCAGCCCCACGAGATCAGAGACGTAGCGAGCGGCATCACGCGAACGCACGGATCCCCGGCGGATTGCGTCGAACAGCGACTGGATATTCTCCCCGATCTGCAGGAACTCCCGGTCCAGGGCGTTGGGCAGCGTCTGTCGGAGCACGGAGGGGTCGAGCGCCGGCGGGCTCTTCCGTGCCAATGGAAGATCCAGGACCGCATACCGGGCGTCCATTTCCTTGAGCGTGACCAGGCCGTCGGCAAGAAGGCCCGCGAGCGAGCCGGGGGAATCGATGTCCACGAGGAGAATCCCGGGAACCGCAGGAACGGCGGGCCGGAGCCGCAGGAAGCGGTCGTAGGCGCGGCCGTCGAGACGCCGCAGGACACCGAAGCTGCCCAGAAGGTCGAAGACCACCGCGGCGGCCAGGGGAAGGACCAGGAACAGGATCGTACGCGCAGCCCGCATTCGCACAGGATACCCGATGGAACGCACGCCGGTAAATGGCGCCCCCGGTCCCCTGCGAGGCCGCCTCCGCACCGCGCGATATTCACCCACCGCCGTGCGAACGGGGCACCGGCCGCATGCTGGCACGACTATTGCAATTGTCTCTGTGCGCCACACAGCCGGGTGGTCAGCAACGGGGAGGTTGCATGAAACGTCGGACACCAGATGGTGAGGGAGCGCTGCGGCAGGCCGTCGAAAGCCTTGAGCGGAGAATGATCATCGCTGCCTTGATTTCCGCGAAGGGTCGCATGAATTCTGCCGCTGATTCCCTTGGCATCTCAATTCGAATCATGGGCCTGCGGGTCCGCAAATACGGGATTGATTTGAAGGCGTACAAAAGGCTCATGGCACGGATGACGAGGGAGGAACCGACTCCGGCGGCCGCACGTCCCGACAGCGGTCTGCTGTGATGGCAACCGGAAATGCCCGCCCCCGCATCGTCGATTCCTACATATATGTTGGAAATAGAAATCCACCCTACATTTGGGTATCTTTTGCGACAATCCGTTCCATGAAACTTCTGGTTTTTCCCACGGATACGGGCAGCCTTTCGTTGGCACGGTATTTGCTTAAGAACCGCGTCAGGCGCAGTGAAGCGCAAAGGGAGGTATATGTATGAGAAAGCGTAGACTGGGGTGGTTCGTCACGCCGGCAATCGCAATGTTCCTCATGTTCGTCGTGAACGGCATTGTCGCGGCACAGACGCAGAATGCCACCAGCGTCACAGACGATCTTGCCACGTCCACGAACATCATGTGGACCCTCATCACCGGCTTCCTGGTCTTCTTCATGCAGGGAGGATTCGCTCTCGTTGAGACCGGGTTCACCCGATCCAAGAACGTGGCACACACCATGATGATGAACATGATGGTGTTCTGCATCGGGGCGCTCGGTTATTGGCTGGTAGGATTCGCTTTTCAGTTCGGCGGAGTAAACTTCAATTTCCCGGCCATCGGGAAGATCGCAGGCATTTCCTTCGCCCCGACCACCCTTGGAGACATGACGGGACACCTGGACAGGTGGCTGATCCGCTTCGGGCAGACCGGTATCCTCGGCGGTGACGGCTTCATGCTCACGCGGGGCGTCAGGGACATGAGCGGAATCCTGGCATTCTTCCTTTTCCAGATGGTCTTCATGGATACGGCGGCAACCATTCCCACGGGCGCCATGGCGGAACGGCTGAAGTTCACCGGGTTCGTCCTGATGGGATTCTGGGTCAGCATGGTCGTCTACCCGCTGGTGGGCGGTTGGGTCTGGGGCGGCGGCTGGCTGGCCAACCTCGGGAGGACCGCTGGGCTCGGCAACGGGGCCGTGGACTTCGCGGGATCGGGCGTTGTGCACATGATCGGAGGAGCCGTTGCTCTTGCGGGAGCAATCGTTATAGGCCCCCGGATCGGACGATTCAATCCCGACGGCACGGCAAACGCGATGCCCGGGCACAACATCCCGATGGGCGTCCTCGGCACAATCATCCTGTTTTTCGGATGGTTCGGCTTCAACCCCGGCTCGTCCCTCGCCTTTGTCGGCCCCGGGCGCAACCTTGCAGCCAACGCGGCAGTCAACACCCTTCTTGCAGGAGGAGCAGGCGGTGTCGCTGCCATGCTGTTCATGTGGTGGATCGGCCCGACGAAGAAGCCTGACCCCGGCCTCTCGGTAAACGGAGTTCTGGCGGGGCTGGTGGCAATCACTTCCCCCTGCGCGTTCGTCAACAGTACGGGGGCCGTGGCAATCGGACTCATCGCGGGTGTGATTGTCTGCCTCGCCTCGTTCCTCCTGGAGCGGCTGCACATCGATGACCCTGTCGGCGCCGTTCCCGTGCACTTCTTCAACGGCATCTGGGGCCTGGTCTCCGTCGGCATATTTGCCGATGGCGCGGCAGCCTCGGCAGGGTGGAACGGCGTGGATGGCCCTGTCACCGGGCTGATCTTCGGCGGGACAACCCAGATTTTTGCGCAGTTGGCCGAGGTGGCATCAATATTCGTTGTCGTGGGAGGACTCTCTTTCCTCTTCTTCAAGCTGCTGGCCGCGCTGAAGCTCCTGCGCAGCGAGCCGGCGCACGAGCTGATGGGGCTTGACGTGCCGGAAATGGGGACACAGGGTTACTCGACGGTGGACGTGCACATGCATGGAAGCGCCCTCCCGCGGCAGTCCCCGCGAGTCGGCAGCCTCAGCAGGTAGTACGCGTGCCCAGGAAAGGAGCCAAGCATATGAGCAAGAAAATAGAGGCAATTATTCGAGAGGAAGCGCTGGACGCGGTCAAGGACGCGCTGCACGACCTCGGCATCGTGGGCATGAACGTCTTCGAGATCCGCGGCCACGGGAGGCAGGGCGGGCTGGACATGTCGTGGCGGGGAACATCCTACAAGATGGACCTTCTGCTGAAAATCCAGCTCAACATCATCCTGAGCGACAACAACGTGGAGAAGACCGTCGAGGCGATCATCAAGGCCGCCCGGACGGGCAAGGAAGGTGACGGCATCATCTTCGTCTATCCCGTTGAAGACGTCATCCGCATCCGCACGGGCGAACGCGGGCATGAAGCACTGATGTACAAGGACGACATCGACACGAAACGTCAGAAAAAGTAAGAAAGCCTCCTTGGGCGGGTGCCGCGCCGGTGATCCCTTCGGCCGGTGTCCCGCCCTCTTTTTGTCCAGGCGTACCGGGCCGACTTCTGGTTTCGCGTGGGGCGGCTCAAAATCGGCGCCCGGGAACGGGCAAATCTCGGGCTACCCGCGGGCCTCGGCATGATGCTGGCCTGTTTCGCGGTCCTGGTGCTGATCCAGTGGGGCTCCGCGCGGAACGCGGCTATCCGATTGCGATCATCTTCTGCACGGCCGCAAGCGCGCGCAGGCGGATGTCCTCGGGCACCTCCACGACATAGCGGGTCTGCTGCAGCGCGGCCAGTGTCTGCTCCAGGGTGATCTCGTTCATGTGCGGGCAGCGCACGCTGCAGAGACGGAGCATTTCCTTGCGCGGGTTGGCGGCGGCGATGTTGTCCCCCATGCTGCACTCGGTGAGCAGGAGGTAGCGGGGCGCGCCGGTCTTCTCCACGTACGCAATCATCGCGGACGTGCTTCCCGAAAAATCGGAGGCGGCCACGACCTCGGGGCTGCACTCGGGATGCGCCAGGACCGCGACGTCAGGGAACTGGCGTCGGATGTCGGTGATGTCCTGCACGGTGAACTTCTCGTGCACCTCGCAGCGGCCCTGCCACCCGATCATCTGGTAGGCCAGGCCCGTCGGTGTTCTCAGCCTGCGAGGAACGGGGCGTCCGGGTCGGGAAAGATGATCTTCCGACCGGTCTCGCGGGCGACGTTCCGTGCAAGAAACTCGTCGGGGAGGAAGATGACGCGGTCCGCGGAGAGGGACTCGACGACCTTCGCAGCATTTCCCGAGGTGCAGCAGATGTCCGATTCCGCCTTCACGTCGGCGTAGGTGTTCACGTAGGTGACGACCGGCACGCCCGGGAACCGCGTCTTCAGCTCGCGGACGTCCGCCGCGGTGATGCTCTGCGCGAGCGAGCAGCCCGCAACGGGAGACGGGATGAGGACGGTCTTCTCCGGGTTGAGGATCTTGGCGGTCTCCGCCATGAACCGGACACCGCAGAAGACGATGATGTCCGCCGTGGTCTTTGCCGCCTGGCGGCACAGCTCCAGGGAATCTCCCGTGAAATCCGGGATCGAGTTGTACAGCGCCGGCTCCATGTAGTTGTGGCCCAGGACGACGGCATTCCGTTCTTTCTTGAGGACGTTGATCTGGTACGCCAGCTCCGACTTGTATCGCAGCTCGACGTCGGGAACGACATTCGAGAGCTTCTGGCGCATCTGCTCGTAAAGGCCTGCGGCTGAATCCTGAACCTGCGGCATTTGCTTTCCTGAATTCAACGTACCGTGATTCGAAAAAAAGGTCAAAGCTGCGGCAGCCGGGTGCGGGTTCTCCGCCGGCGTTTCACCGGAGCTACTTGGCAATGTGCAGGATTTCCCGCGGCTTGCTGCCCTGGGCCGGGCCGACGATCCCGCGCATCTCCATCTCCTCCACCAGCCGGGCGGCGCGGTTGTAGCCTACCTTCAGCCGGCGCTGGATGTACGACGCCGAGGCCTTGCCCTGCCCCATCACGATTTCCACGGCCCGTTCGTACAGGGGGTCGTTGCCGGGCTCGCCCTGGAAGTCGCTGGAGTCATCGTCGTCGAAGAAGACTTCGTCCTCGATGTACTGGGGCGGGCCCAGCTTCTTCACGTACTCGGTGACCGCGTCCGTCTCCTCGTCGTCGATGTACGCGCCCTGGATGCGGACGGGGAACGGGTTCCACGCCGCCGAGAGGAGCATGTCGCCCTTGCCGAGGAGCTTCTCGGCGCCCACGGCGTCCACGATGATCCGGGAATCGAACTTGTTGGCCACCATGAAGGCGATGCGGGAAGGGATGTTGGCCTTGATGAGCCCGGTGATCACGTCGATTGACGGGCGCTGCGTCGCGAGCACCATGTGGATGCCCACGGCACGCGCCATGGCGGCCAGGCGGGCGAGCGTGGTTTCCAGCTCCTTGCCCGTCGTGGCCATGAGGTCGGCGAACTCGTCGATCACGATCACGATGTAGGGCAGCCGCTGGACGCGCTCCTTCTTCGCCTTCTTGTTGAACGAGCGCAGGTCTCGCACGCCAAGGGCGTCCAGCAGCGTGTAGCGCCGCTCCATCTCGGAGATGCAGTACTGCAGGGCCTGGAAGGCCTTCTTCGGGTCCGTGATCACGGGAGTGAGCAGGTGCGGGCAGCCGTTGTACCGCTTCAGCTCCACGATCTTCGGATCGATGAGGAAGAGCCTCACCTCGTCGGGGCTCCGCCGGAAAAGGATGGAGCAGATGATGGAGTTCACCAGCACGCTCTTGCCCGAGTTGGTGGCCCCGCCGATCAGCAGGTGCGGAGTCTGCACGAGGTCGATGACCTGCGCCTCCCCGAGGATGTCCTTGCCGATCGCCAGGGGGATCTCGTACGCGGATTTCTGCATCACGTCCAGGGAGATCATCTCCTTGAACGAAACGATGGACCGCACCCTGTTGGGAACCTCGATCCCCACGGCGTGCCGCCCGGGAATCGGGGCCACGATGCGGACGCTCGGCGCCGCGAGCCGCAGGGCGATGTTGTCCGAGAGGTTGGCGATCTTGGAGACGCGCACGCCCGGCGCCGGCAGGACCTCGAACAGGGTGATGACCGGCCCCTTGCGGATTCCCGTCACCTCGGCATCGATGTTGAACTCCTTCAGCGCGTCGGTGAGGATCCGTGATGCCCGCTTGGTCTCGTCGTCGATGATCCAGTACTCGTTGTCGGCGCGATTTTTCAGCACATGGTGCACGGGAATGCCATAGGCATTCGAGCCCGTGCCGAGGTTCGGAAAGGGAAGCTCTTCCTGCGCGGGCCCCGGCGTAGCGATGACCTCGGCCTTCGGCCGCGGACGCGCCGGGGGCGGCACGGATCGGCGCCTCGACCGGCACCTCGACCGGCGCCTCCGGCTGCGGGTCCGGGACCGCACGGCAGGTCAATCGTCAGCTCCTCCGACGGCAGCCGTCGGGCTGGTTCACTTCCGGGAGGAAAATGGCAGCGCGAGCGGCGGTTTGAGCCTGGGGGATCGCGTCTACGGAGAGTCAGGAGAAAAATCGACTCCAGGGCAAGGAGGAGGAAGAGCAGGAATGCCGACGGCACGAGCGCCGAAAGCCTCCACAAGGGCCTGGGGAAGCAGCGAAGGGGATCTCGACACAACGTGGCAGAACATGCTCAGGGTAAGGAAGGGCACGATGGACAACATCAGGAGGAGCGCCGAGCGCCTGCGGAAATCCCGGCCCAGCAGAAGCCCTGCTCCGACGCAGAGGTAGACGGGGACGAGGAATCCCGCCCAGGAAAATCCCCCCAGGAGGAACCTTCCAAGCGCGGCACCGGGACCACCGACATGCGCCAGGTGGAGCGCCAGGGAGGTGATGGAGAAAAGTGCGAGACACCCCAGCGCGGCTGCCAGGGCTGAGACTGCAGGAGTCAGCCTCCTGCCGCTGAACATCACGGTACCCCCCTCCTATGTATATCGGCCCCCGGGGGCGCGAATTGACTGGAACAGGGCAAGAGAGCGGCACGCAGGAACCCCTCGCCGCCGGATTTGACAGCGGCGGCAGCGGCCGATAGGATGCCCGGGACCGCAGAAAAGGAGGACTGTCATGATCGATTCCCTGTACGAGCTGATGGCTAAAATCGGGTTCACCGACCCCCTGCATGCCCCGCTCACGCACATCCCCATCGGCCTGGTGATCGGCGCATTCCTTTTCTTCCTGGTGGCGGTGCTTTTCGGCAGGAAGAACCTCGTCGTGACGGCCCGGCACGTCTCCATCCTGGCCTTCATCTTCGTGTTCCCCACGATCCTTTTCGGTGTGTTCGACTGGCTGCACTTCTTCAAGGGCGCCTTGATCGCGCCAATCAAGTTCAAGATGATCCTCGCCAGCGTGGTTATCGTGCTCCTGGCCGCCGGTATCATCGTTGGAAGCGAGCTGAAGGTGCGCACTGCGCCCATGATGGTGATCTACGCGCTGGCTGTCGTGGGCGTGGTCGGCCTCGGCTGGTTCGGCGGGAAGCTCGTCTACGGCGGCTTCTCACCCGCGCAGGAAGCGGCGGCCCCCGCGGCTCCGGGCAGGTTCCGCATCCGCTGCACCTGCGGTGCCGGCGGGGCAGCGGATGTTCGCATCGAACTGTTCCTCCTGCCATCCAAATGGGGGAAACGCCATCGTCGCGGAGTTGCCGCTGAAGAAGTCAAAGATGATTGCCAGCGCAGCCGCGCTTGCCGCTTTCATCCGGTCTCCGAAGATGCCGGACGGTTCGGAGGGGCAGATGCCTCCGTTCCCGCCGGACCAGCTTTCCGACAAGCAGGTCGGGGAACTGTACGCCTACATCCAGTCGATCCTCACCTCCTGGAAATAGACCCGGGCCGGCCCTGCGGTAGCGGAAATTTCGCGATTTTCTTCGCGCAGGGCCGGCTCGCGATTTTCTTCGCGAAGCAGTGGTCTAAGCCCTCCTGCACTGTTATTTTGTGTCTATCTGGCGGGAGGAGGGTCTGACGAAATGGCATCTCATGCGGAGACGGCCGGGCATCACCCGGTGTATCCATGGTACACCGATAACGGCAAACGGGCGGGCCTCAAGGGCTTCCTCACCTCGACCAATCACAAACGCATCGGGATCCTGTACATGTCGGCCATCCTCAGCTTCTTCACCATCGCCGTGATCCTGGGCGTGCTCATGCGGATCCAGATGCTGTCTCCCGACAGCACGTTCCTCAACGGCACGTCCTACAACGCCATGTTCACGATTCACGGGATCATCATGATCTTCCTCGTGGTCATCCCGGGAATCCCCACGATCTTCGGCAACTTCTTCCTGCCCATCCTCATCGGCGGGGAGGACATGTCGTTCCCCCGGCTGAACCTCTTTTCCTGGTACCTGTACATGCTCGGCGCCTTCGTCGTGCTGGCCTCCCTGGCTTTCGGCACCGCGCCCGTGGACACCGGCTGGACGTTCTACGTGCCGTACAGCCTCAAGTCGACCGTCAACGTTCCCCTGGCGGTCTTCGGGGTATTCCTGCTCGGCATGTCCTCCATCCTTACCGGGATCAACATCGTGACAACGGTGCACCAGCACCGCGCCCCCGGGATGACGTTCTTCCGCCTGCCGCTCTCGGTATGGGGCATCTACTCCACGGCGTGGGTTCAGGTCCTGGCAACGCCCGTGATCGGGATCACGCTGGTGCTCATCATGGTGGAGCGCATTGTCGGCATCGGGGTGTTCGACGCCTCCAAGGGAGGTGACCCGATCCTCTACCAGCACCTGTTCTGGATCTACTCTCACCCGGCGGTGTACATCATGATCCTGCCAGCCATGGGCATCATCTCGGACCTGTTCCCCGTGTTCTCCCGGAAGAACATCTGGGGGTACAAGACCATCGCCTTCTCCAGCCTCGCCATCGCCAGCATCGGCTCCCTCGTCTGGGGACACCACATGTACGTCAGCGGCCAGAGCGACATTGCAAGCCAGCTCTTTTCCATACTCACGTTCCTGGTGGCCGTGCCGAGCGCGATCAAGGTGTTCAACTGGGTGGCAACGATGTACAAGGGCTCGGTCAAGGTGGACCCGCCATTCCTCTACGCCCTGGGCTTCATCGCCCTGTTCTCCATCGGGGGGCTGACGGGCCTGGTGCTCGGCGCGCTGTCAACGGACATCCACACGCACGACACCTACTTCGTCGTGGGCCACTTCCACTACGTCATCTTCGGGGGCATGGGGTTCGGGCTGTTCGCCGCCATCCACTACTGGTTTCCCAAGATGTTCGGCAAGACCTACAACTACAAGTTCGCCACGGTGGCGTTCATCGTCCTTTTCGTGGGGTTCAACGTCTTCTACATGACGCTGCTCATCCTTGGATGGGCGGGGATGCCCCGCCGCTACTACTCCTACCTGCCGAAATACACAGACCTGCAGGTCATTGCCACCGTCGGATCCTGGGTCATGGTGGGAGGGCTGGGAATGATGTTCGGCAACCTCATCTATGCCTTCTTCCACGGGAAGAAGGCGGAACAGAACCCCTGGGGCGGCGCCACCCTTGAATGGACGCTGCCCTCGCCTCCGGAGTTCGAGAACTGGGAGCATCACCCCCCGGTCATCACCCACGGCCCGTACGTCTTCAACGGGCACGGGAAGCCGCGGACGGGAAATCGCCGCACGGACGCCCCGCGAGCGCGAAAAGAAGGGACGCTGAACCAGCATGCACACGGAAGCCGGCACGACTCTGGAAACGCACACCGACATCCGCGACGCGAAGGTCTTCTCGCGGGTCGGGATGTGGCTGTTCATCCTCTCGGAGATCCTCATCTTCGGGGGCCTGTTCCTGCTGTACGCGATGTACCGGGCCAAGCACCCGGCGGACTTCCACGCCGCTTCGCTGGAGCTGAGCAGGTTCGACGGCACGCTGAACACGATCATCCTCCTCACCTCGAGCCTCACGGCGGCGCTGGCCGTCTTCGCCACCCAGGCGCTGAACAAGCCCAGGCTGACCGCGTGGTACCTGCGGGCCACCATTGCCTGCGGCCTGGCGTTCCTCGTGGTGAAGACATTCGAGTGGGGGGCCAAGTTCGAGCACGGCCTGTACCCGCGAGCGGCGGTGCTGGATGCGCGGCCGCACGGTGAGATCCTCTACTTCGGCCTGTATTTCACCATGACCGGGTTGCACGCCCTGCACGTGATCATTGGCATGGTCGTGCTGTCTTTCGTGCTGGCCTGGGTGAGCCGGAACAAGATCACCCAGCAGAGGTCGGCCATCCTGGAAAACGGCGTCCTGTACTGGCACCTCGTGGACGTCATCTGGATCTTCCTCTTTCCCCTTTTCTACCTCATCTCGTAGGAGCACATGTGACGCATAACCAGACGCACCAGCTTCGGTACCTCGGCATCTGGCTCGGCCTTGTCGCCCTCACCATCCTCACGGTCACCACGGCCAGCCTGAACGTCGGCCGCATCGGCATAATCATCGTGCTGGCCATCGCCGCAACAAAGTCAACGATGGTGCTCCTGTGGTTCATGCACCTCAGCACGGAGAAGCGCCTCCTCCTCAAGCTGCTGGTGCCCATTGCCATCTGCGTCCTTGCGATCTTCATCGGGCTGACGTACAGCGACGTTCTCACACGGTAGGCGGAGAAAAGCACATGTCTGCAACAACAACGGCCGCGGTGGACAACGCCTTCATCGTCATCATCGCGTTGTGCATCCTGCTCTTCGCGCTCATCATCTTCTTCACCATCTTTTTTGCCGTGCGCTACCGGCGCAGCCGCAATCCCGTTCCTTCGAACCTCCACGGCAACTGGATCCTTGAGCTCGTCTGGATCATCGCGGCGACAGTGATCGCCCTCGGGATCTTCTTCTACGGCCTGACGGGTTTCACGTTCCTCAGAAATGTGCCGGCCGATTCGATGAGGGTACAGGTGACGGCGCGGCAGTGGTCCTGGCTCTTCACCTACGACAACGGGAGGAAGAGCACCGACCTGGTCGTTCCGCAGGGCCGGGACATTGCGCTGGACATGATGACCCTGGACGTCATCCACGGATTTTTCATACCTGCCTACCGGGTGAAGCAGGACATCGTGCCGGGGATGAAGAACCACCTGTGGTTCAAGGCGGAGAACCTTGGAAATTTCGACATCCTGTGCACACAGTACTGCGGGAGAGAGCACTCCAAGATGCTTGCCACCGTCTATGTCGTTGCCCCGGACGTCTATCAGAAATGGTACAACGGGGAGGACGTGGATATCCCCGGGCTCACCTCGGAATAGGAGACGTGAGCCCGAAGAACGACAGGGCGGCGTCCCGCGGGTCGGCATCGTGGTAGAGGAACGCGTACATGACTGAAGAAACGAGGATCTTTCTCACGTAGTCCCGCGTTTCGGCAATTGCCGCCGACTCCACGAAAAGGTCCGCCGGAAGGCCGGGGCTCGCCCTTTCCCACTGCCGCAGCCGTGTGAGGCCCGCGTTGTAGGCCAGGAGCGCCTTCGTCGTGCTGCCGGTGCTTCCCAGCAGGTCCCTCAGGTGGCGCACCCCGATGGAAAGGTTCGTCGCGGGGTCCCGCAGATCGGGGTCCACCATGTGCAGCTTCTGCGCAACCGCGGCGGCCGTGGACGGCATGAGCTGCGACAGCCCCACGGCTCCCGCGCTGGACACGATCCTCTGGTCGAAATAGCTCTCCTCCCGAACAAGCCCGTACAGGATGTGGTCAGGGATGCCTGCGTCCTGCGCAAGCGGCTCGATCAGGTCCGCGTAGCCCCGGGGGTAGTACATCTGGAGCTCCGGGAGCGTCAGACGCCGCTTGCGCGAGATGGAGCCGACGAAATACATCGAGCTGCGATAGTCCCCGGCCCGGGCGAACTGGCGCGCCGCCTCCAGGACCTGCGCCTCGCTGAGCGAGTCACGGGACGCCCAGATCCGGGACCAGGCCGGGCATGGTCAGCCCGTACGGAAGAAAGCCCAGGGCAACCGGGTCCAGGCCCGGGACATCGACATCCGTATCGGATGCCGCGGCAGGAATGGCCTTGTCAGGAAGATCGCCCAGCATGCTGGCCGCAAGTATCCCGTAGTACCCTGCCGGGTCCCTGCGCTCCGCGTCCTGGAACAGCTCGCGCGCCGTCCACCGGCGCGCTCCCGCCGGCGGCAGGGCGCGGATGGCCCCCTCCTGCAGCTCCCGCGCGAGGACGTAGGAGAGCTGCGCCCGCACATCGTCGGGACCGGTGGTGTCCAGCGCGCGCCACAGGCCGGCAAGTGTTTTCCATTCCCGGCCGGTGACGAGCTCGGCAATGCGGCTGTGAAGGAGGTCAGAGAAATACGATGCATCGTTCCAGCCCGCAGCCTCCTCGGCGACCTGGCGCGGGAGGCTGCGGTCGTCGATTGCAAAGAGCATGTCCAGGATCAGCCAGCGCACCCGGTCCTGCTGGAGGGCCGAAGGCGCATCACGTGCCGCCATCCGCAGCCACGGCATGGCGCGGGAGTATTCCTTTGAGCGCCGGAACAGCCTTCCCGCCTGTTCCTCGGCGTCCGTTCGAGCCTGCCCCGTGAGCCTCCCGGCAAGCGTCTCCATGAAACGCGCCCCGGCAGCGAACCGGCCCGCGAAAACGTAGGAGCTGCCGAGATCCGCCACGAGCGCTCCATCGGCAACCTGGACGGGATCGATTGTACGAAAGCACGCCCTCCAGAAGGGGAATCCCCCGGGACCAGTCGCCCTGCACCAGCGCGTTCTTCCCCGCAAGAAGCTCCTGGTCCTGCGCGCTGAACAACTGAAGGTATGCGGGTTCCCCGGCGATGAACGTGTATGCGCGGCCGTGCAGCGAAGAGACCCTTTCCCTGAGGAAAAGCTGGACAACCAGGTCCCGGGCGCCGCGGCAGCTCGAGCCGCAGGGAGCTGACAGCGCGGAAAAGGAGAACCTCGGGATCCTCCGGACCGCCGAGCCGTTGGGCTTCCCGGAGCACTGCCGCGTCCTGCCTGCTCCAGTACAGGGCCTCCACGAGCACCCGTCTGCCGCGCTGCTGCGCGTCCGCCGAAGCTGATGAGCCTGCAACGCGCCGGGCCGCCTCGATGGCTCTGGTCGTAGCTCTTCTGCGCGAGGTATCGCCGCGCCAGGAGGATTCCCGCTTCCTCCTTCCAGGGGCTCGGGCGACCTCTGCCATGCCAGCTCCAGGAGGCGCAGGGATTCGGCCGGCTTGTCCAGGGAGTCGAAAACGAAAGACAGGTAGTAGGGGGCCGAGGGTGAGAGGGCAAGGCATTCCGCCGGGTCCTGCGAGGAGAAATCGACCGTGGACAGCGCGGAATAGCTCCCCTGGGCGAGATCCGCTTTCAGCTCGTCTTCGGGCGTCCCCCAGATCTGCCGGGGCCCGCATCCCGCGGTGAAAAGGGGAAACGCCAGCAGGAGGAGGAGGATCTCAGTTCGCTGGAATAACGATCCGCGTGCCGGGAAAGATCAGGTCCGGGTTCGGGATGGAGTTGGCCTTGGCAAGCCGGGGATACAGCCAGGGATTGCGATAGTACGTCGCGGAAATATCCCACAAGGTGTCACCCCTCTTGATCCGGTAGGTGACGGATCCCGCGGCAGGGCGGCGGGCGGGCAGGCTGAGCCGGGGCAGAAGCGGCGGCAGGCGCCTGAGCTGGTTCAGGAGCCGGTTTGGCAGCCGCAGGAGGCTGCGCCGGTGCGGCCGCTGCCGTCGACGGCAGCGGGGGAATCGCAGGCCCCGATATCGCGCGGTAGACGAAATAGGCTATGGCGCCGACGAGGGCAACGCCGAGCAACACGAACAGGACGAGGAGGAGGATATTCGGGCCGCGCCGGTGCAGGGTCTCTTCGCGCCGGTCCGTCTCTCCGACCGGGTAGTCTTCTCCGGTGAGCGGGGCTTCCTCGAACTCCAGCCCCTCACCCTCGCCCTCCAGGGCGAACTCGGGATCAGCGTACGTCTCCTGCTCCGGGTGGCTGGAAATGGTGGTGTCGAACCTCTGCCGTTCGCCCGTAGACTCGTCAAAGGCTTCCGCCGTGAGCTGGCCGTCTTCATCAATGCCGATGAGCAGCTCTATCTCGGGCTCTCCCTGAGCGGCGGGCGGAATGTTCTCGATGAGGAGGCTGCCGATGTAGCGGGCTTCGGAGAGAGCCGAGCCGTTGCCGCGGTACAGGTCTACCTGCACCTTTTCCTGGTTGTCCTTGGCGGTGGTCAGGACGAGCTTCCGGGTGCCCCTGAAGTCGACTTCGATCACCGGGTAGTAGGAACCGTCAGCGACCTTTATGCCGATCGTCGAAACGCTCAAGTGGCAGGCTCTCCCTCGGAAAAAGGTTATCCCGGCCTTACTCCTTTGTCAACAATCGTTTTCCGTCGGCAACGATCAGGCAGCGCTCCTCGGAGAGAAACGGCGGCCGAAGCGGGACGATCCGAAGATCTCCAATTTCCTCCGAGGATCGCCGAACGTCGTCGATTTCCTGCCGGGCGCGGTCTTCTCTTCCTTTATATGCCACGGCGACACGCCACGCGACGCCGCTTTGCCCGATATCGTGCAGGAACCTGCCCAACGGCGCCACGGCCCGGAAAGTCACCACCTCGAACTCTCCTTCAGCGTCGGAGAGATCGGCCTGCACGACGCGCAGGAGCGGGAGTCCCAGGAGGACCGCGCAGGTCTTGAGAAACGACACGCGCCGCGCCATGCGCTCCAGGAGGGTGAACGGGACATCGGGCATCGCCGCGGCAAGGGGAATCCCCGGGAATCCCGCCCCGGAGCCGACGTCCAGCACGGCGCCGCCCGTGATCTTCACGCGCGTCCCGGATGGCAGACCACCCGGAAAGGGAATCCAGCACGTGCTTGACGACGAGCTCGCCGCGGTCGGCGAAGTTCACCAGCCCGAACCGCGGGTTCCAGCGCTCCAGCTCGTCGAGGTACATCTCCAGCAGCGGCAGCACCCGCCCGGGCTCGGGCACAGCAAGCTCTTCCAGGCCTTTCTTCAGCGTTGCTGAGGGCCGATGGTGCTCACGTATCTTTCCTGAGCAGCACGAGGATGACCGCGATGTCAGGCGGCCGGACGCCGGGGATGCGCGATGCCTGCCCGACGGAGCCCGGGCGTATCCGCCGCAGCTTTTCCCGTGCCTCGGCGGAAAAGCCGGCCGCCCCGTCCCAGTCAAAGCCAGCAGGTATCCGCTTCTCCTCCAGGGTGCGGAACCGGCCCACCAGGTCGTCCTGGCGGCGGATGTAGCCTTCGTACTTCACCTCGGTCTCCACCAGCGAGCAGCCATTCGCCGGCAAATGCCGCAAAGGCGGGCTCCCGGGCGGCGAGGTCGGCAAGGGTGACTTTCGGGTCCCTCAGCGCCTGCTCGAATTTCCTTCCCCGGTGCGACGCGAGGGCGGCAGTTGCCGCGGCGTCCGCGGCCGAAACCGCGCCGCGTGCGCAGGAGCTCGCGGACCTCCTCCACGCCCCGCAACCTTCTGCTGCAGCCGCTCCTCCGCCTCGGCATCCTGGAGCCCGACCGCGCGGCCGTGCATCAGGAGCCGCGGTATCCGCGGTGTCGTGGCGCAGCGAGAGCCGGTACTCGGCCCGGGAGGTGAAGAGGCGGTACGGCTCCTCCGTGCCCAGCGTGACAAGGTCATCCACCATCACCCCGATGTAGGCCTCGGCCCGGGACAGCAGAAGCGGCTCCCGTGACTGCAGGTGCAGGGCCGCGTTGATCCCGGCCAGCAGCCCCTGCGCGGCGGCCTCCTCGTAGCCGGAGGTGCCATTTGTCTGGCCCGCGACGAAGAGCCCCTCGATGGACTTGCGTCATGAGGCTCGGCAGGAGCTGGGTCGGATCCAGGTAGTCGTACTCCACCGCGTAGCCCGGCCTGCATGATCTGCAGATTCTCCAGCCCGCGCATGGTGTGGAGAAAGGCGTTCTGCACGTCCTCGGGCAGGGAGGAGGAAACGCCGTTCAGGTACACCTCGTCGGTGCCCTGTCCCTCGGGCTCCACGAACACCTGGTGGCGCGCGCGCTGGGGGAACCGCACCACCTTGTCCTCGATGGAAGGGCAATACCGCGGACCCCGCCCGACGATCTTTCCTCCATAGAGAGGCGAGCGGTGAATGTTGTCCCTGATGATCGCGTGCGTCTTCTCGTTCGTGTAGGTGACCCAGCAGGGGATCGACGGACGGTCGAACGCGAACAGTGGAAAAGGAAAACGGCAGCATGACGGGATCCGGCTGCTGCAGCTCCATGCGCGAAGGATCCAGGGATCGTCCCAGGCCCCGGGCCGGCGTGCCCGGTCTTGAGCCTGCCCACGGTGAAGCCCTTTCGCCGCAGGCTCGTGCCCAGCCCCTCCGCCGCGGGCTCGCCCAGCCTGCCGCCCGGGGCGCTCCATTCCCCGATGAAAAGCCTGCCCTCCATGAACGTGCCCGGTCGTGAGCACGACGGCGCGCGCCATGATGCGGTTGCCGCGCTCGGTGAGCACTCCGCTGACCCCGCCGCCCGGATCCTGCAGGAGGTCCACGACGGTGTCCTGGAAGAGGGAGAGGCCGTTCTGCGACTCCAGCGTCTGCCGGGCAAGGGCCGCGTACAGGGCCTTGTCCGCCTGCGCCCGCGGCGCCTGGACGGCGGGCCCGCGGCTGGCGTTCAGCATCCTGAACTGGATCATCGAGGCGTCGATGAGCTTTGCCATCTGCCCGCCCAGGGCGTCGATCTCGCGCACGAGGTTTCCCTTGGCGATTCCGCCGATGGCGGGATTGCAGGACATGCGCCCGATCGTGTCCAGGTTCTGCGTCACCAGGATGGTGGAGAACCCCAGCCGGGCAAGGGCGAGGGACGCCTCGATGCCGGCGTGGCCGCCGCCGATGACCACGGCATCGACGTCCGCGTCACGGCGGCCGCGCGCCGCCATGCTACTTGCCCACGCAGAACCGGGAGAACATCCGGTCCAGGATCTCGTCGTTCGTCACCGCGCCCGTGATCTCCCCCAGTGCGTCCAGCGAGTCGGCGAGGTCCACGGCAAGCAGGTCCGGCGTCGCCCCCTGCGCGCGTGCGCGGCTCGCAGCCGTCCCAGGCCGTCCAGCGCGCGCGAAAAGCAGGTCGCGCTGCC
Source organism: uncultured Spirochaetota bacterium (assembly GCA_963845325.1). Taxonomy (GTDB): domain Bacteria; phylum Spirochaetota; class Spirochaetia; order SZUA-6; family Fen-1364; genus Fen-1364. The sequence continues at coordinate 95,695 of CAWJRT010000003.1, forward strand.
TCTCCGAATCCACCAGGGGCTCACCGCCGTCCACCGGCGCGCCGCCCAGCGCGGCCGCGGCGATGGCCCGCTCGCAGTGAGTCGATGCCCTGCCCCGTTGCGGCGCTCACGGCGAGAAAGCCTCCCGGAGCCGGAAGCGACTGCCGGCAGGTCGGACTTGTTCCAGGCGCGGATCAGCGGGGCAGCGCCCGCCCAGCCGTCGAGGAGCGCGCGGTCCGCGGCGTCCGCTCCCCGCGTGCCGTCGACGAGGTACACCACCACATCGGCGGCGTCGATCACCTCGCGGGTTCTCCGCATGCCTTCCCTCTCCAGCGGATCGGCGGTCGGGCGGAGGCCCGCGGTGTCGAACAGCCTGACGGGAATGCCCTGGATCATCGCCGTTCCTTCCAGCCAGTCGCGCGTGGTCCCGTGCGTCTCCGACACGATTGCCCGATCCTGCCGGAGCAGGAGGTTGAACAGGCTCGACTTGCCGGAGTTGGTTGCCCCGGCGATGGCCACCGACACCCCTTCCTGGTACACGCGGCCCTGGCGGTAGGTGCGGACCAGCGCCTCCAGAATGCGTTCCGCCTCGTCCAGCCTGCCCGTGTCCAGTGTGCCATCGTCGCCTGGTCGTCGGGAGAGTCGATGAGGACCTCCAGGGATGCGCGCACGTCCACCAGCGCATCGCGCGCCTGCAGGACCCGGGACTCGATTGCCCCGCCAAGGCGCTGCAGGGCAAGCCCGCGCGCCCGGTCGGTCCGGGCGCGCACGATTTCGTTCACCGCTTCCGCCTGGGTCAGCCCCATCCTCCCGTTCAGGAACGCGCGCTGCGTGAACTCCCCGGGCCCGCGGCGCGGAATCCCGAGCGGGTCAGCAGGGACAGGAGCCGCTCGATCACCGGGAGGCTGCCGTGGCAGAAGATCTCGGCCCCGTCCTCTCCCGTGTAGCTTCTGGGGGACTTGTAGACGGCCACGAGGACGTCATCGACGTTCTCGTCCCCGTCGCGGAGCACGCAGCGATGGAGGGTGTGCCCGCGCGCGGCCGCGGGATCGAATCGGCGGGACGACCAGCGGCGACAGCAGCTCGAGGGAGCCCCGGCCCGAGACCCGGATCACCGCAAGCGCACTGGATGCCGCTGGCGTGGCGAGCGCGGCAATCGGGTCATCGGGAGAATTGATCACGATCACCAAGGATAGCCCTCCACCGGTCGGTGATCAAGTTGCGCGCGGGCCTCGGGTTGACCGTCCGTCAATGGTCACAGCCGCCTCGCTGGCCATCATCCTGGTCAATGCCGCATCAGGCACCATTGCCTACGCGGTGCAGCGGCGGATCAGCTACCGCACGGGTATCTTTTTCGCCGCGGCCACGATCCCCGGTGCCCAGCTCGGCGCCTTCCTGTCACGGAAAATCGCCGCAACGTGGATCGTGATCGGACTGGCTGCAGCGCTTGCCGTCGTCGGCGCAAGGCTCATACTGACCACGCTGTAAGTTTCATGGTACGCTCCGGCGGGGGACGCGATGCTGGACACCGATATCGAGGGCCTGGACCCGGCGCAGGCTTCGCAGTACGTGCTGGCCTTCATCACGACGCTGAAACAGACGGAGAAGGCGCTGGAGCCGCCCGGGAAGACTCGAACCTGTGGACGCGGCGGGTCACCCTGGCCCGTCCCGCGGGGACGAAGCCCTTGCGGCACAGGCCCAGGCGCGGCTGTCGGACGCCGACGCGAAGCAGTCGAAGCTCGAGACGGAGCTTGCCGACCTGAAAGCAAAGGTCGCGGTCCTCAAGGACAAGCTGACACGGCTGCGCATGACGGGCGGAAGGCTTGTGGACACGGACCTCCTTCTGGCCCAGCTGCAGATGGTGGTCGGGAAAAAGGACGAGCTGGGAGATGCAATGAAGAACGAGGAAGCGCAGGCCGCGCTGGATGACCTGAAGAAAAAAACCAACTGACCCCGCGGACGCGGGGCGCGGCCGCAGGAGGAAAAGAATGCTGCAGACGTTGAAGGAGCTCTCCACGAAGAGCCCGAAAAAGATCGTCCTTCTGGTCATGGACGGAGTCGGGGGTCTTCCCCGGCGAGCCGGGAGGAAAGACAGAGCTGGAAACAGCGCGTACGCCGAACCTGGACGCCCTTGCGGCAACCGCCGAGTGCGGCGTGCACCTGCCAATCGGGTTCGGCATCACCCCGGGGTCCGCGCCGGGACACCTCGCCCTGTTCGGCTATGATCCGCTGGAATACCCCATCGGCCGCGGCGTTGTCGCCGCCACCGGTGTGGCTTTTCCCATGAAGGCGGGAGACGTGGCCGCCCGCCTGAACTTCGCGACGCTGGACCAGTCCGGCGCCATCTCCGACCGCCGCGCCGGCCGCATTCCGACGGAAAAGTGCGCGCAACTGTGCGAGCTCCTGAAGGGAGTGTCCATCAAAGGCGTCGAGGTGTTCGGTCCGCCCCGTGAAGGACTACCGCGCCGTCGTGGTCTTCCGCGGCACGGGTCTTTCCGATCTCGTGGCGGACACCGACCCGCAGGTCGAGAGGGTGAAGCCGCTTGAGCCGGCCGCTACCGATCCAAAGGGGACGCACACGGCGGAGGTGGCAAAGGATTTCGTTTCCCAGGCGCGGAAGATCCTCGCCAGCCAGATCCCCGCAAACGGGGTGCTCCTCCGGGGATTCGCGGAGCTGCCGCACATCCCTTCCCTGCCGGAGCTGTACAAGCTCTCTCCCGTTGCCCTGGCCGTGTATCCCGACTACAAGGGGGTCGCCCGCCTGGTTGGAATGGAGGCCCTCGAGGACCTGGCGGACCTGGATGCGCAGGCAAAGGCGTTGAAGACCGTGTGGGATTCCCATGATTTCTTTTTCATTCATCACAAGTACACCGACTCCAAGGGCGAGGACGGCGACTTCGATGCAAAGGTCAAGGAAATCGAGAAGGTCGACGCGTTCCTCCCGAATGTGCTGGCGATGAAGCCGGACATCCTCATCGTCACCGGTGATCACTCCACGCCTGCGGTGGCCAAGTCCCACACGTCGCATCCCGTGCCCTTCATGATCGCGGGTGACGGGGTGCGGGCGGACGGCACACCGGAGTTCGGCGAGCGGGCATGCGCAAAGGGCATCTGGGGCACCATCTCCGGGCAGGTGCTTCTCAGGATCGCCCTTTCCTACACGGGCAAGCTGAAGAAGTACGGTGCATGAACAGGATCCGCCCGGCGGCGACGACGATCCGCCTGGACGGACTGAGCTCACCGTGAACGGGGACATGCTGGACGAGTATCGTCGGTCCGGCGTCCCCGTTTCCCGTATCTACGAGCCGTCCGCCCTCTGTGCCGTGCTGGGCGCGGCCGGGAAGCCCGAGCAGGATCTCCTCCTGGATGCGCTGAAGCGGGACGGCGTGCCATGGATGCGCCGCCGCGGCGGCGGGGGGACGGTCGTCCTCGGACCCGGGCAGGTCGTGCTCGCGGTGGTCACGGAGGTCGGGTCGCCCTTTCGGAACCGGGAGTACGCGGCGGAGATCAACTCCTGGATCGTCGAGGCGCTGGGGCGGCTGTCGGTGACGCGGCGTGCACGCCGAGGGATCTCGGACCTGGCCATCGGTGAAAAGAAGATCGTCGGCACCTCGATCTACCGCACGCGCCTGCGTGCTCTTCTACCAGGCGAGCCTCCTGGTCGCGCAACGACATCTTCACTGTTCACCCGCTACCTGGCCATGCCCGGTCAAGGTGCCCGAATACCGCCGCGGCAGGACCCACGAGGAGTTCTGCACGACACTTGCCCGCGAGGGCTACACCGGGAGCGTGGCCGAGGTGCAGGAGGCCCTGCGTGAAGTTGTCGAAGAGAGGCTGCCGCATCTCAAGTGAATCATCTACCGCCACGGCGTGCATTTGTGCCGGCCATCTACCGTACAGCCGCGTCTGCCACAGCCAGCCGTGGCCTTACACAGCCGCCCTTCGGGCGGCGTGCAAATGTCCTGCCCGTTCGGCGAGTATCCCGCGCACCCTCCCCCTTGTACCTTCATTTCAGAAGGGAGCTTGAAATGGCAAACGTATTGAAGGATCTTTCCACCGCGCTGCGCGGTGCGGTCCAAAAAGCATCAGCTTTTACCGTCGGCCTGGAGCGGGAGCCGTACAGTGTGAGCGGCGTGCTCATCGGGGGCGACCGGGTTCTCACCGCGAGCCACCTCGTGCCGGATGAGGGGATTGCCGTGGCCATGCCTGATGGAACGAAGAAGGACGCGAAGCTCGGCGGGCAGGGACCCGATTCATGACCTTGCTCTGCTCCGCCTCGGCGCAGGCGTGAAGCGCCGGAGCGCTGACCTCCGCCTCCGTGGCGGTGGGCGACCTCGTGGTCTCCCTGAAGCGCGATTCCTTTGACGGCATCAACGCGGCGCTCGCCATGGTCAGCTCCAGCGGCGCAAAACTGCGGATCGGGAGGAGCGGCGTGATCGAGCGGTATTTCCAGGTGGACGCGGATCGGCTGACGGGAACCACGGGAGGGCCTCTGGTGGACGCGGAGGGCGCCTTTGCCGGAATCCAGGTCTTCAACCGGCGCATGGGCGCCGAGGTGGCGATTCCCGCGGACCTTGCGCTCACCCGCGCGCGGCTTCTCGAGGAGAAGGGCAGCGTCCCGCGGCCCTACCTCGGTGTGAGGAGCCAGGAGGTTCCCCTTTCCCCGGCGAGCAAGGGCGGCCGTGAATGCGCGACAGGAAACAGGGCTTCTCCTGGTATGGGTGGAAAAGGGCAGCGCGGCCGAGCAGGCGGGCCTGGAAGTGGGTGACATCCTCGTGGGGATCAGCGGAACAGCGGTCGCAGATCACGAGCAGCTGGTCATCGATCCTGTCGGAGCGCGGAGCCGGGGCCAGGGTCGACGCCCAGGTTATCCGGGGCGGAGAGCTCTCCAGCGTGTCCGTGACCATCGGAAGCGCATGAACCGGCCCCGGTCCCCGGCGCGCATCAGGATCCGTTCGCAGGATCCTCTTCTGCGCTCCCAGATCGTCGAGCGCCTCGCGGGGCTGGGGGACATTTCGGTGGACGATGGCGATACAGCGGCCGTCGAACGGCAAGGATCGGACAGAGGCCGCCGTGGAAACATCGGCGGCCGGGGCCTCACTCACTCCGCGGGAAGACGGAAGTCCTCCGGCTGCTCTCCGAAGGTTTTGCGAACAAGGAGATTGCGGCGCGCCTCTCCTTCAGCACGCACACGGCCAAGTTTCACGTCGAATCGATGTTGCGAAAGCTCGGCGCGGCCAACCGCGCCGAAGCGGTCATGGAAGGGATACGGCAGGGACTTCTCGGCCTGTGACTTTCGCGGCCGCGACAACCGGGCGACTCCTGTCGACCACCATGGCCCGCGTGCTTGTTTTCGCGGCCTGATGCACCTATCTTGAAATCCATGCGTCAGGGAACGAACGCGGAAGGCAAGGGACACGGCATCGCGCACCTGCGCACACTGCTGCCTTTCGTCGGCAAGCATTGGCTTGCCCTCGCCGTGGGTTTCGCCTTCATGCTCGTGCAGAACTACGGTGCGGTGCGCGTGCCCGGATATTTCCAGAAGATCCTGGACGAGATCACCGGTGCCAATCGCACAGGCCAGATCCAGGGCCTGCTCGTCACGGCGTGCATCTACGCGGCGTCACCGTGGCGTCCATGTACCTCATGCGCCGGCTGATCATCGGCGCCTCCCGTCTCGTCGAATACAGCCTGCGGGAGAGGATCTACGACCGGCTCCTCGAGCTGGACTACTCCTTCTTCATGGCGCACGAGACGGGGGACCTGATCTCACGGACCACGAATGACCTGGACAACGTGCGCACCCTCCTGGGACCCGGGATCATGTACATCCCGAACTCCCTCAGCATGTTCGTCTTCTTCTTTCCCGTGCTCTTCCGGCTGAGCGCCCGTGCTGATGGCGGTGGTCACGGGCGTCATGGCCAGCGTGATCGTCCTGATCTTCGTCGTGCTGCCCCGGCTGCAGCCGTTCTTCCAGCGGCATCCAGGAGTCCACGGGCGCGATCAACAGCCGGGTGTGGCAGGTGGTGTCAGGAATCACCACCGTGAAGCTGCACACCATGGAAGACCGAGGAAGAGAAGAGGTTCGCCGCGCTGAACCGGGAGTTCCTGTCGCGCAACATGGCCACCGTCGAAGATCCAGGAGTTTCTCTGGCCCACGTTCATCTTCATCTTTTCCCTGACCCAGCTTGCCGTCATCTTCGTCGGAGGGCGGCAGGTCATCTCCGGGGCGATGAGCCTGGGCCAGCTCCTCCAGTTCAACGTCATGATCACCACACTCACCTTCCCCGTGCTCTCCCTCGGCTGGATCATGTCCCTGATCCAGCAGGGCATCAGCGCCATGGGCAGGATCAACGCCATCCTCGCAGGGCCCGGTGGAGCGCCGCGACGACTGGACCAGGCTGGAGGACGCCGAGGTGTCCTTCGAAGTGAAAGACCTGCGCTTCGCCTACCCCGGCCACGACAAGGCGTGCCTGGACGGCATCAGCATGACAATCAGGCCCGGCGAGTTCATCGGCATCACGGGGACCATCGGCAGCGGAAAATCGACCCTCCTCAACGTCCTGACCGGGCTGCTTCGTCCCCCGCGCGGGGCCGTGTTCGTCTGCGGGACGGACATCCGGGACATCGAGCCCGCCTCCCTTTTCAGGAAAATCGGGATCGTCTCACAGTCTCCCTTTCTCTTTTCCCGGACGCTCGCACAGAACATCGCAATGGGCCGTGAAGGGGCGGAAGACACCCCGGCGGTGAAAGAGGCGGCGGAGATCGCGGGGCTTTCCGGGGACGTGGCCGCGTTCCCGGAAGGCTACGGGCAGGTGATCGGGGAGCGGGGCATCACCCTCTCGGGCGGTCAGAAGCAGCGGACTGCCATTGCCCGTGCCCTGCTCAAGGACAGCCCCGTGGTCATCCTGGACGACTCGCTGTCCAGCGTGGACGCCCGGACCGAGTCGACCATCATCGAGAACATGCGGCGGATGCGCGGCAGGAAGACCCTCATCATCGTCTCCCATCGCATCTCCCCGCTGAAGGGCGCGGACCGCATCTACGTGCTGGATGAGGGCAGGATTGCTGAACAGGGCACCCACGCGGAGCTCGTCGAGCACGGGGGGCTGTACGAGCGGCTGGTCCGATACCAGCAGATGGAAAAGAGTCTCGCGCGGCCGGGAGCGGTGGAATGAGCGGCGCCGCGGGAACGAGGATCCTGTCGCGGCTCCTCCCTTACGTGCGGCGCTACGCGCCGCTGGGGGTCGGGCGCCCTGGCCTGCCTCGTGATCGTTGATGCGGCAAGCGTGCTGCAGCCCTACCTCGTGAAGCACGCCATCGACACGGACATCGTGGGAAGGAATCTTGCGGGGCTCGGGCGCACCGGCATTCTCCTCGTCCTGGTCACGCTGGCCGCGTGGGGCTTCCAGGTTGTCTCCGGCTACGGCATCCAGTACCTCGGGCAGCGGCTCCTCATGGACCTGCGGATGGACTTGTTCCGCAAGGTCCTCGGCCTCTCGAACGACTACTTCGACAGGACGCCCGTCGGAAAAACCCTGACCAATCTGTCCAACGACCTGGAGGCGCTGCGGGAGTTCATCGCCGAGGGCATCGTGAGCACGGCCGGGGATCTCCTGAAGGTGGCCCTCATCCTCGTGGCCATGCTCCTGATCAACTTCAAGCTGGCGCTCGTGGCCTTCGTCACGATTCCGCTGTTCGTGACTGCCGCGCTGCTCTTCCGCGCGCGCATCCGCTCGGGGTTCCGCGAAGTGCGGAAAGCCAACGGCGAGATCAACGTGGCGCTGAGCGAAACGATCTCGGGGATCCGCGAGATCCACCAGTTCGGCTACGAGAGGCAGAGCAGGAAGTCGTTCGCGCGGAACAACACGCAGCTATCTCGGGGCGTACCTGAAGGTGGTCAACGCGTACGCGCTGTTCTTCCCGGCAATCGAGATCGTCACGAACGCGAGCATGATCCTGACTCTCCTCGTCGCGCACTTCTGGGTGGGCACGGCGCTGCAGATCGGCGAGATCTTCGCCTTCTTCGCCTACATCAACATGTTCTTCTTTCCCCTGCGGCAGCTCGCGGAAAAGTTCAACCTCCTGCAGTCAGCCCGGGCGGCGACGGAGAGGATATTCGCCCTTGCCGATGAGAAGGTGACCATTGTCTCGCCGCCGGACACAAGCCCGCGCCCCCTTCGATCTCCCGCAGAGCTGGTCTTCGACACGGTGCGGTTCCAATACGCCCCTGATGCTCCCGGTCCTGCGCGGGATCAGCTTTCGGCGTGGCCCCGGGAGAGAAGGTGGCAATCGTGGGGCCGACGGGAAGCGGGAAGACGACGCTGATCAGCCTCGTGACGCGGCTGTACGACGTACAACGAAGGACGCATTCTCCTGGACGGAACGGACGTGCGCGAGATTCCCCTTGCAAAGCTGCGTCGCGCGGTAGCCACGGTGCCGCAGGATGTTTTTCTCTTCACAGGAACAGTCGCGGAAAACATCTCTCTTCACAACGCCACCGCGGACTGGCGGGTCGTGGAGCACGCCGCGCAGGAGGTGCGCGCAAACCGGTTCATCGCGAAGCTGCCGCGCGGGTACGCCGAGGAAGTCGGAGAGGAAGGTCGGCGGCTGTCCGAGGGCCAGAGGCAGCTCCTCGGGCTCTCCCGCGCCTTCGCGCGCGATCCTGGGCCTGGTGATCCTGGACGAGGCGACATCCAACATCGATTCGGAAACGGAGCACCTCATCGGCGAAGGGATCCAGCGACTCCTCGCCAACCGCACGGCGCTCATCATCGCCCACCGGCTCGTCCACCATCCGGGCTGTGGACCGGATCCTCGTTCTGCTGGAAGGGAAGATCGTGCAGGAGGGGCGGCATGACGAGCTGGTAGCCCGCGACGGCTTGTACCGACAACTCTACGAGATGCAGTCCCTTATGCTGGCCAGGTAGCCGAAGCGTGCTTCAGCTGATCTTCGCCTCCTCCTCGTCGAATGCGCGGGCCACGTCCTGCGTGGACGTGGAGGAAGCGACCTTGTCGACGAATGTCGTGCTGTTGATGAGCCGGGCAATCCGCGCAAACGCGTGCACGTGAAGGTTGTACGCACGGAGGTTGCCCATGAGCAGAAAGACAACCTGGGTGCGCCTGTGGTCGAAGGAATTCAACTCGATGCCGCCGAAGACGCGGGCAACGAAAATGATGAGGTCGGGAATTTCGTCGGTGAAACAATGCAGGACGGCAATACCATTGCCCACCGCGGTGCTCCTGGCGTTTTCCCGCTTCATGAGCTTCGCGAAGATGCCCGCCTCGTCCTTGACGAGACCCTTTTCCACCACCGCGTGCAGGATCCTGTGCAGGACCTGCTCCAGTGTCCCTTCCGCGAGGTTCTCGATGAAGCACTCGGGACCAATGTAATGAGCAAGCTTGATCGCCATTCAACACCTCCAGCTATCAAGGTGCGCGGGGGGACCCGGCGATTCCATGAATGCGGAATGAAAAAATCATGAAGAAAGGGTTATATAACAGGATTCGCCGCAGGTGCGACCGCCGGCAATTTCCGGGGCGGTCCCGCTGACCCCAACCCGCCGGACATTGTCAAAAACGACAAATTCTGACACTCCCGCCGTAATATATGTCGTTTTTCACAATGGTCGGGGTGACAGCTCCGGAATCGCGGCCACGAGGCCGCGCGGGTCCCGGCGTAAAGCGCCTTACCGTGCGTTTGCTTCTTCGAGTATGAGGGCTACCTGCTGGACGTCCTCGGCGTAACTGTCCGACAGTCTCTTCTTTTTCAGATTCTCACGAACAATCCATGCGAGGTCCGCGTCCCGCACCGCAGCAGTTTTCCTCAAGAGAGTAAATCCCTCTACCGGGCTCCTGGCCACGAAGACACTCACGGCATACCCCATGCCCTGGCGGAGAACCCGAAGGAATCACCCTTCCGGGCTCTTCGCGTCCATGCGCGAGATCGACGTTAGAATACTGCGCGCCGTATCCAGGCAGAAGCTGCAAAACTCTCCATCCGAAAGGATCGGCGGGTGCGCGAGGCCGGCAGCGACGGCGCGCATCTCGAGCGCCGAGGCCTCGGGCAGCCAGTCGGTGACGATGCCCTTCAGCGCAGGGAGGTCCTGCTCACCGATCAGCTGGAGGGCCATGGCGGAGGCCTCGCGCACCCGCCAGCGGGAATCGGAGGCGGCCGCCTTGATGGCGGAGAGGGCCGCGCGCCGGCGTGGACGCGGCAGCCCCGCTCCGTAGAGCGAGCCGAGGGCAACCAGCGCGCACACCGTGACGTACACCCTGGGGGTGTTCTCCGGCGCCTTGGACGCAGACGTTGCCGCGGTCTGCAGGAGGAACTCCCACTGCCATTCATCCAGCCGCATGTGCGCCACGGATGACGCGAAGGCGTAGGCGAGCTCGAGGTTTCCGCGGGGGCCCGGCAGCCCCGAGTTTTCTTCAAGCAGAGCTCGCAGCTGCGGCAGCGTCCCCGGGCGAACGGAAAAGGATGCCGAATGCGGGAAATGATTTCACCGTTGTTTTCTCCCCCTGAGCGGTCGCTCTTCCAAGGTTTCCCAGCTCAGCGCGCGCCACCAGTCAGGGCCTTCGGAAGCGGAGATCCTCATCAGTGCGATAGTGCCAGATCCGAACGACAATGCAGGGAGCTCTGGACTGATCAGCGCCCTCGCCTCGTCGGGTGCTTCACTGCACCCGAGGTAGAATCCCTCTCCCACGGGAAAGAGGCTCTCATCAGATGACCCGCAATGCGCCAGCGCGCATTCCCGCAGCGCAGCCCAGGCCCCACCGGAGTCGAGGCGCCCGAACAGGTGCCCGCGGATCCAGCCGGCGCCGATCAGCCGCATGCGCCAGCCCGGTGCAACGGAGCGGTTCATCTCCCGAAGCAGCGATTGATCGAGACGAGCCGAATCCAGGAATGCAATGGGAACAAGCGGCGGCAGAGCCTGGACTGACGCACAGCCGTGCCGGGAAAAAACGGCGGCCTTCACGATGCCCACTTCTGACTCGATGGAGCCGGGGGCGAACAGGACGGCCAGCACTGCAGGTTCACGCGTCATGGCTCGAGGACCTTCAAAATCGTAGCATGCACCTTGCGTGGTCCGCCAGCGGCCTGCTACTATTCCGGCATGAAACGCAAAGTGCGTCGGATCGCGGGGAACCTGGCTGAACGCCTCTCGCACGTCGAAGGTGTGCAGGCAGTGCTTCTCGGCGAGGCGGCCGACATCGAGGTGTTCGATCCATACTTCACGATCGACCTTGACGTCTACACGGCGGGCGCGCCGCCGAGCATCGAGGCGCGCAGCACGCTGCTGCCGGGCATGGACGCCTTCGAGACCTCCCCGGTGGCCGCGGTGGACCGGTTCCTCCTGGAGGAGCTTCCAGCGAGCATCCACTACATCCGTTCCGCGGACGTGGACAGGATGCTGTTTCGAATAGCCGAGCAGACGTGGGTGTTCCACGAGCCGGGAACGAATGCGCTGTACAGGATCGAACGGGGGGAGGTGCTCTTCCAGCGGGGCACCTGGCTGGAAGAGAGCACGGGCGGCCCTCGCCCACGTGCCCACGCAGTTCTGGTGGCAGGCGCGGCTGCGTGCGTTCTCCCTGGCAGAGCGCGCGCTGTCCGACCTGGGCGCGGCGGCGCACCGGGCCGACAGCCTCTTCTTTCTCGTGTCCTCCTCCCGGTTGGCGCGCTGCGTGGCAAGCTTCCTCTTTGCCGTGAACCGGAGGTTCGAGCCGTCGGACCGCATGCTTGCTGAGCAGATCGCCACGCTCCCGGTCCTGCCGGACGGTTTCGTGGGCAAGATGGACAATTTCATCCGCCCGATCGGGGACATGACCATGGAGGCGAAACGGGAGATCGCCCAGCACATCGTGCGCAGCCTCATGCCGCTTGCCGTGGAGGAAATCGAGTGACGGCCGGCCTTCGGGCCGGCCGTCTCGCCGCCGGCCTCCTCGCCGCCGCAGGAATCCTCCTTGCCACGGGGTGCTCGTCGAAGTTCCAGGGATTCGCCTTCGAGACGCCCGAAGGCGCCCGGATCGACATCTGGCAGTCCGCGCGCGTCTCTCGGGACCAGGAAACGAAGTTCCAGCCGGCCCCGGGCAAGCCCTCATCGCCTGAATATCATCTTGCATCACCCGTTACCGTCTCATCGTCGGGCGAGGCGTTCGCCTTCTCCTACACCAGCGACTTCGGCCCATCGACGCTTTCAGATTTTCTCCGACCGGAACAAGGTTCTGAAGTCCCTGTCCCTTCCCGCCACGGGCGGAACGCTTCTGCGATTCGAGGTTCCGCTGGACGCAGGGAGCAGGATCTGGGGCTACCAGCTCTCCGCGAAACCGGAGTCAGGCTCATGGAACTCTCACGCTCCAAGGGGCGGGCATCCTTGCCTTCGTGCACGGCTTCCTCGATCGACGCAGGACGCCTGACCGTGGACGGGAGCGTGGAGGTGCTCTCGGCATCGACGACGTCGGCTTCTGCGCGGCTCACCGACGCAACGCGCGGCGAGATGGGAAGCGGGATCTGGCTCCTGCGGTTCGCGCTCTCGGGAGGGCGCAGCGGGCGGGAGGGTGGAGTTCAGCGATGCCGGGGGCAGGAGCGCGGCCTTCGAGGTGAGATCCGGCCTCCACTCCCGGCTGGCTGGATTTTGCGCGCGGCAGCATTCCTTTCATTCCCCGGGACATCATTTTCACGGGAACGCTCCGGAGCCTCCAGGTGCTGCACGTCCCTGTCGAGGCCCCAATCCCGGCGGACCCGGGCCAGGTCCTCACCTGGGACCAGTCGTCATGGCGAAATCCGGACTTCGAGCTGTTCTCCTGGAGCCGCTTTCCCCGGGTTCTCATCCTGGACATGGCATCCTACGAGATCCAGGACGCGTTCTTCAAGAGACTGGCCTTCTTCGTGGAGAAGGCGGGGCATGCCGGGAAGCTCGAGTCCCTGTCTGCCCTGGCAGGCCTGCACGGGTACAACGCCCACGACTACAGGGCGGAAGACCTCGCGCGGTTCTTCGACGCCGCTTCCCGGGAAGACCCGCCGGGGCTCTCCGTGGAGGAGAGCGCCCTCGAAACAATCCTGGCCGAAAACGGGGTCATAAAGAAGACGGCCGCGGGCTTCGCGGCAGGAGACGGGTGCATCCTGTCGATTTCCCGCGGCTCCTCGCCGCTCCTGCGATCCCTTCTCCTGACCCACGAGAGCTTCCATGGCCTGTTTTTCACGATCCCCGCATTCCGGGACGCCACCGAGGCGGCATGGGCTGCCCTGGCTCCCGGATGAGCAGGCCGTCTGGCTGGACTACCTTGCCGCGCATTCATACGACACGACCGACCATTACCTCGTTGTCAACGAGTTCCAGAGCTACCTCATGCAGCAGGAGCGGACCGGCGTCTGGGGCTTCCAGAACGCCACCCTTGAGCGGATGCGGGCGGGAACCCCGCGGGAGGCGGGACTTGCCCGCCGCATCGCCGTCGTCCCGACCGGGCCTCGTTCCTGAACGCCTTCGACGCGCTGGACGGGGCGCTGCAATCCGCGGGAGGGCCGCCCGGAGGACAGTCCCTGGCGGTTCGAAGGGTCGAAAAGTAAGAAGGAGAAATTTCGGACTTGCCTTCTGCGCGCCCTTGCTGTTACACTAGTGTTTCGTCTCGCCATGTTTCGGGGAGGGGGACACTATGGAGATTCAGAGGCGCTTCACCCGATCGGGGGAAAGCCCTTATTCTGGCATATCTTTCGAGCCTCGCACTTCGGAGATCCGCAATCCTGACGGCACGGTGATCTTCCACCAGGATAACGTCGTTGTCCCAGGCCAATGGTCGCAGATAGCGACGGATATCCTGGCGCAGAAGTACTTCCGCAAGCGCGGGGTCCCGGCTGCTGCCGCCATGGCCGCCACGGAAAGCGGCATTCGGGCCGCCGCCGCAAAGGGCAATGGAGTTGTCGCCACGGCAACTGCCGCGGAAGCGGCCGCGGCCCCGGGTGCGAACGACTGGGGAAACGGATGCCCGCCAGGTCTTCCACCGGCTTGCTTTCACGTGGATGGACTGGGGAAAGAAGTACAAGTACTTCTCCACGGAGGAAGACGCCCAGGCCTTCTACGACGAGATGTGCTATATCCTCGCGCGGCAGATGGGCGCGCCCAACTCGCCGCAGTGGTTCAACACGGGGTTGTACGCCGCCTACGGCCTGAAGGGGCCTGCGCAGGGTCACTTCTTCGTCAATCCCGACACGGGCGAAGTTGAGAAGGCAACGAGCGCATACGAGCGCCCGCAGCCGCATGCATGTTTCATCCTTTCCATTGAGGACGACCTGGTGAACGAGGGCGGGATCATGGACCTCATCACCCGGGAAGCGCGCCTGTTCAAGTACGGATCGGGCACCGGCACCAACTACTCGAACCTGCGCTCCTCCAGCGAGCCTCTTTCCGGCGGCGGGGCTTCCTCGGGCCTGCTGTCGTTCCTCAAGGTGAGCGACCGTTCCGCCTCCTCGATCAAGAGCGGCGGCACCACGCGGCGGGCGGCGCGCATGGTGACCCTGGACGCGGACCACCCCGACGTCTTCCGCTACATCGACTGGAAGGCGGAGGAAGAGCGGAAGGTCGCGGCAATGGTCACCGGCAGCAGGATCCTGCGCCGTCACACCAAGCGCATCCTCGAGGCATGCCGGCCCCGGCCCGAAGACAACGGGAACGGCGCGGCGTCATTCGATCCGCGGAAGAACAAGGATCTGGAGCGCGCCGTGAAGGAAGCACTCCAGGAAGAGGTGCCCGCTTCCTGGGTCCACCAGGTGATCCAGCTCGCCGAGCAGGGCATCTGGGACTTCGAGCCGGAAGAGTACACCACGGACTGGGACAGCGAGGCATACAACACCGTCAGCGGCCAGTCGTCAAACAATTCCCTGCGGCTCACGGACACGTTCATGGCCGCGGTGCTCGACGATGGCTGGTGGGAGCTGGTGAACCGGACGGACGGCAAGACCCGGGAGCGCGTCAAGGCGCGCGAGATCTGGGAACGAATCGCCACGGCGGCCTGGCTGTGCGCGGACCCCGGACTGCAGTTCCACACGACAGTGAATGACTGGCACACCTGCCCGCAGGACGGGGAGATCCGGGCGTCCAATCCGTGCTCGGAATACATGTTCCTCGACGACACGGCGTGCAACCTCGCGTCCCTGAACCTCATGACCTTCTACGACGAGCAGACCGGGGAGATCCGCATCGAGGACCTGCGCCACGCCATCCGGCTGTGGACAATCGTGCTGGAGATCAGCGTGCTCATGGCGCAGTTCCCCGCCCGGGAGATCGCCCGCAAGAGCTACGACTTCCGCACTCTCGGGCTCGGGTACGCCAACCTGGGCACCCTGCTCATGGTCATGGGGATCCCGTACGACAGCGCGGAAGGCCGCGCCATTGCGGCGGCCCTGTCGGCCATCGTTTCCGCGGAGGCGTACGCCACATCGGCGGAGATGGCGGCTGAGCTCGGCCCGTTCCCGCGCTACACAGCCAACCGCGACGACATGCTCCGCGTCATCCGCAACCACGGGAGGGCCGCCTACGGCGCGGCCCCGGACGAGTACGAGGGCCTCTCCGTCATCCCGCAGCCCATCGACGCGCTGTTCTGCCCGCCGGACCTGATGGCGGCGGCGCGCCGCGCATGGGACCGGGCGCTGTCCCTCGGAGAGAAGTACGGCTACAGGAACGCGCAGGTCACCGCCATCGCGCCCACGGGCACCATCGGCCTCGTCATGGACTGCGACACCACGGGCGTCGAGCCCGATTTCAGCCTGGTGAAGTTCAAGAAGCTCGCCGGCGGCGGGTACTTCAAGATCATCAACACCTCGCTGCCCCCGGCGCTGCGCAGGCTCGGCTACACGGAGGAGCAGATCGAGGACATCGTGCGCTATTGCCTGGGCCACGGGAGCCTGGACGGCGCCCCGGGCGTCTCCTCGGACGCATTGCGGCAGAAGGGGTTCACCGACGCGGCAATCGTGAAGGTGAACGCGTCGCTGGCCAACGCGTTTTCCACGGCCTTCTCCTTCACGTCGCACGTCCTGGGAAAAGATTTCCTGGAGGAAACCCTCGGCATTCCCGAGACCACTTTCTCCCAGACCGGCTTCTCCCTGCTGGCCTACCTCGGGTTCTCCGCCGCCGATATCGAGGCCGCGGACCTGTACGCCTGCGGCACCATGACCATCGAGGGCGCTCCGCACCTGAAGCCCGAGCACTACGCCGTGTTCGACACGGCAACGCCGAACGGAAAGATCGGCAAGCGCTCCATCCCGTGGAAGGCTCACATCGAGATGATGGCCGCCGTGCAGCCCTTCGTCTCCGGTGCCATCTCCAAGACCATCAACATGCCTGCCTCCGCGACGATAGACGACATCAAGGGCGCCTACCTGCTGTCGTGGCGCAAGATGCTGAAGGCCATCGCGCTGTACCGCGACGGCTCGAAGCTGAGCCAGCCGCTGTCGTCGCTCATGCCGGGCTCGGATTCCGCGGCGGCGGCCGTGCTTGCCATCGCCAAGGATTCAGGTGAGTCGGGCATCGGCCTTGCCCTGGCCCCCGCGCGCGGCAAGAAGACGGAACCCGCTGCCGGCCAAGCGCTTCGGCTACACGCAGAAGGCGAAGATCGGCGGCCACAGCATCTTCCTCCGGACCGGCCAGTACGAGGACGGGACCGTGGGGGAGATCTTCCTCGACATGCACAAGGAAGGCGCCGCTTTCCGCTCCCTGCTGAACAGCTTTGCCATCGCCGTCTCCCTCGGCCTGCAGTACGGCGTGCCGCTGGAAGAGTACGTGGATGCGTTCACCTTCACGCGGTTCGAGCCCAACGGGATGGTCAGCGGCCACGACCACATCAAGATGACCACCTCGGTGCTGGACCTGATCTTCCGCGACCTCGCCCTCTCGTACCTGGGGAGGACGGACCTCGTGCAGGTGAAGCCGGATGACCTGATTGCCACGACCACGAACCGGAGCAACGGGCACCGTGACGACGTGAACGGCAACGGCCATGGCGAGGTCGTGGCGCTGGACAACGAGGTGCACGTGGCAAAGATGAAGGGCTACGAGGGGGACCCCTGCCCCGTCTGCGGTCACTTCACCCTCGTGCGCAGCGGCACCTGCATGCGCTGCGACACGTGCGGCTCGACCACGGGGTGCAGCTGAAGACAAGGATGCGTAGCGCGGCCTAGCCGCGCGAAGGGCGGCAGCTGCCTGCGCAGCAGGCAGCGAGAGCCGCGAAGTCGGCCGAGGCCAGGGGAATGCCGCCAGGAGCGGCCGCGATGGCCGAAAGGCCGACTGAACCTGCGGCGCTTCCGCGCTGTCCCGGCGCTTGCGCCGCCCCCCGCGTTTGACTATCTTTCTCCTCGATGGCCGAGCCGAACGCCGCGCAAATGAGCTTTCGCCAGCCGAGGCTGGTAAATCGGCTCTTCTATCGATTCATGCTGGGGATGCTGCGCGGCATCATCCTGCGATATTTCCAGATCACTCCCGTCAACGTTTCCGTTGTGCCTGGATCCGGCGCAGGGATCATCCTCGCCAACCATTCGACACTCTTCGACCCCATCTGGGTCTACGCCATGCTGAAAAGACCGGTGTATTTCGCCGCAACGGAGGACCTCTTCCGCAAGCGCGCGCTGGGGCGGCTCATCCGGTGGTTCGGCGCCTTCCCGAAGCGCAAGGCCGCCTCCGATCTCTCAGCCCTGCGATCGATCTTCACCCTCATCGGCAAGGGCGGGCTGGTGGGCCTGTTCCCCGAGGGTGTGCGCACCTGGGACGGAACAACCCAGCCCCTCTTCACCGGGATCGCCAAGCTGATCCGCAAGCTCGGCGTGCCGGTCTATGTCTGCCGGCTGGAAGGGGCATACCTCGTCTATCCGCGCTGGGCCCGACGCTGGAGGAGGATCCCGATCCGCGGCGTTTTTTCGCGACTGTACCAGGCGGACGACATCCCGACGCTGACGAGCGCATCCTCGTCAGACATCGCCGCGGCCATCCGCAGCCCCGACTTCGAGATGCGCGCTGCCGTCTTCCTCCGCCCGACGGGCAGGGCTGGCGGTGAACGTGACGCGCGTGCTGTATCGCTGCCCGAGCTGCGGAACGATGGAAGGATTGAAGCTCGTGCGGCCGTTCAGCACGAACATGATCGAGTGCTCGAGCTGCTTCTCCACGTGGGTCATCGATGCAGGCTGCCGGCTGTCCGCCGCGGATGAGAATGGCAGAGCCGAGGGCGGCTGGGTACCCCTGCCTGCCCACTACGAGCACATCAGCACGATGCCGTTGGCGCCGATCCGCAGCGAGGTGCGCCTCGGGCTGGCGCCGGACGAGCACATCGTGCTGATCTCACGGCCGCGCTTCCTGTTCACGCAGGAGAGATTCCCGAACCTGCGCGTGTTCGCGTTCGGCAGGGCGTTCCTGACCAATCAGCGACTCATCTTCCGCACCCGCATCGGCATTCCACTTTCCGCGCCCCTGGCCGGGCGTCGGGGCCCTCTCCGTGGACCCCGGAGACAAGCTTCATTTCACCTTCAGGGGAAAGCTGTACCGCATCCCTTTCCGCAACGAGAGCGCACTGAAATGGTTCGACTCGATCCACCGGATGAAGAGACGTCGAGAGGGGATCAGGAATCAGGAAGGAGAAGCGAAGTAGCTGACCGTGCCGCCGTCGGGGTCGACCCCCGTCTGCGCGTTGAAACGATCCAGGATGCGGCGGCCGTCACTGAAGAAATAGTACCAGTGCTCCCCGGCGGGCACGCGAAGCGTGACCGAATAGGATCCCGGCGCGGTTTCGTCCAGCGGATCCATGAACGGGTCCCAGTTGTTGAAATCCCCGACAATGGACACGCGGCGCCCCGGGCTGCCTTTGAAGACGAACGTAAGCGCGCCAGCGGAGTCCGGTTTCGGATTGACCACCGTGCGCACCGGTTCATTCTCCAGCCTGTACACGGAGAAGGAGACGCCGGCGTCGTCGGTGTCAGTAACCGGATTGGCGGGGTCCGTCATCCACAACCCATCGACCACGATCCTGTAGCGGATCTCCAGCACGCCCTCCGGGCACGGGATAGTCCAGGACAAAAACGCCGCGTTCGTTCATTGCGTACGGATGAAGGATCTTCCATGATTCATGCGCGAATCGGACGCCGACAAACCGGACTGGCCTCTCGGGCTTGAAGCTCAGCACGAGCTCGTCCTCGACCATACGGGGCGGCTGCGACGACCTGATGCTCTTCACCGCGACATCGAGTGAGATGGGATTCGCGGCGAACGCCGCGGCTGGTCCGAGCAGCAGGCACGCAAGCAGAAGGCATTTCACGAGCCCGACCCTTTTCGGGCGGACCTGGGCCGCCGGGCGATTCGCGAATGGGTTCGGATTCGGTGTGTCGCACGCGTGCCTTCATGATGGACGTCCGGAAGCTTTTGCTTATAATAGGTTTCGGCCGAAACGCACCGCTGCTTGAGTAATGGCGTGCGCGGATCGTACCGACACTTGATTCAGGAGCTTCATGCCGAGCAAAGAGGATATCGAACGGTTCACGCAGGTCCTCAACTCCCTGGGAAACGAGCCCGCAATCCGCGCCGCGCGCTCAGAAACCATCGATGAAGTGCCTGCCCCGGGAGAAGAGACCTCGACCGCGGAAGCAGGCCCTCTGGACTCGCTCGGTCCCGAGGCGGCGGAGAGCGAGAGCCTCCAGGACATTTTTGAAAGCCTCTCCGCTCTTCCGGAAGAAGAAACCGCGGGAGAGCCCCCCGCACAGGAGCCGGCTGGAGAGCCTGTGGTTCAGGGCGCGGCCGACGAAGGCCTGGACTTCAGCTCACTTTTCGGGGAGGAGGCCGCTCCTGAGGGGATCGAAGAGCTGACGGAAGAGGATTCGTTCGCGCTGCCCGAGGGCGAGGCCGGCAGCCTCGAAGCAGATCTTTCGCAGTTGGAGACGCTGCCCGAAGAGGAAGCGCAGCGCGAGCCCGACGTTAGAGCGGAGCCGGACGCTCCGGAGGCCGGCGAGTGAGAGCTTCAATCTTCCCGAACTCGGCGACCTGAGCTTCTCCGAGCCGTCTGAAGAACCTGCGGCCCCGGCAAGCTCCACCGAGGCCCTGGATGAACCCATGCCTTCACTCGATGAGCCGGCGTTGTTCGATGCACCCATTCCTTCTCTTGACGAGCCGGCGTCCGTCGATGAGCCCGTGCCTTCACTCGATGCGCCCACGTCCCTTGAAGAGCCTCTGTCCTCGCTCGAAGAGCCTCTGTCCTCGCTCGAAGAACCCCTGTCCCCGCTCCAAGAACCCCTGTCCCCGCTCCAAGAGCCCGCCCTCGACCAGGCAGCGGTATCAGGATTTGACCTGGACACCGCGACCCTTCCAGGGCAGGCCGCCGGAAGCGAAGGTGACCAGCTCCCGGCGGAGATACCCGGGGAGCCCGCTCAAATCATGGGCGCCGAAATGGAGTCCCTCGGAGAGGAGAGCCTGGAGGATCTGAACCTCGACCAGTTCAGCCTGCCGGCATCCGCAGAGGAGTTCGGCGCGGCAGGAGCCCCGGCGCCGGAGCCGAAGCCTCGACCGGCGGCCCCGCCGCGGCAGCGACCTGCGGAGCGCAAGCAGCAGCGCCCCCAGCCCCGGGCGGCTGCCGCGCCGTCCGTGCCGGGCATCGAGAGCGAGATCGAGCTGACACCCGAGCAGTTCGCACAGCTGAAGCGAGCCCTCGAATCCCTTCCCCGGAATCTGAAGATCGTCGTCCAGGACATCATCGGCGAAGGCACCGCGGCTGGCGCGGATCTGACGGCCCTTGTCAACCTCCTCCTGAGGGACGCCAGCACACAAGAAATCGCCGCGCTTGCAGGACGGATCTCGGGAAGACGGATCAGGATCCCTGCCGGATACGAGAAGAGGACCGGCGCGTCTTTCGAAGCTGAACAGCGCACATTTGCATACGCTTTCAGGGAAAACTTCCTGCCGCTGCTCCGCGTGATTGCGATCACGGTGCTGGCCGGGGGCCTGTTCGGTTTCCTCGGATACAACTACGTGTATCGCCCCCTGTATGCATATGCGAACTACCGTGCAGGCTACAACCAGATCTTCAACGACCGCTACACGCTGGCCAACGAGCGGTTTGCGCGGGCCACGTCGGTCTGGCCGCTGAAAGGCTGGTATTACAGCTATGCCGAGGCCTTTGCCGCAAAGCGCCAGTATGTGCTGGCGGAGAAGAAATACGACGACCTTCTCAGGACGTACCCGGGAGACAAGAGAGGCGTCCTGGACTATGCCCGCATGGAGTCCACGCAGCTGGCGGGCTACGAAAAGGCCGATGCGCTGCTGAAGCAATACCTGGACGCGCACCGGGACGATTACGATGCGCTCCTTGCCACGGGCGACAACGACCTGCTGTGGGGAGACAGGGACACGTCGAAACTTGAAACTGCCCGGCTATCCTATGCGATTCTTCTCAACAAGTACGGCGCGCGCGACGAGCTGCTTTTCAGGATGCTGCGCTTCTTCATCCGCACGGACAACGGCGCCGAGGTGGAGAGGCTGCGCGCGTTCTACGCTACCCGGCCCGACGTCAAGATCGATGCCCCGGTCTTTGCCGAGCTCGGCGGCTACCTCGTGGAACACCGCCGGTTGGATTACGTGCAGGAGGTGCTGTTCAGGGCGGACAAGACGCAGCCGGGGCTGTACCAGGTGCATTATAACCTTGCCCGCTATTACCGGATCGTGCAGGACTCGGCCGATGAAAAGAAAGCGCTGGACGCGACCGTGAAGCTGCTTGACCGCACGGGGAGAACGGATGCAATCACGGTCCGCAGGCTCAATGTCGAGATCGACACGCACACCCGGCTCGGCGAGTACTCACTACAAGGCCGAGGAGTACATCCTGGCCGAACGGGAGCTGCTGACGGCGATCCGCCTCGTGGAGAACAATCAGAAGAACAAGCTGATCAACCGGGATCGCCTGTATGGAAGACCGTATGCAGTCCTTGGCGACCTGTATTATTACATCCAGGGGGACCTGCAGACCGCGGCGTTGCAGTTTCAGAACGCGATTTCGAATCCTCTACACTGACCCCCTGCTCACGTACAAGATCGGCTACGTGCAGTACGGGCAGAAAGATTACAAGTCCGCCCTGGTGTCTTTCACAAGCGCCGAGGATGCATCAGCTTACCCGTCGGGCAACGAGGCCCTGGCGCCTGCTCCGGAGAAGGCCGGGCCCGTTGCGACGGCCTCGACGGACGCCGCCGCCCCCAGCGGCAAGCCCGCCTCCGCGAACGCTGTCGCGCTCGTCCCGCAGGCACTCCCGGGGCAGCCGCCGCAGAACCTCCTGTACGCGTTGGGAGATACGTTCTACCAGCGCGGCGACTATTTCGCCGCCCAGGGCTATTTCCTGCGATTGCTTGACCGGCTCGAGTCGAGGCGGGCAGCACTGGGTTTCCTGCATCCCGAGGATCGCCCGGATGACCGCGCGCTCCTGGAGTCCCTGGTCAGGGTGAACAACAATCTGGGGGTTACGATGTTCCGCCTCGCGGAGAGAACGGGTGACAGGAACAAGAAATCCGAAGCCCTGGTCTACCTGTCCTCCGCGACCGAGATCGCGGCGTCCCTCGCGCGCAGCCCGGACACGGTCAAGCGAAGTGAGGACAGGAGCCAGCCCTCGCTGAACATGCGCGGGATCCTGTACCCGGTGACCGGTTTCGTCCTGCAGACCTCTACGCAGCGCTGCCGAAGGACTTCGAGGCCGCAACCTGGTAGATGCGGAGAGATTCAGAGCGCGGGAAACATCCAGCCGTGCAGGTCCGGGCAGCGCCCCGTACTGGATTCCCTTCAGCGTCTTCAGGAGCTCCCTGGTCACCTGGCCCACGGCCCGCGAACAGAACACCGCCTCGCGGCCCTCGTGGGTGATTGATTCGATGGGCGTGATCCCCGCCGCGGTGCCCGAGACGAAACACTCCCGCGCATCGGAAAACGCCTCTGTGATCGACACCCTCCGCTCTTCGGTTGCTGATTCCCTTTTCCTTTGCCAGCAGGAGCACGCTTCTGCGCGTGATGCCCGGGCAGGATCGTGTCCTCGAGGCTCGGCGTGACCAGGGCGCCATCCTTCATCACGAAAAAAATATTGCAGGACGACCCTTCCTCGAAGTACGAGTGCTCCTTCGCGTCCAGAAACACCGCCTCCATGTACCCGGCCGTCTCGGCTTCCTTTTTCGCCAGGGCGCTCGTCACGTAATTGGAATCCGCCTTGATCCAGCCCGTTCCACCCGGGTTGGCCCGCACGCGTTTTGTCGTGACTGCCTTCGAATTGCCCGGCTTGAAATACGACCCGACCGGGGTAGTCACGATGATGACCCAGGGAAGGCGGGAAATTCCCACGCCGATGCCCGGCTCGGCGAAAGTGAAGGGGCGGATGTACACGGCGCTGCCCCGGACAAAGTCGTCAGCGGCCCACTCCGGATCGTACAACGGGGCGAATCCCGAGCGCCTTGTTCTTTCCCACGACCTTCCGCACGGCCGCGAGGAACAGCGACGAAGGATACGCCGGCATCAGGAGGCCTTTCATCGAGGCTTCCATCCTCTTGCCGTTCTCGTCAGGGCGAAACAGGGCGAGCGAGCCGTCGGGCTGGGGGAATGCCTTCAATCCTTCGAAGCATCCCATCCCGTACTGCGTCGTATAGTTCACGACGGGAAGATCGGCGTAGTTGTTCCGCTTGAGCAGGAGCTCGGCCTTCCGGTCGGCCGGCAGGGATTCCTCTTCTGGGGGGCTCAGGTGAGGCTTTTCGATGTATTCTTCGACCCACGAGCCGTCCTCCTGGCACTTCGCCCGGTAGCTCCACGGATCGATCTCGAGACTGAACCCCTTCGCCATGACGACCCTCCTCAGGGGAGTATACCAGGAATCGCGCGTTCGTTGAAACGCCCCAACCGGGCAATTTCGACTGGAGATTAATGCGCCAAGATGTCGATGTTATGAATGACCATGGAGCACACGAGGGACCACATCATCTTCTTCATGGCACAGAAGATGTACTTCCTCGAACGGCGGGGAAGCAGGGAGGTGTTCAACCGACTGGTGGAGCACTTCGAGCAGATCAACCTCGACGGACTGCTGGAGTACCTGACGCGCTACTATTCCGCCGACGTGGAGAGGGAGCTCGACGATTTCTACCTCTCAGAGGGCGAGCTTGTCTTCATTTCCCGCCGCAAGAATATCCGCTTCAAGCACGTCTACCGTGACGGGCGGCTGCAGGCTCGTCGGCATCGAGGACGGCTGACGCCGCGCTTGCCGCCCGCGGTCCTGCGCCTGCCGTTCGCAGCCCTACTCGGGTCCTTCCCGTTTGCCCTGCTTCTCCAGGAGACCTGCAATCTCGTCACGAAATCCCATGGCCATGGCGTTGGCGCATCCATCGATGTCGTCCTGCTGAATCCTCTGGCACAGACGTCGGTATGCTCTTGACTCGTCTTCCACGAGCTTGAGCACCGCCTGCCGCCCGTCGTACAGGCGCACGAGGGATTCGCGGATCTTGTACTTCTCTTCCCGCGCGTTGGCGAGTGTCGAACGGAACTTCGAGACTTCCCGGGCCTGGCTGGCCAGCAGCGGCGCCAGCTCTTTCAGCGGGATCAGGGCAAGGGAGAAGCCCTCTTTTCGGGCCTTGTCTGGCGGACGCGTCCTCCTGAAGAATCGAGGAGTATTGGCGGCGGATGCTGCCGATGATTTCGTCGAACGTCCGGGAGAAGTTCGCAAGAAAGGAAGAGCGCATCTCCGGCTTGATGGTCGGAAGGAGCTCCCGCATCTTCCGGTTTTCCCCGTTGTACCTCTGCACCTGCATCAGGATATTCTTCACCGCCGGATGCCCGCGGAAGCCGGGATCCGCCTTCAGCCGCGCGTTGACGTCCGTGATGAATGGCGCCGACCTGGAGGCTGTCCACGCCGAAATCCCTCTTCTCGTCATGGGGCCGGACAAGGGGAAGGGTCTCCATGCAGAAGAGCCGCTGCACGAGGATGGCAAGGAGAAGCACGGCAAGCGACTTTTCCTGCGCACCCATGTCGTCGGGGGCAAGGGACTTGTAACGGGCCGTCTCCAGGGCGACGAGGACAGGAGCAAACAGGGTCCTCTTGAACTCGATGATGCCCTGCTCCACGGAATGGCGCAGCGCGTCCGCCGCGGCCCGCATCTGGTGCGGCGGCACGGCGAGCGCGTCCAGCAGGGTATGCAGATCGTTGGCCTTTTCCCTCAGCTCGATCCAGTCTCCGCTGATCCTCTTTTCCAGGTCCGGCATCCCGGGCTACTTTAAGCGATTTTAGCGCTGTCGGCAACGGAGGTTTGTGCCGGCCTTTGCTCACACGAAGCGTGCAAACGCACAATCACCGTGCGTCGGGCGCCTCATTCACCATGCACAGCACACAGCAGGGGGCGGGACCGCTTAAAGCGAAATGTATCTCCTATGGCCTGCCCGGTGACAGGATCGAAGAAATAGAAGAGCCCAGTGACAGTGATGTTCACCGACCCGGTGCTCGTTGCCCACCAGTTCGGGAAGCTGCTCAGGGCAGTTCCGTTGGGCCTCAAATGGTACAAAAGCAGTGAGTCATTCGAAGTGAGGGGGAGTGTCCAGGAATCCTGGTGAGTCGGGCTGTCGCCCAGGAACAATGTAGCGACCGCCCCTGTATTGTTCTTGACCTTTACAAGTACTTGCCACGCGCCCGACGGCAGGGAGCCTGTTATGGAGGTCCCGTTGGCATAGGAAGTGTTGCCGGAGCTCAAGGTGGCCGTGACATTGTTGGAGTTTGCATACGTCGGCAAAGCAGCCCCAAGGTAGCTGTTGATGTCACTCTTGGTATAATACTGCGCCGGATCGAAGTTCGCACCTGCACCACCAGAGTCGTTGGGGTTGGGGCAACCTTCAAACAATAGAAGAGCAGTTGAAACCGCCAACAAGGCGAGCAAAGGATACTTCATTACTCACACCTCCATATTTAATGGCATTTTCAGGTTGAAACTATATCTCGCAGTTTAGGGGGACGCAAGCAAAATCCTCATGCCTCTCCTTGACCATCCTTGGCCGCCGCCTTAGTGTTTGTACATGAAGGGGCGTTGCGTCGCAGTGAGCTGGCTCCTCGTGGGAGGCAGTATTCTCTGGTTGACGGCAGTGACATCCTGTTCACAGACCGAACAGGCACATGGGCCTCACCGTTGGCGTCAACTCTCCGTCACCTATTACGTGAACAAAGAGGCGAACATTCTCAGCGAAACAACCATCCGCATGGTGTTCGACGAATGGTCGAAAAGGACGCCGCTGAAGTTCGTGTATGGCGGACGTCACAGAGCCGGGCTCCATCGGGACGGAAAGAGCACGGTGTCCTTCGTCACACGCTGGCCCGAGGAGCTGCCGATCTCCCTGGCAGCTTATACCCGTTGCTGGTATGACAGACAGGGTTCCATCGTAGAGGCAGACATCATTTTCAACAACCAGATTGCACGCTTCACGACAAAAACGACTAATCTTCCCGATTCCTATTACCTGGAAGGTGTTCTAAGCCACGAAATAGGGCATATGATCGGTTTGGACCATATCAACTCGCCAACGTCGATCATGAAACAAGATTCACCAATGCAGGAGTCCTGGTTTAAGGGCTCCATCGACAATGAGACGATGGCCGCGATCGACCGCCTCTACTCGAAATAGCCGAACTGCGGCATCACGCCCGTTCAAAGACCTCCTTCCCGGCCTCCCCGTTGCTGCGCGGCCCCCCGCCTACCGCTAGCCTGAGGCCGGCCGTCTGGTCGGCGGCGGCTTAGTCTCGTTGTAGCTTCTGTGGCGGGATGCCAACCCAGCTCAGATGCAGCGCTTTACAACGGCCCTGCTGATGGGCAACCTGCCTTCAAAGCCATTGGTTGTCCCGTCCCCAACCAGATCCTCTCATGAAACACAAGCGTGCAGATTCTTCCTGCTTTTTTCAATCGCCGCGCCCGCTCTGCCCGTATTTTGTGCATATGAGGAGGACGGAATGAACAATCTCAACTCCATTCTGATCGAGGGGAACCTTGTGAAGGACCCCGAGCTTTCCTACACGCCCAAGGGCACGGCGGTGTGCAAGTTCACCGTTGCATGCAACCGCGCCTTCAAGCAGGATGACAGCTGCAGAAGGAGGTCTCCTTCTTCGACGTCTCCACCTGGACGCGCCTGGCCGAGGTGTGCGGAGAGTACCTGAAAAAAGGGCGCGGGGTGCAGGGTCGTGGGGAGGCTGAAGCAGGACAAGTGGACGGACGCGGACGGCAAGCCGCACTCGCGCATTTTCATCGTGGCGGAGCACGTGGAGTTCAAGCCGCAGATCAAGAAGGACGGGGATCCGACGCGAGGGGAGGAGAAATCCGACGAGCCGGCCGCAGAGGAGCAGGAAGAGGCGAAGGAG
Source organism: uncultured Spirochaetota bacterium (assembly GCA_963845325.1). Classification (GTDB taxonomy): domain Bacteria; phylum Spirochaetota; class Spirochaetia; order SZUA-6; family Fen-1364; genus Fen-1364. The sequence continues at coordinate 123,041 of CAWJRT010000003.1, forward strand.
GCAGTGAGCTTCTGAAGATGAAGCGGAGGGGCGCCCACCGAACGCGGGCGCCCCCGCCCAGTTGCTCAAATCCTTCAATCTGAAAGGATTGCGGAGCACCTGCCAGACCGGAGTTCTTGTTGTTGCTGATCAGTCTACCCCGGCGGCCACGAATCGAAGTCCCTATCTTTCTACCCTCGCCATGCTTACATTCTAGACATATCAAAAAGGAGGGTACCAAGATGCCCGAATACCGAATGAAGGTTGCGCCTGACACAGTGGCGTATGCTGACTCCGAGAACCGCAAGCTCGTAGTGGAGTTCGCCATCCCAGGAGCACCAGCCGATACCGTCGATGTGAAGATCTTAGAAGACAGCGTCCACCTGACAGCGCCAGCAAGGGACATCGACTTTGTTGCCTCATTGGCTTTGGGTTGGGCAGTGAAACCTGACAAGGCCGAAGCGACCTATGAGAACGGCCTGCTTCGAATCGAGGTGCCCTTCAAAGATCCGATGGAAGATGCGGTGAAGGTTCCCATAAAAGTAGGGAGCCCAGAAACCAAGAAGAAAATAATCGCGGGCAAATGACCCGCCACGTTGTCTGGTTTTGAACCGCCGTCTCAAAGTGCCAAGTCTCGTGGAGCAAGCAGCCTTTCCGGCGAAACAAAAGCGGGGGTTTGTTCTTTTGCTTCGCTTTGGGGGGTCACCATGGGAACCGTCTATCCGCGCACGCCGTCGGTGGCTTCCCGTTTTCGCCTTTGGTGGCTATCTTTGATTCATGAAAAACATTTACGCTCTTACGGCAAAGGACATCGATGGGAACGAGCGAACTCTGTCGGAATTCTCAGGGAAGGTCCTTCTTATCGTGAACGTGGCCAGTAAGTGCGGGTTCACGCCCCAGTACAAGAACCTGCAAGTGCTATATACGCGCTTCAAGGATCGCGGATTCGAGGTACTCGGTTTTCCATCGAATGACTTCATGCGCCAAGAGCCGGGAACGGAAGCCGAGATCAAGAGCTTTTGCAGCCTGACGTACGGTGTCACGTTCCCGATGTTCTCCAAGATCTCTGTGAAGGGCAAGACCATCCATCCCCTCTACGCGTTCCTCACGGACAAGGCGACGAACCCACACTTTCCGGGCAGAATCACCTGGAACTTCAACAAGTTTTTGCTCGATCGCAAGGGGAACTTGGTTGCCCGTTTTGACTCGAAGGACGATCCGCTGGGGGACAAAGTCCCTCGCCTGGTAGAGGGCGCGCTCGACCGCTAATGCACTGTCCCGGAACACCGCGTCCCGTTTATGATCAGCCCTCGCGTAAACGGCATATTGGCCGCGCGAGGGAGCAGACTGTTCGACTGAGCGCGCTGCCGCACGTAGACCTCAAGTCTGTCGACATCGTCTTCTCCATGTATCTTCAGGAAAACTGAACCTCAAGGACTGTCATCTTCATGTGGGTTTGCCACTGGCTGTCTGTTCGTGCGAAGCCGGCCCGCTATCCCAAGCCCCCAGCGACCATGATCCAAGGCGGGTTCTCTCGACAAATTCAGTCTTGACTTTGAGATATTTATCTGTTACATTACATAATATTAATGGGTAATTACCTGGAGAAGAACATGGAGACAGGAGCGAAGGAACAAGGGCTGAATCGAGGCCATGACAAACTCCTTGCCGAACTCGAAGGCATACACGATAGGTACAGGCTCGATGTGAAGCAATTCATAGAGTTCGTGAAGGACAAGAGACTTTTCATCGCTGACGGGCTCGAACAATACGCGAATTGGCTGGATGACGCGGGCAACGGCAAGAGGTACTCGCCAGCGACGATCAACAGGAAGATCGCAGCGGCAAAGAATCGCATTCGCTATGCCTTCCGGCACAGCGAGTACGCCTCAGATTTGCGAAGGAGTTATCAGCTGGAGGATGTGCTGAAGTCGGTGCGGCTGAAGAAGATCGAGTTTCTGCCCTTGCACGCGGACAAGCTCTTGAACGTGAACAAAGCCCGGCTGCTTATTGAACGCACAAAAGACAGCACTATCAGATTGATGGCAAAGTTTCTCATCGGTACGGGAGTCAGGGTGTCTGAAATGCTGGGAATACGACTCGCCGACATCAAGAGCAAGAAAGGCCAGTTCGTCGAGGTGAGAGTGATCGGAAAAGGTTCGAAGGATAGAGTGATCCACGTCAAGAAAGTGTTCATAGAGCGCATCAAAAAGCACTTTCATGGTACGACCCGACTGTTCGAGCATCAAGGCAGGCCGTTTAGTCGTATCTCTGTTACCAATCGTATCAAGCACGAAGCCCTTCGGACTATCGGAAGGGAAGTGACCGGGCAGCAGCTACGACACACCTGGGCCGCAATCCAGATTCAGCGAGGCAAGGACATTCAGGCTGTTGCGGCCGTGCTGGGACATTCAAACCCCGGGTTGACCGCACGAATGTACTCCTATAAGAAGCTCGCGCCGGAGGAGTCATTTTTGGACCTGGAACGGCAGAAGCCGGGCAATGCATGAGAAGCTGACTGTGGAGCCGGTCCCTTCCAGGAAAAGGGGGTCGGGGTCAAAGGCTTTTCGTCCTAAGTAGGCCGTAAGGGGAAAGGAGCGCTTTGTCCTATATCTAGGGGTTTGAAAACGGTGATGACAATGTCTGCCGTTTCAGCCTTAAACGTCAACGCCCGTCAGGTCGGGCCAGGAGCACATCATGTATTACTGGATTTCATTTGCTATCGTAGTTGTCGTAGTAATTTTTCTTTCTGGAATCAGGGTCGTACGGCCGACAACTCGAGGTCTCGTGGAGAGGCTTGGGAAATACCACCGTTTTGCCAGCCCAGGATTCAATTGGATTCCCCGATTATCGATCGACTCTTCAAGATCAACATCACAGAGGTTATGGTGAACGCGGAGCCGCAGGAGATCATCACCAGCGACAAGCTGAATGCAAGCGTGGACGCCCAAGTATACTTCAAGGTGAAGAGCGACGAGGAAAACGTAAAGAACTCCCAATACGCGGTGAACAACTACAAGTCCCAGATCGTGAACTTGGCCAGAACGACCCTGCGAAACATCATCGGCACGATGACCCTCAAGTCGGCGAACAGCGAGCGTGGGATGATCAACAGCGAGCTCCAGAAAACGCTGCGCAACGAAACCGGGCACTGGGGAATCGACATCGTAAGAACAGAATTGAAAGAGATCGACCCTCCCGAGGATGTCCAGGCGACGATGAACAAGGTGGTGAAGGCGGAGAACGAGAAGGTGGCCGCGATCGATTTTGCAACCGCAACGGAAACAATGGCGGACGGTGCGCGACGGGCTGAGATCAAAAAAGCCGAAGGCGTCAGGCAGGCGAAGATACTTGAAGCGGAAGGCGAGGCGCAGGCGATCAAACTCGTCAACGAGGCCGCAGACAAGTATTTCGTCGGGAATGCGCAACTGCTGCGAAGACTTATCGCTGTCGAGGCGGCGCTCTCCGCTAATGCCAAGATCGTGATTCCAGCGAACACGGAGCTTGTGAACGTCATCGGAGAGATGGCGGGGATCCTGCCCTGGAGCAAGACTCCCGCGCCAGCCAAGCCATAAGCAAAACGACGAAAAACCGAAGAACACCACGGCTTACTAGGCTCTGATTAACGCGGGCTATTGAGGGCGGGATATTTTCGAGGGGGGCAAGCAGGGCAGCGCCGAAGGGGAATGGTCGCCGTTGGGCGCACAGGGGAACCGGAGCGCAATGATACGCTCCCGGATTGAAGTGAAGAGAAGGAGCCGCTGATGAATGAGAGAAATGCCAATGACTCAACTTGAGGTCCCAAGGGTTGGTCAATTCCAAAGACAGAAGTTTAATGGAAAAGCAAAAAAGGCACACATGCCATGCGTGGGCACACATGTTTTCGTTTGGGGTGAGCCTGCAGAGGAGCCGGGTCCGCCAGAAGGGCTCAGATGCAAGTGCGGAATGTTCGAGCTGCATCATGCGATTTGCGAGTGCGGCTGTGGCTTGATGTCCATGTCTTTGCTTTTTACACATGGAAGCCAACCCGGAATGGGCGGCAAGAATCCAAAATCGAGAAATAGTAAATGGGGGACACATAGGAAGGTAATCGGATCAGCATAGCAGAATTGTGCGGCGGATAGGCAGATATCGAGACCAATATTCCCGGTCGAACCTACGCTGCGACGATATACATGGCAGAACCCATCCCGCCGGTGATGGATCCCAAAGTTATCGACCAAGTCTACGACAATGCTCGGAAATACCTTGAACCGCTTCAAGCGCGTCTGCGAAAGAAAGGGATAGAAGCCCACGTGCATGTTTTGCTCGACCCTGTCGTGACCGACTATTGTCGATGTCGCTGTACGAGAGAAAGTTGATGACGGAGGGCCATCGAGAGAGCGCAGAGGCCGGCCTTCGTTGCGCTGTAAACAGGCATTTTCGCTGCGGGCACGAAGCCGAGGCCCGAGGACATGTTGAAGATGGCCGCGCCCTTGGTGAAGTCGATGTCTCTGGGCAGCGCCCTGCGGCGAACGCTCCCTTCCCATTGACGTTCTGACGGGATTGCCGTATCTTGTTAAGATCCTTAACAGATAAGACGCTTAACAGGTATGGCAGCCAATGAATGATACCAGGCCTTCCCTGCAACAGACCGTGGACCGGCTGCTTGAAGCCCTTCCGCCGGTCTGGGACCGCATCCGATCAAACCTCCGGTCGGCCGCGACGGAGAAATTCGGCATCACGCTGGAGCAGTTTCACGTCCTGCGCCACATCCGCAGAGGATTTCAGTCTGTGGGTGACCTGGCGGACCCGAAAGCAGATCAGCCGCTCCGCGGTCAGCCAATCGGTGGAGGTTCTTGTGGCAAAAGGCCTTGTGACGCGCCGGCAGGAAAGCGAAGACCGCCGCTGCGTGCTCCTGGAGCTCACCCCCCATGCCAGCAGCGTCATGGAGGCGAACTTCCAGCAGAACCGCCTCTGGATGAAGAAGAAGATGGCCTCACTGACCCCGGGGGAGCTGGGCGCCATCCAGAGGCAATGGATATCCTGAAGAAGACTTTCGCCCCGGAGAGAACGTGAAAGGGGACCGTGCCGATCAATGAGTGAAGTCCGAAAGCTCCTCCGTTTCGTCAGGCCGTACAGGAAGCTGGCCGTGTTTTCCCTGGTCATGCTGCTGGGCATGGTCTTCCTGGACCTGGCCCTGCCGCGGCTTGTCCAGCAGATCATCGACAAGGGAATCAGACAGAAGAACATGGCCGTGGTCCTGCAAACCTCTGCCATCATGCTCGGACTTTCAATCCTGAGCACGATCGTCGCCATCCTGAACAGCAATTCTTCCGTTCGCGTGGGAGAAAGCGTGGCGCGCGACCTGCAGGGAAGCCATCTTCGTCAGGATCCAGAACTTTTCCTACGGCAACCTGGACCGGTTTTCCACGGGAAAGCTGATGGTGCGCCTCACCAGCGATGCCAGCGCCGTGCAGCGCTTGACCCAGGTCTCGCTGCGAATCGGCACGCGCGCGCCGCTGTCGATGATCGGCAGCATCATCCTCATGTTCGTCACAAGCCCGGCCCTTGCCACCACCATGATTCCGCTTCTCCTGGTCACCTCTGCCGCGATCGTCTTCTTCAGCGTGAAGATGGAGCCGCTCTTCCGAACGGTGCAGCAGAAGCTGGACCGCCTCAATACGGTTCTGCAGGAGAATATCTCGGGCGCGCGACTGGTCAAGTCATTTGTCCGCGCCGACCACGAGGCGGAACGCTTCGACGAGGCAAACGAAGACCTGACGCGAGCGGACGGTCAGGGTCATGCAGTTCATGTCGTCAATGACCCCGGCCCTGACAATCTTCATCAATATCGGCATGGTCCTGGTCATCTGGCTGGGAGGGGTCCAGTCCATCAAGGGTGACCTGTCCCTGGGCCAGATCGTCGCCTTCACGAATTACCTGCTCGCCACGATGAATCCCCTCATCATGATGACGCAGCTTTCCAACACCTGGGCCAACGGGCTGGCCTCGGCCAGGCGCATCAACGAGGTCCTGGATGCCGAGCCCGAGGTGATTGAAGCCGCAGACGCGCAGCCGCTGCCCGGACTCAGCGGCAGGCGACGGTGCGTTTCGACGGAGTGGATTTCCACTACAACGGCAATTCGGATCTGGCGGTGCTCGAAGATATCCGCCTCAGCGCCGAGCCCGGCCAGACTATCGCCATCCTGGGCAGCACGGGCTCGGGCAAGACGACGCTGGTCAACCTGATCCCTCGTTTCTACGATGCCGCCCGGGGGGCAGTGCTGATCGAGCGGTCTGCGACGTGCGGCGGCATTCGGGAAGACTCCCTGCTGGAGCATGTCAGCATCGTTCCGCAGGAGACGATCCTTTTCTCCGGCACCATCGCGCGACAACATCCGTTACGGACGGCCCGACGCGAGCAACGAAGAGGTGATCGCCGCGGCACGGGCGGCGCAGGCGCACGAGTTCATCATGCGACTTCACCCAGGGCTACGAAACCCGCGTCGAGGAGCGCGGCGTCAACGTTTCGGGAGGACAAAAACAGCGCATCGCCATTGCCCGGGCCATCATTACGCGGCCCACGATTCTCATCCTGGATGACAGCACGAGCGCCGTGGACGTGGAGACTGAAACAAAGATCCAGGCCGCCCTCGGAGAGCTGATGCACGGGTGCACCTGCTTTGTCGTGGCACAGCGGATCAGCACGGTATTGAACGCGGACAAGATCATCGTCCTGGACGAAGGGCGCATCGTGGCAGAGGGAAAGCATGTGCAGCTGCTGGAAACCAGTCCAATCTACAAGGAGATCTACGATTCGCAGCTGGGGGGCGGTTTCCATGAGTAGTGGACCGGCAACTGACTCCGTGCGTCCCGGAGGGGACGTCCGTTCCACCATGCAGCGCCCGAGCCAGCCGCCCCGGGAAAATCGAAAAGGCCCGCAATCCTCGGCGGGCAATGACCCGCCTGGTTCTCTATCTCAAGCCGTACAGGCTGGCACTCGGCTGCGTGATCGGAGTTGTGCTTCTCTACTCTGTCCTGGGACTGGGCGGACCGTACCTCATGGGGGTCGCCATCGACACGTTCATCGGTGGAAAGGACCTGGCCGGCCTCCTGCGGACCGCCCTCCTCATGCTGGCGGTGTACGTGCTGAGCAATGTATTCCAGGTTATCGCCAACTGGATCATGGCCCGTGTCTCGCAGCTGGCGCTCAAGGAAATGCGCCGGGACCTCTTCACCCACCTTCAGACGCTTTCAATGGAGCTTCTTCGACACGCATGCCGCCGGCGGCCTGATGAGCCGACTCACAAACGACATCGACGCCATCAATCAGGCCGTTTCGCAGAACGTGACCACGCTCATCGCCAGCGCCCTGACAATGCTGGGCATCCTCGCCGCGATGTTCATCCTCAATCACTGGCTTGCCCTTGCGAGCCTGGTGGTCGTGCCCGTCATGGTCTGGTTCACCCGATTCGTGGCAAAATACACCCGGAAAGGTTTTCGCGATCTGCAGAAGAACCTCGGCGAGCTCAATGGCGTGGCCGAGGAAGCCATCAGCGGACAGAAGGTCATCAAGGCCTTCAGGCGCAACGCGTCCGTCATCGAGGTTTTTCGCAGCGAAGAACCAGGCAGTCTTCGAAGCCGGGGTCTCCGCCAATTCATATGCCCTGCTGCTCATGCCGCTCACGGCCGTGCTGGGCAGCTTCTTCGTCATCGTGGTGGCCAGCCTGGGAGGGTGGTTCGCGCTGCAGGGCCTGGTGAGCGTAGGCACGATTGCCACGTTCATCAACTACGGACAGAACTTCACCTCGCCTCTGCGTCAACTGGCCAACCTGTACAATTCCATCCAGGCTGCCCTTGCCGGCGCGGAACGCGTTTTCGAGATCATCGACTCGCCTTCGGAAATCGGTGAAGCGCCGAGGTGCCGTGCCCGTTGCGCGCATTCCACGGAGACGTGAGCCTGCGCAACGTCCAGTTCGCCTACACCCGCGGCAGCCCCGTCATCAAGGATTTCACTCTCGAGGTGGAAGCGGGACAGACCATCGCGCTCGTTGGGCCCACCGGCGCCGGGAAGACCACCATCATCAATCTCCTCACGCGTTTCTACGAGATCCAGGGCGGCACCATCAGCATCGACGGCACGGACATCCGCAGCTACAGGAAGGCCGACCTGCGCCGCAACCTCGGTCTCGTCCTGCAGGACACATTTCTCTTCGCGGATACAGTCATGGAAAACATCCGCTATGGACGCCTTGATGCAACGGATGAAGAATGCAGGGAGGCCGCGCGGAAGGCGGAGTCGGACCATTTCATCCGGCTGCTGCCCAAAGGCTATAACACGAATCTGTCGGAGCGGGCGGGAAACCTGAGCCAGGGCCAGCGCCAGCTCCTCTCCATTACACGTGCCATCCTTGCGAATCCGGCCATCCTGATCCTCGATGAAGCCACCAGCAGCGTGGACACCCGGACCGAGGTGCGCATCCAGGCCGCCCTCCTGAAGCTGATGAAGGGACGCACCAGCTTTGTCATAGCCCATCGCCTCAGCACCATCCGGGACGCCGACGGGTCGTGGTCATCAACAATGGCAGGATCGTCGAGCAGGGCAGCCACCAGCAGCTGCTCGACCTGCACGGATTCTACCATCATCTCTACCTGAGCCAGTTCAAGGGAAACGCGATCTAGTCATGATGAAGTGACCGGGTCGGTCGGTTTGCGGCGCTTGATGTTCACGCGAAGCTCCTGGGAAGCTCGGAGACGCGGAAACGTGGCGTGCGTGCTACGAAGCGGGACCGACGGGATAAGAGGCGGACATTCAATTTGTAGTCAGAAATTGACTACATTCGCCACTGTGCAAAGGGCGGCCTGCGGAATCCAGATCCCGCAGGCCCTATCTACGCCCTACGCGCTCCCAGGCGCCGCGGTCCGCGAGGCCGGCGCCTACCCTACGCCGACAGCCGGGCCTTCAGGGTGACCTTCGGACCCGCGAGGGCCTTGGACACCGGACACTCACTCCGTGCCTTTTCCGCGTGCTTTTGAAAGGCGGCCTCGTCAATGCCGGGAACCACCGCTTCGGTGCTCAGCTCGATCAAGGTGATCGTCGGCCCTTCTCCAAGGTGCACCGTGGCGGTGGTCCGGACGCTGGTGGGCTTGAACCCCGCGTCGGTGAGGAGCGCCGCAAGGAACATGGAGAAGCAGCCGGCGTTTGCCGCCCCGATAAGCTCCTCCGGATTCGTGCCCTTGCCGGATTCGAACCGGGAAGCGAAGGTGAATGGGCCTTCCCAGGCTCCACTGCCCAGCTTCATGGTCCCCGCGCCTTCCTTGAGCGTTCCCTTCCATTCGGCCGAAGATGATCGTACTGCCATTGCAGCCTCCCTGACCCGGGCCAAGCCCCGGGATGCGATTGTGCAGTATGAAAGCTACGAAGGAAAAGCGGCAGCGGTCAAACGCGCGCGCAGGTGCGCGACCGCGAAGGGGCGATCATGAGGCAGGCTGAGCGGGACGGATGCCGCGGAGGAACAGTGCAATCGAATCCAGCGCTCGACGAATCACCCCGCCCCGCTCCACGGCCGCCGCGGCTCGCAACGGAAAGCGCGCGATCTCGCGCCCTTCGAGTGTGACAACCACCGTCCCCAGCGCCTCCCCCGCCCGCACGGGAGCTTCCACATCGAGTATCTGGATGACATCTGCGCGCAGGCTCGCCGACTGGTCTTTGCGGACCGCCACGGTCGGCTCGGGGCTGGCCGACAGGGCAACGGTCCGCGCCTTCCCTTTCCAGACGCGCGCCGGGACTGGCGGGTCATATGCAGGGCGCACCGTTGTGAACGTTCCGAAACCGTAATCCAGCAGTGCCGCGGTCTCCGTGGCGCGAAGCACGGCGCCACTGACCGCCCCGATGTCGGGAACCCCGAGGATCACGGAGATCAAGCGCATACCGGCCCGCTCCGCGGTCACCGCCATGTTGTACCCGGACTCGTCGATGTAGCCGGTCTTCAGCCCGTCGACGCCCTCGTACTTTCCGAGGAGCACGTTCCGATTCAGCTGGCTCACCGCCTTTTCGCGGCTGCCCGACGTCAGGTTTTCCGGCAGGGGGTACGTGAACTCCCTTACCGAGAAGAGCTCCTTCAGTGCGCCGGGATGGAGGAACACGAAACGCCGCGCAAAATCCGCGTACTCCCGGGCCGTGATGACGTTGGCCGCGCTGATCCCCGCCGGCTCGACAAAATGCATTGCGTGGTAGCCAAGCCGCTCCGCCTCGCCGTTCATCATGCCCACGAAGGCAGGAACGGACCCCGCGACAAGGTCTGCGATCTCCACGGCGGCATCATTGCCGGAATCGACGACGAGGCCCGTCAGGAGCTGCTCGACGGAGAGTCTCTGGTTGGGCCCGAGGAACATTACCGAGGAGCGCGGAGGCATGTTTTGTGCCCAGGCATCAGGTCCGGGCTCCACGATCCGGGAGGGATCCAGGCGCCCCTCCTCGATGTCTCGAAGAGCAAGGTGAAGAGTCATCAGCTTGGTGAGGCTTGCCGGCGGAATCCGCCGGTCTGCGCCATTTTCATAGAGCACGGCTCCCGTCAGCGCCTCAACGAGTATGGCCGCGCGCGCGTCCAGGACGGGCGGGCCGGAAAGTCCGGAAGGTCCGCGTCCTGCAGCGAATCCGAAACCCGCGGCCGCGGACAGAAGGGCGAGCGCAGACAGGAGACGAACCCATCGGGCGGGATGCATGCGTATACGTACCCCTTGAGAGGGCCGCGGTTCAAGTGCGGGTGCTGTCATGACAGGCTGATTCCGGCTTATAGTGACTGACGCACACGACGAGGAGCGCGTCCTGAACCACTGGAAAAGTACCCTTTACGCCGTGGGAGCAGGCGAGTTCCTGGCTGTGGCGGGCTTCACGACTTCCACCCCCATCACGCCGTTCTTCCTCCAGGACCTGGGCGTTACCGACCCGACACGACTGAAGCTGCTGGCGGGTCTCGTCCAGGCCCTCCCTTCCATCAGCCTCGTGTTCTTCTCTCCCATCTGGGGCGGCATAGCGGACAACTACGGGCGCAAGCCGATGCTCATGCGGGCGATGTTCGGAGGCACACTGGTGATGCTGCTGATGGGGATGGTGACCTCCCCCTGGCAGCTGGTGGTGCTGAAGACAATCCAGGGGTGCATCACGGGCACCATCGCCGCGGCGACGATCATGGTTGCCGCCATCGCTCCGCAGGAAGAGGTCGGCTACAGCCTGGGCCTCCTCCAGATGGCCATCTTCCTCGGTGCCTCGCTCGGTCCGCTCATCGGGGGCACGATCGCCGACCTGTTCGGCCGTCGCGCCACCTTCTACGCGACCTCCGTGCTGCTTCTCGCTGCGGGCATCGTTGTTGCCCGGTTCGCAACTGATTCCTTCACGCCTCCCGCCAGGCGAAAGTCCATAGCAGCAAGCCTGCTGCCCGACTTTCGCCCCCTGTCACGGTCCCGGGCGCTGTGGTCGCTGATGGCGGTGATTGCGGCCGACCAGATCGCGGGATCCGTCGTCAGCCCGTTTCTCCCGCTGTATATCCAGAAGATCAGCACGGCGGCAGCCCACGTGGGGACCACTACGGGCGTGATCATCGGGCTGGGAGCGGTGGCAAGCGCGCTGGCGGCAATCATCGTCGGCAGGTTCAGCTATCGGCTGGGGTATCGGCGTGTCCTCATCGTCTGCATGACAGGAGCCGCCGTGTTCATCATTCCTCAGGCCTTTGTCCAGACTCCCGTCCAGTTGCTCTTCCTGAGGATCGCAAGCTGCTTCTTCGTCGGGGGCAACCTCCCGTCCGTGAACGCCCTGATTGCGCAAAGGGTCGAGCCCGGGAAACAGGGCAGCATCTACGGCATCTCAAGCTCCATTTCATCGGGCAGCAACGCCCTCGGGCCGGTTATCGGCGCCTCGATTGCCCTGGCAGGCGGGTATGGCCCCGTATTTCTCACGACGGCCGGCATAATGGCCGCCGCAGGGATTGCGATCATGGCGTTCGTGAAACGGACCGCCATCAGCTCTTCAGCTCAGCCTGTGGGCTGAATGGAAGGGTCATGGATATGAAGGAAAGAGCCGATTTGTTGACCAGGGGGACACTTTTCCGTATGAAGAGTGTGTTGTGACACCGAGAAAGCTGACACCGGGCGAAATCACTTCCAGCATCGAAAAGATCCGCCGGAAATATGACGAATACATCGACAAGTACTTCAAGCCTGCCTCCCTCCGGAGAGCCTTCGAGGGACGGTATCTCAAGGCGCTGCAGGCCAAGGTCGACGTTTCGTCGTTTCTCCTCGCAGAGATCAGCGCCATCCAGGAACTGATCGCGCGGGAAGAGGAACGCATCCGGCTTGGCTCCGTCCGCCCTGCTGAGAAAAAGCAAAGCTTCGCGGACAAGGTCCTGGAGGAAAACCGCGCCCGCATGGCCGGCTACCGCGATGTCGTCTTCCACCCCGATGCAGGTGAAGAAGTCCGCCGGCTGGCGGGTGCGCTGACAAACCTTGCCGGGGTGCGCTGGCAGGACCTCACGAGCGCCCTCGCGGACACGATGTATGCAATGAGCTCTTCCGAGATGCTCTCCCTGGACTCCCAGCTCCGCTACCTCTCCTCGCCCGGGGGCGACGAGGTTCCGCAGGCCCTGAATCGGCTGGTGGTCCAGCTTCGGAAGTTCCCCCGCAACTATTCGGTAATTGACCGAGAGGAAAAGGAATACATCCTCGAGGCTGCCTTCTTCCTGCACGATCTCTCCGTAGTTCTCAAGCGGGTCATGGAGGTCCATACAGAAATCTCCGCCGCGAAGCGAAAGGTCGTTGATGACTGCATCGCGCATGTCTGGGGCATCATCAGCGACTTCCGATTGAAGGATCTCAAGCGCAAGCTCCGGGGTGACCACCGCACGGGTTGATCCCTGTTCCGCCGGCCCGCGTGGACACTTAGCGTCGTTGACACCCCCGAGCACGGGGGATTGCTCATTGAGTTCGCGCGGATATATATTAAACGTCTAACGTGGAAGCGAGGGGAGTGGAAATGGCAGAAGAAGTGACGGTCACGCGGAGCAACTTCGACGCCGAGGTAATGAAATCGGCGGTACCGGTGGTGGCCGATTTCTGGGCGGAGTGGTGCGGACCCTGCAAGATGATCGCTCCGGTCCTCAAGGACATGGCCCGAGACTATAGTGGCAAGATCAAGATCGCAAAGATCGACGTGGACGCCGAAGGCGAGCTTGCGCAGCAATTCAACATTGTGAGCATCCCGACCATCCTCATCTTCAACAAGGGGCAGGTCGTTAAGCAGCAGATCGGGGCCGTCCCGCGTCCCGCCCTTGAAAAGATGATCAAGGAACTGATCTAGGCGTGTATACCTCGTCCGAGTTCACTGCACCGATGGTGGACCGGCGCGTGGGCACGATGTGCCAGTCCTGGGCCCGGTTGGTGTCATCTGACGCCGAAGATCGGCACAGTGACCTCGTGCCCGTTGAGCCCTCAGGGTTCACCCCGTCTTCGGGCGTGACCCGGGCGCCGGCGGGCACCCAGGCGCCGCACGCGGCGAGCTCTTCCGCCCGGGCCCGCATTTCCGCCGATCCGAACCCCGCATACTGCTCGTCCGATTCGGCAGTCCGGTTGCTGTAGAGGATCCCGTCCAGGCACGTGCCGCCGGGCCTGTCGTACAGGGACACCACGCCGTTATTGCCGGCGAGGCCTTTGCCGTCCCGCATCCAGAAATCAAAAGCCGCGTCCGTTGCATCGAATCCCGTTGACACGGTCCTGTCCGATGTCTCATCCACTTCGCCGGGTTCTGCTGTCGGCTTGAGGTGCACGACAATGAAGCTCCCGGCTGCAACCTCGAACGGAGGAAACACCAGCCGCGCATCGTAGCTCCCCGGGGTACCGAGGTACAGGACAGCTCCCCCCATGTTGCCGGCAGTCAGGGTCTTGAGCTCCAACACGTCCGGGTGGTTTCCCGCGCCCCGGGGCGTAAGCTCGTTGATGAGGGCCCGCGGCACCCTGCTGTTGTAGCCATAGAACTCGGCCGCGAAGGACGCGGAGTTGCCCCGTGCGTCCTGGGCCTCGGATTCAAGGAGATACCTGCGCCCGGGCTCCTGCTGCTGCCCGCGCAGGAGGACGCTCTTTGCCGGCCCTGGCACCTCCTTGACGACAAGCTCGGGGCTGATCCGTGTCTTCTCGGCGACAAGCCCGGCATCTTCATCGAACGAGATGGAGATTTCACCCGGGCCCAGGGACTGCACGGACTGCAGGCGCGGCGGCATGAGATCCAGGTCCGCCGTCCGGGAGTCCGACAGGGGACCGCAGGAAGAGAGAAGGACGATGGACACCGCCGGCCACACCGCGCTGAGGAGATACCTGCCATGCTGCATGCGAGCCTCCGCACCCTGATACGGCGCCGTTGTTCCTGCCGCTTGAGTCGGGCAATGCCGGCGCTTTACGCGGGACGCCGAAACGGATAGATTCCCGGTACCATGCCTGACGATCTCCTGCGGAGATTCAGCCGCACGTACAGCCCGGGGTCGGTGATCTGCCGCGAAGGCGAAGAAGGGGACGAGATGTACATCATCCAGACCGGGAAGGTCAGGGTGAGCAAGCGATTCGCGGGAAAAACGAACGTCATCTCCGTCCTGGAAAAAGGCGATTTCTTCGGCGAAATGGCGATTGTCAATCGGATCCAGCGGACGGCCACCGTGACGGCGATCGATGAAGTGGAGCTCCTGGTCTTCGACAGGGAAGGGCTGCAGAACATGATCGCGCGCAACACGCGGATAGCCCTGACAATCATCGACAAGCTCTGCAGAAGGCTGCAGACCGCCAACCTGAAGATCCAGCACCTTGTGAAAAAAGACGCTGAGGGGCTCATTGCGCTGCACCTGAGCTCCGTCTATCAGGAGCTGCCCAGCGGGCTTGAGACCGTGCCGTTTCAGAAATGCCTGGAGGAAGTTTCGCTGAGCCTCGAGCTTCCGATGGAGGAAGTGCGCAAGAGCCTGGATGTTCTCCTGGGTGACGGGGTCCTCGGGAGGGAAGGTGATGCGCTTCGCTTGGTGGACCGCGAGAAGCTCCACCAGATCACGGAGTCTATGGGCAGGGAGCCGGCGGCTTCAGGGTGAGGCGGGTCCGCCCGTTTCAAGGTTCCATGCCGTTTGCAGCTGGCGCAGGGCCGGCAGAATGCTTTCAAATGCTATGTTTTGCGGAGGCTCGCCCAACGGAAACCAGCGAGCTTCAGCCACGTCGTCCGCGGCTATTGGCTGCGCGTCCTGAAGAAGCTCGCATCTATAGTAGAGACTGAGCACGAACCGCGCTTCCTCGGCAACATCGTCGCGGGGATACTCGTCGATTCCCAGGGTGAAAAGCCGCGGCTTCCCGATGGCAATTCCGAGTTCTTCCATCATTTCGCGCTCAAGCCCCGCTTGCGGCGCTTCGCCGTTTTCGAGATATCCCCCCGGGCAATCCCACATCCCCCGGTGCGGCTCGACTCCCCGCCGCGAAAGGAGAATCTCGGGTCGGCCGCCGGACAGCCTGATGATGAAGGCGGCGACCGCAGGTTTGGAGTTCTGCCAGAACTCGAATCCGCACGATGCGCAGAACAGCCGGCCCGGCGCCGGAGTGCCAAGTGTGCGAGCAGGGTACTCGCTCCCGCAGACCGGACAGAAAGAATAGCGCTTCACTGCTTCTTCTGCAGGGACTCTTCGAGGCGTGCCTTCAGCTTCGTGGCAAGAAGGTGGGGAGCAGGGGGGAGCTTGTCTCCCTCCGAGTCATACCGGGCCAGCAGCTCGTTGATAAGGGAGAGAGCCAGGTCGTCCCTGCCCATCTTGTGGTGGAGAAAGGCGATCTCGTAGGACGACCAGGTCACGTGAATGACGTCGTCCGGGTACGATTCCGGGATGAGCGAGTAGTATCGGAGGCCCAACGCATAGTCGCCGCGATCCGAGGCATCCTGGGCACGCTGGAAGATCTCGGCGGCAGAGAGACCCGAGGGAATAACAACCGGACCCGAGGCGCAGCCGCCGAGGAAAACCAGCGCTGCCGCGCAGGCTGCGCAAGACAGAGCGGTTCGTCCGCGAATCCTCACGAGTAGATCTCGTCCTTGATGGGGAGATTCTTCCGAAGCTCCTTCAGGAAAATTTCGACTTCACCCATCGGAACGTAGGCGTCGCACTCCTCGAGGGTGCGCCGGACCACGGTGAAGTACTTGTACACCTTCTCCTCGCCGAGCTTCTTGCGCCACTTGCCGGCATCGCAGCGCACGCGCAGCCCGTACTGGTTGGCATCTCCCTTGGGAGAGCGGAAGAGCTTGCAGTGGATGCAATTCGCGCAATAGATTTTGTCCGAGGAAAAACTGTCTTCGAACGTTTCAAAATCCGTGCCTTCAGCCATTGGATCCTTGTCCCTGTTCAAGAGTGTGTACACTATCATGTTCGTCCTTTCGGGGTCAAGAGTTGAGGTAATGACGGCGGGTGCCGGCCGTCGTTGACAGGCGGGTCCGCCCGTGGTATCACCACCGGGCTGCCCGTTTCGAGAAACACGGAATGCGGTGCGATTCCGCAGCGGTCCCGCCACTGTAACCGGGGATCCCTGCAGCAGGGTGCTGGTCGGCACCCGGGGGGGTGGAAACACCCTGATGCCATTGCCCTCAAAGGAGAGGGCGAGAAGGCGCTGCAGGGCACTGGATCCGGAAGCCAGGAGACGATTCCCGAAACCAACACCCTTCGCGGAAAAAGGACGGCCGGCGGGAATGCGTTTCAATGCCCTCCCCGCTTTTTCCTCATTCCGTTGAGAATGGCACCGAAGGATTTGCCACGGCGGCGGGAGATTTCCATGCGGAGAAATGTCCTTTGCATTTCCACCTTCGTAGGCCTGCTTTTCATGCCGCTCACTGCCGGGGCACAACAGGCACCGGAACTGAACGAAGTTGTTGTCACTGCCACCAGGATCGATTCACCGATTCTGGAAGCTCCCAGCTTTGTGACGGTGATCTCACAGAAAGATATCCAGGAGTCGAACGCCGCAGACTTATCCGGCGTCCTCTCGAAGCAGAGCGGGGTGATTGTCAACGACTACGGCCCCCGGGGCCAGTCCAAGACGGTGAGCATCAGGGGCTCCACCTCCTCGCAGGTCCTGGTGCTGGTCGATGGTATCCGGATGAACTCCAGTTTCGACGGCTACGTCGATCTCTCCAGGATCCCGATAGACAGCATCGATCATGTCGAGGTCGTCCAGGGCGGAGCGAGTTCTCTGTGGGGAACGGGTGCCGTAGGAGGCGTCATCAACGTCATCACGAAAAAGCCCGGGGCCCCCTCGATTGATCTCAGCATCACCAACGGCGGCTATATCCCGCATGATGCATCCGCGGTTGAAACGCTGTCAGAGGTTCCAATGCCGCCGTCGACTACCACGACTTCCGCGCCGGCATCGGCGATGAGCCTGCTCGACTCACAGAAGATTGCCCTCGCGCTTTCCGGCAAGCTGGGAATCGTGGGGCTGACCGGGGGAGGGTCATTCACCCGGGCCGCGAACGCATTCCTTTGGAATGATACGGCAAACAACGTGGGATGGAGACAAAGGAACAATGCACAGGATCTCGCGCAGGACGCCTACGCCGGACTGGAGCTCCCCCTGGATGGAGGCTCGTTCTCGGCAAAAGGCTCTTTCGATCATTCGCTGATCGGCGTGCCGGGAGCTCTTGGATGGGTCACGAGCCAGGCAACCCAGGAAGACACATGCGCTGCAGGCTCATTCGGCTACACCACGAGCTTTTTCTTCGCTGATTCCCTGACTTTCGACCTGAAAGGTTCCTACCAGTACGCTCAGGAAACGCTGAGCGACCCGCTTTCCCCTCCTGCGAGCGTCCATACGACCAACTCAGCTTCCCTCGATCTCACGCAGAAGCTCACCATCTCCGAGGCCCTGTCGACGGTCTATGGCGGGAGCAGTTCGTATGAAGTGGCAGACAGTGCCAGCCTTACCGGCCGCAGGGATCGGCTCAGCCTCGCAGGCTTCCTGTCCGTGCCGTACGCAGTGCTTGATTTCCTCACGCTCACCCCGTCTGTTCGCTATGATTATTATTCGGACTTCCCCGGATACTTTTCGTACCAGCTTGGAGCCGTCCTTCTCCTTTCGGAACGCACTTCACTCAGGGCTTCCCTCGGCAGTGCGTACCGAGTGCCGACATTCAGCGATCTGTACTGGACAGCTTCCTACGGCGTCGGCAACCCCAACCTGCAACCGGAAACCTCCTACAGCGGAGAACTCGGGGGATCCTATGCGGGGAACCACTTTTCGGTGGAATCATCAGTGTTCGCGCGGCTCGTGTTCAACCAGATCGACTGGGATTTCTTCCAGTACCCGGCGACGCCGGTGAACATCAGTGAATCCCTCCTGCCGGGCGCCGAAATCCACGCAACGGCGGGCTTGACGGACCAGATCTCTATCGAGGCGAGCTATTCGTTCGTTTACAGCCTGCTCCTGAGCTACCTCGGCCAGAGTTACCAGGTCACGGACAATATACGAGTTCCCTTCGTTCCTTTGCACAACCTCAGCGTCACCGGCCGATACCAAAACGGGATCCACCGCGCGAACATCGAGGTGCAATATGTGAGCGACAAAGTCACGGGCACTCCCGTCAGCCCTTCGCCGGATATCCCCGGCTATCTGGTCATGAACGCAGGCTACAGAATCGCCGCAACCGAGAATATGGCTTTTTCGGTTGAACTGAAGAATATCCTGAACACCTTGTACTACACGGAGTCGGGTTACCCAACACCCGGCGCGGGCTACCCCATGCCGCCATTCTCCTTTGAGGTCGGCATGCAGCTTCACATGTAGGGATGCGCCGGCAGGTCGGGTTCGCACTTTCACTCCTCGCGGCGCTCGGCATCCATGCAGTCATCCTGTTCGTGCCGCGTGCCGCGTTCGTGGAGAACATGCGCATCCCGACCGTAGAGCTGGAACTGACCGAGGTAGCCGCGCCGCCGCCCCCGCCCGTGGCCGCTATTGTCAAGCGCCCGGCTGCCGTCCAGGAGTCGGTCATGGCGCCGGCGCCAGTGTCAGTGCCAGTGTCAGTGCCAGTGTCAGTGCCAGTGCCGGTGCCAGCACAGGAGCCAGCGCAAGCGGAAGCCGCCCGCCAGCCCGAAGCATTGTCTCCGGCTCCCGCCGCTGAGCCGGCGGGCACCGGGCTTCTACCCGGCAGCGGCCGGTGGACAGACTGAAACTGCGCTTGTCGATCAGCCGATCTCTCGCGTTCAATCGGGCTCCGACGCTCCCGGGGTTGTACGCGGTGCGGGGAGTGCAAACAGAACCGCGGGCCCTGCCTTCATCCCTCCACGGCCGCTTTCGGAAGTCCTTCCAACGTATCCGCTCAGCGCCCGCCGATCCGGCTTCGAAGGTGTCGTGAAAGTGAGCGTGCTCGTGGACGAGAGCGGCGCTGTCACCGGGGTGGACGTCTTCGCCTCATCAGGACATGGGTCTCTGGACCAGGCCGCGCTCGATGCATATCGAAAGGCGCGGTTTGCGCCGGCCTTGCAGGACGGCAAACCGGTGGCAGGGCGCGTCATTGTCCCAGTGCGTTTCAGGCTCGCGGCAGGACAGAACTAGGGCGAGACGGTGGCCAAGGAGGTCTCGCAAAAGCGCGGCATCGCACGTCACCGCGCTTTCTCGTGTCCTGCCGCACGCCGCTGCCCCACTCTGCGGGATGTTGTCAGAAATCGACAACAAACCAGAGGGAGCGGTGCTCTCCCCGGGTTTTCCGCCGTTGACGCGCCCGCACGCAAGCACAAGCGGCGCCCCGCGTCTTGACATTTCAAAAGCCCATACCTATTGTGATGGCGCAATGGCAACCACCGTCATCATGCCCAAGCAGGGTCAGTCAGTAGAATCATGCATCATCGTGAGCTGGAAAAAGCATGCGGGAGATACGGTCAAGGCCGGCGATATCCTCTGTGAAGTCGAAACGGACAAGGCAACCTTTGAAGTCGAGTCCCCGGCGGAAGGGACGCTCCTCGCGATTTTCCACGAACAGGGCGCCGACGTGCCCGTTCTCGCCCCAATCGCGGCCATCGGGAAGCCCGGGGAGAGCACGGACGGGATGAGCGGTGCCCAGCCGCAGGCCCCCGCCGCGGCTGCACAGCCGAAAGCCCCTGCTGCGGCTGCTGCGGCTGCAGCAGCAACCCCATCAGCGGTTCCCGCTGCTCCGGCCGGCAACGGCAAGATGAAGGCATCGCCACGCGCGAAAGCGCTTGCCGCGTCAAAGGGGATCGACCTCTCGGGACTGCGGGGCACCGGCCCTGGCGGACGCATCATCGAGCGCGACGTACAAGCGGCGCAGGCACAGGCTCCTGCTGCCCGCACCGCGCAGGCCGCGCCGCTGCCCATGGCTGCGGGTGAAGTGCGCGAGGTGAAGGTGACGGGCATCCGCAAACTGATTGCCGAGCGCATGCTCGCCTCCCTGCAGACCACGGCGCAGCTCACAATGCACACCGCCGCGGACGCCCGCAGCCTCCAGTCCCTGAGGAAAAAGTTCAAGGAAAGCCCGGAGGCCATGGGCCTTCGCAGCGTGACGATCAACGACATGGTGCTCTATGCCGTGGCGCGCGTGCTCACCCGGTTCCCGGATATGAACGCGCTGTTCGTCGGTGACACGCTGAGGCAGCACTCATCGGTGCACCTCGGGTTTGCCGTGGATACGCCGCGAGGGTTGATGGTGCCCGTTGTCAGGGACGCGCACAGCCTCAGCCTGAGAGACACTGCGCGGGAAGCCGCGCGCCTGATTGCCGGCTGCCGCGACGGGGGCATCAGGCCCGAGGAGATGGCAGGCGGGACCTTCACCGTGACCAACCTCGGAACCTTCGGCGTGCACGGTTTCACTCCCGTGCTGAACGCGCCGCAGGTGGGGATCCTCGGCGTCGGGGCGATCGTTCCGGCCCCCGCCATGGATCCTGACGGTGCAACCAGCTTCATTCCCCAGATCGGGTTGTCCCTGACGATCAACCACCAGGTCGTGGACGGCGCGCCCGGTGCGCGGTTCCTCCAGGCACTTGCCGAAGACATCGCCCGTTTCGACCTGCTCCTCGCCCGATAGCACTGAGAAAGGAAGATATATGCCGAAATCAATCGTCGTCGATCCGCGTGAGACCCGGAAACCCGGGACGCTCTCCTTCACGGACATCCCGCTCAACGCGTTCGTCCTGGACATGAAGAAGGAGCTGAAGACGCACGGCAAGGATGCCCTTGTGCGCGCCTACCGGGACATGGTGCTCATCCGCGAGTTCGAGACCATGCTGAACACCATCAAGACCAAGGGCGCCTACCAGGGGATCGCCTACGATCACCTGGGCCCCGCGCACCTCTCCATCGGCCAGGAATCCACCGTGGTCGGCCAGTGCATGCGCCTGGGAATCGAGGACTTCATCTTCGGCTCGCACCGCAGCCACGGGGAGATCATCGCGAAGTGCCTTTCCTCGGCGGCTCGGCTGCCCGCGGCGCAGGTGTCCTCCATCATGGAGAGCTATTTCGGCGGCGCGCTTCTTCGCGTCGTGGAGAAAGGCGCGAAAGGCAGCGCAGGGGACCTTGCCGTTGACTTCATCCTCTACGGCGTCCTGGCGGAGATCTTCGGCCGGGAGAACGGCTTCAACAAGGGCATGGGCGGCTCGATGCACGCCTTCTTCGCGCCTTTCGGCAGCATGCCGAACAACGCAATCGTGGGCGGCTCGGCGGACATCGCCGTCGGCGCGGCCCTGTTCAAGAGGATCAACCGGAAGCCCGGCATCGTCATCGCCAATATCGGGGACGGCTCCTCGGCCTGCGGCCCGGTGTGGGAAGCCATGATGGTGGCGGCGATGGACCAGTACCGCACCCTCTGGCCGAAAGACGTCGGGGGCGCGCCCCCGATGCTGTTCAGCTTCTTCAACAACTTCTACGGGATGGGCGGCCAGACCCTCGGGGAGACCATGGGCTTCAAGGTGCTTGCGCGCATCGGCGCCGGGGTGAACCCCGAGCAGATGCACGCCGAGCGCGTGGACGGGTACAATCCCCTGGCGGTCTCGGATGCCATCGAGCGCAAGAAGAAGGTGCTCCTGGAAGGCCGCGGGCCCGGTCCTGCTGGACATCGTCACCTACCGCTACTCGGGACACTCGCCGTCTGATGCCTCCTCCTACAGGACCAAGGAGGAGGTGGCGCTCTGGCAGGACGTGGACTGCATCAAGAGCTTCGGGCAGGATCTCGTCGGAGCCAAGATCGCCAGCGCCGACGAGCTTGCCTGCCATCCAGCAGTCCGCGCAGGAGCAGGATGCGCCGCATCACCGAGCTTGCCGTCTCTCTCGAGGTGTCGCCGCGGGTCAAGGTCGGCGGCAGGGGGCCGGATGCCATCGGGGACCTGATGTTCTCCAACGGAAACGTGGAGAAGCTCGATGACCGGCAGCCCGAGATGCTGATGCCCGCTGCGCAGAATCCCCGCATCCTCGCAAATGCCCGCAAGTCGCGCTCGGGAGTCGGGCCGGACGGGAAGCCGCTGCCCAAGAGCCAGGTCATCGCCCTGCGGGACGCCATCTTCGAGGCCATGCTGCACCGCTTCTCCATCGACCCGACCATGGCTGCCTTCGGTGAGGAGAACCGGGACTGGGGCGGAGCATTTGCCGTGTACCGCGGGCTCACCGAGGCGCTTCCGTACCACCGGCTGTTCAACACCTCCATCTCGGAAGGGGCCATCGTGGGCGCCGCCGTGGGCTATGCGCTTTCGGGCGGGCGGGCGGTCCCCGAGCTCATGTACTGCGACTTCCTGGGCCGTTCAGGAGACGAGGTCTTCAACCAGCTCTGCAAGTGGCAGGCCATGTCGGCGGGCGTGCTGAAGATGCCCCTCGTGCTGCGCGTGTCGGTGGGAAGCAAGTACGGCGCCCAGCATTCGCAGGACTGGTCATCCCTCCTGGCCCACATGCCCGGGCTGAAGGTGATGTTCCCGGTCACCCCGTACGATGCCAAGGGCATGCTCAACCTCGCGCTTCGCGGCACGGACCCCGTGGTGTACCTTGAAAGCCAGCGCGTGTACGACGTCGGTGAGCTGTTCGTGCCCGGGGGCGTTCCGGAAGGGTACTACGAGGTGGAGGAAGGCGAGCCGGCCGTACGCAGGACCGGGACCGACATCACGATCGTCACCATCGGCGCCACGCTGTACAAGGCGCTGGAGACCGCGGACATCCTCTCCTCGAAGTACGGCATGAAGGCGGAAGTGATCGATGCGCGGTTCATCAACCCGCTGCGCTACGAGAAGATCCTCGACTCGGTGAGAAAGACCGGCCGCTGCGTGCTGGCCTCCGATGCCTGCGAGCGCGGCTCCTTCCTGCACACCATGGCCTCCACCATCTCGCAGCTGGCCTTCGACTCCCTGGATGCGCCGGTTGCCGTGGTGGGCGCGCGGAACTGGATCACCCCTGCGCGGAGATGGAAGAGGCGTTCTTCCCCCAGAAGGAATGGATCCTCGACACGATCCACGAGAGGGTCGTGCCGCTGGCCGGGCACGCGGTCACCACGGAGCAGGGCGCGGGAGAGATGCTGCGGAGAAACGCGCGGGGCGTGTAGAAGATGGTCCGCTGTGACAATCGCTGTCCCCTTCTTATACTCTCGATGTCCTCAATTCTCTTTCAGCTGCGTGTCTCCGTCTGCGCACCCTGTGCCGCTGGGCGCCGCAGCAGCGCGCGTGGGAGTTCTCCGCCTACGACAGCGCCATGCAGGAAAGCGGCCGCGAGGTCGGCTCCGCGGACGAGCAGGCATTCCTCGCCGCGCAGGAGCGCAAGCAGAAGTACCTCGACGAGATCAGGGCCATGCTCGTGCGCAATTTCGGCGCGGCCGACCCCGCCGTCCTGAAGGCGTTCGAGGAGGTCCCGCGGGAATACTACATGTACAACTACGAGGCCGGGCGCAACATGGGCCAGTCCGCCTACGAGGTGCCCGCCCAGGAATGGAAGATCGGGTACGGCTCGGTGCTCACCGACTACATCATGCAGGCCTACATGACGGCCAAGGCAAAGCCGCGGCCCACGGACGTCTCCCTGGAAGTCGGAACGGGCAGCGGCTTCCAGAGCTCGCATCCTCTCGCGGATCGTGAAGAAGGCGTACACGATCGAGATCATCACCTCCCTCGGCGACAAGGTGAAGAACATCTTCGCCCCGCTGGGGTTCGAGAACATCGAGTCCCGTGTCGGTGACGGGTTCTTCGGATGGCCCGAGGTGGAGGGCGGGTTCGACATCATCCTGGTCACCGCGCAGGCGCCGTTCGTGCCCCCCGCGCTCCTTGCCCAGCTGAAGAAGGGCGGGCGGATGATCATCCCCATCGGGCAGCCCTGGAAGCCGCAGTTCCTGTACATGTTCACCAAGGACGCCCAGGGCAAGGTGCATTCCCAGCGCGACGTTGCCACCCTGTTCATCCCCATGACGGGGCAGATCCAGACTCCACCGCCCCGGCCCGCGCGCTGATGAGCCGCGCAGAGGACGCTGGCGTCCCTGTTCCTCGTCTCGCTGTTCGGCCTCTCCTTCGAGACGTTCCTCAGCCGGTATTTCGCCCTCGCGCTTTTCTCCGACTACAGCTACTGGGTCATCTCCCTGGCGCTCCTGGGGTACTCCTTCGGCGGGGTCATCCTGACGCTCGCGCGGGACCACTTCCACCGGCACAAGGACGCTCTACCTCCTGCTCATTCCGCCCCTGCTCCTGGCCGCCGCCATCCTGGCGTTCGTCCTGCTGAGCGAGCAACCCGTTCAACCCGCTGCAGCTGCAGAACGAGGTGCTCTGGAAAAGCCAGATCGGGAACATCTTCCTCTATTACGCGGGCCTCTTCCCGGTGTTCTTCCTCACGGGCACCTACATCGGGCTGGTCTTCCTCATTCAGCAGCGACCAGATGCCGAAGGTGTATGCCGTGGACCTCCTGGGCGCCGCGTGCGGCGCGGCGGTGATCCTGGCGGCGATGTTCCTGCTGCACCCCTACCACCTGCCCGGCCGTGATGCTGCCGATCCTCTTCGCCGTCATCGCCCTGAACACCGGCGCCTCCCTGAAAGCCCTCACCGCTTCCCGGCGGGATCGGCGCCCTGGCAGGCTCCGCGGCGCTCCTGGGCTTCGGCATGTACCTCGTGCTTTCGACCAGCGTGTTCTCCGTGCCTGACTTCAAGAAGCTGCACTCCATCCTCGGCATCAAGGAAGCGCAGGTGATCGGACTCCCGGTGTCTCCCGGGCGGCTCGTGGCTCACCATGGATGACTACACCGAGTTCGACGACGTGAGCATGACGAACAACTACGGGTCTGACATCGCCTCCCCGCCGCGGACCTTCGGGCTGTACCGCGACGCCCAGCGCGTTGCGCTCGCTCATGCGCGATCAGTCCGACCGATTTTTCATACCTCAAGGGCTCGCTTGCCTACTTCCCGTACGACGATCCGGCCGCATCCGCGGGTGCTCCTTCATTGGGACGAACGGGGGAATGAAGATCGTGGAAAGCGCCGCGCAGCGGCGCGGCATCCGGGGTTGCACTCGAGCAGCCCGGCGACGTCTACCGCCTCGTGCGCGACCGGCTGCGGAGCGTGGACCCCGGGCTGCAGGAAGCCTCGGGAATCCGGCTGCGCAGCGGCAGCGCCTTTTCCCTCCTGCAGGGCGGGCAGGAGCGCTTCGATCTCATCGAGGTGTCCAGCGACTTTCTTTCACCAGGACTCGAACAACGCGTGGTCGTTCACGACGGAAGCCTTCGAGATGTACCTGCGGTCCCTTGCGAAGGGCGGCATCCTCTCGATTCCCGTCGATATCTCCGAGTTCAATGTCTATGCGCTGAAGATTGCCAATACCGTTCGCTGCGGCCCTGCGACCGGCTGGGGATCGCGGACCCGGGACGCACATCCTTGCGTACCGCACCGCGTGGACGTGCCAGTTCCTGGTGAGCAACGAGCCGTTCTCCGGATCCGACATCGCGCGCCTGGTCGTCGTGGTGCTCGGACAGGTCGTTCGACACCTCGTGGTACCCGGGCATCGATCCCGGCTCCATCAGCGTCTGGAACGACCTGCCGCCCGTCTCCTTCGAGCAGGGGGAGGTCCACGTGTCCGACACGGCGCAGGACGCCCTCATGAACGACCTCGTGAGGGTCTTCGGCAGGGACCAGGCTCTCCCGCCGGTGGACCGGTTCTTCAACCTCGCCCCTTCCACCATGGACAGGCCCGATTTCTCCTCGATCTCCCGTCTGACGCGGATCCGCACGCTGCTGGCCCGGCTGCAGGTGCTGCCCGGAGAGGGAAATCGGCTACCTGCTCAACCTCGTGGTCCTGGCGCAGGCGCTGGTGCTCGCGCTGCTCGTCCTGCTCCTGCCGCTGGGCGCCGGGAGGAAGGCGATCCGACGCGGCGCCACGGGCGCGGTACGTCCTGCCGAAGGTATTCTTCTATTTCGCCGCGCTGGGATTCGGCTTCTTCTTCATCGAGCTGACGCTCGTGAAGAAGCTCTCCTTCTTCCTGGAGAGCTCCACGCTGGCGTTCGGAACCGTGCTTGCAGGAGTGCTCGTCTTTTCCGGGCGTGGGCAGCTGGCGCGCGGCCCGGTTCCAGGGCAACCGCAGGCGGGGACTGGTGGGCGGGCTTGTCGTCATCGCCGTGAGCCTTGTCTTTTTCATTTTCGGGCTGGACCCGCTCATGCGCGCCTGCATCGGCCTTCCGCTGCCCGTACGGATCCTGATCGCCGTGGCTCCTCATGGCTCCCGCTCTCATTCGCCCTCGGCAGGCCGTTCGCCCTGGGCACGTCGGCTCTCGGCGGCTATTCCGATTCCCTCGTCCCGTGGGCATGGGCGATCAACGGCGCATTCTCCGTGCTCGCGACGCCGCTTGCCAACATTCTTTCGGTGACCTCGGGATGGGACATCGTGCTGGTGCTTGCGCTGCTGCTGTACCTGTCCACGGCCGCGAGCTTCCCGGGCGGCAAGCGAGCCCCGATCAGTTCGGTGAGACTTCGAGAACCAGGGGCGTCTTCAGCGCGTTGAAGAGCTGCTGGGCAGGGTAGTAGCGGTTCTTCCCGATCATGCTCACGTCATCCTCGTAGCGCATGGCTGTTCGATTCCCAGTCAACCGGGTACGGGTCATAGACCACGAAGAAGCCCTTGTCCAGCGTGTATCCCTTGACCAGCACATAGTGGCCTTCGTCATCGTCATAGTAGCGCCCCACGAGGTCGGACACCGGATCCCCCTGAACCTTTTCGATGATCCCGCTCTGGACCAGCACGAGCGCGATGTGGCCCCGGTCCACGATATTCCGCAGATCGGCGGGCCCCGCGAGCTGCGGAACGTGAACGGAACCTTGTGCCGGCCCAGCGCGTCCCTCAGGTTGTCAAAGCTCACCGCCCCGTCGTCGTACGGATAGCCGATTTCCTCGCGGATGTTCTGGACCGGGACGTCCTGCCCTCGCGACCAGAGGATGGCCATGGACACCAGGGCAGGGCCGCAGTTGGCGTAGCCCGTCCCCCACTGGGTCTTGTACCAGTCAACGTCGTCACGGCTGACCTGCCGCGAAGGAAGGGGGCTGACAAAGAGGTAGACCTGGTGCCGCGCCCTTCCCTTCCCCACGGTGAGCACCGTGTGGCCCGATGCCCTGCGCCCGATACCTCCACGTCATGCCGATGCGGGAGAGCAGCTCAGGGTGGCCGCCGAAGGCCACGGGACCGGGTGCAAGGTTCACCGTATCGCCCGGGTTCAAGGTGAGATAGCGCTTGCTGCCGGTCTTTGCGCCCGCGAAGGTCGGGACCTGCGCGTGCACTGCGCGCCGCGTTGCGCAGGGCTGGGCCCCTCCGCCGGTGAGCGGGCCGGGGGAAGCGGCACCGGGGGAAAATGAGGAAGAGCAGCCAGGCCCAGGACGGAGGTCGCTCCCATGAGCGGAAGCCAGGCGCGTCGGCCCGGGAAGCGGCCAGGAAAGCGACAGCGGTAGTGAGAACACTGCGCAGGGCTGCCAGCAGGATGGCCAGTAGAAGCTTCGTTTTCATCGGACCCGAACTAATAATTATCACCGGCGGGGCGGCATTGTCCAGTAAAACTTTCGTGCATGCTTTCACGGCGACGCGGTGAACCTGTACCCTGTCCCGTGAACCGTCGTGATGTGTCGCGGGCTGGCCGGATCGTCCTCCACCTTCTTCCGCAGTCCCGCGATATGCTGGTCCAGGGTCCTGGTTGTTCCTTCGTAGCGCACTCCCCACACCTCGTCCATGAGGGTGAACCTGTCCAGAGCCTGCCCTTCGCGGGACATGAAAAGCTGGAGGAGCGCAAGCTCCCGCCTGCTCACGTCGAACTCCCGGCCTGCCTTGGCCCCCCGCATGGTCCGCGGGTCCACCGTGACGTCCCCGAAACTGAGGGGCTTCTCGTCGCGCGGGCTCTGCCGCGGGCGGCCGCGCCGCAGGACCGCCCTGATCCGCGCCACGAAGCTCATTGGCGCCGAACGGCTTCACGACGTAGTCGTCCGCGCCCAGCTCCAGCCCCACCACCCTGTCGATCTCCTGCCCCTTTGCGGTGAGCATGATCACGGGAGTCACCGGGTCCGTGCGCCGGATCTCTCGGCAGACATCGTAGCCGTTCTTTCTCCGGGATCATCACGTCCAGGAGCACGAGGTCGGGGGCGCCTTCCGCGTGGCGGGCAAGGGCGGCCGGTCCGGTTGCCGCCTGGACCACCGCGAATCCCTCCGCCTTCGAGGAGATCCACGAGGCCGGTGAGAATCGCCGGGTCGTCCTCGACAACCAGGATCCTCTGCTTCATTCGCGATCCTCCTGGGCCGCGGTGCTGACACCCGCCGCGGGCTGCCTCCCCGCGGGCAGCCGCACGACGAAATCGGTTCCGCCCCCGACTCGCGGGGCAGCAGGTGATGTCCCCGCCATGATCCCGCGCGATCCTGCGCGCGATGGTGAGCCCCAGCCCGGTGCCCTGCACGCCGCTGGAAAGCGAATCATCGACCCGGTAGAACTCCCGAAAGATCTTCTCCCGGTCCTTCTCCGGGACCCCGATCCCCCGGTCTCCGACGGTGATGAGCACGGACTGCGGCTCCGGCGTGACGGTGACGACGATCTCTTTCCTGTCCGCGGAGTACTTCTCCGCGTTTGACAGCAGGTTGAGCAGGACCTGCTTCATCGCCTCCGGCGTCTGCCCGCACGATTGCCGCTCCGGCGGCGGGCTCCATGGCAATCCTGAATCCCCTGGCTTCAAGCCTGACCTTCTGGCTCTCCACGATCTGCACGGCAACTTCGGAGAGCGTCCAACGCCCGCATGGCGTAGCGTTTGCGTCCCCGCGCTCGCGGGAGAAATCCAGGACATTGTTGATGAGCCGGGTCAGCCGTTCCGTCTCGGATGCCATGAGGGAGAGATACTGATCCTTCTTTGATCTGGACAGCGGCCCTTTTCTGCGCAGGAGCTCAACGAAAAGGCTGATCGACGTGAGCGGCGTCTTCAGCTCGTGCGAAACGTTGGTGACGAACGTGGCCTTCTGCTGGGCAAGCCTCATCTCCCCGTAGACGGACGTGAGCACCATCGCTCCTCCGCCGGCCACGGAAATGAACAGGATCATGACCATGATCCAGATGACAAGCGATGAGGACCGCGCCTGCGATGACAGCGAGTCGGGCCGGGTGAGGTACGCGGCGGCCTCCCACCGGGGAAGGGACTCCCCGATCTCGCGCGCGACGAACGGACGGCGCCAGTCCCGGCCCGCGCTCTCGGGAGGAGCAGCAAGCGGGGCGCCGTTTTCGTCCAGGAGAGTGAGGATTCTCACCGGGGACCACGTGGATGACAGGACACCGGCAATGCGCGCCCGCAGCGCGGTGCCTGCAACCTCGCACCCGGCTATCCTGCCATCCTTCTGGCGCTCCCAGAAAAGGAAGACGAGCTTCTCCCCGATGAACCGGGGAATCAGCCCGGCGTCTCCCTGCGAGGCGATCTGGCTGAGAAGCTGCGAGGTGAGAACGAACTGGGACGGCTGCTCTTTTGCGGAATCTTTGGCCGGGGCAGCGCCCGCAGCAACGTCGGCGCTTGCAGCCCGTTCACCGTCTGCAGCTTCTGCAGCCACCGGCGCCGCGGGAGCCGCCGCCATTGGCGCGATCACCCGGGCATTCAGCTGGTCGCCCTTTTCACGGGCTTCCTCGTACACCTTCGACTGCAGGCGGGGGCTCTGAGCAAAGGCGTCGATTGCCATCTGCCGCGCCGCGAGGTGCAGGGGATGACGCTCTTGATTTCTCTTCGGAGAGGATCTCGGCCTGGTAGCGGACCGCAATATTCTGCAGCACCGTGGTCGCGCCCTTGTCGCTCAGAAAGTCCCCGTTCTCCTTGAGAAACTGTTTCTGCTGGACATCTGCGCGCGCATCGGACGGAGGCCAGAGGATCCCGTAACGCGGCGACAGCAGGAAGGGAACGGCGACGACAGGCGTGGCGGCTTTTCCACCTGTCGAGGATCCGCCCGTAGTCGCCGCCCGCGGGCACGTCCAGGCCCGCCTTGAGGTCGTCGATGAGCCGTCCCAGCTCGGCTGCCGCCAGGGCGGCGGCATGCGTCACCTCGGCGTCGAGGGTGGCTGCCATCTGCTTCTCCATCCAGGCCTCTTCCCTGCCGGCCGACCTGATGGAAAGAACCGCCAGGAGGATGCTGGGCACGATGACTGCGGCAATGAAAATGATTCCCAGCGAACGGGACCTCACGGACGTCCTGCCTTCCTGCCATGGAGTATAAAAGCATTCACCGCCGCCCGTGTCACGGGGGCGCGATGAAACTGCAAAAAAAGTGTAAAAGGGTGGTGCCAAGGAGCAAGTCAATGACAAAGAACATCCGGGTCACGGTATGGAACGAATACCGTCACGAACGGAACGAAACCGCGGTCGCCGCGGTATACCCGCAGGGCATTCACGCGGCCATAGCCGAGCCGCTCCGGCAGGAAGCGGACATGACGGTCCGGACAGCCACTCTCGACGAGCCTGAGCACGGGCTGACGGCCGCTGTCCTCGAGTCCACGGACGTGCTGCTCTGGTGGGGCCACATGGCGCACCAGCGAAGTGACGGACGCTGTTGCTGCCCGGGTCCAGGAGCGCGTTCTCCAGGGAATGGGCCTGGTTGTGCTGCACTCGGGGCACCTGTCCAAGCCGTTCACCCGATTGATGGGCACAAGCTGCCTGCTGCGGTGGCGCGAGGCAGGTGAGAAGGAGCGCCTCTGGGTTGTGGAGCCCGGGCATCCGATCGCGGACGGGCTCGGCCCCTGGTTCGAGATTGCGCACGAGGAGATGTACGGAGAGCGCTTTGATGTCCCCTCCCCCGAGACCACGGTGTTCATCAGCTGGTTTGCCGGGGGCAACGTGTTCAGGTCCGGCTGCTGCTATACCCGGGGAAAAGGACGAATCTTCTACTTCAGGCCCGGGCACGAAACCTTCCCGACGTACAAGCAGCGCGAGGTCCAGGTGGTGATCCGCAACGCGGTGCGCTGGGCAGCGCCCGGGGAAGGACCGGTCATGAAACTGGGAGACCCGGAGCCGCCGCTCGAAAAGATCTGACAACAAGGAGAATCGCAATGACTGAGATGAAGGTGGGCTGGGTCGGCATCGGCGTCATGGGGAAGTCCATGTGCGGGCACCTGCTGAAAGCGGGGTACCCGGTCTGGCTCACTACGCAGGACAAAAGAGAAGGCCGCCGAGCTGCTGGCGGGCGGAGCCGCGTGGTGCGCGACCCCGGTTGAAGTGGCCCGGCGGAGCGACATCGTCTTCTGCATGGTCGGCTTTCCGAAAGAGGTCGAGCAGGTCTATTTCGGCGATGACGGGATCCTGGCAGGCGCCCGGGCAGGCTCGCTGGTCTGCGACATGAGCACCTCCGAGCCCTCTACTGCGGTCCGTATTCACAAGGAAGCGGCGTCGCGGTCCGTTGCCGCGCTGGATGCCCCGGTATCCGGCGGTGACGTCGGCGCGCGCGAGGCCCGGCTTGCGATCATGGTCGGGCGGCGACAAGCCGGCCTTCGATCGCGCGCTTCCGCTGTTCCAGAAGATGGGAGAAACCATTGCGCTCATGGGCGGACCCGGGGCAGGCCAGCACACAAAGATGGCAAACCAGATCGCCATTGCCGGGACCATGATCGGGACGATCGAATCGCTTCTCTATGCAAAGACCGCGGGGCTGGGGATGGATGCGGTGATCGACATCATCGGCAAGGGTGCTGCTGCCTCCTGGTCCCTGAACAACCTCGGCAGGCGGATCGCAAAAGGCGACTTCGCCCCCGGCTTCTACATCAAGCACTTCGTGAAGGACATGGGGATTGCCCTGCAGGAGGCGCGGCGCGATGAGGCTGGCCCTGCCCGGTCTTGCGCTGGTGAACCAGTTCTACGTTGCGGCGCAGGCGCAGGGGCTCGGAGAACCTCGGGACGCAGGGATTGTTCAAGGTTCTTGCGGCCATGAACGGATCTCAGGGCTGAAAGATCTGCTCCGCGTAGCGCACGGGACCGGATTCTGTCCAGACCTCGATGCCCGGACCGGGTTCGGCGATGAAGAACGCCGACTCGCCTGCCCGGGCCGGGTAGCGTGCCGCGTACCGCTTGCGCCACCTGCCCAGGAGCTCTTCCGCGCGATCGGCGGTGGTGACGGCGAAGATGCTCCCGCCGAACCCAGCGCCGAATCCGGATGCCCCGGCGGCTCCGAGCCTGCAGGCCGTTTCCTGGAGGAAGTCGATCTCGGGCACGATGTTCCAGAGGTATTCCCTGCGAGGCCAGGTGAGACGCGGACACCAGCCTGCCGAAGGCTTCGCAGGTCCCCAGCCTGAAGTGCGGCGATGGCCCCGGGGATGTGCTTCCTGTCCTCGAGGATGAACTGCCGCACGCGGTCGGCAAGGCCCGGGGTTGATCCCCGGCCGCTCGAGCAGGCGCTCGCTCGAGCTCTTTCAGCCAGGCAGCACCACCGGGCTTCGGCTCGTAGTCCACGACCTCCCGCAACGTGGCAAGATGGGTTCCCGCGAGCTGGTTGAACCTCGTGACAGAGTCCCTGACCCGCCGGGATGCCATGTTGTACTTCTCCAGCGCTTCCCTGGTCTTTTCCGCCCGCACTCCTGAGAATGCCACCACCATCCGCCATTCGCGGGGCCAGGGCATCTCGGTCACGAGCCGGGGGGGCTGAACTCGAACAGTGAGAGCCGGCTCGGCCTGCCGTTCAGGATAGCTGCGTGGTCCTCCGACCCTCCGAACGTGCCGACGCCCGCATCGCCTTCCAGGCCGCGGAAGCTCTGTCCATTCTCGGCGCAGGCAAGGTAGACCGAGAGATCCACCGCATCAAGGATATTCTTCCTGAATACCGGCGCTTTCATGAAGCAGTCCTGTTGAGGCGATAGCCGTGAATACCATCATCATCAGCGCGGATGAGCCGCTCATCCCGCTGCCAACGGGCATGGTTGACGAAAACGCGATGTCCACGCCCCTGAGCTGTCCGGGGAAGTTGCGGGAAAGCCGCCGGGCCATGCTCATGGGGTAGTTGGCCCATTCGCCTGCGGGCGGAGAAAGCCCGGGATCGAGGTCGAACTGAACGGCACTGAACTCCGAGGAGTCTTCCTGAAGACGGATCCGCTTCCCCGTGCCCGCTGCCGCGGCAAAAAGGAAACCACGGTCTATCGCGCACACGAGGGACCGCCCGCCGGCGTAGTCAGTATGCCGTCCAAAGACTTCGATCCTGCCCGGGACGAATCCGAGTATGATCTCCTGCATGGACGCGGCGCCGGACCGGGAATCCAGCATGTCGAGAAGCCGCAGGGCCTGGTCACGGCGGGGCTTCCAGTTCTCCGGAAATGCTCCCGGTCAAGCCAAGATGAGAGCGGATCAATTCAGCGGTAAGCGGCATGTGCGACGATCAGGATACTGACGCGCATCACTATTGTCCATTTGAAGGTATCGCAGCGCCCGAACTGCCGAGAAAGTACTGGGCAGTGAAATCATCAAATCTTTTTCTTGACAGAATGGACATTCGGGACTAAAATCGCCGGAGTACTATATGAAGTCATGGTCCCGAGTAGTCACGCCAGCAATCCAAGTTCGAAAAATGGGGTATACCCGGGGAGTCGTGACTTCGTGCGCATTTCTGACCCAAAAAAAAAGCTTGACAGCCAAAACTGCGGTCTGTTAAGCTTCTGCGAAATCAGCTGTTCGACAGACGTGAACAGCGGTTGACTGGGGGTTGGAAAAGGAGCCGTTGGCTCTTGACCCGATCAAACGGGAAGGGAGGGGACGGACGAAACTGGCCATAACATATCGGCCGTGTGCTGGTATGATAGGATGAAGAGCCGTTGGCTCTCGAGAAAACAGCGAAGGAGGGTCTTCATGAAGAAGTTACTCGTAGTACTTCTTGTTCTGGGTTGCGTGACGGCAGCAGCGTTCGCCGACACAACCTTTGCGGCGACCGGTGAAGTTACCTACGGTATCATCACCGCCGGCAGCAGCAACACAACGGATGGATGGCCGAACGGCTATGTCAACTTCACGATGTCGGCTGACAAGAACAACTCGGCGGTGCTGGGTTTCAGCTGGTGGAACAATCCTATGTTCAAGCTTCCGGGTGATGCGCTCGGAGTTCCGCTTGCGGTCCCGAACGTTGAGCTCGCATACATCAAGTCCGATATCGGTGGTGCTCTCGAACCTCGGATCGATGGTCGACCCTGTTCTGTATGCTGGATATGGCGTATTCGACCTTCCCGGCTACCAGATCACCCAGTACGGTTCTGAGCGCATAGCGGCAGCCGGCATCGACAACGGCACGGCGGACGGACAGTTCGGCGCCGAAGCCGGGGACGCCTACAGCCTGATCGCCTTGGACACCAACGTCATGAGCATGGTGCACATCGTGCTGGCTACCAGCGGCACCGTCCTCCAGTCCAGTGGTGGCGAGGCACTCATCGGCGCATACGGCGTGGTGGGCCCCATCAGCTTCGAAGCTGGCTGGACACCCAAGAACACCCAGAGTGGGTTCGTACCGCTGGGTGTGCAGTACAGCGCCGCAATGGGCGATATTGCGCTCACGGCAATGTTCAACTTCGTGTACAATGCAAACAGCGGTGGCAAGTCGCACTGGTCCGCTGGCGCGAAGGCCGTCTACCAGGCCAATTACACCATCGACGCCGCCATCATTCAGTATACGTCCGCAGCAGCTAACGAGACGTACAAGCTGACTGGTGACCTCATGGTGAACATCTCCCCGACATTCGGTATCGTCGCATCCCCCTACTTCAACTTCGACTCCGCGGCCAAAGATGCGTTTGATACCCTTGAAGTTTTCGCGTGGACAACGTTCGGCGCGACCAAGCTCCGCGTTGGCTACCTCTACATGGCGGGTGATGTTACCGACCTGAATGCTGGGGCTGACTATGCTCCGTCGGCTAATAACAACAAGGGTGGCCTCTTCGCCACGGTGGACTACAACTTCTAAAGCACAGAGACTCTGATTTCTGTTCGCACAACAGCCCTTCGAAAGAAGGGCTGTTTCTTTTGAAATTATTGTCTTGCGTTCGATGTCAAACAATGCTACTGTGCGGTCACTATCCCACGCACGACTTCATTCCATTTCGACGGAGGTAACTATGAAGAAGACAGCTATCCTCATCCTCCTGGTGTGCATCGCTTTGCCGATTTTTGCCGATGATGCCATGGTGCTGCCCGCCGGCGTGATACGTGTGAGCCTGGTGCCCAACTACGGGTTCGTGAATGGCGCCTACGACAACAACGGCAGCTACACTGCCTATCCTTCGGGTGGCGGCAAGGTGACGGCCTGGGACGGGGGAGCCGCGGTTGAGTACGGAGTAACGGATTGGATAACGGCCGCCGTACAGTGGACGCCGGGCTGGAATTTCTCTTCGACCTATGACACGGCGATTGGAACTTCGAGTGTCAATGTGAATGGCCTCTACGCCCTTTTTATCGGCGCGAAGATGCAGTTCGTGGGCGAGAAGGCGCCGGTCACAAGCGAGAGCATCCGGTTGTGCGCTGCACTTGGCGTCAAGGCACCGCTGGGAGGACCGAACTTCCAGGACCAGGCCGCGAACGCGGGAAATGGCAGTGCGGTTACCGTGGCTGCCATCGAAAAGGAGACTCTCGGTCTCGGAGCGAGGTTCTACGCTGACTGTATTTTCAGCCCGGCGTTCTACCTCAACCTTTATTCAGAGTTCATCTACTATCCCGGAACGGTAGCTTTCAAAGACTTGTCGCTGTCGAGCTACGGGGCGTATTTGCTAAGTGGACAAACCTATAATCCCGACGTCGGATTCGGCTACGACTGGACGGTCGAGTTGGAGCCCCACTACATCTATGCCCTGTCTGAGGGGGTTCATCTCGAAGGATCCCTGCCCGTCACCATGACGTACTCCCCCGATATGACACTCGGCGGGACGAGCCAGCCAAACACCTCGCAGCTTCTGATCTCGGCACGCCCTACGTTGGACCTTTTTCTCATAAAGTCTCCCATTCCATTCCCGGTTGAGTTCAAGCTGGCATACTCCTTCCCCATCGACGGATGGCAGACAGGAGCCTCGAATGCTGTCATCTTCATCGTGCGGGTGTACCTGAAGTTTTAGCCACTGAGTCCTTTTGCGCATGGAGCCGCCGCGGGGCGGCTCTTTTTTTGTGTGCTGGGCATGTTCACTAGCTTCGGGGTGAAAGTCCCCTCGCCAACCTGATGGAGGTGAAGGCGTAGCGAAACGCAAGGGCACTTATCTCGTGAGAGCGTGTCCGAAAGAAGCGTGGAACAAAGGCGCGAGCCGACGAACAGAAACTGGATACAAGGCATACCGAGTCGGGCGAGCGGGCAAATGACCGTAAAGCCCATATCCATCAAAGATTCGGGTTGTAGATCCAGCGGTTGTGCGCTGAAGGCGGGTGAACTTACCCAGGAGGTCTGGCAGATGTCCTGGAATCAGGACTGAGGGATTCGCGAGGATTCCTGATCGTCTGCCAGAAGTCAGCAGAGGGCATAGTAGGGTCGTTGACCTGAAGGCCCGAACGGCAAGAGAGACGAGTACGGGGAGCAACTCGAAGTGGAGAAGCGACAGAAAATCCAGTACGAGCTGGCCTTCACGGGCGAAGGAAGGGGTGAAGCCTCCAGGGCG
This sequence comes from uncultured Spirochaetota bacterium, assembly GCA_963845325.1. GTDB lineage: Bacteria > Spirochaetota > Spirochaetia > SZUA-6 > Fen-1364 > Fen-1364. Next base: position 160,091 of record CAWJRT010000003.1, read on the forward strand.
CCCGAGGAAGGGATCGAATCCACGGCGGCGAAACTCGGTACGGAAAGTCAGGCGAACACGGACAAGCTGATCGAGGAGGTATGTGAGAAGGAGAACCTGAAGGAAGCGCTGAGGCGCGTGAAAGCCAACGCAGGGGCGGCGGGAGTTGACGGAATGACGGTGAAGGAACTGCCGGATTTTCTGCGGGAGAATTGGCCGCGGTTGAAAGAACAGCTTTTGTCAGGGACCTATCGGCCACAGCCTGTGAGGCGGGTAGAGATACCGAAAGCGGGAGGAGGCACGAGAAAGCTCGGCATTCCCACGACGGTGGATCGATTCGTGCAACAGGCGGTGCTGCAGGTTCTACAAAAGCGCTGGGACCCCACATTCAGCGAAAACAGCTACGGATTCAGGCCGGGGCGATCGGCACATCAGGCGGTGGCGAAAGCGCAAGAATATATCCAGCAAGGCTATGACTGGGTCGTAGACTTGGATTTGGAAAAGTTCTTTGACCGCGTGAACCACGACGTACTGATGAGTCGCGTAGCCAAAAGGATCAGCGACAAGCGCATGCTAAAACTGATCCGAGGGTTTCTGAGCTCGGGAGTGATGGAAAACGGGCTTGTGGGCCCGACGGATGAAGGAACGCCACAAGGCGGTCCTCTTTCGCCGCTTCTTTCCAATCTGCTGCTCGACGATTTGGACCGAGAGTTGGAGCGACGTGGGCATCGCTTCGTTCGCTACGCAGATGACAGTAATATCTACGTGAAAAGCGAGCGAGCGGGCCAGCGAGTGATGGAAGGCGTGAAGCATTTCCTTACACGTAAGCTCAGGCTCAAAGTGAACGAGTCGAAGAGCGCGGTGGCACGACCCAAGGATCGGAAGTTTCTCGGGTTCAGCTTCACGAACGGAGAGGTGGTAAAGAGGCGCATTGCGCCCAAGACCATCCTGCGTTTCAAGGAGCGAATTCGGGAGCTGACACGGCGGACACGCGGAATCAGCATCGAGCAGATGATCGAAGAACTTCGCCGCTACATGATCGGATGGCGGGGCTACTTCGGATTCTGCCAAACCCCCAGCATACTCACGGACTTGGAAAGATGGACCCGAAGGCGTCTACGCTGTGTGATCTGGAAACAGTGGAAGCGCGGAAAGGTTCGCTTCAAGGAACTGAGATCGCGCGGGGTCGGCAAAAGCCTCGCTGCCAAGACGGCGGGGAGCGCACACGGACCATGGAGGCTGAGCAACAGCCCTGCTCTGAACGTTGCGCTGCCGAATGCTTTCTTCAACTCCCTCGGCCTCCGGCCACTTGTCACATGAATGCTCAATCTTGCCGAACCGCCGTATGCGGACCCGCATGTACGGTGGTGTGACAGGGAAAACCCGTGAGGGTCAACCTATGTCGATCACTTGAAACAGGACGGCACAATCGATACGCTCGGCACCCAAAGGAGGGTGGCACACATGGCCTTCTTCTACGCGGAGCCTTCCCGAACATTCAGCGAATACCTCTTGATACCGAACCTCACGCGAAAAGCCGTCAGCCGGGAGGCCGTGAGCCTTGCAACCCCGTTGGTGCGCTACCCCAGGGGGGAAAACCCCGGCATCCGGCTCAATGTTCCGTTTGCATCGGCCATCATGCAATCCGTGTCAGACCACCAGATGGCCATTGCCCTCGCCCGATCGGGGGGGATCTCTTTTGTCTTCACCTCCCAGCCCATCGAAAGCCAGGCGGCGATGGTAGAGCGGGTGAAGAAATTCAAGGCAGGGTTTGTCGCAAGCGATTCAAACATCCGTCCCGACGCGACGCTCGAGGACGTGCTGGCCCTGAGGGAACAGACAGGACACACCACCATGGCAGTCACGGAGGATGGAACGCCAACGGGGAAGCTCTTGGGCATCCTCACCAGCCGCGACTACAGGCTTTCCGCCACTCCGCGTGACAAGCGGGTATCCGAGCTGATGACGAGATTCGACGACCTTGTCTATGGACGGGAAGGCATCGCACTTTCCGAGGCAAATGATTTGATCTGGAAACACAAGCTGAACTGCCTGCCGGTGATCTCCAAGGAGGGACGCCTCACGTCCATGGCCTTCCGCAAGGATTACGCCGAGCACAAGGAAAACCCATCCGAGCTGGTTGACAGGGAAAAGCGCCTGGTGGTGGGAGCAGGCATCAACACGCGCGATTACCAAAAGCGGGTTCCCGCCCTTGTTGCGGCCGGGGCGGACGTGCTGTGCGTCGACTCCTCAGACGGCTACTCTGAATGGCAATCGGAGACGATTCACTGGATACGGGAAAAATACGGAGATTCGGTGAAGGTGGGCGGCGGGAACGTCGTGGATGCCGAGGGATTCCGCTATCTCGTGGATTCTGGAGCCGATTTCGTCAAGGTGGGGATCGGGGGAGGCTCGATCTGCATCACGCGGGAGCAGAAAGGAATCGGGAGGGGCCAGGCGACCGCTGTCATCGAGGTCGCGCAGGCACGAGACGAATACTTCCGCGCCGCGGGCATCTACGTCCCTCTCTGCTCCGACGGTGGAATTGTTCAGGACTACCACGTCGTGCTCGCCCTCGCCATGGGGGCGGACTTCGTCATGATGGGCAGGTTTTTCGCCCGCTTTGACGAGGCACCGGGGCGTCGGCTGCGTATTGGCGGAAACTTCGTGAAAGAGTACTGGGGCGAAGGCTCCAACCGCGCCCGCAACTGGCAGCGGTACCACGAGGGTGGACCTGCGGGACTCGGATTCGAGGAGGGGGTGGACGGTTATGTGCCGTACGCGGGAAAGTTGAAGGACAACCTCGACATCACCCTGGAGAAGATCAGGAGCACCATGGTAAGCTGCGGGGCAACCTCGATACCCGATCTGCAGGCGAACGCCCGCGTTACCCTGGCTTCCGCGGTAAGCATCCGGGAAGGCTCGGCCCACGACATCGAGCTCAAGGAAAACGACATGATCAATCCTTCGCAGTGAATTTGCGCCCCGGGGATCGACTGCGGAGGCTATTGCTGAGTTGTGAATCTCGCCTGGACCAGGATACGGCCGTACCGGTCCTTTCCTGATACCGTTGTTTTGTCTGCCGCCGACATGACAAAGGTCGCGCTTGCAGGGGCCACCCAATCGGAGCCGCTCGTGCCTTTCTCTACTGCCTTGTCATTTACCTTCTCGACGGCGTATCCAGTGAACTTCTTATCGCTGGCGTAGCCCGCCAGAAACTCGTCGATGCGCTGCAGCGCCTTGCGGGTATCAAAAGGATCAAGGACGAATTTGAACTCGAAAGTTGTCGAGCCGTCGCCGTTGTCGGTAACGTGGTTGGCGTTGGCTTTGGCGTATATCGTCGAAACCGGCGGAAAAAAACCGGATGCGCACCCCTCCAGGAACGAAATGACAAGCACAAGGATCAAGAGCTTTCGCATGGACCAATGCCTCCACCAGATTGGACTCTGGGAAGAGTCTATCATGATCGAAGGGAAAAGTCGAAGGCCGCTGCACCGCTATACGTGCAGCGGACGGACTTTCAGTCGATGAAGCCCTCCCGCCTGAGATAGGCGGTTGCCTCTGCAAGAAGACGGCCTGCCTCCATGATCGCGGTTTCAGCAAGAGCCTGGTCCACATTCGCGAACAACTCGTAATCCGCTGTCTCCCGATCGTCCTTGAGGTTCGTGAAAAACCGCCCCAGCTCTCGGTCGAGTTTCCCGGTCTTTATGAAAAGCAGGTTGAAAAGTGTAACCGCTCCGCGATGGGTCGTGGGATTCTGGCCGACGGTCACCAGCAGGGCCCGCACGGCGTGAAACGCCGCATAGTACGCCCTGGAGACCGCATCGTCGTAATCTGATGAGGCAAGAAGCCTGCGTGCCACCGCAAGCTTCTGTTCCGCTTTTTCCAGGTACGCCGCAATGAGGCCCTTAGTCGTCGAGTCCAAGCCTCACCCCTTCCGCGACAACGTTGGCGAGGAACGGAGTCGGAATTGCCGCCAGCCTGTCGTACTGCGCCCCGGTGAGGATCTTGAGAGACACCAGGGACCCCGTCTCCAGCTGCACGTCCAGGACCGCATCGTAGAGGCGATCAACGAGAGCCTGCTGCCGTTCGGGGACGATCACCAGCACGTCAAAATCAGAGTCAGGACGCCAGTCGCCGCGGGCCCGCGAGCCGAAGAGGTACAGGGCCGTGATCTGATCGCGGAGCACGCGAGCCTTTTCGAGGAACATCCGCAGCGCCGGATCCATGAAAAGACTCTACTCTCACCGCCGGCAGGCGTCAAGGAAACGGCGCCTACAGCTCTCCGTCCAGATCGATCCCCACGGGGCAGTGGTCGGAACCCATGATCGAGTCCAGGATGAATGCCTTTCGCAGACGGGGCCGCAGGGCTTCGGAGATGCAGACATAGTCGATGCGCCAGCCGATATTCCGCCTGCGGGCCCCGGAAGCGAGGCTCCACCAGGAGTACCGGTCGGCATCCTTCGGGTGCAGCAAGCGGAAGGTATCAATGAATCCTGCGCCCAACAGGCGGGAAAAGCTGCGGCGTTCCCTGTCGGTGAAGCCCGCGTTGCTCCTGTTTTCCCTCGGCCGGGCGATGTCGATATCCTCGTGCGCCACATTCAAGTCTCCGCAGAAAACAAGCGGTTTCCTGGCCGAAAGAGCGGACACGTACGACCTGAATCGTGAATCCCACCGAAGGCGGAACGGCAGGCGCGGGAGACCGCGCTGGCTGTTGGGCACGTAGACGCTGACCACGTACAGGGTGGGAAACTCCACCGTGACCACCCTGCCCTCATCGTCTGAAACCTTGTGTCCCATCCCGTTCGTCCACGAGATGGCTTGCGTCCGCGAGAGCACCGCGGTTCCCGAGTAGCCGGGCTTGACCGTCGTTGCGAAATACTGGCGCGGCAGGCGGCGCATGACCTGGCCCACCTGCTCTTCAGCGGCCTTCACTTCCTGGAGGCACAGGACATCGGGGCGATGACGGGAAAGGGGGCTCAGCGCCCCCTTCCTGATGACGGCACGCAGGCCGTTCACGTTCCATGACAGGATTGTTGCCACGCGCTCCTGCAGACTTACAGGCCCGCGATGTTGTAGCCCGTGTCCACAAAGTGCACCTCGCCCGTGACCCCGCTGGCCATGTCCGAGAGGAGGTAGAGGGCCGAGTTGCCGACCTCCGCAGTGGTGACCGAGCGATGCATCGGGGAACGGCTTTCCATGATTCCGAAGATCTCGCTGAAGTTGGAGATGCCCGTGGCCGCCAGCGTCCGGATGGGGCCCGCGGAGATGGCGTTGACGCGTGATCCCCCTTTCTCCGAGCTCCGCGGCGAGGTAGCGGACCGTGGCTTCCAGCGCCGCCTTGGCCACACCCATGACGTTGTAGTTGGGCATGGCCCGCGTGGAGCCGAGATAGGTCATGGTCAGGACCGAGCCCCCGTTCTTCATGAGCGGCAGCGCCGCCTTGGTCACGGAGATCAGCGAGTACGCGCTGATGTCCAGCGCGACGCGGAACCCTTCGCGGCTGGTCTGGTGGAAGGGCTGGCGGAGCTCGTCCCGGCCCGCGTAGGCAACGGAGTGAACGACAAAGTCCAGGCTGCCCCACTTCTGCTCGACCTCCTGGAACGCCTGCTCCACCTCCGCGTCCTTGGAGACGTCGCAGCGGAGGATGAGGTCAGCGTCCAGGCTTTCGGCAAGCGGCCGCACCCTCTTTTCGAACACTTCGTTGAGGTAGGTGAATGCGAGCGAGGCCCCTTCCTGCGTGCAGCTTCTGGGCAATGCCCCACGCAATGCTCTTGTCATTGGCAACGCCGAGAATGATCCCCTTTTTCCCTGCCATGAGGCCCGTGCCGGTATTCATCCGTCCAGCATACACCGCGGCAGGTGAAGCTCTGGATATGCCATGTCGGCTTTTCATGCCACCATGCTCCCCCATGGAACGAGGCGCTGCAGGGGAAGTCATGCGGGGGATCCGGGCCGGCCTGCCCGGTGGCCGTCGGCTATGTGCCCATGGCCATGGCGTTCGGAGTGCTTGCAACCCAGACGGGCCTGCAGTTCTTCCAGGCCGGGGCGATGTCGATGTTCGTCTACGCCGGCGCCAGCCAGTTCGCATCCCTCGGGCTGCTTGCCGGCGGGGCATCCGCGCTGGCCATCGTGCTGGCCACCCTCGTGCTCAACTTCCGGCACTTTCTCATGAGCGTTGCCCTCTCGCGGCGCCTGCCGCTGCGACAGGGCACCGACCATCGCGCGCGGCTCCTTCCCCTGCGTGCTGGGTTTCGGGGTCACCGACGAGACGTTCGTCGTGGCATCGCTGGAAGAGCGCCTGACCATCCGGTACTTCCTCGGGCTGATCGTCACCGTCTACCTCGCGTGGCTCAGCGGGACTCTCATCGGCGCGGGCTTCTCTTCTCTCATTCCCCCGGTCATTGCGCGCGGGATGGGGGTCGCGCTGTACGCAATGTTCATTGCGATCCTCATGCCCGGCGTGAAGAAGGCCTGGGTCAACGGGCTTGTCGCGGTGGCCGGCGGGCTCCTTGCGTGGGGCGCATCGCAGGCGCGTGCCGTCGCTTCCCTCCGGATGGAGAATCGTGATCGCCATCCTTGCCGCCTCCGCGATCGGCGCGATGATCGGCGGCGGCGACGAGCCTGCGCGACCGGGAGGCGCCGCATGATCTGGCTCATGATCGCCGGCATGTGCCTCGTGACGTTCATCCCGCGGGTGATCCCGCTCGTTCTTGGGCAGGAATCTCGTGCTTCCCCGCTGGATCAGGAGATGGCTTTCCTTTTTCCCCTACGCCGCACTGGGCAGCCTCATCTTCCCGGGGATCCTGACCGTGGTCGAGGGCCGACCGTGGATCGGGCTTGCCGCGGGCGGCTGCGCGGCGCTGCTCGCGCTGAAGGCGCGAAATGCGATCTTCCCCGTGCTCGTCGCCATCGCCGTGGCCGTGGGGCTGCAGCTGACGATCGCTGCAATCCGGGTCGGGGTCCTTGAAGCGCGGCCGGTCGTCGGCCTACACTCTGCCCATGACGCGTCCTGGCGGGCTCGAACAAGATCTTCGTCCTGGACACGAACGTCATCCTCCACGACCACGACTGCATCAACTCCTTCGAGGAGCACACCGTCGTCATCCCCATCACCGTGCTGGAGGAGATCGACAAGTTCAAGAAGGGCAACGAGATCATCAACTTCAACGCGCGCGAGTTCTCCCGCAAGCTCGATGGCATGGGCGGGGACAAGCTCCTCAACGAGGGGATCCGCCTGGCAAGCGGCGGCACCGTTATCGTGGACACGAACGTCCGCCGCGACGAGCTGCTGGGGGAGATCTTCCGCGAGGACAAGCCGGACCACCGGATCATCTCCCTCGCGTTCAACCTGTCAAAGGAATACGGCAAGGACCGCGTCTTTCTCGTCTCCAAGGACATCAACATCCGCATGAAGGCCAAGAGCCTCGGGATCATGGCGGAGGACTACGAGACGGGCAAGATCGGCAACATCGACGAGCTGTACAAGGGCAAGCGCATTCTCGAGGACGTGGACGCCACGCTCATCGACGAGCTGTTCCAGGAGGGGATGGTTGCGCGGGACAGGTTCGCCCTGGATCGCGATCCGTACCCGAACGAGTACTACATCATCAGGAACCAGAGCAAGAGCACCCTGGCCACGTACATCGCCGAGGAGAAGTCATTCAAGCACATCCAGAAGCGCCGCGCGTACGGGATCGACCCGCGCAACGCGGAGCAGACCTTCTCCCTGGACGCGCTGTTCAATGAGAACATTGCCCTGGTGACCATGGCCGGGCAAGGCCGGCACCGGGCAAGACGCTCATGGCCCTGGCCGCGGCGCTGGAAAAGCGCTCCAGCCTACAAGCAGATCTACCTCGCCCGGCCCATCGTGCCGCTCTCCAACAGGGACATCGGGTTCCTCCCGGGCGACATCAAGAGCAAGCTGGATCCCTACATGCAGCCGCTTTTCGACAACCTGACGCTGATCCAGAACCAGTTCGAGGAGAACTCCCCCGAAAGCAAGCGGATCCACGACATGCTGGAAAACGGGAAGCTGGTGATCACGCCGCTTGCCTACATCCGCGGCCGCCACCTCTCGAAGATCTATTTCATCATCGACGAAGCGCAGAACCTGACGCCGCACGAGGTGAAGACGATCATCACGCGGGCGGGGGAAGGCACGAAGGTGGTCTTCACCGGCGACCCGTACCAGATCGACACTCCTTACCTGGATTCCCGGTCGAACGGCCTCACCTGCCTCATCGACAGGATGAAGGGCGAGTCGCTGTACGCCCACGTCACGCTGGAGAAGGGCGAGAGGTCGAAGCTGGCGGAGCTGGCGTCGAATATTCTATAAGCGGCTGCGCTGAGTCCAGCGCTCAGAACTGCATCCCGAACTCAAGAACGAGGAGCCGCAGGCGATCCCCCGCCGCGTTGTCCCGGTCCAGCCGGTACTCCACGTATGCCAGCAGTGTGCCCAAATCCGGGCACCTCGACGAATACTCCCCCACCTGTGGAGGCCACGAATCCCGGGACGGGTGAGCTGAATCCCGGCTCCCCGACCTGGTCGTAGACGCCGCAGTCGAAGTACGCCAGCACCCCCGGAACGACATCAGGAACGATGCCCGCCAGGAAGTCTGGCATCTGTATGGCAAGGAGATTGGCCCGCACCTCCAGGTTGTTCACTGCCTTGAGGTTGGTATCATACGCCGGCCTTGTCCACGCCTCTGACCTGGGCGCCGAGCCCCGTGTTCTGACTGCGTCCCCCGAAGGTCTGGCGGATGGAGAGGGGAACCGGTGTCCCGTCCAGGCCAATGGCGTAGTCCGCTGAGAAGTATTCTCCGAAGTACACGCTGAAAAGATTCAGGGGCTGTTCGGGAGCCGCGTCGTACAGCGGGAAAAACCACGTGAAAGTGCCGTTGAAACGGAGGAAGTCCGACTGCCCCTGGATCGTGTTGAAAAGCCAGGGCGGGCCCCACTCCGCGGTCAATTCCGCCGAGGTGCCGTCCCGTGTGCGATGCCTGTTCGTCAGCAGGTCGTCATAGCCGAAGCCGAGCTGGAGAGTGTTCAGCAGGGAGCTGTCGCGGTCCGGGAGGCGCCGAGCCACGCTGCAGCAGGCCGCCCGCGGCGTACTGGTTGACGTCGTACCTGCCGCGGTAGAAGAAGAATGCTTCCAGGAGACTGGTCGACGTCCGGGGATTCCAGGCGAACCCCTGTTCGATTCCCAGGCGCCAGGCGGCCTCGATGCGATTGAACGTGGGATCGGCGTTGGCCAGCGGGCCGCCGGCGGAGCCGATCTGCCCCGGTGACAGCAGGTGCCGTCTGGTCCCGATAGTAGTGCTCGCCCTCGTAGCCGCCGCCGCCGTAGACCCAGAACGTGGTCTGGTCCCCGGGAATGAGCGGCAGGCCGCGGTACCCGACTCCCAGGTCGGCGCCGATCAGCCGCAGGATTGGATCGAAGGTCCACGGTCCCTGGGCATCTGCCGGCGTGCCGGCACCGTCCGCGTCCGATTCGGCGCTCCGGCAAGCGCGAGGCCTGCTGCAAGGATCATCCACGCAAGGGCGTTCTTTCTCATGTCCGCTTCCTTCCGCCTGCACCCTACATGATTTCAAATGCGCGTGCTATACTTTTTCCATGAAGTCCGGACGCGTGCTCCTGGTCCTGGCCGTGGTCTTTGCCCTCCCCGGGGCGGCACTCTCCGCACTGTCATTCGACGAGCTGGACGCCAACGCAAGCCTTGTTTTCGTGGGAAGCAATCCCCCGAGCGGGTACAATCTCCCAAACCTCGCCATTACGCCTCTCATCGGTGTTTCGGTGCCCTTCAGATTGTCGGGGCCATTTTTCATAGAGCCGGGGCTGGAGTTCCTCGGCTTGTACTACCAGTGGATTTCCGGGCAGCGGGGCGGCGCTCACCCCCTCGGAGAGCGCTTCAGGTTTCTTCACCATCGGCGCACTCCTCAGCCTGCAGTCGGGCGTGAGCTTCCCGGTTTCTCCTGTCATCTCACTCGGCGGGGCACTCGGGCTGGATTTCTTCCTGCGATTTCCCTTCGAGCTCCAGAACCAGGTGCAGTCGGATGAGAGCTCCGCCCTGGCGTGGTTCTACGGCGCGGAAGGTTCTTCTACCCGGAAACGCGGATTTTCCTGCGGTGGCACGTATCGGACCCGGTCGACCTGCTGGTGAACTTCCGCGCCTTCTATCCTGTTTTCCATCTCTGGGACGGGGCAGGCCAGCCGTTCTGGGACGCGATGATGGTGTCCGGGGGGATCGGGTTCGCCATCAGGATGCGCGCCGCGGCCGCTAAATAAAGTTCTCTGATTCCACCTCGGTCCAGACGTTTTCTTCCCGCGCAATCAGCAGGGAGACGAACGCGGACGACAGCACGTCGATGAATGCGCCGAAGCTCACCAGGAGCGGCGCGATTGTCCGCAGGATCAGGTAGCCTTCCTGCAGGCCCTTGGCGTACAGGCTGCACAGCATGAAGACGGAATAGAATGCCCCGCTGCCCGGCACGGCCCCGAGAATGAATGAAACGATGAATGAAAACAGCATGACCCAGAGGGTCTGCAGGAACGTGATTTCCAGGCTGGAGTAGGAGCGGAGGATCAGGATGAACGAGACGGTGGACACCATGGCCGTGCCGGCGCGTCCCAGGATGGCGAAAAGCGGGTAGACGGCGGAGCCGACCATCCTCGGCACGCCGAGGCTTTCCTTGCCGTGCTTCGTGAGGACGCCCAGGGAGACGTACTGGTCACCCGTGAACAGCCCGGCGATGGCGGGCCCGATTGATGCGTACAGCCAGCGGTACGGGTTTTCCCTGATGCCCATCAGGTACAGCGCGCCGGGGAACACTCCGAATGCCACGACAACCACGTCCACGGCGAGAATGATGATGATCTGCTTGTACATGCCGAGGTCGGCGTGGGTGAGGTGCGAGATGCGTGCCGCCGCAATGGCAATCAGGGCGATGGCGAACAGCTCCACGATGAGCGAGTTCAGGTGATAGAAGATCCGCGACAGCGAATCGAAGATCTGCACGACCGGCCGGGTGAGCTGCCGGTCGAAATCCATGTTCAAGCCCGAGGAGGAACGCAAGGACGACGAGGGGAAGCAGGAAATCGCCGCTTCCGAAAAAAACGCCGAAAAGGTTCCGGGGAAGATCACCTTCAGCCCGTCAATGACGCTCACGGGGACGAATGCCCGGTCCGCCTCGATGGTGATGGGGATCCGCTCGGGCGGAAAAACGAGGACCGAGAGCGTGCCGATGATGATCAGCAGCCCCGCGGAAAGCACGAGGTACTTGAACACCGAGGAGTAGACGCGCAGGAGCCTCTTCTCCTGGCGCAGCTCGGAAGTGCCGATGCCGAGCGAAAAGAAAATGAAGGGAAAGAGGGCGTAGCGGCCGATCCCGATCAGCAGGCCGGAGAGCGAATCGAAAAATCCCTGTGACTGCACGGGAATGAAGAAGCCCGCCGCAAGTCCGATCAGCGAGCCGATGAGAAGCTTGATCCAGATCTTCATACGCCGTTCACACTACTGGATTCCCCGAGCCGCGTCAATCAAAGCGGGCCGAATTCAGCGGCCTCCGGCGGTGGCCGAAACACGTGTCTCTGCTATACTGCGGCACATGAAAGGCGTCATCGTCACTGCCGGGTACGGCACGCGGTTCCTGCCCGTGACCAAGACCATCCCCAAGGAGATGCTTCCCCTGGTCACCCGGCCGTCGATCGATTTCATCGTGGAGGAGTTCGTGGCCTCCGGAATCACGGAGATTCTTTTCATCACCTCGCGCCGGAAAAAGTCGCTCGAGGACTACTTCGATCACGAGCGGGAGCTCGAAGCCGTGTTCGAAGCCGCGGGGGACATGAAGAAGCTGCAGGCAATCGCTCCGACCAAGGCAACGTGCTATTTCGTGCGGCAGCCGGAAATGCGCGGCACGGGTCACGCGCTCCTGCTTGCCCGCTCGTTCGTCGGCGCGGAGCCGTTCGTCGTCGCCTACCCGGATGACCTGCATTTCGGTTCTCCACCGCTCGCGCGGCAGCTCATCGAACGTTTGGGAAGAAACGGGATGCACGGTGCTGGCAACGCTTCACGAACCGCCGGACATCAACCGCTACGGGGTGATTTCAATTGCCGATGACGGGCTGCACGTGACCGACATCGTCGAAAAACCTGAAAGAGGGAAGGAGCCCAGCCGGGAAGCTTCCATCGGGAGGTTTCTCTATACTCCTGATTTTCTGGACCAGCTCGTCGCTGGAGTGGTCGCGGCACGGCGCAGGGGAGTTCTTTCACACGCCCGCCGTCCTTGCCCTCGCGCGGCGCGGCCGGGTTGTTTTCCACCGGGTGCAGGGAGAGCGTCTTGATACCGGCGAGCCTGCCGGCTACCTGGAGGCGATCATCCGCTACGCGCGGGGCGTGCCCGAGCTCAGCCGGGTGCTGGACCGGCTCCTTCCCCGGCAGGACGCGTGATCGTCGATGCCGGACCGCGTCATCCTCATCGGCTTCATGGGCTCGGGAAAGTCCACCGTTGGCAGGCTCCTTGCCGACCTGCTGGGCTGGGAGCTCGCGGACACCGACGCGCTCGTCGAGGCGCGGGCGGGCGCGCCGGTGGCGCGACATCTTCCGGGACCTCGGGGAGCAGCGCGTTCCGGGAGAAGGAGGCGGACGCCATGGCGGCCCTGCGGGGACGAACAGCGCCTGGTTGTTGCCACGGGCGGCGGCGCACCCGCCCAGGAGCGCAACCAGGGCTTCTTTTCAGGCGCCGTGGCGATCTTTCACCTGCGGGTGTCGCTGGACGCAATGCGCAAGACGGACAGGAAGAGACACGCAGCGTCCCCTGCTGGCCCTGGGCGAGAGCGCGCTGCGCAGCCTGTACGAGGCCCGGCAGCCCATCTATGAAGCGCTGGGAACGTCCGTGGAGACAGACGGCAGAACGCCGGCGGAGGTTGCCGAGGAAATCTTCAAGCTGCTCAGGAATCCCACTCGGGACAAGAAGCCTGGGGATAGCGTTTCACCAGTGCGCTGAGATTCACGCGTTTTTCGTAGAGCACTTTCCCGAGGATCAGTCCGGCAACCCACTTCCCCTTCTGCCGGGCAACATTGTCCACGTCGTTTTCTGAACCGATTCCTCCCGACAGGATTGTCGGAAGGCCGGCGGCCAGGGCCGCCGCGTTGGTGCGCACTATGTCCGGTCCGGAGAGCGTCCCGTCCCGGCTGATGTTGGTGTACACCAGCCAGCGCACGCCGAGTGCGCCGAGCCCGACAGCAACGTCCGTGTCGGCGCGCGCCGCGTCTTCCGTCCAGCCCGCAATCTTCACGCTCCCGTCCCGCGCATCGATGCCCGCGGCGAATCGCGGCCCGAGGCCCGCCGTCCACCGGGCCACCTCCTGCGGCGCGCGCACGACCACTGTTCCGAGCACCAGCCGGTCCACCCCGAGGTCCAGGAGAGCGCGTGCCTGGTCAATGGTGCGCACTCCGCCGCCCACCTGCAGGCGGCAGGTGAGGGACGCGCGGATGCGCTCGACCACGCGCAGGTTGTCCTTCCCCTTTCCTTCCGCGGCATCGAGATCCACCACGTGGACCCACCGGGCGCCGGCGTCTTCAAATCCCTGCGCGGTTTCAACGGGGTCGGCCGAATAGGCCGTGGCATCGGAGAAGTTGCCCTGCAGGAGCCGCACGCAACGGCCGGCCCGGAGGTCGATGGCGGGCAGGAGAAGCATTGGGTCAGCCGGGTGAGCCGCGGGGGGTGCGGCCGCCGCCGCTGTAGTCGGACGCCGAGGCGGCATTTCCCCCGGGCAAAGGCTCCTCGAACCGTTCCAGCTGCGCGGCGAACGCCGCGCGCATCCGCTCCTCGATCTCCGAGGCGCTTGCGGCATCCATGAGCGAATCGCGGTCTGGTTTCTCCCGGAGGCACCTCACGAGAGTGGAGAGTGCCTGCAGGTAATCCAGCGAGAGCTCGGGGGAGAGGCTATGACAAAAAGGAGGTGCACAGGGGCGCCATCCGGCGCGTCGAACGGAATGCCCGCGCGGGATATTCCCAGCGCAATAAGGACCCGCGGCACGCCCTTCACGCGTCCGTGGGCAACCGCGACTCCGTGCCCGAAGCCGGTGGTCTGCTGGCGCTCGCGCTCGATCACCGCATTCGCGAAATCGGCGCGCAATCCGCCGAGTACGTCGGCGCTGAATCCGCCGGTTACGTCGGCGCCCAAGGTGCGGAAAACGGGAGCGCGTCGGATCAACTCGCGGAGGGCTTCAACTTGTCGGTGCTGCGGAGGTCAGGAACAACAGTGCCGGCTTCAAAACAATGCGTCATGCTCATTCCGTTGGTACAAGGCAAGAATATAGCGGCCGGCCGGTCATGGAGTCAAGGCAGACGCCCGGCGCTGCCCGGCGCCGCGCGCCGGCGCTGTCCCGCTGCCGCCCGGCTATTTACAATATCGGTCTCCCGATATATCCTCGTGAAAGTGCGGCCGTGGGCCGCATCGGAGAATTCGATTGGGAGGGGAAGACAGTGGCGAAAGCACCAGCAAAAAAGGCGGCGACCAAGGTCCCTGAAAAGCTTACCAGCGCATCGCTGATCGGCTATCTCGCGGAGAAGAACGGGCTCGTGCGCAAGGACGTGAAGCAGGTCCTGGAAGATCTCTTCGAGATCGTCGGCGCCGGCGTCATGAGAGGCGAACGCGTCGCACTCGGCAAAATCGGAAAGATGTTCATCCGTGTGCGGCCGGCGCGCGGAGCGCGCACGGGGCGGAATCCCCTCACCGGCCAGGAGATCACCATCCCCGCAAAGCCGGCAACCAAGGTGCCCCGCTTTACCTTCAGCAAGACCTTCAAGGAAGCATCTCTGAAGGCCAGGGCGAAAAAGTAGAACAGGACTCCCACACGCGCCGACCGGCGCGGTCACGGGAGGAAGACCGGGGCGGTGCGCCGCGGAACGCGGGTGCCGCGCGCTGCCTCGCCCCGGCCATCAATCATACAGTTTCTCCACGACTCGTCGATCGGAATCCGCAAGGTCGTACGAGCGCAGATCCCGCGGCGCAACCCAGCGGAGCTCCTCGTGCTCCCGCAGTGTGGGCGTTCCGTCGAATCCATCAACACGAAAGACAAGGAGCTCGAGGCTGACACCCTGCCCGTCCCAGGAGGTGGAACAGAGCAGCTTCCCGATCCGCGCACGCACGTCCAGTTCCTCCTGGAGCTCGCGGGCCAGGGACTGTTCGGGTGTCTCCCCCGGTTCGATCTTTCCCCCGGGAACTCCCACTTGCTGCCCATGTGCTTCCCGGGTTTCCGCCGTGCGATCAGCACGCGGCCGTTCTCCTCCAGGATGCCGGCCGTCACCATCATCGCGTTCTCCCGACCCCCGCGCGGGGGCACCATCGCGCGGCGGGGCACGAGCTGCACCGCGGCGAGAGCGGCGTGCAGACCGCCTGGCCGTATCTCACGAGGATTTCGTTGACCCCGATCCAGTAGCGTCTCGGAAGGACGTCCATCAGTGCCTGCTCCGTCTGGTCCGGCGTGTGCGTGTGCACCCATCCCATGCGGTTGGAGATGCGGTGCACGTGCGTATCCACGCAGATGCCCGGGCAAGCCGAATCCGAGGTTGCGGACAAGGTTGGCGGTCTTGCGCCCGACGCCCGGCAGGGCCAGCAGCGCCTCCATGTCGGAGGGCACACGCCCGTCATGCCTCTCCAGGAGGAGGCGCGCAACGGCGCGGAGGTTTTTCGCCTTGGTGTTGTAGAAACCGGCGGGGAAGATGGACCGGGCGATCTGCTGCACCGGGCAGGGCGGCCAGCAACACCGGCGTCGGGGCGACGGACAGGAGGGCCCCCGAGGCCCTGCTGGTCACCTCGTCCTTGGTTCGAAGGGAAATCATGGTGGCAACCAGCACGCGGAAGGGGTTGTTGTTCTCGCGGGCTACCGCTGTTACCGAGGGAACGGGCGCGCCCGGCCTGGCCGCATCGAGCCCTCGCGCCATGGCGCGGAAAATCGCTGCCCAGGGCGCCGCGGTATTCCGCGGATGGCGCCGCGGTATTCCGCGCCGGACGCTGTCCGCGGCGCGGGTCGGGGCGACTCATGCGGCTTCTCGGCCCGCTGCCTCCCGGCTATTTCGCATTGACCTTCAGCCTGGCAAACACGAGCTCCTCGACGTCCGCCTTGCTCTTGTCCAGGGAGAAGGAAATCTCGTCGATGAGGAGCTTCAGGGCGCTGTCATACAGCTTGCGCTCCAGGATGGGCAGCTCCTTGATCCTGCTGCGGTGGTACAGGGCGCGCACGACGTTTGCAATGTCGATGATGCTGCCCTTTTTCAGCAGGTCGAGGTTCATCTGGTAGCGCAGCTTCCAGTCGGCGAGGACCGGTTCGAACTCCTCGGCGATCAGCCGCAGTGCCTTCTGCGACTCTTTCTTGCCGACGATGGCCCGGATGCCCAGCTCGTCCGCCTTGCCCACCGGGACCATGATCGTCATGTCCGTCACTTCCAGGTAGATGATGTAGTAGAGGAGCTTCTTGTCGCGAAAGGGCTTCTCCTCGATGGTCTGGATGTGACCGACTCCCTGGAGGGGATAGACGATTTCCTGGCCCACCTTGTACTTGGTCGGAGCGTGACGGGCAGGCTTGCGGGGGGATTTCATGGAGGCCATTGTAACAAGGATTGCCGGAACGGTCAAACCGTGCCGGATCAACCCCTCATAGGCAGCGGCGATGCAGATCGCATATAGTAGCCGCGCATGAAGCTCTCACCCCGGCACGCATCGCCTGCCCTCGTTGATCTTTCCGCTCCTCGTGGCCGCACTGGTCATTCCCGTCATCGTCTGGCATGCGGAGCTGTGGAGCATCTTCGGCTCCGTGCGGAAAATCCGCTCGTGGATCGAGGGATGGGGGGCGGTTGCGCCCCTGGTGTTCATGGGAGTCCAGGTTGTCCAGGTGATCGTGTTTGCAATCCCGGGCGAGTTCGTTCAGATTGCCGGGCGGCTATCTCTTCGGCGGAGGAGTGGGAATCCTGCTGTCCATGGCGGGCATCCTCGTTGGCTCAACGGCTGCCTTTTTCCTTTCCCGTTTCCTGGGACGGCCCTTTGTTGCAGCGGTGATCCCCCCCGCGCAGCTGGAGCGCGTGGAGAAGCTGCTGGAATCGCGCAGCTCGCGCATCGTCTTTTTCCTGCTGTTCCTGATACCCGGTGTGCCCAAGGATATCCTGTGCTACATCGCGGGGCTCACGCCGATGAGCTTCCTCTTCTTCCTCGGGGTATCGACGGTGGGACGCCTGCCGGGGATTGTCGGCAGCTCGCTTATCGGCGGGGCAGCCCGGTCCAGCCGATGGGCTGGCCCTGCTCATCCTCTCTGCCGCCGCGGTCCTCCTGTTTGGAGCGGGGCTGCTGCTGAGGCCGCAGGCTCCAGGCATTCATCGAAAGAGTGGCTGCCAGGCGGCCCCCCGCGGAAAAGGAAGAAAAGCCGCTGGCTTAGGGGGCGGTATCGCCTGTCTTGACCGCTGCTGCAAACCGTTCGCCGAACTCTTCGCCCTTCTTCAACAGCTCCTTTGTCGGGCCTCCGCGGAACTCGAGGATGTCCGTGACGTCCCATTTCAGCGGCTCCACGAGCTTCTGGAACGCGGCCATGCCGCCCTTGCTCCAGCCATAGCTTCCAAAGATGGCCGCCTTCTTGTTCACCACGCGCTTCAGGGCTGCCATGTCGATGGCTTGTGCAACCGGGGGAAACAGGGCGCCTTCGTAGGTGGGCGCACCGACCATGACACCGCGGTTGGTCCACAGGGCCGGCAGGATATAGCTGGAATGGATGCGCGCCGCGTCGAAGATCTCCACCGGAACGCCCGCACGGGAGATTCCCTGCGCAACCGCGTTCATCATCTTTTCGGTGTTGCCGTACATGGACCCGTACACCAGCGTGACGGCGGCTTCGCCTCCCCCCTTTGCAAGTGACGCCCACCGCCTGTACAGCTCGACGATCCTGCCGGGATCCCGCCGCCAGACCAGCCCATGGGATGGGGCAATGACCTCCAGCGGGGCCCCGGCCAGCTTCCTGATGGCGTTCATCGTCGGGGTGCTGTACTTGGCCACGATGTTGACGTAGTACCGCAGCGCCTCGCGCTCGTAGAACCGCAGGTCGGCCACCTGGTCATCGAACATCGTGCCCGGCAGCGTGCCGTAACCGCCGAATGCGTCGCAGGAAAAAAGAATCCGGTCGGTGACGTCGTACGTGACCATGGTTTCAGGCCAGTGGACGAACGGGGTATGGACGAATCTCAGGGTCCTCTTCCCCAGGACGAGCTCTTCACCGTCGGCAACCGTTCGAATGTTCTCCGTGATCCCGTAGTACGCCGCAAGCATTTCGCGGGCCTTCTCGGTGGTCAGCAGCGTGCAATGGCCCGAGATCCTCGAAAGGGCGCGGATGGCCCCGGTATGGTCGGGTTCCATGTGGTTGATCACGATGTAGTCGATCTTTTCCAGCGGCACGACTGACTCGAGAAGCTCGAAATACTCGTCGGTCGTGAACCCCTTCGAGAGATCGATGATGA
Source organism: uncultured Spirochaetota bacterium (assembly GCA_963845325.1). Classification (GTDB taxonomy): domain Bacteria; phylum Spirochaetota; class Spirochaetia; order SZUA-6; family Fen-1364; genus Fen-1364. Next base: position 178,574 of record CAWJRT010000003.1, read on the forward strand.
CGTTCTTCTCGTCGCGGATGACGTACGAGTTGTAGGTGACTCCCGCCTCGGACACGGGCCAGATGCCCTCGAACAGGTCGGTCGTTCGGTCATTGATCCCGATCCAGAAGATGTCCGGGCGTAACTCCACAGAGGGCATGTCTCTCCTCCTTTGAGATGCACTGCGGGGCTGTGCAGTAGTGCCGGCCCCAAGGCCGTCGGGGACGCTACTGCGCGGCGCGAAGCTGAGGCGCGTTGCGCATGGCTATGCCCGGAGGCGTCGCCCTGGCCTTGAACGAGAGAAACTTGAAGGGATGGACGTCCAGCGGGTTCGAGAACCACCCCCCGATGGCGGCGGTATTGATGAGGTTGATCGCGGGGCTGTGGTCCAGGGGCAGGATGGCCGCCTTGGTCAGGAGGATCTGCTCCGCATCGGCAAGCCGCCGGTAGCGCTTGCGGGCGTCCGTCATGGATATCGACTCGCTCACCGCGGCGTCGTAGTCCTTGTCGGAGAAGCGGGCGTCGTTGAGATTGCTGCCGGTGGTCCACAGCTGGAGGAACGTGAGGGGGTCCGCGTAGTCTCCGATCCAGGTGGATTCCGCCAGGGTAAAGTCGTTCTTGCGGGTTTCCGCGAGGTAGGCGTTGGCGTCCACCTCCTTGACCACGACAGTCAGGCCGATGAGCGACTTCCAGGCGTCTGCCATTTTCTGCACGATGGCCTTCATGCTCTGGCTCTCGCTGCTCACCTTCACGATGAGGGAGGGAAGTCCCTTGCCCTCGGGGTAGCCGGCATCAGCGAGGAGCTTCTTTGCCTCGGCCACCTGCTGGTCCGCAATTCCCTTCACCACGGGATAGTTGGGTATGGAGGGGATCAGGAGGTCGGAGGGGAAGGAGAAATCGTCCTTCGTGCGGACCTGGTCCCACGGCACGAGGAGCGCGAGGCCCCGCCTCACCCGCCAGTCGCTCCAGACCGGCTGGTCGCAGGCAAAGAAGAAGTACGTCGTTCCGAACATGGGGTACACTTCCATCTTGTCCGTGGGCTGCAGCTTGTCCCCGTTGATGAGGGACCGCGTCACCCACTGGATCCTTCCCGTGATATAGCCGTCCGTCGCGTCATTGGCGTCGTCCATGAAGCGGATGCGAAGCTTGTCCACGGCCACGTTCTCGGCATCCCAGTAGGTAGGGTTCTTTTCAAGAACGATCTCCGTGTCGCTCCTGCTCTTCATGACGAACGGCCCGTTGCCGATGACCGTGGAGGCTCCCGCCCACCCCGTGCTGCGCAGCAGGCTGGTATGCAGGGGCAGGAAGCTGATGTGCGTGAGGAGCTTCAGGAAGTGCGCCGCCGGGGATTCCAGCTCGATGCGCAGCTCGTCGTCGCTGACGGCCGTGATGCCGACGCCGGAGACGATCCTTGTTCGTCCCCGTCCGGTAGGCGTGCGCGCCCTTGATCACGTCGTAGAAGAAGGAGTACTCGGCGTTGTTCGCCGGGTCGATCATCCGCAGCCAGGAGGCCACGAAGTCGCGGGCGCGGACGCGGTCCCCGTTGGAAAACAGTGCATCGGGGCGGAGGTGGAATGTCCACACCTTGCCGTTCTCCGAGGATTCCCAGCTCCTGGCAACTCCCGGCACGGGCTCGAGGGTCTGCGGATCGGCGACGACCAGCCCTTCGTAGATTGCGGTATAGAACTGCGACTCGAATGAGGTGAACGTGTGCAGGGGGTCAAGGCTCAGGCTCTGCGGCGAATCGGCCATGACGAACTCCCGCACCTTCGCGGTGGTCATCGCGGCGAACAGGACGCCCGGCACAGACTACGAGAAGGGACAGCGCGAGGAATGCCGCTCTTTTCAGCATGGAATCAAGATAGTGCTTCCCGCTGGAAAATTCTATATCAGGGAAGTCGGAGTCAGAATATCCTGTAGGGAACCAGGTCGCGCACCATGAGCTTGATCGTGGCCGTGGTCGTGCAGGTGCCGGACCTGGCCGCCACGAGGGGATCGGTCCAGAGCACCACCTCCCCGGTGATCTCCCGCGGCTTGTTCAGGTACCGCGCGTCGAGGCTGCGGCGGATGGCGTCGCGGATCGCCGATTCCAGCGCCTCCGTCCGGGCCCCAGCCCCGTGCTGGAGAGCCGCGGTCCCCTGCCCCGTGGAGAGTGCCGCTATGTTGCTGTCCCACGACGCGCGGCGCCGTCTTTCCTCGTCGTCAAGAGCGTAGAAGATACGGGCCCAGAGCCGCGTCTCCGTCGACTTCGGTCTCGGTCACGCGAAGCCGCGGGCTCCCCCAGGGGATCTGCGCGAGCGGGGTGAGGACAAAGCTCTCCTCCACGCGCCGCGCCTTGTCACCCGGGATGTAGGAGAAGCTCCAGCCGTAGACCATGCCGGACAGGAGAACGCGTGCCTGCTCGAGGAGTGTTTTTTCCGCGACGTCCACCGGGATGGGATACGGCCCCGGCTCGATCCGCACGAGCGGCTCCAGCTCCGTCCAGGGACGGATGAAGAGCCGGTCCGGATCGTCAGCGTGGAGGCGCGGAAGGCCGGCGGAGACAGAAGAAGGCAGAAGATGAATACGCGCATCCCGATACCTTGAGTATCGGGTGCTATCTCCTCCGAAAGAAGATCGCAATCGGGTTCATTCCGTACCGCACGACGAGGTACAGGTAGCCGAAGGCGAGGCCCGCGAGGTGCGTCAGGTGCGCCACTCCCGACTGGAAGCTCGTGAACGAGGAGAAGATCTCGATCCCCGCGTAGAGGGCCACCGCAACCGGGGCGCGCATCGGCAGGATCCCGAAGATGAATATCCGCGCATCGGGGAAGAAAGCGGCAAATGCCAGGAGAAGCGCGAAGATCGCCCCGGAGGCGCCCACCACGTCGATCGGCGCCCTGTCCCGTCGCCGAGATTGATGAACAACGTCGCGATCCCAGCCCCGATCGCCGCAGACAAAATAGTAGAGAAGGAACTCGGTGCTTCCCATGCGCTGCTCGAGCTGGATCCCGAAGAGGAAGAGGGCGAGCATGTTGAAGAAGATGTGCCCCCAGCCCGCCGTGCACGAACATGTAGGTGACCACCTGCCACCAGGCGCCTGCCTGCACGACATAGCAGCGGCGTGAGCCCCAGGTAGACCTCGATCGTGCGCTGCAGGCCGACGAAGCCGAAGAAGAAACACGATCACGTTGACGACGATGAGGATGATCGTCGCGTTGTAGTAGCGGTAGCGCAGCGGGCGGCGCAGGAAGCTGGCCATGACTGAAAGTACGCCACCCTCCCGGGCCGAGTCAAGGACGGAGAATCTCCTGGGCTTGAAGCGGCACGGACCGGTCTGGTACGTTCGACGGGAAATGAAGGGCAAGCCGGACTACTACTGGAGGAAATCCAAGGAAGAAGGATACCCGGCACGGTCGGTGTTCAAGCTCCAGGAAATCCAGCAGAAACACGGCCCGGTGAAGCCGGCGGCGCGGGTCCTCGACCTGGGCGCCTCACCGGGGAGCTGGAGCCTGTACCTCCTGGACATGCTGGCAGGTGCCGGGAGCGTGACGGGGGTGGACCTGAACGAGCCCGACGGCAAGCTCCTGGCGCGCAAGGGCTACAGGTTTCTCCATGGAGATTTCACCTCCGAGGAAATTGTGCGCAGGATCCGGGAGGCCGGTCCTTTCGACATCGTGGTCTCGGACGCGGCCCCCTCCACCACGGGAAACAGGACAATGGACACGGCGCGCTCGGCGGAGATCGCCCGGAAGGTGATCGCGATCTGCGAGACATGCCTGGTCCCCGGCGGCAACTGCGTCCTGAAGATCTTCCAGGGCGGAGAGGAGCGGGACATCCTGGCAGGCATGCGCCGGCTGTTTTCGACTGCAAAGGCATTCAAGCCGAAGGCGAGCAGGTCGGACTCCATGGAAACCTATTTCATCGGGCTGGGTTTCACACCGGCAGCCTCGCCAGGCTGAACTTCGAAAGCAGCTCCTTTCCGTACCCGGTATCCCATGCCCAGCCCGCGGACGATCGGGGCCTGTCCCCCCGGGCCGAACCCGAAGCTCGGTGAGACAATGTTCTGTTCCAGCAGGATCTCGTCGTAACTGCCTTCTATATAAGAGGGCTTCGGCAGGAGGGAAGCCGCCAGCCTTCCCATGCAGGAGAGGATTCCCGTTTCTCCCACCATGCACCCCAGCTGGTAGGACAAGCCGCAGTCTTCCGCTTCCGCGGCAAGCGCGAGGACCCGGCTCAATCCGCCGTTTTTCGAGAGGCGGAGGTTGAGCAGCCTGGGCGCTTCCCGACGACGCCAGCGCGCGGACGTCCGCCGCGGTCAGCACTCCCTCGTCCGCCATGATGGAAAAACCTCGGGCCGCCATCAGCGCGGCCTGCCCGGTGAGCTCGGAAGCGGGGAAGGGCTGCTCGATGACCCGGACACCGATGACGGGCGCAGATTGCCGCCTGCTCGTCCGCGTCTGCACTCGTCCAGGCCGAGTTCGCGTCCACCCGGATGTCGAAATCGTCTCCGAGCATCTGCCGGCAGAGTCCGAGGATTTCCCTGTTGTACGATGTATCCCGCCCCACCTTCACCTTCAGGTTGGTCAGCCGCAGCTGCGCGCACAAGGACACCATTGAGCGGGCGGTCTCGAGCGGAACGAAGGGAAGGACGCCTCCGTACACCACCATGGCGCGCGCGGGCTCGCGCTGGAGCACAGCGTAGGCGTCGGTCCCCTGCTCCTGCACGGCACAGGCGAGCACCGCCGATTCCACCGCGCACAGGAGCGGCAGTGACTGCGGCTCGCAGGGAAGCGCCGCCAGGATGGCGGCTGCCTGCCGCCAGGTGAGGTCACGCTCCTTCAGGGGAGCAAGGAGAGACGATGTGATCCGTGCCGCTTCCCGGCGCATCTCGTCGCCGGTGCCGAGGGAGCCGGAAACGTATTCCCGCACGACTGCCTCCCCAAATCCCTCGTTGTTCCTGGTGCCGACCACGAGCACGAAAGAGTCGGAGCTGATCCTCTCCGCGCGGGCGCCGTGGCTGAAGCTCATGCGAAAGGGGATTTCCATGAAATGAAGCTCTGAATTCTCAATCAGCATCCTTTTTTCACCTCGACGAGGCATGCTACCGGGTCACGGCGGCAGATGCAAGCACAAGACATTCCGTTTGCCGCTCGCTTGGCCCGTCATTCCATGGCATCACGTTAGAAATTTGATATTTCATCGAATTTAAACTTATTGAAAATGCTTTAAAAACATCCGCAATTTTCAAGCTATGACGGCGTAAAACTGTTATAATGAGGACAATTCAATGCATCCGCCCCGAAGCAAGAAGGGAAAGGCGTGCAGCAGGTCGACAACAACGTCAGCTGCCTGAACAGTCGAGCAATCATCGAGTACATTCGGCGCAAGCGCCCGGACAGACTCCCCGAGTTGTTCGCCGGCCTTCCTGCGCCCTGGTCCGGGATGCCGTCTGTCCAGCTTTTCCTCTCCGACGAGAACAACTGGATCCCCAGCGGATTGATCGTGCTCCTGTTCGAACGCGCCCGGGACATCACGGGGAATCCCGACGCGGCTTTCGACATCGGGTTCGACTCAATCCTCAACAGGGAGTTCAGCTACTGGCAGAAGATCTTTTTCAGGATCTTCTCTTCCCCGCGCCTGATCCTGCGGCGCATCAACCAGCTGAACAACAAGCTCAACAGCACGAAAATCGTGGAGCTCATGTCCGACTCCCCCGGGCCGCGCCGTGATCCGCTGGCACTGGCGTGAAGGCGTGGTCCCCTCGAAGGATCTCTGCTCGTACAACAAGGGCATCTACAGCGCCATCCCGACCCTCCTGGGCAGGGCGGCCGGGGAAGTGGAGGAAGGGGTCTGCACGTTCCGGGGCAGCCCCGTACTGCGAGATCACTCTGACGTGGGCCATTTCCTTCGAAGGCGTGCGCAGCTGGCTGGCGCAGCTTTTCACCCGCAAGTCAACCCTCTCCACGGCGCTGGAGGAGATCGATCAGGACAAGGCGCTCCTCCGCCGCAGGTTCGACGAGGTCACCGCGCTGAACACCGAGCTGAGCCAGAAGGTCGGGGAGGTCAGCCGTCTGAACCTCGAGCTCACGAGCCTGAACGCCGATTTGAGCAGGAAAGTGACGATGCTCAAGGCGATCAACAATGCAACCCGCACCATCGTTTCCGTTGCCGACACCCAGAAAGTCCTCGAACAGACCATGGTGCCCATCGTGGAAGTGTTCGGCTTCGACCGGGCCATGATCATGCTCGTGAACGAATCGGGAACCTTCCTGGAGTACAGCTATGGCGTCGGGGAGTCTCCGGAGGCCATGGAAAAGCTGAGGGACTACCGCATCCCGCTGACCCGGGACCAGAACCTGATGGTCAGGGTCCTGAAAAGGCGGAAACCCGTCCTTGTGCGGGACGTGGAGGCGGCCGGTCTGAACCCGACAAACAGGATCCTCGCGGACTTCCGGCCCAGCTCCTTCATCATCTGCCCGCTCATTGCCGAGGACGCGTGATCGGCATCCTCGGAACCGATCGCCGCGGTGAGCACGAGAGGCCGACGAACAGCGACGTGGAGCTCCTTTCGATCTTCGCCAACAACATCGCCACCGCTTTTCTCAGGGCGCACCTGGACGAGGCCAAGGCACGGGTGGACGAGGAGCTGAAATCCAGCTACGTGAGCGCCATGCGGGCCCTCGTGCAGGCCATCGAGAAGAAGGACAAGTACACGCGCGGACATTCGGAGCGCGTGGCGGACATGGTGGTCAAGATGGCGCAGACTCTCGGGGTGCCGGAGTCGGAGATCGAGTACTTTCAGTTTCGGCAGCATCCTCCACGACGTCGGGAAGATCGGGATCGCGGAGGGTATCGTGAAGAAATCCGAAGCCGCTGACGGATGCCGAGTACAAGATCATCCAAAGAGCACCCCATGAAGGGCGTCGAGATCCTCCATCCCATCACTTTCATCCAGGACCACATGTACCTGATCCGCAATCACCACGAGCGCTGGGACGGCACGGGGTACCCCGACGGCCTGGCAGGAGACGCGATCCCTCTCGGCGCGCAGATCGTGGCGATCGCTGACGCCTATGACGCAATGACCTCTTCCCGGCCGTACCGCAAGGGAATGCCCTCGGAAGATGCCGTGAGCGAGATCAGGAAAAACGCCGGTACCCAGTTCTCACACAGGATCGCCGAGGCCTTTCTTGATTCGTTCAAAAGCTTCTCCACGACAGACAATTTGACCGTATTGACCAAAAAGTAAATTCTCTAAAAAAACAGTTGCATCTCCATTCCTCCTGTGGTTGAATTTGGGATCACCCAAGTCCAAGGAGGATCGTATGAAACTGAAGATCTCCGTGTTCTTTCAGTCTCCTGCCAACGTTTTCCTTTTCCGCCACATGAGCCCCAGGATCGCACAGTACTATCTCCACGGGATCGGCTTCCTCTACTACCTGATCAACCGCGGCGAAAAGCGTGTGATTGAAAAGAATGTCCGCGACGTCCTCCAGGGCCAGGACGAGAGCTACATCCGCAGGGTCGTGCGGGAAACATTCAAAGGCATCTTCACGCACTACTTCGAAAAGATGTTCTCTGCTTACCTGGACTACGGGACAGTCCGCTCCTACGTGGATGCGCACTTCAAGGTGGAAGGCGCCCATCTTCTCAGGCAGGCGCTGGAGAAGGGCAAGGGCTGCGTCCTGGTCACGGCGCACTGGGGCGCCGTGGAGTTCATACCCTGGGTCCTGCATGCGCAGGGGGTTCCCACCAGCGTGATCCTGGAATGCGCCACGGCAAAGCTGGCAAAGAGCCTGAGGGAGAAGATCGCCAACCGCGATACACAGCTCATCACCTCCGAGTACGGCGGGTCGGTCTTCCTTCGGGCGATGCAGTCGTTGAAGTCCAACCGGGTGCTGATGACCCAGTGCGACGAGGTGGATGCCTGGCGCCGCCGCCGGAGCCAGACAATCAACCTTTTCGGCAGGGAGCTTTTCTTCGACAGCACCATTGACGTGCTGGCTCACCGGTCGGGGCGCCGGTGGTTGCCGCGTTCCTGAAACGCTCCGGAAGGAATCGTTACACGCTGATCCTCGAGGACGTCTCGGTGCAGCGCACGCCTCAGAGCACCGCCCGGGATTGCCTTGGGCTCTGGGAGAAGTACGTGTCCCGGTACCCCGAGCAGTGGTACCAGTGGAAGAAGTGGAGCGCGATGAAGGTAGCGTAGCCATGGATGCGTAGGGCGGCAGCTGGCCGCGAAGCGGACAGCGAGAGCCGCGAGGGCGAGCGAGGCCAGGGATGGCCGAAAGCGAGCCCATATAGACCCACGGCCACCCGGCAGTGTATTTTCGCTGCAAACGGAGACAGGGTGCGGCCAGGAGCGACAGGCATGAAGTTTCATACGGAATACGTGACATTCAACACTCGTCGTGAGCACGAGTACATCAACATGACCGAAAAGGTCGAAGCCGCGGTGCAGGCAAGCGGGTGCCGGGAGGGAATGGTCCTCGTTTCGGCCATGCACATCACCGCGGGAGTGTACATCAACGACGCCGAGCAGGGGCTGATCCAGGACATCGACGAATGGCTGGAGACGATTGCACCGCGGCGGCCCGACTACCGCCATCACCGGACAGGGGAAACGAACGGGGACGCTCACTTGAAGAACCTGGTCGTCGGCCACGAGGTGATCCTCCCCGTGACCGCCGGCCGGCTGGACCTGGGGCCGTGGCAGCAGGTGTACTACGCCGAGTTCGACGGCCGCCGGCCCAAGCGCGTCATCATCAAGGTCATGGGAGAGTAGGCACCACGTGAAAGTACTGAAGTTCGGAGGCAGCTCCGTTGCCGACGGTCATCGCATCGAGGCAGTGACCGGTATCATTGCGGAAGCCGCGCGCGGAGGACCGTGTCGCTGTTGTGCTCTCCGCGATGAAAGGGGTGACCGACCTGCTCATTTCCACCGCCCGAAAGGCCGAGGAAGGCTCGGAGGGCACAAAGGATGCCCTGGAGACCATCCGCGCCATCCATTTCGGCGCGGTCCGCGTCCTTTTCGGGCCCGCGGACCAGGCTTCGGCTCTCACGCCGCTGGCGATCATGTGCAACGAGCTGGAGGAAATCCTGCACGGCGTGGAGCTGATCCGGGAATGCTCGGCCCGCACGATGGACCTGGTCATGAGCTTCGGAGAGCGGCTCTCCTGCCGGCTGGCCGTGAGCTACATGTGCGCAAAGGGAATGCCTGCAGTGCTCGTCGACGCCCGGGACATCGTGCGCACGGATGAGCGGTTCGGGTCTGCGGCGGTGGATTTCCCGAAAAGCTTCCAGCTCATCAAGGAAAAGCTCGGAGGCATCACCGGAATCGCCGTCATCCCCGGGTTCATCGGCGCAACGTCAAAGGGTGTCACCACGACTCTCGGCCGCAACGGCTCGGACTACACGGCCTCCATCATCGGAGCCGGCGCTGGACGCCCGCGTCATCGAGATCTGGACGGACGTGGACGGCGTGCTTTCAGCGGATCCGCGGATCGTTCCAGATGCGTTCGTCATCCCCGCCATCAGCTCCGAGGAGGCCATGGAGCTGTCCTACTTCGGGGCCAAGGTGATCCACCCCTACACCATGGTGCCCGCGGTGGAAAAGAACATCCCCATCCTCATCAAGAACAGCCTCAACCCCGCTGCGCCCGGCACGCTCATCGCGGCTGCGGACACGATCAAGCGGACCTCCGCGCTGCCCATCACGGGGATCGCCTCCATCGAGGGAATCTCCCTGGTCAACATCGAGGGCGGCGGCATGATGGGCATCCCCGGATTTGCCGCGCGCATCTTCGCAGCCCTCGCCCGCGAGGGCATCAACATCATCATGATCTCCCAGGCCTCCTCGGAGCACACGATCTGCCTCGTGTTCAGGACCGCGGAGGGTGAGCGCGCCCTGGCCACGCTCAACCGCGAGCTCGCACCCGAGCTGCACAGCCGCCGCATCGAACGCTTCGAGCTGATGCGGGAACCTGCTCATCGTTTCGGTGATCGGGGAGAACATGCACGGGACGCCCGGCATGGCCGGCCGCCTTTTCAGCGCGCTGGGCCGGGCGGGGATCAACATCCTCGTCATCGCCCAGGGCTCCTCGGAGCGGAATATCTCCTTCGTCATCGAAGAAAAGAACCACACCCTCGCCCTGCGCACCATCCACGAGGAGTTCCTTTCGAAGGGCGGTGGACGGAAGATCTCCCCATGACCACGCCCCCCCATCGAGTCTCGGTATTTGCGCCTGCCACGGTGGCCAATGTGGCCTCGGGCTTCGACGTGCTTGGCTTTGCGCTGGATTCCCCGGGGGACTCGGTAACGCTCACCCGTTCGGGCGAAAAAGGGCGTGCGCGTCATCAGCATCACGGGCGATGAGGGCAGGCTTCCGCGCGACCCGAAAAAGAACACCGCCGCGGTCGCGGTTGCCGCTTTCCTGGACAAGGTCGGCCACCCATTCGGCGTTGACATCGCGCTGGAAAAGCGGATGCCCCTGAGCTCGGGCCTGGGGAGCTCGGCAGCAAGCGCAGTGGCGGCGGCAACGGCCGCGAACATCCTCGCCGGCACGCCCCTTTCCCCGATCGATCTCCTGCCGTTCACCATGGAAGCCGAACGCATTGCCTGCGGGTCGGCGCATGCGGACAATGTCGCCCCGTCCCTTCTCGGAGGCTTTGTGCTGATCAGGAGCTACGAGCCGCTGGACGTCGTGCGGCTGCCGGTTCCGAAGGGCCTGTCGTGTGCCGTGGTGCATCCGCATGCGGAGCTGCGCACGGAGGACGCCCGCCGCGTGCTCAAGAAGGAGATCCGCCTGTCGGATGCCATCCGCCAGTGGGGGAACCTCGCAGCCCTCGTGGCCGCGCTGTTACAACGGCGACCTTCAGCTCCTGGGCAGGTCGCTGCAGGACGTCGTTGCAGAGCCGGCCCGGTCCCTCCTTATCCCCGGGTTCGCGGCGGTGAAGTCCGCCGCGCTGGCGGCCGGCGCGCTGGGGTGCTCCATCTCGGGGTCAGGCCCGTCGATCTTCGCGCTGTGCTGCCGGCAGGGAAGACTCGGCGCGGGCCGGGGCGGCAATGGTCGCAGCGTTCAGGGCGGCAGGCCTTGAGAGCGATCTCTACCTTTCCACGGTGAACACGGACGGGCCTGTCGTGGAGAATGAATCCGCCCCTTCGGGTCGGCGCGAATCCGCCCCCACGGGTCGGCGCGAATCCGCCCCTTCGGATCGGCGCAAATGAGGTTTGCCAGCAGGCTGCATCCCGAGCAGGTGATGACCTTCCGGGACGCGCTGTTCACAGGCCTGGCGCCCGACGGCGGGCTGTATCACCCGGTGGAGGCGCCGAACCTGGCGGGCCTCATTCCAGTCCTGGAAAGCCTCACCTCCTTCCCGGAGGCGGCGGCAGCGGCGAGCGCGCTCCTGTTGTCACCGGATATCGACGAGGATCGTGCCCGGGACCTGGCCACGAACGCTCTCACTTTCTCTCCGGTCCTCCGCCGCCTTGACGATCGGGTTCTCCTCCTCGAGCTTTTCCACGGCCCGACGTGCGCGTTCAAGGACTTCGGCGCACAGTTCCTCGCGACGGCCATGGAGTCGCTCCTCGAGAGGAAAACCCGCAGGATCCAGATCCTTGTGGCGACCAGCGGCGACACGGGCAGCGCCGTTGCCCACGCCTTTCACGGAAGGGCGAACATCGACGTAGTCATTCTCTATCCCTCGGGGCGAGTCAGTGATCTCCAGGAGAAGCAGCTGACAACACTCGGGGGGAACGTTCATGCCCTCGAGGTGCAGGGAAGCTTTGATGACTGCCAGCGGCTGGTGAAGGCGGCATTCCAGGACCCGACGCTTCGCGCCCGGCTTCGGCTCACATCGGCGAACTCCATCAACATCGGCCGGTTGCTCCCGCAATGCCTGTACTACCTGTATCGCCGGCACACGGCGCGGGGAGCTCGGGGGCGCGGTGCCGACGATCTGCGTGCCCAGCGGCAACTTCGGCAACCTCACCGCCGGCGTTTATGCCTGGCGCTGGGGACTGCCCGTCCGCGGATTCATAGCGGCAACGAACGCAAACGACATCGTTCCCGTCTACCTGCAGAGCGGCCGGTTCATACCGCGCCCCTCCGCGCAGACGCTGTCCAACGCCATGGACGTCGGAGACCCCAGCAATTTCGAAAGGCTGCAGGAGATCTTCAAGGGGAGCCGGGAAGGCAATGGCCTCACAGATCGAGGGACGTTCGGTCACCGACGAGCGAACCCTGGAGACCATGCGCTCCGTCCACGCCGAGCATGGCGTGCTGGTGGATCCACACACTGCCGTGGGCTGCGCCGCGGCGCGGGACCACCTGGCCTGGACGCGCCGACGATGAGCAGGTAGTCGTGCTCTCCACGGCCCACCCAGCCAAGTTCTCAGACATCGTGGAGAAAGCCACGGGTATAGTGCCCGCCATGCCCGAGCGGCTGGCTCGATGCCTTGCGCTTCCGAAACAGGCGCTGAAGGTTGGAACTACCCTCGGGGAGCTCTCGGGATTCCTGCAGGATTCGTTCGGGTAAAGCTGGCGGCGCATTCGCTGTGACGCGCTAGCGGCGCATTCGCTGTGACGCGCTAGCGGCGCATTCGCTGTGACGCGCTAGCGGCGCATTCGCTGTGACGCGCTAGCGGCGCATTCTAGCCCGCTGCCGGCGCCGCTTCTCCACGAGAAACGGGTTGCCCCTGTCCTTCTGCCACGCCTTGTAGATCCTGCACGCCTCGTAATAGCCCTCATCGTCCGCATAGGAGGAGGCTGCGTCAGCCCGGTAGAGCTCGAGCAGCAGAGGAAACAGAGGGGACGCGAATATCGGGTCGGTACGGAACGCCGGCAGAATTTTCAAGGCGGGCGGCATCATGTGGAACTTCACGAGGAACTCAACGGAGCTGATCGTTTCCGCCTGGAATCCCAGCCTGCGGAGGAATCGCACCGCAATCTTGGCGCCGATCTCCGCATGCCCGTCGAATCTCTTGTCCCCGTCCCGGGGCGCGTGAGGCTTGCCGCTGTCGTGCAGCATCAGGGCCAGTGACAGGATGACGTCGGGTCGTTTTCTGTATGTCAGGGTGGCCAGCGTGTGCTCCCAGACGTTGCCCTCGGGATGAAAGTCCTTGCCATGGGGGACGCCGGCCATTTCGGCAAGCTCGGGCCAGGCCTCGGCCACGAAACCCGCCGCGTCAAGCAACGCGAGACCCTTCTCCGGGCGGCGTGACCCGAGGAGCCCCGCCAGCAGATCACGCTGGTAGGCCGGCGGTGGCAGCTCGTCCCCGCGGCCCCATCCCAGGGCAGCCCCGTCCGCGGTGTAGTGGTAGCGCGAGACCAGGCGCGCCGCCTCGCAGAGAGGAAGCCACCGCGGCGATGAGTCCGTTGCCGCCGCGAGACCGGGGGAGCGCAGATCGGGATACATGTCGAGCCTGTCGATGAAAGCGTTGCGGGCGGGGTCGTACAAGAGGCGCAGCACGCTGAACGGTGCGGCGGGGGGCACGGAAAGGGAATCCACGCAGCGGAACACGAGCCTGCGCTCATCGCCCTGGACTGAGGCGTCCTCCAGAGGAAGTCCCGGGAACTGCAGGTTGTCGAAAGCCTTGGCCAGCGATACAAGGGATGCGTCAGTGGCGAGGTACAGCGTCCCGTTCTCGTGCACGCTGAAGTACCTGTCCAGAGAGGAATAACCGCAGAGAAGGAAGGGAATCTTCTCCTCCTTCAGCCTCTCCAACGCGTCGGTCATTTCAAAACCCCTCTCTTCGGTATAGAGGGGAATGGTACACACAATCCGCCGCGTTCGTCCACTTGGCATGAGGCGTGCCCGGGTCCTGTGCGATTCGGGGCGCAGCGTGATACACTCGACACCGGCCCTCCATTTGGTTACAATGGATCAAAGATAGGGCAAGGAGAGACACCATGACAGTCATCGTCTGTGATATCTGCAAGAAGGCCATTGCGGGCGCCCGCAGGGGCGATACGTACCTCTCGATCCTGGACAAGGACGTCTGCATCCCCTGCTCGGACGAGCTGCTGGATACCGCAAAAGCGCAGATGGCGGCGCGCCGGCCGTACCTGTTCAAGGACTACCAGGAAACCCTCGCCAAGAATCTCGCGCAGATGACCCGCTGACGGGCCTCCCAGAGAGTCCGGGTTTCTAGGCGCTGCCCGCCCGGGCGGCGCCTATCTCGTTGAATCCGGTGTACGCCGCAAGGGCAGCCGGCAATCGCACGCTTCCATCGGGTTGCTGGAAGTTTTCCAGCAGCGCAATCAGGGTCCGCGAGACGGCAAGCGCGGTTCCGTTCAAGGTGTGCACGTAGGGGTTCTTCCCGCCCTGTTCCTTGTACCGGATGCCAAGGCGGCGGGCCTGGTAGTCGGTGCAGTTCGAGGCACTGGTGATTTCCCCCCATTCGCCTTTCTCTCCGCGCCCGGGCATCCACGCCTCGATGTCGAACTTTCTGAACGCCGGTCCGCCAAGATCTCCGGTGCACGTGTCCACGATCCGGTAGGGGATTTCCAGTCCCTGGAAGATCTTCTCCTCCATCCCGATGAGCTTGTCGAGCATTGCCTCGGAGTCCGAGGGCAGACAGAAGACGAACATCTCCACCTTGGTGAACTGGTGCACCCTGTAAAGTCCCTTGGAGAATTGCCCTGCCGCGCCCGCCTCCCGCCGGAAGCAGTGTGAGAGGCCGGCGAACCGGATGGGCAGCTGATCCAGCCCGACGACACGTCCGGCGTTGTAGCCGCCGAGGGTGAACTCAGCGGTGGCAATCAGGCACAGGTCGGTGCCCTCGACGGGATAGATGTTGCTCTCGGGTCCCCGCGGATTGAACCCGTGGCCCGCCACGATTTCCTCGCGCGCGACGTCCGGGGTGATCATGGGCGTAAAGCCTTCACGCATCAGCGCGTCCAGCGCGTACCGCACGAGGGACAGCTCCAGGATCACGGCCTGGTTTTTCAGGTAATAGAATTTCTGGCCGGCAACCTTCGCGCCGGTCTCGAAGTCAATGAGATCGAGGGCCTGACCGATCTGCACGTGGTCCTGCGGAACAAAGGAGAACGACGGGGGTGTGCCCCACGTGCGCAGCTGCAGGTTGCCTGCCTCGCCCTCCGCAATGGGAGCGGAGGGATGGGACATGTTGGGGATCTTCAGCGCCTCTTCCGTGAGATTCTTCTCGACCTGTTCGTGGCGCTTCTCCAGCTCCGCGATGCTCTCCTTGAGGCGCTTGCCTTCCTCGATCAGCGGAGCGCGCGCATCAGCGTCGAGTTTTCCTTTCATGCGATCGGCATTTGCATTCCGCGCCGCACGGATCGTCTCCAGCTCCTTGAGGAGCAGGTTTCTCTGGTCGTAGAGCCGCACCACGAGGTCCGGATCCGCCGTCACGTGCCGGTGGGCGACGTTCGAACGGACGGCCTCCACATTGTCACGGATGAATTTCAGATCGAGCATGCGGGGATCATAGCGGAGTCACAAGGGCGTGGCAACGGCGGCCAGGCTTCGCGCCGTCAGGTTTCGAACTCAGCCGCCTTCCGCGCCGCCGCTTCCACGGCCTCCATGACCGCAGCCGTGAAGCCCGCTTTCTCCAGGGCCCGGACGCCCTGGATCGTCGTTCCCGCGGGGGATGTGACCCGGCTGGCCAGCTCCATTGGATGCGCGCCGTCTTTCAAAAGACTGGCCGCACCCTCGAGGCCCGCCACTGCAACGGCGAGTGCCGTCCGGTAATCGAACCCTGCCGCAACCCCCCCCTGGGCCATCCCGTGAACGAACTGCAGGACAAACGCCAGGCCGGAACCGGAAACTCCGGTCATGGCGCTCATGAGCTTCTCGGGGATTTCCAGCGCGGTCCCCAGCGCCGCCGCGAGGGCCAGGGAGTCGGCCCGCATGGCCGCGCCGGCGGCCGGATGGAAAGAGACACCCACCATGGAGGCGCCTTTGAGCGCGGCAAGAGTCGGCATGAACCGTGCCACCTGGTCAGTTCCCAGCAAGTCGGCGACGGCCTGGATCTTCCGCCCGGCGAGGATGGAGATGACCGGCCTGCCGTGGGCCACTCCCTTTACGTCGACGGCGAATGCGGCGAAATCCTGCGGCTTGATGGACAGGACGGCAAGGTCGCTGCCCTGCAGGACTTCGGACGCAGAAGCGGCGACGGAAATCCGGCGGTCGCGTTTCGCTGCGTCCTGCCTCTCCTGCTTCTCGTCGTGGACAAGGAGCGACAATTCAGGCAGCTTTCGCAGGAAACTGGCCGCAAACGCTTCTCCCATGGTCCCGTAGCCGATGATCCCGATCCTCTTCATGTCCGCCATTGTAGCAAATGCCCGCCCGCGCCGATACTAGCGGAAAGAAGTATCTTCCAGCGGGGGCCGGCGATGAAGATCGGAATTCTTTCGGACACGCACGACCACCTCCCAAACATCGCAAAGGCGGTCGAGTTTTTTCTGAAGGCAGGCGTGGAGGCGGTGATCCACGGGGGTGACTTCTGCTCCCCGTTCACGCTGGCCGAGTTCAAGCCCCTGGCCGACAAGGGCCTGAAAATGTACGCCGTGTTCGGCAACAACGACGGTGACAGGGCTTTGCTCGTTCGGCGGGGCGGGGAGTTCTGTTCCTTCCAGGACGGCTCCAGAATCGTGACGCTGGACGGCAGGACGTTTGCAGTAATGCATTATCCCGACCTTGCCGGTGACATTTTCAAGTCCGGGGCGTACGACGTGGTGGTGTATGGGCATGACCACAAGCTGCGCGTCGAAGGAGAGGCCAGGAAACTACTGAATCCGGGCACCTGCGCGCGGATATCTCGCCGAGGCGGCGACAGTAGCCCTGCTCGAGACTTCTGACCTGGAGATTGAGATCCACCGGTTGTGAGGCGGGCGCGGGGACCAGGAGCTTGACTTCCGGCTCGGTGCGATCATATAAAGAAGGAAATGGGTTCAAGTTGGGTTTCGGGTGTGTCGATATGACTAGGTGAAAGGAAGGTCGTATGACCGTTGAAAGGATAGGCCCGCTCGATCCTACTTCGAACGTGAAGAAGGCCGAGAAGCCCTCGAAACTGAAGACCAAGAGCGACGTCGACTCCATCAACGTCTCCCAGGAGGCGCGCTCCAAGGCCGAGGTGTTCAAGGCCATGGAGCTCACCAGGACCGCTCCTGATGTCCGCGTTGACCGGGTCGCGGAGGTGAAGCGCAAGCTTCAAGACCCTTCCTATCCCTCACAGGAGGACATCGAGAAGACCGCCGACGGGATTCTCAAGTCCTTCGGCATATAGGCCTGCGGGGCCGCGGCACGGGGGGTACCGTCCCGGCGGCAACGGCCTCAAAGTTGGGGTTCAGGCGGAGGTATCCTTCGGGATTCTCCGCTTTTTTTTCACGTGCGCTGAGGGAGGATCACCATGCCGGACATCCTTTTCCACATACCGACACGGGTGGTGTTCGGGCTGGATACCGTCAACCGCATCGGGCAGCTTGCCGCGGAGTACGGGGAGCGGGCATTTCTCGTCACGGAGGCGATCCTCTACGAGGGAAAGGTGATCACCAGGGTCCAGGAGATCCTGGACAAGAAGGGCGTGCAGCACATCGTGTTCGACGAAGTTGTGCCCAACGCCACCAGCAAGACAGTCGACGACGGTGTGACACTGGCCCGGGGCTCGCATGCCGACGTCGTGATCGGCCTGGGAGGAGTCCGTACCCTCTCCATTGCCAAGTGCATTGCCATGACCGCCACGGCGAACAACGACATGGACGACTTCCTGTCCGGCGTGCAGCCCCAGAACGCCCCCCTGGCCTACGTGGAGGTGCCCACCACGTGCCGAAACCCGTTCGCCTTCACCGAGGAATACTTCATGGTGGACGGCCGGGACAGGACCGGCAAGATCGGCAGGGCGCAGAAGGGCATCACGAAAGCGGCGCTCATCGATCCCAAGCTCAGCCTGACGCTGCCGGCCAAGTACACGGCAACCACGATCATGGACACCCTCCTCGGGTGCATTGAAGGCTATCTCTCCGCGAAAGCGAACTTCCTCTCCGACACGTACCTCACGCGTGCAATCGAGATGCTCGGGAGCATGATCCGGGACGGGATCCAGAACGTGGACGACATCCGCATGCGGATGAATGCGAGCGTGGCTGGATTGCTGATGGGCCTTGGTCTTTCCATGAGCAGGCAGGGAATCGGGGCGGCCCTTTCCTACGCGATCAACGCCCGCTTCATGGCGCCAAAGTCATGGGTTGCGACGATCCTCCTGCCCTCCGTCATGGAGTTTGCCCTCAACGTGCGGGGTGACCGGATTACCCAGATTGCAAAGCTCCTGGGGGAGGACGTGAGTGACGCCACCTCGGTGGAGGCCCCCGTGCGCGCGATTGACGCCGTGCGCAGGACCATTGCATCCCTTGGCCTGCCCACGCGGCTGCGCGAGTTCGACCTTACCCTGGACGAGATGATCGAGGTTGCCGGCGCCGCACGGAGCTTTGACATGATGAACTACCTGCCGCGGGTTGTTTCAACGGAAGACATCTACGAGCTGATCAAGTCGGCATTCTGATCCCATGTTCCCCGCATCGAAGCTGAGCGAGCTCTCTCCCCGGACGCGCCAGCGGAAGATCGCCCGCATCCTCCAGGCGGTCGAGGTGGACGCGGCGGCCGGGCGCTCTCCTGACCCCGCCTACCTGGCCGCCATTCTCCCGCACATCACGACGGGGATGCCGGACACGGTCCTGGCGGCCGCAGCAGGGCTGTCCGCCGCGCTGGACGAACCGCGCGACACCGCTGCCGTCCTCCGCGGCATCAACGCCGTTCGCCATGCGCTGCTCTCCGCCCTGCGGGCCGAGCCGGCCGAGTGGGACCTCGTGAACCCGGTCACCGGCAGTCTTGACCGCACCGCCCTCCCCGCCCTCCCCATGACCGTCTACCTGGAAGACGTGCGCTCGCCATTCAACGTCGGGTCCATGTTCCGGACGGCCGAGGCATTCGGAGCGCAGCGGATCCTGCTCTCCCCGCGCACCCCTCTTCCCAGCCATCCCCGCGCAATCAGGACGTCCCTCGGTGCGGAATCTGTTCTGCCCTGGGAACGCGCCGAGTTGAGCGCCGTGGAATCCCTGGGCGGTGTGTTCGCGCTGGAGTTGAATGGAACGACCATTGACAGGTTTGACTTCCCACCGAACGGGGTTGTGCTGGTGGGCTCCGAGGAGCTCGGGCTGAGCCCGGAAGCGCTGCGAATGGCTGACGGCCAATCCGGCAGGGTGAGCATTCCCCTGGGCGGAGCCAAGCGCTCTCTCAACGTGTCCGTGGCTTTCGGAATCCTCATGCACGCGTGGCGCAGCGCGCTCACGTCGAGGCCGAGGTAGCGTTTTCCCCAGCGGGCCGCACCATGGCCTCCTGCACGGGCGGCGGCTCGTCGTCCACGAACCGGACTCCGCGCCATGGCTGGAAGGAGAGGAACCACCGCTCCTTGTACTGCCACAACCGGGCGCGCCGGCCTTCGCTCATCCGCTCGATGATGGGTCTCACGGTGTCCAGCATGGAAAGCGGAGCCCGCGTGGTGCCTCCCAGGAGGATGGACCGGGGAAGGATTGCCGAGACCTCGCGGTCCGGCATCTGGGCTTCAAGAAGCACCCCCGCGTCAATTCTCACCGAGGCAATCACTTTCAGGCGGCCCCCCTGCAGCTCGGGCCTGGCTTTCACGATTGTTCCGATTGGACGTCTCATGACACGCCCTCCTCGGCATAGGAAAACGGGCAATTTGCCGCGGTGCTTGCGGAGGGCAGGAAAGTCGGCTTCGAACGGCGGGAGCGCCGGCGGGTGCCTCGCGGCGGGCGCCGGCTTTCAGCGCTTGAGCGCCCTCTCGATCTCCGGCTTGTTGAACCCGACGATGATCTTTCCGTGCACGTCGATCACGGGAACGCCCATCTGCCCGGACTTGCGGACCATCTCCTCCGCCTTGCGCTGATCCGAGGCAATGTTGTACTCCGTGAAAGACACGTGCTGGGTGCGGAAAAACTCCTTCGCTACCTTGCAGTACCCGCAGCTCGGGGTGGTGTAGATCGTTACTGCCATTTATATATTGAATATTACTATATAGCAGCCGCACGGTCAAGCCCGCAGGGCTGCCGCGTCCCCGCTTCTACTGGAACTTCTGGCGCTGGTCGTCGAAGACCTTCGCGAGCTTCTCGCGGATCCTGTTGAACTGCTCCTCGGTCTCGATGCCGAAATCCTTGAGGACTATGGCCTGGACCTGGCCGAAACCGATGCGCTCGCGCTCGATGTCGCAGATCGTGTTGGCCATGTACACGCAGTACACGATGTCCCGCGCAGAGGCAGGGGCCTGCGTGGGCTCATGGTGGAACCGGATGGCCGAGACGAGCGGGTCGGGGAAGTTCCATTTCTTGGCGATGAGCGCCCCGACCTCCGCGTGGTTCAAGCCGACGGAGAAGTTCTCCAGCATCCGGGCCGGGATGCCCTTGTCCTTGCAGACCTTGGTGATGCGGTCCAGCAGGTCGGGGTGCAGCGAGGCAATGACGATCTGCCCGAGGTCGTGCAGGATGGCGCCGACGTACACGTCGTCCAGCAGCTCCTTCTTCTTTTTGAAGCTCTTCGCGATGTAATACGCGTAGAAGGCGCAGCGGTAGGAGTGCTGCCAGAGGGAGCGCATCTCGCTGTACTTCTCGCCCAGCACCTTCTGGGTGCCGTACGAATACAGGAGGTTGCGCACGCCCTTCGTGCCGACCAGCTTCACCGCCTCCACGATGTTATCCACCCGCTTGGGCAGCATGAACTGCGCGGAGTTCACCAGCTTCAACAGGTCCGCCGTCATAGAGGGGTCGACGCTGATCTCGCGCGCAATGTCGGTGATCTCGGCGTTCGGATCCCCGACGAGCCTCTGGAGGTTGATGATATTGTCGGGGAACTGCGGGAGGGTCTCGATCTCCTTGACGATGGTCTGTGTGAGGGTCTCCAGCTGCTCCAGGTGGATCTCGGAGAACGGGATGGTGAGGCTGGCCACCGTCTCCCCGTCCTCGCTGTCGATGGAGAAACAGTCTTCGGTGAGACCGATCTTCTTCATCATGAGCACAAGGATCACGATGCCCAGTCCCGCTCCCTCCGAGCTGTCCAGCACGGTGGCAAACGCCTCTTCCAGCGAGCTGAATGCGCGGGAGCGCGCAAGGCGGTCGAACACCCTCATCTGCTCCTTGCGCGAGATCTCAACGTTGTTGCGCACCATGATGTTGAGCGAGGGGCCCCTGGTCTGGAAGATCACCTTGATGAACATTCCGAGCTCTTTCTGCTTCTGCAGGTAGTACTGGATATTGTCGAAGGTTTCCTGCTTGAAGGTCTTCATGCCCGAGCTCGTAGTCCTTGTCGTTGTTGAGATCGAGACCTTTCTCCATGAAGAAGACGCGCTTTGTATTTGCCTTCTTTGCGTTCACGGCAAGCTCGCGAAGACAGTACGAGAGAGGCTCCTTGAGCTTTTCCTGCCCGAGCTCGGCGAGGAAGCTTTCCAGGACCCTGTCCAGGTAGATTTCGGTTTCGTGCGGAAGCGTGTATGTCTTGAACGTGAGAGGAACCGCGTTGTGGGCTGCTCTTTTTATCTGGGCAAGGTCGATTTCGTTGGACATGTTGCCCCCGTCTCCGTGATTCCTGCACTCCTAGGTTAGTTGAACACCGGGGTGGTGTCAAGGCAAAGCAGCGCAGGCCCAGGGCTTTGACGCTCCCGCGGACCGCGTGTATGGTCGTGACCATGGAGGTCATCGACACGCACGCGCACGCATTCCCTGACCAGGTCGCGCCCCGGGCGATTTCCCGGATCGAAGGGCTGGCGGGAGTTCATTCCGTGCTCGACGGAACAGTCTCGTCTCTGCTTCGATCCATGGATGAGGCGGGCATCGAGTGCAGCGTCGTGCTTTCAATCGCCACGAAACCGGCGCAGTTCGACTCCATCCTTGCGTGGTCGCGGTCGGTTCAGAACAACCGGATTCTCTGCCTCCCGTCCGTTCACCCCGCCGATCCCCGTGCCGCCGAACGGGTTCGAATCGCCGCCCAGGAAGGGTTCAGGGGACTGAAGTTCCATCCCTACTACCAGGATTTCGACCTGGATGATCCGATGATGGATCCCCTCTACGCTGCCATGGAAGAACAGGGCATGGTCTGCGTTTCGCACACCGGGTTCGACCACGCCTTTCCCTTTATCCGCAGGGCAGACCCCGCGCGTATTCTGCGCGTGCTCGCGCGGTTTCCGCGGCTGTCCTTCGTGGCCACGCACCTCGGAGCCTGGAAGGACTGGGATCTGGCTTCCCGGCTCCTGCCCGGGGCCCGCCTGTGGATCGATTCGGCGTATTCGCTGGAGTTCCTTCCCCTCGACGAGGCGCGGAAGCTGATCCGGTCTTTCCCCGCCGACCGCCTGCTTTTCGGATCCGATTCCCCCTGGGCGTGCCAGGGAGATTCGCTTGCCCTGGTTCGCAGCCCTGGGGCTCGACGCGGCCAGGGAGAAAGCGCTGCTGGGAGGAAACGCAAGGGCCCTGTTTCGGATGTAAGAAACAGTTCCTTGTTGGCGTATACTTTCAAGAAGAGGATGAATGCGCTCAATGAAAAAGGTACATGTTGCCAACGGGATCTTCTGGATGGAGATCCCCGAAGCGGACCTGAGGATCCTGTGCGGGTGTCCCGCGGACAGCGTCAAGCACCTCATCAAGCGCGGGTTGATTGCCCCGGCCGAAAAGGCGGGGGTCAGGTTCGAAACGGGCCCAATGCAATTCTCCTCTCGGATACGCCAATACAGAAGGGAAGCTTCGCCAACCTCGCGGAGTTTCCTCTCCTGCAGATGTTCTACCGACAGGGAATGCTCATTCCGGGACACCCGAACAATACCGGCCGCAAGCCGCTTCTCATCGGGCTGGGAGACCAGGTCCGCTCGCCAGGGCGAGTACGTTTTCCGGGGCAACTACGGGCTGGCCTCGCTCGCCGAGATCGAGGCGTCCGGCGTGACACCGACCGAGGCCCGGGAGATGATGGAAATCAAAAGGTGGTTCAGCTTCGGCACCATCCGCGCCACCACGGACCTCGTGGATCTGCGGGCGGTGGACGCGGACGCCGTGGAGCTTGCCCCGGGCTGCGTCGTGCACCGCAAGGGATTCAACCGCTACGAGTTCATCGCGTCCGGTGAATCGGAGGAGGTGGACCTCGCGCTCGGCATCGGGGAGGAGTTCGAGCCCGCCTATGACCTCCCGCCCCGCGGCGTGCTGCGGGAAGAGTTTTCCGTGATCCACGTCGGGGAAGGGGACGGGTGGGACGTGACCCGACCCTGCATGGGGAGCATCCTCTGCGGCGGGGGGCTCTTCTACCTCGTGGACGCCGGCCCGCACATCACGCGCTCACTGGACGCCCTGGGAATCGGTCCTGCGGAGGTGGAAGGGATATTTCATACCCACGCGCACGACGATCACTTTGCGGGTCTCACGTCGCTGGTGCGCTCCGACCGCCGCCTGAAATACTATGCCGTGCCGTATGTCCGCGCCAGCGTCCAGAAGAAGCTCGCCGCCCTCATGCGGATCGACGAGGACCGCTTCTCCCGGTATTTCGATGTGCACGACCTTGCGCCCGGCGAATGGAACCGCATCGGCGCCCTCGAGGTGAAGCCGGTGTATTCGCCGCACCCGGTGGAGACGACCGTGTTCTTTTTCCGCGCCGGCAACGGGGCCGCGCGCCGCGTGTACGCCCATCTTGCGGACATTGCTTCCTTCGAGGTTCTGTGCGCAGCTCGGTGCGGCGACGGCCGGGCCGTGCCGCGATGGGTGCCGGCGCACCGCGAAGCATTCATCCGCGAGGTGACGAGCCCCGTGGACCTGAAGAAGGTCGACGTGGGCGGAGGTCTCATCCATGGAAACGCCGACGATTTCCGCGCTGATGAATCCGGTCGCGTCCTGCTGAGCCACGGCTTTCCAGCGTCCCGGACCGATCACTCCGCGCGCATCACGACGGTGAGCTTCGGAGACGCCGACGTGCTCATCCCCGGGGAGGGAGAAGGACTATTTCGAGCGCACGGCACTCGCCTGCCTCGTCTCGTGGTTTCCCCGGTGCCCCGAGGCGGAAGTCCAGCTCCTCGCCGGCTGCCCGACGAGTGGACATTCCTCCCGGCGGCGCCGTGTATTCCCCCTCCGTGCGGGACCATGACGTGCGCCTGATTATCAGCGGCGTTGCCGAAGAGATCGACCCCGCCGCGGCGAAACCGGCGCCGGCTCGGCGTCGGGTCCTTTGTGACCTCTTCATTCCCCTGCCGGGCGCGCAGCGCGGTCACCGTCGTGTCCATTCCCGCGCGCACGTACAAGGAGTTCATGTCGCGCAACGGGGGAGCGGGCGGCTGCCGTGAGCTGCCGGCTGTTCCGCGAAGATTCTGTCCGCCTGCCCCGCGTTTGCAGGGATCAGGACAGAAAGCGTGCTCAACGCGATTGCCGCGGCAATGACGGAAAGCGCATCTGCGCGGCGGGCATCTCCTGCTCCCGCGGACCACGCTCCGACACTGTACGTGCTCGCCCGGCGGCGAGCTGGACATCGCGGTGGGCTCCCACCTCATCGAGACCCTCCGCCCCGGTGGGTTCTGGGGTGAGGAGCGGATCGTCAGCGCCGCGCCGAGCCTCATTGTCGCCCGGGCCGCGTGACCGACTGCACGTAGCTCACCGTGCCGGCCGATCTCCTTGCGGACATCCCGATCGTGCAGTGGGAGCTGCTGGAAACGTTCGAGCGGCGGCTGCGCAGCTTCCGGGCAGGTTTCCGATTCGAGTGGTCACCGTCATTTCGCGTGGGGGTGGCGATGCTCGACGAGCAGCACCGCACCCTTTTTGCCCGGGTCAACGCGCTCTCCGAGGCAATCGGCAGGACGGGCATGCGTCGAAGGGCACGACGCGGAGAAACGGGCCGTCCTGGATTTTGCGCGCAAGCATTTCGCGGATGAAGAGGCCCTCATGGAGACCCACGGCTATCCGCGCCTGGAGATGCAGGCGCGGGCCCACGAGGCGCTCCTGGCCCAGCTGGAAATGCTCGTGAACGCCGCGGAGCGCCGCTCGCGTCCCCGCTCCGATACGGCGGTGGACTACCTGAAAGACTGGCTGATCAGGCACACGCTCCTGGAGGACCTGCAGTACAAGGAGTTTTTCGCGAGGCGGGGAGTCAGGTAGAGCCCAGGCTTTTCACGAGAATGCGCGATTTCCTCTGGAGGTTGTAGCTCAGCCGTTTTTTCTCGGGAAGCGCGGCCTGGTCCGCCTCGGTGAAGCCGAGCTTCTGGAACCAGTCGGCCGTCTGGGTGGTCAGGACGAAGACAGAGGAAAGGCCGCGCCGACGCGCCCGCTCGCAGAGGTAGTCCACCAGCTTCGGCCCCACCCCCAGGTGCAGGTAGTGCTCGTCCACGGAGATTCCCGCGATCTCGCCGACCTTCTCGGGGAACTCGTGCAGGGCGGCGCACGCATGCACCGAGTCGTCCACCTCGAAAACGATGAAGTCCTGGAGCTTCTCCTCGAGCTGCGCCTCGCTGCGGGGAAGGAGAATGCCCTTGTCCACCAACGGCCGCATGATGCGCAGAACGTCGGAGATGTCGTTCATGGTCATGGCGCGGATCCCGCCGTAGCGATTGGAATACACCATGGTGCCGGATCCGAGGTTGGAGAAGGTTTCCTTGAGAATCACCCCTTCGCTGCGGCCGTCAAGGATATGGACGCGCTCCACTCCTCCGGCACACGCGCGCCGAGCGCGCTGCAGCAGCTCGAGGTCCGCGTCCCGGCCCGGATTCGCGGCAAAGAAGGCGTCCAGGTCGGCAGAGGCTGAAGTTGGCCAGCCGTCCGCCGGGCGCAACGGGGATGGTTTCCGGGACGGTGAAGGCCTCCGCCGCGAATCCCTCGCGCGCGGTCAGGAAGATCAGCTTTTCCGCCCCGACGCTCGTCGACACCACGACGGCAAGCTCGTTGGAGGAGATGTTGTACGGCGTGCCCACGGAGCTCCAGCCGATGCAGGGGAAGATCGGCACAACGCCATCGTCCATGACCTTGCGCACCGAGTCTACGCGGACGCTCTCCACCAGACCGGCGCTCTGGTAGTCCACCCCGTCGATGACGCCGATGCCCCTCGCGCGCACCCAGTTGCCAATGACGGCCGTCATCCCGTTGGCGGACAGCATGGTCATGACGCGGTTGGACACATCGAATGCGGCCATCTTGATGAAAGGGATGGCCTTTTCGCTGGTGATCCGCACGCCGTCGACAGACGGAGTACGGCACCTCGTAGGTGCGCAGGATGTCGTCGATGCGCTCCTTGGCGCTGGGAACGAGGGCGATGCGGATTCCCGCCTCGTGCAGAAGGGAGAGGTCCTTCACGACCACCGAGAAAAGGGGATCGTCCAGCACCGCGTTGTCGATCCTGACAACGAAGGTCGTGTCGCGGAACTGCTTGAGGTAGCTGAACACTTCGCGGATGGTATCGACACGGTCACCACGAATGTCACCGGGTACGGTGACGTGGTACTCCGTGACATTTTCGGGGCGGTCGCCACGAATGTCACCGGGTACGGTGACGCGGTCACGTCCCTGGTCCATGATTTCGAGGGTATCCCTGCCGGCGCGGGTCGTCAATGCGGACCGGTCCGAGTCTCAATAGCGCGGCCACCGTACTCGGTGGCATTTGCGGCCACCGTACTCGGTGGCATTTGCGGCCACTGTACCCAGTGGCATTTGCGGCCACCGTACTCGGTGGCATTTGCAAACGTGGCGCCGCTCCTGGTATCCTTTCCATGGAGGTATTGCATGAAAGCGCTCTTCATTGGCGGGACCGGCCTGATCAGCTCGGCGGTATCGCGCCTGGCCATCGAGCGGGGCATCGAGCTTTCCCTGCTGAACCGCGGTCAGCGCGGAGAGTTTTTCCCGCGCGGGGCGCGGCAGATCGTTGCGGACAACCAGGACCGGGCGGCGGTCAGGGAGGCGCTGCGCGGCCAGGGCTTCGACGTCGTGGTCGACTGGATTGCCTATACGCCCGACCAGGCGGCTGCCGACATCGAGCTGTTCTCCGGCCATGTCGGCCAGTACATCTTCATCAGCTCGGCAAGCGCGTACCAGAAACCCCCGACGCACTACCTCATCACCGAGTCCACTCCGCTGGCCAACCCGTACTGGCAGTACAGCCGGGACAAGATCGCCTGCGAGGAATTGCTGATGCGCGAGTACCGGGAAAAGGGCTTCCCGGTCGACCATTGTCCGCCCGAGCCACACCTATGGTGTCACCCAGATCCCCGCCGCGGTTGGAAGCTGGATCCATCCCTGGACGCTCGTCGACCGCATGAGGAAAGGCCTCCCGATCATCGTGCCGGGCGACGGCACGTCGCTTTGGACGATGACGCACAACTCCGACCTCGCAAAAGGCTTCGTCGGGCTGATGGGAAACATCCATGCAATCGGCCACGCCTTCCACATCACATCGGACGAGGTGCTCACCTGGGACCAGATCTACGGCCTGATCGGGGCGGCCGCCGGGGCACGGCCAAAGATCGTCCATATCGCCTCTGATTTCATCGGGGCGTTCAATCCGGATGACCTGGCAGGGCTGGTCGGGGACAAGGCCAACTGCGGTGTTTTCGACAATTCGAAGATCAAGACCTTCGTCCCCGGGTACGTGGCAACCGTGCCGTTCGCCGAGGGCATTCGCGAGTCGATCAATTGGTTTGAAAAGCATCCCGAGCGCTGCACGATAGATGACAAGTTCAACGCCCTGGCGGATCGGATCATCCAGGCCTGCCAGGCGGGGCTCGCCGCCGCGCGGGCGTAGGCGCAAGGCGCGAGCGCAGCGACGGTGGGCAGGCGCCGGTCACCCGCTGCCGTACCCGCGCTCGATGGCGCGGATGAGGTTGAAGAGCGTCCGGTTCACAGGCACGGCGAGCCCGGCGTCATGGCCCAGGCGGAGCATCGTCCCGGCAAAAGCGTCGACCTCGGTCTTCCGCTGTGCCTCCACGTCCTGCAGCATTGAAGTCTTCCCGTCGGGAGCGAGATTCTTCAGCGTGTCATACCACGAGGCAACGTCATCGTCGCACAGGCCGGTGCCCATGGCTTCAGACAGCAACACGGTTTCGCGCATGGCTGACTCCATGACCTCGCGGGCTTCCGCCATGTCCTGGAACACGCCGTAGGAAGCGCGGAGCACCGCGGACGCCTGGTTGATCCCCACGTTGATCATGAACTTGTACCAGAGGCTGCGGATCATGTCCGGCGGCACGACATGTGCCACGCCGGTGCGCTCGAAGAACCGCGCAATGCGGGCCACACGAACGCTCCACGCGCCGTTTACGTTCCGCGCGTCTCCGAAATGGATCCTGCCCGTTCCCGAGAAGCGCGTGGCATTGCCTTCCCTCACGGCGTCGATTCCCAGGATCATCGCAATCGGGACCTTCTCCTCTCCGAACGACGCGGCAAGCTCCTCTTCGCTGGAAATGCCGTTGAGAAGGGAAAGGATGAGGGTGCCGCGTCCGACGTGATTTCTCATGTCGGAAATCGCCTGCGGAAGCTGGTAGCATTTCACGGCAACGACGACAAGGTCCGGCTCGCTTGAGTCCGCCGGGGAGACGAGCGGAAAGTCCCGCCGGACGCCGTTGAGAAGAAATCCTTCACGGCGATAACGGTCTGCCCGCTCTGCGCCGGCGAGGATGCTCACCAGCGAGGGGTCTCCGACAATGCCTGCCACCGCGGCTCCCACTGCCCCGGCGCCGACGATAAGCACCCGATTGATTTCCCGTGCCATGGGGGGTGAGCTCAGTAATTTGTGACGATCATCACGTCCTTGTATCCGTCGGAGATTTCGGGAAGCTCCTTCTCCGCGGCGAGGTTCGAGATGACCCTCTCGGGGATCGAATCTTCCCGGGACCTGTTCCGCTGGAGGCACTGGGCCACGGGGGTGTCAAGAAAGACGGCGCCGATGCTCTTTCCCGTCTGCCGTGCAATGGCCAGGTAGTGCTTGCGGGACTCGCGTGACATGCTGGTGTTGTCGATCAGGAGCTTCTTGTGATTCTGCAGGAAATGCTCGATGATTTTCCGCTCCACGTGGGTGACCAGGAACTCGTCCGAGGAGGCGAACTCCTTTTCCGACCACTTCTGCCCGAAGTGCGTCATCTCGAACAGCAGGCGGCGCAGCTCCTTCCTGTTCACCCGCAGTCGTCCCGTTCCCGAAAAATGGGCGCTGGCGAAATGCGACTTGCCCGACCCCGGCAGCCCGCATACGACAATGATGTCGACATTCTGGAAACGTTGAACGTCCATCTGTGGCCTCCTGGAGGATGGACACAGTATAGCACGGCGGGCGGGCGTAGAAATCGGTGAACCCCAACAAGTTGTCAACATGCGGCCGGCGGCTATATGCTTGACTCCACGTACAAGACAATGGAGGTGTGCAGAATGACTTTGAAGCGTGGTCTTTTCGCTCTCTTTGCAGCCGGCGCCCTGCTCCTGGCCGGCTGCATGAGCCTCGACCTGTCCAGCGCCCTGGGCAGACAGGCGGCCCAGAACTCGGCTGGCCAGTCGCAGAACCAGCAGGCCGCGGCGCCGCAGAAAGATACACCGCCGGCGGACACCTCGGCGGCGAACCAGCCGCCGGCGAAGTCGAGCCCCGGCGCAGGGCTGGCGTACCAGTACCAGTTCGGAGCTTTCTACAGCGGATTCTGGAGCATGGGATGGTTCGGATACAAGGACCCCAACTACAAGCCAGGCCAGGGAACGATTTGGAAGTTTACGAGCACCGGCAGAAACGCGTCCAAGCCGGTGACCCTCGAGCGGGCTCTCCTGAAGGCAAACGCTGACTCCTCGCAGTGGTGGCGATTCAGCATGGATACCGGGCAAGAACCCGATCCTGTACGAGTTCCTCGTTGGAGCCGACGCGACGGTTCAGAAGGTCCGCTACAAGGACCCCGATTCCGGCGCCGTGCAGGAGTTCGTGCCCAGCCAGGATGGTCAGCAGCCGGCGGCTGGACCCTCGACCATGCCGAAGACACGGCAGGAAATGGCCAAGTACCTGGTAGACTCACCGACAGTCACGGTGCAGGCGGGAACCTTCAATACCGATCACTACCTGTATACCGATGACCAGGCAAACGGCAGCGCGGAAAGCTGGGTCAGCATGAAGGTCCCCGGGTACATGGTGAAATCCATCTACACAAACAAGAAGAACAACCAGACATCGGCGGGAGAGCTCACCCAGATCGAATCCGGCGTCACAACGGCGCTCGGTTCGTACTGAGTTCCAGGGAAAGGGTCCGGCGCCCCGGGCAGGCAGCGTCCCGCGGCGCCGGCTTCCTTCTACAATTTCACGATCATGGACTGCACGCCCCTGCCGGGGAGGATGATCGTCCCCTCGCCGCTTCGCTCGGATGCCCCCCCCTCGACAGATGCCACCGTGGGCACGTTCCGCAGGCACATGCGCCATGGTTTTCCCGTGCCGCGCCCGGTGATGGCAATCGTTCGCCCCTCCCGCTTCACGCTGACGGCCGTTTCCTCGCGCCCCTCCGTGGAGATCACGGCCGCGGTGGTCTCTTTTCCGTCGGCGGACTCGAAGACATGGAAGGTGATGCCGTCCGCGTAGTCGTAGTCAGGGCGGGTCTCATCACTGCCGAGGCCGATGATGCTGTTGGGCCGCGCCATGAGCGGGAGGCTCATGTACCCGTGCTGTTCCGTCCGCCATGTTCCGCCTTCAACCACGGCACCGCTGAGCAGGTTCGTCCAGCGGCCCTGCGGGAGATAGTAGCTTACCCTGCCGTCGGGGCTGAAGACCGGGGCCACCAGCAGGGACGGGCCGAACATGTACTGCCGATCCAGGTAGGCGCAGGCCGGGTCGTTGAAGAACTCCAGGATCATGGCCCGCATCACCGGGGTGCCGTCACGCGCAGCCTCCCCGGCCGCGGCGAAAAGATAGGGCATGAGCCGGCACTTCAGCTGCACGAAGAAGCGCAGGACGTCCGTGGATTCCTCGCCGAACAGCCAGGGGACGCGATACGATTCGTTGCCGTGCAGGCGGCTGTGGGAGGAGAGCAGGCCGAAAGCAGTCCATCTCCGGTAGAGATCCGGAGTGGCGGTTTTTTCGAAACCGCTGATATCATGGCTCCAGAAGCCGAAACCCGACAGGCCGAGTGAAAGTCCGCCCCGCAGGCTTTCCGCCATGGACTCGTAGCTGGCGGAGCAGTCACCGCCCCAGTGCACCGGATACTTCTGGCAGCCCGCCGTGGCGGAGCGCGCAAACACGACGGCACTGCCCTCTCCCCGCTCTTCACGAAGCAGCTCGAACACCGCCCTGTTGTACAGGTACGTGTAGAAGTTGTGCATCCGGTGCGGGTCGGAACCGTCGTGGTACACGACGTTGGTGGGTATCCGCTCTCCGAAGTCGGTCTTGAAGCAATCCACGCCGGCTTTCAAGAGCCTTCGCAGGAGGTCCTTGAACCACTGCACCGCCCCGGGATTCGTGAAATCCACGAGTCCCATGCCCGCCTGCCAGCGGTCCCACTGCCACACGCCGCCGTCGGCGGTCTTCACCAGGTATCCCCGCGACATGCCCTCGTCGAAAAGCCGCGACTTCTGCGCGATATACGGGTTGATCCAGACGCTGATCCGCAGGCCCTTGTCCTTCAGGCGCTTCAGGATGGCCGGGGGATCGGGAAACTGGTCCGCATCCCACTCGAAGTCGCACCACTGGAACTCCTTCATCCAGAAGCAGTCAAAATGAAAGACGTGCAGGGGGATGCGGCGCTCCCGCATTCCCTCGATGAAGCTGTTCACCGTCTTCTCGTCGTAGGTGGTCGTGAAGGAAGTGGTCAGCCACAATCCGAATGACCATGCCGGCGGGAGGGCCGGCCGGCCGGAAAGCTCAGTGTACCGGCGCAGCACATCCTTCGCCGACCCGCCCCCGATGAAGTAGTAGTCCAGCTCCTCGCCGGGAACGGAAAACTGGGCTCGCGAGACGACCTCGGAGGCGATCTCGAAGGAAACCCTCTCCGGATGCGCCACCAGCACGCCGTAGCCGGCACTGCTGAGATAGAAGGGAACGTTCTTGTACGCCTGCTCGCTGCTTGTGCCCCCGTCTTCGTTCCACATCTCGACAACCTGCCCGTTCCTGACAAAGGGCGTGAAGCGTTCCCCGAGACCGTACACAAGCTCCCCGACGCCCAGCGAGAGCTGCTCGCGCATGTAGCGCGCTCCCGTTGAGTCGATGACGTACCCTGCGCTCCCCCGCGTGCTGCCCGTGAGGCGCGCCCCCCGGAAGAGGAAGTCCACCGCCCACTCTTCGCCGGTGCTCACGCGAACGGCCGCGTTTCCACTGGCCAGGGTCACGGACCCCTCGGATGTTTCGATCCGGGGCGCAAGCCCGCCGGCCTGGCGCAGCTCGAAATCCGGTCCGCGCTTTCGGCCGCCCTTGAAGTGGCAGATGTGCACGTGGATGACGTCTTCCAACGGCGAGCTGAACGTGAATGTCAGCTGCGGCGCGTTGAGAGTGTCGCCCCGGTGGCGGACGGGCTTGCACGGGGCGAATACTTCCACAAACGGAGGGGTGATCCGCACGTCCCGTGCCACCGCGGGGGAGAGCAGCCGGATGCCTTCCCGGAGACCCCAGTAACCATCGGTGAACTTCACAACTTATCCCTTCACGGCGCCGGCGACCATGCCCTTGATGATGCGCCTTTGAAGAATGAGATAGAAAATGATGGCCGGCGTTATGGTCAGGAGAACCCCGGCCATTGCATTCTGCCACTCCACCTTGTACTGGCCGAAGAAATTGTACGCGGCAAGCTGGAGCGTCATGGACTTTTTCGCGCCGCTGAGAATCAGGAGGGGCAGGAGAAAATCGTTCCACATCCACATCGCGTTGATCACGATGACGGACACCGTGACCGGCTGCAGCAGCGGAAAGATCACCTGGAAAAAGGCCCGCAGCGGCCGGCACCCGTCAATCGCGGCACAGTCGTCCAGCTCGGTGGGAACAGTCTTCACGAACCCGTGGTACATGAACAGGGAAAGCGGGACGCCCAGGCCCCAGTAGATGATTCCCAGCCCCCACGTGGAGTTGGTGAGGTGCAGGTTGCGGGCTATCTTCACCAGCGCGATCATGAACGAATGGAAGGGGATCATCATCGGGGCGACGCACACAAGGAAAACAAGCCAGCTGTACCGGGTCCGTGTCCGGGAGAGCCGGAAGCCGGCAATGGAGGCCAGGAGCACGACACCCGCCGTCCCCAGGCAGGTGACGAACAGCGTGTTGAGAAAGAGATTGGGGTAGCGCATCAGGGTGAATGCGTTGGCAAAGTTTTCACCGTTCAGCCGGGTGGGAAAGGCCACAACGTTCGCGGTGATCTCCGAGAACGTCTTCAGCGAGTTGATGACCACGAGGATCAACGGGTACAGGTAGACCACGGCGCAGAGAGTCATGATCATGGTAATCGCGATGGCGCCGCGCGGCCGTTTCGCGGCGCTCACGCCTGGACCTCCCGCCGCTTGAACGCGGAGAGCTGGAAGACGGTCACCGCGAGGATGAGCAGAAAGAGCACCACGGACTTGGCGCTCCCGTAGCCAAAGCGGCTGTCGCTGAACGCTGTCTTGTAGATGTCCAGGGCGATGCTCGTGGTGGCAGTTCCCGGGCCGCCGAAGGTCAGGCTGAAAATGACGTCAAAGGTCTTCAACGCGTTGGAGAGAGAATAAAAGACCGCCACGGTCACCGACGGCAGGATCAGGGGGAGAGTGATCCGGAAAAAGCGCGTGAACGGAGCGGCCCCGTCGATCACCGCTGCCTCCACCTGCTCGCGGGGGACGGTCTGCAGGCCCGCGATGTAGATCACCATGTAGAATCCGATCGACTGCCACACCGTGACAAACACCACGCTCACGAAGGTGAGGTGGGAATCGCCCAGCCAGCTGAGCTGGAAGATCCCCAGGTGCGTCAGGGCTCCGAAGGAGTCGAATCCCCGGGAGAAGATGAAGCGCCAGACGTACCCAATGATGATGAGGCTGATGATGTTGGGGATGTAGAACGCGGCGCGAAGCACGTTCTTTCCCCTGATGTTCATGTCCAGGACTACCGCCAGGAAGAGGGCCAGGACATTCGTTGCAATCACGGCCAGCACGGTGAAGAGGAGCGTGAATATCATGGCGCTGCCGAGGCCGGGATCGGTGGTGAGCAGCTCCGTGTAGTTGGAGAGGCCAATGAACTTTACCGCCTTGTCCAGGCCGTTCCACTTGGTGAAGGAGTACATGATGCTCATGATGAAGGGAATCTCGACAAAGAGCAGGATGACGATGAGGGCAGGGACGGTCATCCCGAGGAACTCCAGCCCGCGCGCTGCATGGGCCCGCCTGCGTCCCGCTGTCATCTTTACCCCTTCCAAAATGCGGCCGGGAAGGACTGCGAATGCCACTGAGTACAGTGGCCGCGCAGTCTCCCCGGCCGCTTGAATGCGTGCTGCGCCCCTGGCTATTTCGAGGCGTTGACGATCTTCGTGTACGATGCGTCCATTGCGTCGAGGGTCTGCGGCCGGTTGGTCTGCCCCGCGCAGTAGCCCTGGAGGATGATGCCGAGCCCCTGCTCGGTTCCCGTGGGGAACATCTGGTAGTACCAGGGGTAGCCGGGGACCTTTGCCCCGAGGAGGCTCACCGTGGCCTGCGACAGCTGGGCGTCAGAGGCTTTCGATCCCCTGATCGGTGAGAGCTGCTTGATATGGTCCGGGATCCACGCCTTGCCGTAGTCCGAGGTGGTCAGCCAGCGCAGCCACGCAAGGGCGGCCTGCAGGTTCTGCCCGTCCTTGGCAATGCGGATTGTCTGATTGGAATCGTACATGATCCCCGCCTTGGAGGCCGAGCTGCCGACCGGTCCAAGGAGGAAACCGATGCTGGCGTCCGGGTTCGTCTTCAGGATGGACCCCTCGGCCCAGTTTCCCTGGTGGATCATGCCGACCTTGCCCGTGGCAATCAAGGAGCACTGGTCGTTGAAGTCCGACTCCATGGGCTTGGGACCGCCGTACTTCTTGATGAGATCCAGGACGTCGAACACGGTGCTCATTTCCCTGATGCTCTTGAATTTCAGCGTCCCGGCGTTGAGCTTGTCGACAAAGTTTGCGTAGTCCCCGCCGAAGGAATCCTTGATGGGGGCAAGCACCTGCCACGCGGTCTGGGGGAGCACCCACCACTCCTTGAATCCCGTCGCAAAGGGCTGGATGCCCTTTGCCTGCAGCTTCCTGGCCACGGCATCGTACTCGGGGATGGTGCGGGGAAGCGCGGTGATGCCCGCATCCGCGAACACCTTCTTGTTGTAGATGAAGGAGTGGGACTGCACGAGGAACGGGTAGCCGATGACATGCCCCTTGACGGTGACTCCCGACAGGGCGCTGGGCTCCAGCGCCTTCATGAAGTCTTCATTCGTCAGGTCGTACACGTAGTCCTTATAGGTCGCGTTGTCAGCATACGCGCTGCTCATGAACACGTCGGGGATGTCCCCCGAGTTGAGCTTCGAGCGGAGCAGCGTGACGTAGTCGGCCTGGTTCACGGTAATGTCCAGCGTGTTCCCGGTCTCGGCCTGGTACGCGCTGGCCATGTCGTTGTACTGGTCGGTGAGCTCGGGGCTGTAGAAGAACAGCTTGAGCGTGACCTTCCCCTGGCCCATCACCAGAACGGTGCAGAGCACACCCAGCACCGCCGCGAGAAGAAATCTCTTCATAAGTCCTCCTCCTCTATGATGTACGTTTATCATGCAGGGCTGCCGCTGTCAACTGAAAACGCAGGCGCGCAGTGCCCGCGCCCCGTGCTATGCTGTGCAGGAATGGGAATCACGCAGAAGGAAATCGCTGACGCACTGGAGCTTCCCCTTATCACCGTGCACCGTGCCCTGAACAACTCCGGGTACGTCTCGAAGGAGCTGAAGGGGCGGATACTCGCATACGCCCGGGAGGTGCGCTACGTCCCGCACAAGGCGTCCCAGGTCCTGAAGCGCAACAAGGTCCGCAAGATCGCCATCTTCTCCTCCTCCCTTCCGCACTATTTCTGGAACGACATCCGCACGGGCATCTCCATAGGCGCGGAACAGATCCAGGCGCTGAATTACAGGGTCAACTACCACGCCATCGCCGAGAGGGACTCGAAGGCGTACCTGCTGAAGCTGGAAGAAGAGATCCGTGACGGTGTGGAGGCGGTTGCGTTCGTCAACCAGTGGATCTACCGCATGGACCAGATCATCACCCGCATCTCGCGTGCGGGACTCCCCTACGTGACGCTGAACGTCGATGCTCCGGAGAGCCGCCGGTTGTGCTACATCGGCCCGGACTACCGGGCCGGGGGCAGGCTAGCCGCCGAGTACATCGGCAAGACCCTCCAATGCATGCGCAAGCCGCGCGTGCTCGTGCTCATTGCCCTGCCCGGAGAGCCGCGCGGATACGCGCGCACCCGATATCAACGCTCTGCGCCATGAAGGCTTCTGCGCGGTCATGAAGAAAAGCTTCCCCGGCATCGCCCACGAGACGGCCGCCATCACCAAGGGGATGCGCTCCCCTGACGCCGAGCGGCACATCGCGGGGCTCATGGGGGCCCGGAAGGGAGGATTCGACGCGGTGTACCTCGTGGCCGCCTACAACGCGCCATTCATCCGGGCGCTGGAGGAGTCGTCCAGCGGGCGACGGGTAGTGGTCCTGCACGACCTGGACTCTTCATCGAACCACTACCTGGAAAAAAACCTTCTCACATCGGTGGTGTACCAGAACCCGATCCTGCAGGGATACTACACGGTGCGGATCATGGAGAACCTCCTGGAATCCGGTCATCCCCCCGAGGTCCGCCAGATCAACATCGTGCACAGCATCATCCTCAACGAGAACAAAGACCTGTACAAGAATCACTACCTGTTTGCGAGAATGCACGAATGAGGGCCGACACGTGCTGAGAGCGTACCGCGGCGAGGTCACCCTCCGCCGGATGTTGTCCATTGCCTTTCCCATGATTGCCTCCACGGCCTCGGAGACGATCATGCTCTTCTTCAACCGGTACTTCGTCTCGTTTCTCGGCTCCGATCACATCCCCGCGTCCATGAGCGGCGGTCTCACCCAGTTCGTGTTCACTTCGCTGTTCGCGGGGATTGTTGGCTACGTCAATGCGCTTGCTGCCCAGTACCACGGCGCCCGGCGGCCGGACCGCTGCCTCCAGGCGGTCTCCCAGGGGCTGCTGCTGTCCCTTGCTTTCTATCCCGTGCTCCTTGCGCTGATACCCGTGGTGCACCGGGGATTCGTGCTGGCGGGACACGGACCCCGGCAGGTTCAGCTGGAGTTCGCGTATTTCCGCATCCTGATGAGCGGCTCCCTGCTGTTCCTCGTGCAGGGCGTGCTGACGGGGTATT
This sequence comes from uncultured Spirochaetota bacterium, assembly GCA_963845325.1. GTDB lineage: Bacteria > Spirochaetota > Spirochaetia > SZUA-6 > Fen-1364 > Fen-1364. Next base: position 215,879 of record CAWJRT010000003.1, read on the forward strand.
TCGTCGGCGTGGGAAGGACGCGCGTGGTCATGATGGCCAGCGTCCTGGGCATCCTTGTGAATGTTCCCCTGACCTGGATCTTTACGTTCGGGCGGCTGGGCGCTCCGCGCCTTGGAATCGAAGGGGCGGCCCTGGGGACGCTGGGCGGTGCATGTTTCATCGTCGATCATCCTTGCCGTCTCGTACTTCCGCAGCCCGGCGTACCGGGAGAACCTTGCCAGGGGAATCTGGAAGCCGCGGCGCGATCTCATGGCAAGGCTGCTGCGGTACGGGACCCCGGTCGGCGTGGAGCTGTTCGTCAACGTCTTTGCCTTCAACGTCTTCGTGCTGCTCATGCAGTCCTACGGCCCGTCTGTTGCCGCGGCGGTCACCATCACCTTCAACTGGGACCTTGTTGCCTTCATCCCGATGCTGGGAGTCGGCGCGGCGGTCACCTCGCTCGCCGGCCAGCGCGTGGGCGCGGGTGACATCCCCGGTGCCCGCGCGTGCCGCATTTCTGGGACTCCGACTCGCATGGACCTGGGCAGGGCTCATGATGATCGTCTTCGTGGCCGGCGCGCCGGCGCTGGTCAGCCTCTTTTCCCAGGGCTTCGGCGCGGGTGACGAGTCCATCCTGCCGCTGGCCCGGATCCTTCTTCGCCTCGCCGCGCTGTACACGCTGGCCGATGCCACGGCGGTTGTCTTTTCCGGCGCGCTGCGCGGGGCCGGGGACACGAAATGGGTCATGATCATCTCGGGAATCCTGCACTGGGTGATGGCCATCGGCGCATACCTTTTCATCAGGGTTCTCGTGCTTCCGCCCGTCGGGGTGTGGCTGTTCTTCATCAGCTTCGTCATGTCGATGAGCCTGGCGATGTTCCTGCGACACCGGCACGGAGCGTGGGAGCGCATGCGCCTTGTGGAATCGACCCCTGAGGCGTTGGTGGCACCGTAGGAACGCGGCACTCACTCGCGTGGATGGCAATGCGGTCACGGGCCGATGCAGCAATCTTGATGACGACGAGATGTACATTTCGTCGTGTTCGCTGTTGCTTCTACACAGAAGGGGGCTCGAAAGCGCAAGAGGCTGGCGTCGGCCGACAGCCTCCGCCGCACAACAACCGTGACGATCCACCCTGCGCCATGCCCGGCATTGCGCAGGGTTGCAGTGCCGGTCCTGTCGACAGGAGCGTTGCCCTACGCCCCGTTCTGGAGTCTCTTCACCAGCTCCGGGATCACCTTGAACAGGTCCCCGACGATCCCGTAGTGCGCCACGTCGAAAATCGGGGCGCTGGGGTCGGAGTTGATGGCCACGATCATGTCCGCGCCCTTCATGCCCGCCAGGTGCTGGATGGCGCCGCTGATGCCGCAGGCGATGTACACCTTGGGCTTCACGGTCTTTCCCGTCTGGCCGACCTGGTGCGAGTAGGGAATCCAGCCTGCGTCCACCGCGGCGCGGGATGCGCCCACGGCGCCGCCCGTGGCAAGGGCCAGAGACTCGATGAGTGCGAAGTTCTTCGGGTCCTTGATCCCGCGGCCGCCGGAGACGATGACGTCGGCTTCCACGAGGTTCACCGTGGCGGTCTTTTCCTCGACGAACTCGAGGAACTCCAGCTTCGATTTCGGCACGGGGATGTGGGTGAGCTCCACGACCTTTCCCTGCGGGTTGGAGACTTTCTGAGCCGGCGTCATGACCTTGTGCCGCACGGTGGCCATCTGGGGCCGGTGATTCTGCGTGAGGATCGTGGCCATGATGTTGCCGCCGAAGGCGGGGCGCGTCTGGCGGAGAAGCGTAGTCGAAGGGTCTATGGACAGCTCCGTGCAGTCCGCGGTGAGCCCCGTGAGGATCTTTGCCGCCACGCGCGGCAGGAGAGAGCGTCCGACAACGGTTCCGCCGCCGAGGAAGATCTCGGGCTTGCGCTCCATGAGGATCTGTGCCACCAGCTCGGCCTGCACGTCCTCGTCGAAATCACCGATGGACGGATGGTCGATCATCCAGATCTCGTCCACTCCCAGAGACAGCAGCTCATCGGTGTACTTCTTCACGCCGTTGCCCACGAGGATGGCGCTGACCGGCGCCGAGAGATCCTTCTGCAGCTCCCGGGCAGCGCCGACGATCTCCGTCACAACGGAAGCCAGCTTGCCCAGGCGGTGCTCGGCGAACACGCAGATGCCCGCGTATTTCGTGAGGTCCTGTCCCTTGAACGTGCTGCGGGTGATGACAATGGCCTTGTAGCGCTTGCACGCCTCCACGCACGAGCCGCAGAGGGTGCACTTCACCAGGTCGATGACGGCGGTGGGTTTGCCCTCCCGGGCGCCCACGGGGCCCGAGAGCGTGATGGCGTCGTATGCGCACGACTTCACGCAGAGATTGCATCCCACGCAGTTCTGGACGATGACGCGAATGGGGTCCATCAGTGCGCCCCCTTGATCGTGATCCCCGCCGCGGTGAGCTCTGCCAGCAGGGCGCCGACGGTTTCCGCGGGCTCGCCGGTGAACTTCTGCCGCCGCCCGGTTTGGGCGGCGTGAAGATCTTCATGACCTGGGTCGGAGACCCGTTGAGCCCGAGCCTCTGGACCTCTGCCCCGATGTCGGCCGCGGTCAGGACGGGGACCTCGGCTTTCTTCGCGGCCAGCTTGCCCTTCAGGGACGGCAGCCGCGGTATGTTGATCTCCTTGACCACCGTCAGGACCACGGGCAGCCGGGCCGCAATCCGCGCATACCCTTCTTCCAGGAGCCTCTCCACGACGATGCGGCCGTCCACGATCTCCTCGATCTTGCGGATGTCCGTGACGTGGCTGATGTCGAGGTTCTCTGCAACGCCGGGACCGACCTGCCCCGTGTCACCGTCAATGGCCTGACGGCCCATCAGGATCACGTCGGCGCCGCCCAGGTGGCGGATTGCGCACGCAAGCGCGAAGGCAGTTGCCAGCGTGTCGGCTCCCGCAAACGCACGATCCGACACAAGGTACGCGTTGTCAACGCCCAGCGCCATGGCTTCCCGCAGCGCCTCCGAGGCCTGCGGCGGGCCCATGGTGAGGGCGGTCAGCGTCCCACCGTGCTTCTCCTTCAGCCGCACGCCTTCTTCGATGGCGTAGACGTCGAAAGGATTGATGATTGACTGCACGCCTTCACGCACGAGGGTATTCGTCTCAGGATTGATCCGGACATTCGTCGTGTCGGGGACCTGCTTGATGCAGACGATGATCTTCACGGCAGGAGCCTCATTTCTGCGAGCGGACGCTTTCCTTGATCAGGCCGAGGGCAATGACCTCACGCTGGATCTGGTTCGTCCCTTCGTAAATCTGCGTGATCTTGGCATCCCGCATCATCTTCTCCACCGGGTATTCCTTCATGTAGCCGTATCCGCCGAGCACCTGCACGGCGTCCGTGGTCACCTTCATGGCCGTGTCCGAGGCGAAGACCTTTGCCATGGCCGAAAGCCGCGACACGTCTTTGTCACCGGCATCAATGCTCCGAGCGGCGGCGTAGGTCAGCGCGCGCGCCGCCTCGACCTGCGTGGCCATGTCGGCAAGGATGAACTGGATTCCCTGGAAGGCGGAGATGGGCTTGCCGAACTGGTGGCGCTCGCGCGAGTACCTGACGGCCTGGTCCATGGCTCCCTGTGCTATGCCGAGGGCCTGGGAGGCCACCCCTGGGCGCGACTGGTCGAGGGTCTTCATTGCCACGAGGAACCCCATCCCCTCCTTTGCCAGGAGGTTGGACTTCGGCACCCGGGCAATCCTGGAAGACAAGCTCGCGCGTCGCGGAGGCGCGGATTCCCATCTTGTTTTCCTTCTTCCCGAAGGTGAAGCCGGGGTGTCCCTTTTCCACGAGGATGGTGGAAGACCCGCGCACGCCGCGGACGGGATCCGTCAGGGCCACAACCGTGTAGATGGTTGCCTCCCCGCCGTTGGTTATCCACTGCTTGGTCCCGTTGATGACGTAGGAGTCTCCATCCGGCTTCGCCGTGGTCTTGATGGATGCGGCGTCGCTTCCCGCGCCGGCCTCGGTGAGGCCGAAAGCGGCCAGGATCTCCCCCGCGGCCAGCCGGGGCAGGTATTTCTTCTTTTGCTCGTCGTTTCCGTAGAGGATGATGGGAATCGTCCCCAGGCCCGACGCTGCGTAGGCCAGCGCTATGCCGCTGCATGCCCGGGACAGCTCCTCGACGACGAGGCACATCTCGAACATTCCACCGCCCAGCCCGTCGTATTCAGTCGGAATAAAGACCCGGAAAAGGTCCGACTGGGCGAGCGTTTTCACGACGTCCCATGGGAACTCCCCTGACTCGTCGAGCTCTGCGGCAATGGGGGCGATCTTCTCGCGCGCGATCTGCGCGGCGAGATCCTTGATCATTTTCTGGTCATCGGTGAGAAAATAGTTCACCTTTGGCCCCTCCTTTTCACGGATTCCTTACTGAATCGGTATGAATTTATTCTGCCCCGAGGAGGGATTCGAAGTCAAGTGGCAAGAACGTCTTCGACTTTCTTTCCATACACGCGGTAGCGCTTGTAAACCCGCCCGCCCATCCGGGCGGCCAGCTGCGGCGTGTAGGGATTGTCGTCCGAGGTGAGGGAAAGGTCCACCCAGGTGTACCCTTTTGCACGGGCACGGGAAGCCATTTCGTCAAAGAGGAGAAGAGCGGCGCCGCTTCCCCAGTACTCGGGCAGGATCAGGACGCTCTTCACTGCAAGACAGCGCGGCTTGTGGCGCATCCAGCGTAGTGCCCGCAGGATGTCCCAGGGACGGCGGAGGCCATCCAGGTGGATCAGAACCTCGTTCATGTTTGCTACGCCGGGAAACCACCCGATGGTCTTTCCCTCTATTTCTGCAAAGAGAATGAGATCGGGGTCGGCGATTGACTGGAACGGCTCCAGGAGCCCCGCAACCGCCTCGCGCTCCCAGGGGCGGAAATCCGGAAGGTGCGCCATTGAGCGGTTCATGAGCTCCTGCACCACTCCCACCTCGTCCATCCAGCGGGCCAGGTCGGGGGTGCGGAGCGTGATCCAGCCCTTCTGCCGGATCCGCTGTGCAAGCACCGCGGTCCGCTTCAACGCCGGGGATTCCTCGTCCAGGGAAACCTCGATGGCGATGTTGTCCCCGCGGAGGGGCGTGAACCCGGACCCCTCGAAAAACCGCTGGTAGTACGGCGGTGTGTGACCGCACAGGATGACCGGCGGCCTGTCCCGGCCTTCCACCAGGACCCCGTATGCGTCCTCGTAGTCGAGGTTGAACGGGCCTCCGAGAGTGAGGAGGCCCCGGCCCGCAGCCCACACCGCCGCCTGGCGCAGAAGCGTCCGCGCCACGTCTCCATCGTCCACGCATTCGAAGAAGCCGAACATGCATTCACGGGCGTGCATGCTGGAGTTATAGGCCTTGTCTTCCGCGGCGCAGATCGTGCCCACGGGCGCTCCGCCCCTCCATGCAATGAAGAAGTCCGCCTCTCCCCGCTGGAAAAACACTCCCCTCTGCGGATCAATGGTCTTGCGCCGGTCAGAGAGAAGCGGGGGCACCCAGAGGGGATCCCCCTTGTAGATCCTCCACGGAAACTCCAGGAAGATGCGGCGATCTCGTGCATTCCTGACGGGCAGGACATCGACGGAGCCGGACGAGTGAGCCATGACAACTGCAATTGTAACCTATATGTCAAAGCGGCTACACTCGCTCATGGCAAACAGCATGACACTCGCCGGGGTCGAAGGCTGGCTGGGGAGTGTGCTCGACCTGGCTGCCGTAGCGGCCCTTGATTCCAGCCAGAACGGCCTGCAGGTGGCCTCCCGCGCGGAAGAAGTCACCCGCGTGGCCTTCGCGGTCGATGCCTCCATGGAGAGCTTCCGCCGCGCGGCGGAACAGGGTGCGCAGCTCCTGGTGGTCCACCACGGGATCCTCTGGGACCGTCCGCTGCGTATCGTGGGAATCCACTATGACCGCGTGAGATTCCTCGCGGAAAAGGACCTCGCCTTATACGCTGCGCACCTTCCCCTGGATTTGCACCCGGAAGTGGGAAACAATGCCGGGCATTGCCCGCCAGCTCGGCCTGACCGACATCCGGCCGTTCGGCGGCTACCGGGGAACACCGCTCGGATTCAAGGGTGCGCTTCCCGCACCCGCACCCCTGGAGGATGTGGTCGCGCGCCTGGCCGCCCGCCAGGGTGAGCCTGTCAGGACCCTGCCGTTCGGACCCGCCCTCGTGCGCACGGTGGGCATCATTTCCGGTGATGCGCCCTGGGGCGCGGCACAGGCGTCTGCCGAGGGCCTGGACCTGTTCGTCACCGGGGAGCCGGCGCACGAAATCTATCATCATTGCCTCGAGCATCGCATTCATGCTATCTTTGCTGGTCACTACCACTCCGAGTCGTACGGGGTTCAATTGCTTGCGGACAAGCTTGCCCGGGAGACGGGACTGGAAACGACGTATCTCGATATCCCCACGGGGTTGTAAATGGTCCTGAACACGAAGAAGCGCGACATCAAGTCCCGTCTCGTCCCCCTGCTGCTCTCGGCCGGGATCATCATGGTGGACCAGCTTGCCAAGATCGCGGTGATCCTCTCCATCCCGAAAGGTGGAACGGTCCGAGTCATCGGCGATTTCTTCCGCCTCATCCACGTCCAGAACCCCGCGATCGCCTTCAGCATCGGCCACGCCCTGCAGTCGGGAACACGGCGTCCGCTGTTCATCCTTCTCCCGCTCGTTGTCATTGCAGTGCTGTTTCTGTACTACCTCTTCACGCGGGATCCGTTGACCCGGTTCCAGCAGTGGTGCTTCGGCGCCCTGGTGGGCGGGGGCCTGGGCAACTACGTGGACCGCATCTTCAGGCCCGACGGCGTGGTGGATTTCCTCGATTTCCGGTTCTACGGGATCTTCGGGATGGAGAGATGGCCGACGTTCAACCTCGCCGACGCGACAGTCGTCGTGGCCGGCATCCTCCTCTTCATCTCGTTCCTCCTCCCCGTGAAAAAACCCGCAGGAGAAGCGCCGTGACCTCAAACTCCAAGATGGTTCTTTTCTTCCTGCTGGCCACCGTGTTCAACATCCTGCTGATGTCCGTTCTGGTCATCCTGTTCTGGGTGGCGGCGGCGCTGGTCCCCGTGCCGAACCTCCGCCTCATCATCCTCTTCGTCGGGTTCATCGCCTCGATAGTGCTCACGTTCCTGGCCTACGGCCGCCTGATGAAATGGGTCACGGTGCGCTTTGAACTGCAGAAACACATTCCCCAGCTCTTCAAGAGCCGGAAGAAATAAGACGAACAGGACGGTTGCATGGACTTCACACGGGTCATCAGCGGTCGGGAAAGCATCAGGAGCTACGATCCTACAAAGCCGGTGGACAAGGCGGTGCTGGAAAGAATCCTGGAGGCGGGGCGCATTGCCCCGTCTGCCGCCAACCGCCAGCCCTGGCGCTTCCTTCTCATTTCCTCCCGGGAGATGCTGACACAGGTGCGCCGCTGCTACCTGAAGCCCTGGTTCCAGGACGCGCCGCACGTGCTGATTGTCGCGGGGCGCACGGGCGAGGCCTGGGCGCGACAGGACGGGTGGAACTCGATCGAGACCGACCTGACCATCGCAATGGACCACATGGTGCTGGCGGCAGAGAACGAAGGCGTGGCCACCTGCTGGATCTCCAATTTCGAGCTTGGGGTTCTGCGCACCTCTCTCAGCTTTTCATCGGAGGACAGGGTCTACGCCGTTACGCCGCTGGGTTATCCCCGGCCGGGCTTCGCGAAGAAGGGGCAGCATCAGCGGAAAGCGCTTTCCGAAGTGGTGAAATACCTGTAGCACGGTGCTCCGCGCTCAGTACCCGTCGGACTTGGCTATATTCTGGTCTTTTTTGTACAACTCGTTGTAGACGAAGCTTCGATTGCGCAGCGCGTCCTTGACGTGCTGGGGGAATGGCATCATGCGCCAGAAAATCCCGCGCACGTCCTTGTCCAGCTTCTGCATGCCCTGGCTTTCCTTGTTGATCCACAAGGCGTAGTCGCGGATGAAATATTCGCGCACATCGCCGCGCAGCTTGTGCTCTGTGAACCACTGGTAGTACTTCCCCGTGATTCCCTCTTCCATCCAGTAGTACTGGGCCTTTTCCTTTGCAACCTGCCATCGCAGGTCGGCCATGGCGGTGATCACAGCCACAGGCAGGCTCTTGGGGTACATGGGAATTGCCACACGGCCCCGGCTGGTTGCCCGGTTGAACTTTTCAAATGGCTCCCAGCAGACACCCGTGTCGCCGTAGCTGGCCAGGAGAATGACGTTCGGGACGATCCGGGTTGTCTGCGTCTTGTACACCCGGTGGAACAGGCCGGGATCCAGCGCTTCCACCTGCGCCATCTCGCGGATCACGTTCTCCCGGGTGCCGATCTCCTTGATGGACGGTCTCACGAACTGCGAGAGGAAGATCGGGAAATGGTTTCCCTGCCGGCCGCAGCACATCTTTGCCATCTGCCGAAGGCTCATCCATTCTCCCACCACCGACTTCTGGTCCACCATGTTGCCGGCGCTGATCCCCTCGGACTTGCGTCCCAGGTTTTCCAGCTCCTTGTCGATGGTGGCCAGGGACGCGAACGAGGAGGCGATCTGGGCGTCAAGTGACGACACCTGGCGGAGCAGCTCCTGGACCTGGAGGAGGGCCGCCTTCTGCCCTGCGTTGAATGCGGCTTTCAGGCCGCCGTAGTCCTCGTTCCTGTCGTGCCGCGTGAGCTGATCCACCTGCCCCTTGAGCAGTGCTTCGCGTTCCTCGAGCTGGGAAATCTTGGCCTTCAGGAGCGTGACCTCGCTGTCGCGCTGTCCCCTCTTCTTCTCGACGGCGTCCAGGACTTTCTGCCCGCTGTCCTTGCCCTTCTGCTTGACCTCGTCGGTGGTGGAAGGACGGACAAGGCCCTTGGAGATGCGCTCCAGCCATTCGTCGACGTAGTAGACCGGCTCTCCCGTCGAGTTTTCGTAGATGATGCGGGAAACCATGTCCTGGAGCTCGGGAGTGAGGAACCCGGGGGACAGGATGCCGAACCGCATCAGGAGCCGCTTCGGGAGGATCAGGTCCCGGCCGGCCCGGTAGGCGACCCTCGACGCCCAGCTCCCAGAAAGCGGAGATGAGCTGGGAGCGGAACTTCGACTTCTCCTCGGGGTCTTCGGCTTTCATGTACTTGCCAAGGAGGTCGTGCAGGCGTGTGCCTTCGTCCCCTTCCCCGGTCAGGACCTTCTTGTAATAGTCCTTGTCCTGGAAAAAGGGCTTGGGATCCTCCTGGATCTTGATGATCGTCGGAAAACGCGTCTTGGTGGTGTCCACCACCTCGGCCTGCTGCCGGGGCCTTTCTTCGGAGAAAAGGGTGTGGAAATCAGGTTCCTCTGCGGCCGCTCGTCGGCCCGGAACCGCCGGCTCTGCAACGGCTCCTCCACCTCGATGTTCAGAAGCGCGGCGAGGTCAGGATCGAGTCCGTTCTGCGCTGGTGCTTCTTTCTCTTTATCCATTGAGGTTTAGTGGAGGCGACGGGAATTGAACCCACGACCTCTTGAATGCCATTCAAGCGCTCTAGCCAACTGAGCTACGCCCCCCGCAAACACACCGTAATAATAGGGACCGACCCCCCTCATGTCAAGCGCGCGCCGCAGCGCCGCCGCGCTGACGCCGTTGGCAAAGATGCGCAGGCCCTCTCCTTCAGTGAGCAAGCGGGCGGTCCATTCCGGGTGGTTGTACGGGTGGATGAAGGCTTCGGGATGCGGCATGAGCCCGAACACCCTGCCGGTGGGATCACAGATCCCCGCCACGTGGCCTTCGGAGCCGTTGGGATCCTCCGGGATACGCCGGCTCTCCGCCGGCGGCGGATGCGTAGCGCAGGGCAACGAGCCCGCCGGGCAGAAAGCTCGGAGAGAAGCCCGGGGGACGCGGTGACGAACTTCCCCTCGCCGTGGCGGACCGGGCAGGTCCATGTCGGGGAGCCCGCTCGTCCAGAGACAGCGCGACCCGCGCTCGAACCTGACCCTCACCCAGCGGTCCTCGTACTTTCCCGAATCGTTGTGGACGAGGGACACCTCCTGGCCCGCCGTGCCGGAGAGGTTCGGCAGGACGCCCATCTTCACCAGGACCTGGAACCCGTTGCAGATCCCGACCACCAGGCCGCCGCCGGCCACGAAACCGGCAAGGGCCGGCCCCAGGTTCCTGCGAAACAGGGTGGCAAACACCTTGCCGGATCCGAGGTGATCGCCGAACGAGAAACCGCCGGGAAACGCAAGGATGCGGAACCCCGCAAGGAGGTCCGGCTTCGCGATGAGGTCCGTGACGTGCACGCGCCGCGCCTCGCCCCCGGCAAGCTCGAAGGCCAGCGCGAGCTCTTCGTCGGCGTTGATGCCGAAACCGGTGATGACGCAGACCCGCGGACGACGCCTGCTCACGGCGACTGCCCCCCGCTCGTCCGGCCCACGCCGCGCGGACATCATCCAGGGACACGGAGGCGAGCTGCTTTCCCGGCGGCCGCGTATCCTGATTCCGCGCTCCGCCGTCACCTCGCCGAGCAGCCCGAAGGCGGCGCCCGCCATCGCGCGCTCCCATCTCGGCACAGTGGGCAGGGGCCACGCTCACGAGAAATCTCGACGGAGTCTCGCAGAACAGGACCCGCGCGGCGGCTCATGCCGCCCGGCAGCCGCGGGACAGGGCACCAGCGTCCAGGGAGACGTCCGCGCCCCGGTCGCCGCCGAGACAGCTTTCCGCGAGCGCCGCCCAGAGCCCGGCATCCGAAAGGTCGTGGCACGAGCGCACCAGGCCGTGGCGAATGGCGCGATGAAGTTTTCGGTACAGCTGCCACGCCTCGGCGAGGCCGCACCGAGGGGCAGGGTCCGAGCCGCCTCCCGACCTGCCGCTCCAGGCACGTGCCGCCCAGCTCGCCCCGGGTCTCCCCGACGATGTAGATGAGATCCCCGGGGATCCTTGAAGTCGGTTGTCTGCGCCCTGCGCACGTCGGTGATGATCCCCATGAGGGACACCAGGAGCGTCGGCCTGATGGAGATCTTTCTTCCGCCCGACCCGCGCGTCGTTCTTCATCGAATCCTTGCCCGAGATGAGCGGCAGCAGGTAGGCGCGGCAGGAATCGGCAAGGCCCCGGCAGGCACGGACGAGCTGTGCCAGCTTGAATGCCCCGTCCGGGGTCTCGGGGCCCTCGACAGGGTCGGGCCAGCAGAAATTGTCCAGCGCCGCCATCTGGCGGGATCTCCGCCCAGGGCGACGTGCGCGCGAACGGCCTCGTCCACGGCGCACTGCGCCATGTCGTAGGTGTCATGATCGCCGTAGCGCGGGCAGATGCCGTGGGTGATCGTGATGCCGCGCGTGGAATCATGGCGCACCAGGAACACCGCCCCGTCCGACGGCCCGTCGCGGCGCCGTCCGACGAACGGCTTCACCACTGACCGCGCCTGCACCTCGTGGTCGTAGCAGCGGACCCATTCCTCCCGCGAGCGCACGTTCGGGTCGGCGATCAGGTCGAGCATGACGTCATCGGCTGCAGGTCCAGCGCCAGGCCATCATCGGGCAGGCCATCGGCAGTGCCGGGGACGCCGTCTCGCGGGGGCGTCCACTCGGCGCGGAGGTCCATGACGGGAAGGCCCGCCATGCAGGAAGTCCAGGGCCGAGCATCCCGACCAGTGCGCCCCGCGCGCGAAACACCTCCACCCTGCCCGGTGTCGGTGAACTCCCCGACGACCGCCGCCTCCACGTCCCGACGCCTCGCCAGTGACGAGGAACGCTTCGATGTCTTCCAGGCGGAACGGCCAGGCTCATGCGCTCCTGGGATTCGCTGACCAGGATTTCCCATGCGGCAAGGCCCGGGTACTTCAGCGGGCAGGCATCCAGGTTGATGGTCACCCCGCCGCTGAGGCCCGCCATCTCTCCCAGGGACGACGAAAGGCCGCCGGCCCCGTTGTCCGTGATGCCCCGGTACAGCCCGCGGTCCCGGGCCTCCAGGAGCATGTCGAGCATCTTCTTCTGCGTGATCGGGTCCCCGATCTGGACGGCCGAGGTCGGCGAGGATTCGCTCAGCGCCTCCGAGGAAAAGGTGGCGCCGTGGATCCCATCCTTCCCGATCCTCCCGCCGGTCATGACGGCCAGGTCGCCCGGGCGCACCTTCTTCTGCGCAGGCGTCGCGTCCCCGGATTCTTCGCCGGGAGCACGCCGCCGGTCCCGCAGAATACCAGCGGCTTTCCGAGGTAGCTCTCGTCGAACAGGAACGCGCCCGCCGCAACGGGGATGCCCGACTGGTTGCCGCCGTCGACGATGCCCGCGGTGCACTCCTTCCAGGACCCTCCGCGGATGCAGGAGGCCCCGCGGGGACCTCGGACGGCGGGGTGTCGGGTGACGCAAAGCACAGGACGTTCGTGTTGAAGATGGGGCGCGCGCCGAGCCCGGTGCCCATGATGTCGCGGTTGACGCCGACGATGCCCGTGATGGCCCCGCCGTAGGGATCCAGCGCCGACGGGGAGTTGTGCGTCTCCGCCTTGAAGCAGACCAGGGTTTCCCGGTCGAAGGCGATCACGCCCGAGTTGTCGTGAAAGACCGAGCGGAGGAACTTCCGCTTCTTTCGCCACGGCCTCCGTAGTCGCGCGGATGTACGTGCGGAAGAGGGAATCGATCCTCTCCTCCCGGCCCGCCTCGGTGTAGCGGATGACCGCGTTGAAAATCTTGTGCTTGCAGTGCTCGGACCAGGTCTGGGCGATCATCTCCAGCTCCACGTCCGTCGCGCCCGCGGGCAGCCCGCGGGCCGCACGGGAGCGCGCGCACGCTCTCATCGCCAAAATAGCCCTGGACCGCCTTCATCTCGTCCCGGGAAAGGGCGAGCAGCCGTTCGCGCGAGAGCGGCGGCAAGCTGCGAATCGGAAAGGCCGGCGAGCGTCGATGACGGTCACGCTCCCCGGGCTCTGCCGGACCTCGTGCGAATAGCGGGACGGCGGCCGGGCGCCGCCGGCCCACTGCGACCGGGTGATGCAGATGGCGGACTGGACCAGGGGGTTGTGGAAGAACCGTGCAAGCGTCGTCGGCGTCAACCGACGCGCCGGGAACGGCGGCCACCAGGTACTGCACGGCAGTCTGGATCGAGCGCCTCGGCTGGCAACTCCCGCAGGGAGGCACACCTCCAGGGCCTCCCGGGCAGTCAGCGCCACGGGATCGGTGACCCCGGGCCGCGCGGTCACCTCGACCAGGAAGTCCCAGCCGCCCGCAAATGCGCTGGTCCGCGGCGTGGCCGTTCCAGAGCATCTCCTGGGCAACCTCGTCGCAGAACACCTCGGCGGCGATATCGGGGGTAAGGGCGGGAACTCCCTGCAGGAGAAAGACATCGACGATCGCGCAGCCGCTGACACCGCCGGGGAAAGGCCTTGCGAAGCGAGTCGAGGACACGGTCCGCTCTGCCGTCGCGGTAGCGCCGGCGCGTGAAGACCTCCAGGCGGAGGGAGGCGCGCCGGCGTCCCGCCGGTGTCATTTCGCGCTGTTCTCCTGCCCGCCGAACTGCGACGGAAAGCAGGCAGATGTCGTCCTGGGGCGGCTGCCCGTCCAGGAAACCCCTGACCGTGGCGACCACGCTCGACGCCTCCAGCTTCCCCGTTTCCTTGAAGATGCGCCCCGCCTCCTCGATGAGCCTGTCCATGCCGAACATCACCTCTCCCTTGCGGGCCTCGATGACGCCGTCGCTGACGAACAGCAGTGCATCACCGAGGGCAAACTTGTGTCGCGCGGTTGCGTACTCGTGGTCTGGCCACGTGGCCGATGGGGAAATCCGACTGTTCGAAAAGCAGGGACGGCATACCCGCGGAAATGACCACGGGCGGCACGTGCGTGCCGGCGGAAGAGAACTCGAAGGTAAGCTTCTCCAGGTCGAGGACGCCGAGGAAAAGCGTGAGGTAGATCTCGGGGTCACCCTGGCTGATCTCGGTGATGAAGCTCTGGTTGATCGTGGTCAGGACGGCCCCGGGGGGTTTCACCACGTACTGGCGGTTGAGGAGGATCCGCTTCACCGATGTCTCGATGAGCTTCTTCACGTAGCTCATCACCATGGCCGCGTAGATCCCGTGGCCGCACACGTCCCCGCCGTACACGCCCAGGCGCGTCTCGTCGATCTGGAACACGCCCGTGATGTCGCCCGCCCAGCTCCTCGCAGGGGATGTAGTCGGTGTCGATGGTGACGCCGGGGTAGGTCTTGTGCTTGTCGGGCAGAAGGTTCCTCTGGATGGTCTGCGCCAGCGCCAGCTCCCGCTTCACCCTCTGGTTCATCTCCTCCAGCTCGCGCGTGTGCTCGCGCACCTTCCACGCGAGAAGCTTTTTCTCCACGCGGAGGGTTTCCAGCCAGCGCCTGTTCAGCTCCTGGAGCTGCAGCACCGTGCCCGAAAGGATGTTGCGGATGGTCTCGGGGTACTTGTTGAGAAGGAGCGTGAAATCCCGGGCGGACAGGGAGAGGGCCCTCACGCTGGTCAGGGCGACCACGCTCGCGGAATGGCGCGCGGCATCAATGATGACGGCCATCTCACCGAAAATGGAACCGGGCCCGAGCTCCATGATGTCTCCCGGCGGTTCTCCCGGAAGGCTGCGGCGCACCTGCACGCGTCCCTCGGCAAGGAGGTAGACGCGCTGCGGAGGCTCGGACTGGCGGATGATGGAGTCCCCCGCGGCAAACTCTTCCGCTTCCAGCAGGTTCGAGCACCTGCCGCAGCTGGACTTCCGTGAGTCCCTGGAGGAGCTTGTTCTCCATCAGGATGGGCAGCCGGGCATCGTCCATGATCGTAGCGCCAGAATCCCCGGCTTTCTCCGTGATGTCAAGTGCCGCCTCGGAAGATGTCCGTTCCGGAACAGGCGGCGCTTCCAAGGAGCCCCGCCCGTTCCTTGACCAGGCATCGGCGGCCCCGTATCTTCGTGCTGATGGCGGACATACTGGTTTTCGGAGCACACCCCGACGACGCCGAGTTCGGAATGGGCGCGAGCATGGTCAAGTTCGTGCGATCGGGGGCCAGCGTGGCTCTCTGCGTGCTCACGCGCGGAGAATCAGGCACCTTTGGCACCCCCGAGCAGCGCGAGCGGGAGATGAAGGCCGCCGCGGCAATGCTGGGCGGCGAGCTGGAGATCCTCTCCTACCGCGACTGCCAGGTCTTCGACACCTTCGAGGCGCGCGTGCGCCTGGCGGAGGTGGTGCG
Organism: uncultured Spirochaetota bacterium; assembly: GCA_963845325.1. Taxonomy (GTDB): domain Bacteria; phylum Spirochaetota; class Spirochaetia; order SZUA-6; family Fen-1364; genus Fen-1364. The sequence continues at coordinate 231,014 of CAWJRT010000003.1, forward strand.
CAGGTTCCGCCCGAAGACTCGTCTTCTCCCCGTACCACACCAACCCCAGCTACCACAAGGACGGCGCGGCGCATCCCGACCACACGGCAACCGGGACAGATCGTCCGTTCGGCGCTCCGCTACGCGCGCTTCGCCGGGCCTGAAGGAAGCAAAGGGCGAGCCGTGGAACGCCGAGCACCTGCTGTACTACATGGTGCCGCGGACCCGCACGCCGAGCCTGCTCAACGATGTCAGCGCCGTACATGGACGAATGGCGGACCATTGCCAGCTGCCACACCTCGCAGCTGAGCCTGCGGGACGGAAAGGTGCTGGACAGCCTGCGGCGCTTCCGCGAAGCCTACGGCAATCTCCTGGGCGTGGAGTGCGCGGAGGGATTCGTCTCGGAGGAGCCGATCATCTTCGACCTGGGGCTTTTCCTGACCACGTCGGCGCAGCCCGGCAGCGCGCGTCGTCAACCCAGCCTGGCGCCCCGGCTGCTCAGCGCAGTGGATAGAACAGGAACCCCGCCCTGCCCACGTCGGTGAACGAGATCTCCTCCCACGCAACGACGAGGGACGATCCCCATTTCACGAAATCCGTGTAGCGGAATCCCGGCGGCAGCGACGGGAGCGGACGCGCCTGCGGCGCGCTGCCCGGCTCCGCGATCAGGACGCCGCCCGTCGGGGAGCAGCGCGAGCAAGCTTCCCGTGCTTCCTCGAACAACGGGAACGGCCACGGCCGAGCTCGCTCTCCCTGCGCGACCGGTAGTTGCGCTTGACCGGGCTCTCCCTGGAACGCAGGGAGAACTGGAGGGATGCCCCGGGCAAAACTGACGGCATCTCCGCCCGGCAGGTGGCGAAGAAAGCGGCCAGGTGGCGAGGGCACGTCAGGGCCTGCGATGGCGGGCACGCCGAGTGCCGCCAGGTACGTGGGCCGGTCTGCCTGCTCTTCGGCGTTGGTGTCCGCGTGATACCGGGTGTACTGCGAACCGGGTCTCGGAGGCGTCCGTATACTTCCACTCGAAATCGAAGCTGTTCTCCGACTCGGTGGCAAAGCCGACCGCCTCCCAGTCGGGGTTCTTCCTCTGGAACGGCGGAATGAGGAATGCAAAGTCGGTCTGCCGGGGAACGTATGAAACGAGGCTGATCCCGGCAATGGAAAGATCCTGCTGGCGGGCATCATTCAGGAGCGCATTGAAGTAGAGGTGCACCGCAAGCGATCCCTGGCGCGGCACCAGCGTCGTGATCGTGCGATGACCGAAGATGAGCGGATCCGCATGGTAGCTGAACCGGACCGCGCCCGAGGAATCCCGGCCAATGGCGGCGAGACCCGAACCGTTGACCGCGCAGTACAGGGAGTCACCGAGGAATGCGAAGTCCGCCACGCGGGACTGTACCGTCCACGGGCTGCCGGGCCACGGGCGCGGCAGACGCGGGGCTTGTCACGGGCTGGAATGCTCCCGATTGCAGCTGAAGCCAGGAGACTCCTTCCGTGGCCGTGCCCGACGCCTGCCCGGAGCGGCCCGAGCAGCCGGCAAGGGCCGCCGCGGCGAACGCCGCCAGGATTCCGAGGATCAGTACGCCCGGCCGAAAACCGCGATGTCTCGTGAGGCCTTCCCGCAGACCACGCACGGAGATCCTCCCGTATCCTGCTTCTCCAGTGGGAGCAACCGGATGGTCGCCTTTGTCTCTTCCTTCACCTTCGCTTCGCAGGCGGCATCACCGCACCAGCCGGCCTCCACGAACCCGCCCGGGTCATCGAGGAGCCTGGCCAGCTCCGCGTAGTCGCGGGCGCGGAACGTGCTCTCCGTCCTGAACTTCAGCGCCCGCTCGAACAGGGATGACTGGATGTTCGTCAACAGCGCGCGGATGGCAGTGCCGGCCTCGGCAACGGGAACGAACGCTTTCTCCCCGGTGTCGCGGCGCACGGCCACGACCTGCGCCTTCTCCATGTCGCGAGGGCCAATTTCCACGCGCACGGGGATCCCCTGCATCTCGTACTCGGAAAACTTCCACCCGGGCGTGTTCTGGTCATCGTCGTCCAGGAGCACCCGGAAGTCCGGCGCCAGGGTATCCCTCAGCGTCTGTGCAAAGGCGACAACAGCCTCCTTTGTCTCGTTCTTGAAAATCGGCACGATCACCACTTCGATGGGCGCAAGGCGCGGGGGAAGGACAAGCCCCTTGTCGTCCGAATGCGCCATGATGATGGCACCGATGAGGCGCGTGGACACCCCCCAGGAAGAGGCCCACACGTGATCGAGGGTCTTGTCCTTTGTCTGGAACGTGACGTCGAAGGCCTTGGCGAAGTTCTGTCCCAGGTAGTGGGACGTGCCGGCCTGCAGGGACTTCCTGTCCTGCATCAGGGCCTCGATGCAGTAGGTGCGCACGGCACCGGCAAACTTCTCGGAGTCGGTCTTCACGCCCTTCAGCACGGGAACCGCCATGTACTCCTCGGCGAAGGTGGCGTACACGCCCAGCATCCGGAGGGTTTCCTCCTCCGCCTCCTGTGCCGTTGCATGCGCGGTGTGGCCTTCCTGCCAGAGGAACTCCGTGGTCCGCAGGAAAAGCCGCGTGCGCTTTTCCCAGCGGATGATGTTGCACCATTGGTTGATGAGGATCGGCAGGTCGCGGTAGGACTGGATCCACTTCTTGTACATGCTCCAGATGATCGTTTCGGACGTCGGCCTCACCACGAGGTTTTCCTCGAGCTTCTCCCCGCCGGCGTGCGTCACTACCGCGAGCTCGGGAGAGAATCCCTCCACGTGCTCGGCCTCCTTTTTCAGGAAGCTCTCGGGGATGAGCAGCGGAAAATACGCATTGACGTGGCCGGTTGCCTTGAACAGGCCGTCGAGACCCTGCTGGATCCGCTCCCACAGCGCGTACCCGCGCGGGCGGATGACCATGCAGCCTTTGACCGGCGCGTAGTCTGCCAGCTTTGCGTTGATGACGATGTCGATGTACCACTGCGAGTAGTCCGTTGCCCGTGGGGTGATTTTTTGTGCCATGATTCCCTTGTCGTTGCGCGGCATTCTACGGGCGCATCAGGCGGGTGTCAAGAAAGCGGCGCGCAGCAGTGGAAAGCGGGCAGCAGGAGACGCGGGTGCGCGTTACTTCGGCCGGGCGGTCTCCACCATGTAGCGGATGTTGTTCCCGGTCGTATCCTGCTCTTCCTTCTGGACGATGAAGACAAGAGAGGTGCCGTCTGGTGCGAGGATGATCTGCTTGATGTGGTAGGCCTTCACGCCCTTTCGCATGAAGCTCGGATCCCCCGCGTTGAGCAGGCGGCTGGTCCCGTCCTTCTCCGTCACGGCGATGGAGATGACGAAAGACGCCCCTCCGCCGGCCCCGGCGGTCTGGGTCAGGGCGATCTTGTAGGACCGACCGGACTGGAAATCCCTGAACTCCAGGGAATCCGCCGCCTGTACACCGTCCATGAGAACGTACAAGAGCCGGCCCGTGGACAAGTGGTCTATGCGAAACTGGCTCGTCCGGGGAAGACCCTCGGACAGGGCGTTCAGGAGCGCGCCAAGGCCGTTCGCGCCGGGATCAACCGGCTGCGATCCAACGAATCTTCTTCGTCCCTTTCGACGCAAAGGCGTTGGCCGGAACATCGACAATGAACGTGTCCGCCCAGGCGGTCGAGTCTTTCTGGGAAATCCCGAACTGGCCGAACATGAAGTACCGCGCGTCCTTGGAGAATCCAAGGTTGACAAACTGAGCCACGTCGCCCGCGGAAGCGGCAAGCGCTGCCAGGAGGAACAGTACCCAGACCAGGGCAAGCCGTTTTGACATAGTCGCTCCTGGATATAGTATCGACGGCACAGCGGTTTCTTATAGTAGAATTTGCGACGCCAAGCCGACCCGAAAGCCTAGGTGACCTTGACCCCGAGGTGTGGTGCCAGGGCGCGGATCTTTGCCATGAGGTCCTCGAAGTGCGCGTGGTTGAGGCTCTGCTTCCCGTCCGAGAGCGCCATGGCGGGGTCGGGATGGATCTCCACGATGATTCCGTCGGCGCCCGCCGCAAGGGCTGCAAGGGACGCCGGTGCCACGTAGTGCCAGTCTCCCATTGCGTGGCTCGGGTCCACGAGGATGGGCAGGTGGCTCAGCCTCTTGATGACGGGCACCGCGGCGATGTCCAGGGTGTTGCGCGTCTGCGTCTCGAATGTCCGGATTCCTCTTTCGCAGAGGATGACGTGCGAATTGCCGCCCTTCATGATGTATTCCGCGGAGAGCAGCAACTCCTCGATGGTTCCCATCATGCTCCTCTTCAGCAGCACGGGTCGGCGGGTCTCGCCGATTGCCTTCAGGAGGGCGAAGTTCTGCATGTTGCGCGCCCCCACCTGGAAGATGCCCGTGTAGCGCCCCACCAGGTCGACATCGTGCTCCGAAAGTATTTCCGTCACGACCGTGAGCCCGTGCCGTTTTGCCGCGCCGCTCAGGATCTGCAGTCCCTGCTCGCCGAGGCCCTGGAATGAGTACGGCGATGAGCGCGGCTTGAAGGCCCCGCCCCGCAGCAGCTTCAGCCCGAGCCTGGCCACCATGGCAGCGCTTGCTTCCACCTGTTCCTCGGTCTCCACCGAACAGGGCCCGGCAATCACGCTGAACGAGCCCGGGTCCGATCGTGACACCTCCCGCCTCGACACGCGTCGGATCAGGATGGAACTCGCGGGAAGCGAGCTTGTAGGGTTTCAGCACGCGCAGGACGCTCTCCACGCCGGGAAGCTGGTCGAACTCCGATTCGGCGATTGCGCGGTCGTCGCCCGTCACACCGCAGATGGTCTTCACCGTTCCCCGGCTCAGGTGAGGGGTGTAGCCCAGGGATTCGATCTTGCGGATGGTGCTCTGGATCTGGTCCTCGGTTGCGTCCTGTCGAAAAATGACAATCATGAGGTAAGCTACTATCTTTTGTGCGTTTCGCAAAGAACGCAGGAGTCCGGGGGCGATGCCGAACGGGAGATTGGTGGTAGAATAGCGCGTGCGCAGGTTACCGGGGCGGACAGCATTCCTGTCGGTCTCTATCTTTACAGCCCTGCTCGCGGCGGCTGCGGCGGCATGCTTTGTTGCCCTGCTGGCAATGCCCAGCGTGCTGGACCGGCTCCACGAGCTTCCCGGCAATCCGTGGTGGCTCCTGTATCGCCGAGCCGGGCCCTGACACTGCCGCGCGGGCACTCTGGCGGATTGGAGCAGCGGCGGCCGCAACGTTCGTTTCCCTTGCGGCAGCGCTTCGGCTGCGCGCAATCTACCGAAGCGAATCGGCTCCCCTGCTGCCGTTCGTCATGTTGTTTCTTTTTGCCATGGGGCTTGAATGCCTTCGCGCGGGCACTGCTGTGCTGTTCGTTCTGGACGGGCCGGTTTCGCTTTCGATCCTGCTCACACGCGTGATCTATTGGGGACGCTTCACGGGGATGCTCAGCCTGCTCGTCGTCAGCCTGTATTGCATGGACATGAAGTACCGCTCTTTTTCTGTCATTGCCGGGGCGGTGTTCCTTGTCTCATTTGCAATGGCTGCCTACATACCGATTGACCGCACGGTGTTGCTTGCGCAGCTCACGTGGAAACTCGGCGATGAACAGAGCGTCTGGTTCGTAAACCTCGCCATCGGGGCCCTCACCATTCTCACCGGCGTTGCTGCAGCCCTTACGCGACGCGGTCCGCGGTTCGTGCGGTTGGCAATCGTGCTCGCCCTCCTGGTCACATCAAGGGAACTGGAGTTTTTCGCGGTTCAGCCTGTGCCGCTGGCCGCCGGCATCATCATCCAGGCGGCGGGAGCAATCCTCTGCATGAGGGCGTTTGCGGCGTTCGACGGATGAGGTTCAGGAGAGGGGCAGCCGGGAAGCCAGGAAGCCAACGCCGACCGGAAGGATGATGTTGTCGAAGTTGCCCGCGGGGATTGCCTCGAGAAGCGCTCCGGCAGCGGCAAGGATGAACGCCTCGACCGGGCGCCGCGTGACGCTCAGGGTCACAACGAACACCGCAAAGAAGCACGCGAGGCTTCCCGAGATCGTCTTGCCGCCGAAGAACGGGATCCTGGGCCCCCGCACTATTGTGCCCGCCAGGCTTGCGATTCCGTCTCCGAACGCCAGTGCATAGATTGCAATTGATGCGGCTGGCAGCGGGTACAACAGGAGGGACAGCATGGCCCCGAGCCCGAGGGTGACCGGTCCAAGCACGAAGCCGGGCTTGTCTTTTTCCCGGGAAGCGATCAGGGTCAACTCGCTGACGAGGGGGATCGGAAAGCCTTGTAAGCGCGAGTTCTCCGCGAGAGCATAGAACAGGGTGCCCGCGGCAAGAAGGCCGAGAGTGGCTGAAAGATTGACCGACGCGAGAAGAGGGACCAGTGCGATCAGGAAATGGAGGGATTTCCTGACGATTTCGCCCTGCAACCTCGCGAACAATGCGGCGAAACTTAATGGCTCACTTCCAAGCGAACGGGCGATTTCCTGGCTCTGCTTCATGCTGCAATCACTGTTCCTATATTCAATGCAAGATCGGTACCAACCAAGTCGTCTTCAAATCTATTCTATTTGTTTACATGAGAACCACTTAATTCTGCACAGTCAAGGGCGCGGAACCGAAGCTCGGTTTTGTCTACTTTCCTGCGCTGAAATAGTCTTTTTTTCATACAGTCCTCTTGCCGTAGGTCAACGAGCGGAGACCGCATTCTCACTTCCTCTACTATATATAAGTCCTGCCGGTCCTGCAATCTCTCTTTGGGCTCACAGTAGTGCGTCATCGTCTCGCCTGCCTCGAGCAGGTGGCCCGCGAGGCCTTCGCGGATCTGATTGACAGCTCTTGCCGCCGATGTATATAGTCAGTGACAGTTGACCCGGGCGATTAACTCAGCGGCCCAGAGTGCTACCTTCACACGGTAGAAGTCACTGGTTCAAATCCAGTATCGCCCATACAAAGCCCTACGTTGTAGGGAGTTAGAAGCCACCCGAAAACGGGCGCTTCACGTGGTCCTATTTGTCACCCTGAGTGTCACCTTGAGTGATCCTGCAGGGGGAGGGGGCAATCGTGAATCGCCCGAAGCGTCCCTATTCCATTTACAGACGCCCGGCCAAGAAGGGTCGGGGCATCTACTACGCAAAGTTCCGAGATCCGAAGACCAGCGCCTACAACGTCTTTCGATCGACCGGGTGTAGACGGCGTGACGATGCGGTGATCTGGTGCGAGAGCCATCTCACAGAGCAACGCCAAAAACGCGAGAACATCTCATTCGAAAAGTATGTCGAAGGCTTTTGGCTGCCAAGCGGCGCTTATGCTCAAGCCAAGATCTCTCGTGGCTTCACGATTTCCCCGACCTATTTGAGAATAGCTGAAGTCTACACGCGCACCCACCTAGTGCCGGTGTTCGGCGCCAGCCTGCTACGCGATATCAGCACACGCGCGATTGACGGTTGGGTAGTCGAGCGCCACAAGGCAAACAAACTCGCGCCCGCCACGATCAACAGACTCCTACAGCACTTGAAGACAATCCTCGGCCAGGCAGCTTCGGAAAGTCGGATTTCAGAAAACCCCGCGGCGTATGTCAGACCCGTCAAGCTGGAAACATCTGAAAAGGGGGTCCTCTCCCCAGAAGAGATTTCCAAGCTTCTAACACCAAATGATTGGAACGACCGGCGACACTACGTCCTCAATTTGCTTGCCTACGCCACAGGTATGCGGCTCGGTGAAATCCGTGGGCTACTCGTGCAAGACCTCCACGCCGATCGTATTGAAATCCGCCACAACTGGCAGGATGGCGAGGGCTTGAAGACTCCGAAACTTGGCTCCAACCGTTCCATACCGATCTCAGACCGAATCTTCAAAGCGGTAGATCAGCTTCTGCATGATTCTCAACCCGAAAGCATCGTTTTCTACGGAGCCACAAAGGAGACCCCATTACCCAAGTACACGATTGAATGGAACTTCAACCAGGCGCTGAAACGAATTGGCATAGATAAGGAAACCCGCCTCTCTAGAAATCTTTCATTCCACTCATGGCGCCATTCAATGAACACGATCCTGCGAAGCCAAGGCATCGTTGACAGCAAAGTGCGCCGAGTGACTGGACACAGGTCAGCTCTAATGAGTGACCACTACACACACTTCAAAGCAGATGACTACCTCGATGTTGCAAGAGTGCTCGAGGGAGTTTTGGCCTCTGGGAAGTGTTGAACAGCGACAGAAGTCATGCTGGAGGTTCACATGTCGGATGTAGCAGGGCATTACAGGTTCTCTGACGAGCTGTCGCTCGACTTCGACAAGATCGAAGGCCGGGAAGTGTCTCTGGATGCGGCGGCGAAGGATCGAATCTACCAACTCTGTGATGAGTTTCTGGGGGAAGCGGAATCGTACTTCTTCGCCCCTCCCTTCGGCGCCGAGACGTCCAGATACAAGGCGCGAGTAATCTTCAAGAAAGCAGTAGCGGCCGAAAGAGCCTTGAACGAGCTCTCCTCATGTTCCTACGACGCTGTCTTGCATAATTTGAACCTCTTTGAACCGGAGGAACGCAACGCGTACCTGTTTTCGCTGAAACGGGCGACTAGCCTCGTTAGAAAGATTGAGCAGGCGGCCGAGAAGCGATCCTTCGCAGCCCATTCGGCAGGACGACCTGAGCTTCGTGATTTCAAGCACTTGGTGGTTGAGTTGCATCGCACATATCTGGCTTGCGGTGGTGCCGGCCGAATCACCTGGGACAAAAATCGCAAGCGCTACAAGGGCTATCCTGTTTTTTTCATCCTTCGGGTTATTGACCAACTCCGGCCGTTTGTCCCACTGGCTACCTCGAAGAAGTTTCTGCCAGGAAGGGAGAGTTCTATCAGTCGGACCACGGCAGAAGCTATTAAGGATTTTGAAAGTGAGCAAAAATGGGGCAGAAAATCAGCCAATAATGGCCGTATTTCTGCCTTCCTCGAAATTCGACACCTCGCTCGACTCGGTGATACGGTCGCGCTCATGAACACAAAAGAAGCATTTGTCCCGTCCACTAGCATCAACCTGATCGACTACAGCACAGCTGCGGCTCTGCTGGGCATCAGGCCTCAAAGTCTGAGAAGGCTGGTGTCACAACGCCGGGTACCGCACCTTCACGTCGGAAGACTCGTCCGATTTGATCTGAAGGATCTCGAGGAGTTCCTGAACTCCCAGAAGGTGCCCGTAGGCAGGCCCAGGACGCCAGCGGGCATGAACGAAGACACTTTCGTTCTCGCCCGCCGTGCGGTTTCCGTCCCACTGATCGAACGGATGTTTGGTTGCGAAGGTTCGCGGTGGGAGGGGGACGAATATAAGACCCTATCACCCCTTCGCGCCGACGCGCATACCGGGTCGTTCGCGATAAAGAAAGATGGGCGCTGGTATGACTTCGCCACCGGCGAAGGAGGAGACTTCATCGAGCTCGTGGGGCGCGCAAGGAACTGTCGCCCACTTGAAGCGGCCAAGCACATCGTTTGCCAGGCTGGATGCTCACAAGCGCCGGAGGCAGCCCAAATCCATGCCGGCCATCAAAAGTCTTGCGCTGTGCTCCCGGTTCCGGTTGCAGCAATCGGAAGCTTCGAGGGCGCGTGTAACAACGAGCTCACGCGAAAATGCTACGGCATCCTTGCTGGGACGTGGCCCTATTGCCAGGCGGACGGCCAGCTGCTCTTCCATGTCTGCAGGTATGAGTCCCCGGGTTCCAAGAAGAATGTCATCCCGTGGTATTACGGCAGCGACGATGCGTGGCACCCGGGCCAGCCTATGCCCGCTCGACGCCCGCTTTTTCGATTACCCGAGCTGCTGAAGAGTCACACTCCGGTACTGATTGTTGAAGGCGAAAAGTGCGCCACAGTCACCGTTCCCCAAGGTTTTCCGTTCTTCCTGACAACATGGAGCGGTGGCGCCCTGGCGATCGCAAAGACTGACTGGACGCCGCTTCTCCAAAGAGAGGTTACCGTTTGGCCTGACGCCGATGAACCCTGGCCGAGAAGCCGCTCTAAGGATTGGGGCCGAGCTGCCGCACGCGAGAATCCTTCGAATCGAAGACAGGCCGCCCGGTTGGGACATAGCTGACGCTCTGGCAGAGTCAATCGACCTGGAACGATTCATAAGGGATTGCGCAGCCAAAAAGGTTGGTCAGGTCGAGACTGCGTCCAACTCACCAAGACTTATCACCCAGCGTGCGTCAGATATCGAGACCCGTCCGGTCGATTGGCTGTGGGAAGGCCGAATTCCCTTGGGCGAGTACTCAGTACTCGTTGGGCATCCCTCATCTGGAAAGTCCACCCTGGCGGCAGCCCTCGCCGCACATGTGAGCGCCGGACTCCCCTTCCCTGATGGCACGCAGCCCGCCGTAGGCGACGTGCTCTTCTTGTCTGCTGAAGAGTCTGCAGCGAAAGCGCTTGTCCCAAGGTTACGAGTCGCAGGGGCTGCTCTCGGCAGGGTCTCAATCGCCGACATCCGGCTCAAGCGCGCTAACCATTCGGAGCTTTTCTCTCTGGCGGAAGGTACAGACCCAATTGAGGCGGCCCTTGGGGAAATGAACAATCCTCGCCTCATAATTATCGATTCGCTGACCAGCTGTACGGCGGGGATCGACACCTTCCGCACAGACGCCTTCGGACCGGTCCTGGCAGATCTCGCCCAGCTCAGCGAACGAAGAAACGTAACGATTCTATGCCTCGCTCACTTCACCAAGGCCGTCACCAACGGCGCCATGCTTCGCGTACTCGGGAGCGTCGCGGTGGTGGCGCTCGCGCGTGCTGTCTACATGCTCGCGCGACATCCAGACGACCCCAAGCGCTCCCTTTTTGTTCCTGTCAAGAACTCCTACGCACCCCTTGGGGAAGCTATCGAGTTCTCGCTGGTTTCGGCCGCAGCGGGCAAGCTTCCGCAGATTCGATGGGGTGGGCAGGTGGAAGGGGTCGAGGCCGACTCATTGATCGCCCTGGACGACGTGGACCGCAGACGAGAACGATCTGACGCCATGGAGCTGCTTGCCGAGCTACTGGGCGAAAGCGATGAGGTACTGGCGCACGAAGTCTATGCCGTGGGAGCCGAGCGAGGCCTTTCAAAAACGACAATATGGCGCGCCGCAAAGAACCGCAGAGTTCTTATCGAGGGAAAGGGGCGTGCAGCGACATGGCGATTGCCTATCGTTTCAGAATCGTTTCCCGCGCGTACGTACACGAATGGAACGATTTGAAACGATCCGGGGAGAGGAGATTGGGCTCAGGGGAGTGAAGAACGGGAGACACGCGAACAGACATAGTCGCCGAACTGCAAGAAACAGAAATGGAGGTGCCTCATGGTGGTATCGTTTTCCAGCATCAAAGGTGGTACAGGCAAGACCAGCATTTGTATCCATGTCGCGAACTATTGCGCGGCTGCGGGCTACCGAGTGCTCGTCATCGATTTTGACATCCAAAACTCGCTCTCCTTCTACTATCTCGACGAGCTCTCGGTCACAGATCGCAAGAACCTGGCGCTTGCACTGAACTCAAGAGACCTGATCGAGAATATTCTCCCTTCCAACATGCTTCGGCATCGACATTCTGGCCTCCTCCTTTTCCCTGACGAACCTCCGAACCATAGGCGCAAACACCCTTCGTCGAATGATTTCAGAAACCATGCCGGATTACGACTTCATCCTCATTGACTGCGCCCCCACTTACGACAATCTGGTTCAAAACGCAATCAGCGCATCAGATCTGATTCTTACTCCCGTGAGGTTCTCACAATTCGACTTCAAAGGCGCTCTCTTCTATAGGGACCAGATCGCACAGGATACGGACCGACTACCGGCGTGGCGGATAGTCTTTAACTTCTACAGACCCCCGAGGACGAACAACTCGGAGTCACTTCGAAGCCAATACGAAGCGCTCTTCCGAAGCACGTTCGACGGCGCGATCCTGCCGGTCCTGATTCCCGAGACAACGATGCTCCAGCGGAGCATCGACACCAAGGAAAAGATGAGCGACGCGACGAGCAAGGCAGCCTTGTTCAACGCGATCCACGACCTTGCTGGCCTTATCGGGGCCGATCGCACAACCGGGAGGTACTGAGATGTCTCGAACACTGAATCTATCTGCACTCGTGGCGAAAGCAGAGTCGGGAAACAACTCCTCAGTACGGCGAATCGAAGCCCTTAACATGAACATTGATGGCTTGCTACTGGAGGAGCCATTCAAGTCTCTCTTTCCAATCCGCGATGAAATCAAGGAAGCTATAAAATCCCACATGCAGGAGCACGGGTATGATGAATCCAAACCCGTTGACGTCTGGAAACGGCCGAGCCAGAACGGTTTCGAATACGTCCTTGTAGATGGTTTCACGCGGGCCCGCGCAGCCAGGGAGATTGGCAAGCTTAACCGTGACCGCCTATCTTCATGACTTTGCGAGTGTCGACGAGGCTCGCGACTACGCCATCCACACACAGCGAGATCGGCGGAATCTGAGCGACGCGGAAATCATGTCCATTTTGAGCTTGGTGGACAGGAAGGTTGCGGGCTTCAAGGGAGACTCTCCATTAGCGCCAGAGTGGCGCTAATGCGGAGAAGCCAGCCAAGACCGCCCACCGAACCGCGGAAGAGATCGGGACGTCAGCTCGAAAGATCGAAAGAGCTCGCAAGGTTAGCGCCGATCCGGAGATGGCAGCTGCGGTCAAGAGAGGAGAGCTCACGATCAACAGAGGGATACAACACTCTTCGGGACAGGGAAAAGCGGACGGCAGTCGCATCTACGGCCGAATCTCAGAGACCGGATCGTCAAAATGAAGGAGGTGCCTCAAACAATTCCGAAGGACCGGCGGTGGAAACTCAATGTCCAAGCGGCCATGCTTGAGCGTCTACGCAAAGTGCTAGGTAACGAAGCTGAATTGATTTTCGACAAGACAGGCGAATCCGGGCGTATCAGTCTTTGGTTCGAGAACCACGACCGGCTAAATGAAATGGTGGACCTCATCTGCTCACTAAGACAGTAAATGGTCGTGAGAGTGAAGGGTGGGTGAGGCGAGGCTTCTGGACATGGCAACCCGCGGCCGTCCCGTGGACCAGCAATCTTGGACGCGTCGGCTGGCGGGACAGGCGGAGGCTCGGGTCCCTGTCCACATGAGCGCGGCGAGGGGCAGCACGTAGCCCCGTAGCCGTGGCGATTGTGGGCAGGGCAGGAGTCTTGTGGGGGTCCAGGGGGCAAAGCCCCTTGGCTCACGGGAACCTTTCGCGTACTCGCGGAAGGTGTAGTGAGTACACCGCCGTAGACGGTGGGGAATAATAACCAAGAGAAAGCAAGGTGCAACAACGAAAGGTCAAACATGGGCTATCAGATCCTACGGTTCGAGAAGATCAAGACCCGCCAGTCCTTAGAGGGCCGCTGCAAGCACGCCACACGAGAGCGCCAGCCACAGAACGCCGACCCCGCCCTCAGGGGCGAGAACCAGGTCGACCGCATGACCCAGGAAACCCTCGCAGCTTTTGACCGCCGCCTGGCGGAACTCCCCAGAATTCGTAAGGACAACGTACGAGCTGTGGAAATCTTGGTCGCCTTCAGCCCCTCAGAGGCTGCTCGACTGTCCAAGGGAGAGCAAGATCGCTACTTCGCCGATGCCAAGGCGTGGTTTACAAAGCTCTTCGGTGGACCTAAGAACCTGCTCAACACCACCATCCATGCCGACGAGCATACCTCCCGCCATATGACCATGTTCGTGATGCCGATAGAGACCATCAAAGATGAGCAGACAGGCCAAGAACTGGGGGAGAAGTTCAATTGCAAGCATTGGCTCGGAGGCGCCAGAAGGCTCAGCCTACTTCAAACGCGATTCCACGACGACATAGCGGCCCGCTATGGGCTTGAACGGGGCATCCAAGGGTCAAAAGCCACGCACCAAGAAGTAGATCGATTTTACGCGAGAGTGCATGAAGCCTTCGAGGATGCATCACTGCCGAATCCGGATCCTCCGAAACATAAGGTCTTCATAAACCCCAATGATGAAATTATGGAAGCGGTTGAAAATAGGGATGCACAGCTGCAGCCGAAGATTGAGGCTCTCGCTGCCCAGGCCCGCGAGGCGGATCTGCTTGGAAAGCAGAATAGGGTCCTCAGAAGGACACTCGCCGCAAAGGACAAGCAAATCGCTCAGCTCGACGAGGAGATCAGAGGACTGCGCAAATGGATCCAACGGGCTCAGACGGCCCTGATCGAAGGAGGATCGAGACTTGCCACGTTCAGGGACAAAGTCATCCGAGGCTACAAAACCTGGCAAGAGGAGCTTCGGGCGAAACGCCAGGATCGTGATCGGGACCGGGGGATCGAGAGATTGGGGGGGTAAGAAGGATACGGCAGGCTGGCCTGGACCCTCTCGACGGAGTAGCCGTGGACGGTCTCTCAATTCTGGTTTGTCGGGAGTGCATCCATCCGAATGTTGCATAGTCCGTGACGACCCTGGCAAACCCCGCTTGTCGGATGGCTGGTGTTGCTCGAAACGCGTGACTGCAATCTTTGCGAGCCGGGAACCGCAGGCGTGGAATGGGATCTTGCCGGACCTGGCGAGTAAGCTCATCTTGTGAGGTGAGCGGCCCGTCCAGGACACTTCGCCCACGGCAAGCCTTGTGTGGTACACAACTCTTGATGCCTATCGCATTTTGTTGTATACTCGCTTTTGAGGACTACAAGATGAGCATAGTCTATGCCGTACTCAGAAATGAGCTCTCTCGCCTTGCAGCTTTAAGGCGGAAATACCACGAGGAGCGCAAACTCCTCCCTGTAGGATCGGTTTGCGTCAAGAAAAAGTCCGCCAGGGTATATGCGTATCTCGCCCATCGGGAAAATGGCCGTGTCGTTCAGCGCTACTTGGGCCGAGATCAAGACCCGAGGGTCGGTGAAATGCGGCAGCTCGTTCAGAAACGGCGGAAGTTCGATAAAGAGATCAAAGGCATCGACGTGGACATCAAGAGAATCCGAAAGATGCTCAATGTCAGATGACACACGGGCATTCGTTCGCCTGTTGCGCGCTCTGGATGAAGCTGGCTTACTTCGCGACGTCTTGATTATCGGGACTTGGTGCCAGGTAGTCTACAGGGCTCATTTTGACAATCCACCAGAGCTATCACAACTTCGAACCTTCGACGTCGACTTTCTCATACCTCACCCCCTTCGCATAACGCACCCGCAGGACCTCCGCCTCTTGATGAGCAAACTTGGCTATAAGGCCGAAACAGCTCTCGACGGGAGCACACATTTCTTGTCGAAGGACATAGATGTGGAGTTTCTCATGCCCGAGGTTGGAAGAGGTTCTGATGCATCGTTTCACGTCGATGCCCTTGGCATCAGCGTGCAACGGCTCAGGCTTCTTGACCGGCTACAGGCCCGCCCTTTGACCGTGCCTTTTGAGGGTCTATCAGTTCGTGTTCCTGACCCAATTGACTATGCCTTTCACAAACTTCTCATCAGCATGAGACGGCGTGAAAAAGACAAAGTTCAAAAAGACATCATGACTGGCAAGCAATTGCTTCTGTTTCTTAGCACCCACTCATCTTGGCGCGAATGGATTACTCCCCGCTTCGAAGCCCTGAGCAGGAATGCCAGAGCAGACCTACTGAATCTCGCTCGCAAGAGCCTGCCCGAGCTGCTCCCTCTCATTTCACACGAGCGGCACGCACGTGAGGCTGGCGATCTGGAACTCTGACCTTCACTGCGGGCACGCGACGCGCTTGCTTGTGGGCAAGGGCCATGGTGTTGACTGAGTAAGCGCGGCCCAAGGATACTTGTTTTCAATGTGGCACAGGCGTCAAGCCAAGAGTAGAGGAGTGAGATTCCCGGGAGCTGAGATGTGTACGACGCACGCGTGGACCGCCGCCGCGATTGTCTTCCTGGCCACTGCTGCCTTAGGTTTCGCATCTCCAACCACGGACGCGCTATTCGTCGCGGTCAAGAACGGCACCGCGCATGACGTGCAGCGGGAAATCGCTGGAGGCGCAGATGTCGACGCAGAGACGAGGAGGGATGGACGCCCCTGACGGCGGCCGCAGGTTACAACGCCAGGCCTGAGGTGATTCAGCTACTCCTAAAAGCCGGAGCCGACGTCAACGCCTGGGACAGTATGTCGATGACCGCGCTGAGCTGGGCCGCGATGCGCAGCTCGAATCCGCAGGTGATCAGGGTCACCCTGGAGGCCGGCGCGGACGCGGAAAGCCGCGACGTGGGCGGCGACACCCCGCTGATGTTTGGGGCTCGGCACAATCCGAGTCCTGCCGTCCTTGCGGCGCTCCTGGCCGCTCACGCTAACCTGGAAGCGCGAGACCACACGGAGGAGACAGCGCTGCTGCTCGCTGCACGGTGTAACAACGTAGCGGTGGTCACGCAACTCCTCGACTTTGGTGCGGATGCAAAGGCCCAGGACAACCTGGACTTGACTGCCTTCGACTGGGCGAAGAACAACGCAAAACTGCGAGGAAGCCGCGTCATGAGTCGGCTGAAGGACTCCCCCGGCTGAGGCGGTTCGCAGGGTTGCGGAAATGGATTCGCACGACGGCCGCAGTGGTTGCCTGCGATCACGACTGGCGTTACCTTGACCTCAAGAGGGGGTCTCAATGGAGAAGACCATCGGCGCGCTTGTTCTGATGCTTCTGATTCCGCTTCTTTCCGTGTCTGCTTCCGGCCGTTCCGAAGAGCCGCCGGCAGGTCTGGTGAACAACATCATTCAACACACGATGGCCGCCGCTGACTTCACCCTGACGGACCAACATGGGCAGCCGTTTCACCTCGCCGATTCGAGAGGCAAGGTAGTCGTGCTGTGCTTCATCTACACCCACTGCACTGACATCTGTCCGTTCATCTCGGTGAAAGTCAGGGACGCCAACCAGCTCCTTGGCGCCGATTCATCCAAGGTAGTGTTCGTGGCGGTCACGACCGATCCGAAGCGCGACGTTCCGCAGGTAACCGGCGCGTACAGCAAAGCGCTCGGCCTTGAAGACGTTTGGCACTTTGTCGGGGGAGAACCCGCGGACGTACAGGCGGTGTGGAAGAACTACGCCATCGGGGTGACGGTCGATCAGGACACCGGTGCGGTGGCCACGCCAAAGGCCATGGCGATGAAAGACATGCCGTCCCCAACTCAGGGCCTTTCCAAGCAGGATATCGACCTCGCTGGTCAGATCGCCGACGCTTTCGGCGGCGGCTATGACGTGGGTCACTCGGCTCCCTTCTGGATCGTGGACAAGAAGGGCGTGATCGAGGCGGGAATGGATGCGGATGCCACTCCGTCAGACCTCGTCTCCAACATCCGTACGCTTCTCAAGGGCTGACCGTCTCACCGCGTGCTCTGCTGATAAAGCAGTTCCGGCGAAACGATTCTCATGCACATTCGCCCTCGGGGAGGGGCGAGCACGTGACGGGCGAAAGCGAAGGGCAGCCGACCTTTCATCACAACTATGGTGAGGGCGCTAATACTCAGGAAGGGGCTTGCCGCCTGCCTACGGAACCAAGAATCGGGCTGCAGGTCGTATGACTCTGCCATGCGAATTGCAGCCCGAGGCCGCAATGGAGTACAACTATTGAAAGTCTTTCAGAGTTGGAGTCGTTCAGCAAATGACGATTGCCGTGATCGATGGAATCGGGGGAGGAATTGGCGCGCAGATTGTCGAGCGCCTACGCAGGGAAGGCATGCGCGACGTGAGCATTCTTGCCTTAGGAGCGAACGCGGTTGCAACCCAGCGGATGGTGGACGCAGGAGCTGACAGGGGAGCATCAGGAGAGAATGCGATCCGCGTCTCTGTCTCATGTGCTGACTTTATCCTCGGTCCCATCGGCATAGTGCTTCCCAATGCCATGATGGGCGAGATCACCCCCGGCATCGCCGAGGCCGTATTCGGCGCCAAGGCAAAGAAGCTGCTTCTTCCGCTGAGCCAACCGCATGTGATAATTGTCGGGATGACACAGAAGAATGTGAACGACCTCATCTCGGATGCTATCGCCGTTCTGAAAAAATCGCTTTCGGAATCGAATTGACATGTCCGACCACTGGTGATAGTTTATGCCCGGTCGGCACGAAGCCGATCAGGGAGTCTTGGTCCCGCCAGTGACTCCATCGGGCGGAAGAATCCGCAGCCGATTTCAAACGTAACTCACACGGAAAGACCCACGACGGTCAAAAACGGAGATGAACTCCTTACAACTCTCTAAGGAGTCATTCATGCACATCCCCGACAACTATCTCAGCCCGGCAACCTGCGCCGTCATGGGCGCGGCAATGGTTCCCGTGTGGACCATGGCAGTGCGCAAGGTGACCCGGGAGGTCGAGAAAGCGAGGATCCCCCTTCTGGGGATCGGAGCCGCCTTCTCGTTTCTTATCATGATGTTTAATGTGCCCGTGCCCGGCGGAACGACAGCGCACGCTGTGGGAGGGACGCTGATCGCCGTTGTGCTTGGCCCTTGGTCGGCAACCATCTGCGTTTCCATAGCGCTGCTCGTCCAGGCGTTGCTCTTCGGTGACGGTGGGATCCTCTCCTTCGGTGCGAATTGCTTCAACATGGCTTTCGTCATTCCCTTTCTTGGGTATTTCATCTACCGTTTTGTCTCGCAGAGGGTGAAAGGACAGGCCGGCGAGTACGTTGGTCTGGTGGCCGGATCCTACATCGGAATAAACATGGCAGCTCTCGCCGCTGCCATCGAGTTTGGGCTTCAGCCGGTCCTGGCGCATAACGCAGCGGGCCAGCCCTTGTACTGTCCCTATCCGCTCGCGGTATCCATTCCCGCTATGCTCATCCCGCATCTGGCGGTTGCCGGCGTCGTCGAAGCTGCCTTCACCGTGGCCATCGTTTCGTTCATCAGGAGGGTCTCTCCCGGCATGATCCATGAGGGGGCAAAGACCCGGATTCGCCCGATATTCGCAGTGCTTGTGGCTCTGATCTGTCTGTCACCGCTGGGTCTGCTTGCTGCAGGAACCGCATGGGGGGAGTGGGGAGCCGAGGAGATCGCGTCGGTTGCAAACGGCGGCAAGTCGCTGGGCTACGTTCCCGCTGGGATGGCGAACGGATTCAAGTTCGATGCCCTCCTTGCTGACTACTCCGTGAAAGGGTTGCCCGACATTGTCGGCTATGTCATTTCCGCGATCGCTGGCGCTGCGATCCTGCTCATACTGTTCAGACTCTTCAGCATGATCGGCAAGAGCAGCGGCCAACGGAAGCGCGCATAGCGAGACCATGCGCTCATGACCCCCGAATGGCTGTTGAGAAACGAGGCGTATGCGCCCCGATCAGACCGGGATGCCTTTATCGACAAGAGCATCCGCACATTCCTGAGCCTTCTCTCCCGCATCCGTTCCCGAACGGGAGGCGCACAGGGGAAAGCCTTGATTGATGGGCGGGTGAAACTCGTTTCTCTGCTGCTTCTCATTCTCTTGACGTCGCTGTCGCACAGACTCATGTTTGTGAGCCTGTGCGGCACCATTGTCCTGGTGACCCTCAGCCTTTCCCGCGGCGAGGTGATCCTCGATATACTGAAAATAGCGTTCGCTGTGGCGGGATTCACGTTCGTTATCTTCCTACCCTCGATCTTCTGGGGCAACCTCGTCGGAGCCCTCATGGTGACAGCGAAAGTGCTCATTTGCGTTGCGGCGGCACGTTTTCTCTCCGCGACAACCGAGTGGAGAACGTTGACGCGAGCCCTGGGCGCCTTTCGGATACCGGATCTTCTCATCTTTGTTCTGGATGTCACTCTCCGCTACCTCACTCTTCTTGGCGCCCTCTCCCTGGACATGCTCTATGCCTTGAAGCTCAGGTCGGTGGGAAAGAACAGAGACAAAACGGGATCGCTTTCAGGCATAGCGGGAACGATCTTTCTGAAATCCCGCGTCATGGCTGAGGATACCTACGCGGCGATGGAGTGCCGGTGCTTTGCAGGAACATACAGGGAGGGACGCCTGCCAGCTCTGCGCTTGACCGACGCGCTCGTGCTCGCCGCGGACGTCGCGTTCGTCTGCGCCTTCGCCTTCCTGGGGGCCTGAATGATCCATCTGCGGAACGTCAGCTACGCGTACGAAGGCTGCGAAGCGCTTTGCGCAATCGACCTTGATATTTCCCGAGGCGAATCCGTCGCATTTATCGGTCCCAATGGGTCGGGGAAGTCGACGCTGCTGAAACTTCTCAACGCCATCGTGTTGCCGGACAACGGCAGCTATGTGTTCGATGGGAAAAGCGTGACCCGGGCTTCCCTCAAGGACCAGACCTTTGCGCGGAGCTTCCACCAGAGGATCGGCTTCCTGTTCCAAAACCCCGAGGCTCAGCTGTTCTGTCCCTCTGTGGAGGAAGAGATCTCATTCGGGCCACGACAGATGGGGTGCGCCGAGGAGGTGGTTGCTGGCCGAATCGAGGATTGCCTCAAGCTCTTGGACATCGAGCATCTTGCGAAGAGGCCTCCGTGGCATCTGAGCGGGGGGGAAAAGAGGAAGGTGGCTTTTGCGAGCATTCTCGCTTTGAACCCCGAGGTTCTTGTACTCGACGAACCGATGAACGACCTGGATCCGCGGACAAAGCGATTCCTGCGGGAGATCATCCTTTCTCTTCATGGTGCGGGCAAGACGATTATCTGCGCGACCCATGATTTCCGTTACGTGGAAGGCGTATTCAAGAGAGCAGTAGTTTTCTCGGAGGATCATCGGATCATCCGAGAAGGCGCGTACGACGAGGTGACATCCGACGAAGTTTTCCTGGCATCTGACAATCTCATTTAGGGGGTGGCATGGGTATCGACGAGGCATATGAGAACCTTCGTCAGGCGATACGCTCGATGGGCAGAGTCGCGGTTGCCTATTCGGGAGGAGTGGACAGCTCGTTTCTCTGTCGTGTGTCGCACGATGTGCTGGGAGACAATGCCGTTGCGATAACCGTGGTGTCGCCCATGCTCCCCGCAAGCGAGCTCGAGGAGGCCAAGAGGCTTGCCGCTGACCATTGGCATGCTGCACATCCTCTTGTCTGAAGAAACGATCGACCCAACCGTAGCGGCGAATCCGACTGACCGATGTTATCGCTGCAAGAAAATCGAGTTCTCCGTCATCACGAAGGCCGCGGCGGATCTGGGAATAGTCCATGTACTTGACGGCTCGAACCAGGACGACCTTTCGGACTACCGGCCAGGCCTCCGGGCCCTTGCCGAACTGGGCATCCACAGTCCCCTGCGTGATGTCGGGCTGCGCAAGACGGACATACGGGCGTTATCGCAAAAGCTGGGACTTCCGACATGGGATAAGCCGGCCTTTGCCTGCTTGGCATCACGGGTACCTTACGGAGAGCGGATCACATCGGAAAAGCTTTATAGGATTGATGACGCGGAATCCTATCTCCGCGGAATTGGGCTCCGGCAGGTTCGGGTGAGAAGCCATAAGGATCTTGCGCGCATCGAGGTTGCGCGAGAGGAGCGCGCAAAACTGTGCGATCCGCAGATTATGGACGAGGTGGCCGCACGATTGAAATCCCTGGGCTTTCTCTACGTCTGCATGGAGCTGCAGGGATACGAGACGGGAAGTATGAACAGGACCATAGGGATAACGGGAGAATCGAAGCATGGGTGAGACAATTCTCTATTACGATTGTTTTGCCGGCATCTCGGGAGACATGCATCTTGCCGCGATGGTCGACCTCGGAGTGCCGGAAGCCTATCTGCGGGAAGCAGCTTTCCCTGCTTGGGCTTCCAGAATTCACCTGCGGTTCACCCGTGATTCGCGCAAAGGCATCACGGGCACGCGTGCAGACGTGGACGTTGCGACTGAGCATGAGGGGCACAGCCATGGCCATCGCGCCTTTGCGGATATCCGCTCGCTTGTCAATCGAAGCGGCCTTTCCGAACCCATCAAGGCGCGCTCACTGGCGATTTTCCAGCGGCTGGCAGAAGCAGAGGCCACCGTACATGGCACTTCCGTGGAAGAGGTGCGGTTCCACGAAGTGGGTGCAGTGGACTCCATCGTGGACATCGTTGCAGCCGCATTGTGCCTGGAGTACCTCAAGCCTGATCATGTGTACGCTTCCACCGTGGAGTTGGGAGGCGGTTTTGTGAAGAGCCAGCATGGGCTTCTGCCCGTCCCTGCTCCCGCTACAGCGCTTCTCCTGACCGGGGTACCCGTGAAGACCGGTGCTGTACCCTTTGAGATGACGACCCCAACTGGTGCAGCGATCCTTGCCTCCAGCGTCGAGTCCTTCACTGATACCTCGCGTTTTACCATCAAAAAAGTGGCATACGGGATCGGCCATCGCGACACAGAGATCCCGAACATTCTGCGGGTCTTTCTCGCCGAAGCCCCGGAAAGATTGCCCGGCCGAGGCGTGCATCCTGGAATGCAATATCGACGACATGAGCCCGGAGCTGCATGGGCACGTAGCGGAGCTCCTCTTTTCGGCCGGGGCTTCGGATGTGTACTTCACGCCTATCATCATGAAGAAGTCACGGCCCGCGGTGATGCTGTCGGTGCTCTGCAATTCAGAAGTGGAGCACCAGCTCCAGGAGCTGATTCTCCGTGAGACCACGACATTCGGCCTGCGCCGGGTGGCCGTTCAAAAAACCATGCTCGACAGGGAGATTCGCACCGTTGCCACAAGGCTCGGCGACGTCCATGTGAAGGTCGCGCTGCGTGACGGGAAGCGGATCAAGGCAAAGCCCGAGTACGAGGATTGTCGGAGGATTGCCCAGGAACAGAACATGCCGCTCCGTGAAGTCTACGAGATCGTGCAAAGGGAGATCGGGTGACGCCATGGACGAATACAGCATCCGCGGCGTGCTCGAAAAGTTCAAGGCAGGGGAGATCTCGCTGCAAGCAGCCATGGATGAGCTGCGCGATTTTCCCTTGAAGGACCTATCCTTTGCTCGACTGGATACGCAGCGAGAAATCCGCGTGGGATATCCCGAGATCATCTACTGCGCGGGCAAAAGCCAAGAGCAGCTGCGCGGCATTATGGAGTTCATGATGGCGAAGAATGCGGATATCCTGGCAACGCGCGCCGATGAATCGCACTTTGCTGCAGTGCGGGATCTTTCGCCACACTTCCGCTACGACCCGGTGTCCCGCACCATCACGTTGCGGAGAAATCCACAGGCGCCGCTGGCTGAGGCATATATCGCCGTGGTCACTGCGGGCACATCGGACATTCCCGTCGCTGAAGAGGCTGCTATTACGGCTGAGGTTTTCGGAAACACGGTGGAGAGACTCTTCGACGTGGGAGTGGCAGGGCTGCACAGACTCTTAACGAAGTTGGATGTCATTCGAGGCGCAAGAGTTATCGTGGCCGTTGCCGGCATGGAAGGAGCGCTTCCAAGCGTAATCGGCGGACTCGTCCAGGCGCCCGTGATCGCCGTTCCAACCAGTGTAGGCTACGGAGCAAGCTTTCACGGTCTGTCAGCGCTTCTCGCCATGCTCAATAGCTGCTCAGCAGGCGTGGCTGTCGTGAACATCGACAATGGCTTTGGCGCAGGGTACATGGCAAGCATGATCAACAGGCTGTAGGCAGGCAGCGGCGGGAAACAAGCTGCTCCTCCGTGTCACCCTGGGTGTCACCCTGAGTGAATGCAATCACACCAACAATAGGAAATTCACAGCAACGTCGATCAACGATGAGCTTGATCTATTTGTTTCGCTGTAATATACCTATCAACAACGGACTATGTTGGGCGACGACGAAGCAAACGCCTTCGTCACCTTCACACGGTAGAAGTCACTGGTTCAAATCCAGTATCGCCCATCACTCTCGTGACTTTTCGCATTCTAAAGCCTCTTTCGTGCAGAGCATAGCGCGTATTCGGGCCGCCTTGCTTGCCTGCCTACTTTGACGCTTCGTCGAGCTGCCTCAGGGCATCGGTGCCTTGCAGCCTCGTGTTGTACTTCGCGTAGTAGAGAGCGGTATTGCCAGACTTGTCCACTGCCTTCGCGTCGGCGCCTGCTTTCAACAGCACCAGAATCATCCCGGCGGGGTTTGCACCACGGTCTGCAGCCCACGCCAACGCGGTCTTGCCGGCCAACGTGCTCTGGGCATTGAGGTTCGCACCAGCTTTGAGTAGAGCAGTAATCACGTCCGGGTTCTGGTTCAATCTGGCGGCCCACATCAACGCGGTTGAGCCATGTACCGAGTCCCGAGCCTCTGTATCCGCGCCGGCTTCCACGAGCACGACGACTACCTCTGGATTTGTGTTGTATGCAGCCGCGGTCAGCAACGGCGTGAGGCCGTTACGGTCCCTCGCATTGACGTCGGCACCCTTGTCGAGAGCGGCTTGCACATCCTGTGTGGTGCCGCGCACTACAAGGTTGATAAAGTCCGTCGTCTGTGCATACGCCGAAGCCGCCATGAGGACCGCAAGAACTGCGGCAACGACTCTTCGCGTCTTCACTTTGTACCTCCGTGCTCTTTGGAGCTTCTCTCGTTGGTGGGGGTTGCAGGACAGGCTGTACGGCGGGCCGACGAAGAGCAGCCGGTGACTCCTCAAGGCTATACCTTCGACGGCGGCCGTCAAGAGGCGGATCGCGCTCCGACCGGTGGTCCACTGCCCCCGCTGATAGACTCATGAGGATTGGCAGGGATATTGTCATAAGACGTGCATGCACGGTATCGTAAGCTCTCAAAGGAGGAATACATGCGAAAGGTCCTGGTTCCGACTCTCTTGTGCCTTCTCTTCGCCGCTTTCACGGTCACTGCGGGTGCCGCAGGCAAAGATGCGGGCAGCTATAAAATAGTCCTCATCCTGCCCGGTCCCATCAACGACCAGAGCTGGAACGCGACGAACTACGCAGGGCTTGTCCAGTGCAATAAGGTACTCGGCACGAAGATGGAGTACGTCGAAAGCGTCCAAGCGGGCGACTACGAATCGACGTTCCGAAACTACGCCGAGCGGGGTTACAACCTGATCATGGCCGCAGGCACGCAGTTCGACGAGGCGGCAAACAAGGTCGCCGCGAGCTACCCGAAAACCACGTTCTGCGTGGTGAACGGCCAGGTGTCATCTGGAGCGAACGTCGCCCCGATTTTCCCGAAGGAATATGAGGCCAGCTACATCGCGGCCATCATCGCCGGATCTGTCAGCCCGAAAGGCCAGTTCGCGACCATCGGCGGGTTCCCGAACAAGGCGATGGAGAATCTCCTCACCGTCTACGAGAAAACGGCTGTCCGCATCGCCAAAGGAAGGGGGATCGCCAACGCGAGTGCCGTCCGCGCCTACGCGAACAGCTGGGATGATGTCGCTCTCGGCAAGCAGATGGCCGCCTCGATGATCGACAAGGGCGCCGACGTCATGTTTGTCTACGCGAATCAGGTCGGCCTGGGCTCCATTCAGGCGGCCAAGGAGAAGGGCGTGAAGTTTATCGGCTTCTCCGGCAACCAGAACGACGTCGCACCCGGAACGGTCGTCGCGTCCGTCGTGTTCGATTTCTCGACTTTCTACACCTGGGCCGTCAAGCAGTACATGGATGGCAAGCTCAACGGCAAAGTGCACGAGGGCGGCATTGCGGAAGGCATCTTCGTTCCCGTTTATACCGACGTGATTCCTGCGGCGACCAGGAACGCCGTGGACAAGGCGATGAAGGACGTCGTAGCGGGGAAGGTCGATCTGAAGGCCCTCTTCAGCGGCAAGTAGTCCAGAAGTTCGAAGGGACCCGATGAGCCCAAATGCCGCGCGCAGGACGCGGAACGGGCTTTCGGGTCCTGTTGTATCGACCCAACCATGGGGCAGTGACGCGATGGATGCTCCGTTCCTCGAAATCCGCAATGTGACGAAGCTCTTTGCCAAGGTCGTCGCGAACAGGCATGTCTCCTTCTCCATTGGCAGTGGTGAAGTCGTAGCGCTCCTCGGAGAGAACGGCGCCGGGAAGAGCACGATCATGAAGATACTATACGGCCTGTATCGCGCCGATTCCGGCGAAATACTGATCAACGGCAGGAAGCAGAAGATCGACTCTCCCAAAGACGCAATGGCGCTCGGTATCTCGATGATACAGCAGCACTTCTCCCTGGTCGGCGTGCACTCGGCAGCGGAAAACATCATTCTCGGCAATGTGAAAGGCATCATCGATCGACGCGGCTGCGAGCGCAGGATACAGGACCTGGCCCGCGCGTACGGTTTCGACATGAACCCGTCGGCGCCGGTGCGCGACCTGCCGGTCGGCGCCCAGCAGAAAGTCGAAATCCTCAAGGCGCTTTTCCAGAATGCCAAGCTGCTGATCATGGATGAGCCGACGGCAGTGCTCACTCCCCAGGAGGCCGCGAGCCTCATGGACTTCGTCAGGCGCTACGCCGCCGCCGGCAATTCCGCAATTTTTATCACGCACAAGCTCAGGGAGGTCATGGAAGTCGCGGACCGGATCATCGTTATGCGCGACGGGGATGTCGTCGGCGACGTCCCGCGGGCGGGCACGGACGAGAAGAGGCTGTCCACCATGATGATCGGACGCGAATTGCCGCCACTGCCCGGAAGAACCCGCAGTCCCGCCGCGTGCTGGGGAAATGCTCCGCCTGGACCGCGTCGTGGTGCGGGACCGACACGGCGTCGTGCGGCTGAAGGATCTCTCTTTCTCCATCCGCGAGGGGGAAATCCTCGGGATCGCCGGGGTTTCCGGTAACGGCCAACAGGAGCTCTGCGAGGTCTTATGCGGTTCCCTCTCCCTGGCCTCCGGCCGGATGGTGCTCAACGGGCAGGACCTCGGTAGCCTCGGCGTCCGCGAACGGATCCAGCTCGGCATCGGCTATGTTCCCGCCGACCGGCAGAAGGACGGCGTGGTGATGGAGATGACCGTGGCCGAGAACATGATGCTGAAATCGAGCTTCGATCCTCGATGGCGGAAGGGGATCTTCCTCGACCGCGTCCGCATGGCCGCGTACGCGAAAGAAAAAATCATCGCGTATTCGATCAGGACGCCCGGTCCCGAGGCGGTCGTGAAAGGGCTCTCCGGGGGTAACCAGCAAAAGCTGATCGTCGCGCGCGAGATGGACAATGGGAGCCGGCTCATCATCTTCGATCAGCCGACAAGGGGCCTCGACCTCGGCGCAACAGACTACGTGCACAAAGCGATTCTTGCGCAGAGACTGCTGGGGAAATGCGTGCTCCTGGTGTCCACTGACCTGTCGGAGATTTTCGCGCTTTCCGACAGAATCGCGGTCATCTACCAGGGCGTCATCCAGGGGATATTTCTCAAGGCGGAATTGACGACGGAGAGAATCGGGCTCCTGATGGCCGGCTACCCCGATGCCCCCCAAGTGAACGATGCCTTCTCGGAGTGATGAATGTGAATGCCCGATTTCGAGACATTCTGCTGTCGATCCTGATCGCCGTAACCCTGGGCCTGGCTGCGAGCGCCTCGCTGCTGCTCTTCCTCGGGAAGAATCCCATCGCTGCATACGGGCTGCTGGCGGCCTCCGTCATCCGCGACGGGTACACTTTCGCCGACATCTTCGTCAAGGCGACGCCTCTCATGCTGACCGGCCTGGCCTTCGCCTTCACCTACAAGGCCAACCTCTACAACATCGGAGCACAGGGACAGTTCTACATCGGGGCAATCGTCGCCACCGCGATGTCGCTGTTCCTGGGCGCCCGATTGCCAGGTCCGCTGTCGCTTCTCATCGTCTTTGTCGCGACCATCGCCGCGGGCGGCCTCTGGGGCTTCTTCGTGGGCTTCGCCAAAGCCAGGTTCAGGTCCAATGAGTTCCTCATCAGCATGATGTCTACCTATGTTGCCCTGGCCGCGATGAATTACCTGCTGCGCACGGCGCTCATAGAAACCAAACATGAATACCCGCAAACGAATCCTTTCGCGCCCGGGCTCTGGCTCCCGATTCTTGTCAACGGCACACGATTCCATGCAGGCTTCATCCTCGCCGTGCTGATCGCGCTCCTCGTGTGGCTCCTGCTGTTTCGCACTCCACTGGGCTACCGCATTCGCGCGGTGGGATACAATGCCGATGCCGCACGCCTCGCAGGCATCGACTCCGGCAGGATCTCCATCGCCACTTTCTTCATCGCCGGGACCCTGGCGGCAGCCGCAGGTTTCACCGAGACCAACGGAGTCCAGCACATGCTGGTGCAGGGGTTCAACCCGAATATCGGGGCCGAAGGCATCGGCATCGCCATTCTGGCCAACGCAAATCCCGTCGGCATCATCTTCGCCTCCATCCTCATCGGAGCGCTGAAGGTCGGCGGCGCAATCATGGGACAGAGGTCCGGCATCCCTGCCAGCATCATCGACATCATGGAAGGATTCGTCATGGTGTTCGTCATCCTGTCCTCATTTGTCCGCAGCGGCCTGGAAACCAGGCGCGCAAAGAGAATACTCCGCAGCAGGACAAAATGATAAACCTCCTGTCCCGCGCCTTGATGATGATGACACCGCTGCTGTTCGGCTCCATCGCCGAAGTATTCGCCGAGCGCGCCGGGGTCATGATCACCGCGATCGAAGGGATCTTCATCCTCGGGGCCTTGGGCGGTTTCGTCGGGGCCTACGTAAGCGGAAGCCTCGGCATCGGCATCGTCCTGGCGGTCCTGGCCGGGATGGCCCTCGCGGCCTTCTACGGCTGGATCACGGTGTATCTCAAGCAGCACCAGGTAGTGACGGGAGTTGCCATCAACATCCTTGCGGCAGGGCTCAGCTCCTTTTTCATGCGCGTGTTCTTCGGCGTTCCCGTCGCTCCCCTGACCGTCGAACCCCTTCGGGCGATTCCCCTGCCCTTCCTGTCGCGAATCCCCCTGCTCGGCCCAATACTGTTCACCCAGAACATCCTGACCTATTGCGTGTACGCCATCGTGCCGCTGTCCTGGTTCATCCTGTATCGAACTTCGATCGGGCTTACCATCCGATCTACCGGGGAAAACCCCGAGGCTGTCGACGTGGCAGGCATCAGTGTCGAGCGAATCAGGTTCTCCATGGTTGTCATCGCCGGCGCGATGGGCGGGGTTGCCGGGGCGTTCTATTCGATCGGCTACCTCGGAATGTTCACGACGAACATCATCGGCGGCCGCGGCTGGATAGCGTTTGCAATCTGCTTTCTCGGCAACTGGAACCCACTGGGCGCGCTGGCCGGAACAGTTGTATTCGGAATCGCGGAGGCAATCGCCATCAGCATGCAATCCTCAGGCGCTTTGACGATTCCGAACGAGCTCTTCATCGCCCTTCCCTATGTCCTCACGATCGTGCTGACCATCGCCAGAAGGTCCTTCAACGTCCCCGGGAAGCTCGGCGTCCCGTACAAGAAGGAGAACTGACGGCGGCTACCCGGACTATGGAGCGCCCAAGGATTGCTACGGATCAGG
>CAWJRT010000004.1:0-24288 GCA_963845325.1 uncultured Spirochaetota bacterium
CTGCCCGGAAAGAAGCGCCTCCAGCCTTCCCACGCTGTCGGAAAGCCCGCCAACCCGGTTGCGAGCCAGCCAGAGACTCCTGAACTCCCCGATGATATCGGAAAGCGTCTCGCGGGTTGTCGGGCGGCCTGCGGCGCGGTCGCAGGCGAGGAGCATCATCCGCACCGTGAGGGAATATTCGTCTCGAACGAGGGATGCGTCGGGCACGTCCATGCGCGCACCATCCAGCCGCGCCGCCGCCGACTCGATCCATTTCCGCGTGTCCTCGAGCGCCGCCGGGGAAGACCTTCCGGGGGAAAGGCGCGCTCGGGATGCCGCAGGACCCGGAAAAGGGCGCTCTCGTTGTGGAGGCGCAGACCGGTGCGGATGTAGGCGTTGCCGAGATCCCGGGCCACTCCGCCCATCACTCCTGCCCTCCAGGAATACGTGCGCGTCGAGCTCGCGGGCAAAGTCGGTCTCACGCCCCTCGTTGTGCCAGGAAACGGCGGCCCCCGCGGCGCAACCGAGGTAGCTGGCCGGGCAGGAACTGCCAGTGGCCGTTGTCCCCCCAATCGGTGTTCAGAAATCCCGTCGCCCCGTGGGCCATTCCCGAGCGTGCGGCAGAGCGGAGATTCCCCAGACAGTTCTCCGTACGACCGGCGAAGGAGTTCCAGGACGAGGTGCCCGGACAGACCCACCAGGGCACGCCCGACGCGCCGAGCTTTGCCCCGTGCTCGTCAAACGGGTGGTTGGCTTCGTAGCCCCATTCCAGGGCAACGGCGTCGTCGGGCAGCTCGTGAACGAGCTCGGGATGCTCCATTATGATATCGCCCCAGTAAAGCATTGTACGCCCGCGCACGGAAACCAGCTTGTGGATCTTGCGGAGGAAGTCGAGATAGACTCGCCCTTTTCCCATTCTCCCGCAGAGCTGCCGGCTCTTTCCCTGGCCGAGATCGAATGTTTCGTCGCAGCCGACGTTGAACAGCCTGCTGGTGAAGTTCGGAAGAAGCTCGTCGAACAGGCCCTCCAGAAGCCGCAGTGAACCGGGGTTCGAGGGATCGAGGCTGAAAGGTTCCTCGCTCCGCCCTCCCCACGGCCACTCGAAGCCTCCCGGGCATTCGGCCAGCTCACGGTAGCGCGGCAGGCGGAGCCAGCCCTGCAGGTGACCGAAGGAGTTCTGGTTGGGCGCCAGCTCGATGAATCTTTCGCGGCAGTACGAATCCAGCAGCAGCACCTCTTCCGCCGTCATGGGGCTCGCATCCGCCCACACCTCCCGGTGTGCCGAGTACGCGAAGGTGTGCTCCGTGTAGAGCTGGAGGTGGTTGATCTTCAGCCCGGCCAGGAGGTCGACGAGCGAATACAGCGTTGCCATGGATGGGACCTTGTTGCGCGAGATGTCGAGCATCACTCCCCGGACCGGAAAAGTCGGGCCAGTCCAGTATCTCCCCCGCGGGAATGGCGGCCGGGGATTGACGCACAACCTGCGCGAGAGTCGCGGCCGCATACGACAGGCCTGCCGGGTCATGGCCGACCAGCTCGATTCCGGAGGGCGTGATGGTGAGCCGGTATCCCTGCGGCTGAAGCCCGTCCTCCTGCACGCGAAGCGTGACCTGACCCGGACCCGAGCCCGCCACGGCCCACTCCATGCCGAGGATCCGCCGTGCCGCCTCCTTCAGGCTGAAGGCGGTGCGCGCGAGGCCCTTCGCCTCTCCGACCAGGACGATCCGCATGCCCTGCCTCGCGGAAAACGCGCTCCGGCGGGGTGTGATCTGCCGCGGCTGGGGCAGCAGGATTGTCTCCGCCAGCGAGCTACCCGTGGTGATGTCCCTCGTGATCCTGCGCCGGTGTGTGCTCGTGGAAGTGCCCTGCCTGGTGCATTCGGTTGTGGATGCTGCGGTGGGCCGACTCCAGCACCAGCCTCATGCGCTTGTACGCCGCGGTTTGCGCGCGTGTGCCCAACGTGTCCAGCCAGGCCATGGAACCCTCGATCTGCTCGAGGATCGTGAGGGCATCCGCCGCGGCGAACAGCTGGCTTTCGCCTGCCTCGATCATCACGGGCGATGAGTGCGCGGCGATGATCTCGGGCCTGTCGGGATACCGGCCGCGGACGAGCAGTGCCGCCCACGAGGAGCGATCCACCTTCAGCGGGAAGCTCCCGCCCGCCTCCCACTGGTCCACGGCAACCGATTGCCGGATCTCGCCGTTGACCACCAGCTCGACTCGGGTCATCGGGATTGTCACGCTGGCGGCCTTCCATGACACGTCGAAGGTTCCCCCCGTGCCACTGACACGGATCCTGCCGCCCATGGGCGTGCCGTCTACAGCCAGCTCGAGGAGCGGGCCGTAAGTGACGAATGTCTCGCACCGCCGTACGGCCTTCATCCACTCGTCGTAGGTGAAGGGACTGCCGTCCGGGATCCGGGCGTACGTGCGCACCGTGCCGATGGCCGTGTCCGCGCTCATCTTGTCGGTGCCGCCGACCGCGGCGACGAGGTGGCCGCAGTTGAGGTAGCGGTACCAGTCGGAGAGAGAGTAGGGGCTGATGCCGGAATACAGGTCGCCCCAGCTCGTCATCTCAATGCCGTCCACCTTCCCCGCCAGGATGGCAGCCGCGTGCTCAGCCCGGGGCTGCGGGAAATGGGGAAGGATCACGATGCCGCCCCTGCCCCGGCACGCCTCTGCCCACTCACTCAGGAGGATCTCCACGTCGTCGCCGAGGGCAGACTCGTCCGGGCCGCCCGTGGTCATGGGCGCGATGATGGAGCCGCGGTAGCCGAGCAGGGAAATGTGGCCGAGCACGTGCTGCCGGTTCTCGGTCCCCACCCGCACGAGATGCTCCCCGTCGCCACCGGCTTCGCGCGAGCCCCATGTCGTCTTCCCGTCGAAGTCCCCGACATTGGTCATGAGCTCTCCCCACTGGCTGGCCAGGAGGTTCACGACATTGACGCCCTCGGCGCTGCCTTCAAGGAGAGCCGAGCCGGGGGAGAGAAAATGCACGTGCGTGTCGGCCGTGACCCACCCCTTGCTGCGCCACGGAAGGACACGGTCCAGCTCGACGTCGATATGGTCCGTCGCGGCATCGACGGTGACACGCTTTCGGACGGGGCGGATCTCGAAGCCCCGGGCGATTTCGATGAAGACGTCGCCGAGCGGCAGGTCCACCGTGGTCTCCCCCGGGATGTAGGTGCACCAATGCTCGCCCCGCTCCACGGAGCCGCCCCGGTGCACGAAATCGACGCTGTAGTCTTCGAACCATGCAGGGTTGGGAATGCGGTGACGGTCAACGGGAGCGAGGTATTCGCCGGTCTCTCCGTGCATGTGAAGCTTCACGGGAACCGGCGTCCTGCTGCCCTTCTCCAGCACGCGGAGCACGACGCGCCTGGTGGAAGAAGGGACGACGCGCAGGCCCTCCCCAGCGCGGCCGTCGGCCGTGCTGGACGCGGCAAGGCTGGACACCGGGATGCGGGCTCCCCCCGCAAGGTGAAAGACCGCCTGCGGGTGCGCGGTGTATTCCAGGAGGACTTCCCGCGTCGACAACCCGGGAAGCTGGTTGTTGAAACCCTGCTCCCACTGCGCACCGGGATACACGGGACGCGGCCGGGCCGAGATGACCTGGCCGAGGTCCAGGCGGACCCCTTCCAGGAGGCCTGCCGCGTCCAGCTCGTACGAAAAGGAGGTGCCCTCCGGCAGGGTGAGAAGCGCCTTGCGCCGGGTCTCCCATCGCAAGGGGTGGGAATCCACGGTGCCCGCCGCGAGGCCAAAGAGCACCACGACACCTGCGGCCGGCTCGCAGGCCAGCGCGTCCATTGCGGCATCGGGCCAGGGGTTTTCCCACGCGTATATCCAGGCGAGGAAGTCCGCCGTATCTCCTTCATCCACCCGCGTCTGGCTCTTCCCCCAACCGGGGCGAAGCTGTTCGTGGGAGGCGCGCAGCGCGTGGGGCGCGTGGTGTGCCACGGCTTCGAAGCAGTTTTCGCCCCAGCGCTTCGTGAAAGATCCGACCTGGAACCGGCGGCGGATGGGAATGGCCGCCTCCTTGCCGTCGCGATAGCGCAGGCGCCAGGTGCAGGCCAGCTCGCCGAGACGGCCTTCACCCCGCATCGGGGAAATGAAACCGTGGGGATTGCTCTCCAGGGGCCGGGTGTCAGAGGTGTGCAGAAACACCAGCCATCGCGCTTTTCTCCCGTCCAGGGAGACGCGCGCCGGTCCACCGGGCGAGACAAGGAGTCGGGACGTGTCGAACGGGATGCCGTGATAGACGCGGGCACCACGCGGTGCATGGGAGAGGCGGCTGATCATGTCCTCCGAAATACCGGCTCGGGGGAGGGTCCGAAGGGTGTGGGAGCTCCTGATGCGGACGGGCTGGAAGAAGGGCGACGCGGGCCCCTCAGGCATCTCGGCCATGGTGTGCCTCCTAGACGTACACGAACGGGATCAGGTCTTCTTCCGTGGTCTTGAGGTCGTTCTCGGACCAGCCTGCGCTGTTGGACTCCACCATGGCCCGGGCCTCGCCGAGGTACTCCTCGAAGAGCCGGGAGAGGTCGGGCTGGTCTGCCCGAAATCGGCGCGCCGGCTCGGCGTTCAAAGCCCCCTCGAGCCCGAAGGGAATCCGGGGCGGGACGAAACGCCCGGTGCCGCCACGCGCCGGAGCGGATGTCGAACGCGTACAGCGGCAGGAACTTCTTCCCGTGATCTGCCACGAACCGGATGCACTGGCAGATGAACCGCGCCTCGATGTCGGTGTGGAGGAAGTGGAAGTTCACGCGGGCCCACCCCGGTTTCAAGCCCACGTTCCCGCACATGATGGAACGGCGCAGGTCCCGGGACTTCCGCTCGTCGATATGCAGGATGCGGTGCCCGTACGGGGCGGCGCAGGAGCAGCCGGCGCGGCTCTGGATCCCGAAGAGGTCGTTGAGGAGCGTGGTGACGAACCGGGGATGAAGCCACGAGGAGCCGACCCGAACGTTGAAGGAGAAGATGGGCAGCCGGTTTTCGGGGCCGACGCCGCCCATCAGCTCGATGCCGGGATGCCCGCACAGCTCGTCGAAAGCGCGGCGCGTCAGCTCCGCCTCGCGGGCGCGCGATCCGCGCGGGACCGAGCATCTCCTTGAGCTCCATGGCCAGCGCCGCGCGGAGAGTCTGGAGGATGCCGGGGGTGCCCGGCTTTTCCCGTGTCTCGATGTCGGTGCTGTAGGACTGGCCTTCGAACCCGACGAAATCCACCGTGCCGCCGGCGCCGACGGTCGGGGGAAGGTCGGCGCGGTAGATGCCCTCGTCGAAGATGAGCACGCCGCAGCTTCCGGGGCCGCCGAGGAACTTGTGGGGTGAGAAGTACAGCGCGTCGAAAGACGAGGCGTCGTCGCGGCGCATGTCCATCTCGACATAGGGCGCGGCCGCCGCGAAGTCGAAGAAGGCGAGGGCATCGTTCTCGTGCAGGATCCGGGCCACCTCGTACACGGGAGTGGTGACGCCCGAGACGTTGGACGCCGCGGAGAATGCCCCGATCTTCCGCCTCCCGGCGTACTGCGGGCTTCCCACTTTCACGCGAAGGTCGTCCATGTCCAGGAGACCATCCCCGTCCAGCTCGATCTCCACGACCTCGGCATAAGCACTCCCGCCACGACACTTCGTTGGAGTGGTGCTCGTAGGGCCCCACGAAGACCACCGGCCGGCTCCCTTCCAGGCGGGCCTGCAGGGCTTCGAGATCGGGCTTCGGCAATTGATCGCTCAGAAGCTTCTGGAAGAAATCCCGGCCGGCAGGCGGCACGGCGATGCCGAGGATCTGCTGGAGCTGGTGCACGGCCGCCGTTGTGCCTGCGCCCACCGTCACGAGCTTGTGCCGGGGCCCGGCGTTGACCAGCTTCTTGATGAGCGCCTCGGCCCCGCGCAGCCGCTCCGAGGTGATGCTGCCCGTTGCATCATCCTCGGTATGCGTGTTGCCGTACAGCTCCAGCGCTGAACGAAGCTGGTCCTCGATGAACGTCACGGCACGACCCGACGCGGTGTGGTCGGCGTAGGTAAGGCGCCGGCGGCCGAAGGGCGTGTCAAGGAATGCGTTGCCGCCGATGATGCTCCCGCGCACCACGTCCCAGGTATCCGGCTGCTCCTGCTCTGCTGCCTGCACTTGCACTCTCCCCCTTTGAACCGTATGACTGTACCATGAACAAGCCCGAAATGCGCAGGGCAATGCAGGGGTTTCTCGACGCCGATGAGCCCAGGGGACCTCGCGGCCCGCAGCGCGAAGGTCGCCCGGCGCCTCCAGGAGTCCGGCGCCTGGACCTGGATGGACATCCTGCTCGCGTTCCTCTCCATGCCGCGCGAAATCGAAACCGGCGCAATGATTCGGGCGGCGCAGGGCGAGGGGAGATCCGTGGCGGTCCCGCGCATCGAGGGCGGCGACATCCGGTTCCTGGTCATGCCCCCTGGTGCCCCCACCCCGCCGCGGGACCGCTGGGGAATCCCCGTCCCGGACCCGTCGTGGCCCGGCCTGGAGCTCGCGCGCGCGGGCAGGATCCTCGTTGCCGCGCCGGGCCTTGCATTCGACAGGTCCGGCAACCGCCTCGGCCGGGGAAAGGGCTACTATGACCGCTTCCTGTCCCGCGCGCGCGCGGCCGGGGCCCGGCTCGTGGTCATCGGGATCTGCCTTTCCGACCAGCTGCTGGACGAGGTGCCCGGCACAGCGACGGACCAGCCGGTTGACGGCGTGGTGACGGACAACGAAACCGTGCTCTTCGACCGCGCGGGCTTGATTCAATGACAGGCGGCGATTACATTGCGTCGCATGGGCGTCATCAAATCCGCGTTGGAAATCGCCATGGAGAACTCCAAGGGCATCGAGGCCAACAAGGAGCTGGTGCAGCAGAACCGGCTGCGTGACGAGGGCAAGAAGCTCGTTTCGAAGGTCCTCGAAGATCCATCCTTCGACCTGAAGGCGGCGTTGAAAAGCTACGAGGCGGCGCAGGGGAGGCTCGTCAAGGAAGGCCTCATCCAGTCCCTCCTCGCCAACCTGGTGCTCCCCCTGGACGAGTTCGCCATGAAGGACACGAAACGGCTCGGCGAGGCGGTGGCGGCAACGGTTGCGGACACCAAGAAGATCGGGATGATCTTCAGCCAGCTGGACGGGTTCTTCAAGGAGTACGTGGCCGAGCGCAAGCGCCTCGTGGATGCGGTGGAGCGCCAGTACGGGCCCAAGCTCAAGAAGAAGGAAGAGGATCTCTCGCGGCAGATGGGCCGCCAGGTAAGGATCAACCCCGCGGCGGATCCCGAGTTCCAGTCCATCGTCCGGCAGTACCTTTCGCAGCTTGATGCAAAATACGGCGAGTCCCTGGACGGCGCCAAGGAAGAGATAAAGGCGATCTTCGCAAAATCCCCGCAATGAGGCTCGTCGCCGACCTGCACGTTCATTCCCGGTTTTCACGGGCAACGAGCAGGGAAGCGGACCTCGCAGGATATCACCGCTGGGCGCGGATCAAGGGAATCGACATCGTCGGCACCGGGGATTTCACCCATCCCGGGCTGGATGGCGGAGCTCTCCTCGCAGCTCATGGAGAAAGACGGGCTCTTCGTCCTCAGGGACCCGCCCCGTGAATCCCCCCTGGAAGGCGCCGGCCCGTCGCCGCGCGACGTGCGCTTCGCCCTTACCACCGAGATCAGCTCCATCTACAAGAAGCACGGACGCGTGCGGAAGGTTCACAGCCTGCTCGGCGTGCGGTCCCTGGACGACGCGCGCCGGCTCGAGCGTGCGGCCTGGCCGCAATCGGCAACATCGCCTCGGACGGGAGGCCCATCCTCGGGCTGGACCCGAAAGACCTGCTGTCCATTCTCCTGGAAACAGCGGAGGACGGCTTTCTCATCCCCGCCCACATCTGGACGCCGTGGTTTTCCCTGTTCGGATCCCGGTCGGGCTTCGACACCATCGAGGAGTGCTTCGAAGAGCTCACCCCGCACATCTTCGCCCTGGAGACCGGGCTCTCGTCCGACCCGGCCGATGAACTGGCGGTGGAGCGCGCTGGACCGCTACCGCCTGGTCTCCAACTCCGACGCCCACTCGCCGGGCAACCTCGGCAGGGAGGCGAACGCTGCTGGACGTCGAGCCCAGCTGGGAGGGGCTGACCGGCGGCGCTGCGCACCGGCGCCGGGTTCCTCGGCACTGTCGAGTTCTACCCCGAGGAAGGCAAGTACCACTTCGACGGCCACAGGAAGTGCGGCGTCTGCATGGACCCCGGGGAGACGGCCCGCTCAGGCGGGAAATGCCCCGTGTGCGGCGCGCCGCTCACCGTGGGCGTGCTCAGCCGCGTCCTCGGTCTTGCCGATCGGCAGAGCCCCGTGCCCGCCGCGGCCGTGCGGAGGGATACCGCTCCCTGATTCCCCTGCCCGGAAGTGCTGGGCGAGCTGGTCGGAACGGGCAGCGGCTCGCGGGCCGTGGGCGCCCTGTATTCCCGTCTCATCGGCTCATTCGGCAGCGAGTACGGCTTCCTCCTGGACGCGCCGGTGGAGGACATCGCCCGATCGCAGGGAGCGCTCCTCGCGGAAGCCATCAGCCGGATGCGGGAGGGCAGGATCAACCCCACTCCGGGTTACGACGGGGAGTTCGGCGTCATCCGCGTCTTCGACGACGCAGAGCTTGCGCCGTCTCAGGGGACAGGACGAGCTGTTTTCTTTCCCGTGCGCGAAGGAGAAAGACACGGAAGGACTTCGCGGCGACGCCCGCCATTCCCCTGTAGCGCCGTTCCGAGCCGCTCCGTTGCACCGCCAGGGTCTCTCGACAGCGACCAGCAGGCGATAGTCTCTCCTCGGACGCCCGCCGAGTGCTGGTGGCGGCCGGCCCGGGCTCCGGAAAGACACGCCTGCTCGTGAGCTGGATCGACGCGCGCCCGGACTCGTTCGTCGCGGCCCCCGGCCGCATCCTCGCGCTGACTTTCACCAACCGGGCCGCGGCGGAGCTCTCCGACAGGCTCGGCGTCTTCGAACCGCGTGACTGCATCGACTTTTCACTCGTTCTGCTGGTCGGTGCTGCGCGAATGCGATCCGCGGCTTCTTTCAGTGATCTCCCCGTCTGACCGGATCACGGTGCTGGAAAGCCTGTATCCCGCAAGAGGGCCCTTTCCGGCTGCAGGCCCTCGCGGAGCGCATGGAGCGGGCATGGGAAGGACTTCAGGAAGCCGGACGCCGAGCTTCACGAGGTCATGCGCGCCTATGAGCGGTGCTCTCCGGGCATGGGCGCGGCCGACGTCTCCTCGCTCGTCACGCGGGTGCTCGAGCTCCTTCGCTCGGATCCGGGCCCTGCGGGCGCGCCTGGGGCAGCAGTACCGCGCAATTGCCGTGGACGAGCTGCAGGACATCAACAGGCCCCAGTTCGAGCTGCTGCGGCTCGCTGTGCCAAGAAATGGAGCGGTGTGCTCTGCATCGGGGATCCGGACCAGGCCATCTACGGGTTCCGCGGCTCGGACCGGAAGATACTTCTTCGAGTTCGCCGCAGGCGGCGGGCGCGCGCGTCATTCACGCTGCGGCGCAACTACCGATCCTCGGCGGTCATCGTGCTCCTCGGCGGATGCCGTGATCTCGCTGGACAGGTCCCCGGAGGTGCCGCCGCTTGTCCCCGTCCGCCCGCACGGTGAGCAGGTGATGATCGCGCCGTGCGCCGACCCCGCCGAGGAGGGCCGGTTCATCGCTTCGGAGATCCGGGACCTCGTCGGGGGGGTCGATTCGGTATCCGTGGAGGCGGCGCGCGCGCGGAAGCCGGGGGAGTACGCGTTTCGGACATCGCGGTGCTCGCCCGGACCCGCGCCGTCCGCGACGCACTCCTGCCCGGCCTGCTCGGACGCGGGCCTGCCGCTGCACCTGGGTGTCCACGCGCCGCTTTCCGAGGAGGAGCCGTTTCGATCCGTGGTCGCGGCGCTCCGGCTCGTGCTGAATCCGTCCGACGTGGTGGCGCGCAGGATTCTTTCGGACAGCGGGGATGCCGCGGACGCAATCCTGGCGCGCGGCCCCGAGCTTTCCCGCGCCGCGGCGCAGAGGCATCTGCGCGGCCCTGGACCTCATCGCCGGTCCGATCGTGGCCGCTCGACCGTTCCCTGCCCGAGATCTCGCTCGGGGAAGAGGCCATCCGCGCTTCCGCGGCGCGCCACGGATCGGACCTCGCGTCATTTCTCGCGCACGTGTCGCTGTGCGCGCGGGAAAGCGAGGGGCCGCGCGCCCCGCAGAGGGTCTCCCTGCTCACCTTCCACGCCGCCAAGGGCCTGGAGTTCCCGGTGGTGTTCATCGCGGGGGCGGAAGAAGGGAATCACCCCGCTGGAGGACGAGCGCGGCGTCGACCTCGCGGAGGAGCGGCGGCTGTTCTACGTCGCCATGACCCGCGCCCGCGACGCCTGTGCATCTCGCACTGCCGCCGCAGGGCCCGGCGCGGCAGCGCTCGAAAGGATGCGGCCCAGCCGGTTCCTGGACGACATCCCCGCGGGCCTGCGCATCGGATGCCCGCCGCGCCGGCCTCGCCGGGCAGCTCTCACTTTTCTGAGCGACGCCGTCGGCCACGAGCTTCACCACCTCGAACCACGAGACGCTCACGAGCCCTGCCGCAAGCGCGACCAGGATGTCGAGCAGGCTCATGGGCGCGAAATGGAAGAGCCCTCGCAGGCCGGGCACGTACACGACGAGGCCGAGAAACACGAGCGCGCTCCCGACGACCCAGAAGCAGGGCCGCGGTTGGGGACCGCCAGGGAGGCGAACAGGCTCCTGCTCCAGCTCCGGTTGGACAGGATGAGGCAGAGGTTTGCCACGATCAGCGTGATGAACGCGAGGGTGCGGGCGTGCGCAATCGTTTCCCCGAGGAACAGGGACGCCTCGAAGACGCCGAAGACCATGCCGAAGGCCACGATGCCCTGCAGGGCGCTGCGAGACCAGGCTGCGCCGGCCGAACAGCCTGTTCGGAGGTGCTGCGCGGCGGGCGCGTCATGATGTCCGGCTCCGCTGGCTCCGCCTCGAAGACGATGGAGCAGGCGGGATCGATGATGAGCTCGAGGAACACGATGTGCACGGGGAAAAGAATCATCTCCTTCCAGTTCAGGAGCACCGGGAGCAGGGATGCCAGCGCGATGGGGATGTGCACGCTGATGATGTAGGCCATCGCCTTTTTCAGGTTGTCGAATATCCGGCGGCCCATGCGCACCGCGGCCACGATGGAGGAGAAATCGTCGTCGAGCAGCACGAGGGCCGAGGCCTCGCGGGCCACGTCGGTTCCCCGCTCGCCCATTGCCACCCCGATGTGCGCGCTCTTCAGCGCCGGGGCGTCGTTCACGCCGTCACCGGTCATCGCCACGATCTCCCCGTTGGCCTTGAAGGCTTCCACGATCAGGAGCTTCTGCTCGGGCACCACCCGCGCAAAGATTGCGGCGCTCTTCACCCGCTCGGCGCAGCTCCTCCGGGCCCATCAGGGCCAGCTCCTGCCCCGTGACCACGTTCTCCCAGTCCCGCATCCCGATCTGCCGGGCGATCTTCTGCGCCGTCACCGGGTAGTCGCCCGTGATCATCACCGCCTTGATCCCCGCCTCGGCGCATTCGCTGATCGGCCGCAGGC
The DNA here is from genome assembly GCA_963845325.1 of uncultured Spirochaetota bacterium. Taxonomy (GTDB): domain Bacteria; phylum Spirochaetota; class Spirochaetia; order SZUA-6; family Fen-1364; genus Fen-1364. Next base: position 11,552 of record CAWJRT010000004.1, read on the forward strand.
ACCGTCGGCCGGATCGGGTCCTCCAGGCCGATGAGGCCGATGAACTGGAACACGAACTCGTGCTGGATGTCCGGCAGCTCGCTCTCGCCGAAGCCCGCGCGCGCCACCCCGATCACGCGCAGACCCCGGTCCGCCATCTCGTGCACGTCCCGGGCCAGCGCCGCCGCGGCGGGAGCGTCGAAGTGGCACAGGTCCGCGATGGCCTCGGGCGCGCCCTTCGTGGCGACAACGTAGCCGGCCCCGGCCGTTGATTTCCAGACGTGCGAAAGGGCCAGGAGCTCCCGGGAAAGCGGGTACTGCTGGACCAGAGTCCAGTTCTCGTGGAGATGCTCCGTGTCGGTAAGCGTGGACCGCCCCAGCGCGTGGACCGCTTTCTCCATGGGGTCGAACGGGTCTTCCTGGCTTGCGAGGATGCCGTATTCCAGGAGCTCGTGGAACGTTTCCGGGAAGCGGCCCCTTTGCCTCCTGCAGGTCGAAGAACGTTCCGTCCGCGTGCAGCATCCGGATGCTCATCCTGTTCTGCGTCAGCGTGCCGGTCTTGTCCGTGCACAGGACCGTGGCCGCGCCGAGGGTTTCCACGGCGGCCATCCGCCGCGCAAGGACGTTCTTCTGCGAGATCCGCCATGCGCCAAGGGCGAGGAAAATCGTGAGAACGACAGGGAACTCCTCCGGCAGCATCGCCATGGCAAGCGTGACACCGGAAAGGATTCCCTGGAGCCAGTTCCCCCGCGTGATCCCGTACACGACCACCACCAGAGCGCACAGGACGAGCGCGCCGAGAAAAATCGTGCGGACAATGGAGCCCGTCTCCCGCTGCAGGGGAGTCTGCTCCTGCTCCAGGGTCTGCAGGGCCTTGCCGATGCGCCCGATTTCCGAGGATGCGCCCGTGGCCTTCACAACGCGCCACACCCTGGCCGTGCACGACCAGGGTCCCCGAATACACGAACGGCGTATCCTCTCCACCGGGCCTCTGGACGACCTGCGAGGAGTCTCCCGCGCTCTTCCGCACGGCCGCGGATTCTCCCGTCAGCAGCGACTCGTCAACCGCGAAGTTCACGCCCCAGAGAAGCACGCGCGTCCGCCGGGCACGCGGTCTCCCTCGGCGAGCACGATGAGGTCTTCGGCCACCACGTCGCGGCCCGCGATCCTCCTCCGTTCCCCGTCGCGGATGACGAGGGCGCGGGGGCTGGAGAGATCGCGCAGCGCCTCCAGGGTGTTTTCCGTTTTCTGTTCCTGGTAGATGGTGATGCCCATGATCACGACGACGAATCCGAGCAGCATGGCCGCTTCCTGGATGTCTCCGAGGACGAGGTAGATCAGGCCGCACGCCAGGAGGAGAAGGAACATGGGCTCCTTCACCACCTCGAAGACAATGGCCAGGATTCCCCGCTTCCGCGAGGAGGGCAGCTCGTTCGGCCCGTCAACGCGCAGCGCTTGGCGCGGCCTGCACAGCGGTGAGCCCCCGCAGCGCTTTCACCTGCGATTCGTTCAAAGCCATGCCGCGCACCGTAGGTCGATTCCGGCGGCGTGTCAACGAGACGGCGGAACGCGTTGACGGTCCTTCGCCCGCGGACTATTCTCAGGGCGCATGGACGCCGACGCGGACAGATCGGGACACACGGACATTCCTCAAGAGCCTCGGGTTTCCCGAGGTGAGGGTTCACCACTCGTTCAACCATTTCGATTTCTCCCGCGCCTCGCGGCGCATCCTCGTGATCGGCTCGATGGGATCCGGGCAAGACGGAGTTCTCGGCGCGGATCTGGCGCGACTCCGAGGTGGCGCGGAAGAAGACGGGAGAAGCGGCCGAGCGGACGCGCACGGACGGGGCCGACCGTCGGATCGTCTTTTTCATCCGCTCCGCGCTGGACGCCAAGCGGTTTCCCGGACTATCCGCCGGACGCGCTGCCCTATCGCGGGGGCTTCGTGCGCTGCGGGCGGAACATCGCTGAAATCTCCAGCTCCTTCGACCTGGAGCGCGTCATGGAGGCCCACCCGGAAGCGGGGACATGGGTCATCGACGAGGCATCCTTCTACGAGGAAAGACTTGCCTATGTCGTGGAGCATGCATCCCGGACGCGGGGGCTCACCTTCATCTTTCCCTCGCTCGTGTTGAACTTCCGGCGGGAGATCTTCAACACGACCGCGCGCCTGCTCCTGGACACCGCGACGGACGTGTTTCCCCTCACCGCCTACTGCGAGCACCCCGAGTGCCTGCAGGACTCCTTCTACACCTACCGCTTCTACACCGTTGACGGACGCGAGTGCCCTGCGCTGTACTTCGACCCGCTCCTGGTCATCGGAGGAGACCGGGAGGTGAACGATCCGCGCGAGCCGAACTACTGCACCCGCTGCGACGATCATCACTACCTGCCGGGCAAGGAATACACGTTTCTCAACCTGAAGCCGCTCGGCGAGCAGGCATCCCGCGGGGAACCGGGACCCCTGCGGGAGGAGCTGGCGCTCATCAAGGGAGACCTGGAGAGGTCCCTCCTGTACAGGAACTTCTGCGGGCGGTACGACACGATCATGATGAACTCGCTGCGCGTGTCCTGCATCGCGGAGAAGGCGCTGCTGTTCCTCTTCACCGAGCAGAACCTCGTGCCCAACGAGCTGTTCCTCCGCCTCGTGAGGGAGCTCGACGCTGGACCTGGACTACCTGCGGCGGCGGCTTTCGGACTGCCGGCGCGCGTCGGTGCTGGAGAGGACGTGAGCATCCGCCGCGTGGGCGGCATTCACTGCCGCGCTCCTTCTGATTGCCGGCTGTTCGGGGAAGCCGCCGGTGCTCTCGCGCGTGTTCGCGCAGGGTGATCTACGTCCACGATTCGGCAACGAACACCAACAGCGAGACACTCGGCGTGTTCCTCGTGGCCAGCGACCCGGACGGGATGGAGAACCTCAGCTCATTCTACGTCATCAACGATGACGCCGAGCTTTTCTGGAAGGTCGACAGCAGCGCCTGGGTCACCTCCACCGCGGAGGGGGAGACCTGGATCGGCACCACCTCCCTGGCCATGCCCGGGCACAGCCCCGATCCCGCCGGGCAATACCGGGTGGTCCTCCAGGCAAAAGGGAGCGCCACGGTGGAGGACACCCTCACCGTGCCCGCCCGCACCGTCTCCGCGGCGGATGCGAAGTATCCCGGCGGCGGTCGTCGAGAACGGCTTCATCAAGGTGTCGGGCGCGCCCGCGGGATACGAGATCTGGGTGTACGGGAAGGACGGCAAGTTCGCCGGCACCTTCTCCCCCGCCGGGGCCGCCGAGCCCGTTTTCCGTGCAGTCTGTCGCGGCTTCGTCGCCGTCCCTCTCGGGGGGATTCACTTTCCGCGTGTTCGCCTGGAACGCGGCGGCGGGGTACGGCGTGCTTTCGGGCTCGTACTCCTCGGGGACATGATGGACCCCTGCATCCTCGCACTGGACCAGGGAACAACGAGCTCGCGCGCCCTCGTCTTCGACCGGACGGGCCGCTCCCTGGGCATCGCCCAGAAGCCGTTCCGGCAGATCTACCCGAGACCGGGCTGGGTGGAGCACGACCCGATGGAGATCTGGGAGACGCAGCTCGGCCGCGGCGCGCGAGGCAATGGCGGAGGCGCGGATCGGCCCGTCGCGGATCGCCGCCATCGGGATCGCCAACCAGCGGGAGACCGCCGTGTTCTGGGACCGGGACACCGGGAGCCCCGATCGGGCCGGCCCTGGTGTGGCAGGACCGCCGCACCGCCGACATCTGCCGCACGCTGTCCGCCCGCGGGCTGGACGGCATGATCAGGGAGCGCACCGGGCTTCTCCTCGATCCCTATTTCTCCGGGCACGAAGATCATGTGGGCGCTGGAGAACGTCCCCGGGCTGCGCGACCAGGGCGCAGGCGGGCGAGGTGTGCTTCGGCACGGTGGACTCCTGGCTGGTGAGGATGCTGACAGGGCGGCACCTCACCGATCCTTCGAACGCGTCCCGCACGCTGCTCTACGACATCCGCGAGGGGCGATGGGACGAGCAGATCCTCTCCGCCCTGGGCATCCCCCGCGCGATGCTTCCCGATGTGTCGCCCTCGGCGTCCGATTTCGGCGTCGGCTCCGGGCAGCCTCCTCGGTGCCGACATCCCCGTGCGCGGGGTGCTGGGCGACCAGCAGGCCGCGCTCCTGGGCCAGGGCTGCCTGGAGCCGGGGATGGCAAAGGTGACCTACGGCACCGGGCTGTTTCTGCCTCCTGTGCACGGGCCGGGACCCGATCGTGTCCCGCAACAGGCTTCTCACCACGGTTGCCTGGGACCTCGGCGACGGCCTGGAGTACGCGCTGGAAGGTTCGGTCTTCATCGGCGGCGCCGTGGTGCAGTGGCTCCGCGATGAGCTGCGCATCCTCTCGTCGTCCGCCGAATCGGAGATCCTGGCCCGCTCGGTCGCGGACACCGGCGGAGTCTATTTCGTCCCGGCCTTCGTCGGTCTCGGAGCGCCCGCACTGGGACCCGGATGCGCGCGGATCCCTGTTCGGCATCACGCGCGGCACGCGCCAGGAGCACATCGTGCGCGCCGCGCTGGAGAGCATTGCCTACCAGACCAGGGACCTCGTGGACGCAATGGAGGCGGACGCGGGCAGGTCGCTGAAGTCCGTGCGCGTGGACGGCGGCGCGTCGGTGAACGGGTTCCTCCTGCAGTTCCAGTCCGACATCCTGGGCATGCCGCTGGTGCGCCCGCGCATGCACCGAGACCACCGCGCTGGGCGCCGCGTGCGCTGCAGGACTGTCCGCGGGCGTGTGGAAGAGCAGGAAGGAGCTTGCGGAGATCTGGCAGCCTGACACGATCTTCGAGCCCGCCATGGGGGATGCGCCGCGCGCCGCGCTGAGGGGTGGAAAGCGGCGGTTGCCGCGGCGCGGCAGTTCGGGAGGAGAGCCTAGCGTCGTCTCGGGGAGATACTGCCGCCAAGGGGAATCGAACCCCTGACACACGGATTTTCAGTCCGTTGCTCTACCGTCTGAGCTACAGCGGCGATATCGGGACATACTACCGGGGGTCGCAGAAAAGTCAAGTAGCTGTGCTACTCTCAGTCGTCATGCCGTCCCACTTCACCCATCTCCTCTTTGCGGAAGCCGCGCTTCGCGGCGCCCTCGGGGAGAGGGCGGAGGAAGTCCTGCAGGCGCACGGCAATCTGTTCCGATTCGGCGCCCAGGGACCGGACTTCTTCTATCACAACCAGCGCACCATGCCGACGGGGCTGCGCTACGGCGTGGCGCTTCATCGACACGGCTACGGCTCTGTTCGTCGAAGAGCTGGTAAAGGAGGCGCTGCGTCTTTCCTCGGGGCCCGGCTCCGACTTGTGCGCATTCATCCTCGGCTTCATCACGCATGCTCCGCTTGATCGGTTCGGCCCATCCCTTCATCGGGTACTTCGCGGGATGGGTGGACCCGAAGGAGGAGGCGAGCCGGCGCCTGTACCACGCCCACCCCTTCCTCGAACGGATCCTCGACGTGCTTGTGCTCCGCGAGCGCCTTGGTATGCGTCCAGCGGAGTTCGACTTCCTTTCGAAGATCCGGTGCGGCAGGACGCTCCCCTACACCGGTGATCAAGGCGCTCGTGAAGGGCCTCAACACGGTGTATCCCGCCTACAATTTCAAGAGCCGCAACAGGCAGAGGATCGAGAACGCCTACCACGACGCGATGTTCTTCTACAAGCTCACGAACCATCTCAACCCGGACCTCGTGAAGCTTGCCTACCGCAAGGATCGCAAGGAAGGTTTCCGCGAGAAGCGGCTCGGGCTCCTCCACCCCCGTGAGATCCCCGCGGGCTACGATTTTCTCAACCTCGCCCACGAGTCATGGTGTCATCCCTGCGACGACGGCCGCGGTGACCACGGCGAGCTTCCTCGACCTGTACGACCAGGCCATGGCGCGCTGCATCGAGATGGTGGGCGATGTCTACCTCGTGCTGGCCGGCCGGGCGCCCGTCGAAGGCCTCGGGTCACGCCTGGGCAACGAGAGCCTCGATACCGGCCGGGAGAATTGCGTTCCCATGCATTCGACAGCCGCTGCCGCTGCGCGAAATCATGGACGAGCTGTACAGGAAGATGGAAGCGGAAGTGGAAGGGGAGACCAGGTAGGCGGGCCCCTGCCTCAGCGAAGTTCCCGGAGCGCGGCGTTCAGGTCGCTCTTCGGAAGCGAGCAGGTGGTGTCCCTGCAGACGGAGACGGTCGCCGCACCTTGCCGGGGTCTCAAGGAGATCACGGTGTTCGGGAAGAATCCGCAGTGGAGAGCCCGGAGCATCTCCTGCGTATCCGCAGAAGCAGGATCCCCGGCAACAACGACCTCGAAGCTTGGCCCGGCGGCGAAGTCAGCCGCTGACAGGAAGAACGAAAACGAGACCGCGTCGTCTGCTGCGCGATCGGGGTACAGGCCGATGAGCTGCTCGGCTTTCTGCCGATAGTCCAGGCGGCCCGTGACCCGATTCAGCCTGAGCAGGAGGAGAGTTCCCACGGAGTTTGCCGAGGGCAGGACGCCGTCAGTGAACGACTTGCGGCGGAAGGACTCAGCCCCTTCGGCCGAGAAAAATCCTCCTGATTCCTGGTCCCAGAAGTGCGCGAGGAAATAATCAGCAAGCCTGGTGCACTCATCCAGCCATGAAGAGTCGAAGGTTGCTTCATACAACTCGAGAAAACTCCAGGCAAGAAAGGCATAGTCGTCGGCGAATCCGTCGATGCCGGACTCGCCCCCTCTATGCCGGTGAAAAAGCCCGCCCTCGGCAGAACGCATGTTCCGGGTGATGAACCGCGCCGCCGTTTCCGCCGCCGCGACCAGGGAGGGCTGTTCGAATGCGCGGCCGGCGCGCGCAAGTGCCGCGATCATCAAACCGTTCCAGTCGGTCAGTATCTTGTCGTCTCTCAACGGCCGCACGCGAGACACCCGGGCGGTGCGCAGCAGAGCCTCCTCTTCACCGGCGGGGGCCACGTCCGAGGGGTTGCGATGCAGAATGTTCGCTTCCAGACTGTATCGTGCAAGAAAAGAACTGGCCCTGTCACCCAGGAGCGAACGCACCTCTGCTGCCGTCCAGGAGTAGAACTCGCCCTCGACCCCTTCGCTGTCAGCATCTTCCGCCGTGGCAAACGCTCCTTCAGGCAGGGTGAGGTCACGGAGAACGTAGGCACAGACCTCCCTGGCTGTCTCCTTCCAGGTCTCCGTTCCTGTTGCCTGCCACGCCTCGGTGTAGGCCAGGCAGTGAAGCGCCTGGTCGTAAAGCATCTTCTCGAAATGCGGAACGCGCCAGGCGGCATCAGTCGAGTAGCGGTGGAAACCGAATCCAACCTGGTCGTAGACGCCGCCGCTTCGCATGGCAGCCAGCGTGTCTGTCACCATGCCGAGTGTCTCGGCATCGCCCGTCCTTTTCCAGGCGCGCAGGAGCAGGCCGAAGATCGTGGGCATGGGAAACTTGGGCGCCCCGCCGAATCCCCCGTTCCTGCTGTCGAACATGGCCGCAAGAGCACGGGCGGCGTTGGCGGCGACACCCGCACCGGGGACAAACCCTGAAACGGCTGCACGGTCCAGCTTCACGAGCTCCGCAGCAATCGCCTCCGCGGATTGCGCGACGTCATCCCGGCGATTCTCCCACAGATCCCGGATCCGGGGGATGAGCTGGCGCATCCCCATGCGGCCATATGCGTCTTCGGGAGGGATGTACGTCGCCGCGTAGAAGGCCCTGCCCGCTGATGTCATCACGATCGTCAGCGGCCAGCCGCCCGCTCCCGTGAGCAGGCGGCTGACGGACATGAAGTGGTCGTCGAGGTCTGGACGTTCCTCCCTGTCCACCTTGATCGAGACGAAGGCCTGGTTCATCAACTCCGCAATTCCCGGATCCGAGAAGGATTCACTCTCCATGACATGGCACCAATGACACGTGGAGTATCCGATGGAAAGGAATACGGGTTTGTCGGATGCCCGGGCTGCCTGGAAGGCCTCTTCCCCCCACGGGTACCAGTTCACAGGATTGCCGGCGTGCTGGAGAAGGTAGGGGCTCTTCTGGCTGGCGAGGCGGTTCACCCCGGCTTTCCTGTCAGCGGAAGCCGGACACCGTTGATCGTCACCGCCCCGTCCGAGCAGAGAAACAGCATGGCGGCAGCTATCTGTTCGGGTGGGGTCGATTTCCCGTAGGGCTTCTGCGGATCACTCCCGATGGAATCGACCATGATCAGGTTCGCCGTCGCGCCCGTTCCTTTCAGCTCGTCGGCAAGTGCAAGCACGAGGGCGTCCGAGGCAGCCTTTGCCATGGAGTAGAGTGCACTCTTTGCGGTGGGCGCCTGCGCCTTCGGAGAGGTGACGCCGATGAAACGCCCTCCTCCCTTCCGGAGGGCTCCGGCAAAAGCGCGGACGACGTTGAGGGTCGTCCCGACGAGCATTCCCTGGAGATCCATCCAGTCGGACAGGGAAATGTCCGCGAGAGACGACCCGGCCTTGTATCCGCCGACAAGGTGCAGGACCACGTCGACGCGGCCGAACTTGGCCAGAACTGCCTCGGCCCAAGCCTGTGCACCTTCCGGATCGCCCAGATCCACGGCGGAGGATAGCCTGCGATCCGCCGGCACATTAACGGACTCCAGGAGCTGGTCGAGCCTCTCGGCCGAGCGGCCGGCGACGGCAAGGGATGCACCGGCTTCGAAAAAAGCGCGCGCAACGATCGGGCCCAGGCCGCCCGCGGCGCCTGAAATCGCCACGATTTTCTGCATGGTGTATAGTATCCGCATGGGAAACGCAGACAGGCAACCCCCGGAGAATCTCTCCTCAACTGTGGAATTGAGCAACGGGGTGCCGATTCCCTGGCTCGGCCTGGGGGTATTCAAGTCGCCGCCTGGCAAGGAAACAGAGCAGGCCGTTCGCTGGGCGCTGGAAATCGGCTATCGCCACATTGACACTGCCGCCTATTATCAGAACGAGGCTGATGTGGGACGGGCGCTCAGGGCCAGCGGGGTGAACCGTGAAGAGGTGTTCGTCACGACCAAGGTCTGGAACACTGACCAGGGGTACGACCAGGCTTTGAAGGCATTTGACCAAAGCAGGAAGAACCTCGGCATTGATGTGGTGGATCTCTACCTCGTGCACTGGCCTGTGAGAGAAAAATACAAGGACACCTGGGGTGCGTTTGAAACGCTCCTCGCCAACGGAAAGGTCCGGGCCATCGGCGTCAGCAACTTCCTCGTGCACCACCTTGAAGACCTCTTGAAAACCGCGTCTGTCAGCCCGGTGGTCAACCAGGTAGAGTTCCATCCCTTTCTCATCCAGAAGGACCTCCTTGCTTTCGACAGCCGGATGGGAATCCGGCACGAAGCCTGGTCGCCCCTCACCAGGGGCCGCAAGCTCGACCATCCCGTGATCGCGGAAATTGCCGGAAAACATGGGAGAACGAAAGCACAGGTTGTGCTGCGCTGGGATCTTCAGCTGGGAGTTGTCACCATTCCGAAGTCCGTGCACCGTGAGCGGATACTGGAAAACAGCAAGGTCTTCGACTTCGAGCTCGATGCCGAGGACATGAGCAGGATCAGCGGCCTGGACACCGGCGCCAGGATAGGACCGAATCCAGACACGATCACGTTCTGATGGTAGGATGTCAGCCATGTCACGCCCGGCCGACGCCTATCGCAAGGAACAGAGCGCGGGAAAGAAATCGAAGCAGAAGCGGGATCCCAGCATCATCGGCTTCATCAAGGAAACCAGCAGGGACACCGGTTACCGCAAGGCCGCCCAGTTTCTCATGCTCCTCGGCAAGGATGAAGCGGCACGGGTCCTGCGGCACATGTCGGCCGAAGAGGTCGAAGGCATAACGCTCGAGATCGCCCGTACCCAGCACATCGAAGAAAAAGAAGCGTCGAAGATCCTGGAAGAGTTCGGCTACATCCGGGAAACAAAAGACCTCATTGCCCGCGGGGGAATCGAGAAGGCGCAGGAGATGCTCGTCGCTTCCGTTGGAAAAGAAAAAGCCGACGAGATTATCGCCCGCGTCCGCAAGGACATGGCGCCGCCTCCCTTCACGTTCCTGCAGGATATCGACATCCACCAGGCCATAACGCTCGTGCGCAGCGAATCGGTACCTGTTGCCTCGCTGATCCTTGCCCATCTTGAACCGAAGCTCGCGGCGCGGATCCTCCAGGCGCTGAGCCCCGAGGTGCAGAGGGAGATCATCCCGCGCATCGCCAAGACCTTGAAGGTCGATCCCGAGGTTCTGCGCAAGGCGGAAGAAACACTGCGCAGCAAGGTGCGGGAACAGGGTGAACCCGCCACCGAAGAAATAGACGGGAAGACTGCGCTCACGGAGATCCTGCGCTACATGGACCCGGCAAAGGAGCAGGCAATCCTCTCGGAACTTGAGCCGAATACCGCCAACCAGATCCGAAAAAGGCTCTACACGATCGACGTGGTTTTCCAGCTCCCCGACAAGGACCTCCAGAGGGTCATGCGGGATTACGCGGACAGGGAACTCGCCCTGGTCCTGCGGGGAGTTGAGGAGAAGACCCGCCAGCGCCTGCTCTCCTGCATCTCCGACAGGCGGCGCGGCTTGATCAAGATGGAAGAGGAAATGGCCCCGCCGGCGGGCAGGGCGGACCTCGACCGCGCCCAGCAGGACTTCCTGGAATACGTTCAGCTGTTGGAGCAAAAAGGGGAGCTTGTTATCCTGCGCGAACGCGACGAGTTCGTGTAGCCGTCAGGGATCGATCAGAGGGCCATTTTCCGGAGGCCCCCTCACGGCATTGTCGAAAACGCAAAAAACGCAAGCGAGTTGCACTTTTCGCGTATTCACAATGCATGGGCTGCCCTCCTTTTTCCCGCAGGCCTGCCACAACCTCCCAAATCTGCGCTGAGTGTTCTGCGTGCCACGTGACCAGGGCGCGTGCCCGCCTTCCCGCGGTGCTCCCTTCCTGGCGCGGCAAACCCTTCAACACCGCCGCAATGGGCCGTGCCCTCGGCGTTTCCAGGCCCACAGTGGTTGCATACATGCGCGCCCTGCAGATGGAGGGGCGGGTTCAGCTGCTCCCGTTCTTCGAAGGAACCAGGAGACCTCTTTTCTCTACAAGAACGACGGAGTCGCTCATCCGAAGGATTCGCGGGATCCTGCCCGGCAGCCGCTTCTTCTGGTGGAAGACGGGACGGGTCCGGCAGATCGATTTAATCGCCGACATCGGGACCGAACGGATCGGCATCTGCTTCAGGGATTCGCCGTTTGTGGGACGACGAGACTGGCTGGCGCTGGACATCGCTGAAAGGCGCGGGGTGATCCAGCGCGGCTACCTGCTGCACACGAACAGGCGGGCCTTCTCGGCCTCTTCGTCGGTTCAAGCTCTTCCGTACCGGGCCTTCGTCCGGGATCTTGAAAACTGGCTCATCCGACGGCATTCAGCGCAGGACGCCCGTAGGGAAATCGCCCGCATCAACCGCACCAGTCCGCCTGCCTTGCCTGCCTGGCCGCACCTCTGTAAGATACGCGGCATGCAACTGGCAGCGATTTCAGACATCGGGCGGTATGTCGACCAGGAGGTCGAGATCCGCGGCTGGCTTTATAACATCAGGTCCAAGGGAAAGATCGCGTTTCTCCAGCTTCGCGACGGAACGGGAAGGATTCAGGGTGTCGCCGAGGAATCGGGTTGCGGCGCGGATTGTTTCGCTCGGATCGCGGGGCTGAAAATGGAAGCGTCGCTCAAGGTCAGGGGGAAGGCACGTCGGGACGAGCGCGCGCCGTCAGGATTCGAGCTCACCGTGACCGGAGTCGAGGTGGTGCAGAACCCTGCGGATGACTACCCGATCTCCAAGAAGGAGCACGGGATCGATTTCCTCCTGGAGAACAGGCACCTGTGGCTGAGATCGAGCCGGCCGGCCGCCATCATGCGCATTCGCGACCAGGCAATTACATCGTTCCGTTCTTTCTTCCACGAGCGGGGGTTTCTCCTCATCGACACTCCGATCCTTACTGGTTCCATCGGGGAGAGCGCGGGCACGCTGTTCACCGTCCCCTACTTCGACATGGGAGACGCGTACCTCGCCCAGACGGGGCAGCTCTACCTGGAGGCAGCCTGCATTGCCTATGGCAAAGTGTACAATTTCGGCCCCACCTTCCGGGCGGAGAAATCAAAGACGCGGCGCCACCTCACGGAGTTCTGGATGCTGGAGGCCGAGGTTGCATACGCGGACAGTGCCGACAACATGCGCCTGCAGGAGGACATGGTCAGCAGGGTGGTCGGCGACGTGCTGGCCAACTGCGCCCCCGAGCTTGCGGCGCTTGAGCGCGACGTCGAGCCTCTGAAGAAAGTGCAGCCTCCGTTCATCCGCATGGACTATGGCGATGCAATAAAGATTCTCCAGGGGACGGGGAGCACCATTCAATGGGGCAACGACCTTGGCGGAGAGGACGAGACCACGCTCACGAAGCTTCACGAAAAGCCGATCTTTGTCATGAACTATCCCAAGAAAGCGAAAGCCTTCTATATGAAAGAAAACCCCGAGAACGCCGAAACGGTCCTCTGCTCCGACCTGCTTGCACCGGAAGGGTACGGGGAGATCATTGGAGGGTCGCAGCGCGAAGACATCCTGGAAAAACTGGTGACCCGCATCCACGAGGAGAAACTGCCCGAGGACGCATATGGCTGGTACCTCGACCTGCGGAAATACGGATCGGTGCCTCACTCAGGCTTCGGGATAGGGCTGGAGCGGACGCTTGCGTGGATCTGCGGGACCCAGCACATCCGGGAATGCATCCCGTTCCCGCGCACCATCTCGC
>CAWJRT010000005.1:0-38270 GCA_963845325.1 uncultured Spirochaetota bacterium
GAATTTACCCGTGAAGATTGCCCACTGCGACCCCCGGTTCACAGATGAAGCGCGCGGCAGCGCTTTCACGAAAATCCTGGCTGAACTGGGACGCTAACCGAGATCCAGCTTCCTCAGTGCTGTCGAGGCATGCACCGCGAAATCGCGCGGCAGCGCGTGCCCAATGCCCGTCATGATCTGCACTTCATGAAAGCCCCGGTCCCCTGGAGAGCCGCCGCAATCGGACGAATCTGGACGTTTCCGGGATCGGTCTCGCCCAGGAGGAAGACGCCCCGGGTATGCTCGGGGACTGCGGCAAGGGGCGCCGCGTCGTATCCTGCCGGGAACGTCGGGATGACGCCCAGCCACGGGATGCCGGCTTGGTGCGCTGTCTCCACCGCGAGGCGTGCGCCATGGGAGACACCGGCCGCGATAATCCGGGCAGGATCGAGTCCGCGCTTCATGCGGCACTCCTCGAGGTGAGTGAGGATTTCCCGGCGGGCGAGGTCCCTGTCGTCCCAGCACCAGCTTGCGCTGTCCCAGGGCTGGGATGACTGGGGGACGACAAGGGTCCAGCCCTCGTCGACGAGGGGCCTCCAGAGCTCCGCGACCTGCGGGCACTCTCGGCACGCCCGTGCAGGAGAATCAGCGTCTGCTGGTCCCACAGGGTGGTGGACGGTGAGAGAACAAGGCACAACGGGCGGGCCTCCCCGCGGCGGCGCCGCTGCCGTTCCTCGCATTCACTGAACCACCGCCTCGAGACTTGTGCCGAGTGCACCGAGGTCCGGATCCGTCACCAGCGCCTCGGGGTTGTACCAAGAGCCCGCGTCCAGCCCCGCCCGGAGCACCGCAAGTGCCTCGTCGGCGCGTCCCTCGCGGCCCAGGCGGCGCGCCTCCTCGTACCAGGGTATCTCTTGCATGGCCATGCATTTTCAGTATACACCGTGATCACAAGCCATGTACTGGGACAGGGATATCGAGACGATGGAGCGCGCGGCGCTTCAGCGGCTGCAATGCGAACGCCTTGCCGCCACGCTGAGCCGGGCAGCCAGGCCCCCTTCTACCGCGGCCTGGCAGGAAGCCGCGGTGTGGTGAAGCCTCGGACCTCGGTGAGCTGCCATTCACAACAAAGGCAGATCTCCGGGAGGCTTTCCCTACGGGTTCCTTGCCGTTCCCCTGGACGAGGTCGTGCGCCTGCACTCCTCCTCCGGCACCACGGGCAATCCCACGGTGATCTATCACACGCAGGCGGACATCGCCGCGTGGCAGGACCTGGTGGCCCGGTGCATGTACATGGCAGGGATGCGCGCCTCGGACGTCTTCCAGAACATCATGGGCTACGGGCTTTTCACGGGCGGGCTGGGCTTCCACTACGGGGCCGAGAAGCTCGGGGCGATGACAATTCCCGTCGGGCCCGGGCAACAGCAAGCGCCAGATCTGGTTCATGCAGGAGTTCAAGACCACGGCCATGCACATCCTGCCCAGCTACGCGCTGCGCCTGGCCGCGCACGTGAAGGAAATGGGCCTCGACCCGCGGCGGGACCTGTCCGTCCGCATGGCATTTGTCGGCGCGGAGCCGCACACGGAGGAAACCCGGCGGACGCATCGAGGAGACGTGGAACATCCGCGCTTTCAACTCCTATGGCCTGTCCGAGATGTGCGGGCCCGGGCGTGGCCTTCGAGTGCCCCGAGCAGTCCGGGCATGCACATCTGGGAGGACAACTTCCTCGTGGAGATCGTGGACCCCGTGATCGGGGGAGGCTCTTCCCGACGGCGAATGCGGGGAGCTTGTGCTCACCACGCTGAACAGGACGGGAACGCCCCTCCTCCGCTACAGGACCCGGGACCTGACGCGGATCATTCCGGGCGCCTGCCCGTGCGGGCGGACGCACCGCCGCATCGACCGGATCCAGGGCCGCTCGGACGACATGATGATCATCAACGGCGTGAACATCTTCCCGATGCAGGTGGAGCAGACCCTGATGCGCATCCCGGGGATCGGCGCCAACTACCTCATCGAGATCCACGAGGACAACTACATGGACAAGCTGCACGTGAGCGTGGAGCTGGCTGCGGACTCGTTCCAGGGAACGCTCTCCCAGCTGGAAGGACTGCAGGGCCGGGTGCTTGCCGCGCTGAGGGAGGAGACGGGAGTGACGCCCGTGGTCAGACTCCTGGAGGCCGGAAGCCTCCCGGCGGCCGAAGGCAAGGCGGTGCGCGTGGTCGACCGCCGCGTCCAGTCAGGGAAGGGGTGCTGAGATGGCGTGGCACCTGTCGGTGTTCGTCGTGAACGAGCCGGGCAAGCTGGAGAAGATCACCCGTGTGCTCTCCGACGGGCGGTCTGAATATCCGCGCGGTTTCCATGGCGAGCACGGGGGAGCTCGGCGTGGTGCGGGTGCTGGTGAACGATCCCGACAGGGGGCTGGAGGCGCTGAAGGAGAGCAGGTTCACCGTCGCCAAGCGGCGGATCCTTGTGGCGCAGATCGACGATGCCCCCGGTGCCATGCACGGCCTCCTGGTCGAGCTCTCGGCGGCGCGCATCAACGTGGAGGACTGCTACGGCTTCGTGATCGAGGAAGGAAAGCGGGCGGCGATCGTATTCGAAGTGGAAAAGTTCCCGGAAGCGGAAAAGGCGCTCGCCGGCACCGGCAATCCATCTCATCTCCGATGCGGAAATCTACCGGCTGTAGGAGGGCATGCAATGATCTGGAACACTGACTTTCGAGACCATGGGGAGCGCCGCTATGTCGCGCCACCAGGCCGAGAAGCTGGGCAGACTCGTCGACGTGCTCTACCGGCGCGTCCCCTTCTACCGGAAGAAGATGGAAGCCGCGTGCGTGAAACCCCAGGACATCCAGGACATCTCCGACATCGTGCGCCTGCCTTTCACGACGAAGGACGAGATGCGGGAAGTCTACCCCTACGGCCTGCTGTCCGTGTCCCTGCAGGACATCGTGGAGATCCACACCTCCTCGGGGACGACCGGCACTCCGGTGGTTGACGCGTACACGGCCGGGGACATCGAAATCTGGGCCGAGGTCATGGCACGGACGCTCAGCGCCGGAGGAACGGGCCGGCACGATATCGTGCAGAACGCGTACGGCTACGGCCTGTTCACCGGCGGGCTGGGGGTGCACTACGGAGCGCGGAAGATCGGGGCGACCGTCATTCCCATCTCGGGAGGCAACACCAGGCGCCAGCTTGCGATCATGCGCGACTTCAAGTCCACCGTGCTCGCCTGCACCCCCTCCTACTCGCTGTACCTCGCCGAGGCGGCGCGGGAAGAAGGGCATGGATCCCGCGAAGGCCGGGCTGAAGGCCGGGTTTTTCGGCGCCGAGCCGTGGAGTCGAGAGCATGCGCGGGGAGATCCAGCAGCAGCTGGGCGTGCTGGCAATCGACATCTACGGGCTGACGGAGATCATCGGGCCGGGGGTGGCCATGGAGTGCGAGCGCCAGGAGGGCCTGCACATCAACGAGGACCACTTCTACCCGGAGATCATCGATCCTTCAACCGGGAAAGTGCTCCCCGGACGGGCAGAAGGGCGAGCTGGTGATCACCACCCTGACGAAGGAAGGCACACCCCTGCTGCGCTACCGCACCCGGGACATCACCTATCATGGACCGCTCACCGTGCGCCTGCGGGAGGACCACGGCGCGGATGCACCGGGTGCTGGGCCGCACGGACGACATGCTCATCATCCGCGGGGTGAACGTGTTTCCTTCCCAGATCGAGGAGGTTATACTCAAGGTTGAAGGGGATCGAGCCGCACTACCAGCTCGTTGTCGAGAGGCGCGACCAGCTGGACGAGCTGGAGGTGCAGGTGGAGATGAACGAGGGGCTTTTCTCCGACGAGATCAGGAACCTCGAGCGAATGGAAAAGAAGATCGAGGCGGACCTGTACGCCACCCTCAACATCCATACCCGGGTGCGGCTGGTGGAGCCGAAGAGCATCGCCCGCAGCGAAGGCAAGGCGAAGCGGATCATCGACAATCGAACCCATGGAGGCACCCGATGAGCGTCAAGCAGATATCCGTCTTCCTGGAGAACAAGAAAGGAAGGCTCGCCGAGGTCACCAGGACCCTTTCCCATGAAAAAATCAACATCCGGGCCCTCTCGCTGGCCGATACGGCGGATTTCGGCGTTCTCCGAATCATCGTGGACAACCCCGATCGTTCCGTCGCCGTCCTGAAGTCCCACGGCTTCGTCGCCCAGGTGACCGAGGTCGATTGCCGTCGAGGTCGAGGATCGGCCGGGCGGACTTTCGCGGATCCTCGAGGTCCTGGACCAGGACAACGTCAACGTGGAATACATGTACGCCTACGTGGAGAAGTCCCGCGAGAACGCCATCGTGATCTGCCGCATCGACGACCGGGAGCGGGCGCTGCAGATCCTCGAAAAGAACGGCATTGCCACGGTGAGCGCGGAGGCCCTGAAGGCGCTGTAGGAGCCGGTTCCTGACAATCCGGACAATGTTTGCGTTACTTGCATAATTATGCGCGGAAGAACGCTCGTTCTCGCTGCCGCGACGTTCCTCGCGGTGTTTCTCACATTTCCCGGGTTTCGCCGAGGATACCATCAGGATCGGGGCCATTTTCGCCGTAACCGGCCCGGCCGCCACTCTCGGTCTTCCGGAGGCGAGGACCCTGCAGATGGTGGTGGACGACGCCAACGCCTCCGGCGGTATCCTCGGGAAAAAGATCGAGCTCGTCATCAAGGATTCCCAGGGGAACGCGGAGAAGGCGGTCTCTTTTGCGAAACAGCTCGTCGAGGAGAGCCCGGTCCTTGCAATCATCGGCCCCACCACGAGCGGAGAGAGCATGGCCCTCAAGGGGTACGCGGACCAGAACGAGCAGATCCTCATCTCGTGCGCGGCGGCGGCGACGATCGTGAGCCCCGTGGCCAAATGGGTGTTCAAGACCCCGCAGATGGACAGCTTCGCGGCCCAGGCGATATTCACCACCATGAAGAAGCTGGGAATCAGCAGGATCGGCGCGGTGGTGAGCAACACCGGGTTCGGCCAGGGCGGCAAGGCGCAGCTGGAAAAGCTGGCCCCCCAGAACGGCCTCACCGTTGCCATCACCGAGGTGTACGATTCCACCGCCACGGACCTGACCGCGGTGCTGGCCAAGGTAAAGGCGCAAAACGTCCAGGCGGTCGTAAACTGGTCCGTTGAACCGGCGCAATCCCTGGTCCCCAAGAACATGAAGCAGATGGGATTCGATGTCCCCCTTTTCCAGAGCCACGGCTTCGGCAACATTGCCTTCGTGGCAGCCGCCGGGAAGGCCGCGGAGGGCATCATCTTTCCTGCTGGGAGGCTCCTCGTGGCCGACATCCTCCCTGCCGGCCACCCGCAGAAACAGCTCTTGACCGCGTACAAGAAGGCATACGAGGCAAAGTTCCGGGAGGACGTGAGCACTTTCGGCGGCCACGCGTATGACGCGTTCCTGATCCTGGCCGAGGGCATCAGGAAGGCCGGGTCGCACGGACAAGTACAAGGTGCGGGATGCCATCGAGGGCTTGAAGGACCTGGTGGGAACCGCGGGAGTGTTCAACTTCTCCCCGGAAGACCACAACGGCCTGACCATGGACTCGTTCGAAATGCTGACAGTCAAAAACGGCGCTTTTGCCGTCTACGGGAGATAAAGAAATGTCCGCACGAAAGTTCTTCCTGTCCCTGGTCCTGTGCGCGGCGGTGGCCGCGCCGCTTCTTGCCGCCGACCCGGGCATCGTGAAGATCGGGGCGATCTTCGCCGTCACCGGGCCCAACGCCAACCTCGGCACGCCCGAGGCGCGGACCCTGCAGATGCTCGCTGACGAGGCCAACCGGTCCGGCGGGATTGACGGGAGGAAGGTGGAGCTCATCATCAAGGATTCGCAGGGAAACGCGGAAAAGGCCGTCTCCTTCGCGAAACAGCTCATCGAGGAGGACGACGTCCTTGCCATCATCGGACCTTCCACGAGCGGTGAGAGCATGAAACTGAAGGGCCTCTGCAATGACGCTGAGATGATCCTCCTGTCCTGCGCGGCGGCGGAAACCATTGTGAACCCGGTGGCGCGCTGGGTGTTCAAGGTGGCTCCCATGGACAGCTTTGCCGCGCAGATGATCTTCGCCACGATGAAGACAATGGGCATCTCCCGCATCGGCGTTCTCTGCAGCAATTCCGGCTTCGGCCAGGGCGGCAAGGCGCAGCTCCTGAAGCTCGCCCCGGGGCCGGCATCACGATCGCCATCGCCGAGGACTACGACAAGGAAGCCACGGACCTCACCGGCGTCCTCACGAAGATCAAGGGAGAGAACGTGCAGGCGGTGGTGAACTGGTCCACCGAGCCGGCGCAGTCCATCGTGCTGAAGAACATCCGCCAGCTCGGACTGGACGTTCCGGTCTTCCAGAGCCACGGGTTCGGCAACCTCGCCTACGCGGCAGCGGCAGGCGCGGCCGCGGAGGGAACCCTGTTCCCCTGCGGGAGGATCCTCGCCGCGGAAGCCCTCCCGGCGGGTCATCCGCAGAAAAAGCTTCTCGTCTCCTACAGGGCGGCGTATATGAAGCTTTTCAACGAGGAGCCCAGCACGTTCGGCGGCCATGCCTTTGATTCCTTCGGGCTCATTGCCGAAGCGGTCAGGGCGGTGGGCACGGACAGGGAAAAGGTCCGGGACTACATCGAGGGCGTGAAAGGCTTCGTGGGGACCGCGGGCATCTTCAACTTCTCTCCGTCGGATCACAACGGGCTCACGATGGACGCCTTCGAGATGCTCACGGTGAAAAACGGTCGGTTTGTCCCGCTTCGGTAGACTCCCCGCCGACGAATGAGCGCCGGCCAGCTTTTCCAGTACCTGCTTTCGGGCGTTACAACGGGAAGCGTTTACGCCATCGTCGGCATCGGGTTCAACATCATCTACAACTCGACGGGGATCATCAACTTCGCCCAGGGGGAGTTCCTGATGCTCGGAGGGATGATCTCCATATCACTCAGCCGCATCATGCCGCTGGCCGCGGCAATTGCCATTGCGGTGGTCATCACCGGGCTCGTCGGGGTGCTGCTCCAGCTCGTGTTCATCTCGTGGCTGAAAAACCCGGCCGTGCTCCGCGTGATCATCATCACCATCGGTCTCTCCATCCTCATGCGGGAGGCGAGCCTTCACGTCTGGGACGAGAAGGTCCGCGCCCTCCCCTTCTGGACCGGCACGGAGACGACGTCGCTTGCCGTGCTGGGCGCGCGCATATCCCCCCAGGTGCTCTGGGTCCTTGGCGCATCCGCGCTTGATGGTCGGTGCGCTCACCCTGTTCTTCCGCTTCACCCTGACGGGACGGGCGATGAGGGCGTGCTCCTCCAATGCCACCGCCGCGCGGTTGTGCGGGATCCGCACCTCCTCCCTGGTCACTCTCTCCTTCTTCATTGCCGCGGCCATGGGAGCGCTTGCCGGCTGCGTCGTCTCTCCGCTCACCCAGACGCAGTACGACATGGGGACCTCGCTCGCCGTGAAAGGATTCACGTGCGCCGTCCTCGGAGGGCTGGGGAACGTGACCGCCGCAGTAGCCGCCGGCCTGCTCGTCGGCGTGCTGGAGACGGCGAGCATCATCGTCCTCCCCCTGGCCTACAAGGACGTCGTGGCCCTCGCCATCATGCTTGCCATCCTGTTCTTCCGGCCTGCGGGGCTCTTCGGCGGCCGCGCTGCCTCGGCCGGCGCCCGATGAGGCGGTACGCCCCGGTTGTCCTCCTGGCCGCCGCTGTGGTGGCAGCGCAGCTCATCCTCTCCTCCCTGCGGCTGGAGTTCCTCCTCACCCAGCTCACCATGGCGGGGTACTACACGCTGGTCACCCTCGGGCTGTGTCTCCTCATGGGTTACGCGGGCCAGGTCTCTCTCGGGCACGCGGGGTTCTTCGCAATCGGCGGGTACACGACAGCGGTGCTCTCCACGGCCGGCGCGGCCGCCATCGGCTTTGCGCCGTGGCTTTCGCTGCCCGCGGCCGTGGCCGTGACCGCGGTCGTGGCGCTGGTGATCGGCGTGCCGGTGCTGCGGCTGCGGGGCCACTACCTGGCCATGGCAACGCTGGCCTTCGGGTTCATCGTGTCCCGTGTCATCCTCGGCACCGCGCTGTTCGGCCAGGCGGACGGGATCTCCGATGTCCCGAGCATCCGGTTTTTCGCCGGGCTCGTGCTCACGGGAAAGCGCGCTTTGCGCGTGCAGAACTACTACATCGCGTGGGCCCTCGTCACACTGGGACTTCTCCTCGCCGTGAACCTCATCGGCTCGCGCGTGGGGCGCGCGCTTCGCGCCATCCACGGAAACGAGGATGCGGCCGCGGCCATGGGAATCGACGTGGGCCGGTACAAGCTTGCGGTGTTCGTGCTCAGCGCCGTGTACGCGGCGGTGGGAGGGGCGTTCCTGGTGCACTACAACGCCGGCATCGGGCCCGGCGAGGCAGGGGTCATGAAGTCCGTCCGCTACCTCGCCCTCGTGGCGGCGGGCGGCATGGGCAGCCCGTGGGGGACGGTCGTGGTGTCCGCGCTCCTCTCCTTCCTCTCCCTTCGCGGGGCGTTCGGGCTGTACGATGATGCGGTGTTCGGCGCCCTCCTCGTGGCGATCATGCTCTTCGCGCCGGACGGTTTGTTCGGGCTGCGTGGCCCGCGGGAGACGCACGGTGAATGCCTCCTGGAAGTTCAGGACCTCCACCACTGGTTCGGAGGTCTCCACGTCATCAGCGGCGTGAGCTTCGCCTGCCGGGCCGGGATCGTGAAGGGGATCATCGGCCCCAACGGCGCGGGCAAGACCACGCTCTTCAACCTCGTGGCGGGCGCCTTCGCCCCGTACTCGGGCAGCATCACCTTCGAAGGCAGGCCGCCTGTCGGGCCTTGCCCCGCACCGCGTCGCGGCCCGCGGCATCAGCCGCACCTTCCAGGCCACGCGCCTGTTCCCGCGCATGACGGTGCTGGAAAACGTGATGGTGGGCATGCACGCGCGGGCGCGCCACGGGTTCCTCGCCGGGCTGGCCGGGCCCGCTGGTCGACCGCGCGCGAGGAGGCGCGCGTGCGCGGCGCGTGCATGGGCGTGCTGGACACACTGGGCATCGCCGACCTGGCGGGCCGCGACGCGCGCGACCTGCCGTTCGGGCGCCAGCGCGTGGTGGAGCTGGCGCGCGCCCTTGCGGCGCAGCCGAAGCTGCTGCTCCTGGACGAGCCGGCGTGCGGCCTGAACCCGCGGGAAACCGAGGAGATGGCGGAGCTCATCGCCTCCATCCGGGCAGCGCGGCACGACGGTGCTCGTCGTGGAGCACGACATGTCGCTGGTGATGGGGATCTGCGACGAGGTGCTGGTCCTGAGCTACGGCCGCATGATCGCGGAAGGCACGCCGCGCGAGATCCAGGGCAACGCCGAGGTCGTCTCCGTTTACCTGGGGGCGGACGATGCTGAGGCTTGAAAGCCTCCACGCCGGCTATGGCGGAGTGGAAGTGCTGCACGGCGTGTCCCTGCACGTCGACGCAGGGGAGATCGTCACCATCGTCGGCGCGAACGGGGCGGGGAAGAGCACGCTCCTCAACGCCATCGCCGGGGTGGTTCGCCCGTCGGAAGGGGCAGTGTCCTTCGAATCGCGTGACATCGCGAGGATGCGGGCGGAAAGCGTTGCCGCCGCGGGGTGCGTGCTGGTCCCCGAAGGCCGCCAGATCTTTCCCGACCTCACCGTGCACGAAAACCTCCTTCTGGGCGGCTACCTGCGCTGGCGCCGCGAGGGAATGGGCGAATCGGCCGGGGAAATCGACGAGATCTGCCGCCTCTTTCCCATCCTGGCAAAGAGGCGGCGCCAGCACGCGGGAACGCTCTCCGGAGGCGAGCAGCAGATGCTCGCGCTGGGCAGGGCGCTGATGGCGCGGCCGCGGCTTCTCATGCTGGACGAGCCGTCCATCGGCCTTGCGCCGCTGGTGGTCCGCGAGATCTTCGACGGTCATCGCGCAGCTGCGCAGCCGGGGAACGACGATTCTCCTGGTGGAGCAGAATGCGCGGGCGGCGCTGGCGATTGCGGACCGGGGCTACGTGATGGAGACCGGCCGCATCATGCTGGAAGGCACGGCTGAGGAGCTGCACGACAACCACGACGTGCGCCGCGCGTACCTGGGCAAGGAATACCGGCGGATCAATGATTCGACGGAAAGGATGCGGCATGATCTGGAACGAAAAGTCCGAGTGCATGCCGCGGGACGCGCTGGGGCAGGTGCAGCTCGAGCGCCTCCAGGCCACCGTGAACCGGGCCCTGAGGAACGTCGCATTCTACCGCGAGAGCTTTGCCCGGTCCGGGGTGAACGGCGACGAGGTGCGCGCGCTGGAGGACCTGGCGCGGCTGCCCTTCACGACAAAGGAGGATCTGCGCGCGAGCTATCCCTACGGGATGTTCGCCGTGCCGCTGCGGGACATCGTGCGGATCCAGTCCACCTCGGGGACCACGGGAACCCCGGTGGTCGTGGGCTACACGCGCAATGACCTGAAGACCTGGTCGGAGTGCGTTGCCCGGCTGCTGGCTGCCGGCGGAATGAGCGAGCACGACGTGATGCAGGTGGCCTTCACCTACGGCCTTTTCAGCGGCGGCTTCGGCCTGCACGCCGGGGCGGAGAGGATCGGCGCCTCGGTGATCCCCGCCTCCACGGGCGGGCTGGAAAAGCAGGTGCGGATCATGAAGGACTTCAAGACCACCGCCCTCGCCTGCACGCCCAGCTACGCGATGGCCATCGCCGCGGCGGTCGGCCGAGATGGGCGTGTCGCCGCGATGAGCTTTTTCTCCGGGCCGGGTTCTTCGGCGCGGAGCCGTGGAGCGAGGCGCTGCGGTCGCGCCTGGAGTCCAGCCTCGGGATCACGGCGCTGGACAACTACGGCCTCACCGAGGTCCTCGGTCCGGGCGTGTCCTTCGAGTGCGAACGCAAGGACGGCCTGCACGTCAACGAGGACTGCTTCCTCGCCGAGATCGTCGACCCCGCCACGCTGCGGGTCCTGCCCACGGGTCCGAGGGAGAGCTCGTGCTGACGACGATCACGAAGGAAGGATTTCCGCTGGTCCGCTACCGCACCGGGGACCTGTGCTCGCTGACGACGGAGCCGTGCGCCTGCGGGAGGACCTTCGCGCGCATGTCGCGGATCCGGGGCAGGATGGACGACATGATCATCATGGGAGCGGTGAAGGTGTTCCCGTCCCAGATCGAGCAGGTGATCATGGAGGTGAAGGGGCTGCAGCCCCACTACGAGATCGTCGTGGACCGGGTCGGGGGCATGGACACCCTGGAGGTGCAGGGTGGAAGAGCGCCCGTGGACGAGCAGGCTGCGGTCCCGCATCTGCGCAGGCGCTTGCCGACCTGCTGGACATGCCGGCAAAGGTGACGCTGGTCGAGCCGCATGCCATCGCCCGCCCGGAAGGCGGCAAGGCGCGCCGCGTGGTTGACAAGAGGCAGATCTGAGTCCTCACTATAGCCCGTGCCGGAGCTCCCCGACCTCGAATACATCGTCGGCAAAGCTGCGCCCGCGCGTGACGGGCAGGACCATCACCGAGGTGGTCGTCCGGGAGCCCATCGTGCTGCGCATGCTCCTGCCCGGACGCGGGCGGGTTTGCGGAGGCGCTGCCCGGCCGGAGCATCGAGGGCCTGGCCAGGCGGGGGCCGTTCCTTGTTTTCGCGCTCAGCGGCGCGCGCTGAGCTCATCGTGCATTGCATGCTCGCAGGAAGGCTGCAGATCGCGGCAAAGGCGGACAAGCCCGTGAGCCACCTCTGCTTTTCCCTCGCCCTGGACAACGGCGAATGGCTCCGCTACGGGGATGAGAAGCGCATGGGCAAGGTGTACCTCACGGCGGCCGGTGCTACGATGCCATCCCGGGCTACGCGAGCAGGGAGTCGACATCCTCTCGCCCGAGTTCACGCTGGAGAGGTTCGAGGCGCTGATCAAGGGCCGGCGGCACCAGGCGCGGGTCTTTCTCATGGACCAGGCCGCCCTCAGCGCAATCGGCAATGCCTACGCGGACGAGATCCTTTTTGCTGCCCGCATCCATCCGAAGACCCCGTGCTCCAGCCTGTCCGCCGATCAGAGGCGGGCGCTGTACGAGAGCATCCGCTCCGTCATGGCGTGGGGCATCGCCGAGGTGGAAAAGGCCGGGCCAGCCCATCGAGGTGAAGGTGCGGGACCACATGAAAGTGCGCAACCGAAAAGACCAGCCCTGCCCCGTGTGCGGGACGACGATCCGCCGCGCCGGCGTGCTGGGATACGACTCCTTCTTCTGCCCGCAGTGCCAGGCAGCATCCCGACCCCAGAGGATCCCATGGTGAAATCACGCTCCCTCTCTCATCTGCCTGCGCGGCCTACGCGGCCGCCGCGGTGGCGGCTGTGGCCGTGTGCCGGCTCACATCGGGCCTGTCCCCCGTGTGGTCGGCGGGGCTCGCCGACCTCGCGGCGACCATCGTGGTCTTTGCCTTCAGCCTCGGGCTGAACAACTCCAGCATGTACGATCCGTACTGGAGCGTGGCCCCTGCGCTGATCACCGTCTGGTGGCTCACGCAGTTCGGCGGCGTGACGGGAGCCGCCGCCGTGCGGCAGGTCCTCGTCACGGCGCTGGTGCTGGTGTGGGCCGCGCGCCTCACCTGGAACTGGCTGCGGCGCTGGAACGGGCTTGCGGACGAGGACTGGCGGTACGCCGATTACCGCCGCCTGGGCGCCGGGCTACTGGCCGGTGAGCTTCCTCGGGTTCCACCTGATGCCCACCGTGCTCGTATTCATCGCCTGCCTGTCCCTGGTGCCGGCGCTCTCCGCGGGCGGCGCGCGCATCGGCGTCGCTGGACCTGGCGGCGGTCCTGGTCACCGCGGCGGCCATTGCCGTGGAGGCGGGCGCCGACAGGCAGCTGCGGCGGTTCCTCACCTCGCCCCGCGCAGCCGGGCCAGATCCTGGACACCGGGCTCTGGGCGTTCTCCCGTCACCCGAACTACTTCGGCGAGGTGCTGTTCTGGTGGGGGGTGTGGCTGTTCGGCCTGGCCGCCGATCCCGGCGCGGTGGTGGACCATCGTGGGACCTGCCGGCGATCACGGCGCTTGTTCCTGGGGATCAGCGTTCCCATGATGGACAAGCGGATGCTCTCGCGTCATCCCGGGTACGCGGAGCATATCGGCCGGAGATCCGGATTTCTCCCCTGGAAAAGGAGCGCTACATGAGCACGACAATCGAGCGGTACCTGAAACGCCCCGTGGCAGACATGCTGAAGAGGCCGGCCGCCGTGATCCAGCCCGTCCTTGCCCGCAAGGGCAAGCCCACGGTAGACCTGGACCGGCTTTCGCAGGAAGTGCAGGGTATCGCCCGCGTCCTTCCCGTGATCGAGGTGCAGTCCCCCGAGCACTGGGCGCAGACCATCGGGTCCCTGGGCGACGAGGTGGACGCGATCTTCCCCGTCAGCGTTCCCGCCTACCCCACGGAGATCTGGAACTCGCATCCCGAGCCGCTTGCGCGCCGGGGCATCCCGGTGGTGTTCTGGCCGCTCATGGAATACGACGAGCCGGATTTCTGGCGCTGGTCGGCGCGCGACATGCTGAGCAGCCTCGGGGTCAAGGTCCACCTGGTCCCCTCCCTGGCGGAAGGCAGGGCGCTTCTCAGGGCGTTCGGGACCCGGCGGTTCCTGGCGGAGTCCCGGATGGTAGTCTTCGGCGAGCAGAACTTCCCCTGGAACGCGCTCTCGGCCGGGCACAATCTGACGCGCAGCCTCGGCACGCGCATCGACGTGCTCCCCCTCTCGTCCTTCCGCGATCGGTATGCGCGGTTCAGTGATGATGATGTCGACCGGCGTGTGGGAGGCGCGCAAGGCGCGCTACATCCGCAAGGACGTGCGGCCAGCCGAGTTCGACAAGGCCGCTCCGCGTGTACCTGTCCATCAAGTCCATCCTGGAGGAACGGAAGCGCGTTTGCCTTCGGCGTGAACTGCTACGGGGACCTCATCATCAACGGCGGGCGGGACGTCCCCTGCCTTGCGCAGGCCCTCCTGAGGGAGGACGGGTATATCGCCTCCTGCGACGGCGACTTTCTGGCCATGGAAAGCATGGCGCTGGCGAGCGTCTGCCTGGATGCGGCGTGCATGATGTCCAACATGTACCCGGTGAGCTACGAGGGGGCGCTGCGCGATCATTTCGGGGACCCGCTGCAGCCCGGACGAGAAGCTTTATCCGAGGGCGCGCTGGAAGAACCTCGCCCGGCTGGGCCACTGCGCGTTCGTCGGAGTGGTTCCGCCCGAGATGACCCCGGAGGGCAGGCGACGCTGCGCGATTTCGGCGGCACATGGGAGATCAAGCGGGACGGCCGGGGCTGCGGCATGGACGCGGACATGAGCGGGGACATGGAGGCCACGGCCATCGAGCTGAAGTTCGACGGCTCCACGCTCGTCGTTGCCCGGCTGAAGGTGCTGGAAACGACTCACCACGGCCTGCCCCACTGCGAGACCACGGCGCTCCTGGAGTTCGAGGACCTGCCGAAGCTCGTCCGCAACATCTCCCGTGAGCACACGGTCATCTTCTACGGGGACCACGTCCGGGAGATGGAAGTGCTCGCGGATGTCCTCGGCCTGAAGTCCATCGTGTGCTGACGATGAAGCTCATCGGCCTGGACATCGGCACCACGACCATCTGCGGGCTTGTCCTCGATTCGGGCAGCGGAGAAATCCTCTCCGTGGTCACCCGGCCCAACACCTCGGGGATCCCGGGGAAGGCCGCATGGGAGGCGCTGCAGGATCCGTCAGCCATCCTGCGGATCGTCCGGGAATTGGTGGAGGGCTTCCTGGACCGGTTCAACGATGTCTCGGCAATCGGCGTGGCCGGCCAGATGCATGGGATCCTGTACGTGGACAAGGCAGGGCGCGAATGCAGCCCGCTGTATACCTGGCAGGACGGGCGGGGCGACCTGTTGGAGCGGGACGGGCCGAGCACCGCCGCACGGCTCTCCGCCGCGCTGGGTTCCCGCGTGAGCACCGGCATGGGAATCGTCACGCACGCCTTCAACGCGGCGCATGGCCTTGTGCCGCGGGAGGCGGCGTCTGCTGTGCACCATCGCCGACTACGCGGCCATGAGCTTGAGCGGCAGCACCGTGCCCCGGATGGACACCTCCAACGCGGCAAGCCTGGGCTGCTTCGACTTTGCGCGGCTGGATTTCAGACGCGATGCCATTGCAGAATCTCGGACTCGATGCCCGGCTCTTTCCCGAGGTGACCACCGCGTTTCCCGTTCTCGGGCAGGTGCGTCCCGGCGTGGCCGTCAGCACGGCGGCCGGGGACAACCAGGCCAGCTTTCTCGGGTCCGTCCGGGAAATCGGCTCCACCGCCCTGTTCAACGTCGGCACGGGCAGCCAGGTGTCCCTCCATGTAGAGGCCGCCGGTGAAATCCCGGGCGTGGACATCCGCCCCTTCCCGTTCGGCGGGTTCCTGGCGGTCGGAGCAGCCCTGTGCGGGGGCACTGCCTACGCGCTGCTGCGGAGCTTTTTCCAGCGCACGGTGAAGCTGTTTACCGGCACGCAGGGCTCCGTCTCCTGGGACGTGATGAACGCCGCCATTCGGACCGGCTCCAGGGCGCTTGAAGCAAGCACGCGGTTCAGTGGAACCCGAGACGATCCCTCGGTTCGCGGCAGCATCTCCGGAATCGGCATGGACAACTTCACCCCGGAAGACCTCATTGCCCGGCGTGCGGGAAGGAATCGCGGCGGAGCTCCTGGAATTCTACGAACGGGTGCCGGCATCGCGCCGGGCCGGTGTCACCTCCGTGACCGGTTCCGGGAATGGGATCCGGCTCAACCCCGCGCTGCGCGGGATCTTCGAGTCACGGCTGGGAATGAGACTGCACGTGCCGCGGCATACGGAAGAGACATCCTTCGGCGCCGCTCTCCTGGCAGGAGTTTCGACGGGCGTGCTGCCCGATCTCGCGGCGGCCGGCGCGCTGGTGCGTTACGAATGAGCAGCCTGACCGCGGCCGCCGTTCCCCGGGGTGACTCTCACCAAAACGGGAGCATGAAATGCGAAGGTGTGCGCAGCATGGAGCCGGCAGGAATTCTTCGGCCTCGCTCAAGTCGCGGAGAAAACAGGGTCGAGCGGTTATCCGGACAGGACACGAAGAGAGGAGGGAACATGGCCAAGCGCGTCTTATTCTGTGTTATGGCGTTCTTGATGCCTGTGATCTTCAGCTGGGCAGCCGCGCCCAAAAAGATCATCGTGCACTATCACTGGACGGCGACGAGCACCGACCCGATCAACCTGAACGCAAAGGAGATCTTCGAAGCCAGGCATCCCGGCGTTGAAGTGAAGCTTCTGCTGCTGCCGGACGCGGACAGGGCGAACATCATCAGGACCGTCCTGGCGGCCAATGGCCAGATCGACAGCTTCGGCCTGAGCAACGGGGAGGCCGCGGAGTTCCTGTCCGCCGGGCAAGCGGTTCCCATCGTTCCGAAGGGATTTGGCAAGTCCTCAATTGACGATGTGGTCAGCATGTGGACCCCGGGTGCCATCGAGACCTGCGGCGGATAC
The DNA here is from genome assembly GCA_963845325.1 of uncultured Spirochaetota bacterium. Classification (GTDB taxonomy): domain Bacteria; phylum Spirochaetota; class Spirochaetia; order SZUA-6; family Fen-1364; genus Fen-1364. The sequence goes on from CAWJRT010000005.1 coordinate 16,494, forward strand.
TGGGACGGCACGTACTACGGGATCCCCTTCGAGCTGTCCGATTACGTCGCATGGATCAATACTGCCTTCATGAAGGAAGCCGGCCTCAATCCCAGGACTGCCCTGCCCAGGACCTGGGAAGACTTCGTAGCGCTCGCCAAGAAGCTGGCCAAGGTGGAGAATGGCGCGACGGTGCGCAACGGTTTCATGTGCAACTCCAAGGAAGGTGTTTTCAATTTCCTGGTGATCCTTGCCATGATGGAGCAGCTCGGCCTGGAATGGGGGACGGAGAAAGGACTCATCGCTTCCATGGACCGGGCGGACACGCTGGCCAGGGGGTTGAAGACATACACGGATTTCGTGACCAGGGACAAGATATGGGATCCCGCGTTGGCAAACAACGACCGTGAGGGATTCGGAACAGGGAAGTGTGGCATCTTCCTGACCGGCGGGACCTGGTACTGGGGCGTTCTCGACACCTACTCGGTGAAGCGCGGGGATGTCCAGCCCTTCCCGTATCCGCGCTTCAAGGACGGAAAGGACATCGGCGGCGTCGGCTACGGATACTGTCTCTACGTCTCCCGCCTGGCAAAGGACCCGGTGCTCAGCTTCCAGTGGCTGGATACCATGGCAAGCCAGCCCAACGAGATGATCAAGGTGGGCAATTACCAGCCTCGCGTAAAGCTTTCCAACGGCAAGAAGGCACTGGATCCGACGCTGGCCAGGAGGTACATCCCCTACTACGACCAGGTCTTCAAGGGAGAACTGGCAAAGCCGGCAGTGTGGCTATCCTCGACCAGGGGCAACCGGGTCACCGATGCTGTCTGGAGCGCGATATCCCGTGTGATCTACCAGAACGCGAGCGTCGAGGACTCGGTGTCACAGCTCCAGAGCGACGTCAAGGGAATCTATAAGTAAGGATTGTGTTCGACGCGTCCGAGGACACAACTTCGCTGCGCAAGGCCATCCGTCCCCCTCTTTGACCCCAGGAGCTGGTTATGCTAAATTGTTAACAGTAAGGAGCGGACGTGAAGAGGGTACCCCCGCATCAGCTGAGCAAGAGGGAAAGACAAATCATGGAGGCCGTGTACCTCCTCAAGGGGGGGAGCGTTGCAGATATCCTGGGGGCCATTCCCGGAGCCACCCGGCTATTCCGCGGTGCGCGCCATGATGAATATCCTCGTGCGCAAGGGCTCCCTCGCCTACAAAAAAGAAGGAAGGAAATACCTCTATTTCCCCGTGATTTCGCCGGAGAAGGCGCGTCGTTCGGTGGTGACAGATCTCGTGCGGATCTATTTCGGCGGCTCAGTGCAGCAAGCCATATCCGGGCTGCTGGATGCGGACAATATTAAGCTGACAGAGTCGGATCACAGGAAGCTTGTTGAACTGATCCAGAAGGCCAGAAGGAAGGAATCGGGAAAATGACGGCTCTTGCATTTCCGTTCGCCCGTATTCTCCTTCACGGGCTGGGGGTAGTCCTGACGGTGCTCCTGACCGAGGGACTGATTCTCTTCCTCCTGGCATACGCTGCGAGCCGTCTTTTCAGATCACTTTCGCCGGGTCACCGTCATCTACTCTGGTTTCTGGTCATCCTCGGCTTCGCCCTTCTTCCGGCTGCCCGGCTGCTTCTGCCTGTAGTTCAGTTTCAACTTTTCCAGCAAGGCGGCGGTGCGACTGTTTCCCGGATTGCCTCCGTTCCATTCGAATACCAGGAGAATGTCACAACGGCAATCGCCCCGCTCGGGGAGACGGCCGCAACGGCCGTCGAGGCCGGTGCAGCTGTCGTCCCGTTTCTTCTTCCCGGAATCTGGCTGTTGGGCTTCCTGACATCTATTCTACGGCCCGCTATCGGCAGGATCGTGCTTGGGAGGCTGAGCCATGCGGCGTCAAGGCCCCTGTCGAAGATCCGTTGGGAGGAGCTGGCTGCAAGGATCGGGACGCGTCGCGTCTCTCTCGTGGTTCACTCGCAGATTACAATCCCTTTCACCTATGGATTCTACAAGCCCCGGATTGTCCTGCCGGAAGCATCTCGCAGGTGGACCCGGGAACGACTCGAAGCCGTACTGATACACGAGCTCACTCACGTCAAGCGAGCGGATTGTCTGAGCAGGACAATCGCGCGCATGGTCTGCGCTTTTCTCTGGTTCATCCCGTTTGTCTGGGTTGCATACTCTCTGATGCTGCAGGAAGCGGAGATAAGTTGTGATCAAAGCGTCCTCGCAAATGGGATCCGAGGCAGTGACTATGCCTCGGCGATCCTCGGAATCCTGACGGCTGCAAGAGGGCAGCTCTTTCTCAGCAAGGCCTACAGCTCCATCGCGACCACACGGAAGCTCAAAGAGAGGATCAGGCGGATCCTACTCGACGGAGGGGGGTCCACGCCTCCAACCCATTCGAGCACGCGTCGCGTTCTCGTAGTCGGATTCTCCGTTCTCCTCCCGCTTCTTGCTCTTACCTGGTTTCTCAAAGAGGGCGAAAAGCTCTACGGAAGCTGGATGAGAGATAACGGTCCTGAGTTGTGCGAGGATTTCAAGTACGCCTGGGACGCGAATGGCACCGGCCATCGGTTTGCCAGTGTCCTGCCCGAAATTGCGGCCGCGGAAGGCCGCTTCATTATTGACAAGAAATGGACAGACTCGCAGGGCTATACCTGGTATGAAGTCAGATCGAAATGGTCGAACCGTGCATCCTCTTTGAAACGCGACGAACAACGGGAATACACGCTGATACGGCTCGATCCATCAGGAGCAAATTACGAGGCAGCTGACTCCCCCACGGGGTATCCGAAGCAGTTCTCGGGTCCGCTTGGTGGCGACAAGCATCAGGTTTACAAGAGACTGTAAAGAATGACATGAGCGAGATCGGGTGGGCGCTGGATATGCTAAAAAGATAGCATTTTCTTCTTGACCCTCACGCCCGGATATGCTAAATTTATAGCCGTTCGATCCTGGCCAGGAGAGACGAGGAGGGAATCATGGTTCAGCGTCATTTTGTCCTGATCGCGATGGCCGTCATCCTGACGACCGCAAGCGTGGTTGCCGGCGCGCAACAGAACACGTTCACCAAATGGGTGACCAAGGCCCCCATCATGGAGGGCGTTGTCGGAGGTGCCTGTGGCAACGGCAGCTATGCCGGGGAAATCCTCAAGTACACCGAAGGCCCCACCACGGTGATCGAGGCTCTGTACCACTTCAAAGGCTCGAAACACGTCTTCAGCGCGCTCGTCCATGTAGAGCAAACAGGAATGAAGGCCGTGATCAGCGGAGTGGTCTCGGAAGGGTGGATGAAAGGCAACCCGGTGGAGGGGGAATTCACGCAGATAACGTCCAAACAATCCCCGAACGGCACCGCTTTCCAGGGCTCGCTCAACATCATGCCGGTGGCGGTGGCCAGCAACTGAGAATCAACCTGTCCACTCGGTGGGAAGGATGAAGGGGCGGACGGTCAATGTCCGCCCTTACTTTCTCAGCTCAGGCCGCGGCGGCTGACCGCCTCCTCCACCATGGCAAGGTAGTTTTCCACCGGGATGTAGCTGGGCACCGAGTTGCCCGAGCCCACGGCGTACCGCCCCCGCGGCCCGCATTCATCCATGAGCTTCCCGATTTCCCGCCTCACCTCTGCGGGGGTGGAGCGAGTCAGGATGTTGATGTCCAGGCCGCCGAGAACGGCGATGCGGGACCCGTACTTCTTCTGGAACTCCTGGACAGGGATGATTCCGTTCTCGTACGAATGCTTGCCGTCTATCTTCACGTCCTCAATCAGGTCTTCCATGATGGCGGCCAGATTGCCGCAGGAATGAAGAAAATAGGGACGCCCGGCGGCGTGCGCCATGGCGGCGAACTTCTTCTGCCACGGCAGGCAGTACTTCCTCAATATGTCGGGTGCAAGGAGGGTGCCGGTTTTGAAGCCCATGTCGTCGCCCTGGAAAATTGCGATCACACCGTCCAGCTGCAGCAGGTGCGTGTAGAAACCGGTAAGGAGCCCGCCGATCCGGTCTGCAACGGCCGCCACGAGGTCCGGCGCGTCGTACAGCGCCATGCACAGGCCCTCGTAGGACATGATCCAGGACAGGTGCTCGTAGAGCCCTCCGCCGTGGCAGGTGATCATGCCCATGCCCTCGGGCAGATGGGAGCTGACATATTCGAACGGAAAAAAGTCGAACTCCTCGACTTTCGGCCACGGGTAGCGTTCAAAATCGTCCCAGCTCGCGATGGCTCCCGTGTGCTGGTCCGCCCATGCTCTCTGCTTTGCGGAGCCCGGGGCGGTGTCGGCGATCTCCAGGTGAGACTCCTGGAAACCCATGTCTTGTTCGAACCGGACGAAGTCGTAGCCCATCCGCAGCCAGAACTCGATGAAGGTGTCAAGATAGGCTTTCTGCGGCTCCCGGGCAGGAACCGACCGGCGCACCTCGTGGCTGGTCCCCGTGGAGCCCGCGGGAACCCACTTCCGGCCCAGCAGGTTTTCAACGATCGGTTTCATCACCACGTCGTCAACCAGGTACTCCACGAGGGGCGGGACAGCCTGGGTGCGCCCCATGAGGACGTCCAGGAAGTGCCCGGAATCCGGACGCGGTTTCTTCAAGGGGAGGATCGAGCTCATCGTTTCCCTCTTTCAGAACGCCACTCCGGGGTACCGGCGACGGCCAGGATCTCGCCGAAGTACACCCGGTGATAGTCCTTTGCAGGATAGTGTGATTCAATGGACGGATCGAGAAAGTGGCTCGGATCCAGGTCGCTGTAATAGATCTTCCGGCATTCCAGGATGAGCTCCGCCTCGTCGAAGGAAGGAGCCGTCACTGACCGCGAAGCCATCGGGTGTGAAGCCCGCCGCCTGTGCCTTGCTGCCCTCCCTTCCAGAGTGGCTCCCGCAGTACGAGAGCTTCCGGCGGTGCTCCTCGGGGAAGGCGCTGAGGGTGAAGCCCGGGGACCTGTCCATGAACTCCCGCGTGTAGCGGCCCGGACGGACGACCACCAGGGCGAACGGCTTGTTCCACATCGTGCCCAACCCGCCCCAGCTCACCGTCATGAAGTTGTAGTCTCCGGAGGTGAAGTCCCCCGCGCACAGGAGGAACCACTTCCTGTTCCACAGGTCAGTGGGCAGAGCGCTCAGGCTTTCCGGCTGGATGTCGGCTGCATCGCATCGCCCCATTTAAAGGGTCGCTTGACTTTTGCACAAGGGGCCGGTGTAATGGCGCATCATGAGTCAGCAGGCTTGCAAGGGCGATCACGAGGGACATCTCTGCGTACTGGCCAGCACCGGCAAGTTCCAGGAGATCAAGGATCTCGCCCGCTCCCCCCGTTTCATCTGCTTCAACTGCGGCCGCGTGGCCGAGTGCGACGTGAACCTCTGCAACCCGATGCCGCTGGACGGTTGAGCCTGCTGGACGGTTGACCCTGTCTCAGTCCGCCGCGCCGCGCACGGTTTACCGCATTTGACAGGGTGAGGGTGCATCCTCTACCCTAGGGTCAGAAGATGCGTTTCGCCCCGCTGGACCGCCATTTCACCGGCATCTCGGTTCCCGTCGCCGCACTGCGGACAGGCGCGAGCTGCGGCGTGGGAGAGTTCGCGGATCTCGTGCCCCTGGGGACGTGGTGCCGCGCGGCAGGCCTTGACCTCATCCAGCTCCTCCCCGTCAACGACACGGGAACCAACTCATCGCCCTACAGTGCCCTCTCGGCCTTCGCGCTCCATCCCCTGTATCTCAACCTCGACATGCTGCCCGGTTCCGCGCGGCACCAGGCCGAAATCAGGGAGTTTCGCGAAAATGCGCCGCGGGGCAGATTTTCCTACGCGCAGGCGCTGGCATTCAAGCTCTCGGTCATCGGCAGGATTTTCGTCAAGAGCTCACCGGCAATTGCCGCGGATCGGAAATTCTCTGAATGGCGGGCGGACAATTCCTGGGTCGTGCCATACTCCGTCTTCACCGCGCTGAAGCTCGCACATGCCAACGCTCCGTGGTCCTCATGGGGGGACATGGCGGCTCCCTCGGCGGCACAAGTGACGGCGTGGTGGGACTCGCATCTCTCGCAGTGCCTGCCTTCTGCGTGGGCGCAGTTCCAACTGGAGGCACAGCTGGCTTCCGCTTCCAGCGCGCTTCGGGCCATGGGAGTCTTTCTGAAGGGTGACCTTCCCATCCTGATGAGCCGCGAGAGCGCGGACGTCTGGGCGGAGAGGAGCTTCTTTGACCTGACCGGGATTGCCGGCGCGCCGCCGGACATGTTCTCTCCCGACGGCCAGAACTGGGGTTTCCCGATTTATGACTGGGAAAACCTCGGGAGGGAAGAATACCGCTGGTGGAAGGACCGGCTTCGACAGGCGGGCAAGTTCTTCCACGCGTTTCGAATTGATCACGTTCTGGGATTTTTCCGCATCTGGCGGATTCCCCAGGGAGAAGTCACCGGCCTGCTTGGGCGGTTCTCACCGTCCGCGGCACTCACCCGCGAACAGCTGCAATCAATCGGAATTGACAGGGCGCGCCTCCGGTGGCTCAGCGTCCCGCACGTCAGCGCATCGGAAATCGCGGCCGCCCTCGGGAGCAGCGGGGGTCATGTGACGGAAACGTACCTCCGGCGCATCGGGGGCGAGGACCTGTTCAACCTCGCCCCGGAATATGACAGCGAATCAGCCATCCATTCCCTCGACGAGCCTCAACCGGTGAAGACCTTTCTCCTCTCCTGGCACGCGAACAGGACCCTGCTGGATGACGGTGCGGGAGCGTTCACACCCGCGTGGTACCTCGAATCGAAAAAAGGGTTCCAGAGCCTTTCCGCGGAGGAGAAAAACAGGCTGGCAGAGCTGGTCGGCCGGTGCCGCCGGGAATCGGAGGAGGGCTGGGAAAGCACGGGGCGGCGGCTCCTCGCGGTGCTGCAGGGAGCAACGGACATGCTGGTGTGCGCGGAGGACCTCGGCGACGTGCCGCGATGCGTGCCCCGGGTGCTGGAAAACCTGGGGATCCTTGGCCTTCGAATCGTGAGGTGGGCGCGCGAGTACGAAACAACCCCGCCCGGGCAAACAGGCCCCGTTCATTCCCCCGTCCCGCTACCCGCTGCTTTCCGTCTGCACGCCGTCGGTCCACGACACTTCCACCGTGCGGGGGTGGTGGGAGGAAGACGCGGCCGAGCGCGAGATGTTCTACCGCGCGCTCGGGGGGCAGGGTGCCAGTGGGCAGGGTGCCAGTGGACAGGGCGCGTGCCCTTCCCGCATGACGCTGCCGCTGCTGGAAAAGATCATGGCGTACTGCGCCGGCGCCCGCAGCCTGATGTGCATGTTCCAGCTGCAGGACCTCCTTGACCTGGACCAGGAGCTGTGGGCGGTGGACCCGGGACAGACCGTATCAACGTGCCCGGCACGGTTACCGATCAGAACTGGACATGGCGGATGCCGATTTCCGTAGAGGAGCTTTCACTCCGGACCGGACTCCAGCGAAAAATCCGGGCGCTCGCCGACAGCAGGAAGCAGGCAGTCGTGGCGGAGAACGGCCCATGAGCACGGAGGTGACCCGCTACAGTTTCCACGTGTCGAAGTCCGCCCGCCGGAAGTACGGCTTCTCCGAGGACCTGTATTCAAACACCGGCAACGTAGTGCTGCTGGACCTGCACGCCGCGCGCCTGTTCACCCAGCGGATGAACGAGACACGCTCGGAAACCGGAGCACCGGCCGCTGAGTCCCTGCGCGCGGGCGACATGAACGCCATGGGGCTCATCGACGAAATCCTTCACTACGTCGCAGGGCTCTACCGCCGGCGCATCCGGCCCGAGGCTTTCACGCAGGCGCTGGCGTTCGTGGAAGCGCGCGTGGGTCCCGAGGCGGTGCGGAAAGCCCTCGATGCGTTCCAGGCGGAGTTTCCACCGCCCCGGGCCTTGACCAGCCGGACGGACCCGGCGCCCGAGGTCGTGCTGGAAGAAATGCTCATGGTGTCCCTGGCCAATGGAAACCCGGCCTTTGCCCCGTTCTCGGAGCTTTTTGATGACGCTGCACTTGCCGGCACGGCCTACGCACCGCTCATGACGGCAACGGGGGAGTTCTTCCTCAGCCAGCCCGTATTCGGGCCTGACGACCAGGACCTCGTTGCCATGCTGCGCAGCCCCGCTCTGGCAGCGCCCCACTCGCTTGCCGGGCAGCTCGAATACATCCGCACCCGGTGGGGCTCGCTGCTGGGAGATCTCCTCCTGCGGCTCCTGACGGGAATGGACCTGATCCGGGAAGAGGAGAAGCTGCGCTTCGGCGCATTCACTCCCGGACCTCCCGGAGGTATACGAATATATCGGCCAGGCAGCCGAGGTGGAGGCCTTCAGCGAAGACCGCGACTGGATGCCCCGGGCGGTGATGATCGCCAAGAACGCGCTGGTGTGGCTGGACCAGCTCTCGCGGTCGTGGGGACGCGAGATCCGGCGCCTGGACCAGGTGCCCGACGAGGAGCTGGATCGGCTGGCGCGCGCCGGTTTCACGGCCCTGTGGCTGATCGGGGTCTGGGAGCGCAGCGGCGCCTCCCGCGAGATCAAGCGCCGGATGGGAAATCCCGAGGCAGAGGCATCCGCGTACTCCCTGTTCGACTACGTCATTGCAGGGGAGCTGGGCGGCCAGGGGGGGCTGGAGACACTGAAAGAGCGCGCGTGGCGCCGCGGGATACGGCTTGCCAGCGACATGGTCCCGAATCACACCGGCGTGGACTCGCGCTGGATGGCGGAGCACCCCGGGAGGTTCCTCGCGTGGCCCCACCCCTGGCCGCCGTTTCCCTCCTATTCGTTCAACGGCCCGAACGTCTCCCAGACGCCGGGAATCGGCGTGTTCCTGGAGGATCACTACTGGGACAAGAAGGACGCGGCGGTGGTTTTCAAGAGGGTGGACTACGCCACGGGGGACAGCCGCCTGATCTACCACGGCAACGACGGGACGCACATGCCCTGGAACGACACGGCCCAGCTGGACTTCCTCAACCCCGAGACGCGGGAGGCGGTTATCCAGACCATCCTGCACGTGGCCCGGATGTTTCCCCTGATCCGCTTCGACGCCGCAATGACGCTGGCCAAGAAGCACTTCCAGCGGCTCTGGTACCCCGAGCCCGGCCGGGGCGGCGACATTGCCTCGCGAGCGGGCAACGGCCTGAGCCGGCACGATTTCGACAAGGCCATGCCCGGTGGAGTTCTGGCGCGAGGTTGTGGACAGGGTGGCCCGCGAGGCGCCGGACACGCTGCTGCTGGCCGAGGCGTTCTGGATGCTGGAAGGGTTCTTTGTGCGCACCCTCGGAATGCACCGGGTGTACAACAGCGCTTTCATGCACATGCTGAAGGCCGAGGACAACGCGGGCTACCGCCAGACCATCCGCAACACCATCGAGTTCGATCCCGAGGTGCTGAAGCGTTTCGTCAACTTCATGAGCAACCCCGACGAGCAGACCGCCATTGAGCAGTTCGGCGACGGTGACAAGTATTTCGGGGTGTGCACCCTGATGTGCACCCTCCCCGGCCTGCCGATGTTCGCCCACGGACAGGTCGAGGGATTCCGTGAAAAGTACGGGATGGAGTTCCGCCGCGCCTACTGGAACGAGATCCCGAATCCCGGCCTTGCGGCCCGGCATGAACGGGAGATATTCCCTCTCCTCAGGCGGCGTCACATCTTTGCCGGGGTCGAGGGCTTCCTCCTGTACGATTTCTTTTCCACGGACGGGCAGGTGAACGAGGACGTCTTTGCGTATTCCAACAGGCGCGGAGACGAGCGGGGACTGGTCCTGTACAACAACCGCTACGCGGAGGCGCGGGGATGGGTCCGCACATCTGCCGCATACGCCGTGAAAACGGCCGGTGGAAAATCACTTGTGCAGAAATGCATCGGGGAGGGCCTCGGGCTCCCCAATGACCAGGCGTGCTGGACCGTGTTCCGCGACCATGGCTCCGGACTGCAATACATCCGGGGCTGCCGCGAGCTCTGGGAGAAGGGGCTGTACGCCGAGATGGGGGCATATCGCTGCCAGGTCTTCCTTGACTTCTCCGTGGTGCGGGACGACGACAAGGGCCGCTGGAGCGGCCTGGCCGCCGAGCTGTCCGGCCGCGGCGTGCCGAGCATGGACGGCGCCCTGCGGGAGCGGGAGCTGCGCCCGGTCCCGGGAATCTTTCCGAGCGCTCCTGGACATTCCGGTGCGCGAGGCCGTTCAGAAGTACCCCCTGTTTCTCGATGCCGCGCTGCCCTTCTCTTCCGGAACGGCTTGATGCGCCGCGCGCTCTCGCGGTTTTTGAGGAGCTGTGCGCCGTTCCACCTCGGAAAAGGTCAACGGAAATGGAACGTGCGCTCCTCCGGGCCTGGATCCTCCTCCGCCCTCTTGCCGGCACCGGCCGGCGCAGATTCTCCTGTCCCGGGTGGATGGACGAGTGGATGATCGCCGACATCCTTGGCGGCTGGCTTGCCCGCTCGGGGTGGGACGCTGCTGTAAGCAGCGCGGCTGCCGCCCTCTTCAGCCTCCTGCTGGCGCTCCCGGAGAAAGCCGCCCGGGTTGACTGGAAAAAGGTGCTGTCACGGCTGGACGCGGAGCGCCTGTTGGGCGTTCACTCGTTCGAGGGCGCCCGGTGGTTCAGGAAAGAGGCACTCGAGGCTTTCACCACGGCTGCCGCGATGATCCTGAAGTCGCGGGGGAAACGGCCCCCAAAGATGCAGGCCCTGCTCGACGCCGCGGAGACCGCCGGATACCGGTGGGACGAGTTTCTCAGCTCCCTGCCGGTGCCTGCACGGCGGCAGGCTCCTGAACGGTAGCGGTGCCTTTGGGCATTCCCAGGACAATGAAGATGCTCGCGGCCGCGGCGGGGATCCCGATGAGGAATGCCCACCGGTAGCCCAGCGTTGCCCAGAGGATGCCGCCCAGGAAACGGCATTGTCACCGAGGCGACGTGATTGGCGGCAACCCCCATGCTCAGCGTGGGCCGGTGCTCGCTCTTCGGCGCGATCTTGTTCACGTACGTCGTCAGGCCCGTGTTGAAGACGAAGGTGGCGTTGTCCACGATGTAGACGGCATAGAGGACGTATTTGGCCTGGAGAAACGCGTATCCCAGGAACATCACCGTGACAAGGGAGTAGTAAAAGATCAGGACCTTCTGCTCTCCCACCCTGTCTATCAGCCTTCCCACGCGCGAGGAGGCGAAATACCCGATGCCCTGGATCACCGCGGATATGACGAGGATTTCCAGCAGTCCCGCGCCGTGCACTTTCACGAGCAGGAACCCGCCGAAGGCAATGGCGATCTGCTTCCGCCACCCTTCCAGGAAGTTCAGGACGTAGTACCGCGCATACCGCCGACGGATGACGAAGCTGGGGCCGGGCGTCTTGAGGCTCCGGGGTATGCCGAAGCACGACGCGGCGGCAAGAAACGCGGCGGCGCCGGCCACCAGGTACAGCGGCCGGATCCTCACGCCCAGGAGCGTGAGGACAAAAGCAATGGCAAGCCCCGTTGCGGATCCGACGGCGCCGGCGGCCGCCACCCGGCCCAGCCGGGCGCCTGCCTTTCCAGGTTCCGCCAGCGCGAGGGTCATGGAGTTGGGAAGCGGCGTCCAGACGTGAAAACCCACGCTCCACGTGAGGCTGAACAGCATCACGTATCCATACGTCGGAGCGTACGAGTACGACCCCATGCCCAGCGCCACCAGGACGAGAAACAGAGAGGCAATGAGCGGCTCGGCGAGACCCGCAATGAGCACAAAGATGCCCAGGGCAGCAATGCCGCAGCTTTCCCGAACGGCCTCCAGCAGGCCGGCCTGGAATCCGCTGATCCCGATTTCCCCGACGAGGAAGTTGCTGTTGAGGCTGATCTGGAGGGTGAGCGCCACGCCGATGCAGGCCGAGGCGCACGCGATGAAGAACAGGCCCCGCCGCCTGTCACGGTCGGAAACGGCCGGACCGGGCACACTCACCGTGGGTGCGGTCACTTCACGCCCGCAGGACCTTGATCCGGGGACTGAGCACTTCCATGCGCACGGGGAAGTTCCTCGGGGTCAGGGCAGCCAGCTCGCCATCAAGCTGCATCGGGATGCTGCCCTTGTATTCGATCTCAACCGTCTCAGCGCTGTAGAAGGACACCTCGGGCAGCTCGCCGTGCCGGCCCTTGTAGAAGAGCTTCTTGTTCCTGATTTTGGCCAGCACGTTCATCCGGGCCACGACGCAGACGTTGTCTTCCGCGGGCAGGACCGGCAGGTGGCCGCCGTAGGTCCGCCCGCCGCTGATGCCCATGATCACCATGGAGGGAACCATCGAATCGATGCGGGTTTCTCCGGCAGGGCCGTGGATGCCGATGTTCATTGGCAGCTGTTTCACTTTCTGCGCGTAGAAGAGGGATCCGAAATCCACGAGGGACTTGTAGGCGTCACCGGGGATGACGCGCTTGAACCTGTTGGTGAGCCCGGCAATGTAAGCGTCAAGACCGATGCTGGCAATGTTGAAAGAGAACCATTCCGTCCCGTCGGCCGCTGTCACCAGGAGCGCGCCCGTCTTGACGAAGTGCTGACCGCCCAGGATCAGGTCGTATGCCTCACTGAAGGTGTGCGCATCCGCGACGTCGTTGCCGGTGCCCAGAGGAAGCCGGAGCAGCTTCAGCCTGTCCAGGAGCGCGCTATCCGCGCCGACGAGGGCCGTGCATATCTCGTTGCTGGTGCCGTCTCCCCCGCAGCCGATCACCAGCCTCTCTATTCCGGAGGGACTCCTGCCTTCATCGTCCAGGATCTCCTCCGTGATCTGCCGCGCGTGGCCGGGGCGCTCCGTGTAGTGGACCCGGTTGATCTCCACCTTTCGGCGCGGGGCGCGCCGGCGGAGGTCGGCGAGCTTCTGCTCCAGCTCCCTGATCCGGTGGGCAACCATTCCGTGGCTCTTGAAAAAACCGGCGTGGGGATTGACAATGACGTCGACCACCAGCGGGGGCTGTTCCTCGGCGTGGGAAAACCGGGTGAGCTCGGACACGCCGTTGGCGTACGTGGAGATCAGGTCCATTCGCTCTCCTTCAGAAAGTCACGGATGCGCCGGGCCGCTCTTCCCCGGTGCGAGATCCTGTCCTTTTCCGCGTCCGAGATCTCCGCCATCGTCATGCCGCTCTCGGTGAGGAAGAACAGGGGGTCGTAGCCGAAGCCTTGGTCTCCGCGCGGAGACTCCGCAATGACCCCCTCCACGGTTTCCTGCGCGGAAATGAAGCGCTCCGTTCCCAGCAGGAGAACGAGGCAGCAGACGAAGCGGGCGCGGCGCGCCGTCATGCCGGCCATCCGCTGGAGGAGGTAGTGGTTGCGGCGCGGCGCTTCCAGCACGGGCCCGCCGGCCGCGGAGCCGTAGCGCGCCGACCGGATGCCCGGCTCGCCGCCCAGGGAATCCACGCAGAGACCGGAATCGTCGGCGATCACCGGTCTCCCTGCCAGCCGGTACAGGGCCGCGGCTTTGCCGTGGGCGTTGGCAAAGAAAGTGCCGCCATCTTCGGGAAAATCGAACTCGATACCGACCTCGCTCGGCACGCGGATCCGCACGCCGGGGAACAGCCGCGTGAACTCGCGAGTCTTGTGCTCGTTGTTCGATGCGAGGAGAAGCTCATGTATCATGATGCGGACCTGAGGTCGGGGGGATCATATACCGAGGCGAGTTTCCTCTTCAACCAGTACAGGCCCGAGTCCACGGTGCCCTTCGGGACACCCAGCGCCTTCGAAATTTCGAGATTTGTCGGCGCGACCCCCACCCGGGACATGCGTTGCATTGCCGTGCTCATCCGAAGGCGCATCCGCGCAAGGGATTTCTCCAGGAACGCGCGCTTCCCGGGCTCCGTCTCGGCAAGAAGCTCGTGCTCCAGGAGCCGGATCGCGGCGAATGCCTTGTTCCGCCTGCAGCGGAACATCTCGCGCCTGCTCTCCCGCGCGCTCCGGGCGTCCCGCAGTGCACCGACGAGGCATGCCAGGTTTTCCGCGGTGATCCCGGCAATCCGGGCAAGGGCAGGAGCGTTTTCAGAATCGACAAGACGCGAGTGTTTCAAGGTGAGAAAGAGGAAGTTGCGGCGGTCCGCCGCGCTCTGTACGCACCGCGCAACAGCCGACGACGCCGCGAGGGCCTCCGGCTCGGGCCCGTTCTCCCGGCCGGGTTGTCTGCAAGGCCCTCCGAGAGGCTTGCCGAGCAGCCGGGTTCCAGCCTGAGGGACACCTTCCAGCGTCGTTCATCCCTGCTGCGCTCACGGGCGAAATTCCGCAGCTGCCAGCCCAGCACCGCCCAGAGATACGACTCGAATGGCTTGCCCTGGTTGCGGAACCTGTCAAGGAGCCTGATGAGGCGTGGGTGGATGAACACGTAGAACTCGCCGCAGGCATCCTCGTCCCATCCCATTGTGCGGCGCGGGAACTGGTAGATCCGGGGCCGATCTCACTCACGATGTCCCGGAGACCCTCCCGCGTCCTCTGGTAGTGAAGCACTTTTTCTGTGAGGTTTTCCATGCCCCGGGGAGGAGCAAACGGCGTGCCACAAAAAGGCCGTCCGGAAGGTCCCGGAAAAGCGCCTTTCTTTACATTCGTTTACATTTGGCCGGTCGATCAGCGGCGCGAGGGCGGCAAGGACGGCCTTCTTCACCGATTCCAGGGTCCCCGTGATGTCGAACCCGGCCGCCTGCTCGTGCCCGCCTCCGCCGAAGCTCGCGGCAACGGCGCCGACATCGACGGCCGGCGTGGAGCGCAGGCCCACGGAAAAGGCCCCCGCCCCTTCCTCCCTGATGAGCGCAACGGCAATGTTCCCCTCGATGGTCTGCAGCAGCCGGTACAGGTCATCCTCGCCGCGCTGGTGGACGTGCAGGCGCTCGCCGGTCGGCGATCATCTGCCAGGTCACGATGAGCCGGCCATCCCGAGTGGCTTTCCGCGCTCAGCAGCATCTCGGCCAGGAGCTTTCGGGACGCCAGCTCGCGGCGGCCATACACGAGCATGTAGACGTCCGCCGTGGACGTGCCGCATTCCACAAGCCGCGCTATGGCACGGTAGGTGTCAGCGCTTCCCGTCCCGAGATGCCGGAAAAAACCGGTGTCAGTGCACAGCCCAAAGAGGATGAGCCGCGCGGTGTCCGCGTCCGGGGTCACCCCCAATGCCTCGAACAGGTCCAGCACGATGATCGTGGTGGACGGAGCTGAGGGCTCGACCATACGTGCGTCTCCGAACCGCTCGCCGGCGGAATGGTGGTCAATGACGAGGGCCGGCATGCCTGCCACCATCTCACCGAGGGGCCCGGTGCGGTCAGGTGTCGAGCAGTCCAGGATCACCACGGCGGCAGCCGCGCGTCGTTCCTTCGAGACCACGGGTGAGAAATCTTTCTCAAAAGGGGAGATCTCAGGCCGGTCAAACGGGCCGGCCGAATGAAGAGTGGCCTCCTTGCCGAGCGCGCGCAGGAGCGTGGCGCAGGCGATCTGCGAGGCCACGCAGTCGCCGTCCGGCTCCTTGTGCCCGAGAATCACGAAAGATTCGTGCGAGCGGATGAAGCGGACCGCTTGGGTGGAGTCGTACACCGGCTATCCCAGCACCAGCAGGGAAAACTGCCGCCCGGTCCCCGTGATCAGCAGGCGCCCCTCGTGGATGATGCAGTCAATCTCGGTGCGCATGCCAAGCTCCTCCAGGTAGATTCCCGGCTCGACGGAAAAGCACGCCCCCTCGCCCAGGACGCGTTCGTCCGGAAACTCCACGGAATCCAGGTTCACCCCGTACCCGTGCACGCGTGCGCCGATGGAATGACCGGTGCGGTGCTTGATGCCGCGCGCGAGCCCCCGGTTCGTGAGCACCTCGCGCGCGGCCCTGTCCACATCCGCGCCTGTGACGGGAGTGCCGGCAGTCGAGGCGGCGCTGGAGCAGGGAGACCGCGGCTTCGCGGGCGTCCCGAACTGCCTCGAACACCTTCAGCTGCAGCGGCGCGGGCGACGCCGCGCATACTCCCACCCACGAGATGTCGGCGAACACAGCGCCGCTCGTCGTCTCTTTTGCCCAGATGTCGAACTGCACGAGGTCTCCCTGCTCCAGCGCCTTCCCGCGGCCGTCCGGACTGAAGTGCGGGTCCGACGTGTGTCGCCCCGCGCCGACGATCGGCGGTGAGTCCGTCACCAGTCCGCCCCCGGCGATGTCCAATAATATCCACTCCTGGACGTCGCCCTCGGTGACCGCGCGGCCGCCGCGGAAGGCTACCGAGACCCGGCTCCATGCCTTTGCCACGGCGCCGTACAGGACTTTTGCGGCCGCTCCGTGCGACCTCCTGCCCTCATCGTCCAAACCGCCAAGATAGCGAGCAACAAGCCCCTCCGCCGGCGTGCAGGTTTGCTCCCCGTGACGCAAGGAGCAGCGCCGTCCCGTGATCCAGGTAGGAGACGACGGGAATCGAGGTGGAGTAATCTGCGGCGAGCTTCCCTCCCCGGGGCACGACGCCGGAGAGCGCTGCCTCGAACTCCACGCGGGTCGAGTAGGCAATTGTTTCTCCGGGCACGTGGGAAAGGATGGTCTCTTCGATGCGGTGGACGATTTTCACGGGCTCCCGGTCCGGGAACAGGAGACAGACCCAGGGGCGCGTGTTTGTTTTCTCCCGCGGCACATCGAGAACGAGGTCCGCGATCTCGTCGCGGTGGAAGACATTGGATAGCAGCCAGCCGGAGAATCCCGCCTCGCGGATGAGCGTGCGCGCTTTCTGGAGATCCAGGCTCAGAACTCCTTCGGCACGTCCTGCACGTTGAACTGACCGGTCAGGTCCGTGGCCTGGCTGAGCACGCCCCACGTGAGATCCGTGTAGCTGCTCTGGACGTAGAGGTTGATATGGTCGAACTTCCCATCGACCCAGAAGATGGTGACGTAGGGAACCCCGGGATCACTGCCATAGATGATATCGGCCTTGGAGTTCACACCCTGGTTGAACCACGTCAGCGGGATATAGATCTGGGCGATCTGGCTCTTCGAGGTCCAGTACTGGACCATGTAGCCGAGCTGGTGCATCCACACCTTCATCACGGGAACGACCTTGTAGTAGGCGTCCTTCGGTCGTGCCTGGCTTGGGAGTCCGTCTGCTGGGCAAACGACGGGAGGCTCGTCAACAGCAGCAGGGTCGCGGCCAGAACAAAGCCCGCCTTCTTCATGGGCAGCCTCCTGATCTTCTCGGAGCTCACATATATAATAATAGTAGTTTCGGCGCCCATTTCAAGCCGATTTTCAACCGGGGCCCCGCTGGGCCTCAGGGGCCCGCCATTCAGCCTGGCCCAGGGTGGCGAGCATCATGGCCTTGATCGTGTGCTTGCGGTTCTCCGCCTCGTCCCATACGCGCGACTGCGGCCCCTCGATGACTCCCGTCGTGACCTCCTTGCCCTTCACTGCCGGCAGGCAGTGCAGGAAAATGGCGTCCCGGTTTCCGGTCTTCTCCATCAGGGCCTCGTTCACCTGGTAGGGAGCAAGAAGGGAAATGCGTTCAGCGCTCTTCTCTTCCTCTCCCATCGAGATCCAGACATCCGTGTACACGGCGTCCGCTCCCCGGACGGCCTCCGTGGGATCCGCCGGTCACCGTCACCCTGCTGCCGCTCTCCGCGCCCATGGCGCGGGCCCAGGCCACCACGTCGGCGGCCGGCTGCAGCGTCGCCGGCGCCGCGATTGTCACGTGCACGCCCAGCTGCGAGCAGCCGACAAGGAGCGTGTGCGCCACGTTGTTCCGCCCGTCCCCGACGA
The DNA here is from genome assembly GCA_963845325.1 of uncultured Spirochaetota bacterium. Classification (GTDB taxonomy): domain Bacteria; phylum Spirochaetota; class Spirochaetia; order SZUA-6; family Fen-1364; genus Fen-1364. The sequence continues at coordinate 34,140 of CAWJRT010000005.1, forward strand.
ACGCGAGCGCTCCGTCCCTTCAGCGGCCCGAATGCCTCTTCCAACGTCATGAGGTCCGCGAGGACCTGCGTGGGGTGCCACTCGTCGGTGAGGCCGTTGTAGACCGGCACGCCGGCCCACTGCGCAGGGTCTCCACGGCGGACTGCTTGAAGCCGCGGAACTCGATGGCATCGAACATCCTTCCAAGAACACGGGCCGTGTCTTCAAGCGCTTCCTTGGTGCCCAGGTGGATGTCCGCCGTGGAAAGAAAAACAGGGTGCCCGCCCTCCTCGCCAAAGGCGGTCTCGAAGGCGCAGCGAGTGCGCGTGGACCGCTTCTCGAAGAGCAGTGCGAGGGTGCAGCCCTGGAACCGCCGGGGGCGTCTTCCGCTCCTTCTTTCCTTCTTCACGCGGTGCGAGAGCTCCAGGACGTGGCGCACCTCGGCAGGGCTCCAGTCCTTCAGCGTGAGCAACGATCTTCCGCGCAGGATTTGCCTTCATTTCAGCCTCTCTTTCAGGACATCCTCCAGGGTCGGAGTCCCGATCTCCTTCAGCGAATACCGCACGCGCAGCATGGGCTTGTCGATCCTGATGATCCTCGTGAGGTCCACGGGCGTGGCCACAATGACAAGGTCGCAGGGCACGCGGCGAATGGTGTCCTCCAGGTCTGCCACCTGCTCGTCGCCATACCCGACCGCCGGGAGAAGCGCTGCCGACGCGGGGATACTTCTGGAAGGTCTCGCGGATCTTCCCGGTTGCAAATGGCCGCGGGTCAACAATCTCCGCCGCCCCCCAGGTCCGGGCCGCCACGGTGCCCGCCCCATACGCCATTTCCCCGTGCGTGAGGGTGGGGCCGTCCTCAACCACCAGCACGCGCTTTCCCCTGATCTCCTCCGCCCTGTCCACCGAGATCGGTGAAGCGGCCTCGACTACCTGGCCACCGGATTGACTGCCCGGATGCTTGCGCGGACGGCCTCGATCCCCTGCGGCGTCGCGGTGTCCATCTTGTTGATGACCACCACGTGCGCCATGGCGAGGTTCACGCTGCCCGGGAAAGTAGGACGAGCTCGTGGCCGGGCCGGTGCGGGTCCACAACCGTGATATGAACGTCCGGCGCGTAGAAGGGAAGGTCATTGTTCCCGCCGTCCCAGAGGATGACGTCCGCTTCCTTTTCCGCCTCCGCGAGGATGGCCGCGTAGTCCACACCGGCGTAGACGACGAAGCCCTCGTCGATGTGCGGCTCGTACTCCTCCATCTCCTCGATGGTGCACTTGTGCCGCTTCATGTCCTCCAGCGTCGCAAAGCGCTGCACCTTCTGCTCGGAGAGGCTGCCGTACGGCATGGGATGGCGGACGATCACCGGTTTCTTTCCCATGCCTTTCAGGATGGCCGCCACGCGCCGCGTGGTCTGGCTCTTGCCGCTGCCTGTTCGAACCGCGCAGACGGCAACGACGGGGACGTGGGCCCTGAGCATCGTGGATGCTGCCCCCAGGAGCCGGAAATCGGCCCCCAGCGCAATCGCCCGGGAGGCCTGCTCCATCACGTGCTGGTGGGAGACGTCGGAATACGAAAAGACGACCTCGTCAATCTTCCGGCGCGCTGCACAGGCTCTCCAGCTCGGCTTCGGCCACGATGGGGATCCCCTCGGGGTAGAGAGCCCCTGCCAGGTCGGGAGGATAGCGGCGGCCCGCGATGTCGGGAATCTGCGTGGCGGTGAACGCCTCAACGCGCACGCTGGCGTTGTCGCGGAAAACGCAGTTGAAGTTGTGAAAGTCGCGGCCCGCGGCGCCCATGATGACGACGGTTCTTGCTGACATTGCAGCTGCCGTGAGCTCTCGGTCAGACGCCGGCGCGGGCGCCCCGTTCCTTTCCCGGACCCGTCCGGCTCTCCCCCGTCGCAGCAGGTATCGTAGACAACCACCTTGCCCCGGTCCGCCGCCTGCACGCTGGCGTGGCCGCCGAAGGTCGGCAGGAGAAGCTCGGGCCGCATCACCTCGCCGGGGTTCCGAAGGCGACGAGGGTGCGGTTGAGGAGCATGATGCGGGAAAACCGCTGGGCGGCCACCTCCAGGTCATGGGTTGAGACCAGGAGCGTCACGCCGCGCTCCGTGAGGCCGCGCAGGAGACCGAAGATGCCGTTCTGGCTTGCCACGTCCAGGCCGGTGAGGGGCTCGTCCATGAGAACGATCTCCGCATCCTGGGCCAGGGCGCGGGCAATGAAGACGCGCTGTTTCTGGCCGCCGGAAAGCTCGCCGATCTGCCGCTGCGCAAGCTCTTCCATGTTCACCATTTCCAGGCACTGGTAGACAAGGCTCCTGTCCGCCCTGCGCGGCGCCGGAACATGCCGATCTTCCGGGTGCGTCCCATCAGGACGACGTCGAAGACGGTGACGGGAAAGTTCCAGTCAACGATGTTCGCCTGGGGCACGTAGGCGATGCAGGTGTGGCTGTCCGGCGCGCTCCCGTAGACAGCGATCGTCCCGGACTCCAGCTGCAGGATCCCGGCAATGGCGCGGAACAACGTGCTCTTCCCGGCGCCGTTCGGACCCACGACGGCCACCGAGTCTCCCCGCGACAGGGCAAAGGAAATCGAGTCCAGGGCCAGCTTCCCGCCGAGCTGGACGCACATCCCGGATACCTCGAGAACAGGGCTGCTCGTTTTATGGGGAATGCCCGCCATGGTGCAAATCTCCGGGAGCGCAGGTGCATGGCAAGGGCCGACCTCAAGGGCTCTCGGATGGACTTTCGAAGATCGTTGTTCCGTCCCAGCAGAGGAAAGAGCAGCGGGAGAAATCTCGGCTGAAAAGCGCCACGTCGGCATCGTCCCGGGGAGAAGCGCACCCTTGCGGCCGAATCCGAGGAGGCGCGCGGGATTGAGCGTGGCCATGGCCACGGCGCTGGCCACCGGGAGCTGAACTCTGAAATGAGCCGGGCAACCGTGTCAGGGACCAGAAGCCGGGAACCAACCAGGACGCCGGTGTCCGCGTAAAACAGCCCGGCGCCACGCGCCGCCAGCTGCCTGCCGTACAGCCGACCCGACAGGCTCCCGGGGGGCAGGCCCGCCGGAGCCACCGCGTCGGAGATGGCCACAATCCGCTCCATGGGCCTGCTCGGAGAGCGAGCCGCACCGCGGCGTCGTGAACGTGCGTGCCGTCGCAGTTCAGCTCGGTAAAGACATCCTGTTCAACAGGGCCCACTGGGCAAGTCCAGGTTCCTTGTGCGAAACCCCGCTCATGCCGTTGAAAAGGTGCGTTACCCCGAGGGGGGAAAGCTCGTCATATTCGTGCAGGGAATCGTAGGAAGCATCGGAGTGGCCAAAAGAAGGGAGAATGCCCAACTGGGGAAGCAACTCGATTACTGCCCGCGAGCCGGGAGCTCGGGCGCGATCGTCAGGATCCGGATCGTCTCCTGCGAGACCCTGCCATCTCCTGCAGTGACTGGTCGAGGGTTCGCTGAGCAGCTCCAGCGGAATGGCCCCCCGCCTTGACGAACAAACGAAAGGGCCTTCCACGTGGATCCCTGGGATTCGCCCGTGCACAGGAGCATCCAGCCTGGTGGCGTCAATGGCCGCTCCAAGCGGAGTCGATGTGGTTCTCGTCGGAGACGATGGTCGGAACAAACGCACCGATGCCGTTCCGGGCGAGGAACTGCGCCATCCGTGCCAGGGATTGCGGCGTCATGCTCTCCGTGCTCACCCGCCGCAGCCGTGGATGTGGGTTTCCCAGAGAGCGGGACAGGCGCACATCCCGGCACCGCGATCCTCTGCAGCCGTCGGGCAGCCGATTCGGAAGCCGATCCTCGGGGCCCGCGAAGAGGATCGTGCCTGCATCGACAAGAACCGCGCCGTTCCGGAGCACCCTGTCAGGCAGGACGACCTCGCACCCGCTGATGAGGAAAGCTCATTCAGTGCCGGGTTGCGCCACGTGGCCAATATACGGAGGAAAACAGACCGCGGGAAGGCGGCTGCGCGCGCCGCCTTCGGGGTACCGGCGCGGCTGGTCCTTTGGAGGGCGTCACAGAACGGTCGCGATTGACACGTTTCCCGGGAATAGCTATAGTCCGACTCTACTCGCTGCGGTGGTGAAATTTGGTAGACACGCTAGCTTGAGGGGCTAGTGCCCGAAAGGGTGTGCTGGTTCAAGTCCAGTCCGCAGC
>CAWJRT010000006.1:0-6012 GCA_963845325.1 uncultured Spirochaetota bacterium
GGGAGAGACATCATTTTAGTGGCCGGGGGGTCAGGAATGGCCCCCCTGCGGGGCATGCTGACGGACATGGCGGAGAAGCGGATTACCCGCGGTGTCACGTACTATTTCGCCGCGCGGACCCCGCAGGACCTTTTCTACGTGGATGAGATGCAGGCTCTGGAAAGGGGCCTGCCGCGCTTCCGTTTCGTGCCGGTTCTTTCCAATCCCCGTCCGCAAGACCGTTGGGAGGGAGAAAAGGGAGGCATCGCATCTGCACTCGAACCGTCTCCTTCCCGCGCTCACTCATCACGAGGCGTACCTTTGCGGAAGCCCCGGCATGATCGACGCCTCCATCGGCGTCCTGCGCGCCAGGGGGCTGCCGGAGGCGCTTATCTTCTACGACAAGTTCTCGTGATTGACAGACGCTGTTCCGGGTGCGAGCGGGGGCGGCGCAGAACCGGATTGATTTGCGGCCACGGCCGCGGTATTATCGCCCAAGGGAGGTGAGTATGGCAGTCTACTTGTATCTTTCAACGATTCCCGAAGCACTCATCGCATCCATGCTGACGCCGATGGATTTCGGCATGTACTATTCCGTCGGCATGGAGAAGAAGTCCCGCGGCCAGGCGCAGTACTTCAGCGTGGACAGGGGATTCTCAAGCGACTATTTCCCCATGTCGGAGATCGACTCCCGCTGCGTGCCGCACCCGAACGGGGAGCCGAAGCACTCGGTGTACCTGTCCGTCTACCGCGTCCTCGAGCACGTACCCCTGAGCGCCATCGGCAAGCTCTACCTCGCCACACGGGACGGGAGGGTCCTGGAGATTGCCCCGACAAAGACGCTGCCGAAGTTCCCCAAGGACGTTCCGCTTCTACCAGGAGATCTGTCCGGTCTCCCCGCGCGTCGTGAGCCGTCTGGATCCGCAGGAGTTCAGCGCATTCATGACGGACTCCAAGCGGAGCATCCACGTCCCCAAGATCCTCTTTGCCGAGCTGAGCCTGGGCGAGCTGGCGGCGAATCCTGAAACCGGGAGCGTCCGTGACCTCTCCTATCCCAACATCGAGCACCTGCGCTCCTGCATCACCGAGGTGAAGAAGGACACCCACAAGGGAACCAAGACGGTGGACCGGGCCGCGCCTACCGATTTCCCCTATCGCCTGGTCGAGAACGGCTTCTTCCTGGGCGGCGGGAAAGAGCTGCTCTACTACCCATGCCGTCGGAACGGGAGCTGCAGACCACCCACTACGAGTGGTGGAGGTCGGCCTCCGGCTGAGATGGCGGAAGCAGGGAGACGGGCCGCGGCCGGCCTCCCTTTTTTCAGAGCTGCGCATGCGTGAAGAGCTTGCCTTGTACGGCGGGGAGAAGACGGCGCATGAGCCCTTCCCGCCGTGGCCGCAATTCGCGGAAAAGACATTCAGCGGGTCCTGCGAGCCGCTTCGGTCGGGCCGGGTCTCCTATTGGTCGGGCGCCAGGGGCAGGGAGTTCGAAGCCCGGTGGGCTTCGTGGATCGGGGCCGCGCACGCTGTCTCCTGCTCCAGCGGCACGGCCGCCCTTCACACGGCGCTGCTCGCCCTGGGCATTCAGCCCGGGGACGAGGTGATTGTTCCCTCCCACACGTTTCTCTCTACGTCCCTCGCGGTCCTGCATGCCGGCGGAATCCCTGTCTTCTGCGATGTGGGGGGCGATCACACGATCGATCCCCGCGCCCTCGAAGCGCAGGTCACGGCGCGCACGCGAGCGGTCGTCGTCGTGCACCTGTACGGCATCGTGTGCGCCATGGACCGCATCCTGCGAGGCGGCCCGCCGGCACCGCCTTTCCGTGGTGGAGGACTGCGCCCAATCCGTCGGCGGGGAGTTCCACGGCAAGAAGGCGGGGACCATGGGCGATGCCGGATGCTTCAGCTTCTCGGAAGGCAAGCATGTCAGTACGGGGGGCGAGGGAGGCATGGTCGTCACCGGCAATGACAGGCTCGCGGAGGCATGCCGGTCCTGCGCGACTATGGCCGGGAGAGGAGGACGCGGCGCTCATGTGCGTGTCGGGTTCAACTACCGGCTCACCGAGATCCAGTCCGTCATCGGACTGGGCGAGCTCGAGCGGCTGGACGCGTGGAATCTCCCCCGGCGCACTGGATATGCCAGGATATACGATCACGCGTTTTCCCAGCTCTATGGCGTGCGCGCGCTTCCCCTCAATACCCCGGATCGGCGCAATGCATACTGGAAGTATCCCCTTCAGCTCGAGCTGGAAAGGCTGACCTGCGGCGTGGAGGAGTTCCAGAGCGCGCTCGTTGCCGAAGGGCTCCCTGACTGCGGGGGACGATGGCGCGAATCCTACGATGAGCCGGTGTTCGCCGGGCGGCCGCAGGCCCGCTGCGCCGTGGCGGAGGCACTGCAGGGAACGACCGTTGTGCTCGGTCTGCCGCCTTCGTGGGAACGCGCGCACGTGGAGCTCTGCGTCGTCTGCCGTGAAGAAAGTCCTGCGCGCATACAAGCGCTGAGCGGCTATCCTTCTCCCCGCACCCTCAGGAGCTCGACCAGGTATTTCCGGTAAAGCTCCTCATGTTTTTTCAGCATGTCGAAGGGAACTTCATAGGCTTTCTCGATCGTCTCCCGGGTGAAGATCTCCGTGGTCCGTCCCAGCCGGGGCGCTGCCTCCCGGGAGAAAAGCAGGATGGAGTCAGAATATTTCTGCGAAATGTCCAGCTCGTGCACGGAGTAGTAGAAGCTGATTTCTTCCCGGCGCGCGCGTCGGACAAGGTAGTCCATGGCTCTTTGTTTCTGGTGGTTTTCCAGCGCGAATATCGGCTCGTCCATTGCAATGAGGGGCGATCCATAGAGCAGGCTGAACGCGAGGATCGTGCGCTGCAGCTCTCCCTTGCTCACCTCCTGGGTGCGCCTGCCCAGGATCGCTCCGAGCTCGAATACCTCGACGAGCTCTCCCACGGTAATTCGCGGCATTTGGTCGGGGACGGGATTTTCACCGCCTTGCCCGTGGAGGCCGTTCGCGTAGACGAACGTCAGAAGCGTGCCGATTGATTCCTCGGTGTCGAACTCCATGTTCTGGTAGATGAAGGAGACCAGCTTCTGTCTTTCCGTCTCGTCCGCAAGCTCACGCGTATCACGACCGCGTATGAGGACCTTCCCCTGGTCGGGAGGAGGCGTCCCGAAGCCAGGAGAAGGAGCGTGGATTTTCCTGTGCCGTTCTGGCCCACCAGGGAGACGATCCCCCGGGGAAGGGTGAGGTCAAGACCGGTGAAGATGTCCGCTTCCCCGTCCGGATAGCGAAATGAGACTCCTTCGAAAACGATCTCGTTCTCCATGCGGGAAAGGATGTGATAGCCCATGCGTGGTGGGCCACGGCCCGCAATGCGTGGTGGCCGTGCGTCCACGTTCCGCGCTACACTGTGCAGAAGAGCGGGAGGCACGCATGGAAATCAGGGGAATCCGGCTCGAGGTGGTGCGCGCCGAGCGCGGCCAGCGTGCACGCGGAGATCACGCTGATGCAAGACGCCGCGGGCGCGAAGCCTGACGAACAGTCGGTGCGCGCGGCGTGCGCGGCCGGCCCTGTGGAGGCCCGCGTGCGGGGGGTCGCGCTCCGTGGCGCTTGCCGCCCTCGGTGTCGGCCCCGGAGGGATGTCCGCCGTCACTGTCGGGGAAAATCATGGCGCAGGAGGCCATCCGCTTCGCCCGCACCGGCTCGACGCGCACCTCCCGACATCACTTTCTGCTGCCCGCAGGAAGACGACTACCCGGTCTTCCAGAAAACGGTGAACGGCTACCTGAGGCATTTCCTGGATGTGCTGATCTGGGGTCCTTTCCTGACCGTGGACGCGATCATCGGGGTGCCCGAAGGGATCGTGCTCGTGAAGAGGAGCAACCCGCCGCTGGGATTCGCGCTGCCCGGGAGGCTTTGTCGACTACGGGGAGAGTCTTGAGAGGCCGTGGTGGCCGCGAGGCCCGCGAGGAGACCGGCCTGGAGCTGGTGGACCTTGCGCAGTTCCACACGTACTCCGACCCGGCCCGGGATCCGCGCTTTCACACCGTGACCACGGTGTTCAGCGCCCGCGCAGAGGGCGTTCCGCGGGCCGGTGATGACGCGGCGGACGTGCGCGTGGTTCGCCCCGCGGGAGCTGGAAGGGCTCCCGTTCGCATTCGACCACGGCAGGTGCTCCAGGACTGGATCGCGCAGGCGCGGCCGGCCGCTGCCGCCCAGCCTCCGAAGCCGTCAGAAGGCAAAGGACGTCGTCGTCGCGGCAGCGCCGGGTTGATGCCGAGCCGTGTGAGGGAAAAGTCGTACCGTACGGGGTCCCGCGGGTTGATCCGCGCAAACCCCCGCGTGATCTCGAGCGCGGTCTTCAAGTCAGCCTGTTTCCTGTCGGTGAGCCGGAGCTGACGCGCAATCCTGTGCATGTGCGTGTCCAGCGGAACGACGAGCCTGGCCCGGGACACAGACCGCCAGGGGCCTGGATCCACCTGGTCCCGTCTCACCATCCATCGCAGAAAGAGGTTCAGCCTCTTGCAGGCGCTGCCGTCCTCCGGGGAGGAGAGCAGGCTGGGACATGCCCGCGCCCCGCCCGCAAGCGCGCGCAGACGGTCGACAAAGACGGTCAAGCGCGGGAAGGATCGTCTCGTCCCTCGTCGCCCAGTGCCAGATGAGAAAAGGCGCCTCGAGGGATCCGTGTTCCGCGCGCGCCCGCTTCACGCCCAGGAGCAGGCGCCGCGACCTCGCGCCCGGGCGTGAACCTGTGCTTGAAGCCGGGCAAGGATCCGGGCTACCTCCCGATCAGTTGCCGTTTCCAGGAATGACGCGGGGGAGCCCCCGTGTCCCCGCTCACTGCGTCCAGGACACGCGAGACGCTCGCGAGAATCTGCGCCACCCGGCCGTATGCCAGGCAGGCAGCGATCAAGACCGGCGATTTCCTGGTCGGCAGGCGCATCATAACCGTGTAGACGAGCTCGAGCGGATCAGGATGGACGAACGCCCGCCGGTTGTATTTCCGATAGAGAGAATCGAGCCCCTTCCTTCAGCGCATCCATCGGTCGCTCCATGCGATTCCCTCGGTCGCTCCTGGCAATTTTTCCCTCAGCCCTGCAGCGCGCGTACGTAGCCGTCGATCTTGCCGATGAGCCGCGCCAGCTCTTCCAGCTTCTCTTGCTCCCGATCCACCACTTCTTTCGGCGCGCTTGCTCAACGAACGCCTTGTTCGCGAGCTTGTCCCTTGTGCGGCTGACTTCGGATTCGGCCTTTTCCCTGTCTTTCATCAGCCGGGCGATTTCTTTCGGAGCGTCGATGGCTTTCTTGATGAGGACGAACACCTCGAAGCCCTTTCCCGGCCGCGCCGATGACGCCGGTCGTCCAGTCGGCCGCGCTTTCTCGAAGAAGAGGGCTGCCGCACCCTGCCAGGTGCATGATAAGGGCGCGATGGCTCTCGAAGTTCTCCGCGGTCCCGCGCGCCTCCGGGACGACCGTGATGTCGATCTTCCTGTCCGGCGGGACCGTGAACTCCGCGCGTATGGTGCGTACTGCACGTACCAGCTCCTGGAGGGAGGCGAACTTCGCCTCGACGGCCGGGTCGGCGGCCGGGACCGCCGCCGGGTAGGCCTGGGTCATGATCGAGTCCGCATGCACGGGCAGGGTCTGGTAGATCTCTTCCGTGATCAGCGGCAGGAACGGATGGGCCAGGCGAAGGGATTCTTCCAGGGGCCCCATCAGCAGCGTCACGATCCTGTCTTTTTCAGGATCGTCCGCGGAGAGGGAAAGCTTGGCGGCCTCGATGTACCAGTCGCAGAAATCGCTCCAGATGAACTCGTAGACCGCCTGGGCGGCCTCGTTGAAGCGGTAGCCTTCCAGGGCAGCCCGCGCGGCGGCGGCCGCGGCGTTCAGGCGGTGACGGATCCAGCGGTCGATGTCGGTGAGCTTCACCGCGCCGGGTTCCAGCAGGCTGCGCCCCTCCAGGTTCATCAGGAGATAGCGCGAGGCGTTCCAGATCTTGTTGGCGAACCGGGAGCCGAGCTTGACCGACTCCTTGTCG
>CAWJRT010000007.1:0-22098 GCA_963845325.1 uncultured Spirochaetota bacterium
GATCGTGGCGCTGTGGCTTGCTCAGAAACCACTCGGCGCCGCGCGGGAGCGCGGATGTTCGCGTGCGTTGCGCTTTTCGGCCTCATGACGATCGTTTTCGGGCTTTCCGGTCCTTCTTCTGTCCCTGGCGGCGCTGGCGGTGCTGGGCGCGGCGGACATGGTGAGCGTCGTCGTGCGCCAGACCCTCGTGCAGATCAATACACCCCATGAGAACCGTGGCCGCGTGAGCGCGGTGAACTCCATCTTCATTGGGGCGTCCAACCAGCTCGGACGAGTTCGAGTCCGGCCGACCGCGTCCTGGTTCGGGGCCGTGCCCGCGGCGGTGCTCGGGGGATCGGCACCCTCGTCGTCGTAGCCCTCTGGAGCGGGCTGTTCCCGTCCCTGCGGAAGGCCGACAGGCTTGCAGTGGATAGCCTTTCGGAGACACAGGAGAGCGCGGCCCACGGCTGACGTCTCCGTCGACTACGATTTACAGGAGCTGGCTTGGCGGCCGGTTCAGACCGTCATGAGGCAATGCGCCGGATTGCGCTCGGGGGACGCGGGATTGCCGGCAGGCGCGGAACCGGATAATCTCCCGGCCGGCAGTCATGAGGAAATACGAGCACAACGGCGTCAGCCGGGGTTTGCGGTAAAGAGGACAACGCGCGGTCTCGGGCTTTTTGCGAGGAACCCTACCGAGCGGAAAGCTTGTCATGGAGTACACGCCGGCTTCTTCCCGCCGAGGAGGCGTATCGCAAGGGGGGCGGGTACCTCTTCGAAGTGAACTCGAGGTGGATCATCGACGGCGACCGGCCGTGAAAACCTCAGCAGGTACATCAATCACTCCTGCAGGCCGAATTGCGAGCCGCGCACGCGGGGAAGAAGATCCTCATCTACGCCCGCCGCAACATCAAGCCCGGCAAGGAGCTCTCCTACGACTACGGCAAGGAATACTTCGACGATCTCATCCTGCCCATGGGATGCAAGTGCGACCACCGTGCACGGGGAAGGACAGGGGAGAAATCATGATGACACCCCGGGAGAACCTGTCCCTGCTCGTTTCCGGCGGAACGCCCGAATGGGTCCCGTTCACAATGGACATCGGCGCCTCCGAGGGGTTCACGTCGGCCATCCAGCGGCGGTTCGAAGCGGAGACAGGCGCGGCGGACCCGGCGGAATACTTCGACTACGACCTGCGCCTCGCGTCGCTCGCACGGCGGTTCGGCGGTGACGACCCGGGCGCTGGCACCCCGAGGCGCCGCGGGAGACGCAGTTCGACGAGTGGGGCATCGGCCACTGGGCCGGGGGCGCGGAGGACACCTACGAGCACATGTATCCCCCGTTTGCCGGCATGACACGCGCCTCCGAGGTGGAGGCTATCCCGAGCCGTCCCTGGACCCCACCGGCGTGCCGGAAAGGGTCCGTGGATTCCACGAGCGCGGGTACCCGGTCATCGGCTACGCGGGAAGCATCTACGAGTGGTCGTGGTGGCTGCGCGGCATGGAGCAGTTCATGGTGGACCTGCTGGAGTCCCCGGCGCTGGCGGCGGCAATCGTGCAGAAGGTGGCCGGGTTCACCGCGCGGCTGGCCCTGGAGACCGCGCGTGTGGGCGTCGACGTGCTGGCATTCTATGATGACGCGGGAAGCCAATGGGGAATGCAGATCTCACCCGACACGTGGCGCGCGCTGATCAAGCCGGCGTGGAACTCCGTCCTCTCCGCCGTGCGGGCGCGGTTTCCGAATGCCGACCTTCTTCCTGCACAGCTGCGGCAATATCACCGACATCGTTGCCGACATCGTGGAGCTCGGCTTCCACATTCTGCACCCCATCCAGCCGGAATGCATGGACCCCGCGGCCGTCAAGGCACGGTGGGGCGGGCAGATCGTTGCCTGCGCAACCCTCGGGGCGCAGCGCACCCTGTCCCTCTCCTCGCCCGCGGATGTGCGGCGGGAAACGACGCGGCTCATGGACACCATCGGCGCCGATCGGCGCTGCATTGTCTGCCCTTCCAACCGCGTGCAGCCCGAAACCCCGTGGGAGAACGTGCTCGCCTTTTCGTCGGCGGCGCGGTCCCACAGGTTCGGGCGGAGAAACTCAGGACGCGGTGGCTCCCCCCGCGTTGTGACCCCGCGAAACACCTGCCTGCCCTTCACGAAGGTCATGCTCACGGCGAACTGCCCGTCCATGATCGCGATGTCGGCGAGCTTGCCCACGCTGATGCTGCCCGTCTCGCGGTCGATTCCCAGCGTTGTGGCCGGGTTGAGGCTCACCCAGCGCACAGCCTCCTCCAGGGGGAGGCCGTATACTCGCGCAGCCTCCGCAGCCCGAGGTTCAGGGTGACGGCGCTGCCGGTGAGGTTGCCGTTGACCTTCGGGTCCGCATCGATCATCCGCAGGACGCCCTTCTCCACGTAGACCTTGTGCCCGTCCTTGTAGGTGAGGACCGTTCCTTCCGGCATGCCGGTGCCCACCAGGGAGTCGGTGACGATGATCTTCCTGTCGCGCGGCTTCACCTTGTTGATGAAGCCGAAGAACGGCCGGGGAACGTGCACGGGGCAGCCGATCAGCTCGATGCTCACCTCGTCGTGGTGGAGAACCGCCGTCTCCATTCCGGGCATCATCACCAGGGCCTCATTCGGGTTTTCCTTGTACCCCATCGTCGTGTCGTACATGTGCGTGACGTGCCGCGCGCCCGCAAGGATGACGCGGTCCGCCTCCTCGAAGGTCGCCTCCGTGTGACCGAGCACCGGCACGATTCCGCGCCGGGCCAGCTGCTCGGTGAGCCATACGCTGCCCGGGAGCTCAGGGGCGAAGGTGACGGTGCGGAGAAGGTCCCCGACTTCGTCCAGGATCCTCGGACGTCGGCGCGCTCGGGTGCCCGCAGGTACCGCAGGTCATGACCGCCCCGGCAGCGCGGCGCCAGCCACGGTCCTTCCATGTGCGCGCCGTGGAGCATGGACCCGTGGACCGGGTCCTCCATCACGGTGCCCATGCGTTTTATCTGGGCGATGATCGTCTCGTAGGGATTGGCCAGCGTGGACCCGACCACCCGCGTCACCCCGTACGCCGCGTAGTACGAGAGGCCGCGGACCATCGTCGGCACGTCGCTGTCCATGAATGAGACGTCGCGGATGCCGTGGGTGTGCATGTCGATGAGCCCGGGGCAGACCAAAAGGCCTTTTGCATCGATCCGCGCCGCGTGGTCTCCGGCGGCCGTTGCGGTCATTACTCCAGGAAGCTCCGCCATGCTGCCGATGGAAGCTATGCGGTCGTCCTGCACGCGGACATACCCATGCTGAAGAACATGTGTCTCCGCAAAGACCGTCCCGTTCACGATGAGGAAGTCATGCGCCATGGCCGGCTCAGTTCACTTCAGGCTCCAGCGGCCCCGCCAACGGCTTGACGTAGAAGAGCTTGCCGGGGAGCTGGGGCATGACGGACGACGGTATCCACATGTCAGGTCCGTATTTCAGCGTCACCCACAGGGTCATGCCCTGGTAGATCATGTTGCGGACGGGAAGGAATCCGTCGACGCCGCCGATCGTGTAATCCGCCTTCATGAAGATGCCCGGGCCGATCGTGTTGGCCCGCGCGGGCACGAGGGTGATCCTGCTCTTGAAGCTGGTTATGGAGTTCTGGATGATCGTCAGCGGGTGCAGCTTCGCGCCGACGCGGTGCGTGGCCCCCAGCCACTCCTTCATGTCCTTGTAGTCCGCCGCGAAGTGCGGCTCCCAGAACGCCACGTGGAAGACCCAGCCGATCCCGTAGATGACGACGAACTTCGCGCCCCTGGCGCGGAGCTCACCGATCTTCTGTGCGTAGGTCGGAAGCTCCTCCCGCGTGGCGAAATGCCGCTGGTTCTGCGGAACAGTGAGGCTGCCCAGCGGTCCGTAGAACGACGCCTCCATGGCGTTTCGAAAAGCGCCCGGGTTCGTCGCGGGAAGCGTGTTGCCCTCCGCGTCGCTCCACTCGTCCATGTTGAAACCGTGAAGGTGCTCTGCAGTCCACGTTCCACCGCTTCAGGAACTCCACTGCCCAGCGATACATGCCCATGGGGCCGACGGAGAAGATCAGCACGATGTCACGGCCCTCGTCCCGCGCGCCCTTGATCTGCAAGGCGATCTCGTGGCCCATCAGGGTGTTGAAGTCCTCCAGCGTCTCGCCGCAGACCGGGGCGAAATCCTTGTGCCACCACGGCTCGCGCTTGTTGACGTCCTCCGGCTTCATGCCGCAGCACCTGTCGATCTTTGCAAGATCCCAGGCCGCCGGGTAGAAACTCTCGAACAATGAGCCCTTGATGGTGTTCAGCAGGTCGATGCGTTCCATTCCTATTCCCTTTCGCTTGTGAGTTGTCCGATCGTCACGGCGGCGATCGTGATGAGACCGATGACGACGTCCCGGAGGAAGGGGTTGACGCTCATGATGACCAGGGCGTTGCCGATCAGCCCGATCAGCACGCAGCCCAGGAAGATGCTGAGCGCGTTGCCGCGGCCGCCGGTGAGCGCCACCCCGCCGACGATGACCGAGGCAAGGGAGTCCAGCGAGTAGGAGTCGCCGGTGTTGGCCAGGGCGGACCCGATGCGGGAGAGCAGGATCAGCGTGGCAAGCGCGTTGAGGAGGCCCACCATGATGTACGCGGTCATCGTGACGCGCATGGTGTTGATCCCCGAAACGAAGGCCGCCTTCTTGTTTCCGCCGATGGCGTACAGGAAGCGCCCGTACCTGGTGTATTTCAGTATCACCCAGGCAAGCATGATGGCACCCAGCGAAAAGAGGATGGAGATGGGGACGATGCCCAGGATCTTGCCTCTGCCCAGGAGCTCGAACTTGCCGAACAGCATGTACGAGGCGCCTCCGGTCACCAGCAGGGCCGCTCCCCGATATACCGAGGAGAAGCCGAGGGTGATGATGAAGGAGGCGGCACGCGACTTGATGACGGTGAAGCCGTTGATGGCCCCCATGAGAAAGCCGCAGGCGAACGTGGCCACGATGGCCATGGGGATTGCCAGGGGCACCAGCCACGCCTGAGGGTGACCCGCCGGCAGCCCTCCCACCTTCTGGATGATGAGCGCGAGGATGGCGCCCATGAGGGAGACCTGGTTCCCCGCCGAGATGTCGATTTCTCCCGATATGAGGAGCATCCCGATCCCGCTGGCCACGATGCCGAGCACCGCGATCTGGGAGAAGATGTTGATGATGTTGTTGGGGTTCACGAAACGCGGGTTGACGATAGTGGCCACGACGCACAGGGCAATGATGAGCCCGATGAGCACCAGCGACTGCGTAACCCTCACCGGTCTCTTTCCCGCTTGCGCGACTGCTGCAGCCTTCATGTCCCTTCCTTTTCCTCGTCCATGCCCAGCGCGAAGCGCAGGACGTTCTCCTCCGTGATGCGCCTTCCCTCCAGGATCGTCACCAGGCGGCCATTGCGCATGACCCCTACCCTGTCGCTCACCGCCACCAGCTCCGGGGTATCCGAGGAGATCATGATGACCGCCTTCCCCTGGCGGGCCAGATCATCCATCATCCTGTAGATCTCGCTCTTTGCGCCGATATCGATGCCCACGGTGGGCTCGTCGAAGATCAGGACCTCGGAACCGGCATACAGCCATTTCCCGAGAACCACCTTCTGCTGGTTGCCGCCGCTGAGGTTGAGGACCTTCTGCGCGACCGAGGGCGTCTTGATGTCGAGCTTCCGGGAGAGCTCTTCCGTGTCGGACCGCTCGCGGCCCAGGTTCATGAAAAGCCCGGCACTCCTGGCAAACCGGGCGTGCGTGATGTTTTCCGAGACCGGCCTTTTCAGTATCAGCCCCGTGGATTTGCGGTCCTCCGTGAGGAAGCCGACGCCCTTCTGGATGGCGTCGGAAGGCGAGCCAGGGGTAATGTCCATTCCGCGCAGAAACAGCCGTCCGCTGTTCCTCCTGTCCAGGCCGAAGATCATCCGCGCAAGCTCGGACCGTCCCGAGCCCACCAGCCCCCCGAGGCCGAAGATCTCGCCGGGCCGCACGTCGAAAGACACGTGCTCCACAACACCCTCGCGGTGGAAGTCCTGCACGGCAAGAAGGGCGTTCGCGCCACGGTTCTCTCCGACCGGGCGTCCTTCCCTCTTCTCGCGGGAGAACAGCGCCGCTGAAGAACGGCCGATCATGCGGTGCACCACGTCGTTCATCGAGACGTCTTTCACGGAGCTTGTGTCGACCTTCCTGCCGTCCACCATGACGGTGACCCGGTCGCAGACCTCGAAGATCTCCCCCAGGTTGTGGGAGATGTAGATCACCGAAAGACCCTGCTTCGTGTGGCCGCGGATGATGTTGAAAAGGACCTTCCGTCCCCTCTCGTCCAGAGACGCCGTGGGCTCGTCCAGGATGAGGATGCGCGCGCTCCGGGAAAAGGCCTTTGCAATGCTCACGAGCTTGCGCTCGATGAAGGTGAGATCCTTCATCTTCTTGCGTGGCGAGACATCGATGCCCAGCTGTTGAAGCAGTTTTTCGGAAGCGGCGATGCTTTTGCTCTGGCTGACGAAGCCCGGCCCCGAACGGGGAAGGTTGTAGAGGTAGATGTTCTCCGCCACCGACAGCTCGTCCACCAGCTGGTTGTCCTGGTGGACCGTCTGCACGCCCATCTCTATGGAGCGCGCCGGGTCAAGGGCAGTGAACTCATGGCCACCGACGATGATCGTGCCCGAGTCCGGCCGAAGGGACCCGGGAATGATCTCGATGAAGGTGGACTTCCCGGCGCCGTTCTGGCCTACAAGCGCCTGGACCTCGCCGAAGCGCAGGTCGAAATCCACATGTCAAGAGCCTGCACGCCGGGGTAGCTCTTGCTGAGGCCCCGCGTCTCGAGGATGTTGCCGGACTCCACCTGTACCCCCCGCCCCTGACGACCATGAAAGGGGCCCCGGGAGCATCCTCCCGGGGCCCTGACGATGAATAGCGAAACTCGAACCGGCGGGAAACGACTACTTGCGGAGCTCCGCCGGGACTTGCCGGTCTTCACGAACTCATTGACCACGGGCATCCAGCTGGTGTCCATGTCCCAGGGGATGAGGTCCTTCTTGTAGGTCTGGGCGTTGACCCAGATCACCGGGGAGAAGGTCTTTGTCTGGTAGGTCTTGCCCCTGAGATAGGCAATCAGGTTGGCCGCGGTGATCATGCCGTGGAGGCCGGGCGACTGGCTGAGGGCGAAGTCGAGGTTGCCCTTGGCGAAGTTGTCGACGTCCATGGGCCCGCCGTTGACGCTCACCACCTTCACCTTGTCGTGCATGTTCGCGTTCTTCAGCGCGGTGGAGATTCCGTCCGCCATTTCCTGGCTTCCGCCGATTGCCACGTTGAACTTTACACCGGACTGGATGATGGCGTTGGTGGTGTCGAGCGCCTTGTCCACGGCGTAGTTGGCGTACTGCACGTCGGTGGCCAGCTTGATCCCGTTCAGCTTCTGGATCTCGCTCTTGAAGCCGTCGATACCCTGGAGGACCGGCGGGGAACCGGCGAATCCCTGCTCCCACAGCACGCTGATATCGCCCTTCAGGTCCTTGCGGAGGTTGTCCGCAACGTAGCGGTAGATCCCGGCCCAATCGAAATCGATCACGCCGATGGCCTTGCCGCGTCCCTGGCCGGTTCCGCTCTCCGTTATCTGGATGGGAATATTGGCGTCATTTGCGAGCTGGCAGGAATACTGCGCGCTCTCGGGGGTAACCGCCGTGAGGTTGATCCCGTCAACGCCGAGGGAGATGAGGTTTTGAACCGCCTTCACCTCTTCATCGGCCTTGTAGTTGTTGTAGACCCACTTCACCTCGACGCCCTCGGCCTTGGCCACGACGTCAAATCCATTGTGGAAAGCAGTGAACCACCCGATCTCGTACGGGATGCATACGCCTATCGTGAGCTTCTTGTCCGCCGCAAAAGCGGGCGATGAAACAAGGATTGCCGCGGCCAGAACCGCGGGCACAAGGAACAGCTTTTTCATGAGTGACTCCTCCTTCGTCCGAACACCTGGCTGCCCCAACGGGGCAATGATGATGCCGCTCATGCGGCTTTGGCATCTTAGTACGCTCGGTTCGCCAAGTCAAATAATTTCGTAATCTGCACATTCAGGGTCCAATTCGGCCTTTTTAATCATTTCTGTTTGCGTTTTGATCGGTTGATGTGCTATAGTGCGCTCCCCCACTCACGAGGAGGAAGGACACCACACATGAGCGTTTTCGAATACCTTTTCCGGCCCATCCGCATCGGGTCCGTGGAGGTCCCCAACCGGATCTGCCATGTGCCGACGGACATCAGCTCCTCCCACGCTGACGGCTCCGTCAGCGCGCGGGATATCTGCCACCACGAAACCATTGCCCAGGGGAGGCACCGGGCTCGTCATCGTTGGCGCCACGTCGCCGAATCACCTCACCAACAGGTCCACGGTGACGAACCTCGTGGCGGACGCCGACACTCATATCCCGGGCCTGGCCCGGCTGGCTGCGAGCATGCACCGCTATGGTGCGAAATGCGCCGTGCAGCTCCAGCACGCCGGACGGCAGGCGTCGCTTCCGCGGGACGGCAAACAGGCCTCCAACGACGTCGCCGTGAGCCTGCCCTGGTCTCAGAGCCATGCCATCGTCTACGCGAACGCCGACGAAAAGCGCAAGACCGTCCACGTGCTGACCACCGACGAGGTCATCGAGATCGTGGACGAGTTCTCCGAGGCGGCCTGGCGCGTGAAGCAGGCCGGGTTCGACGCGGTGGAGCTCCACGCGGCGCACGGCTACCTGATCTCCCAGTTCATGAGCCCGTACCTCAACCACCGGATCGACAGGTTCGGCGGGACGTTCGAAAACCGCGTGCGCTTCCCGCTTGCCATCATCCAGTCAATCCACGACAAGTGCGGACGTGGCTTCCCGGTGCTCTTCCGCTACTCCGCTGACGAATGGGTGCCCGGGCGGGAGAGAGCTGCCCGAGTCCGTGGAGGTGGCAAAGGTCCTCGAGAGGGCGGGAGTTGCCGCCCTCGATCTCAGCCAGTGCATCCAGGAGAGCCCGGGGGCCGGGTTCGACCCAATGCAGTACCCCGAGGGTTGGACGATGTATGCATCGGAGGCCGTCAAGAAGGCGGTTTCGATACCCGTCATCAACAGCCATTCCCTTCGCAACCCGGAGTACTGCGAGACGCATGCTCGCCGAGGGAAAGACCGACATGATCGGCCTGTCACGGCAGCTCCTGGCCGACCCGTACTGGCCGGCAAAGGCGAAGCTCGGAAAAGTCGAGAGCCATCCGGCGCTGCATTTCCTGCCTCACGGGCTGCTGGCAGGAATCCATGATGGCCAAGAAGGAGATCGCCTGCGCCATCAACCCCGGGTGCGGGAACGAGGAGTTCGCCCGCATGGCGAAGGCGGAGAAGCCGCTGAAGGTGGCGGTCGTTGGCGGCGGCCCGCGCAGGCATGGAAGCCGCGCGGGTTGCGACGGAGCGCGGTCACACGGTCACCCTCTTCGAGAAGACGCGCGGAGCTTGGCGGAGCCATCCTCGGCTGCTGCATGGCCCCGGGCAAGGACGAGAAGATGAAATGGTACGCGGACTGGATCCGCTGGCAGATGGCGGACCTTTCCGTGGACATCCGGATGCGCACTGCGCCGACCGTCGCCGACCTGCGCGCGTACGACGTGGTGATCAATGCCACGGGCGCGCGCTCCTACGTTCCGGACGTGCACGGCCTGAAGGAGAAGGTGGTTCCCTTCGAAGAGGCCATCGCCTGCCCGAAGATCACCTGTGAGTTCCACCCGAACAATGCTTCCCGCACCGACCGCCTGGAGAGGAAGCCGCGGAAGCTCGACGGCACGAAGGTCGTCGTCTGGGGCGATCATTACGCGGCGGTGGACACGGCGACGTATTTCGCTTCCATCGGCAAGGACGTGACCATCGTGACGGACCGCAAGGAGTTCGCCGCGGACGTGGAAGTGATCCACATGTACGTCACCTGGAAGCGTTTTCGACAGGAGGAGGCGGAGGCCCTGGCGGCGAAGCCCTACAAGTACCCGGTGAAGGTGCTGCAGGGCAGCATGGTGGACGAGATCAGGGAGAACGAGATCGTGGTCGTGGACCGCGAGTTTCAGCAAGACGGTCGTTGCCTGCGACTCGATCGTCACCTGCTGGACACGCCCCAGCACGGAGCTGCTCGGCCAGCTGAAGTCTGCCGGCGTCCCGGTGCTGAACGTCGGAGACTCCGTGTCGCCCCGCAACCTGCACGCCGCGGTGCGGGAAGGAGCAGCCGGCCGGGCTGCAGCTGGACGGCAGCATGCTCTTCAATTCCAACAACGTGTTCATGACGGACCTGCCCCTCGACGTGAGGGGACAGCTGGTGCGATAGGAACGCCAAGGAGGGGGTCATGGCATCCGCGATGAAGGTTCTCGTGGCAGGCATCGGCGGGATGGGCGCCTCGCACGCGCTGGGCTACACGAGGATCCCCGGCTTCAAGGTCGTGGGGTTCGTCGTGGCAAAAAACGTGGACCGGGCAAAGAAGCTCGCCGCGGATCTCGGGCTCTCCATCCCTGTTCACACCGACTACTACAGGGCCATGGCGGAGCTGAAGCCCGACGTGGTGTCCATCAACACGCTGGCAGACACGCATGCCCCGTACTCGATTCACGCCATGCGCCAGGGCTGCCACATCTTCATGGAAAAGCCCATCGCGAAGACCGTTGCCGAAGCGGAAGAGGTGGCACGGGTGGCCGCGGAGACGAAGCGAAAGCTCGTCATAGGCTACATCCTGCGGGTGCACCCGGCCTGGAAGAAGTTCATCGAGCTCGCCCAGACGCTCGGCAAACCGCTGATCATGCGCATGAACCTCAACCAGCAGAGCTATGGCCACGAGTGGGACGTGCACAAGTCATTCATCGCCAACATGCCCCCGCTGGTGGACTGCGGGGTGCACTACGTCGACGTGATGTGCCAGATGACCCGCTCGAAGCCAAAAATCGTCCAGGGCATGGCGGCACGGGTATCGGATGAGATCGGGCCCGACGAGGAGAACTACGGGGCCCTGCAGGTCGTCTTCGAGGACAAGTCGGTTGGATGGTACGAGGTGGGCTGGGGCCCCATGATGAGCAAGGTCGCCTTCTTCGTAAAGGATGTGATCGGGCCGCGAAGGGGTGCGTGAGCATCGACAAGGACATTTCGGGTGTCGACCCCTCGGATGTCTCGAAGCACACGACCGTGGATTCCATCATCGTCCACTCCAGCGCCACGGACGCAAAGGGGATGCAGGCAAAGAAGGACGAGGTGGTGCGGATCACCGACGAGCCCGATCACAACGAGCTGTGCCGCCGCGAGCAGGAGTACCTGTACCGCGCCATCACGGAGGACATCAACCTTGCCGACCATGTCGCGGACGCAGTGAACAGCCTCAAGATCTGTTTTGCCGCGGTGGACTCCTACCGCACGGGACGCGCGATCCATCTGTAGACAAGGATGCGGAGCGCGGCGAAGCCGCGCGGAGGGCAGCAGGCGGCCCTGCGACCCCACCCCTGCGACCCCTGCGACCCCTGCGACCCCTGCGACTCCTGCGACCCCTGCGACCCGAAGGGGCGCAATTGGGGCGCTTGCGCAGGAGGCCGAGAGCCGCGAAGGCGGCCGAGTACGGGGACGAGACCGTGACGCACGTCCAGCGGTTCTTCGCCGTGCTCGAAGGGGAGACGCCGGACCGCCCCGCGTTCTTCCCCGATATTTCAACCTGGTACGCGCTCACCAGGATACCCCTCGGAGACGAGCAGCCATTCTGGCCGGGACAGTATATTCCCGACGACAGCCCTTTCCACGAAAGGCCGAGCCGGCTTGAAGGCAGCAGGGGCCGACTGACATTTGTCGACTTCTACCGCCGCTTCAACTGGGGCCTGCCGTGCCACGTGTACGACTGGTACGATGAGCAGTACACGGGAGGCGTTGAAAAGACGGTGAACACCGACGGGCGCCAGAGAACCGTGACATTCCACACGGCCCGTGGGGACCTCAGCCGCACCTACAAGCTTGACGCCGAAGGCACGTGGAGCGAGTACGGCCACATGGCGAGATCACGTGCCGACCTTGGAATCGTTTCACGAATCGTGGAAGGCACACGGTTCGTGCCGCGGCACGAGCGCGTGGAGAAGTTCCTCCGGGAAACAGAGGGGATCGGCGTCTGCGACCTGGTGGTGTTCCGGTCACCGTTCGGGAAATTGATCCACGAGTACCTCGGCTTCGAGGCAGTCGCTTACGCGCTTCACGATGACCCTTCAGCAATCCATGCCTTCCTCCAGGCCCAGGAGGAGAAGGATCTTGAGCTGATCCGGCTGGCTGCCCAGGCGCCCGGGCCGATCGTCATCATCTCGGATCATGCCGATGAGAATCTCATCTCGCCTGACTGGTACCGTTCGTACTGCATTCCCTACTACAAGAAGGCGTGCCGCATCCTCCACACCGCGGGCAAGAAAGTCTCGACGCACCTCGATGGCAACTTCAAGGGGTACTTCCCTTTCATCACCGAAACGGGGTTTGACCTCCTGGACGGCTGTACGCCCGCCCCGATGTTCAACTTCGAGCCGCATGAGCTTGCTGCCGCGACCTCGGGCGCCGGCGGGAAGAAGCGCATGAGCTGCTACTGCGGCGTGCCGGCGAGCCTCTTCACCAGCGGCCAGCCTCCGTCATCGCTCGCCGATTTCGCAGAAAATATCAGCCGCGCCTTCTCCGGACGGGTGATCGTCAACGTCGGCGACATCCTGCCGCCGAACGGGAGCATTGACGCGGTCATCGAGATCGGGAATCGGCTGAGCCGGCGTCTTTCAGCGTGAGGACCAGAACGCGTCGTCTCCCGCGGCAAGGAAACGGGGCTTGATGTTTCCGTCTGCGCGGGCCACGAAAAGCCCCGGAGATCCCCGGTCGGTGAGCGCCGTGAAACCGATGAACCGGCTGTCGGGAGACCACAGCGTAGAGGATCTCTGATACTGGTCGAAAAACGGAAGGACATTGAAGAATCCCCTGCTTGGCGGAAACCGCGCAATCAGCCAGGTCTTTCCCGAAACGGCATCGAAGCCCATGAGCCGGACGTAGGCCACGTTGTCGTCCCTCAGGAACAGGGGATCGATCCCGTCCCCGCTGTCCGGCACAACGAATGCGAGCGTCCTGCCGTCAGGCGCCCAGAAGAACTCCAGGACAGGCCCCTCCTTCAGCGTCTGCTTGTTCGACGGTGACCCCAGGTCAACCACGGTCAGGCTTCCTTCAGGAACGGGCTGGAGGCTCGTCGCCGCCAGGTACGCAATCCGCCTTCCGTCGCGGGAGAACTCAAGGAAGGCGCCTCCCACGTCCGTGGCAACGATTCGCTCCCCCGAACCGTCAAGCGAGCTGAGGTGCAGCCTGAAAACTGCCTGCGTTGTCGACGCGTAGGCAACGGTCTTTCCGTCCGGCGAAAAGCTCGGCGCCTGGAACATGCCGGGGTCGACCTTCAGCTCCGAACGACTGACCTGGGGCTCGAGGCTCAGGAAGGAGAGCCGCTCACCGTCAGCGCCCGGTTGCCCGGTGTTGGCGTGCACGAGAATGGCGCGGCTGTCGGTACGCCAATCCCAATAGTACGGTGACCCGCGGTCCAGCGACTGGTACTCTCCCTCCTGGCCGGCGGTTGCCACACCCATCTCGAGCAGGCTCTCACCCTCCACGGACGAGAGCAGGCTGACCTTCCTCGAGTCCGGGGACCAGTACAGGTAGAACGGCCGAAGCCGTGAACCGGAGAGTATTCTTGCAAGATTCCTGCCGTCCCGTCCGGAAGTGAACAACGAGGCTTCCGTGACCTCGCTGGACGCGTTCACCGTGATCCGCGAAAAGGCAACCTGCCTGCCGTCAGGCGCCCAGGCGGGGGAAGCGTAGATGACCTGCCTGTCTCCCTTTGCGCCGGCGTCCGACGTCAGCGCCCTCCTTGTGCCCCCTTTCTGGTCAATGACGTGGACGTTGCCGTCCGATGCGAGGTACAGGAGGAGCCCGGTGGGGCGTTCGAAAAACTTGAGAAGGGGGCTCTGGGCGGCCTGGACGCCGCGCACCTGGCATGAGCACAGGATCACCGCGGCAGGAACGAGCACCAGGGGCATCGCGGCCCGAAGGTTCCATTTCATCCGCATGATAGGGAAAGATAGCGGTATTCCCCGCGGTCGGCGACTCCATCCGATCTGGCTCGCTCACCCGTGCCGACTCAGTTGCCCAGGATGGCGACCCTGGCGGCAGGGCTGCAAGATCTGGAGGCCCTGGAGGGTCGTGCCCGGTGAACTGGATCGTGCCAGCCGCGGCGTTGGCATACCAGACCAGCAGTGCGATCGGGACTGCCGGAAACGAAAGAGTTCTCCACTCGGATATCCACGTCAACCGAGCTTCGATCCATGTTGCGCAGCACCACGGAGATCGCGGGTCCGCTGTTGGAATGGATCACGCAGTTCGCTGAGGACGCAGCCGACGAGCCGTTCATCCGCGTGGTTCGGCTCGAAATCGATGCCGGAGCTCGGCAGGGTGCCTTCCGTGAAGGACATCTCCACGTTCTCTATCAACAAATCCTGCGCTGAGATGACGCTGACTCCCTGGCGGTAGTGGTCGCGAAGGAGCAGGTCGCGGAGCACTACCTCGCTGGAGTATGTCCGTCGGCTTCTCGCCGTGCCGATGTAGACACCGTCGCCTCCCGAGGACTCGATGGCAAGCCCGAGGACGGACACGCGCGCGCATCCGTTCATCTCGACGGCGTGGCGCCACTCGGACTTCTCGTATGGCCCGCGCCGGTAGTCCTCCTTGCGCATCGCGCAGCGGGCTCCGTACCCGCAGATTGTGACGTCCTCCACGTCCCTGAGCAGGAACAACACGGCGTCGGTCTTCGCGAAACTGCCCTTCTTGGCGAGGATCTCCACGCCTTCTTCCAGGATCAGCGTCGTGCCGCTTCGGATCGAGAGGGGCCGGGTGATCCACGGACGGCCCATGGCGGGAACGAGGACGATCCGCGCTCCCGAATCGAGGCTGGACTGCAGGCTGGACGTGGAATCGTCGGGGTCGAACTCCACCAGCGCGCTGACGCCGCATCCCGGGAAGTCGCAGCCTGGCGGACATCGGTTCCCGCGAAGGCATCTTTCACCATGGCCTGCTGCCTCTCGCGGCCGTCGGGGTCGGGCGGAAGAGGGTGGGAGGAACGGTCCGACAGCAGGCCGCCAGGAGGGCCGAGAGCAGCACCGCGGCCGAAGCGACTTTTCCGGGGATCATCGTACCTCCAGTCCATCACGGCCGCCCGCAGGCCGCAGATGGATCGACTCGCAGAAGCCGATCCATTACAATCTGCGGCATGCAGGACGCGGAAGCTCGACGGCAGATTGTGGAGGCGGGAAAAAGGCTGCGGGACCGGTTTTTCGTCGCATCGAACGACGGGAACCTCAGCGCACGATTGTCCGAAGACCGGATCCTCATCACGCCGACGGGCGTCAACAAGGGCGATGTCACCGACGAACAGATCCTCACCATCGATATGCAGGGGAAGGTCGTCTCGGGGAGCCTGAAGCCGAGCTCGGAAACGAAGATGCACCTCGCCGTCTACCGGGTTCGGCCGGACGTGCGGGCCATCGTGCACGCGCATCCTCCGACAGCCACGGGATTCGCAGCCTGCCGCATCCGGCTGGACCAGGACGTCATCCTTCCCGAAGTCGTATTCGGGCTCGGGAAGATCGGCTTCGCGGAGTACGGGACCCCGACAACCGACGAGATTCCCAACGCCGTGGTCAAGGAAATCCCGGACTGCGAGGCACTCCTCCTCTCCAACCACGGTGCCCTGACGGTCGGACCTGACGTCATGCAGGCCTACTATCGGATGGAAGTCCTCGAGATGTACGCGCGCGTACGGCTGGTGACCCGGATCCTTGGTGAGCCCAAGGCGCTCACCTCGGATGAAGTGGGTGAGCTGCACAGGATCCGCGAGCGGCAGGGGTGGGGCCGTCAGGGGCCGGGCATCGGGGACCTGGACCCGGCCGCCCTGGCCACCATCACGGAGATCGTGCTGAAGGTGCTCGAGGCGCGGGGGATCACGGGCGGACTGTAGGCTGGTCTCCCTTCGCGAGGATGGACGCGTAGGTCTTCTCGTCCAGCGGATAGAACTGGATGAGGACCAGGGCGCCGAAGAGAAAAAGGGCCGGAAGCGGTCCGACAAGGAAGCGGATGGCCAGCCTGGCTGCGCCTGCCTGTGCCGCGTTTGCAACGTAGTGGCCGAGAGCCAGGACGAGCCCGGTTGCCAGCCATGCGAGCGCTTGGCCGATCTTGGATGTGAACAGCCAGATACCGTAAAAAGCGCCTTCGTTGCGTTTCCCGCTGCGGATTGCGTCCACCTCGATCGTGTCCGGCACCATTGCATAGGGGGCGACATAGCCGAAACCCACGCCGATGCCCGAGTACACCATCATCCCGAGGAAGAAATTCGGCCCGAAAACGTGCCCCAGGAAAAACAACGCAAGGCTCGAGGTGCCGAGGATGAAAAGGCAGATCTGGAACGTCAGTTTCTTCCCGATCCGTCTCGAAACGACCACGGATACGGGGATGAAGATCATCGCAACCACCAGGAGGATTCCCAGCGCGAGAGTCTGCATCCCTTCGTTTCCATAGATGTACGTGAAGTAGTACGTGATGGCGCTCTGGAGGAACGTGAGACCAACCAGGTACAGCGCGTAGGCTATGAGCACGATGAGGTAGGCCCCGTTTCGGAACACGGTCAGGTAGGTCCGGATGAATCCTTTTTCTGCCTTCGTTCCGCTGGCCCGCGGCGGCTCGCGGACCGTCACACCGGTGATCATGGCCGTGACGAGCATCAGCCCGCCGAAGATCAGGCCGACCATCGAGAATCCCAGGCTCTTGTCTCCTCCCGCGCCGCCGAACAGGCGGATGACCGGGTCCACTGCCACGCCTCCGATGAGGGTGCCAACGACGGCAAACATGAACCGGTAGCCGTTGAGGTTGGATCTCTCATGGTAGTCGGTGGTCAGCTCCGGCGTGAGTGATGAATAGGGGATGTTGACCACCGAGTAGCTCATGTTCAGCAGGATGAAAGCCGCGAGCCCCCACGCCACCGCGAAGGCGGGGTCGGCTATGCGCGGGTTGGTGAAGAACCACCACATTGCCAGGGCAAGGGGAATGGATCCGAATAGCAGGTAGGGACGCCGGCGACCCCACCGCGACCGGGTGTGATCCGAAAGGAATCCTAGAACGGGATCCCAGAACGCATCCACGATCTTGCCGACCATGAGCAGGATCCCGGCCACGGCGGCGGCTATGCCCACGGTGTCGGTGAGATACTTCAGGGCGTAAAATCCGAGCACTGTGAAGAAGAGATTCCCCCCGAGGTCGCACACCCCGAAGCCCAGCTTGGTGCCCAGGGAAAGCCGCACGGGTGCAGCATCAGTCGGCATTGACGAACTCCTTGATTGCGGTTGTATACGCGCGCGCAAGGTCCGCCTCGGCCCGATTGAGGGTCCCCGGGCGGTCCATTCGGTAGTCCGCCACGCGCGATCGCAGCTCCAGCGGGGGCTCCGTGACGAGAACCATCCGCCTGTCCAGGGCCCTCGGGCGATGCGAAAAGTCGCCGCCCGTGAGCCGCGAGGCCAGGTCCACCAGGTTGAAAGTGGTCTCGGCGAGCCTGCCGATGGACGGCGAGCGGCCCCGGTTGAGACCATCCTCCAGGTAGGCCGTGTCCAGGTAAAAACCGAGATCAACGAGCTCCATGTGGCGCATGGCGTACCAGGCTTCCCCCGCCCTTCGGTGCGCAAGGTCGCGCTGCAGCGGAGAGAGGCTGTCCGGGTCTCTTTCGGGAAAAATGCGGCTCCAGCCCTCATGCCGGATGGCATAAACCCTGGTGATCATGTCTCCGGCAGCCCGGATGCCGAGCATGGCCTCACCCCGGCGCAGGGCCTCCTCCAGAAGCGCGAGACGCCGTGACTCGCGGAAGGCCACGAACGCGGGTTTGATGTCGCCTTTCGCATCATGGTACGGGGCCCGGCTTCCTCCCTTCACGGAGCCAAGGCCGTAGTAGGCTTCAGCCAGGCCCAGCAACGCGAGATCGATCTTCCTGAGCCTGAGCCCGAGCGCGCGGCGCCGGCCGGGAATGTCGGCCCGCGGAGGCCTGCCGTCATTCCCGCCGGCAGGGCGGCCCGGGATTCCAGATCACGCGCGAGCCCTTCCAGGATCCCCAGGTCCGACTCAGTGCACAGCGCGTGCATGGAGACAGGCAGGATGAGGACGCGTTCACTCCGCCTGGCTTTCTCCAGCTCCTCCGCGCACCAGAAGCCGAACTGGAGGGCACCCCGCTCGAGCCGCGGGAGAGTTTCGCTGCGGTACGAGACCTGGCCCTCGGGCGCGAGTGCGAGCGGATGCTCGCCGTCGCGGAGAGCATCTCGTATTCTCCTGAGCCCGGCCCCGTCGGCGCGGACGTGGTAGACAGGCAGGGCCCCCGTGCGCGGCAGGATCCATCGGACCAGGGGACCCGACCAGAGGGGCACCTCGTAACCGTGCAGGAAGCTGCAGTGGGGGCGGCATGACAGCGGCGTCCCCAGCCGCTTCGCCTCGCGAGGGACACCGTGGTGCATGGCATAGGTCAGGACCTGGGGCTCGTCCCCATAGGGATGACGGAAAGCGATGATGAGCCGCGACTTCCCGTCGTAGAACTCCCGCACCGCCTCGATGAAGCGCTCTCCGCCGACGAAGCTCAGTGATTGGAGCCTCAACGCAAAACGGGCATACGCCGGGCCCAGAATTTCCACCAGGCGGATCGCGGCAGGTTCCATGGACGGCAAGGCCAGCTTCGGTCGAAGGCGTGCTCTGGCGACTGCTGACTTCATGTCCGTACACACTATGTCGGCTTGTGCCGCCGCGCAAGCCAGCGCGGAGGTCCATGCGTGCCCGCGCCGCCGTTTGCGCCCCTGCTCACGGGTCGAAGATCTTTCCCGGGTTGAGGATGCCGTCCGGATCGAGGGCCTTCTTGATGGCTCTCATCGCGGCCATGTGCGCCGGTCCGAGATTCATGGGGAGGAATTCCTTCTTCAGAAGACCGATGCCGTGCTCGCCCGAGATCACCCCGTTCCGTCGTACCACGTCCTCGTAGAGCGCCTGCCGGATTGCCGCGCTCTTTTCCCGCCATCCGGGGATCTCCCCGCCGAACGCTCCGCTCTCAAGGGATCGTCGAAGCGAGTGGCTGTGCACGTTGCCGTCCGCCGCGTGGCCGTACGTCGGAATGGCGGCGCCCCACTTCTGTTCCAGCGCGTGGACGAACCCGACGTGGCCCGCGATCTCCGACCGCGGGACGCAGATGTCGAAGGCCTCGGCCGTGCCGGGCCTGATCGCCTCGTAGAGCATGCTGCGGATCTCCAGCATCTCCGCCTGCCGCCCTCTCTGGCCGGTCAGGAGAACGTCCAGCGACCCCGCTTCTTCCAGGGCGGCGCCGACAGTTTCCGCCTGGGCGAGGGTGTCCCTTTCGTCCCTGCCGTCAAGGATCAGCATGAGTGATGCCGCCCCTTCGTGCGTCGGCCAGCTCTTGTTCAGAAGCCGCTCGGCCAGGAGGATGACGGATGCTCGATGAACTCCACCGCGCAGGGAAGGATCCCGGCCCCGAGCACGCGGGGGACCGCGCCGATGGCCGCTTCGATCGTTTGAAACGGCGCAAGGACCGTCTGCACGGAGCCCACCGGCGGCAGCAGGGAGAGGGTGATGCGCGTGATGACCCCCAGGGTCCCTTCCGAGCCGATCATGAGGTCGGCGAGGTGGTAGCCGGTGCTGGACTTGATGTACTTGCCGCCGAGATCGAGGATCTCCCCGCTGGCAAGCACGACCTGGAGACCGACCACGAACCGCCGCACCGTGCCGTACTTCACCGCGCGCGCGCCGCCGGCGTTCGCCGCCACGGCCCCCCCGACGAACGCCCCTTCGTCGCCCGGGGTGCGGCGGGAAGTACAGTGACATCTTCTCCACTTCCTCGTAGAGCTTCCGCAGCGGGACGCCCGCCTGGACGGTGATGGTGAGGTTGGCGGGATCCGCGTCGATGACCCTGTTCATGAGCTCCGTGGACAGCACGATTGCCCGCGGCCGGGAACGCAGCCGCCGGCGAGGCCCGTGCCCGCGCCGCGCACGGTGACGGGGACCTTCTCTTCGCGGCAGAGCTTCAGGACGGCGGAGACTTCCCCTTCGTCGATCGGCCGGACGACGGCCTGCGGCGGGCGGAACTCCTCCGGGGCCGATTCGTCGCGTCCATACGGCTCGAGGAGCGACGGATCCGACACGATCCTCTCGCCGAGGATGTCCCGGGCTTTCCTCCACCACGCTGGGCTCAGGGCCATGGCACCACCTCCCGGAAGAGCAGGCAGTATAGCATAGACAATCCCGAGCGGCACCGCTACATTCGGACCACCGGCAAGGAAGTGGAAACAACCGACAAGAACCAGGCTGCGGATCCCGCAGGTGGAAGACGCGGGAAAGTGCGCGTGAACTTCAGCCTTCGCCTGAAAATCATTCTCACCTTCCTCGTGGTGAGTTTCGTCGTCACGGGTCTCCTGTCCTTCAGCGTCTATCGCGTTCTGGACGCGGGCCTGCTTCAGCAGATGCAGGGCAGGGTACTGGACCTCGCGAAGCTGGGGGCGCAGATGCTGGATAGCGGTGCGCTCGCGCGGCTTGCCGGGCGGCCTGGGCGACAAGCTCCCCGACTCGGCGGTGGACAGGGCGGAATCCTCCGCGGACTTCCGCGCGGTCTCCGATGCGCTTGGACCGGATCCGAGGTGTCGACAGCAGGCTCGTGCATTTCATCTACACCTTCTCTCCCACGGAAGACCCCAAGACCGCGCGCTACATCGTGGATGGGGACGTCCTGGCCGCGCGAGGCGGACCTCGCGGCGGGAAAGACGGTGGTTGGGGGACATCTCGCATTACTCTTCGGCGGGCTTCAACGTCTCGGACTACCCGATAACGCGCAGAAAGCCATGGCGGAAAAATCGCCAATGGTGGAAAGCGCCTGGTCGTACGATCCTGACTTCAAGGTGAACTCCATCATCGGCCTACGCGCCGCTATTCGGCCGCATCGGAGAGCTGGTCGGCACGCTGGGGATCGACATGGTGGACACGGACGTGCGCGTGATCCTCTCCAACGCCACGCGGTCACGCTGGTCGTCCTCGGCAGAGCGTTCGTGCTCACGATGGCAAGCTCCATGTGTTGGGGACCCTTTTCACGCACGGCACCATGAAGCCTCGAGCGCGTGGTGCGCACCTTCGACGAGGAGCACCCTCGATGCGCGCGCCGGTCAGTTCGCGCGACGAGGTGGGGAGGCTCAGGGTGAGCTGCAACGAGATGGCGGAGACGATCCAGGGGTATCGGCACGCACCTGGAGGCGCTCCTGGAGGCCTATGGCAGGTTCGTTCCGCAGGAGTTCCTGGGTCTGCTGGACAAGGGGAGCATCCTCGACGTGAAGCTCGGGGACCAGACCGAGAAGGAAATGACGGTGCTGTTCTCCGACATCCGCTCCTTCACCGGCCTTTCCGAGGCCATGACGCCTTCGAGAACTTCAACTTCATCAACTCGTATCTGCGCCGGATGAGGCCGTCGATCCGGGACGCCGGCGGAATCATCGACAAGTACATCGGGGATGGCATCATGGCGCTTGTTCCCCGCGAAGCCCGACGACGCGTTCGTCGCCGCGGTTGGAATGCAGAAAAAGCTCGTGGAAGAGTACAACGGGCACAGGGCAAAAAGCGGCTACCCGCCCATCGGAATCGGAATTGGCGTGAACAACGGCAAGCTCATGCTGGGCACGGTGGGCAAGCACGAGCGCATGGACGGCTCCGTGATAGCCGACACGGTGAACCTCTGCTCCCGTCTTGGAGTCGCTTACCCGCGTGTTACGGCTCGGGCATCCTCACCACGGCAAAAACCATGAGGGCAGTCTCTAAAAGCGCCGCGCAGCTTTCACCTACCGGTTCATCGAACGGGTCCGTGTGGGAAGAGCAGGAAGCAGTGCTCGTTTTCGAGGTGCTCGACGGCGAGTCGGACGTGCAGAAAGAACGGCGGATTTCCTACCGCACACAGCTCGCCGCCGCCCAGCGGGCGTACTTCAACCGCAGGTTCGGCGAGGCGCTT
>CAWJRT010000008.1:0-14125 GCA_963845325.1 uncultured Spirochaetota bacterium
CCCGGGTGGCCGGCATGGACCACGGGCGGGAGGTCAAGATCTTTGGCGGGTTCGGGGTGTCAACGCGGGCACAGGTGGAAGCACTCGCGCCTCACGTACACGCGGTAGTCGTGGGCAGCGCGCTGGTGCGGTTGGTCGCAGCGGGAGGGGACATCGCCGGAGGGGTGAAGGGAAAAGTGGCTTCGCTGCGCGGCGAGTAGGCCTGCCGAGCCCCGCCGAAATCCCGGCGGAGGACCCGGCACATTGCGAAAACGCAAAAAGCGCAAGTGGGTTGCGGTTTTTGCGTTTTGAACAGTGCGGAAGCGGGTGTGCCCCGTATTTTCTATGCGGGCGTGGCCGCGCCCGCGCTACCGCTGCACCCTGCCGGGACCTGATCCGCCCATGAGCGCTTTCACCTCCTGGACGCTGAGCAGGGGAAGGTCTCCAGGTATGGAGTGCTTGAGACAACCAGCGGCCGCGGCGAACTCCAACGCCTCCGACGCGCCGGGCAGGTTCAGAAGGCCATAGATCAAACCCGCGGAGAACGCGTCACCGGAGCCAACCCTGTCCACGATGTCGCGTATCTCGTAGCGGCGGGACACGAAAAAACCCCTGCGGTCATGAAGCACTGCCGACCAGCCGTTGTCGTCAGCGGACCTGCTCTCCCGCAGCGTAATGGCAACCCGACCCACGGACTTGTACGCGGCAAGAACCTTTTCGGCCAGCGTGCGGTAGCGCGCAGGATCCAGCGCCCCCGATTCAACATCGACGTCAGCGGTGATGCCGAGGACGTGCTGGCAGTCCTCTTCGTTTGCCATGATGACATCCACGTGCCGCACGATTTCCCCCATCACCTCGGGCGCGTCCTTCCCGTATTTCCAGAGGTTCCTGCGGAAGTTCAGGTCACAGGAGACCGTGAGAGCCTTCAGCTTGGCGCGTTGCACCGCCTCGAGAGACAGCTCCGCGGCCGACTGCGAGATGGCAGGTGTGATACCGGTTAGATGAAACCAGGCAGCCCCGGGAAAAGCCCTGTCCCAGTCAATATCGCCGCTCCGAGCTTCCGCAAGAGAAGCACCCGACCGGTCGTAGATGACCACGGACGGCCTCTGGCTCGCCCCCGCCTCCAGGAAATAGATGCCGAGCCTGCTGCCTTTCCGCGCGATGTGCGAAGTATCCACGCCGTGGCGGCGCAGCTCGCCAACGCAGGCATCGCCTATGGCATTTGCAGGGATCACCGAGACGAATGACGCGTCGCAGCCGAACCGGGCCAGTGCGGCGGCGACGTTTGCCTCTCCGCCTCCGAACGTCGCTTCGAAAAACGGGCTCTGGAAAAAGCGCTGCGTCCCGGGCGGCTTCAGGCGCAGCATGATCTCCCCGAACGTGACGATGCGCCCGCTCACGTGCCGGCCACCGCGTTCACCGGATACGGCGGGCGGCCGCCGGCAAGCACAGCCGCGACGTTGCGCGCGGCCTTGGTCTTCAGCTCCACGACGGATTCCTCGCTGTACCAGCCGGCGTGGTCCGTAAAGATCACGTTGTCCAGCTGACGCAGCGGGCTGCCGCCCGGCAGCGGCTCTTCCTCGAACACGTCCAGCCCCGCCCCTCCGAGCTTTCCGCTTTGAAGCGCCTCGGCCACCGCGCGCTCGTCCAGCACGGGGCCTCTCGCCGTATTGATGAGGATCGCGCCGGGTTTCACCAGCGCGAGCTCCGCCCGGCCGATGATGTGCCGTGTCTCGGGAGTGAGGGGGACGTGAACGGAGATGTAGTCCGACTCGGCCAGGAGCGTGGGCAGGTCCACCGGCTCCGCGCCGGCTGCCTTCACCGTGGAGGCGCGGACGTATGGGTCGCACATGAGGACCCGCCCGAACCCCAGCCCCGAGACCTTCCTGAGCAGCGTGTGCGCGGCGTTCCCGTAGCCGAGGATGCCGAGCGTCCTTCCCTCAACCCGGTAGCAGGGCTGGTCGCGGTGGAGGTTCCACCTGCCCTGGCGGATCATGCGATCCTTGTACCCGATCTTCCGGATGCACCCCAAAAGAAGCGCAAGGGCGTGATCAGCCACCTCTTCGAAGCAATAGTCCGGGACGAATGTCACCCAGATGCCCTTGCGGGTCGCGGTCTCCACCGCCACGTTGTCGTAGCCCACGCCGTAGCGGGAGATGACCCGGCACCGGGGCAGCCCTTCGATGATGTCGGCGGTCATGGGGAACAGGTTCACAAGGATGGCATCCGCAGCGGCGAAGGCCGCGCGTGCCTCGAACGGGGACGACGACGCAAACACGCGCACCTCCGCGTCCACTTCCGCAAGGACGGCTTTTTCCTCGTCGTAGGCGGAGTAGCGGTCATCGGCAATGACAACGGTGAACCTGCTCATTCGTCCACCGCTTTCGCCCCTCCCTCTTCGAAGACGACCTCGCCCTCGGCCACGACCCTGACAGGGTAGCGCGTGACGTCGAACGGGTCGCCGTTCCAGCAGGAGAACGACGCCCATTTCCCCCTGCCCAGGGTCCCAAGGAAGCTGTCAACGCCGAGGATCTGGGCGTTCCGCCTCGTGATGATCTCGATGGCTTCCCGCCGGTTGAGGCCGCAGCGGATGAACCAGCGCAACGTAAGGAGAAGATTGCGCTGCGGGATCACGGGATGATCCGTCATGAGGCCGAAGTCAACTCCGCTTTCCAGGAGAAAGCGCACGTTGCGCCAGTTCTCGTGGCGAAGCTCCACCTTGTAGGCAAAGGCATCAAGCGGCCCGAAGACAACCGGAACACCGCGTTCCTTCAACGCAGCATAGATCCGCCCGTCGTTCACGCCGCAGGCATGCTCGACGGTGACCTTGATGCCGTACTCCTCCTGCAGGCGCAGGAGGCTGGCGATGTCATCGATCTTGTGCACGTGAACGCGCAGGGCCTGCCTGCACTGCAGGATGTCTCGGATGATCTCCTCTTCCGCGGTGAGGGAAGTGTCGTTTCCGCCTTTCCCGCCCTTGCGGGGCCTGTCCAGCTTTGCCTTCACGAGGGCAAGCCTTGCGCGGAGAAGGGAAAGCGCTCCCATCCGGGTGTGCGGCCTGGTTCCCTTCCAGTCCCGCGTGGACATGGGATTGTAGCCGAACGCAGCCTTGATCCCCGCGCGTGCCACAAGCGCGTCCGTCGTGCTGCGGGCGTAGTTGCGGATGACGGCGGATTTTCCCCCGACAATGTTGCCGCTGCCGGGGAGGACGCAGGAGTACAGGACGCCAAGCTCCACCGAGTCGCGGAACGCACTGTCGTCCATCTGCACGGAATCCAGGGCGTCGGCCAGGAAGAGGAGCGACTCCATGTGCTCGTTTGCCTCCCCCTCGCTCCCCGGCTCCCCGGCGCGTTCCATCCCGATGTGGCAATGGGCATCGATGAACGCGGGAGTGATGACCGGGAACTTTCCGAGGAACTCGCCCTTCGGTTCCATGGACGTGCCCTTCACGACGTTTCCCTCGAACAGGAGGTGAATGTTCCTGATGACCTCATCCCCCGTGTAAAGGGTCTCGGCGAAAAGGGATTTCACTGCGGCTGGCTCCTTCTTCCGGCGCCAGTATAGCGAAACACCTTTGTTTGACCAAGACTGGCCTGTCTGATAGAACCTCCAGGGAGGAGCCGGGCGGAATGGAACCAGTGACGGTAGAGGTTGTTGAGTCGTCCCGCGGACAATCGGGCCGGGAGTTCGTGGATTTCCCCCACCAGCTCTACAAGGGCAGCGCGCAATGGGTTCCGCAGTTCCGCCGGGACATCCGCGTCATCCTCGACAGGAAGCATCCATCGTTCGAGCACTGCGAAGCACGGTTCTTCCTGGCCCGGAGGGGCGGCACGCCGGCGGGAACCATCGGGGCAATCGTGAACGCCGCGTATAACCAGTACCAGCATTCACGCACCGGGCATTTTCATTTCTTCGACTGCGTCGATGACCGCGAGGTGTCGCACGCCCTGTTCGAGCGGGCCTTCGAATGGCTTCGTTCAAAAGGAATGGAGACCGTGATCGGGCCGTTCGGGTTCGGCTTCATGGGCATGGGCGCGCTGGTGGAGGGGTTCGAGCACCGCGCGGTCATGACAATGATGGCATACAATGGGCCGTGGTACGGACCGGCGCTCGAAGCCGAGGGGTTCGTCAAACACCGGGACCAGCTCTCCATGTTCCTCGAAGCGGCGAGTTTCCGGCTCCCCGACCGGATCCGGCGCGTGGCCGAAATTGCCCTGAAGCGGGGGAGCTTCGAGGTGCCTGAGTTCAAATCCAAGCGCTCGCTCATCAGGCGCGCACCGGCCATCGGGCACATCTATAATGAAACGTTCTCGGCGCACACTGACGAGTTCTACCCTCTCAGCGAGAATGAGATCCGGCAGATCACTGCGGACCTTGTCACCGTTGCAGACCCGAAGCTCATCAAGCTCCTCATGCGAAAGGGCGAGGTCGCCGGGTTCCTGATGGGCTTTCCTGATCTCTCTGCCGCATTGCAGCGCGCGCATGGAAGGATCACCCCGTGGGGGATTGTCGACCTCCTGCTCGAATACCGACGCACCCGCTGGCTCGTTGTGAACGGCGCCGCCATTCTTCCGCAGTACCAGAGACTCGGCGGCAATGCGCTCCTGTATTACATGCTGGAAAAGATGAACTCCGGGCAGCGCTTCCTGTACGTGGATGCCGTCCAGATCGCGGAAACCACCGAGCTCATGCTCTCCGACATGCAAACCCTCGGGGGGAAGGTCTACAAGGTTCACCGGCTCTACCGGAGGGCTTTGTAGAACGGCACGGCCGCGAGATTGACGCCTTCCTCCGATTCTGGCAAAATGGATGGTTGTCATGTCGGATCCAGTCTCTCTCAACCAGAGCAAATTCACCCCTCTCATCGACCAGATGATCGAAAACATCACCGAAGCGCCGGTGGTGACGGAGGACAATGTCTTCCAGCCTGGGAAGCCGGCCAACAAGCCCTTCCTCCGGGAAATCATGGCTGATCTCCTCCTCCCGGGGAGCAGGATCATCGGCCGGCAGAACCTGCTGGCCCTTCACCAGCTGGCGCAGCGGAAAAAGCCGTGCCTTGTGCTGATGCAGCACTACAGCAATTTCGACATTCCCTGTTTCTACGAGCTCCTGGAACGCTCCGGCGATGACTACCGCGAGGTAGGCAATGACGTGGTGTGCGTGGCGGGAGTGAAGCTGAACGAGACGAGCAAGCTCGTCCTGGCGTTTACCGAGGTGTTCACCCGGGTGGTGCTGTACCCGTCCCGCGGGCTGGAAGCCATCAAGGATGCGCGCGAAAAGCACGCCGCCGAGAAGCGGCGCGCTCGGCTGAACCTTGCAGCCATGAAGATGCTCAACACGCTTCGAAAGGAAGGGAAGCTCATCCTCGTGTTCCCTTCCGGCACGCGCTACCGGCCGTGGGACCCTTCGACCGCGCGCGGCCTGAAGGAGATCGACAGCTACCTGAAGTTCTACTCCCACATGGTGCTGATCTCCATCAACGGGAACACGCTTCTGCCCAATCCCGCCGGGGACATGGACAGGGACTACCCGACGCGGGATCTCATGATCTACACGGTGAGCCCCGTGCGGCGCTGCTCCGAGTTCCGACGCCAGGCGCTGAAGAACCGCGAGCATGACGCGGAGCCGAAGCAGCACGTGGCGGACAGCGTCATGGCATCCATGCGCGCGCTGCACGACCGCACCGAGAAGTACCGGCTTCGACTGCTGGCTGCCCTCGCTATACGCACGACTCCCCCCGCGCACTGAGATGGGTGCCAGGTCAACCGGATCGGCGGGTCCCGCCCCCGTGCGGGATCTTCCCTCCGAGCTCTGCCGCGGCCTCTCCCACTTCTTCACCGACATCGACGATACCCTCACCACCGACGGCATGATCCCCGCGTCTTCCTTCCAGGCCCTCTGGAACCTGGATGCGGCGGGAATCCGCGTTGTGGCGGTCACCGGAAGACCGGCGGGCTGGTGCGACCATATTGCACGCATGTGGCCGGTAGCCGGCGTCGTGGGGGAGAACGGGGCTTTCACCTACTCGTACGATCGCGCCCGGAAACAGATGAGGCGGAGACTCTCCGACGCCGGGCTTAACGACCCTGCGCGCCGAAAGGCTTTGCAGGCGGTTGCCCGAAGGGTCTTGAACGAAGTGCCGGGCACTGCCCTGGCATCCGACCAGCCCTTCCGCGTCAGTGACATCGCAATCGACTACCGGGAAGACGTACCGCCTCTGCCGCCGGAGGGCCTCGACGAGATCTGCCGGATCCTCCGGGAGGAGGGCGTGCAGTTCAAGGTCTCCAGCATCCACGTGAACTTCTGGCAGGGGAAATTCGACAAGATGACGGGAGTGCGGAGCTTCCTCGCGGAGGAGGAAGGCCTGGGCTTTGACGCGGTGGCCGAACGGGCGATCTTCATCGGTGACTCACCGAACGACGAGCCGCTGTTCGAGGCTTTCCCGCACTCCGTCGCCGTCGGCAACCTGCGTCGATTCCTCGACCGCCTCTCCTCTCTGCCCGAGTACATCACCGCGGCCGATTCGGCGGCCGGGTTCTGCGAAGCAGCGGCGGAAATCATTCGAAAGCGCGGCACGGGCGCTCGCGGTGACAGCTAGTAGGGAAGCTGCTCCAGACTGCACTCCATCACCTGGGCAACCGCTTCGAACCCGACGGATTGGAAGAAGTCCGAAAACCGAAGCGATTTTCCCATCAGCTCGGTGACAAGGCGCTGCATGCCGCGGGTGCGCATTACCGTGAGGAACTGGCGCAGGAGAATCTCTCCCAGACCGGTGCCCGGTACCCGGGGGAAACGGCAAGCTGGACGATGTTGACCGTTCTTCCCTCAATCACTCCCCAGACGATGCCTGCGAGGTCTCCCGACGGCGTCTCCGCAATGAGGATGGGCGAGGCAGGTTCCCCGGCAGCGGGCAGTCCCTTCCTTTTCTCCTGGTAGCGTTTCTCCAGGGCCGAAGGCATTTCGCTGGGAAACAGCTCGAAAAACGCGTCCCGGTCCAGCTGGAGCGCCGCGTGCCTGCTGCTTCCGATGTCCCAGGCAAACGAAAAGTCGCTCAGCACGAGCTCCTCGGTTTCCTCGGGCTCCGCGGGAAGCTTTGCCAGGCCGCGCGCCTCGCGGTTGGCGTTGTACCAGCTGATGATCACTCCGCGGAGCCGGCGCTCCTTGTACGTGAACCAGAGCTTCTCGATCTCCTTGTTGGCCTTCAGCGTGTCCTTGAAGGCGCGGAACACCCCTTTGCCCATGGTCAGGGCACGGGACAGCTGCTCACGGTAGGCGGGATTCTCGATGGAGGTCACGAAGCTTTCCATCAGGTGGAATCCCTCCGCGGAGCCCCATCGCGGCAGCCGCACGTGGCGCTCGTCCGAGATGGTCCCCAGGGAGGACACAGGGAGGAGCTCCCCGATTCGACGTCCACCGCGAACTGCTCCTTCTGGTCCTCCATGGCAAAGGCGATCTTGTCGATCATCTGCGCGGTGAGCTCGAAGTCCATGGTTTGAATCTAAATCAAGCACCTCCCGCGCGCAACTGCGTTGACGAAGCCCCCCCTCACTCGGCATACTCGGGGAAATCAGGAGGATCCGAATGAGCATCATCGAATACGTGGAAGCGAGGGAAATCCTCGACTCGCGGGGAAACCCGACCGTCGAGGTTGACGTTGTTCTTGAAGACGGCTCCATGGGACGGGCCGCGGTGCCATCGGGCGCGTCCACCGGCGAGCACGAGGCGCTGGAGCTGCGGGACGGCGACAAGGCCCGGTACCTGGGCAAGGGGGTCCTCAAGGCAGTACAGAACGTCAACAACGTCATCGCCGCAGAGATCGTCGGCCTGGACGCCCTGGATCAGGTGGACATCGACCATACGATGATCGAGCTGGACGGCACTGAGACCAAGTCCAAGCTGGGCGCCAACGCCATCCTCGGAGTGTCCATGGCCACCGCCCGCGCGGCGGCGGACTTCCTGGGCGTGCCGCTTTTCAAGTACCTGGGCGCCTTCCACGCAAACCTCATGCCCGTCCCGATGGCGAACATCATCAACGGCGGCGCGCACGCGGACAGCTCGGTGGATTTCCAGGAGTTCATGATCATGCCCGTCGGCGCCCCTTCCATTCGCGAGGCGGTGCGCATGATGGCCGAGATTTTCCACACCCTGAAGGGCGTCCTGAAGGGCAAGGGCTACAACACGGGCGTTGGCGATGAGGGCGGCTACGCTCCCAGCCTCAAGAGCAACGACGAGGCGCCCGAGGTCATCCTGCAGGCCATCGAGAAGGCGGGCTACAAGGCGGGCGAAAATGTGATGCTCGCAATCGATCCGGCGGCGTCTGAGTTCTACGACGTGAACAAGAAGAAATACGTCTTCAAGAAATCGGACAAGCGCGAGCTCTCCTCCGCGGAGATGGTCGACTTCTGGGTGAACTGGGCGAACAAGTATCCCATCATCTCCATGGAAGACGCCATGGCGGAGCAGGACTGGGACGGGTGGAAGCTGCTGACAGACAAGCTCGGAAAGAAAATTCAGCTCGTGGGAGACGACATCTTTGTCACGAACACGAAGATCTTCAAGAAGGGAATCGACCGGGGGATCGCGAACTCCATCCTCATCAAACTGAATCAGATCGGCTCGTTGACCGAGACCTACGAAGCAGTGGAAATGGCGAAGCGGGCGGGCTACACCGCGGTCATCTCGCATCGGAGCGGGGAGACGGAGGACAACTTCATTGCTGACCTCGTCGTGGCGCTGGAGACCGGGCAGATCAAGACCGGCTCCTCTCGCGGTCCGACAGGCTGGCAAAGTACAACCAGCTCATGAGGATCGAGGAGCTGCTGGAAGGCGTCTGCACCTACGCGGGACGGGACGCGTTCTACTCGATCCGAAAGTAGGCCCTGAGATGTCGCCAGGAGCGACCGCTGGAATGTCGCCAGGAGCGACCGCCATGGAGCTCGCCGACCGCATTGAAGGCTACCTGACCGGAAAGCTGTACCCCTTCTGGTTCCAGCGCGTGGCAGCTGCGGACGGCGGGTTCACCACATATTTCGACAGGAGCGGGCAGCCGACCGGTCAGACCGACAAGACGATCATCCAGCAGACCCGTTCCATCTTCATGCTCTCCCATGCAATTCGAAACGGCTACGGCGCCGGCAAGGCGGAGGCCCTCCTGCAACCAGGGCTGGAATGGTTTCTCCGCACGTTCAGGGATCCCGAGCGCGAGGGCTGGCTGTGGATCGTGGACAAGCACGGGAAACCGGTGTCCACGGACAAGATCATGTACGGGCAGAGCTTCGTGATCTACTGCATGAGCGAATGTGCTCTGGCAACGGGGAACGCGCAGGCCCGCACAACGGCGGAGGAGACATTCACCCTCGTGCAGAAATACGCGGCTGACACTGCCTGGGGCGGGTACCGCGAGATGTTCCTCCGGGACTGGCAGCCGCGGCCGTCAGGGGCATACGGCGGGGACCGCAAGAGCTTTGACGTTCACATGCACCTGATGGAAGCCTACACGACCCTGTACGAGCTCACCGGTGCCGACATTCACCGGAGAAAACTCCTGGAGGTGATCGACCTCCTCTGGAACCGGATGTTCCACTCGCCGTCGTGGACGGGCATCGCGCAGTTCACTCTGGACTTCACGCCGCTCCCCGCTATCATGTTCAAGACCGTCTGGGGCTCGGACAGGGACAACGAGGGGGCTCCCCGGCCGCTGAACAACACCAGCTACGGGCACAACATCGAGTTCCTGTGGCTTTTCCTGCACGCGCTCTCGGTCCTGGGAATTTCACCGGACCCGTGGAAGGAAAGGCTCGAGGCACTGGCCCGGCACACGGTCCGCTACGGCGTCGACACTGAGTTCGGCGGCATCTACGTTGAGGGCCCTCATGACGGACCGGCGCGGGACCTCCAGAAGGAGTTCTGGCAGCAGGCGGAGGCCCTGGTGGGGCTTCTGGACTGCTGCCTGCTGTTCAAGGACCGGGTATACTGGGACGCGTTCAGGAAGGTGTTCGACTTTGTCTGGAGCAGGATGATCAACCACGACGTGGGCGAGTGGTTCGCCCTCCTTGACCGTGACGGAACCGTGAAGTGGGACTACCTCGGCCATGCGTGGAAGAACAACTACCACACCACCCGCTCAATGGTGCAGACGCTGCACCGGCTCAAAGAGATCTCGCGGAGAGGGATGGAGACCTGAGCCAAAAAGGCTAGAGATTGGCTCCCGAGAGCATGCCCGTCAACGCGGAGCCCGCGACATTCATCCCGACGATCATTGCGATTCCCGCGATCCACAGCAGGACGGCGAAGATCTTCAGGCAGGCGGACAGCACCTTCAACATGGCGTACGAACTGCCCTGCTCCGGGTTCCTCCGCGTGTTCATGGCGATCTCGCGCCAGGCGAGCGGAGTGTCGGAGGCAGCCCACACGATGAGCCCGAGCAGCACGAACAGGATGAACAGGAACTGCGACACGAGGAAAACCATTCTTCACCTCCGCGATGGTCTCGCCACACAAAGTCTATTGTCCGGCAGACCGCTGTCAAGGGAGACCGCCGATCGGCAACCTGCGTGTGCTCCCGGCGCAATGACGATGTACTTCACCGGGGTATTTCTTCTGTGATAGACTATGCCGATATTATAGGGGGGGGGAAGGACTACCGTGATCTATCTCATCTATAAAGACGGAGAAATCCTGGTGGAGACCGATGACCTGGAGTTTGTCAGGACCTACATGAGCAAGAACCAGGAGTGCTCGGTTCGGGACGCGAGGACAGGCAAGAAGATCCCCGTGGAATGATGCCGGCCGGGCCCCGGGTGCGGCAGAAGCTGCGCGTCTCGATTGTACCGTTGGCCAGCCCCACCACCAGCAGGGGCGTTTTCTTGGTAAACAACCCGTCCTCGAGCACTCCTGGTATCAGCTTCAGCGCGTCTTCCATTTTCCGCGGATCAAAGGCATTGCGAAACATCACATCCAGAAGAAGGTTGCCGAGGTCCGTCACAACGGGACCTGCCTTTCTCACTGCCATGCGCAGGCTCACCTCTCCGCCCAGCTCACGGAGACGCTTGCTCACGGGCGCAACCGCGTCCGCGACGACCTCCACGGGAACGGCAAAACGTTCGCACAGCCGGGGAGTCAACTTGGTATGATCGACGATGATGACAACTTCCGTCGAGGCATAAGCGATGATTTTCTCCATGAGGAGGGCGCCGCCGCCGCCCTTGATCATGTTCCCGGCCGGGTCTACTTCATCCGCGCCGTCAATGACGAGGTCGAGCGACGAGTCCAGCACTGCGTCGTTCAGCGTCAACACGGCAATGCCGAGTGCCCGCGCCTCCAGCTCAGTCTGCAGGCTCGTGACAACCGCGCGAATGGAGCGAAGGCTGCCTTCCTTCAGCCTCTCCGCCACGCGCCGAGCCGCCCAGATGGCCGTGGACCCGGTTCCGAGCCCGAGCTTCATGCCGTCCTGCACGAACCGATCCGCCGCGTACGTGCCGAGCGCCTTTTTCACATCGTTCAATTCGGACATCTTCCGCCTTCCACGCGCAAAGAATGCCACTGGGTACAGTGGCCGCGGCCGGGTTTGTCAAGCCGCAATGAACGTATACAATGAAGGCGGACGATCGTACAGTGAGACAGAATTCAATCCTTTCGCAGATTTCGTTCCCCGGGTTTCTCGACGAGGTGCAGGACGGGCTGTACATCGTTGATGACCGGCGCACCATCGTGTTCTGGAACAAGGCCGCAGAGGAGCTTACCGGGTTTGCCTCGGGCACGGCGGTCGGCAGGAGCTGCATGGACCGCGACCTGCTGGATCACCGAACCGTGCTGGGCGAAAGCCTCTGCACCGAGGAAGCCAGCCCCCTGGTCCGCTGCATGGCCGGCGGGACAGGCGGAACGGTTCCCCACATCATCCTGGCCAATACTGCATCGGGCAGGCCCCTGCCCATTTCTCTCAGCGTTGGTCCGCTTCACGGCAGGGACGGGAAGATCGGGGGAGCCATCGCGCTTTTCCGAGGGATGCGCGACGAGTACCAGCAGCGGAAGCTCGCCGTGGAGATCCAGAAGCGCACCATCACGCCGGTCGGGTTCACCCGCAACGGCGCCCGGGTGGACACGCTTTTCGTGCCGGTGGACGAGATCGGCGGTGATTTCGTTGAGGCGTTTTTCCTGGACGACCACACCCTCATCGCCACCCTCGCCGATGCCACAGGTCATGGCATCTCGGCATCGCTCTTCACCATGGTTTACAAGACTCTCCTGCACGGCTCCTTTGGCCGGCACCGGGAGCCTGCGCGGGTGCTGGAGCAGGTGAACAAGGGGTTCCTCGAAAGCGCGGGGATCGACGGGTACTACATCGGCGCCTGCCTCGTGAGCTTCGACACCGCGGCACGCACAGGCCGCTACTCGGCGGCCGGGCACCCCCACGGGCTGATCTTTCAGCAGGAGGGCGTGGGATACCGGCTGCGGGAGCAGCTGGACGTGAAGTCGCTCATGCTGGGAATGAACGAGGCGGCCCGGT
The DNA here is from genome assembly GCA_963845325.1 of uncultured Spirochaetota bacterium. Taxonomy (GTDB): domain Bacteria; phylum Spirochaetota; class Spirochaetia; order SZUA-6; family Fen-1364; genus Fen-1364. Next base: position 12,485 of record CAWJRT010000008.1, read on the forward strand.
TCGGAGAGGTGGGTTTCCGGCTCGGACGCCCGCGAGTTCCTCCTCCTTACCTCGGATGGGATGGTCGAATCGCCGTGCCGGGATGGAACGCAATTCGGGGTCGACGGGATCAGCCGTTTTTTCGAGGGGTACGCGGGTGACACCCCTCTGGCCGACCTCCTGTCCGAGGTGCGAAGGCAAAGCTTCTCGGCACGGCTGGAAGACGACGTGAGCGCCGTGCTGGTGGCGCCGGCTTGATCGAATGTTGCCTGGTCTCCCTTGCCGGCCCAGCGCTCATTCGCCTATAGTGGGCGGGTTATGCTCAATTCGCCGATATTCAAGGGGATGAAAAGGTTCGTCCCCATCGTCCTCCTGCTTGCCGCCGCTGCCCTGGCTGCGGACCCGGAGCTGGACGGGGTGGCCTCGTGGTACGGTGGAAAGTTCCATGGGCGTCTCACGTCAAGCGGTGAGGTATTCGACACAAACGAGATGACGGCCGCGCACCGCACTCTTCCGTTCGGCACACTGGTCAAGGTGACCAACCTGGACGATGGAAAGTCCGCCATGGTGAAGATTAATGACCGGGGACCCTTTGTGGACGGGCGGATCATCGACCTGTCTCGGGCCGCCGCTGAACAGATCGACATGCTGGAGACGGGCATTGCGCGCGTTTCCCTGGGCATCATGGGATTCGCAACGGAGAAGGACATGTACGCCATCCAGGTCGGCGCTTACGGGATCGAGAAGAACGCGGAAAAAGCACGCCTCGCCCTCGAGTCCGCAGGATTTGTCGTCACCATCGAGATGACCGGGCTGAGCATCGCGCGCGTCCTGGTGAGGGGGATCCCCGCGCCCTCCCTTGTCGATACCCGAAAGAAAGTGGAGGAGCTGGGCTTTTCCCAGTACCTGGTGAAAAAAGAGCACACGGAGGCGCCGCGGTATGCCGCGGATTCGGCGCCGCGCATCTCGGGGAGAAACGCGGTTCTGCCGGTTGCCCAGCCGGAACCGCCGTGCAGTGACCAGCGGAGAAATGCGGTGACCCGCGTGGCACGGCCGCGATGAAGCTGACTCAGCGCGTCATTGGGCTGGGCATTGGTAGCATTCGGCGCGGTAAGCATCTTTGCCGGAGCAAGCCCGGTATTCGAAGCCATTCACCTGGAAGGCGTCCTCATAGGACTGGCCTCTTTCGGCGCCGGCGCGTGGGTCCTCGCGGGGAAGGAATTGCGCGGCACCATCAGGCGGGGGCTTCAAGCGTGGCAGGATTCTCGGCGCTCCGCGCGCCGCGTCTCACAGAGGGGGCCCGGCGCAGCCGCCCTCATGGACCGGCTGCTGCCGTCCGGGTCCTGAAGCTTGCGCGGGAACTGGGCGGAGTGCTGACGGTTGCCCAGGTGGCCATGGAGCTGAACGTCCCGCTGGACCAGGCCCAGGCAGGGCTTGACGAGTGCGTGCGCGCGGGAAATGCCTTCCTTGATTACGACATGGCGCGCGGTCACGCGCTGTACAGGTTTCCTGAGTTTGTCGGTCCCGATCGGGGCCTCCTCTCCAATTGACACCTCACTTCCTCACCGCTAAGATCGTTCCCTCTGGTTCCCGCCCCAGTAGCTCAGCTGGATAGAGCGACGGTTTCCTAAACCGTAGGTCGGATGTTCGAGTCATCTCTGG
>CAWJRT010000009.1:0-9092 GCA_963845325.1 uncultured Spirochaetota bacterium
CAAAGCAAAGAACATATTCCGTACGCAACAATCAGCGTGAACGAGTCTCCGCGCTTGATGTGACGTAGCTCATGGAGGAGTACTGATTGCCTGCCAGCTGGGGACCACGATCTGATTCTTGAGGGCAAAACAATGACTGGACGGATAATCCCATGGGTAAAGGGTGTGGTGCATCTTGTACTCTCAAAGACGCGAACCTCGCGCTTGATTCCAACGCTCCGTGATAGGTTTCGAACCTGGCTCTCATAATGCATAGTACCATCTCGGTGGCCGGTTCGTCGTACGTACAAAAGTTGGAGTCTACCCCATAGGACGCTAAGCCACCCCGACAAGGCGCCGACAATCCAGAGGAACAGCAAAACTGCCGGCCACGCGTCGGTCCAAAGCCTGCCCACAGATACCCTGCGCCACATTTCCCCGAGCAAAAGCAGGCATGCCTCCGGAGGGATCAAGAGCGCCCGATGCGGGGAAGGAGAGCGGAGGAAACGGCCACGAACGCCCCTCTGGGCGGCCGGGGAAGTGCAAAGTGAAATATCGGGCCGGTGAGCGACAGAATGAGGACGAGAAGACAGCTGCCGATGCCGGAAAGCCACAGGACATGTTTCAGCTTTGCAGATGCATCCTTCATGACCCAGAGCGCAGCGAATACGAACGCGAGGAGAATCGAGGTCTTCACGGCTGCGGCGAACAGAACAAGGAGAAAAGGACACGCGAGCCGGATCGCCGCCTGAAGGATGGAGAAATCCGTCACGAAGAGTCCTCCGTCTTCGCCCGCGCGATGGTCCGGATCAATTGTCGCAAATCCTCGTCGCTTAAGTCCTTGGCCCGCAGCCGCACCATCGCAGCGACAGCCTTCGGGAGAGAATCTTCAAAATAGGTGCTCAGGAGGTTCTTCAATGCCTCCTTTATCTTTCTCGTACGCGGTGTCGTGGAACTATAGACGTACTTTTTCCCCTGTCGTGTATGTTTGAGATGCCCTTTGCGCTCGAGCACATTCACGATGACACGGACTGCCGAATAGCTGGCAGGCTGAGGCATTGCGGTTTGGATTTCCTCGACCGACGCGCTGGAGTTTTTGTAGATAATCTCCATGACCTGCCGCTCGCGTCTACTGAGGCTGTTGGAATGCGGCACCCTGACACTCCTTTTAATGCTTAATTATAAACAGCAATTGGAATTACTGTCAATGGACCTCCATAGCCTCCGCCCTTTGCACGAAAAAAATCTGCTTAAAATTGCCCAGATCCGGCTTGACAGTTTGCCAGATTTAGTGCTTAGATTTAAGCACTAATGCAACGGACCCGAATGTAAAAACCAGAAGGGGGAATGTATGAGAACTCTGCGTACAGCGAGGATGAAAACAATACTTTTGCTTTTCTGCGTTCTTGTAGCGGGGCAAACACTGGTTGCACAAAGCAAAGGCAAAGTTCTGATGATCCTGCGAATAAGCGGAACAAGCGTTTTAGTGGACGGAAAAAGCGATCCTGGATTCACGGATTTCATGCTCACCAAGGAAGCGCAAGTCATGAAAGCCATGCTCAATGAGGCGGGCTTCGAGGTCCTTACTGCAACGCCATCTGGTGAGCTTATAAAAGGCTCTACAGCGTCGCTTCAACCCGATCTCAAGCTTGATGACGTCCAGACGAGCGACTACGTCGGGGTGATAGTGCCTTGCATGGGTTCAAACGATCCGCCGATTCCAAAGGCCGTCGAAATAGTAAGCGAAGCGTGGCAGTCAGGAAAGCCACTCGCCGCACAAATGGGTGGTGTCTTTACTTTGGGTGCAGCGGGAGTTCTCAAAGGCAGGCAGTTCGCCTGTCAGCCTGAAGATGCGCACTGGATTCCCGATGGTATCTATGCCGGCATCGGTGTTGTGTGGGACGGAAAAGTTGCAACGTCGGGAACTTGTCCGTATATAGCGAAGGCGCTTGGCAAGCCAGACGGTACTGCTGAGCTGACGAAAAGGTTCATTGCGCTGATTCAATAGATTCTCGGTATTGCAACGCCCCGGCGATGTGCATCACGGCCCGACCAGAGTAAAGACGATGGAAGAGGCCGCGTAGGTATTCCGGATTCTCATCGGGCCATGTCCGCTGCTGGCCTCTGCAGCAGCTGGTCAACCACGCTAAGGAGCTGCTGCGAGGTCCAAGGCTTGTGGAGAAGCCCCTCGCGCCCGGTGGGTACGAATGCGGTGGAAAACTGGTCGCCGCCGTAGCCGGTCGTCATGACAATCGGCAGGTCACTGCGCATGGCGCGTAGGCGGTCACGAACCACGGCTCCTCCTGTCCGCGGCATTACCAGATCCAACATGACCAGCTCGATTTCGCCCGAGTACTTCTCGTACGCCTGCAAAGCCTCATCGCCATCCGCGGTCGCAATCACGCGGAAGCCGGCCTGCTCGAGCACGCGGGTCGCCAGCTCGCGCACCTGGCGCTCGTCCTCAGCGAGGAGCACGGTCCGGCCTGCACCCGCGATGGAGCGAAGGTCCGTGTGGTGTTCCGAGGCTTCTGAGGGCTTCTCCGCGACTGGAAAGAACACCCGAACCAGGGTTCCCTTCCCGACTTCGCTTTCTATTTGGATAAGGCCTTCGTGGCGCTGCACAATCCCGTAGACGGTCGCCAGGCCCAGCCCCGTTCCCTTGCCGACCTCCTTCGTCGTAAAGAAAGGCTCGAAGATTCGATCCCGGAACTCAGATGGAATTCCGGTCCCGTTGTCGGAAACCTCCAGCCGGACGTAGGTTCCGGCGCGTCGCAGGCCACTGGCGGCGCAGAAACGATCATCGAGGTACGCGGCAGAAGTCGTGATGAGAATGCGCCCGCCCTCCGGGCATTGCATCCCGGGCGTTCACGCAGAGATTGATGAGCACCTGTCGTATCTGAACAGGATCCGCGGAAATCACGGAAGGGCATCCGCAGGGCGCACGACCACTTCCACCTGCTCGCCAAGGAGCCGAACGAGCATTCTCATGAGATCGGTAATGAGATCATTGAGGTCTATCGCACGGGGCTTCGCCGCGTCCCGACGGCTGAAGGTGAGGAGCTGGCGGACCAGGTCGGTCGCTCGGCTGGCAGCCGTGCCGACCTGGGCCAGATGGTCGAGTCCGGATGCGCGGAGGATAGCTCGCCCCGCGCGAGCTCGATGTAAGCCATTGAATCACTTGAAGGAGGTTGTTGAAATCGTGGGCGACGCCCCCGGCGAGCCTGCCGAGTGCTTCCATCTTGCCCCCCTGAGAAATCTGCGCCTCCATCTTGAGCCGCTGAGTGATATCACGGGCCACTATCGCGAAGTTCGAAAGCTGGCCGCTGGAGTCTCGAACCGGGGAGACATCCATTTCCAGATCGACATCCGCCCCATCTCCCCGATGCAACCTGATCCGCCCGGACCAGCTCCGCCCCGCTGCGCATGCTGCCTCGATCTGGCGGCGTGATTCGGTTTCCCCCGGTTCCTGGCCGTCGAGGTACCTGGGTCGACGTCCCACCGCATCCTTGCGCAGACGGCCGCTGATACGCTCAGTACGCCGGATTGACGTACAGGTAGACAAGCTCGGTTGTCGTGATCATCACCGCCTCATCTGCCTGCTCGATGGCCGTCGCAAGACGGGCCCGTTCCGCCTCGAGGGTGGCTCGTTCCTTGAGCATCTGGTTCACCGTGAGCGACAGGCTGCGCAGCTCCGAGAAGTGGAGGCGATCGGATTCCATGGGCGGTGCGGCAGATGGTGCAAGGGCGACCTCGCGGAAGCGGCTGTCGAAGGCGGTGAACTCCGCCGATATCCGCCGAGCGCAGGCCGTAGCTGTCACCAGCATGAGGCAGATCAGAACGAGGAGCGCGCCCCCGAGCCACGCAGCTTGCCTCAATCCCACCGCCAGCAGTGACGCCTGCCGTGCGTTGATCTCCGCGTCCACGTCAGCGAGGTACTGCCCGGCGCCCACATACCACCGCCATTCGGGAACGGCGAGAACATAACTGAGCTTGGGGAGATGGCGCTTGCCCCCGATACCGGGCATGACGTATTGCACGAAGCCGCCGCCGGCACGCGCCGCCCGGATCAGCTCTTGAACTACTTTCACTCCATTCACGTCGGTCGTATCGATCATGTTCCGGCCCGGCTCGGGACCTATGAGCGAGATGCCATCCCACTGCCCGGCAAACAGGTACCCGTCCGTGCCGAAGCTCACAGTCGACAGCCAGGCGATCACCTGCTGTTTGGTTTCACGCTCGAAATCGTCCAGATATTCCCCCGCGCCGACAAACCAGCCCAGCGGTTGGAAGAGCTTCACGTAGGCAAGCTTCGGGAAATCGCGGCCTGCAACGCCTGGCTTGGTCCATGTGTAGGAGTAGAATCCCTCGCCCTTTGCGCGTACGAGCTCTATCATATCCCGCACCACGAACTTGCCGCGCGTGTCGGTCAATTCCGAGCAGGTTCCTGCCCTCCATTCCAGGCCGGTCGGCGAAGAGCATTTCCGTTCCATCCAGTCGCGACTGCGAAGAAGTAGCCGCGGCCCCCGTTGAACCTGATCGGACGCAGAGCGTCGGTGATCATCCGCGTGATCTCCGCATCGCTGTGGGTTGCCCGGTTGGCGCGGGTGATGTTTTCCGCGATCGCCACGGCCTCATCGACGCGCTCTTTGAGCATTGCTCGCAGCCGTGAGAGCGTGTCCGCCCGGTTTTGCTCGATGTAGGCGACAGCCTTCTCCGTCTCGCGCTTCACGAGGGCCCTGGTACCGGCCTCGTGCTGTTCGCGAATGGCGCGAGCCTGGCTTGCGAGGCTCGTGCTGAGAATGAGAACGGCCGTGGCTCCATAGAGCAGGACCGAAGCGCCGGCCGTGATCCACGCGGAGCGGATCAGCAGCCGGCTGATGCTCGATCCCGGTGTCATGCGGAAAAAGCTGAACATTGGGGGTATCCCTTTCTTCAATTAGGACTCCTCCGGGTCATCGCTGTTGAGAAGATTTGGATACAGCTTGCTCATGCACTCGTCGCACAGCCCATGACTGAATTGCGCTTCGGAATGTTTCTGGAGATAGACCTCGATGTTTTGCCAGTTTCCCTGGTTGTCGAGGATCTTCTTGCACGACGCGCAGATGGGGAGCAGCCCCCGCAGCGTCTTGACGTCCGCGAGGGCGCTCTGCAGCTCAATGACCAGCTTCTCTCTGACGGTCACATCCCGAATGACGAAAAGCGTGCCGGTAAGTGCCCCGCTCCTGTCCCTGAGGGCGGTGATAACCAGGTCCAGAACGAGCGGAGGCGTCCTGTCGAGGTGCACGCTTGTGCGCAGCTCCCTGTCGCCGCGGGAAGTTGCAGCATACAGGTCCAACAATAAGGGAAACATCTCTCTGCCCCGGGTCGGCCCACGGCGTCTGTCTCGATCCCCAGCAGTGCCTGCGCAGCAGGATTCATGTCGACCACCCGGTCTGTTGAGTCCAGGACGATGACTCCCTCCGACATGCGTTCGATGAGAATTGTGCGCGCAACGGGAACCAGGTCGAACAAGGCAAACCGCGACATCCCGAAGAGGACCAGTGCGCCCATAGCGGCGAAGCCGATGGTGGGAAGGTCCAAGCCGGGAAAGGGCGTGATCCGGGTGAGGTACAGTATCTCGCCGATCCACGGCAGCGCCACTCCGGCAAGGAAGACGGCGGATTGCCGAACGTAGATCTTGCGGTACTGGAACGCCGCCTGGACCAGAAGGATGAGCGCGAAAAGGCTCACGACAGCGTAATATGCCACCCAGATCCAGTACCATGTTCCATGGCCATAGAGGAGAACAGTGCCCTCCGGGGTAGTGAAGGGTACCAGGTCCGTCCACACAAGGTGATGCCACTCATTGGTGAAAACCAGACCAACCGTGACGGCGGGTATCGACCAGAGGAGGAAGTTCCCGAGCACGCCGAAGCGCTTTTGCTTCCCGCTGTATTCCAGGGAGAAACGGAGAAGGAGAGGGGCAACGCACGCGATCCCGATGTATTCGATCTTGGAAAGAATGAGCTTGGCCGATAGCTCGGCCGTGCCGGCCTCGAGCGCCGACATCGCGTTCCAGATCACGACGCCGACCATCATCAGCACGAAGCATTTGCCGCCTGGTGAGCGCAGACGCCGCAGCCACGCGGCTACGCGGTAAGAAAAGAAACAGAAGCCGCCGCCCAGAGGGCAGCGGCGTACGCCGTCAGTTCGACTGTCATTTAGCCATCTTCCCCGCCGCGGGGCGCGCCAGCGCCGCGCGCACCGCCTCAATGAGACGGTCCTTGTCGACGGGCTTCACAAGGTAGTCGGCCATACCGGCCGCCTCGCATTCGACGAAGTTTCTGACCAGAACGGACGCCGTCACGATGACGACGGGGGGAGCGTTGTTGAGGGCCGCGGCCTGCCGGAGGATCTCGTGGCCCGACACATACGGCATGTTCAGGTCGAGGAGCACGAGGCTGAAGGTTTCACCGCTCAGCATCGTGTGTACGTCCCTGCTGTCAGAGCAGGTGCGCAGGTTGGAGAACCCTGCGAATTGCAGGGCGATGCGCATGGACGTGAGCGCCTGCTCTTCGTCGTCGACGATCAGAATGGGATTTTCCGGTTGTCGCATCTGGCTGGTTGAATCCATCGTCATCTCCTTCACAATCGTCTTCGTTTCCATTTCCTGTTCATCTTTCTCCAAAATGACCGGAGCGTGCGCCCGGGGCGCGGGGAGCCCCGGTGCGCAACGTTTTCCGGTCAGCGGCGTGCTGCCACGGCAACCTTGTCGAGGCGTGCTTTGCTGCTTCCATTCCCATTGTCCTCTTCCGACGCGCGGGCGGAGATTCTCTTTCCCTCCGTTCCGTCGCCCTCGATCTTGAACTGCCCCATGAGGCGCTGGAGATCCTGCGCCATGGAGGAGAGCTGTTCAGTCGCCGATGACATCTCCTCTGCCGACGAGGCGGCTGACTGCGTAATCTCGTTCACGTTCTCGACGGCCTTGGACACCTGTTTCGCGTTTGCAGACTGTTCTTCGGTGGCAGCCGATATGCTCTGGCTCATTTCGCTGACGTTGGCGAGCGCCGCTGACAGTTGTTGGACCGCGGCCACCTGCTGAGTCATCGACTCCGAAAGACTGCCGATCATCTCTTTCGCCTTCTGCGCGCCGCCACGAATCTGTTCCATCATCGTTTGAGCGCCCTGAGCGGTCTTCACTCCTTCGGTAACGTTCTTCGAGCTTTCTTTAATCAGGCTCTCGATTTCCTTCGTAGAGGCAGCACTTCGGTCCGCAAGCTTGCTCACCTCATCGGCCACGACTGCGAATCCGCGGCCGTGCTCGCCTGCCCTCGCCGCCTCGATTGATGCGTTCAGTGACAGCAGATTGGTCTGGTCGGCGATGTCCGATATGACGTTGACGATCCCCCCGATCTTCTCCGAGCTGGCCGCTATCCGGTTGATCCCGTCCACCACCTGCTGCACAGCCTTGGCCCCTTCTACCGCTCCTTCGACGGATGCCTTGGCAAGGTCGGAGATACCGTTGAGATTTCCCGATACCTCTTTCACGAATTTCTGCACCTGGGACATTGAAATGCTGCCTTGCTCGACAGCGGAGGCCTGACTTTGCGCATGCTCAGCAACCTGGTCCACGGAGGAGGTCAACTCTTCCACGGAGGCGCTGGTTTCTTCGAGATTGGTGGCCTGGATCTGCGTCCCTTCGGCCAGTTTTTGCGCGCTTGCGGAGATCTCCTCGCTGGAGGACGCTATCTGCTCTGCGTTCTCCTGCACAATTGAAACCATGTCTTTCAGCTTCACTGACATGTCATTCAGCGCTTTTGCCAGAATCCCCGTCTCATCTTTCTGCATGATATCCAGTTGCTGAGTGAAATCCCCGTTGGCCACGATCTGCGCAAAGCCGACTCCTTTATTCAGCGGCTTGGTAATGGAACGAGAGATGAGGACTTGCATAGCCACCACGAGAGCGACGAATATCGCAAAAAGGATCAAAGCCGTATTGATGATATTGGTGATCCTGGCGAACGATGCTCGAGTATTTTCTGCCAAGTTCCCATTCAACGCGCTCACCAGACTCGAAAGATCTCCAGCGACTTGAGCAGCGATGCCTTCCCGTGAAGTCTCGTTTTGGATGTACTGGGTGGCAAGCTCACGCGTCTTGCCTATTGCCGCCAATGATCCTTCGGGAGCTGGGCAAAATCCGTCCCCGCAAGGCGCTGCACGTCGGCAGTCGCGTTCTGCTCCGCCAGGTCGAGATATTGAAAAAGCTTGTCCTTGTTAGCGCAGGTCGATCTTCATATCCTTGAAAAGAAGTTGGATGGTAAAGCCGGAGCTCGTATTCACACTGGCCCCTTGGATCACCTTCCGCTCGATTACGGATACCTTCTTCTGCTGCACAGGGTCGGAGAGCCTTTCGGAAATGGAGCTCAGAAACCCATTTGACTTGCTGATGGATTCATTGCTCGAAGCGACCACGTCAGACTCAAGCTTCAGATTCTGCTCCATGAGGGCTTCAGCCTGTCCAATTTCCTGCCAAATCTTGGCAACATGCTCTTCAAGGGAAGCGGTTGTGTTCGTTCCTTTCGCTGCGTCCCTGATCGACACCTTCTGCGCCAGCACCCCGCTGTACCTGGTCTTCATCGTGTTTTGGTACGCGTCATAATCCTGCTGAAGCGTGGCAAAAGGTCGCGCGCCTGCCATATACTGCTTGACTAAGTCGCCGAGGCCGTTGATCTGCAGCGCCGCCTCAGTTGCAGCAACTGTTGTTCCGACCTGCGCTGTCAGGATTGTGCGCAGCGCAATCGCAGCAACACTGACAACAGCGCATAACACGATGATCGCGACAGTGGCGATTTGGACCTTGACCCCTATCCTCACGTTGTTGATGCCCTTCATACGATTTCTCCTTCCGTTCTCTTGCCTTGGTTTGTTCCATCCCGCGCTCGCGCACCTCGATGGTGTTTGTCATGCCCTGCTGACAGCAGGTTCTTTCTCAACTGCCTCCAGGCTGCCGGCGATCTGGCTCATCTCTTCAGCACTGAGTACCCTCTCAGCGTCGATCGTGATGATGAGCTTCCCTTCCAGCTTGCCCACTCCCGTAATGAATCCCCGCGCCGTCATCCCCGCCATCGGCGGGG
>CAWJRT010000010.1:0-17609 GCA_963845325.1 uncultured Spirochaetota bacterium
AAGCACGGCGACCGCTTCGTCGGAACCAGCGGGGACGCCGGGGTGCTCATTCCTTCTACGCGACAAAGCCGATCACCACGGGCGAAGGAGGGATGGTGGTGACCGACCGGGAGGAGATCCTCGCGAAACGGATCCGCGTGATGCGCCTTCACGGCATCGACCGTGACGTCTGGGACCGCTACACGGCCCCGGGGGCTCGTATGGGGGTGCGAGATCATCGTCGCGCCCGGTTACAAGTACAATCTCACCGATCTCGCCGCCGCCATCTGCAGGGTCCAGCTCCAGAAAGTCGGGGAATCCCTGCTGGCGCGGCGCCGGTCGATTGCCCATCGCTACCTCGGCGCCCTCAACGGCCTGGATTTCCTCACCCTCCCCGCAGGGGACGCCGCCAACCACGCGTGGCACCTGTTCATCATCCGTCTTCCGGGGGAAGCTGCTCACCTCTCCATCGACAGGGACCGTTTTGCTCCGAGGAGCTGCACGGCGCAGGGGGATCGGCGTTTCGGTGCACTACATCCCGCTTCACATCATGAGCTATTATCGAGACAGGTACGGACTGAAGCCGGTGGACCATAATCTGGTTGCTTCGAGTGTTATCGATCCTGTATCAGCCTGCCGTGTACAACTGGCACTCACGCCGGGATGAAGAGGTGGAAACGGTCATCAGTGCTGTAGTTGAGGTAGGCAACAGCAACCGGGCATAGCACGCCCCGTAGGGCGTGCTGTTGTGGGCCGCAGGCCTGTGCGAAGGCCGGTCCCGCCTCCTACTTCCCTCCCAGCTTCCCTGGCCCCCCCTGCTTCCTTCTCGATCGCGTCGATCTCCGCGGCCGTGTCCAGCACCTCGAAGTCGATGGTCACGTCGTACGATGCCTGGCCTTCGATCATCGGCAGGGCTCCCTGCTGGCGGAGCGGTCCGCGGCCGATGGGCGTCGTTGCCGGGCTCCAGGCCGACGACGTAGAAGCCCTTGCACGGCATTTTCCACTCGCAAAGGATCGGCAGCTCTTGCTGGTTCCACCGCATCACGATGCCGAGCGGCTCGCCGTCCCCGTGTCCCGGTTGACGAGGGCGATGAATGTCTTCCCGTCCTTCCGTGCCGCCAGCGTGTGGAAGAACACCTTCTCCGCGTACCCTGGACGGGCTCCGGGAAGGTGAGGCACTCCTCCACGCCCCGGTCCTTGCGCGCCTCCTCGTCGCGGGGGACGGTCTTCGTGATGGGCCCGACACCCTTTCGCCGGGTCCCAGAAGCGGAAAGCCGAAATTGAAGTGGTACAGGAGCATCAGGGCTGCGGTGCGAAGCCCCTGTTGCGCACCGTGTCGTGGATGCGCAGGCCCTTGGCGCCCAGCCGGGTCTCGATCGTGCGGGTGAGGGAGAGGTTCTCCACCATGGCCTCCGCCTCGCGCATCGTGCCTTTCAGCCGGATCACGAACTCATCGCCTTCCCAATCCTGGTCCACGCAGATGTTCTCCGCCGCCGCGTTCGCCAGCCGTCCGTGCAGGCCGAAGGCCTTTCCCTGGTCCACGCTGGGCGCACCGGAATTGGCGATGCCGCAGGTGGTGAGCATCCCCGCGTAGAAGGAGCGGCGCCATTCCAGCCCCGGCTCCTCGTAGTAGGCGGGGAGGTGATGCCGGTGCCGAGAAGAAGCCGATGGCCTTGCCCTTGTAGGACGCGAAGGGGATGTCCATGCCGCGGCCGGGAAGCACGGTGAATTGAAGCCGCTGCCCGTGGTCACCTCGACTGCGCGCACGCCGTCCGCTTTGCCGTCCGTGAGGATCGAGCTTCGCGCTCCCGCCACCTGCAGGGGATCCCCGATGCGCGCCAGGAGCTCTCCGCGCTTCCACTTCCTTCCCGGTACCACGCCATGACTGCCTCCTGACCTGCGGATTATCTTCCAGGGTTCACGCCAGGCCGTATTTACAGAGCCCCTGCCCGGTTATCCTCTCATCCGGGGAGGGGATAGGACACGTGACGCCGTTCGTGCATCTGCACTGCCATTCGGATTTCTCCCTCCTGGACGGCGCTTCGTCCATCGACGCCCTGGTGGCCCGGGCGAAGAGCCTGGGTATGCCCTCCCTCGCGCTCACCGACCACGGGAACATGTTCGGCGCGCTCGCCTTCTACAAGGAATGCCGGGCCCAGGGCGTAAGCCCATCCTCGGGTCGGAGGTCTACATGGCCCCGGCTCCCGCCTGGAGAAGTCCGGCACCGAGAAGGGGGTGCGGCACCACCACCTGGTGCTCCTCGCCCGCAACCTCACCGGCTACGCGAACCTCCTCACCCTCAGCTCCCTGGGGTACACCGAAGGTTTCTATTACAAGCCGCGCATCGACGACGAGCTGCTCGAGCGGCACCACGAGGGGCTGATCGCGCTCAGCGCCTGCCTCGCGGGGGACATCCCGCGGCCATCCTCAACGGCCAGCACGCCGAGGCCCGGGCGCGCGCCCAGTACTACCGGGAGCTGTTCGGACCGGACGGCTTCTACCTGGAGGTGCAGGACCACGGGATTCCCGAGCAGGGGGTCGTGAACCGCGAGATCGTGAAGATCTCGCGGGAGACCGGGTATCCCCATCGTCGCCACCAACGACATCCACTACACCGTGAGGGAGGATGCGCGCGCGCAGGACGTGCTGATCTGCATCGGCACCGGCAAGAAGGTCTCCGAGGGCTCGCGGATGAAGTTCGAGCACCCCGAGTTCTACTTCAAGTCCGGCGACGAGATGGCGGCCATTTTCCCCGACCTGCCGGAAGCGATTTCCAACACGGTGCAGATCGCGGAGTCGTGCAACCTCGAGCTGCCGGCGCTCCGGCCCCAGTTTCCCCTCTACGAGGTTCCCGCGGGCCACACCCCGGAGGGGTACCTCACCGAGCTGGCCCGTGCGGGGCTCGCCGAGCGATTCTCCCCGTCCCGCCGGAGGCGGCGAAGCGCCTGGAGTACGAGCTTTCCATCATCACCTCCATGGGCTTCACCGGGTACTTCCTCATCGTCTGGGACTTCATCCACTACGCCAAGGAAAAGGGAATCGCCGTGGGGCCGGGCCGCGGCTCGGGCGCGGGATCCCTGGTGGCCTACAGCCTGAAGATCACCGACATCGACCCGCTGAAGTACGGCCTGCTCTTCGAGAGGTTCCTCAATCCCGAGCGCGTCTCCATGCCCGACTTCGACATCGACTTCTGCCACCGGCGGCGCGACGAGGTGATCTCCTACGTCACCCGCAAGTACGGCGAGGACAAGGTCGGGCAGATCATCACGTTCGGGACGCTGAAGGCGCGGGCCGTCATCCGCGACGTGGCGCGTGTGCTGGATCTCCCCTACGACGAGGCGGATGCCATTGCGAAGCTCGTCCCCGAGGGGCCGAAGATCGACCTCGATACCGCGTTGAAGGAAAACCCCCGGCTGGAGGAGGTCACCAGCCGGGGCCCCCAGTACAAGGAGCTCCTGGACATCAGCCTGAAGCTGGAAGGGCTGCACCGCCACGCCTCCACGCACGCCGCGGGGATCGTCATCGGGCGTGAGCCCCTGACGCGCTACGTCCCGCTGTACCGCGATCCGAAGACCGGCGCCGTCTCCACCCAGTACACCATGGACTACCTGGAAGAGTGCGGCCTGGTGAAGATGGACTTCCTTGGCCTGAAAACGCTCACCATCATCGAAGATGCCCTGGCCCTCGTGCGCAAGAAGGGCGTGGCCATCGAGCTGAAGACCATCCCGGAAAACGACCCGGCAACCTTCAGGATGTTCTGCGAGGGCAAGAGCACCGGCGCGTTCCAGTTCGAGAGCTCGGGGATGCAGGGGATATTGAAAAAGGCGCGGCCGGGCAGGATCGAGGATCTCATCGCCCTGAACGCGCTGTACCGCCCGGGCGCCATGGAGCACATCGACACGTTCGTGGAGAACAAGTCGGGTCGGAAGTCCATCGAGTACCCGCTGCCCGCGCTGGAGTCGGTGCTGAAGGAAACCTACGGCGTTCCCGTCTACCAGGAACAGGTCATGGAGATGGCGCAGGTCGTGGCGGGGTTCAGCCTCGGCCAGGCGGACATCCTGCGCCGCGCCATGGGGAAGAAGAAGCCCGAGGAAATGCTCAAGATGAAGGAGCTGTTCCTCGCCGGCGCGAAGGCCAAGGGGTACGACGCGAAGACCGGGGAGAGGATCTTCGAGCTTCTCTTTGCCTTCAGCGGGTACGGGTTCAACAAGAGCCACGCCGCCGCGTACACCATCCCCGCCTACCACACCATCTGGCTGAAGGCCAATCACCCCGCGGAGTTCATCGCGGCCAACTGCACCAACGACATGCACGACACGGACCGCATGGCGCAGCTCATCCGCGAGGCGCGCGAGATGGGAATCGCGGTGCTGCCGCCGGACGTGAACCTGTCCCAGAAGGAGTTCACCGTCGAGAACGGGAAGATCGTTTTCGGTCTCCTGGGCATCAAGAACGTGGGCTCCGGTGCCGTGGATGCCATCCTCGCCGAGCGGGCGCGCGCGGGCGCCTTCACCAGCATGCTGGATTTCTTCGCGCGCATCGACTCCCACGAGGTCAACCGCAAGGTCGCCGAGAGCCTGATCATCACCGGCGCCTTCGACCGGCTGGGCGAGACCCGGGCAACCCTGCTGCACAACCTGGACCGGATCATGGAGGTCTCCGTCGCGCTCCCGCGAGGCGAAGCGATACGGGCAGGTGTCTCTTTTCGACGGCGCGGGGGACGTCCCCGCGGCCGAGGTCCAGCTGGAGCGTCTCCCCGAGCTGCCGGCCGTCCCTGCTGCTGCAGGAGGAGCGGCGGAACCTCGGCTTCTTCTTCTCGGGCCATCCCCTCGATCCCTGGAGGGAGACCATTTCCCGCGCGGTCACCGTGGACCTTTCGCGGAAGGACACGCTCGCCAACGAGCGCGCGTGCGCCCTCATCGGCGTGCTCAGCGACGTGCAGGGAGATCCGCACCCGCAACGGCAGGACAATGGCCTTCGCCCAGCTGGCGGACTTCAGGGGATCTATCGAGCTGATCCTCTTTTCCGATATATATGAGAGCCGGCGGGCCCTGATCGCCAATGACGCGATCGTCGGCGTGAAGGGCAAAATCGACACCACGAGAGGGGACGCAAAAGTGAAAGTCGACGAGATCACGGATCCGGGGAGCCTCCCGCAGAAGCCCGCGCAGGCCGTGCACGTCCGGCTGAAGGACGAGGTGGGAACCGAGGAGAGCCTCCACACGATGCGGGAGTACCTGCTGGATTGCCGGGGGACGTGCGCGCTGTTCTTCCATGTCGGGAACGGCAATGGCGACAATCGCTCCCGCCGGCGGCGTCGTGGTGCAGGCATCCTCCCAGATCCGAGTTGCCGGGACCGAGGAGGTCCTCGCGGGCCTGCGCGAGTATCCCCAGGTGGCGGACGCATGGACAGAGTGAAAATCGGTCTCGTCGGCTTCGGAACCGTCGGGGAGAGCTTCTACCGGCTGCTGACCGAGAACGCGGAGGAGTTTGCGCGGAGGCTGGGTGTTGCCGTGGAAGTGCCGTGGGTGGGCGTCCGTGATCCCGGCCGCAGACGGAATGTCCGTCCCGGTACGAGGGTGATCACGGGCTGGCGGGAGATCGTTGATGATCCCGACGTGCCCATCGTCGTCGAGCTTGCCGGCGGCGTGGACAACCCGCTGCCGTTCATCCGGGAGTCTCTCTCCCGCAGGAAGCACGTGATCACGGCGAACAAGGCCCTGCTCTCCGTCCACGGCAGGGAGCTTTTCGCCCTCGCGGCAAAGAACGGGGTCGAGCTGAAGTTCGAGGCCGCCGTGTGCGGCGGGATCCCGATCATCAAGGTCCTGCAGGAGAGCCTGCTGGGAAACAAGGTCAGCAGCCTCGTCGGCATCGTGAACGGGACAACCAACTACATCCTCACGCGCATGAGCGAGGACCGGCTGTCATTCGAGGATGCCCTTGCCCAGGCGCAGAAGAAAGGCTTTGCGGAGGCGGACCCCACCCTTGATGTCAGCGGCGGGGACGCGGCGCAGAAAATCGGCCTGCTGGCAAGCCTTGCGTTCGGGTGCTGGATCACCCCCGCCGAGATCCTCTGCGAGGGGATCACGAATGTCGAGCTGAAGGACATCGAGTTCGCAAAGGACAGCGGGTTTGCCGTCAAGCTGGTCGCTCAGGCCCGCATGGTGGAGTCCCTGCCCCTGGTGGCCGTCTATCCCGCCCTCGTTGCCGCTCGATCACCCGCTGGCGGGCGTTCGCAACGAGTTCAACGGCGTGCTGGTTGATTCCGACTACCTCGGACCGTCCATGTACGAGGGACGCGGGGCGGGGGGCAATCCCACGGCATCATCGGTTGCCTCGGACCTCGGTGACCTCCTGAAGGGGATCCTCTCAAGACAGGTCCTGCGGCCCTTCACCGCGAGCTTCGCCCCGACGAGCCCGTTTCCCGTGGAGCGGATGCAGAGCCGGTACTATTTCCATTTCGTCACGGCCAACCGGCCCGGTATCTGGGCGCTGGTGACGGGAGTCTGCGCGGAGACGGGGATCAACATCGAGAGCGTGCACCAGAAGTGGGAGGACAAGTCGAAGCCTTCCGACCTGTACGTCATGGTGGACGAGGCGGAGGAGGCCCAGGTACGCCGCGCTTTCGCGCGGATCACCGGCTCTGACGGCATTTTCCCGGGGTCGCACTACTTCCGCATCCTCGCGAGTCCCGCGGGGGGGCAGTGATGATCGATCTTCATACTCACACGTTCCTGAGCGACGGTACGCTGGGGCCCGCGGAGCTCGTCCGCCGCGCGGAGCATCGCCGGCTACCGCGCAATCGGGATCACCGACCACGCGGATGCGTCCAACCTGGACGACCTGATATCCGCGCTCGTCCAGTTCGTCCGGGAAACACAGCCCTTCATGAAGATCCGCATCATTCCCGGCGTGGAGCTCACGCACGTCCCGCCCGGGCAGATCAGCGGCCTGGTGCGCCGTGCGCGGCAGCTCGGGGCTCGGCTGGTGCTGCTGCACGGGGAGTCGGTGTGCGAGCCGGTTGCCCTGGGAACAAATCGTGCGGGGATCGAGGCCGGGATCGACGTCCTTGCCCACCCCGGCATCATCTCGGAGGAAGAGGTGCGCCTTGCCGCGTCGAACGGCGTGTGCCTCGAGATTTCCGCCCGCTTCTGCCACGGCCTGGGCAACGGGAGGGTGGTCTCGCTTGCCCGGGAGGCCGGGGCCGCCATGGTCATCAATTCCGATGCCCATTCCCCTTCCGACATCCTCACGCCGAACTGGCGGGAGAAAGTGGCCTTCGGGTCGGGGCTGACCGCCGACGAGATGGAACGGATCAACAAGACGATGATCTCCCTCGTGGAGAAGCTCGTCCCGTCAACGTTTTTTGCGTAGCCATGGATGTGTAGCGCGCCGAAGGCGCGCGGAGGGCGGCAGCTGTCTGCGAAGCAGACAGCGAGAGCCGCAAGGGCGAGCGGGTCCAGGGATGGACGAGAGCGAGCCCATGATCTACCCGGGAGGTTCTTGTGCCAATAGTTGTGACAATCCTGCTGACAATCATTTGGGCGATCCTGCTGGCATACATCTTCATCCTGATGATGCGAATCGTCCTGGGATGGTTTGCCCCAGAATCGCTGGGCAGGGCCTGGGACCTGCTCACCGCCTCGACGGATCCCTACTTGAAGCTCTTCGCACGCATTCGATTCCTGCGCAGCAACCTTTTCGATTTTTCCCCCATCGCCGCCATCCTCGTCCTTGTGGTGGCCCTGGACCTCGTCAACCGGCTCCGCGACTATATGAGCGTAACGCTCGGGACCTTCCTCGCCTCAGTGACCTCGGCGGCCTGGTCCGGAGTTCGGTTCCTGCTGCTGTTCTTTCTGCTTGTCGGCATACTCCGCACCATCCCCCTGGTGTTCCGGTCCACCGGAGGCGCAGGCCTCTGGAAAGTCGTGGACATGCTCATGCAGCCCGTCGTTGCCTGGGTCACGAGAACGTTCCGACTGGGTCTCCGGTCCGGTTATACTCAGCATCTGCTTCTTACCCTCGGACTTTTGCTGGTCGCCTGGCTCCTCGGAGGGAGGATCGTGAATGAAATCATCCACTTGTTCGAGATGATCCCATTCTGATCGCGGTCATGACAGGGGCGGGCGGCCGATGCTCCTTGTCGAGCTGACGCGAGAGGTTACCTCGATTCACGGCGTGGGCCCGGCGCTCGCGGAGCGGCTGGAGCGGCTGGGAGTGGTGACGCTGCGCGACCTGCTCCTCTTTCTCCCGCGCGGGTACGAGGATCGCACGGCAGTGGTACCTCTTGCCCAGGCGCCGCGCCTGGAGAAGGCAACAGTGGTGGTCAGCGTGGTCGGCGCGGCCGACATGGGATGGGGCCGTTCGCGGACGTTGAAAGCCCTGGTCTCGGACGAGAGCGGCGAGGCATCTCTCCTCTGTTTCGGCCGCGCCTTTCTCCGCCGGGTGCTGGTGCCGGGAAGGAAGTTTTACGTCTGGGGAAGCTTTCACACGCGGCGGGGTGAGCTGCAGTGCTCCGATTTCGAGCTGGAGCCCTGGAGCGAGCAGCCCACCGGATTCGGCAGGATCCTCCCCGTGTACCCGCTGACTGAAGGTCTGACGCAGGCCACGCTTCGAAAGCTCATGCTGCGAGCCATCACCGACCTGGCGCCCTCCATCGAGCCGGCGCTTCCCCCGCACATCCTGGAACAGAGGCATCTTCCCGTTCCTGGAGACTCGCTCAGGGTCGTGCACTTCCCGCGCACGCGCGCTGAGGCGGACGAGTCCCGGGCAGCGCTCGCCTACGAAGAGCTGTTCTACTTCGAGACCTCCATCCTGCGCCGCAAGCGGGCACTGGCTGCTGCCCGCCCGCGCGCGCGCGTCCCCGAGACGCGCCTGCGGGAAGCGCTGATCACGCGGCTGCCATTTACGCTCACCGAAGATCAGGTCCGTGTCGTGGCCGAGATCGAAGCGGACCTCATGTCGGGGGTTCCAATGGCGCGGCTCCTGCAGGGAGACGTGGGATGCGGCAAGACCCTCGTTGCCCTGCTGTCCATCATGCTCGTTGTCGGCGGCGGGGAGCAGGCCGCGTTCCTCGCTCCCACGGAGCTGCTTGCCCGGCAGCACGCGGAGAACGCCGCCCGCCTGCTCGAGCCTCTGGGTGTGCGCATGGCGTTTCTTTCCGGCTCCGTCACCGGAGAGCCCCGCGGTCTTCTCCTGGAGGCGCTCAGGTCCGGCGGGGTGGACCTGCTCTTCGGCACACACGCGCTGTTTTCCGAGGCGGTTGCCTTCAAGGATCTCGGCCTCGTGATCGTGGATGAGCAGCACCGGTTCGGAGTGCTGCAGCGGCAGGCCCTGTTGAAGAAGGGAACGAGCCCTGACCTCCTCCTGATGACGGCCACGCCCATCCCGAGGACCCTGGCACTCACCGCTTTCGGCGACCTCGATGTTTCATCCATCAGGACCATGCCCGGCAGGACGAAAGCCAGTGATCACCCATCTCGCCCGCGAGGGAAACGAGGAGAAGGTTTACCGCCGTGTTCGCGAAGAGATCGCCCGTGGGCGCCAGGCGTACTTCGTCTACCCTTTGATCGAAGAGTCCGAGACGCTGGATGTCAAGGATGCGGAATCGGCGTTTCGCATGTTGCAGGAAAATGCATACAAGGACATCCCCATGGCCCTCATCCACTCGCGGATTCCCGAGGAGGACAAGGAATCCGCGATGGCCCGGTTCGCGGCCGGAGAGGCGAAGATCCTCGTTGCGACAAGCGTCGTGGAGGTCGGCGTGGACGTGGCCAACGCAACGTGCATGGTTGTCGAGCACGCGGAGCGTTTCGGGCTCTCGACTCTGCACCAGCTCCGGGGAAGAGTGGGCCGCGGCGCGGACCAGTCCTACGCCTTCCTGGTGTACGGCACGAAGCTCACACCGGAAGGGGTCGAACGGCTGAAGATCATGATGGAGACAACGGACGGGTTTGTGATCGCGGAAAGGGACATGCGGCTCCGCGGGCCGGGCGAGCTCCTCGGCGTGCGGCAAAGCGGGTTCCTGAACTTCCGTGTGGCCGACCTTCTCCTGCATGGGCCACTCCTTTTCCAGGCCCGCGACGACGCCCGGCGGCTGCTCTCCGAGGATCCCGGGTTCCTGAGGCCGGAGAACCTTGTCATTGCGAAGGTGCTTGCAGCGTCGGACGGGCCAGCGGCTGACGTGACCGGTGCAGCTGCCGCAGTAGAGGGAGGCTGACATGAGGATCACCGGGGGCCTGTACCGGGGGCGCACGATTCTCTGCCCGCCCGGCGAGATCCGGCCTTCAATGGACCGCATGCGGCAGTCCCTGTTTTCAATCCTGGGCAATCTCGAGGGAGTGTCGTTTCTCGATCTTTTCAGCGGGACTGGAATCCTTGGCGTCGAGGCTGCTTCGCGGGGAGCGGCCCCTGTCCTCCTGGTTGAGAAGGATCCCCGGAAAAAGCGGGTGATCCTGCAGAATATCAGCTTCGTGGAAACGCACATCGACCTCGTCGTGGCCCCCGTGGAAAGATTCCTCCGCACGAACCAGCGCTCCTGGGACATCGTGTTCCTCGACCCTCCATTCGATCGCGAGGGGAAAGGGCTGGTTCTCGATGAGGCCTGCCTACCCCCCCACCTCGCCCCGGGCGGCCTTGCGATCATCCACCTGCATTCCGCGGAGAAGCTCGGCACCGAGAGGGAAGGGCTGGAGCTGGTGGACCGCCGCTCGTACGGGCAGTCGCTGCTCCTTTTTTCCGGCGAGCTGGCCCTGCATGAGGGGTGCACCGGGCCGAGGCGCCGAGGTCGCGCCAACAGGAGCGGCGCCAACCAGGTCGCGCGTTGCCCTGCTGGGAATCCTGGCGAAAGTCTCGGCTTGACGCGCAAGAGGGTCGTTTGGTAGTCTCCCCACCGTGGCGCTCTGGTCTGCCTTTCGGCCATCCCTGGCCTCGGCAGACCTCGGCATCCCTGCCTGCGCCCTTGTAGCTCAGTTGGTAGAGCACGTCCTTGGTAAGGACGGGGTCACCGGTTCAAATCCGGTCGAGGGCTGGAAAAACGCCGCGCGGCGTCCAGAAAGGGCGATGCCGTGCCGTTGCCCTGTGCGACCTGTGCCCGCTTGACACTGTGAAGGCAAAATGTGTAAATTTGCCCTTCAACTACCAGCAGGGAGACCCAAATGGCCAAAGGAAAAGCGAAAAACCTGGAGCTAGTAGCTCTGCAATGCACGGAATGCGACAGGCGCAACTACACGACGACCAAGAACCGCAAGAATACCCAGGGCAAGCTGGAGTTCTCCAAGTACTGCAGGTGGGACAGGAAGCACACGATCCACAAGGAAGCGAAGGTAAAGTAAGTCCTAGCCATGGAGGGCGGGGTCGGCCGAAGCCAGCCCGCGCCAAATGACGCGCAAGCGCGTCGGCGCGGCGGTGGATGGCTGGAAGGCCGACATGATCCATAGGCCAGTAGCTCTAATGGTAGAGCGCCGGTCTCCAAAACCGGATGTTGCGGGTTCGAGTCCTGCCTGGCCTGAACCGGGATGGGAAGAGCCGAGGGACGGAGGAAATGAAAAGAATCATCCTGTTCTTTCAGGAAAGCTTCGCGGAGCTCAAGAAGGTGACATGGCCCAGCAGGGACGAGGCCCTGGCCTCGACGAAGGTCGTGCTGGTCTCCACGCTCCTCATCGCGGGCATGCTCGGGCTGGTGGACTTCATCCTGTTCAAGCTCGTGGACTGGCTCTTCTAGGAGCTGAGGCGGCATGTCAAAAGCGTGGTACGTCCTGCATACCTACTCCGGGTATGAGAACAAGGTGCAGAAGCACGTGCGTATGCTCGTGGACAAGGGCACGCTCAAGGACCATGTCTTCGACGTGAAGGTCCCCTCGGAGGAAGTCGTCGAGGTGAAGGACGGGCACAAGCGGGTGTCCTCCAAGAAGTTCCTCCCGGGTACATCATGATGGAGATGGACCTGCCCGACCCCGGGTGGAAAGAGGTGTGCCAGGAGATCCGCAAGATCCCCGGGCGTCACCGGGTTCGTCGGCTCCAACAGGAACCAGAAGCCGCAGCCCATCTCGCAGGACGAGGCGCGCGGCATCCTGCAGAAGGCCGGGGAGATCAAGGCGGACCGCATCCTGAAGCCGCGGCAGAGCTTCTCCGTCGGCGAGATGGTGCGGATCATCGACGGCCCCTTCGACTCCTTCACGGGGAGCATCGAAGAGGTGAACACGGAGAAGGGCAAGCTCCGCGTCATGGTGGGAATTTTCGGCAGGTCGACGCCCGTCGAGGTGGATTTCCTGCAGGTGGAGAAGATCTGAAGCCGGCGCCGTGGGCGCCTGCGATGTCATACAGGAACCCTCTTGGAGCCTCGCCGCGGTAGAGGCTCGATTGGGAGCTCGCGGACGGCGCCGCGACGCGCGGGCACGGGCGTTAGCACCACGGAGGTAGGGGAAGAATGGCAAAGAAGACAGTCAAGGCAATCGTCAAGCTGCAGGTGCCGGCCGGCAAGGCCACCCCGGCGCCCCCGGTGGGACCGGCGCTCGGCCCGCACGGGGTGCAGGCGGCGCAGTTCTGCCAGCAGTTCAACGAGCGGACCCGCAAGCAGGAAGAAGGCGTGCTCATCCCGGTGGTCATCACGATCTACACGGACAAGAGCTTCACCTTCATCACCAAGACCCCGCCCGCGGCGGTCCTGATCAAGAAGGCGCTGGGCCTGGAGAAGGGCAGCGGAGAGCCGAACAAGACCAAGGTCGGCGCTCTCACGCGCGACAAGCTGCGCGCCATCGCGGAGCAGAAGATGCCGGACCTCACCGCCAAGGACATCGAGGCGGCCATGAAGATCATCGCCGGCACCGCCCGCAGCATGGGCGTCACGGTGGAGGGCTAGGGAATGGCGCACGGGAAGAAATACCGGGCTTCTGTTGAGAAGGTGGACCACCTCCAGACCTACTCCCTGGAGAAGGCCGTGGACCTCGTGAAGGAAATGGCCTACGCGAAGTTCGACGAGACCGTCGAGGTCTCCATGAAGCTCAACATCAAGAGCAAGCATACAATCCGCGACGTGCTGGCGCTGCCCCATCTCTTCGGCAAGGACAAGCAGATCCTCGTCTTCGCAAAGGGGGACAAGGCCGAAGAGGCGCGCAAGGCCGGGGCCGCCTTCGTCGGCGACAATGACCTGATCGAGAAGATCAAGGGCGGGTGGCTGGATTTCTTTAACCGCCCTTCCCGGCTTGTTCCCGAAAACGGTGGGCGCCCTTCTTTTCCTTATCGGTTTGGCTATGGGAACGATCATGGGTTCATGGTTCTTTTATGTGAAAGGCGGAAAACTTCGGTATCGGGACAGGCTGCTTTCCATGGTGGAATGGAAGGGAGATGAAAGGGTCCTGGATGTGGGCACCGGCCGCGGGCTTTTGATGATCGGCGCGGCCAAGAAACTGTCCACCGGAAAAAGCATCGGCATCGATATTTGGCGAAGGGAGGACCTGATGGACAACACCCCCCAAAACACCCTGCGGAACGCCGAGTTGGAGGGCGTCCTGGAAAAAACGGAGATCCAGAACCAGGACGCGCGGAAGATGTCTTTCTCGGACGGTTATTTTGACGTCATACTTTCCAACCTCTGCCTCCACAACATCCCCGGCCGGGGGGAAAGGGAGAAGGCTTGCAAAGAGATCGTCCGGGTCCTGAAGCTGGGCGGCACCGCGATCCTATCCGATGACCTTTTTCACGCCAAGGAATACGCCGGAGTTTTCGAAAGGGAAGGACTCCGGGTGGAGTCCCTGAAGGACCACTTTCGGAAGGGGTTCCCCTTGCACGGTATCGTCAAGGCGGTCAAAAAGTCATAAATCCACCAGCGTCGCCTCCCGCAGGTTCCAGCAAACGCTCAACTAGGGTACGATCCCGCAACAATGCCATGGATAATCGGCATAAGATTCGCTTGGGAATCTTGCCAAAGGGGTGTCCTTTGTGAGCATTGGGGTGAGAGAATAGAAGTTTCCTACAGGTCCTAACATGTTGCTGAAAAAGTCCCTAAAACGGACTTTTTCAGCTGAGACATTTATGGAAACTCCACGATTTAAAAAGCGCTCATAGGGTAACCCCCCTATGTACCCGCAAAACCAAGGCCTGCGGAATCTTTGGGGTGACAGGCTGCTTGGTCGCTCTATTTTATTTTTCAGCAGCCTGCCAAATTCTTCGGGAGGCCCTATCGACAATCCAACCGTCTCCTTCAGCCCCGGTAAGATCGCCATGCTTGGCAGCCACTCCCGCGCTTGTGCGGCATCGCCACCTTCACCGCGGACTTCAGCGACGCCGTGGCCTCCCAATCCCCGGAAACGGACCTGTTCGTGCTGGCCATGAACGACTCCGACCAGCGCTACGCCTATCCCTGCCGGGTCCGCTTCGAGGTGGCCGAAAGCGACATGGCCTCCTACCGGCGCGCGGCGGATTTCCTGAACGTCAACACCGTGGACGTGCTATGCCTCCAGCACGAGTACGGGATCTTCGGCGGCAAGGCCGGCATCCACCTGCTCGAGCTCCTGCGCGAACTGCGCATGCCCATCGTCACGACCCTGCCACACCCTCCTCACCGATCCCAACGAACTTCAGCGCGCCGTCATGGAAGAGATCACCCGGCTTTCCGAGCGGCTGGTCGTCATGACCGCGCACGGCGCCGCGACCCTCCAGGGGGTCCACGGGGTGCCCGGAAAAAAGATCGACCTGATCCCCCACGGCATCCCCTCCGTGCCTTTCGACTGCGCGAACAAGGACCGCCTGGGCGTGGAGGGCAAGAAGGTGCTCCTCACTTTCGGGCTTCTCTCGCCGGACAAGGGCATCGAGAACGTCATCGAGGCCCTGCCGGCCATCCTGGCCAAGCACCCGGACACGGTCTATATCGTGCTGGGCGCCACCCATCCCCACGTCAAGGCCCACAACGGGGAAATGTACCGGCTGGGGCTGGAAAACCGCGCCAAAAAGCTGGGCGTGGAATCGAGCATCATTTTCCACAACCGATTCGTCAGCCAGGAGGAACTCACCGAATTCCTTTCCGCGGCCGACATCTACGTCACGCCCTACCTCAACAAGGAGCAAACCACCTCCGGGCACCCTGGCTTACGCCATGGGTTCCGGCCGCGCGGTCATTTCCACCCCCTACTGGCACGCGCAGCGAGCTTCTTGCCGACGGGCGGGGCGTTCTGGTCCCCTGGAAGGACCCGGGGGCCATCGCCGCGGCCGTGAACGACCTCCTCTCCGACGACGCCAAAAGGCTCGCCATGCGCCAGCGCGCCGCCGGACCTGGGCAAGGAAATGCTCTGGAGCGCGGTGGGACGGCGGTACTTGAAATGCTTCGAACAGGCCCGCGCGAGCACGCGGCCAGGCTCAAGTCCGTGTTCCAGGCCAGGACGCTCGTCGGAGCGGCCCGCCGACTGGCCCGAGATCAAGCTCGAGCACCTCCGGCTGATGACGGACGGGACCGGGCTGCTCCAGCACGCGGCCTTCAGCATCCCGCGTTACGAGGACGGCTACTGCCTGGACGACAACGCGCGGGCCCTGCTTTTGATGACCCTCATCGAGGACGCGGGCATCGCCAGCGGCATGGAAACGCGGGCGCTGGCCTCCCGCTACCTGGCTTTCGTGAACCACGCCTTCAACCCGGAAAAAGGAAGGTTCCGGAATTTCCTGCCCTACCCCGGCAATGGACGGAGAAGGCGGTTCCGAGGAAAGCCACGGCCGCGCCCTCTGGGCGCTGGGCAGCGTCGTGGGACGGGCCTACGATCCGGGGCGGTTGAGCCTGAGCAGCGGCCTTTTCCACCGGCCCTGCCCGGCGGTGGAGGGTTTTTCCAGCCCCCGCGCCTGGGCCTTCGCGCTTTTGGGGATCGACGAATACCTGCGCGCCTTCGAGGGCGACCGCGGCGTGCAGTCGGTGAGAAAAAACGGTCGCGGAGCGCCTCCTGGGGCTTTACCAGCGCACCCGAACGCGACGACTGGCCCTGGTTCGAGGACAAGGTGACTTACTGCAACGCGCGGCTTTCCCAGGCCTTGATCGTCTCGGGGAGCTGGATGGAGGACGAGCCATGATCGAGGCCGGCCTGGAATCGCTCGCCTGGCTGGTTTCCGATCCAGCGCTCGGAGGACGGGGTCTTTGCCCCCGTCGGTTCGAACGGATTTTACGCGCGGGGCGGGCCGCAAGGCCGCGTTCGACCAGCAGCCGGTGGAAGCCTGCGGCATGGTTTCGGCCTGCCTGGAGGCGCGCCGGGTGACGGGCGACGGCCAATGGATGGACCAGGCCCGCCGGGCCTTCAACTGGTTCCTGGGGGAAAACCAGCTGCAACAACCCCTTTACGACGTGACGACCGGCGGGTGCCGCGACGGGCTGCACGCCGACCGCGTGAACGAGAACCAGGGCGCCGAATCGACGCTCTCCTTCCTGCTCGCGCTCTGCGAGATGCAATCCGCCGGCGGAACCGGCGGGGTGACGATAACGAACGGGGGACAGGACCATGAATTCCAAAAGGTTACGAGATTTTGTTCACCCGGCACGGAAAAACCCGATCCTAACGGCGGCCGACTGGCCCTATCCGGTCCACACGGTCTTCAATCCCGGCGCTGACCCGGCTCCAGGACGGCACAACGCTGTTGCTTTGCAGGGTCGAGGACCGCCGCGGGCACTCGCACTTTTGCGCGGCCCGCTCGAAGAACGGGGTCGACGGCTGGGTCATCGACGAAAAGCCCACCCTGCTCCCCGACCCGAAAAACCACCCGGAGGAACTTTGGGGCATCGAGGACCCCCGTATCACCTTTCTCGAGGAAACCGGCAATTACATGGTGGCCTACACCGCCTACAGCAAGGGGGGGCCGGGCGTGGCCCTGGCGGAGACCTCGGATTTCCGGACGTTCAAGCGCTACGGCCTGGTCATGCAGCCGGACGACAAGGACGCGGCCCTGCTTCCCCGGCGCATCGACGGCAGTTACGCCCTTATCCACCGCCCCATGACCGACTCGGGCGCGCATATCTGGATCTCCTATTCGCCCGACCTGCAGAACTGGGGGAACCACCAGCTGGTGCTCCCGGCGCGCCAGGGCGCCTGGTGGGACGCGAACAAGGTCGGGCTCGCGGGCCCCTGATCGAGACGCCCCGGGGATGGCTGATGATTTATCACGGCGTGCGGCAAACGGCGTCGGGATGCATTTACCGCCTGGGCGCCGCGCTTCTGGCCCTGGAGAAGCCGGAGACAATGCCTGCTGCGGGGCGATTCGTGGATTTTCGGCCCCGAGGCCCCCTACGAGCGGAGGGTGACGTGGCCAACGTGGTGTTCCCCTGCGGCCAGACCATCGGGGAAGACGGGGACACGATTAATCTTTATTACGGCGCGGCGGATACCAGCATCGCCCTGGCCACCGGGTCCATCCGCCAGATTTTAAGGTGGCTGGATGAGAACGGCAAGGGGTAGGGGTTCTTGGGCTGGAGGGTCCCTGGGTGGCGGAAATTGAACCGCGCCAACGCAGCATCTTGTTCCAGGAAGTCGTTCGGGTAGGGGCCAAAATGCGCCGAAAGTCAAATTGCAAAATGGATAATGGTGACCGCTTTTTCTCAATTGAAGAGAGAAGTTGTAACGCAACCCCGCAGGCAGGACATTCCTTTTCAATTTCTTTGTCGA
>CAWJRT010000011.1:0-335828 GCA_963845325.1 uncultured Spirochaetota bacterium
GTCCACTCCATGAACGTGGACAAGAGCATGGAGTTCACGATATAGGGGACGAACCCGCGGAGCCCTCCGCCACCTGGCACCGGGCCACGTGAACGGAATCTCGCGCGTCCTGGGGCTCCGGGGCTTTCGCCCCGGGGGCGTGGACGCTGTCTTGCACAGCACGGTGCCCATCGGCGGAGGGCTTTCCTCATCCGCGTCGCTGGAGGTGGCGTCCGCCCTCATGTTCCAGGCTGCCGGCGGATTTTCCCTTTCCCCCAGGGAAACAGCGGAGATCTGTCAACAGGCGGAGAACCAGTGCGTCGGGGTCATGTGCGGAATCCTTGACCAGAATTCCTCCGTCTTCGCGAAGGAAGGCACGGCGCTTCTCCTGGACTGCCGCAGCCTCACCCACGTGGAAGTGCGCATCCCCTCAGACATCCGCATCGTGATCTGCGACACGAACTTCCCGCGGACACTCGCGGGCTCCGAATACGCCCGGCGCCGGGAGGAGTGCGACGAGGGAACGCGCCTCCTGAGGGAGAAGGACCCTGAGATCCGGACGCTGCGCGATGTGAACACCCCGCTTTTCAACCGCCTGAAGGGCAGCCTGCCGGAGGTCCTGCGCAAACGCTGCCAGTTCGTCTTCGAGGAGAACCAGCGCGTGGTGGCTTTCATGGCCGCGGTGGTCAGGAACGACCGTGCAGCCATGAAAAAGCTGTGCGCCCAGTCCTTCTTCGGCGAGCGCGACCTGTACGAGAAGACCGTTCCCGCCATGGAGCGCATGTACGAGGCCATGGAAACCGGGCCCGGCGTCGTGGCCGCTCGTCAGTCCGGCGGCGGCTTCGGCGGCTGCATGATAGCGTACGTGCAGGACGACATGGTTGACGCGTTCGCGGCGCACGTCAGCTCTGCATACAAAAGAAAGACCGGGATCGAACTGGCGATCCACGTCACTGCCCCGTCGGCTGGGGCCGGGCCGCTCGAGCCGTAGCGGCGGCATTGCAGATGCAGTTCTCCGCGCGAACAAAACGGGACCCGGATTTCACGTATGCCGTTCTCTCCCATGACGGCGGCGGGAAGGCCGCGCGGGCAATGGAAGCGCGGATCATCCCTGCTTTCGGGGCAAACCTGTGCCGCTTCTCCGTCGGCGGCAGGAACGTGATCGACTTCGACCGCGGGCTCCTGCTGGCGCAGGATTTCACCGGCACCCCCGTGCTGTACCCGACGCCCAACCGCGTGCGAAACGGCATGTTCAGGTGGGAAGGAAAGGACTACCGGGAGCGCCGTCGCGGAAGCCGGTCCTCGAGCACGGCCTGGTTCGCACCGAGGCCTGGGACGCGGAAGAGCCCGTTGCGGACGGCAACGGCGCCCGGTCGGAGGCCTGGCTCGATTTCACCGAAGACGGGGCGCTCGGAGAGTCCTTCCCCTTTCCTCATCGCTTGGGCCTTACTTTCCTCCTGACTGCCCGGGGAATCACCATCACCTACACCATCACCAACAAAGGGAACCAGCCGCTGCCTTTCGGTTTCGGCCTGCACCCTTACTTCATGAAGCTCTCCGGGGATGACGGGACCCTGGCCACCCTGCCGGCGGACGCAGTGATGGAAGCGACCCCCGGCCTTTTCCCCACGGGCAGGCTGGAAAGTGTCGAGGGCACCGTCTTTGACTTGCGCACCCCTGTGCCCCTGAACGTACTGGACATGGACCACGTTTTCACGCGGCTCTGCTCCGGGAAGCACGCCGTCATACGGCATCGCGACCTCCTCGAAATCGTGCTGGAGGCCACCGCGGATTTCACGCACCTCGTCCTGTACATACCGCCGGGCAAGAAGTACTTCTGCCTTGAAAACCAGACCTGCTCCACCGACGCGCACAACCTCTCGGACCGCGGGTTCGTCGTGGAGTCAGGCCTGAAGACCGTGAAGCCGGGTGCGGTGCACAGCGGCTCGGTCACGTACGCCATTCGTTTCTAAGGAGGATCCCATGCTCGTCGACTTTCACTACCATCTCGCCGATACCCCCGGGGCCCTGGAGGAACTGCTCAAGGACATGGACTCATCCGGCGTCGAATGGACGCTCCTGATGGGCCTCATGAACGGCGGCTGGTGGGAGTACAAGAAGTGCGGATTCGCGTCCAACGAGGCAGTGGCGAAGGCTGTGAAGGCCCACCCCGACAGGCTCATCGGGAACGTGTACAGCGACCCCCGGGAGAAGGACGCACTGGGCACCCTGAAGAGGTATCTCGACGCAGGCTTCCGTGCGGTGAAGATGTTCCCGCCCGTCGGTTTCTTCCCCGACGACGAGCGCTGCATGCCGCTGTATGAAGAGATCGAGAAGCGGGGAGCTCCGGTCCTGGTGCACACAGGCCAGACGAACATCCAGATCAGGAGCGCGGACCCGGAAAGAGGCTGGCCACCGACTCCCGCTTCGCGCACCCTTTCCACCTGGACAAGCTGTCACGCCTGTTCCCCGGAATTTCCTTCGTCATGGCCCATAGCGGCTACCCCCACTACGTGGAGGCATGGAGCGTCGCCCATGCCAACCAGAACGTCTACCTTGACATCGCCGGCTCCGGCCCGTGGACAGACGGGATCCCCCTCGTCTACAACGCGATCGGCGGGCAGAACTTCATCCCGATCGATTTCAGCCGGGTCCTGTGGGGGAGCGACAACTGCATGCCGCAGGCCGAGCATATGGCCCAGATGTCCGCCGCGGTGCGCCAGATGGGCGCCGGGAAAAAGGACCGCGCCCTCATATTCGGCGACAACGCGAAGCGGCTCCTGAAGATCGGCTGAGAGGGCGGGGAGGCGGCAATTGACGTCGCGGGAGAGAGTCCTGACAGCTGTCGACTTCCGGGAGCCGGACCGGGTTCCAATCGATCTCGGCGGCATGAAGGCCTCCGGGATCGCGGCGGGCACGTACAACCGCCTCAGGACACGGCTCGGCATTACAGCCCCGACCCGGATCCTCGACCCCCGCTTCATGATCGCCGAGGTCGGGGAGGAAATGCGCAGGCGGTTCCGCGTGGACGTGCTTCCCGTGGACCTCACCTGCATCCCCGCGGCCGTGCGACCGGACAACGAATGGGTTTCCCGCCGGATCTTTGACGGCTCCTCCGTGCTCTTCCCTCCCGGGACGCGGATGCGGGAAGAGAGGGACGGCGGCTGGACCCTCCTGGCGGCCGACGGCTCGCCGACCACCTTCCGCATGCCCAAAGGGGGCTACTACTTCGACGACACCTCCTTCAACAGGGGGGAAGGCATCGACCCGTCGCAGTTCAGGCCCCAGTCCGACATTCCAGAAGAGTCCCTGCGGCTGCTGGCGGACTACGCCGGCAGCCTGTACCGCTCAACGGATTGCGCGCTCCTCGGATGGGGCTTTGGCGTGTGCTTCATGGGGCTGTCCCTCATCACGGACCGGTCGAGAATGTGACCCAGGGCATGCCCGACGAGTGGATGATGATGCTCATGACGGAGAAGGAAACCTGCCACGAGCTCATGGACCGCTCGGTTGACGCGACCATCAGCTGCCTGAAGCTCGTGCAGCAGGCCGTGGGGGACTTCTGTTTTGCCTGGGGGATCGCGTCCGACGACAGCGGGACGCAGCGCTGCGAGTTCGTCTCCCCGGACCTCTGGTCGGAGATGATCAAGCCCCACTACACCCGGCTGTGCGGATGGATCCACGCACACACGCCGTTCAAGACCTTCCTTCACAGCTGCGGCTCGATCCCGAAGCTCATCCCCCACTGGATCGAGGCGGGCGTGGACATCCTGAACCCTGTCCAGACCTCAGCGGCCGGCATGGACCCGCAGACCCTGAAGGATCTCTACGGCCGCAAGCTCGTGTTCTGGGGGGGCGGCTGCGACACGCAGACCGTGCTCCCCACCGGCACCCCGAAGGAGGTCCGGGAGCACGTGAAGGAACGCATGCGGATGTTCGCTCCCGGCGGGGGCTTCGTGTTCACCCAGGTGCACAACATCCAGGCCGGAGTTCCGCCGGAAAACGTGGAGGCCATGCTGGATGCCGCATATGAGTTCGGGAAGTACGGACGGGCGGGCAGTGCCGAAAGAGGGGGCACGGCGTGACGCGGAGCGCCGGAGTTTCCTCGGTGCCGAAGCACCAGCTCGTTGCAGACTACATCAAGGGGCGTATCAGCGAGGGGAAATACCGGATCGGGGAGATGCTCCCCGGGGAGAGGGTCATCGCAGACGAGCTGACCGTGAGCAGGCCGTCGGTGAAGCGCGCCATTGAAACCCTCGAAGCTGAAGGGATCATCGAGTGCAACCCGTCCATCGGGTCCATCGTCCGCCGGTTGGTCAAGCAATCGCTCCTGGTAGGCTACCTGGTGCCGGACCTGCAGGACCCGTTTCACCTGGAGCTGATCCGCGAGCTGGACAGCCTCCTCCACCGCCACCACGGGAGCCTCCTGGTGCAGCAGGGCATGGACGACGCACGCCTGACAGGGACCGGCCTCACTCACCTCGTGAAGCACCACATGCTCTACAACCGCGCGCGCCCGGACCGGATCCCGACAGTGTACACCGGGCCTGTCAAAGGCCCTGTCTCGTCAATCGTCTCCGACGTGGAGGAAGGAATGAGGCGGATCTGCGAACACCTCACGGGCCTTGGCCACGCCCGCATCGGCTATGCCAGCCCATTCGCGGCGGCGCAGGATTCCCAGTACAAGGGCCTGGTGGCTGCCCTGCGGCGTGGTGGTTGCCAGCTCCCTCCGGAATGGCACTACCGTGTGGATCCCCTGGACCGTCGCGGCTGCGAGGCCCTGGTGAGGCGGATCAAGGACGCCCCCGCCCCGCCCACGGCCCTCGTCTGTTACAACGACTGGCTGGCCATCGCGATCATCAAGGCTGCCCGCGAGCTCGGGCTGGACATCCCCGGCAGGTTGTCCATTACCGGGTACGACGACCTGTACGTGTCCAGCCTGCTGCACTGCCCGCTCACCACCGTGCGGTTCTCCCGGAAAGAGTCGGCGCGCAGGATCGTGGACATGCTGATGCGGGGCAGCCTCACTGAGCCATTGACCGAGGTCGTGGAGACACGTCTGATTGTCAGGGAATCGACGCGGGAAGCCCACGCGTGACACCGGAGGAGGAGGTTGACATGGCAGGGGAAGAGAAGGTGAAGGTTGGGCTCGTCGGGGCTGGCTGGATCGGCCAGCATCACGCGGCGAATGTGGCGAAAAACCCCCATGCGGAGCTCGCGGCCATCTGCGATCCCGACGCGGCCAAGGCCGGGGCTTTCGCGGAGAAGCTGGGTGGAAAGCCTCGCATCTACGGGAAGCTGGACGAGATGCTGAAACAGGATGACATCCGGACAGTCGCCATTGCCTCCCCCAACGCGGCCCATGCGGAGCAGGCGGTGGCAGCGGCCCAGGCCGGTCGCAACTTCTACGTGGAGAAGCCGCTTGCCATTTCATTGGAGGACTGCAGGAAGGTCGCATCGGCGGCCAGGACGGCGGGCGTGAAGAGCTCAATGGGCTACCACAGGAGATTCAACCCCCTGGTGCTTCACGCCAGGTCCCTCATGGCGGAGGGGAAGCTGGGTGATCTCGTCCTGGCCGAATCGGACTATTTCCATTTCGTGCCGGGAAACCTGGACATCTGGAACTGGCTGGGGGACGAGAAGGTTGCCGGGTCCCTGATCCACGCTGGAACGGGGCACAACATCGACCTGCTGCGTTTTTTTGCCGGCGAAGTCGCGGAGGTCAGCTGTTTCAAGGACGTGCGCATGCCGCGCAAGATCCAGGTCAGGACCGAGGACATCGCCATCATCAACCTGCGCTTCGAGAACGGGGCGATGGGCCGGGCGGGCCTGTTCCTTGGCCCCATCCTGCCGTTCACATTCACCCTGCGGCTCTACGGCACAAAGGGCAGCCTGGACAACAACAAGCTTTGGCTTGACAGCATCCCCGATTTTGCAGAGACAGGGCGGGAGGATGACTTCATCCAGCTTCCGCGCTCCTGGGTGCCGGACAACATCCAGGGGGGAATCTCGGAGACGTGGAAAGCGTGCATGGATAGCTTCATCGATGACGTGCGGCTTGGCCGCCCGTCTTCCAACGACGCATCCAGCGGCTTTCGTACGGCGGCAGTGTGCTTCGCGGCACTCCAGTCCGCCGCATCGGGAAAGACTGTGAAGCCGGAGAAGCTTTAGTGGAAAACTCATGAACACCTTCGCACAGATCCTCGAACAGGCAAAAAAGGCAGGCCCGGCCCGCTTCGTCGTGGCCCAGGCAGCGGATGGCACCATCCTTGAAGCGCTCGCGGAGGCCCGTGCGGCAGGTTTTGCCAGCCCCGTCCTGGTGGGCCGGCGGGAGGAGATCGAGGCCGCGGCCCGGGAACGGGCGGTTGACCTGACGGGCTGGGAGATCGTGGAGACTCCGACCCCGATCGAGGCCGCAGGCGAAGCGGTGCGCCGCGTTGCCCGGGGCGACGGTGACATCCTGGTAAAGGGGCTCATGCAGAGCGCCGATCTCCTGCGCGCCGTGCTCTCCAAGCCCAATGGCTTCACCATGGGCCGCACGCTGTCGCACGTCGGGGTGTTCAAGTTCGCCGAGTCGGACAGGTTCTATTTTGTGACGGACGCAGCACTCAGCATCGCCCCGGACTACCAGCAGAAGATCGACATCGTCCAGAACGCCGTGGACCTGGCGCACAAGCTGGGAATCGCGCTGCCCATCGTGGCCATCCTCTGCGCCATTGAAACGGTGAATCCCGAGATGCCGGCAACGGTGGACGCGGCCTCCCTGTCCAAGATGGCCGAACGGGGCGCCATCAAGGGTGCGCGGGTGGAGGGACCCCTGGCGCTGGACAACGCGGTGAGCGTGGAGGCGGCACGGCACAAGGGGATCACCTCCGAGCTGGCCGGCCGCGCCGACATCCTCGTGGCCCCGAACATCGAAGCGGCAAACATCCTGTACAAGGCGCTGATCTTTTTTGCCAAGGCGGAGGAAGCGGGGATCGTCATGGGCGCGCGGGCACCCTTCGTGCTGGCTTCGCGCAGCGACTCTGTGCGCAACAAGCTGTACTCGATGGCGCTGGGAGCTCTGGCGAGGTGAGTAAGCAGGCAAGATGGAGATGGGCTACTGCTTGTACTCCTTGAACAACACAACCGAGTTGTGTCCGCCGAAACCGAGGGCGTTGGAAACAGCCGTCGCGGATCCTGCCCTCGTATCCCATATGTGGCACGTAGTCCAGGTCACACTCCGGGTCGGGCTCGTCCAGGTTGCGGGTCGGCGGGAAGAACTGGTCCCGGATCGCCTTCACTGACAGGATGGCCTCGATGCCGCCTGCCGCGCCGAGGAGGTGTCCGGTCATCGACTTCGTCGAGGACACTTTCAGCTTGCGCGCATGCTCGCCGAAAACGGCCTTGATGGCCAGGGTCTCGATGGGGTCATTGATCGGCGTCGAGGTGCCATGCGCATTCACGTAGTCGATATCCGTCGGCGTGAGCCCCGCCGTTTCGATTGCAATCTGCAGCGCGCGGATGGCGCCCCGGCCCTGGGGATGCGGGGCGGTCAGGTGGTTGGCGTCGCAGGTGGCCCCGTAGCCGCCCATTTCCGCGAGGATGTGCGCGCCGCGGCGCTTCGCGTGCTCCAGCTCTTCGAGGACAAGGACGCCGGATCCCTCCGACATCACGAACCCGTCACGGTCCTTGTCGAACGGCCGGCTGGCGTGCGCGGGGTCGTCGTTGCGCGTGCTCACAGCCTGAAGCTGGCAGAAGCCCCCCAGGCCGAGCGGGGTGAGCGGCGCCTCGGTGCCGCCGGCGAGCATCACGTCCATGGACCCGTCCTTGATCAGCCGCCATGCCTGTCCCAGGGCGTCGTTCGAGGAGGCGCAGGCGGTGACCACCACCGAGCATGGACCGAAGGCGTGGAACTTGATTGCCACGTTTCCCGCAGCCTCGTTGGAGATCATCATGGGCACGAAGAGGGGATGCATGGACTTGACCCCCTTTTCGTACACCCGCTTGAACTGGGCTTCCAGGGTCTCGATCCCGCCGATGCCGTTGCCCAGGATCACGCCGAACCTCTCCGGCGTCGGCTGTGCCCGGCGCGAGCCCTGCCTGCGCCATGGCCTCGACGGAGGCGATCATGGCGAACTGCGTGAAGCGGTCCATGCGGCGCGCTTCCTTGGTCCCGAGGATGTTCTCGGGAGCGAAGTCCCGCACCTGCCCGGCGATCTTCGCGGTGAAGTCGGTCGTATCGAAACGGTCCAGGACGCCAATGCCGTTCTCTCCCGCCCTGATGGCGCGCCAGAAGTCTCTTCGACATTCTTCCCGAGGGGATTGATTGTCCCCATCCCGGTCACTACCACTCTTCGCGTCATTCCCACTCCTTGCAGCCCCCGGTGCGGCTGGGGCAGCCATGAGCCCGCGACGCCTGTCGGCTACATGGACAGCCCGCCGTCGACGGGAATCACCTGGCCGGTGATGTACGCCGCAGCGTCGGATGCGAGAAAAGCGGCCAGGGCCGCCACGTCGGCGGCGGTTCCCGCCCGGCCCAGGGGGATCTGCGCCATGAGCCCATCGCGGGCCTTGCGCCGAGGGCCGCGGTCATGTCCGTCTCGATGAACCCGGGAGCGATCACGTTCACCCGCACCCCGCGGGAGGCCACCTCGTGGGCGAGGCTCTTGGAAAACCCGATGAGGCCCGCCTTGGAGGCGGAGTAATTGACCTGCCCGGCGATTTCCCATGATTCCGCTCACCGAGGAGATGCTGATGATGCAGCCCGACCTCTGCTTGATCATGGCCCGGGCCACGGCCCGGGAGGCGACGAATGCCGAGGTGAGGTTGGCCCTCAGCACCTCCTCCCAGTCCGCCGTGGACATGCGGAAGATGAGGCCGTCGCGCGTGATGCCGGCGTTGTTCACCAGCACGTCCATCGTCCCCGCCTCGGCAAGGATCCCGTCCACTGCCTTCGCAAGCTCCTCTTCCTTGCTGACGTCCGCTTCGCGCCAGAAAAAGCCCCCGCCTGCGCCGCAGCGCGGCTGCCTCCAGCTCGGCCTGGTTTCCCGCCGGCGTGCGCGAGATGCTGTACACGGTTGCTCCGCCGGCGAGAAACTCCCGCACGATCGCGTTGCCGATCCCCCGGGAGCCGCCCGTGACGATGGCCTTTTTCCCTTTCAGCATCATGCCGTTTCCTCCAGCGCCTTGCGGATGGACTCGAGCGGTCCCCGCGGGCGAGCAGCGCGCCTCGGGACGAAGCGCGCGGAGAAGACCGGTGAGCACGGTGCCGGGGCCGGCCTCGAGGAACCTGTCGCACCCGTCCGCGAAGCAGGCTCTCCTGCACGTCGACCCACCGGACCATGGAAACAAGCTGCTTTCCGCAGAGCTCCCGCGCTTCTTTTCCGGTCACGATCCTCTTGCCCGTGACGTTGGAATACACGGCAACGGCGGGATCGGCAAAGGTGAAACCGGCGAAGCGCCTCATCGAAAGCGGCGCGGGCTTCCGCCATGAGGGGCGAATGAAAAGGACCGGAGACCTGCAGCCGAACGAGCCTCTTTGCACCTGCGGCTTTCAGCTCGGTCTCGGCCAGCGCCAGGCCCTTTGCCGTGCCGGAGACGACCACCTGCACGGGGCTGTTGTAGTTCGAGGCGAAGACTCCGGCCGAAGAGAGGGGCTCCAGGGTCGAGACGATCTTTCGCCGCGGGAAGCCCGAGCACCGCCGCCATCCCGGGCGACCCGTCTGCGGAGTCAAGGCCACGGGCGGCCTTCTCCATGAGCTGGCCGCGGATCCGCACGATGGGAAAGACATCCTCGACACGCAAGACCCCTGCGTCGCACAGCGCCGCATATTCGCCGAGGCTGAACCCCGCGCATGCCTCGGGAACGATTCCGCGCTCCCTGATGACCGCGCTCGAGCATAGGCTGGCGAGGGTCATTGCCACCTGCGTCTTGTCCGTGCCCTTCAGGTCTTCCTCCGTTGAGTCGAAGAGCAGTTTTTTCATGTCCATCCCCAGGGCGTCGGAGGCGGCCTGGAACAAGTCCTTGACCCGGGCGCTCGATTCCCACAGATCCCGGGCCATGCCCGGATACTGGGCACCCTGGCCGGGGAACAAAAAGCACATCTTCATGTCCCATCAAAATAGCATGGAGCCTGTGCATGGTCAAGGCGGCACATTTGTGCAGGTATAATTATTTGTATTGGAAAGACATCCGTAATGCTGATCTGATTTGGAGGTATTTGGAGATGCGGACCTGGGAGTTGACCGAGCAAACCAATCACATTAATATGACAGCCATGCGGGCAGTGATCCAGGCCGTGGATTTTGCGGTTCCCACCCGGAGGATGTCCAACGAAGAGTTTTCCGCCTTCCTGGAGACTTCCGACGAGTGGATACGTTCGCACACGGGAATCGGAAATCGGCACATCGCCGAACCATCCGTTGCGACATCCGACCTGGCGCTGGAAGCCTGCCGGAAGGTGCTTGCCAAAGACGGGGGTCGCCCCGGAAGAGGTGGACATGGTGATCGTGGCCACCGCAACGGCGGACTTCCTGGGGTTTCCGTCCGTTTCCTGCATCGTCCAGGACGGTATCGGCGCAAAAAAAGCCGCGCGCCATGGACCTCGTGGCAGGCTGCACGGGCTTCATCTATGCGCTGGAGACCGCCAAGAACTTCATCCGCGGAGGCAGTGCCCGGCATGTCCTCGTGGCGGGTGCGGAAATCCTGAGCAAGATCATCGACTGGAAGGACAGGAACACCTGCGTTCTTTTTGGCGATGGCGCCGGTGCGGTGCTCGTGTCGGCGGATGAGTCGGAAGGCAACCGCGGCATTCTCCACTCCGTCCTGAAATCGGACGGCTCGGGCGCCCGGCTGCTGGAGAGGACCGAGGGCGGGACCCGTTTTCCTTTCACAGACGGCGTTATCGACCCAAAGCGAGCGTTTCTGAAGATGGACGGCAGACAGGTCTACAACTTCGCCGTGAAAGTGGTTTCAGAAGGCATCGTGGACCTGATGGAGAACAATCACATCGGGCCGGATGACATCTGAGCTGGATCGTACCCCACCAGGCAAACGTAAGAATTATCGAGGCAGCGGCAAAACGTTCAAAGATTCCCCTGTCAAAGTTCTTCATGAATATCGAGGAATATGCAAACACTTCGGCGGCGTCCATCCCGATCGCCATGTCGGAAATGTGCTCACGGGGCCTGCTGAAGCCGGGAGACCTCATCCTCACGTTCGGATTCGGAGCCGGCCTCACCTACGGTGGGAACCTCATCAGGTGGTAATGTCCGGGTGAACACCACCCGGGCGCCGTCGAAATCCTCAATAAATACCTGGCCCTGGCGCACGGGAAGTGAGATCCTCCGCGCGTAAAGCTCCCGGAGCAGCCGCGGCACCTGTTCGCGGCCGATCGTGCGGTCGGTCCTCACCGGCGCGCAGGGAAACCGGGCGAGAGTCCGTGGGCACCACGGCGGTAAGAACACGCCGAGGCGCCAGCACCTCTTCCTTGCCGTAGATCTCCCCGCGGGGGCAGCGGTTGCCCGTCACTTCAGCCTCCCCGGCGGCGGGCGTAGCTCACTGTGAGACGGCACGCGATTGGACAGGCGATGCAGACCAGCTCACGGGACGCCGTGCCGGGGCGGGTGCAGGACGCTCATCGGAGGGCTACCTCGACCGCGGTTCCGGCCTCGGCGGGAATGTTCCGGGCTGCGGCGGGCGGTATGCTCCCGCCATCCAGGGTGAAGCGGATCATTTCCGAAGGCTGCACGTGCGCCAGCCTCTTCCTGCTGATCTCCTGCCCGCCCAGCGCGCACTTCCAGCCGCACGTCGTTTTTCACCACGAGCGGCCGCAGGTAGAAGACGTTCTGCCTGCCCGGCAGCGCAGGCGTTGGGGACGATGGAACGGACGTTGGCCCCGGCGTGTAACCGGGATCATCGGTTCCCGTGTCGCCTCCCCTGAGGAACACGGCGGCCCGGTCCGCGCATCGGCGGGCCTCCTCGGTCACGAAATCCACCAGGTCATGGACGTGCAGGACGTTCCCGCAGGCAAAAATCCCGCGCGCTCCGGTCATCATGTCGGCATCAACCCAGGGGCCCGCCGTGCCCTCGTTGATCGGGACGCCGGCCGCGCGTGACAGCTCGTTTTCCGGGATCAGGCCGACGGAAAGCAGGACCGTGTCGCAGGGGATGCGGAACTCCCGGCCCGGTACAGGACGTCCGTCGGCCAGCGGTGCCACGCGGACCGCCTCGACCCGGTCCTTCCCTTCTATCCTGGTGACCACGTGACCGAGATGAAGCGGAATGGAAAAGTCGTTCAGGCACTGGGCGATGTTGCGCGCGCTTCCCGACGGGTAGTCCTGGATTTCCACGACTCCGCGAACGGAGCAGCCCACGAGCGTGAGCCGCCGCGCCATGATGAGGCCGATGTCCCCGGACCCGATGATCACGACGTTCTTTCCCGGCACGCACCCTTCGATGTTCACCAGGCGCTGGGCAAGCCCCGCGGTGAGCACACCGGCGGGACGCGTGCCGGCAATGGCGACGTTCCCCCTGTTTCGTTCGCGGCATCCCATGGCCAGCACGACGATGCGCGCGGAAAACCGAATGACCCCGAGGGACTGCGACAGGGCGATGACCGAACGCCCGGGGGCGCGGCGTCCCTGGCGCATTTCCTGGGGTTCCTCCCCGATCTCCGTCACCGTAGCGTCCAGGTAGATCTCGATGCCCGACGCACAGGGCGGGCCGGATGAAGCGCTCGGCATACTCGGGGCCCGTGAGGTCCTCGCCGAACTCGTGCAGGCCGAACCCGCTGTGGATGCACTGCAGGAGGATGCCGCCGAGGTACGGCTCCCGCTCGACGATGGCAACCGAGGCGCCTGATTCCCGAAGACGCAGCGCGGCGGCGAGGCCTGCGCTTCCTCCGCCCACCACCACGGCGTCCACCGTGCGGTCGGTCACGGCGGGCCCCCGATACGCCCGGTGACAAGCTCGCTGCCCGGGCCGTGCTTCGTGATGGCTTCCAGCGGCAGCCCCGTCTCCCGGCGATCAGCTGCATGATGCGGTACGTGCAGAACCCTCCCTGGCATCGTCCCATGCCGGCCCGCGTGTAGTACTTGATCCCGTCCAGCGTCGTGTGCCCCTTGCGGATGGCCTCGACAACCTCGGCCTCGGAGACTCCCTCGCAGCGGCATACCAGGTGCGCATACGCCGGGTCCCGGGCCACCAGCTGGTCGAGCTCCCACGGGCGCATGGTCGCGGGTGCGGTCCATGTGCGGGATTCCCGGCACCCATTCGGGTTTCTCCGCCAGCGGGAGCCCGCCGGACTTCAGCAGGTCCTTCACCCGCACCGCGATGGCAGGCGAGGCGGTAAGGCCGGGGGACTGGATGCCGGCGACCTGCACGAGGCAGGGCGCTGCCGTGGAGAGCTCGATCATGAAGTCATCGCCGGGAAGCGTGGGGCGAAGCCCAGCGAACGACGTGATGATATCCCGCTTCGAGATGCGCGGGAACCAGCTGCGAGGCGAGGCGGAACACGCGCTCCAGGTTTTCGGGAGTCGTGGTCGTGTCTTCCTTGTCCCCTCCCTCGTCCGCCGTGGGCCCGAGCATGACGGTCCCTTCCACCGTCGGGATGACAAGCACACCCTTTGACGAGCGCGCGGGAACGGGAAAGATCACGCGGGACGGGAGGCCCTGCGGCGCCCTTGTCCAGGATGAACTCCTCGCCCTTTCGCGGCGTGATGGTGAACATCTCCGCGCCGAGCATGGCCGAGACTTCGTCCGCGCGCAGCCCTGCCGCGTTCACCACCCAGCGCGCTGAAAGCTCGTCCCCGGAAACCGAGGTGATCAGCCATGCGCCGTCCTCCCGCTGGGCAGCGGCCGCCTCCCAGCCGGTAAAAAGGCTCACGCCGTTGGCAACCGCGGACTCCACCAGCGCGAAGACGAACCGGTAGGGCTCGATGATCCCCCCCGATGGTGCGAACAGCCCGCCCACCACGTCCCTGCTCAAGGCAGGCTCCAGCGCCAGCAGCCGGTCGCGCCCCACGACCTGGATGTCCGGCGCGCCGTTTGCCACCCCCTGCTCGTACAGGTGGTCGACGGTCTTCATCTCTTCCACTGAAAAAGCGGCCACGAGGATGCCCGCCCTGCGGAACGGGAAGCCCAGCTCCGCCTGCAGCGCGTCAAAGGCCCGGTTGCCTTCAATTTCAAGGCGCGCTTTCAACGACGAGGGTGAGTGGTGGAAACCGGCGTGAATGATTCCCGAGTTGGCCTTGGAGACGCCGAAAGAGACATCAACGCAGCGCTCCAGGAGAGCGACGCTCAGGCGGTAGCGCGAAAGAAGCCGCGCGATGGCCGCGCCTGACACACCGGCGCCGATGATGGCGACGTCGTACACGTCCGTTCAGGGTGCCTTGCGCACCCCGATTGCCGCGTCTATGGGGAGGGTGAAGGCAATGCCCGATCCTCGCGAGCCGGAGCAGTCGAGGATCTTCGAAAGTACATCCATGACCTCGGAAGCCTGTGCGTCGTCGACCACGGAGAAGATCATGTTGTTGCGCGGCCGTGCGGCCCGAAAGAGGCTGCGCATCCCCGCGAACAACGGCACGTCTTCCATGATGTGACCCATGCCGACGGAGTCGACGACGGTTGCGCCGGTCACACCCGTCTCTATGAGCCCCTCCAGGACCTCCTCGAGCTTCTCTGCGGAGTTCAGAACGATGAGCAGGAGCTTCATCAGATCTTCGCCTCCTCGTTCTCGAACGCCTTCACCATCTCCTCCACGGTCGAGGAGGCAATGATCCTGTCGATGAAAGACGTGCTCTTGATCAGCCGTGCGATCCGCGCAAGCGCCTTGAGGTGAAGGGTGTGCTCCTGGCGGTTGCCCATGAGGAGGAAAACGACCTGTGTCGGCTTGCCGTCGAAGGAATCGAACTCCAGGCCCCCGGGGGCCCGCGCCATGGCGATGATGAGGTCCGGGACCTCGTCGATGAAGCAGTGCGGGATGGCAATCCCGTTCCCGACCGCCGTGCTCTGGATGTTCTCCCGTTCCATGAGCTTCGCGAAGACGTCCATCTCATCCTTGATGTAGCCCCGCGACGCCACCACGTGCACGAGAGTGCGCAGCGCTTCCTCCCGGGTGCGGTCCTGCAGCGCGGGGAGAAAGCAGTCAGGGCGGATGTAGTGGGTGAGCTTCATTGCCATGGTGTGCGGCCAGTAAATACCCAGGATAACAGGATGTCAACAACGAACTGCGTGTGGCCAGCACCACAGGCTTCCGTCCAGGCTACCGCGCTTCGCGCGGTGCGGGCTTGTACACCTCCTGTACCAGGAGGCAGTCCGCGAGGACCAGGGCCGTCATGGCTTCGAGGACCGGGACCACCCGGGGGACGATGCACGGGTCATGGCGCCCCGAGATTTCAACCGTCACTTCCGCACCCTCGGCGTTCACCGTCTTCTGGGGCCGTGAAATGGAGGCGGGCGGCCGCAGGGCGGCCCGGATGATGATTTCCATGCCATTGGAGATTCCCCCTGCAATGCCGCCGGCGTTGTTGGTGCGCGTCCGCATTCGACCCGCATCCATGTACGGCTCATCGTTGTAGGTGGAGCCGCGCATACGGGCGGCCTCGAACCCGGCGCCGATTTCAACGCCGCGAACGGCGCCGACGGACAGGATGGCGTGCGCCAGAAGCGCCTCCAGCTTGTCGAACACCGGGTCCCCGAGTCCCGCGGGGCAGCCTGATGCGATCACCTCGACGATCCCTCCGACGGAGTCCCCATCAGCCTTCGCCTTCTCGATATGGGCCACCATCAGCGGCGCCATCTCGGGATCGGGACAGCGCGCAGGATTCTTCTCGATCTCCGCGGGGTCGACACGTACCGCTCGAACGCCATCGATCTCGCGGGTGTACCCCATGACAGAGGCGCCGCGGACGGCGAGAATCTTCTTTGCAACGGCTCCGGCGGCTACGCGCGCGGCTGTCTCTCGGCCTGACGCGCGGCCGCTTCCCCGCCAGTCGCGCACCCCGTACTTTGCCCCGTACGTCCAGTCGGCATGGCCGGGCCGGAAGAGGTTCTTCAGACTGTCATAGTCGCTGCTTTTCTTGTCCTCGTTGCGGATGAGGAGCGCGATCGGTGTGCCGGTGGTGAGCCCGTCAAAGACCCCTGAAAGGATTTCCACGCGATCCTTTTCTGC
Source organism: uncultured Spirochaetota bacterium (assembly GCA_963845325.1). GTDB lineage: Bacteria > Spirochaetota > Spirochaetia > SZUA-6 > Fen-1364 > Fen-1364. Next base: position 16,134 of record CAWJRT010000011.1, read on the forward strand.
GCGGGGGCTCGTTATGGCGCTCTGGCCGGGCCGGCGGCGGTCCAGCTCTTTCTGGATGTCCTCCATGGCCAGGGAGATCCCCGGGGGCGTCCCGTCCATCACGACCCCGATGCCGGGTCCATGGCTCTCGCCGAAAGTCGTGACGGTGAGGATCCGTCCGAATGTGCTGCCGGGCACCGGTCCTTCCTTTCTATGAACGCCTGATGAGGTGGGTCTTGATCGCGTCCACCCACTGCTCGGGATACATCGAGCCGGATGGCAACCCCATCCTCTTTCCCCGAAGCGTTGAGGAAGCGCACCACGATCCGGTGTCTCTCCATGCGGCTTCCCTCGCGGGTCTCGGACACCCCGATCCACGAGATGGACGGCCCGGGAATGAACACCTCGCGGCGGCCGCTCCACGAATGGAAGTACAGGCCGCTGGAGAGCAGCATCAGGATCCCCACGGCGGGCGGTGGCGGGTTCCCCCGGGATGCCGTTCACCCACGCGCGCGCCCGCGACAAGCAGGAGCGCGTCCTGGCCGAGCTCCTCGCGGACGTGACGGAGGACGCGCCGGCGCGCAATGGCAAAGCTCATCGCAAGAGCCGCGATGACAATGCCGAGGCACAGCCCGATCCACTCCAGCATCCTCCAGAGGTATCCCATGAGTCAGTGGACAAAGTACAGAAAAGGACCCTGGCCTGCAAGCACGTCAGCGTCGCGCGCGCCGGAGCTCAGCCTTCGGGCTTGACCGCGGCTCGCCGATCTCACATCTTTCACCCAGGGCGCATGCATGAAATCGGTTCTGCTCGCCGCAGCTGTGGCACTGGCTCTCGTTGCGTGCTCGCGCGCTGAAAAGCCGCTGCCTGGTCCGCAGTCCACAACGAAAGCTCCCGTTGCCTTCGCCGACCCGGCAGCAGCGTCATCGTCCATCCAGCTTCCCGAGCAGCGGCTCCTGTATTTCCCGCTCAAAGACAGGGTCCTTTCCGGCACGGACAACTCAAGCAACGACATGCGGTGGCAGCCCCTGGGGCTGGAATTCCCCGCCCTCCTCGGTGACGTCCGCTTTGTCCTGATCCTGACCGACACGCCACTGGTGGACAGGGACGGCAACTCGAAGGGCGAGCTGATTCCAGAGGGAACGCGGGTCACGTTGCTGGAGACCGGAGACTGGGTGCCCGCGGGCGCGGACTTCAGGAGGATGTACCGGGTGCGCCGGGACGGGCCCGGACGGGCCGGTCCTTGGCTGGGTGGACTCTTCCGCCGCAGCCCTGATGCTTGTCGAGTCCAAGGGGCTGGCCGCCGGGATCATGCCGCGCAAGATCGTTGTTGGAGGGGGAGAATCGGAATTCAGCCTCCTGGTGATAGCCGACGGAAGGAGCGTGACGCTCGTCGACACCAGCGTCTTTCCGTTCCCCGACTCATTTCACCCGTCGGGGGTGTTGCATGTTTCCCTTGAAGATCTGAACTCGGACTCCCAGCCTGAAATTCTCCTGGAGGCCGAGACCATTGTATCGCTGCGGTTTCTCGGCTCCACACCCGTGCGATGGAAGGCCTGGCTGCACCGCCGCGAGGGGAGCCTCGTGCCGATTTTCCGCTACAACGTGAGCTTCGGTTCGGACACCGGCTATTCGTACACCGCCACGGACCGCCTGTTCGATTCCACCGGAGGCGGCATTCGCGACATGGTCCGCGTGGACACTGACTACACCGTCGTCTCGGGGACGGATGAGTTTCGCACGACAACGGTGAGCTTCTTTCCCTGGGACGGCAGGGAGTTCAAAAAGGCTCCGCTCGACGACCTTCCCAAGATCGCAACAGTCACGGCGGAAACCGCGCCGCTCCTGGCGGAGCCCGGATGAGCGCAGCAGCGTGACGGCGACCCTTTCGCGGGGCGACCAGCTGTACGCTTTTGACCGCAGCGACACCCGGCTGTCCCGCGACCGCCCGGCCTCCTGGTGGTACAAGGCCGTCACGAAGTCAGGCGTCGAGGGATGGATCAACGGGACCTCTGTGGACCTCACGTGGATAGACGCCCTGAAGGTGAACCGCGCGGCATTCCTCGGCCCGGGCTGAACGCCCACCCCGGAGCTCTCAGCTTTTGGACACTACCGATGCCACCGGGCGGGCGCCTTGACACCCCGCGGTGGCTCATGTACGGTCACCGTGGCCCTGCAACGGAAGGCGGTGAGAATCCGCCGCGGACGCGCCACTGTCACCGGCGACAATCGCTCCTGAGACTGCCACTGGCCTGATCCCTGACGGGAGAGACCGGGAAGGCGGAGCGAAAGGATGACCCGGAAGCCAGGAAACGTTGGGGCTGCACGCAACAATTGCCTGCACGCGGTGTGCCTTTGCAGGAGGGATTCGTGACTGCCCCGCATCTTTCCGCCTTCCTTTGTCTTCTCTGCGCCGGCCTTCCCCTGTGCGCGCAGCAGCACGGCTATCCCCTTCGTGTCACGGATGACACAGGCGCGGCCGTCACGCTCCCGGCCCGGCCCGTGCGCATCATTTCCCTCACGCTGGCAACGGACGAGATGCTCCTCACCCTGGTCGATGCGCATCGGCTGCAGGGGGTCACCACGTTTGCCGCGGACCCGGCGGTCTCGAACGTCGCGGTGGCCGCGGCGCAGGTCCCGCGCAAGCTGGACGTGAACGTTGAAACCATCCTCTCGCTGGACCCTGACCTGGTCCTGGTGGCGGACTGGAGTGACGCGGGACCCGTGCACCAGCTGCGCGACGCGGGCGTGCCGGTGTACCTCATGTCCAGCGGGGTCACCGTCGCCTCCATCGAGAGCAAGATCGCCCGGCTTGCCCTCCTCACGGGAGAGACCGCGGGCGGCCGAGCGATGATCGCGGGAATGGAGGCGCGGCTTGCCGCGTTGAGCAGCGCGTGTCACGGCTGGCACCGGGGAAACGGCTCGGGCCATGGACTATGCCGCGTGGGGATCCGCGCAGGGACGGGGAAGCTCGTGGGACGAAATGCTGCGCCGCGCCGGGCTCGTGAACGCGGTGGCCGATTTTTCCGCGGATGAATGGGGGCAGGTGCCGCTCTCCCGGGAAAAGATCCTGCAGCTCGACCCTGACCTCCTCGTGCTTCCCGGGTGGGTCTACGGCAATCCCCACGGGGCTGCCGCGTTCTTCTCCCAGGTCACGGGGGATCCTGCCCTGAAGGGGCTGCGCGCCGTGAAGACAGGCCGGGTCGTAGCAGATGCCCGAAAGACTGAAGAGCACCACGTCGCAGTACATCGTGGACGCCGTGGAGTGGCTGTGCGCGCGCGGCCTATCCCGACCTGTTTCGCTGAACGGATGCAGCGGCCATGGTGATCCTGGTAACCGGGGGAAGCAGGAGCGGTAAATCCAGCTACGCCCTGGTGCTTGCGGGTAAGCGGCGGGGCCGCGCACGTACATTGCCACCGCGCAGGCGTTCGACGATGAGATGAGCAGCGGATCGCGGCGCACCGCCGGGCCCGATCCGCCGACTGGGGGCTCGTCGAGGAGCCGCTCCGGGTCCCCGCGGGCCCTCGGCACGGCGCTCGCCGAGGCGCATACCGTGGTCCTGGACTGCGTCACCATCTGGATGTCGAACCTCCTGCTCGCCGACGAGCTCTTCGACGAGAGTCGGGCGGAGGCGCATGCGCGGAGGAGCTGGCTGCGGAGCGCCAGCGGCGCTGCCGGTGCCACCGTCATCATCGTGACGAACGAGGTGGGTTCGGGCGTAGTGCCGGAGACGGTCCTCGGGCAGCAGGTTCCGGCGATTGCGCGGGCCGGGCAAACGAGGTGATCGCGCACGGCGCCGACGAGGTGTATCTCATGGTGAGCGGGCATCCCGCTCCGCATCAAACCGCAGCAGAGGAGTGAGCGAGATGGCTGAACAACTGGGAATTCGAGTTTCCGATATCGACGGGGCGGCGAAGCGCCGCGCCCAGGAGCGCGCAGATGCGCTTCTCATGCCCCACCGAGCCCTGGGAAAGCTGCTGACGATGGGAGAAAAGGTGGCGGGGATCGCCGGATTTCCGACGCCTGACCTGTCCCGCAAGATGATCGTCGTGATGGCCGGAGACCATGGTGTCACCGAGGAGGGGGTGAGCGCCTACCCGTCCGAGGTGACGGGTCAGATGGTCCACGGGTTCATCATGGGCGTGGCAGGCATCAACGTCATGTCGAAGCACGCGGGAATCGGCGTCCAGGTGGTCGACATGGGATGCCGCGCTGACCTTTCCGCGCTTGTCGCCTCGGGCGCCGTCATCGACGCAAAGGTGCGCCCGGGAACCGCGAACATGCGCGCGGGTGCCGGCCATGAGCCGGGAGAACGCCGTGCTGTGCATCCAGCGGGGAGCTGGGATCGCCCGACGCCTGGCGGCAGACGGAGTGCGGATGATCGGCACGGGTGACATGGGCATCGGCAACACTACCCCGTCGGCGGCCATCGCGGCCGTGACCACGGGGCTGCACCCTTCCGCCGATCACGGGACGGGGAACCGGCGTGGATGACGCCGGCCTGGCAAAGAAGAAGCGCGTCATCGAGGAGAGCATCGCCGCCCGCGCGCCTGATCCGCGTGATCCGATAGACATTCTTTCCAAGATCGGCGGGTTCGAGATCGGCGGCATCGCCGGCCTGATCCTGGGCGCCGCCGAAAGCAGGGTGCCCGTGGTCATCGATGGTGTGATCTCAACGGCCGGTGCGGTGCTCGCGTGGCTCATCGAGCCGCGGGTCGTGGACTACATGTTCGCCGCCCACCGCTCTGTTGAACCAGCCCACCAGGCCATGCTCTCGCTGCTCGGTCTTTCTCCGATCCTCGACCTTGACATGCGGCTGGGAGAAGGAACGGGCTGCGCGCTTGCCATGCCCATCATCGAGGCGGGCGTCAAGGTGATCAGGGAAATGGCGACATTTGCCGAGGCGGGAGTGAGCGGGGCGTGATACGGAGATTTTTCTCCGCCCTGGCGTTCCTAACCGTGCTGCCGGTGCCGGACTTCCTGAAGAGCCGCGTGGAGAACGGGATGTTCGCAGGGTATCCCGCAGCAGGGCTTTTTATCGGCGCCCTGCTTGCCGCGGCGGGAACGGGGGCAGCGTGGCTGTTTCCGCCCGGCGCTCGCATCGGTGGTGCTGGTGGGCATCTCCCTCCTCGTGACGGGCGCCATCCACCTGGACGGGCTGGCTGACTGCGCCGACGCCTTTTACGGCCGCCGGGACCGTGACGCGGTACTCCGGATTCTCAAGGACCCGAGGATCGGAACCATGGGAGGTACGGCGATCGGGCTCTCGCTGTTGCTGCGGACGGCTTCTTTCATGTCTCTCCCGACCGGCGCCCTGATTCTTTCGCTGCCCATTGCATCGATGTTCTCACGGGGTCTCGTCCTGGCTGCCATGCGGCTGCTTCCGTACGCGAGGAGCGAGTCGGGCATCATCTCGCGCACGGGAGGCGCCGGGCTGCAGGTGCTTGCAGCCGCCTCCTCGCTCATTGCAGCCGTTCTGCTTCCTGTCCCGGTCGGGCGCTGCCCTCATCGCCCTGGCCCTCTTCTGGCGCCTCTCCTGGCAGAAGATCGCGGGTTGCACGGGTGACGTGCTGGGAGCAACCATCGAGATCGCAGAAATCGTTTTCTTCCTTGCGCTCGCGGCGGTCACGAAGGCGGGGCTTGAATGGGGGTTGTTTTCTCCGCTGCTGCGCCTGCTGCGGATCTAGTTCGCACCGCGCCGGCGCTTCCCGAGCACCAGCGCCGTGAACGCGGCTGCTCCAAGAACGCAGACGGCCGCCGCTGCGAAAAATCCTGCCGCCATGCTGAACGCCGTGATGACGATCCCGGCAACGAACGGGCCCGAGGAATGGCCGATGTCCATGATCGAGCTGAGGCCGCCTATCGAGGCACCGATTTCTTCAGTTGCAACGACTTCCGCAACGTAAGTGCTCGTGGCCACCGTGGACACCGAGACCGCCAGTCCGAATACAACGCTCACGAGAGTCAGCTCCACGGTGCCGGTGACGAGCGGTATCATTGCCGTGGCCGCCGCGAGGAGAACAATGCCCGAAAGAATCTGGATCCTGCGGTCCACGCGGTCGGCCAGCTTCCCGAACAGGGGTTTCGTGAGAGCTATTGCCAGGATCTGCAGGGAGAAGACCATGCCGATCTGGTACCCGGGGACATGGAGATCGGAAAGGTACAGGGGGAGATAGGTTTCAAGGACGCCATACGCGAAGTAGGTCGCCATCTCAACAAGTGACGTGCCGAGGAGCCTGCGGTTCCGCAGGAACTCCAGCAGGCTCCTTCCGAAATCCGCCGGGATGACCCGGGGCAGCGCTTTTCCGCCGCCGGCACCAGGCTCATCGCGATCCAGTGAAAGCACGAGGAAGAGCACGGGAATGGCGAGGGCGAACGCGGCCACGTAGACTCCCCGGTACGTCAGCGACCCTCCGAGAAAAAGAAACCATGAGATGAGCGCGCCACCGAGCAGCGGGGCAAGCGTACGCCCGACCAGCGTCGCGGAAGAGAAGAGCCCGAGCTTCGCCCCCCTGCTGTCGGGGTACGCACCAAGGATGAACGCGGAGGCCACCGGCGTAAGGATGGCGGTGGCAATCCCGTGGAAAAACCGGATGGGAATGAGCCAGAAAGGATTGTTGGCGAACAGGTACAGGAGAGGGGCAATGAGCAGGACACCGGCGGAAATGGTCAGCAGTCTTCTTTTTCCCCACTTGTCAGCGAGCATTCCGACAGGAAAACTGAAAAGGACGCCCGCAAACGGAGATATCGCGGCGATCAGCCCGATCACCGTGTCGCTTCCGGAAAGCGATTTCACGAAGAGGGGGAGGACAGGACTCTTGGACATCGTCGTGGAAAAGATTCCGAAGAATCCCGCAAGCGACAGGACGAGAACCCCGGTGTCCCGGCGGCGCGGCCCACCGCCGGGGGCTCGACTCACCCGCCCTCCCGAGGGAAGGTGACCGTGAACGTCGAGCCGGCGTCCGGCCGTGATTGCACGAGGGCGCGGCCGTTGTACCCGGCCAGCACGCGGCGCACCGTTGCCAGGCCCAGCCCGGTGCCGGTGATGCCGGATGTCTTGTGGTTCTTGACGCGGTAGAACTCCTGAAACACGCCGGCCTGTTCCGCATCGCTCATGCCAATGCCGGTATCCGACGAATGCAATCTCCCACGCCGGTCCGACCCCCGAGATCCGCACCGTGAGGTTTCCCTGCTCACGATTGTACTTGATGCCGTTGGAAATGAGATTCATGAAGATCCGGTCGAGGTCACCGCGGTCAGCATTCACCATGCACGGGCCGGCCGGGGCTTCCAGCTGCAGGGCAATGTGACGCTTGTCCGCCTGGACCTTGAAGAACTCCAGCTGCGAGGCCAGGACGGCCTTGAGGTCCAGGGGCTCGATCGTGCGATCCACCTTGCCCACCTCGCGGCTGTTGATGTACAGCAGGTCGCGGACCAGGTCCAGCAGGGCCTCCCCACGCACCTTGCACCGCTCCAGCATCTCGCGGACTTTGGCGGGGTTGTCGTCGAACATGCCGGTGAGGATGACATTGAGGTAGTTGATGATGGCAGACAACGGGCTTTTCAGCTCGTGGGCCACCATGGATACGAACCTGTTCTTGTCCTGCTCCGCCTTCCAGGTTTCGGTGACGTCGCTGAGGATCACGATCACCCCCCCGGCATCCCCGTCCCGCAGCAGCGGCGAGATGCTGCCCTGCAGGCGCCGTTCGCCCGCGTGCAACTGGACCAGCCGGCATTCGGGTTGGTGGGGCGCCGAATCGATGACCGCCTCGATGGCAGCGGCGGCGTCAAGGTCGGCAAAGAGGTCCGGCAGGCTCATTCCCTCGCGGAAATGGGTTCCCAGGAAATGCTCGGCACGGGGGTTCATGAGGACCGGCTCGCGGCGGATGTTGAACACCACCACGCCCTCGTGCATCGAGTTGATCATCTGGTGAGACAGGTTTCGCTCACCGGCGAGCTCGGAGAGGTACTTCTCGCGCTCTCGGATGAGCTTCGCCTCCTGAGCGGCGCGTTCGACCACGCAGATCAGGTTCTCGGGGCTGAAAGGTTTGACGAGGAAGTCGAATGCTCCCTGACGGGTCACCTCGACTGCGGCCTCCACGGAGGCGCGGGCCGAGGTTATGACCACCACCGTCCGGCCGCTGGAACGCCGCAGGAGCTGCTCGGCGAGTGCGGGTCCACCGATGCCGGGCAGGGACAGCGGGACAAGCGCCACGTCGGCGGGAGACTCGGCCAGCCCCTGCAGTGCATCCTCGCCGTCCGAGGCGATGCGCACGGCGCAGCCGCGGCGTTCCAGGATCCGACGGATTCCTTCCCTCATCCCCTCCTCTGGGTCGATGACAAGCACGCGGGACGGGTCGCGTTCCCGGGCCGCGATGAGAGCGGCCGTCGCGGGAGCGCCCGGATGGCCGCGCAGGGCGGGCCCGGATTCAGGCATGGCGAGCTTTCGAGGAGAGGTATTGCTCGATCTTGCCCAGGAGGTGCTCGAGGGGCACCGGCTTGGTGAGCACCTCGTCGACCTTCATCCACTCGCGGCCCGGGGACGAGCCCGTGTCGAAGGTGAACCCCATTTTCCGCGGTGCAGCGGTCTGCATGAGGATGGGAACCTTTTCCAGCCCGGGCAGGTCGCGCACCTTCTTGCAGAAAACGAATCCCGAGTCGTAATGCTCCATCATAAGGTCCGCAAGGATCATGTCCGGCGCGGACTCGCGGGCACGCGTCAGCCCGTCCTCGATAGTGAGTGCGGTCTGCACGGTGTAGCCGTGCTTTTCGAGGAACAGCTTTTGTCCCTCCAGCAGGTCCGTATCGTCATCGACGATGAGTATGCGCGCCATTACCAGCCTCCTCGCTGCGACGTACTCGACGCATTTGCTGCGACGTACTCGACGCATTTGCTGCGACGTACACGGCGCATTTGCTGCGACGCTGCGCCGCACGCGGCACAGTTGCCTTGAGACTCTACACGGGAAACACGGTTTGGTGAAGTTGCACCGCGCCTGTCCGGCGCACGCGCCGCGGCGTCAGCCGGCGCGGCCTCTATTTCTGCACCGCCCGGGGCTCGTATCCCGTGTGCAGGAGCTCGTGCGCTGTGTGAGACCCGGGTTCCCCGAAGAACTCCTTGTAGACCGCCGTGATGGCGGGATTCTTGTACGACATCCGAATCGTGCGGCTCTTCTCCAACGAGTAGATGGACGCAATCCGCTTCTGCACCCTCTCGGGGTCATAGCCGAAGAGCTGCCCGCCTCCGCCCGCGCAGCCTCCCGGGCAGGCCATGACCTCGATGAAGTCCCAGGGCGCATTGCCCTGCTTCACCCGCTCGGCGATCTGCCGCGCATTCCCCAGGCGATTGGCAACAGCGAGCCTGATCGTGCGCTTGCCGATGGTGACCACGGCCTCTTTCACCCCTTCCATCCCGCGGACATCTTCGAAGTCCAGCCGGGCAAGGTCGGTGCCCGTGAGCAGGTGGTACGCCGTTCGCAGCGCGGACTCCATGACACCGCCGGAAGCGGCGAAGATGTCGCCGGATCCGGTGGGCGCCCCGAAAGGCCTGTCAAAGTCTTCCTCCGGGAGGCTGCCGAACTCGATGCCGTAGATCCGCATCATGCGGTTGAGCTGCCGGGTGGTGATCACCGCATCCACGTCCGCGATTCCCGCCTCGCTGGACAGCTCAGGCCTCTGGGCCTCGAACTTCTTTGCCGTGCAGGGCATGACGGAGACCACAAAGATGTCTTTCGGGTCGATGTTCTGCTTCTTCGCAAGGTAGCTCTTGATCGTTGCGCCCATCATTTCCTGCGGAGACTTGCAGGTGGAGATGTTGGGAAGGAGCTCGGGGTAGTAGACCTCGGCGTACTTCACCCATGCCGGGCAGCAGGAAGTGAACAGGGGAAGCTTCTCGTTCTTCCTGATCCGGTTGACCAGCTCCGTGCCCTCTTCCATGATCGTGAGATCCGCGGCGAAATCCGTGTCGAAAACCTGGCGGAATCCCATGCGCCGCAGCGCCGCGGCCACTTTGCCCGTGACGTTCGTGCCGGCCGGCAGTCCGTAGAAGTCCCCCAGGGACACGCGGATGGCAGGGGCTGCCTGCGCAACCAGGTATTTCTTCCCTTCCTGGAGCGTCTGCATGACCTTCTCCACAGCGCGGACTTCGTGCAGGGCCCCGGTGGGGCAGGCCAGGGTGCACTGGCCGCAGTTCACGCACGTTGTCTCGCTCAGGTCCATCTCGAAGGGAGGGAGGACCATGGTGTCGAACCCGCGCCGCGTGAAATCGATGGCCGCCACGCCCTGGATCTCCTCGCAGATGCGCACGCACCGGCCGCAGAGGATGCACTTGTCGGGCTCCCGGATGATGGAAGGCGATGAGAAGTCGGTGTAGTGGTGCCGGGTCTTGCCCTTGTATGGCACACGGTCGATCCCGTATTCGGAGGACAGGGACTGCAGCTCGCAGTAGCCGTTCCTGGGGCAGGTGAGGCAGTCGAAGGGGTGGCTGGCGAGCAGAAGCTCGATGATCGTGCGCCGCGCGTTGATGACCCGCGGGCTGCGCGTCTGGACATCCATGCCCTCTTCAACCGGGAATGCGCAGGACGGCACGAGGGCGGGCTTTCCCTTCACCTCGACAACGCACATCCGGCAGGCGCCGCTGGGAAACACTTCCTTGATGTGGCACAGGGTGGGGATCTTCTCTCCCGCCCCCTGGGCGGCGTCGAGGATCGAGGTACCCGGCTTGGCTTCTATCTTGCGGTTGTTGATCGTCAGGTTGATCATGGTCAGCTGCTCCTTTATGTCACGCTCACGGCGCTGAATCGGCACACGTCCTGGCAGGTGCCGCAGCGGATGCACTTCTCGTCCACGATGTAATGCGCCTTCTTCTTCTCGCCGACAATCGCGCTGGTGGGGCACTTCTTCGCGCACAGGGTGCATCCCGTGCAGGCATTTGTGTCGATTGCGTAGGTGAGAAGTCCCTTGCACTGGTGCGCGGGGCACTTCCGGTCATAGATGTGCGCCTCGTACTCCTTGCGGAAAAAGCGCAGAGTCGAGAGCACCGGGTTGGGGGCGCTCTGGCCGAGGCCGCAGAGGGAAGTGTCCTTGATGACCTGAGCCAGGCCCTCCATGTTCAGCACGCGGTTGAACCGCAGGAGGTTCTCTTCCTCGTCGGCCATCTTTGCATACGGGGAGACGATGGAATCGAGGATCTCGTACAGCCTCTGGGTTCCCTCCCGGCAGGGAATGCACTTGCCGCACGACTCGGAGGTGATGAACGCGGTGAAATAGCGCGCCATGTCCACCATGCAGGTGTCCTCGTCCATGACCACGAGGCCGCCTGATCCCATGATGGCGCCCACCGATTTCAGCGATTCATAGTCGATCTTGATGTCCAGGTGCTCCGCCGGGATGCACCCTCCCGACGGCCCGCCGATCTGCACGGCCTTGAATGCCTTCCCCCCCGGGATGCCGCCGCCTATGTCAAAGACGATCTCGCGCAGCGTGATTCCCATGGGAACTTCGACGAGGCCCGGGTTGGCAATCTTGCCCGTCAACGCAAAGACCTTTGTGCCCTTCGAGTTCTGGGTGCCCATGGCCGCAAAGCTCTCCGCTCCCTCGCGCATGATATGCGACGCGTTGGCCATGGTTTCCACGTTGTTCACGATCGTAGGCTTCTGGAAGAGACCGGAAACCGCCGGGTACGGCGGGCGCGGCCTCGGCATTCCCCGCCGCCCTTCCACGGACGCCATGAGCGCGGTCTCTTCACCGCAGACGAAAGCGCCGGCACCCTTCTTCACGCGCAGGGCGAAGGTAAAGCCGTTCTTGCCGGGTTTTTCCAGGATGCCCTCGGATTTCATGACCCCGATTGCCTTGTTGATACGTTCGATTGCCAGCGGGTACTCGGCGCGGCAGTAGATGATTCCCTCGTCTGCCCCGATTGCATATCCGGCGATGATCATGCCTTCCAGGACGGAGTAAGTGTCACCCTCCAGGATGGAGCGGTCCATGAACGCACCGGGATCACCCTCGTCGGCGTTGCAGATCACGTACTTCTTGTCACTCTTCGAGGCCTGCGCAAGCTCCCATTTTTTCCCGGTGAGGAAACCCGCTGCCCCCTCGCCCGCGCAGTCCTGAGCGCGTGATTTCCTGGACGACTTCCTGGCGCGTCATGCCCATGGCCCTCTCAAGTCCTTTGAATCCGCCGTGACTGCGGTAATCTGCAATCGACTCGGGGTCGATCACGCCGCAGTTACGCAGCACGTATTTGACCTGCTTCCTGAAGTAGGGGTGTTCGTCGATGAGAGGGATTCCGGGAAGGGGAGCCTTTCCGTTGGTGAACTGGCCGAGAAGCCCGTCAAGCTTGTAGTTCTTCCGGACCAGAACCTCATCCAGGATGAAACCGGCGACCTCGGGGGTCACGTTGCTGTACGAAACGCGGTGGCCCGAGTCCGTCACCACGTCCATGATCGGCTCGGCCTTGCAATAGCCGATGCAGCCCGTCGGGGTGATCTGGATCGTCGCTGCGTGCGCCGCTGCCCACTTCTCGACGGCCGTCTTCACTTCCCCTGCGCCCGTGGCCAGCCCGCAGGTTCCCATCCCGATGAATACCTTGCTCATTCCTCCACCCTCCCGCTTGCGCGCCACGTGTCCAGGAGATACTCCACTTTCTTCTTATCCAGCCGGCCGAAGAACCGGCCGTTGACCATCATGGCCGGGGCGATGGAGCAGCATCCGAGGCAGGCCACGGTCTCCAGAGAGAAAAGACCGTCTTTCGAGGTCTCCCCGACCTCGATGCCCAGGACCTGTGTGCAGGTATCCAGCAGGTTCAGAGATCCCTTCACGTGGCATGCCGTGCCGCGGCACATGGAGATCTGGATTCTCCCGGGAGCCTTGAGCTTGAACTGGTTGTAGAACGTCGCCACCCCGAAGATCTTCGAGGAAGGAAGGTTCAGATAGTCAGAGATCCGGTTGATGCTGTCCCTGGAGAGATAGCCGTACTCTGCCTGCACTTCCTGGAGGATCGAGATCAGGTGCTCGCGGGACTTCGGATACTTCGCGATGACTTCTTCTACCGGTTTTACGTGCTGCTTTGTTTCCATGAGTTTCTCCCGAATAGTGAATCAATTCACAATACAATGAATATCATGTCGTGATAAAAATGTCAATAAGAAGGGAAGAATATTGCAAACTTGCCGAAAAGATATGCGAGTTGCCTTTTTCTAATCGGAGTATACAATTGAAGACCATCAGCGGGTGTCACGAGCGGTGGCTGTCAACCAGGCCTCCGACGGGAAGCCCCCAGGTCCCGGCGAGAACCGACACCGCCTCTTCTGCGGTGCGGAACAAGAGGCTCGGAATCCCTGCCGCCCGGGCTCCAGCGACGTTGACTGGAGAATCGTCCAGGAACACGCACTCGCCCGGCTTCTTCTTCAGGAGGTCCAGGCAAAGCAGGTAGATCGCAGGCTCAGGCTTCACCACGCGGTGGTTGCAGGAGAAGACAGTGACCGGAAACTCGTCAATGAAGTCGAAGGTCGGATTTTTCCGCATGTAGGCGAGTTTATCGAACGGCATGTTGGAGAGAATGGCCGTGAGGTAGCCGGCCGCACGCAGCTCCCGGGACCAGGCAACGACCTTTTCGTTGATCCTGGTCCAGCCCAGGGAATCCTCCTCCTCGACCCGCGCAATCATGTCGGCAGACTCCGCGACGCCGGAGGCCCGGAGAATTCCGTGTCCAGTACTCCTCCGAGGAGAGCGTTCCGCGGTCCAGCTCCAGACGGTCGAGATGGTACAGGCGGGAGAACTCTTCCTGGGAGAGTCCACAGAGGGACGCCATATTCGCCGCTCGCGCGGGATCCTGGGGCAGGCCCAGGACTCCGCCGAAATCGAGAATGATCGTTGATACCGGTGGTTTCAAATCGGCGAGAGTGTAGTTCATGGCGGAGCAGGGGTTCAAGCGAGTGCGCGCGCCCCGGGTTGCGGTCCCTGTCGTTGTCCGGCCGGCCCGGGCGGAGGTATATTGGCCTTGTGAGCCGGTGCCAGTGCCAGGGAATCGAGAGCGTCTTCGACAAGCGCCTTGCCGCCACTCAGCTGGAGAGGATTCGGCGGCGCGGCGCTCTGAAGACGACGCGCCTCCTCATCGAGGCACTCCGCGCCCGGGGCGTTCAGGGCAGGACCCTGCTGGACGTCGGTGGCGGGGTCGGCGTTGTCCATCACGAGCTTCTCTCCTCCGGAGCCAGGGAAGCCACCGACGTCGACGCCTCTTCGGCATACGTCAACGCGGCAAGAGCAGAAGCCGAGCGGCGCGGACTGGCTGACAGGGTGCGGTACCTGTACGGCAATTTTGTCGACCTTGCAAAGGGAGTTCCCCCCGCTGACATCGTGACGCTGGACAGGGTGATCTGCTGCTTCGACGACATGCAGGGGCTCGTGGCCGCGTCGGCGGAGAAAGCCCGGTTCCACTACGGGCTTGTCTATCCGCGTGATGCGTGGTGGACCCGGCTGGGAATCCGGCTGATGAACTTCTCGCGCAGGATCAGGGGAGACACGTTTCGGGTTTTTTTCCACGGCACGAAAGCCGTGGAGTCGGTGCTCCATGCCCGGGGTCTCGTGCGCACCTACCATCGGGAAGCCGGGTTGTGGCAGGTGGCCGTCTTTTCCCGGGAGGATGCTGAGACGTGACTCGCTGCCGTGCGGCGGTACCCGGCGGGTTTCGCGCCGCGGTACTCCGCGGATTCGGCGCTGCGGTACCCGACTCACGGCTCCTCAGGACAGGCTGCGGCTGAAGATCATTGACGACAATCTCTTCGACAATGAGCGGTTCTCGACATCCGGCGAGCTGACGGATTTCATCCGTCGGCACCTTTCCGACCCGCTGCTCTATGCCGCGGACGGCGACCAGCCTTCGGACATGCTCTGGATTCGCGTCCCGGTGCCGCACGTGTCCTGATATCGAAATCTTAGCGCTTTCCTAGCGCGGAACAATCCAAGCTTAGCGCGTCCCGAATTCCTCTCTTCCCGCCCCCGTGCCTATGATCAATGCATGAGTACCGAATTGATCGTAGCGGGAATTCTCGGAGTGCTGCTCCTCTTCTACCTTGTCTATTCGATCGTCCGGCCGGACAAGTTCTAGGAGAAAGCCATGACAACAGCAAACTGGGTGCAATTCGTTGTGTCCCTTGGCGTCGTTTTTGCCCTTGCCCCGTTCCTGGCAAAGTTCATGACACGGGTATTCGAGGGCGAACGGCACATCCTCTCGTTCCTCGCTCCCCTGGAACGGGGGATCTACCGCATCACCGCGGCCTCGGCGGACAAGGAGATGAACTGGAAACAGTATCTCGCGGCCCTGCTGACTTTCAATGCATTCGGGTTCCTCAGTCTCATGGCACTTCTCATGACCCAGCAATGGCTGCCGCTGAATCCAGCGCATATCCCGAACATGTCCTGGCACCTCGCCATGGACACCGCTGCCAGCTTCATGACGAACACGAACTGGCAGGCCTACAACGGCGAGGTGAGCGCCAGCTACCTCTCCCAGATGACAGGACTGGCCGTTCACAACTTCCTCAGTGCGGCAACGGGCATTGCCGCCGCTCTTGCGCTCATTCGGGGCATCAGGAACAAGGCCTCCGAAGGCGAGAACAGGCCAGGATACCGTGCCCCCTTGGGCAACTTTTGGGTGGACATCACGAGGACGACACTCTACGTCTTCATCCCGCTGTCCATCATCCTCACGATCTTCCTGTTGTCTCAGGGGGTCGTCCAGAACTTCTCCAGCTACGTGCACGGGATCACCCTCGAGGGCAAAGACCAGATCCTTCCTATGGGCCCCGCGGCCTCGCAGATCGCCATCAAGCAGCTGGGAAGCAATGGCGGCGGATTTTTCGGCGTGAACTCGGCCCACCCGTTCGAGAACCCGACGCCGTTCAGCAACTTCCTGGAATGGATCGCCATTCTTCTCGTACCCGTCGCTATTCCCTTCGTTTTCGGCCGCATGGTGAAGGACAGGAGCCAGGGTCACGCCCTCTTCGCGGCAAAGACAGCGGTCTTTGCCATCGGCATGGTCATTGTCCTGGTCGCCGAGCTCGGTTTGAACACCATGACCGGGGGCCACGGCTCAATGGAAGGCAAGGAGGTTCGGTTCGGCATCCCGGCAAGTGCCATGTGGGCGGAGGCCACGACGGTGGTTTCCAACGGTTCGGTGAACGCGATGCATGACAGTTTCTCCCCGCTGGGCGGAATGATTCCGATGATCAACATCATGCTGGGGGAGATCATCTACGGCGGCGTCGGGGCCGGGATGTACGGCATGCTCGTGTTCGTCTTCATCACCGTATTTTTCGCCGGCCTGATGGTGGGTCGAACGCCCGAGTACCTGGGGAAGAAGATCGAAACGCGCGAGGTCCAGCTCTCCGTGCTGGCGATCATCGGCCAGACCGTGATGATACTCTTCCTGGCGGCCATAGCGGTCGTCACGAAAGCCGGGCTTGCGGGTCTCAACAACCAGGGCCCCCACGGGTTGTCGGAGATCATGTACGCGTATTCATCGACAATCGGCAACAACGGGAGCGCATTTGCAGGGTTGACCGTCAACACCGTCTTCTACAACGTCACGACAACGCTGGCCATGCTCGTTGGCAGGTTTGTCGTCATCGTGCCGGTGCTCGCCATCGCGGGAAGCCTGGGCGCCAAGACCCCCATCCCGCCCAGCGTGGGCACTTTTGCAACGAACAACACGACGTTCGTCGTCCTGCTCATCATCACGATCATCATTCTCGCGGGATTGAACTTCTTCCCCGCGCTGACCCTGGGGCCCGTCCTGGAGCACTTCCTGATGCTCAAGGGCATGGTGTTCTAGGAAAGCCGCGACAGGAGACAGACATGCGCAAAGAAATACGATTGTGGAGCTTCCCCATCCTGAGCCGCGCGGTGGGAATGGCCTTTCAAAAGCTCGATCCGCGGAAAGAGATCCGAAACCCGGTGATGTTCATGGTCTGGGTGGGCTCAGTCTTCATCTCGGTGGTCTTCATCGCGGACCTCGTTCACGGAAAGTTCGACGGTTTCAACCTGCAGATCGCCATCTGGCTGTGGTTCACGGTTCTCTTCGCGAACTTCTCCGAGTCCATGGCGGAGATCCAGGGCAAGGCACGCGCGGACGCACTGCGGGCCATGCGGACCAAAACCATGGCACGTCGACTGCTGTCCAACGGCACCGAGGAAAAAGTGCCGTCCGCCCAGCTCAGGCTCGGTGATCGCGTGGTATGCGAAACGGGCGACGTGATTCCCGGTGACGGAGAGGTGGTGGAGGGAATCGCCAGCGTCGATGAGTCGGCCATCACGGGAGAATCCGCGCCGGTGATCCGCGAATCCGGGGGCGACCGCAGCGCCGTAACGGGCGGAACGAAAGTCATCAGCGACCGGATCGTGGTCCGCATCACTGCGGAGCAGGGAAAGACATTCGTGGACAGGCTGATCGGCCTCGTGGAGAACGCCACGCGGCAGAAAACCCCGGGCGAGATCGCCCTCCTCATCCTGCTCTCTGCTTTTTCAATCATCTTTCTCGCCGCCGTGGGCACGCTCTGGTTCTTCTCCGACTACAGCGTGAAGCAGTCCGGCACGAGCGCCTTCATCACGACGGCGGTCCTCTTTGCCCTGCTGGTCTGCCTCATACCAACGACCATCGGCGGGCTTCTCTCGGCCATCGGAATCAGCAGCGTGAGCAAGCTGATCAAGAAGAACGTCCTCGCGCTCAGCGGCCGGGCGGTGGACGCCGCGGGAGACATCGACGTGATGATGCTGGACAAGACAGGCACGGTCACGATGGGAAACAGGATGGCCTCCGCATTCTCTCCGGCGAAGGGAGTGCAGGAAAACGCGCTGGCCGAGGCGGCTATGCTCGCCTCCCTGGCCGACGAAACCCCTGAAGGCAGGTCGATCGTCAACCTGGCCCGAAGGAATTACCCCCTCAAGTCCGGGAGCATGGCAGAAATCGGCGGCAAGTTCGTGCCATTCTCCGCCAAGACACGCATGAGCGGCATCGACTTCCCGGACTCGAGGAAAAGCATCAGGAAGGGTGCGGCAGAAGCGGTCAAGGAATGGGTCAAATCGGCGGGGGGGAGTTTCCCGGCGGAGGTGGCCGCAAAGGTGAGTGGGATTTCCGCGGAAGGCGGCACTCCCCTGGCGGTGGCTCGAAACAACGAGGTCCTGGGGGTTGTGTACCTCAAGGACGTGGTGAAGGGCGGGATCAAGGATCGGTTGATGCATCTCCGCAGGATGGGAATCCGCTCCATCATGATCACCGGGGACAATCCGCTCACCGCGGCCACCATAGCCGCAGAAGCGGGAGTGGACGACTACATTGCAGAGGCCACTCCGCAGGCGAAGCTCGAGCGCATCCGCGAGGAGCAGAGGAACGGCCACCTGGTGGCCATGATCGGCGACGGCACGAATGACGCGCCCGCTCTTGCCCAGGCGGACGTCGGCGTTGCCATGAGCTCGGGCACCCAGGTGGCGCGCGAGGCCGGGAACATGGTGGACCTGGACTCCAACCCCACGAAGCTCATCGACATCGTGGAGGTCGGCAAGGAGCAGCTCATGACGCGGGGTGCCCTCACCACTTTCAGCATTGCAAACGACGTGGCCAAATTCTTCGCCATTCTTCCGGCCATGTTCCTCGGTCTCTATGCGGTGGCCGGAGGCGTCGGTCCCCTGTGGGCACTGAACGTCATGCAGCTGGCTTCCCCGCAAAGCGCGGTGCTGTCGGCGGTCATTTTCAACGCGCTCATCATCGTGGCCCTGATTCCGCTGGCTTTGCGGGGCGTACGCTACCGGGCCATCGGTGCAATCCGGATCCTGAGAAGAAACCTTCTCGTCTATGGAGTCGGGGGGATCATCGCTCCGTTCATCGGGATCAAGGCGATTGACCTCCTGGTCCACGCCATAGGTCTGGCCTGAGGGAGAGGAATGTCATGAAACCAGTACGGACAGCAGTCATCACGACGATATTCTGGACGGTGGTGGTCGGCGGCATGTACCCGCTGTTGATGTTCGGAGTCGGTGCCGTGTTCTTCCCCGACCAGGCGAAGGGCAGCCTGATCGTGAAGGATGGGAAGATCATCGGTTCAGCGCTGATCGGGCAGGATTTCTCCACGGACGCGTACTTTCACTCACGCCCGTCGTCGATCAAGTACGATGCCTCCAACTCGGGGGCCAGCAACTGGGGATGGACGAGCTCGGACTTGAAGAAGGCCTACACGCAGAACAAGGCGGACTGGCAGAAAGCGAACGGGAATGCGGAGCCGCCGCAGGACATGGTTTTTGCCTCCGGCAGCGGGCTGGACCCGCACATCAGTCCGCGGGCCGCGGAGCTCCAGGTCTCCCGGGTGGCTGCGGCGCGTCGTCTCACGGCTGAAGCCAGCCAAAAGCTTCTCGCCCTTGTGCAGAGCTGCGAAGAGGCTCCCCAGCTGGGATTCCTCGGGGAGCCGCGCGTGAACGTGCTGGAGCTGAACCTCGCTCTGGATCGGCAGTTCCCCAGGAGCTGAGTCCCCGGCGGCGGCCCTATTCCCCGCGCGCGAATCCGCGATACCCTCATCAAGGAGCCCGTCAATTGTCTGACAACGCTGAACGACGTCCCGACCCCGATGCTCTTCTGAGGGTGATCGAGAAGAGCCGGGAGGGAAAAGGGAAGATCAAGGTCTTCTTCGGCATGGCTGCGGGGGTCGGGAAGACCTATGCCATGCTCCAGGAAGCGGAGCGCAAGCGGCAGGAAGGAACCGACGTCGTCATCGGGTACCTGGAGAGCCACCAGCGGAAAGAGACAGACGCACTTGCCTCCAACCTCGAGCTCGTTCCGCGGATGGCCCTTTCCTACCGCGGAAAGTCACTCCAGGAGATGGACACTGACGCCGTTGTCGCACGGAAACCGCAGCTCGTCCTCGTGGACGAACTGGCGCACACGAATGCGCCCGGCGCGCGAAACCGCAAGCGCTACCAGGACGTCCTCGAGCTTACCGAGCACGGCATCGACGTGTTCACCACCGTCAATGTTCAGCACCTCGAGGGGTTCGCGGACACGGTGGAGGAGATCACGGGCATCACCATCGTCGAACGCATCCCCGACTCGGTTTTCGACGTCGTTGACCAGGTCGTGCTCATCGACATCTCCCCCGAGGAGCTTTTGAAACGGCTCTCCGAGGGGAAGGTGTATCTCGGCGAGAGGGCCGAGGCGGCCGCCCAGAACTTCTTCAAGAAGAGCACCCTCGCTGCCCTGCGGGAAATGGCGCTGCGCCACACGGCGCTCCTGGTCAACCACCAGCTCTCCGACATGCTCCAGGAAAGCGCCCCGGCAGGCGCCCCGGCCGCCGGGGAGCACCTCCTTGTTGCCATCAGCCCGAGCCCGAACTCGGCGCACCTCATCCGGTGGACCAGGCAGAGGGCTTTCAACCTCAGGGCAGAGTGGACGGCGCTGTACGTGGACACCGGCTCGCCGCTGGGGGAGGCGGCCCAGGAATCGCTCAGAAAGAACATGAACCTCGCCCGGCAGCTTGGAGCGGCCATGGTGACTCTCCCGTCCGACAACGTGCCCCTCGCGGTCATCAGGTTTGCCCGGAGCAACTCCATAACAGAGATCGTCGTCGGGAAATCCGGCATGGTCGGCCGTGCGCCGTTTCTCCGCCGCCGGACCATCGCCGAACGGATCATGAAGATGAGCGGCGATGTCGACGTTGCCGTGGTCCAGGAGAAGGGCGCGGCGCTTGCGCGGCCCCGGGTGCGCCTCACATCTTACCTGCGGGCGGAACGAGCTTCGATCTCGAAGATGATCCTCGTGATTGCCGCGGTAACGGGCGTAAACCTGCTGGCCCTCCCTGTCATCGGGTACCGCTCCGCATCCATCCTCTACCTGCTGGCAATAATCGCCCTGGCCTTTTTCAGCGACCGTCTGGCGGTGTTGATCGGCGCGGGAGTGAGCGCTGTCCTCTGGGACTTCTTCTTCCTGCCTCCCCGGTTCACCTTTCTCATCACGAAGCTGGAGGACGTTCTGATGTTCTTCCTCTACTTCGTGACGGCCGCCGCGCTGGCATTCCTCATGTCGCGTTTGAGGCTCAACCAGCGAATGCTGGGCGTGCGAGCGCGACGGATGAGCCTCCTGCTGGACTTTTCCCAGTCACTGGCACGGCAGACGAGCCTCGAATGGAATCGTGGCGGCGGGCCTGGAGTATGTCACGCGCTATCTCGAGGTCGAGGTGATCGCGTTCCTTCCCGGCGAGGGAGGCGGGCTCCTGACGGTTCCGCACAGCCTCGGCGGCATGTCGGTGGACGAGAAGGAGCGGGGCGTAGCCCGCTGGTGCTTCGACAGCAGGACCCCCTGCGGCAGATACACGGACACGCTGCACATGGCGCAGTTCCACTACATCCCGCTCCTGACGCCTACCGCGGCGGTCGGTGTTCTGGGAGTACGGCTGCAGAAGGATGCGGCGTGGCTTCCCGACCAGGAGGGTTCCCTCCAGATGCTCGGCCGCACCCTCTCCCTTTCCATCGAAAGGGAGCAGCTGGCGGAGGAAAACCGCAGGAACCTGATGGCGCGCGAATCGGAGCGTCTCGGCCGCGTGCTTCTGAACACTGTGTCCCACGAGCTGCGCACGCCGCTTACGACAATCAAGGGGTCGATCACCGCGCTCATGGACCCCGTCACCGGCGGTGACGCGGATGCGCGCGCCACGCTTTTCACGGAAACGCTCACCGCGGTGGACAGGCTGAACGCCATCGTGGAAAACCTGCTCAGCATGAGCAGGCTGGAGTCCGGGCATGCTGCGCCTCAAGCGGTCCTCCACGGACGTGATGGACCTCGCCTCCGTGGTTGCCGACTCGGCACGCCGGCAGTCCAGCGACCATCCCCTCACCATCAGCATCGAGGACGACATTCCCCTGGTTTCGCTGGACTTCATCCTCATGGTGCAGGTGCTGGCAAATCTCCTGGGCAACGTGGCCGCCCATACTCCCCCGGGAACAGCCGTCCAGCTCAGCGTGGAAAAAGCTGGAGACGGGATCAGCATTACCGTGGCGGACAATGGCCCCGGTGTTGCCCCGGGGAGCTGCCGCACCTGTTCGAGACCTTCTTCCGTGGCAAGAATGCCGCCACGGGGGGCGTCGGCCTCGGCCTGCCCATCTGCAAGGGCATCGTGGAAGCTCACGGCGGGACCATTGCGGCATTCATCAACCGCAAGGGTGGGCTCTCGGTGAACATCAAGCTGCCGGAGAGCGTCGCCGTCGACGCAGGGACGCCGGCACCATGACCTCCGTTGTACTCGTCATCGACGACGAGGCGCAGATCCGCCGCCTTCTCCGGGTGAGCCTGGAGACACAGGGATTTGTCGTGCACGGCGCAGGCACGGCAGAGGAGGGTCTGCAGATGGTGCTGGGCAAAAAGCCCGACATCGTGCTGCTTGATCTCGGCCTTCCGGACCGGGAGGGCGTGGAGGTGCTGCGGGAGCTGCGGACATGGTCTTCCGTGCCGGTCATCATCCTCTCCGTGCGCAACGCCGAGGATGAGATCGTCCGCCTGCTGGATACCGGGGCCGACGACTACATTGTAAAGCCGTTCAACACGGGGGAGCTGATCGCGCGGATGCGGGTTGCCGTCCGCCATCATGCGCCGCAGGAGGCCACCGGAACGTTCGTTTCCGGCCGGCTCAGCGTCGACCTGCAGGACCGGTCCGTGAAGGTGGCCGGACTGACGGTGAAGCTGACGCCGACTGAGTACGGCCTGCTGCGGCTGTTCGTGCAGCACGCCGGACGCATCCTCACCCACCGCCAGATACTGAGGGAAGTGTGGGGACCGAACACGGACGAGGAAACAAACTACCTGAGGGTGTACGTCACGGGGCTGCGGAAAAAGCTCGAAGAGAATCCGCAGATGCCGCAGCTCATCATCACCGAGCCGGGTGTCGGATACCGCCTGCGCATTCTGCCCGCTTGAAGAAGGGAAGGGAGCCGGGTACCGTGCGTGCATGTCCCGCGACCGTTTCTTCAAGATCTTCCATGCAGTAGAGAACTCATTCGCGCCCCTCCTGCTCCTTGCGGCGACGCTGATCCTGGCCCTGGATATCGTCGCGCGCCTCGCTGGGAGTCTCTTCGCTGCGCGCATCCACGGACTACGTCCGCCACCTCGTCCTCTGGATCTCCTTCGCGGGAGCAATGATCACCACCCGGGAGAAGAGCCACCTCTCCATGAGCGTGGGAGTTGAGCGGCTGTCCGAGCCCGTGCGCAGGGTCGTCACCACCGGCACATCCCTGGTCTCGGTGGCCGTCTGCACCGCGCTGGCCGCCGCCTCCCTTTCGTTTGCCCTCACCGGGTTCGATCCCACGGACACCGTCGGAGTGTTCCCCAGCTGGATCGTCGCACTGGTGATGCCCATCGGGTTTGCGGTCATCGCCATCCGGTTCATCCGGACTCCCGAGCGGGGGCATGGGCGGCGATGGATCGCTTCCCTGGGTGTACTTGCGGGCTTCGCGCTCGGGTGGGATGCGCTTGTCGGCTGTCTCCCCTGGCTTGCCGTCGCGGGGCCGGGTGTCGCCGCCGGAGCCGCTGGCCCCGGTTCTTGCTGCATCTGCACCTGCCGCTCATCCTCCTCCTCGTTGCCAGCGTATTCCTCGGGGGGCCGATCTTCGTCCTGGTGGGCGGTCTTGCGCTCCTGTTCTTCCTGCATTCCGGAAGCGCCGTGGAGTCGGCTGCCAACCAGGCCTATACCATGCTCACCGGCGACGTGATCCCGTCCATCCCGCTGTTCACCCTTGCCGGCTACATCATCTCGGAGAGCAGGTCCGGGGAGCGCCTGGTGCGCCTGTTCCGCTCCCTGTTCGGCTGGCTGCCCGGGGGCCTTGCCTTCATGAGCATCCTGATCTGCGCCTTTCTCACCACCTTCACCGGGGCCTCGGGTGTCACGATCATTGCGGTGGGCGCCCTCCTGCTGTTCATCCTCAAGGACAGCGGGTACGACGAAAGCTTCGGGAGGGGCCTGCTCACCGCATCAGGGAGCATCGGCCTCCTGTTTCCGCCCAGCCTGCCCGGTCATTCTCTACGGCGTGGTCTCCATGACGAATATCAAGCACATGTTCATCGGCGGCATTCTTCCCGGCGCCTTCATGGTCCTGAGCATCGCCGCAATCGGGGTCTGGAGGGCGCGGCGCGACCGCGTCCCCCGCACCGCCCTCGACCTGCGCCAGCTGCTGCCCACGCTGTGGGGCTCGCTGGGGGAGATCCTGCTGCCCATTCTCATTCTCGTGCTGTTCCTGAAGGGAATCACCACGCTCGTGGAGACCGGTGCTGTTGCCGTCATCTACGCAGTCCTGCTGGAAGTGGTGGTGCACCGGGACGTGAAGCCGCGCCAGCTCCCCGCCGTCTTCCTGAAGAGCGTCGTGATCCTGGGCGGGATCCTCGTCATCCTTGCCACGGCAAGCGGTTTTTCCTACTACATCGTCGATGCGCAGATCCCCCTGCAGTTCACGCAATGGCTGCGCGCTCACGTGGTCTCTCCGTTCGTGTTCCTGCTTCTCCTGAACCTCGTGCTGATCATCAAGGGATTCTTCATCGATATCTTTTCCGCGATCACCATCGTGGTGCCCCTGATTGCGCCTTTGGGCATCGCTTATGGCATCAACCCCGTGCATCTCGGGATCATCTTCCTGGCCAACCTGGAGCTAGGATATCTCACGCCGCCGCTCGGGCTGAACCTCTTCCTTGCCTCGTACAGGTTCCAGAAGCCGATCGTCAGGATCTACAGGGACGTTCTCCCGTTCCAGCTGGTGATGCTCGCCTCCGTCCTGATCATCACCTACGTCCCCTGGATGACCACCGCGCTCCTGGACGTCCTGAAGATCTGACGCCAGACCCGGCGCTCCTGCCTCAGACCATCTCGATGCCGCGCTCACGGAGAAGCAGGGGCGCGCTCTCCCGCAGCTTGAACTTCTGGATCTTGCCGCTTGCGGTCATGGGGTAGGAATCAACAAAAAAAACGTACTTCGGTATCTTGAAACGGGAAATCTTCCCGCGGCAGAAGTCGCGCACGTCTTCCTCGGAGAGGCAGGCGCCGTCCTTGCAGATGACAAAAGCCCCGACTTCCTCCCCGTAGCGGGGGCTGGGGACACCCGCGACCTGCACGTCCTTCACGCCGTTCATCGTCAGGAGGAACTCCTCGATCTCCCGGGGATACACGTTCTCGCCGCCCCGGATGATCATGTCCTTGATCCTTCCGGTGATCTTGAAGTACCCGTTCTCATCAACGGTTCCCAGGTCTCCCGAGTGCAGCCATCCTTCCGCGTCGATTGCATCCGCGGTCTCTGCCTGCATGTTGTAGTAGCCCTTCATGACGTTGTAGCCGCGGCAGACCACCTCCCCCTGCGTGCCCGGCGGGCACCGCGGTGTTGGTCTCGGGATTCACGACGCGCACCTCGATGCCCGGCAGGTTCTGACCAACCGTGGAAACCCGCAGCTCGATCGGGTCATCGGTCGAGGTCTGAGTCATGACGGGCGAGCCCTCGGTGAGCCCATAGGCAATGGTGATCTCTGACGCGTGCATCTCGGCGATCACGCGCTTCATGATTTCGATGGGGCAGGGTGAACCCGCCATGATGCCCGTGCGGAGGCTGGAAAGGTCGAACATCGGGAACATGGGATGGTTCAGCTCTGCGATGAACATCGTGGGAACGCCGTACAACCCCGTGCATTTCTCCCTCTGCACGGAGGCCAGCACCAGCAGCGGGTCGAAGCTCTCCACGATAACGGCCGTGGCCCCGTGCGTGACAATTGCCATGATGCCCAGCACCAGGCCGAAGCAGTGAAACAGGGGCACCGGGAGACAGACACGCTCCTCTGCGGAGAACTTCTGCCGCTCCCCGATATGGAATCCGTTGTTGAGGATATTATGATGGGAGAGCATGACACCTTTCGGAAACCCGGTCGTTCCCGAGGTGTACTGCATGTTGATCACGTCCCCGCACCGCAGCCCCGCCGCGGCCTGCTCCCGGGGACCGTCCGGGGCGTGGGCGCCGAGGAGGAGCAGCTCGGGAGTCGTGTACATGCCCCGGTGCTTCTCGGGTCCCATGAAGATCACCGACCGCAGCCGTGGAAAACGCGCGGACTGCAGCGCGCCCCGTTCACATGTCATCAGCTCAGGGATGAGCTCGTTCACCATGGCCAGGTAGTCGCTGTCACGGAACCCGTTGATGAGGCACAGCGTTTTCATGTCGGACTGCCGCACGATGTATTCCAGCTCGTGGGTCCGATACGAGGTGTTCACCGTGACGGTGACCGCGCCGATCTTCGCGGTGGCAAAAAGGATGGTGAGCCAGTCAGGAACGTTCGTGGCCCAGATGCCCACGTGGTCGCCCTTGCCGATTCCGATCCCCATCAACCCCCGGGCCAGCGCGTTCACGCGCGCGTCAAAGGCGGCATACGTGAAGTGAAGGCTGCGATCCGGAAAGACGATGAAATCCTTTTCCGGAAAGACCGAAGCCTGCCGTTCCAGAACGGCGCCGAGTGTCTCGCTGATCTGTTCCACTGTCGTGCGTCCTTTTCCGTGCCTGCTTACGGGGCGTACACCACCGCCACGACCCGTGCCTCCAGCTCGCCGGCGCTGTGCACGTGGTGCGGGACGATGCTGTCGTAGTAGATGCTGTCTCCTGCCTTCAGCCGGTAGACGTCCTTGCCGTACGCAACCTCGATCTCACCCGAAAGAACGTAGATGAACTCCTCCCCCTCGTGGGCGGAAGGCCGGGCGGCCTGGGCGGAAAGGGGATGGATGTCGATGACGAACGGCTCCATGTGCCGCCCGGCCTTGTTGGCGGCAAGGGAGAAGAAGTCAAGGTCGCTGCGGGAGGGCTGGTCGCGGCCGGAAAAACGGACCACGTGCTCATGGGCGCCGACGCGGGAGACAACAGGTCCAACCTGCTCCGCATCGTCGAGGAAGGTTCCCAGGCGCACTCCCAGCGCACGTGCGATCCTGATCAGTGGACTGAGAGACGGGATGAGGGAGCCGGACTCGATCTGCGCAACGAGCTCCGGCGCCAGGTCGGCGCGCTCGGCAAGTTGTTCGCCGGACATGCTGCGGGACTCCCGTATGGAGCGAACCTTTTCACCAAGCCGATGCGTCTCCGCCATGTATCACCTCTGCCTTTCTCTGG
This sequence comes from uncultured Spirochaetota bacterium, assembly GCA_963845325.1. GTDB lineage: Bacteria > Spirochaetota > Spirochaetia > SZUA-6 > Fen-1364 > Fen-1364. The sequence continues at coordinate 43,267 of CAWJRT010000011.1, forward strand.
CACGGTTTGCCAGAATGGTCAAGTGTATCCGCCTCACAGGACGCTTCCTCCCATCAGGGGGGCAACCAGCAGGCCGATTCCGTAGGTGATGGCAGCCTCGGCAAGCCCGATGACCATCATCTCCATGCCGCTCTTCCACCAGGTGCGGCCCGTCACGACCACCTTTGCCGCCCCCACTCCGAAATGGGCGAGGGTGCTGACGACGAAAGAGATGATGAGAGCCGTCGTTCCCCCGGTGAAGAGGTAGGGGAGAACAGGGACGGCCGCGCCCACGGCAGTGGCAACGGTGGCGCTGCCGGCGGAGCGCCAGGGGCTTGCGAATGCCTGCTCGGAAAGTCCCAGCTCCTCGTGCGCGAGGGTGCGAAGCATTTCCTCGGGGTTTTCGGACATCCTGGCGGCCATTGCATTGGCCTCTGTTTCACTGAAGCCCTTCAGCTGGTAGAACAGGGAAAGCTCCTCCCGTTCTTCCTCGGGATGCTCGCGGATCTCCTTGCGTTCCCGGTCAAGCTCCGCTTCGTGCACTTCCTTCTCGGACTTCACCGCGAGGTACGCGCCGCTTCCCATTGAGAGGGCGGAAGCAACCATGGATGCGAATCCGCTCAGGAGCACAAAGGAGCTGTTCACGTGCGTGGCCCCGGCAACACCGCTGACCACGCCGAAAGCCGCACCGAGGCCGTCGTTGATTCCGTAGATGGCCTGCCCGATCCATCCGCCGCTGCGGACGTGCCGTTCCCGGCCGAGGATGCGGTCCAGGGCACTCCGCGGGTGCTCGCCGCGGGAGGCCATGTCCTTCAGCACCCGGTCGTGGGCGCGTTCAGCGCGCCCGGCATCGGCAAATGCCTTGCGGTCCGCCTCCGTGGGCGCCAGCGTGGCAAGCACCTCGTACGCGCCATCCGCGCTGCCTTCCGCCGCGGCCATTGTGGAGGCAATGGTCACCGGATCCTTGGCCACCAGCTCCCGCCGTCTCTGCACCTCCGTGGGTGTCTCGGAATAGTCGCCGGGGGCTTCGCTCAGCTCTCGCAGCCGCGCCTCCCAGCGTGCGGCGTGCTTTTCCTCTTCCGCTGCCATCCGCAGGAAGATGTCCCGCCGCCGCGCGTCGGTCTCATTTGCGGCGGCCGCCGCGTAGGTGAGCGCGGCGCCCTTCTCGTCTCTCCAGGCGCGGTGCAGCTCGTCGATGAACCGTCTGGTGTCGGCCATGCGCAACTCCTTCCAAGGCTGAGTTCAGAGGCTGAAAAGCACTATACCGGAGAGAATCAATCCCGTGCCAGCCCACGCAATCGGCGGAATCCGCTCCCGGAAGAGGAGTACTCCGCCGACAAGCTGCACCCCAGTGCGGTGAGCCCCTCGGTCAGCGGGTAGGCAGCATGCAGGGACATGCCGCGCAGGATGGCAGTGTAGGCGAGCACGCCCAGGAATGCCGCGCAATTTCCCGGCCGCCTGCCAGAGAAGGAACAGCTTCATGGCTCGCGCCCCGGCCGATTTCTTGAGGCAAGCGTGGGCTGTGGTGTTTGACGTCACGTCCGCGAGCAGGAGCAGCAGCGTGCTCACGCAGCCGGCTCCCGTCGGTCGGCATCCGCCCTGGCGCCGCGCGTTCCCGCTCCGACGAGGAGTATTCCCGCTGTTACCAGCACCGCTCCTGCTGCCTCGGTGAGCCGGAACCTTTCGTGAAAGACGAGCAGGGCCGCGACCAGCTGCACGCCGAGCACCACGATGCCCCGGCTGAGGGGAAAGGCGACGTGCAGGGGCAGCGTGCGAAGGAGCCCCGTGTAGGCGAGAACACCGACGAATCCTGCGAGGTTTCCCGCCGCCAGCATCGTGAGGAAAAGCCAGGTTTCCCGCGCTTCCGCCGAAAGCTTGAGAAAGACATTGGCCCCGGTCACGAACACCAGGTAGCTGAGGAGCAGTGCCGCGTTTTTCATCCGAGCCCGCAGTATAGCGGAAAGCCTCCGGGCTCGAAAGCAAAGAGAAACAGCAGGCCCTTGCGCGGCGGCCGCACCGTACAGTATATTAATTGAACCTTCAATCATTAATATGCCGGCTCTGACGCACGGCAACAGGAAGGTGCCATGGCAAGAACCCGGGACAAGGAAAAGCCCGCCCAGATCATCGAGGCCGCCTTTGCGGTGTTCGGCGACGTCGGCTACGAAGCGACCGTCATCAAGGACATCGCCGAGAGGGCCGGCATCTCGTCGGGCACGATCTACACGTACTTCAGCGACAAGAGGGACCTCTTCCGTGCCACTGCCCTGGAGGGATGGAGCCGGTTTCTCCAGCAGATCCGGGAGATCGCCGAGTCCGGTGCGCCCGCCGATGCGCGCATCCGGCAGGTCATCGAGATCGGCTTCCGCAACCTCAAGAACTCACTGCCGCTCCTGCGGGGGATGCTCTTCGAATCCTCCCAGATGAAGATCCTCCAGCAGAGCCTCCTCGAGCTGTGCCGGCTGCTGGAACAGCTGTTCGCCGAAAGAGCCCGATGCGGCTCCCCGCCTGACCGCAGATCCTGCCCGGCAGCGGTTCCTCATCCGGGTCACGGTGAGCGGCGTGCTGTTCTCCGCGGCGCTCGCCGAGCCCGCGCAGGTGGACAAGGAGATCGACCTCCTGAAGGACACGATCGTCCGCATGGTGGCGGGGGGCTGACGTGAACGGGCGCGGCGTCGCGGAGGCTGCGGTGTTTCGCCTGTGCGTTCGTTGTGCTCTTTCCGGGCTGCCTCACCGGCCTTTGCCTCAGCAGGCCCCGGGTCTCACCATCGAAGAGGCGCTGCGCCGCGCCGGCACGGCTTCCGAGGCCATCCGTATCCGGGAACTGGCGGTGCAGAAATCACGACTGGCCGTGGACGAAGCCGCCGGAAGGCGATTGCCCCACGTGGACCTGGCGGCCTCCGCCTCCTACCTCGTCCAGCCGCCTACGGGCTACACCGTGGCGGCCGGCGCGCTGGGGGTGCTGCCGATTCCCCCGAAGCCCGTGCCCATCCCGCTGCAGGATTTCACGATCGGCGCGCAGCCCTACGACTACTTTTCCGTGTCCGCCACCCTTGTTCAGCCGCTGTTCACGTGGGGAAAGATCCGCAACGCCATCGATGTGGCAGCGCTGCTGATGGATTCGGCCGGCGTGGACCTTCTTGCGCAGCGTCGGGACATCCAGCGCGAGGTGCGCCGAGCGTATTTCAGCGCGCTCCTTGCGCAGGAGTCCGAAAAGGTTCTGCGCCGGATCGCGGATGCGGCGGCGCAGATCGTCGTCGACCGGCAGACCGGCCTGGACGAAGGGTCCCTGACGCGGGAAACGCTGCTGGAAGCTCGGTCGCGATGCGCCCAGGTGGAGGCGCGGCTCATCGAGGCCGGCCAGGGCAGGGCCACCGCGCTGGAAAGCCTCGGAATCCTGACGGGGCTCGACCCGTCGGCGATCTCCCTGGCAACCGGGTTTGGGCACGAGTCCGCCTCCCTGGACGAGCTCTCGCTGCGCGCGCGAGCCCAGGCAACCTCCACCGACGTTGCCGCTTCGCGAACCCGGCAGGGCCTGGCGGAGAAGAAGCTTGCCATCGAGAAAGGTGGAGCAATCCTGCACCCTGACGTCTCCCTCGGAGTGAGCCTTTCGGCGTACCGGCCAGGAAAACTACTTCCGTGCTGAACGGAGCCGGCAGCGGAACTCCACGGCGGCCACATCCTGGAGCGTGGATGTCATCGTCTCCCTGAACGTGAAGATGAGCGTCTTCGACGGGATGGAATCCGCCGCCCGGATCGGGCAGGCGGAGAAGGACGCGGAATCGGCCGGCCTCGGCGTCCGGCAGGCGGAGAAAATCGCGCGCCTGGCCGTCCGCAGGGCGGTGGACGCGGCGGTGAAAGCCGAGGCAGATCTCTCGGAGAGGCAGGCGCAGGAGGAATACGCTGCCGAGCGCCTGAAAAACGCTCAGGTTTCCGTCCAGAACGGGATGTCCAGCCGCGAAGACCTGCACGGTGCGGAGATCCTTTTCGGATCAGCGCAGCTCGATCGACTTCTCGCCCAGTTCACCCGCGAGGAGGTCGCTCGCGGACATCGCGCACGTCACCGGGGATGCGCTTTGAGCATCACGGATCTCTCCGTCCGCCGTCCGACGGCGATCCTCATGGGTGTCGCCCTCATCGTCGGCCTGGGAGTCGTGGGATACGTGAACCTCGGCGCAGACCTTTTCCCCGCCGTGAACACGCCGGTCATCTCCATCCATTCCGCCTACGCGGGCGCCGGTGCCGAGGAAGTGGACAAGGAGGTCATCAAGCCGATCGAGGACGCGGTGTCCGGCATCAACGGGATCGACACCATCCGGTCCACCTCCGGCACGGGCTTCGGGTATACGATCCTGCAGTTCACGATGTCCACCGACATGAACTCCGCAGTGATCGACGTGCAGAAGGCACTGGACGGCGTCGTGGACACGCCTGCCCAAGGAAGCCACGCGGCCCGTCATGGCGAAGTTCGACGTGAACAGCCAGCCGATCCTGATCATCTCCGTCACGGGATCCGCCACTCTGGAAGAGCTTTCCGAACCAGGCCGACAGGATCCGCGACGACCTGGAAAGCCTCCCGGGCGTGGGAAACGCGAGCATCGTCGGGTCGCAGAAGAAGGAGCTGGCGATCACGGTTGACCGCCTGGCAATGGAGTACTACCGGGTGAGCCCGGCGGCTCTGCTTGCCGTGCTCAAGGCACAGAACCTCGACATCCCCGCGGGGGAGATCCAGTCAGAAGGCGCGCGAGCTCTCCGTTCGACTGGTCGGCGAGTTCAGCGGCATCGACGACGTGAGCAACCTCCAGGTGCCCCTGACGGCGGGCGGAAGCGTGCGCCTCTCGCAGATCGCCCGAGTCGCCCTCGAGTACCCGTCCCCCGACGAAAACAGTGCGGCTGAACGAGCACCCCACCATCGGCATCTTCGTCCGCAAGCAGAGCGACGCCAACGTCGTAACAACGGCAAACGCCGTGAAGGCGGAGCTGGCGGCGCTCGGCCCGACCCTCCCGCCGGGCACCGTCGGTCACCGTGGCAAGCGACGCCACGCTGTTCATCAATTCGTCGCTGGCCGAGACGCGGCTGAACCTGGTGGAGAGCATCATCACCACGTCCCTCGTGCTCTTTCTCTTCCTCCGCCGATGGCGTTCATCACTCATCGTGCTCGTGGCCATCCCCGTGTCCCTGGTCGGTACGTTCTTCGCAATGTGGGCGCTGCACTTCACGCTGAACGTCGTTTCCCTCATGGCGCTGGGGCTGTGCATCGGCATCCTCGTGGATGACTCCATCGTCATCCTGGAAAACATCGACCGCCACATCGCCCTCGGCGAGCTGCCCCGCGCGGCCGCCGTGAACGGGCGGAAGGAAATCGCCCTGGCCGCAATAGCGATCACCCTCTGCGACGTGGTGGTCTTCGCGCCCATCGCCTTCATGACGGATATCGTGGGGCAATTCTTCCGCGAGTTCGGCCTCACCGTGGTGTGCGCCACGCTTCTTTCCCTGCTGGTTTCGTTCACCGTCACGCCCATGATGGCATCGCGGATGCTGAAGCCGGGGCGCTCGGTCCCGTGCGTCAGCCGATCACCAGGCCGGCCCGGCGCCTTCGGCCGATTCTTCGAGACGCGGCGTCAAGGGCACCTACCGGCGGCTTCTCCAATGGTCGCTCGTTCACCGGGCGGCGGTCATCGTCCCGGTGGCCCTCCTGCTGGTCGGCAGCCTCGCGCTCGTTCCGCTGAAGGTCGTCCAGACCGAGTTCATGCCCACCGCAGACCAGGGCAAGCTCGTGGTGGATCTCGACCTCGGGGCAGGGGCCGGGTACGCGCAGTCCGACGCAAAAACGAGGATCGTGGAGGCGCACCTCATGTCGATCCCCGAAGTGGCAGACGCCTTCGCCTCAATTGGCGGGGACATTTCCGCATCGACCTCCGAGATCATCGTGAAGCTGCAGGACAAGAGCAGGCGCCGCAAGGGCCAGGCGCAGATCGCCCGGGAGCTCCGTGACTGGGGACGCGGCCTGCCCGGCGCGCTCTTTTCCGTGACCGAGCCGGGCATCATCTCGCGCACGTCCATAGAGGGTGCCAAGCCGCTCATCATCAACGTGATCGGACCCGGCCGGGACGTGCTGCGCGGCGCTGGCCCGGCGGGTGGAAGAGATCGTGCGGAGCGTTCCCGGGCACGGCGGACGTGGACAACACGATGCGCGCCGAGCAGACGGAAGTGAGCGTCCACGTGGATCGGCTGGCCGCCTCCGCCTACGGACTTGCCACCACGGATATCGCCCTGGTGCTGCGCACCGCCCTGGCCGGCACGACCGCGGGCGTCTATCGGCACGCGGGTGACGAGTACGACATGGTGGTGCGCTACAGGGAAGACCAGCTGCGGCGGCCGGAGGACCTGGGCATGCTGAAGATGATCAACCCCGCCGGCCAGCAGATCGCGCTGGCGCAGGTGGCAACCTTCAGCCGCACCGACAGCGCCCGCGAGATCCTGCGCCGCGATCGCCAGAACGTGGCCACGATCTCCGCAAACACGGCAGGAAGGCCCCTGGGCGCCTTGACCGCGGACATCAAGGCAGAAGATGCGCGGCGTCCCGGTCCCCTACGGGTACACAGCTGGGCTACACGGGTGACCAGGCGAACATGTCCAGCTCCTTCGGGTCCCTGACATGGGCTCTCGGGGCGTCGCTCCTCCTGGTCTTCATGATCCTCGTGGTGCTCTACGAATCTTTTCTCACGCCCCTCATCCGCATGCTCTCCATCCCGTGCGGCATCATCGGCGCATTCGCGGCGCTCGCCGTCACCGGGCAAGGCCATCAACACCATCTCCTTCATCGGGCTCATCATGCTCGACGGGCTGATCTCGAAAAACGGCACGCTGCTTATCGACTACACCAACACCCTGGTCAAGGGCGGGATGCCGCTGCGCGAGGCGCTCGTGGAGGCGGGCATCACGCGCCTGAGGCCGATCCTCATGACGTCGGTGACGATGATCGTCGGTATGCTCCCCCTCGCCCTCTCCATCGGGGCCTCCAGCGAGATCCGTTCGGGCATGGCTGTCGTGCTTATCGGCGGCCTGGTGACCTCCACCCTGCTCACGCCGATTCTCCTTCCCGTCGTGTACACCATTCTTGACGAAATGCGGTCGACGCGGAACGCCCGCAGGCGAGCTCCACTCGACGGAGGGTACGCGCAATGAAGCATCACCGCGGACAGGAACGCTCCGCCGCCTTTGCCCGTGCAGCCGCTCTTGCCCTTGCCGCCGCCGCGGTGCTGACCCTGGCCGCGTGCGGCCGCACCAGGCCGGCCGCTGCGCCTCCCCTTGCGGTCACGGTGGCGCGCGTGCAGCGCTCTTCGATCTCCGTTTCCCTCGACGTCCCGGCCCGCATCAAGCCGAAGCAGGAGATCGTCGTCGCCGCAAAGGTGGGCGGTCGCGTTGCTTCAGTCCTGGCGGACGTCAGCCAGGTTGTGCGACGGGGCCAGGTCCTGTTCACCCTCGAAACAAGGGACTACGAGTCGCAGGCGCGGCAGGCAAGGGCCGCGCTGGACAGCGCCCGCGGCAATCTCACACGCACCAGCGATTCTTCCCTCTCCTCGCAGGTGATCCAGGCGCAGGCGGCATTTGACCAGGCCCGCGTCCAGAACGACGATGCCCGGGACTTCTCGGACAGGATGCAGAAGCTGTTCACAGCCGGGACCGTGGCGCGGCAGCAGCGCGACGATGCGAAAGCGCGGGCGGACAGCGCCGCAATCGCCCTGGATGCGGCCAGGCAGAACCTGAGCCTGCTGCAGGAAAAGTCCGGTCCGCAGTCAACAGGGGTTGCCTCCTCGCAGGTCGACCAGGCCCAGGCGGCAGCCGACCTTGCGGAGTCCCAGCTCTCGAACGCGACCATCGTTTCCCCTCTTGCGGGCGTGGTTGCATCGCGCGCCGTGGATCCCGGCGAGATGGTTTCAGCCGGTTCCCCCGCGTTCGTCGTCATCGACGTGAGCAGCGTGACCGCCGAGGCCAGCGTGGACGAGGCGCTGGTGCGGAAGGTGCGGCCGGGCGAGCGCGTCCCGGTCAGCGCCGATGCGGCAGGCTCCGGGTCGCTCACGGGAATCGTGCAGACGGTGAGCCCGGCGGCGGATCCCCGCACGCAGGGATACGCGGTAAAAATCCGCATCGACAATCCCGGTGACGTCCTGCGTCCTGGCATGCTCGCCCGGGTTTCCTTTCCGGTGGACAGCAGGACCGGCATCCTCGTGGTGCCCAGCCAGGCGCTGATTACCGACTCCGGGGTCCAGAATGTTTATGTCGTGGAGGCCGGGGCGGTGAAAAGGATCGCCGTGCAGACGGGAATCTCCGACGAAGCGGTGACCGAGATCACAGCGGGCCTCTCCGAGGGAGCGCTCATCATCACCGAGGGCCAGAGCTTCCTGAACGAGGGAGAAAAAGTGACAATCTCAAATTGAACGGAGTATCTTAGCTCATGCAGCTTCTTCTCTCCTATATCCGCCCCTTTCGGCGCATGGTCGTGTTCGCGGTCGTCCTCGCTGTGATCAACCAGGTCTTTTCCCTGCTCGACCCCCAGATCTTCCGCATCATCATTGACAAGTACGCGTCCCACTTCGGCACAATGCCCTGGGCCGAGTTCATCCGGGGCGTGTCCCTGATGGTCCTGGCATTCGTCGGGGTTGCAATGGTGAGCCGCATCGCCAAGAACTTCCAGGACTACTACGTCAACGTGGTCTCGCAGTCCGTGGGGGCGAACATGTACGCGGACGGCATCGCACACTCCCTGCGGCTGCCCTACCGCGCCTTCGAGGATCAGCAGAGCGGAGCGGTGCTCCAGCAGCTGCAAAAAGCGCGACTGGACAGCCGCGACATGATCGGCCAGTCCATCAACAGCGTGTTCATCTCCTCGCTGACCCTCGTGCTCGTGCTTGCGTATTCGTTTTTCGTGCACTGGTCCATCGCCGTGGCCCTCCTCATCCTGGCGCCGATCCTCGGGCTGCTCGTATCCTCACTCGGCCGCAGGATCAAGCGCGTGCAGACAACGATCTTCGCAGAGACGAATGCCCTTGCGGGATCCACGACGGAAAGCCTTCGCAACATCGAGCTGATCAAGAGCCTGGGCCTGGAGACGCAGGAGATCGACCGCTTGAACGCCACCAACCAGAAGATCCTCGATCTCGAGCTGGCCAAGGTGAAGACGGTGCGGATGCTCATGTTCTTCCAGGGCACCGCCATAAACTTCTTCCGCGCCCTGTTCCTCCTGCAGATGCTGATCCTGGCGTACTTCAAGCTGATCACGCTGGGCGAGTTCTTCAGCCTCCTGTTCTACTCCTTTGCCATCTTTTCCCCGCTCGGAGAAATCGGAAACGTCGTTGCAAAATACTCCGAGACCCGGGCAAGCCTGGAAAACGTGGAGAAGATCCTCGCCCAGGAGCCGGCTCCGCGGAACCCCGGGGGCGCCGTGCCGGACGGAATCGAGTCCCTGGAGTTCGAAGGCGTCACCTACCGGCACCCCGGCGCGAAGGATGCCGCGCTTGCTGGACGTGTCATTCGCCGCCCGTTCGGGAGAGAGCGTTGCCTTTGTCGGCCCTTCGGGCGCGGGAAAGAGCACGCTCATCAAGCTGCTGCTCGGGCTGTACCACCCGGACAGCGGCCGGATCCTGTTCAACGGCATGGAGTCCGCTGCCATCAACTACGACCTGCTGCGCACGCGCGTCGGCTTCGTGCCCCAGTCCATCGAGCTGTTCGCCGGCACCATCCGTGACAACCTGAAGTTCGTCCGCCAGGAAGCAACCGACGACGAGTGCATTGCCAGCCTGGAGGCTGCGCAGCTCCGCGGGCTGCTGGAAAGGTCGCGGCAGGGCCTGGACACGAGGATCGGCGAAGGCGGGTTGAAGCTTTCCGGCGGAGAACGGCAGAGACTGGCAATAGCCCGCGCGCTCCTGAGAAAGCCGGACCTCCTCATATTCGACGAGGCTACCAGCTCCCTGGACACGGAGACAGAAAAGGAGATCACCCGCACCATCGACGGGATCATCCGGACCCGGCCCAGCTTCGTGACGCTCCTCATTGCCCACCGGCTGTCCACCGTGGCTGGAGCGGACAGGATCGTCGTCTTGAAGAAGGGAAAAGTGGTCGAGCAGGGCCCGCACCTGGACCTGTTGAGAAAACGCGGGCTGTACCATACCCTGTGGAAGCAGCAGGGGCTGGAGCGCGACGAGGAGCCCCGGAAGGTCGGTTGTCCAGGGAGGCTGACATGGAGAAGCGGGCGCTGGGGACTACAGGATTGCAGGTCTCCGTGCTTGGATTCGGCGGTTTTCATCTCGTGGAAATCCCGTCCGCCGATGCGGCGCGGCTCCTCGGGTCGTACCTGGACAACGGCGGCAGCTACATCGAGACCGCTGCCGGCTACGGGGACGGAAAATCCGAGTCGAAGATCGGGCGCGCCGTTTCCCACCGGCGCGGCGATTACCTCCTTGCCACCAAGAGCACCGAGCGCACGCGTGACGGTTTTCTCAAGAGCCTGGACGGCAGCCTTCGAAACCTGAAGACCGACCACGTCGACCTGATGTTCATGCACGCGGTACAGACCGAGGCCGAGGCCGATGCAATTCTCGGCCCGGGGGCGCGATGGAAGGCGCGGAAGCCGCGCGAACAGCGGGCAAGCTCCGCTTTGTTGCCATCAGCGGGCATGGCAGGCCCGACGGCCTGCTTCACGCGGTGAAGCTCCACCGCTTCGACGCGCTCATGACGGTCTTCAATTACTTCGACCGGTTCAACTTCCCCGCGGTGGAAAGCGATCTCCTTCCGCTGTGCTCGCAGCGGGGGACCGGCGTCATCGCCATGAAGGCATTCGGGGACGGGTACCTCCACAAGTCTCCCGTGCCTGCCCTCCGCTATGCGCTGAGCCTGCCCGTGGCCACGGTTGTTGCCGGCATCAACTCCGACTGCAATGCTGAAGTCCGACCTGGAGATGATCGCGCGGTTCAAGCCCATGTCGGATGCGGAAAAGGACGAGCTGTACCGCTCGGCGCCCGAGCTCGGGGACTACGTCTGCCGGCTGTGTGGAAAGTGCCGGACAAAGGATTTCGACCCCGAGTCCGTCTTCCGCCTGGAAGCAGTGTTCGACCGGCAGATGGACGATATGCGCGTGGGAGACTCGGCTCAGTACGCCCTGCGCGAGCGGCTGAAGCAGTGGTTTCTTCAGCAGGAGGTCGCCCGCAGGGAGTACGCGGCACTTCGGATCCCAGGTAGACCCCGGAAAGGACTACAGCGGGCTCTCGGGGCTGTGCCCGTTTGGCATCGACGTGGACCGCAAGCTGAAGATCGCCCACGAGAAGCTGTCCGCCGGCAGCTTTATCGCATAGACGTTCTGATCTCGAACACCGCCGGCCGCAGCAGCTTCTACCACGATCCACGGGAGCGACGGATCCTCCGATACCATGGAAAGGAGTGCTTGAATGAGCAATGGATACTCGGAGCAGAACGCGGCATGGCGCGGAAAGCTCGTTGCCCTGGCCCGTCGCTGCGAAATGACAGCGCGAAATGACGGCGGCGTGAGGTGACGGGAAATGGTAAAAGGCTCCGCGAGGTGGTCCAGGCCCTCGAGGCAGCCCGCGCACGATTGCTGGACAAGGTCGGGTCACTCGGCCAGGCGGACCTGGACGCCGCCCCTTCCCCGGACGGATGGTCAATCGGCGAGATCCTGCACCACCTGCAGCTCATCGAGACGTCGGTTTCACGGCTGGTCGGAAGGCTCCTGGAGCACGCTGAGCGCGACGACATGGGTCCGGACAAGCGCACCGACAGCGTCCTGGGAAGCCTGGACCGGTTTGCAATCGAGAGTGCGCCGCAGAAGGTCGCGGCCCCGACAGCCTTCATACCGCAGAAGGGATCTTCGCAGAAGGACCTCCTGGAAGGTCTTGCCAAATCCCGCGGAGCGCTGCTGGCCGTGGTGGAGAGAGCAGGCGCGTTTGACCTCAGCCAGGTGAGCTTTCCGCACCCCGTGCTCGGCCGAATTGACGGGTACCAGTGGCTTCTGTACGTGGCCCAGCACGAGCTTCGGCATCTCCACCAGATCGAGAGGTCCCAATGAGAGAGCCCCTGCAGTGAACCCCGATCACGGCACCGTGTTGAGAGACGCTGCCCGCCGCGCGATAGTCTACCTGGACAGCCTTGCCGGTCGTGCCGTTGCTCCAGCCCCGGCGGCGATCGACGCCCTGCGGACACTCGAAGAGCCCCTTCCCCAGGAGCCGACCGACCCCCGCGAGGTCCTGCGGCTGCTGGACGAGACGTGTTCTCCGGCCACGATGGCCATGGCCGGGCCCCGGTTCTTTGGCTTTGTGACAGGCGGGAGCCTTCCGGCGGCCCTTGGAGCGAACTGGCTCGCCGGCGCCTGGGACCAGAACAGCGCATTCGCCAGTGTGACGCCCGGGACGGCCATCCTGGAGCAGGCGGCTCTGCGTTGGCTGGTAGACCTCTTCGGGCTTCCACCCGGAACTGCAGGAGCGTTCGTGACCGGCGCCACCATGGCGAACTTCACGGCACTCGCCGCGGCACGGCATGCCGTCCTTGAGCGGGCCGGTTGGAACGTGGAAGCAGACGGCCTGATCGGCGCTCCGCCCCTGACGGTCATTGTCGGGGAAGAGGCGCATTCGACCCTCTTCAAGTCTCTGGGTCTGCTGGGCCTGGGAAGAAAACGAGTCGTGCGTGTACCGGTGGACTCGCAGGGACGGATGCGCGCGGAAGCCCTTCCACGGATCTCCGGGCCCACCATCATCTGCACTCAGGCGGGCAACGTGAATACCGGCGCCTTCGACCCCGTCGGTGTGGTCTGCGCGCAGGTGAAAGGAACGGGAGCGTGGGTGCACGTCGACGGCGCCTTCGGGCTCTGGGCCGCGGCATCGCCGGACCTGCGGCGGATCTCGTCGGGCCTGGAGATGGCGGATTCCTGGGGAACTGACGCCCACAAGTGGCTGAACGTGCCGTACGACAGCGGCCTTGCTTTCGTCCGCGAGGTCGAGCCGCTGCGCGCCGCGATGGCCGTCACTGCCGACTACCTTCCCCCCGCCGGCGCGCAGCGCAATCCCTCGGATTTCACCCCCGAGCTTTCCCGCAGGGCACGCGGCGTCGAGGTATGGGCTGCGCTGAAATCGCTCGGCCGAAAAGGGACCGCGGAAATGATCGAGCGCTGCTGCCGCCACGCCCGGCGATTCGCCGAGGGTCTTCGTGACGCGGGGCACGAGGTGCTCAACGACGTGGTCCTGAACCAGGTCCTGACGGCCTTCGGTGACGCGGAGTCCACCAACCGTGTCATCGCGGGAATTCAGGAGGACGGGACCTGCTGGTGCGGGGGAACCGTCTGGCAGGGGAGAACCGCCATGCGGATCAGCGTCTGCGGCTGGTCCACCACCGACGCGGACGTTGAGAAAAGCCTGCAGGCGATGATCGCAGCGACCGGCCGTGGAGCGGCGGCGGGCCAGGCGGGCGGACGCAAGGGCGGCCAGCCGGCGTGACCGGGGGCGGACACCCATGAGCGGCCGGTCTTTGAAGGCGGTTGTCGGGTTCCTTCTCGTGCTCGGCGCCGTGGGGCTGGACCAGGCAACAAAACATGCCGCCCGGAGTGATCTCTCCGGGAAGGCCTCCGGTGTTCCTGGTGGACCGGGTCCTCGTCCTGCGCTACGTTGAGAACGAGGGCGCGTTTCTCAGCCTGGGTGCAGGGTTGTCGCGGCCGGTGAGGACGGTGACTTTCATCGCCTTCCCCCTGGTCGTCCTGGGATGCATGGTTGTATACCTCCTGCGCAATGGAGAAATCACCTGGGACACCCTGTGCGGGCTTCTCCCTCATCGTGGGAGGCGGCGCGGGCAACCTTATTGACCGCCTGGCGCGGGACGGCCGGGTGGGGGACTTCATCATGATCGGCGTCGGTGGGATTCGGACCGGTATCTTCAATTTCGCAGACCTCGCGGTGCTGGCCGGCTGGATCGTCCTGCTGTTCAGCCCCGGCAGGAGGAAGGCACCTTGACCGTGATGGAAGCCGTCTCTCAGCGGCACAATTGATGCCGCGCATGTCCCTCCTGAGCCCCGAACAGCAGAAACGTGCACTCGATGATCTTTCCGGAATTGGCGCCTGCGAAATCACAGGCGGCAGAAAAGAAAATGATGAAGTTCGGGGATGACTTCCGAGTCCGCCGCAGCCTGGAAAGCGGGAAAAAAGCACCCCGACGCTTCGCGCGAATCCACGAAGCGCCGGGGCAAAAAGCCCAAGCCAGCCTCTGACACATCCAGCGGCGCGCGAATCCGCTGATTACAGCGGCGCGAATCCGCTGATTACATTGGCCCGAACAACTTCAGGTACTGCCCGTACCCTTCCTTCTGCATGTCCGCCACGGGAATGAACCGCAGGGACGCGGAGTCCATGCAGTAGCGAAGCCCCGTGGGCATCGGGCCGTCGTCGAAGAGGTGACCCGAGGTGGGAATCCGCGTAGCGGCTCCTCACCTCGTTGCGCACCATGCCGAGGCTGCGGTCCATGCGCAGCACGACGTTGCTCGGCGCCAGCGGCCGCGTGAAGCTCGGCCAGCCCGTGCCCGAATCGAACTTGTCCGTAGAGCTGAACAGCGGCTCGCCGGAGACGATGTCGACGTAGATGCCGGCCTTCTCATTGTTGAAGTACTCGTTGGCAAAGGGAGGCTCGGTCCCGTCCTGCTGCGTCACGTCGAACTGCATCGGGGTGAGCGTCTTCTTCAGCTGGTCCACGGACGGCTTGGTCCAGCCCGCCTTGGCCGCCATGGGAGGCGCGGCGGGATCCAGCCAGCTCGGCAGGTCCCCACACCTTGGCAAAGAACTCCGTGCGACCCGAGTGCAGTGAAGTATGACATGTAGTTGTCGGGGTTCTTCTTCGGGTAGTCCTGGTGGTACTCCTCGGCAGGATAGAACGGCGCCGCCTTCACGATCTGCACGGCAAGGGGGCCGGGCAGCTTTCCCGACTTCGCAAGGGCCGCCTTCGAGGCCTCCGCCTCGGCCTTCTGCTGATCGTTCATGTAAGAACACGATGGGCCGGTACTGGGGCCCGCGGTCCACGAACTGCCCGCCGGCGTCGCGTGGGATTGGTGTGGTGCCAGTAGGCGTCCAGCAGCTCCTTGTAGGTCACCCGGTTGGGGTCCCAGCGAGACCTGCACCGCCTCCACGTGGCCGGCCGAGGCGTAGGTGTCGTAGTTCGGGATTGCGCGAGCGTGCCCCCCGTGTATCCGGACACGGCGTCGATCACGCCATAGACCTTCTCGAACGCCGACTGCATGCTCCAGAAGCAGCCGCCCGGCGAAAATCGCGGTCTGCGGCTTGCCTGCCGGCGTCATGGGTGCCGGCGCCAACGGCCGCGGCAGCTGCGACTGCGAATAGAAGAACGATGATTTTTCTCATCGATGGTACCTCCTCGTACACAGATCTCATCCGAATGTGAAGGCGAACAGCCGCAGCCTTCCCCTTCACTTCGAGCCGCAGGACGTGCGGGCCGGCGGCGGGAAGCCCCACCAGCTGGTACATCCTGCTCTCCCTTGGCGCGAAGGCGCCCTTTTTCACATCGATCGTATCCGCGCCCGGCTTGCCGTCCACGAACACGGAGATCGCGCCGGCGCTGTCCTCCGGCTCGATGACCAGAAAGACATTCTTCGCGTCGAAGCCGAGCTGCAGCGTGCCGCCGCGCGGATGGCAGGACGTACTGCGGGCGTGATGGTCCACGTCCCGGTGAGGTTCCACTCCCCGTTGGCGGGCGGCCGGGCAGGAGTATAACTCACGGGCTTGTCGGCCACGGGGCTCACCGCGGAGGCGAACCCCCGGCCCCTGTCGTATCCGAGGTACGTCTCGGGCGTCTGGGTGTCCAGCTGCGGGCGCCGGCCGGGACACGATGCCGCCCACGCTTGCCCCCGCTTCCTTCAGCAGGGACTGGATCACCTTCTCGGAGACGTCGTACTCGCCCTCCCCGAAGTGGAAGTAGCGCACCCGTCCCTTCGCATCGATGAAGTAGTGGGCCGGCCAGTACTGGTTGGCGTACGCGTTCCACTGCGCGTAGTCGTTGTCCTGGACAACGGGCCAGGTGACGCCCAGCTCGTGGATGGCCCGCGCCACGTTGGCCGTGCTCTTCTCGAACTCGAACTCGGGGGTGTGCACGCCCACGATCACCAGGCCCTTGTCCCGGTAGGCGTCGTACCAGGCCTTGAGATACGGAAGCGTGCGCACGCAGTTCACGCAGCTGTAGGTCCAGAAGTCCACGACCACGACCTTGCCGCGAAGATTCTCCAGCATCAGCGGCATGGTGCCGCCCTGGGAGGTCTGGCCGGGCGCAGCCGAAAGCCCTTCCGTGTTGAACCAGGTCCCGGTCGTGAGGAACGCGGGCGCCGCACCGTAGTCCCCGAGCACCCCGTTGGCCGGGGCAGCCTCGGGAGCCTGGAACACCCCCGAATCGGCGCCGGCCTTCTTCATCGCGTTGGCCGGGGACGGCTGCCGCGTCTTCAGCGCCGACTGCACCGGGGCGGCCTTCTCAATGTGCGGTGAGCCCCGTGCCGTATCCCGGCAGCGTCCTGAGAATGAAGCTCTGGAACTGGCGGTCCCAGCCCATGCCGATGGCAACCCCCATCACGATCATGAGCACGCCAAAGCCCTTCTGGATGTTCCCGGAGTTCCTCGTGAGGGCGGGCACCCGGTTGAGAAGCGCCCGGCCGCCGAGCATCACGCCCAGCATCGGGATGGAGGTTCCCAGCGTGTAGGCAAGGGTGATGGAGACCGACCCGCCGTCCACGTGCTGGGTCAGCGCCAGGCTGATGACCGAGGCCATGATCGGACCCACGCACGGGGTCCAGATCAGCCCGAGGCTGAGCCCGACCACCACGCCGCTCCAGAACCCCGTTCTCTTCGGTGTGCCGGGCGCACCGACGCCGCCGCCTGATTTCCGCGCTATGCGGGATGTCAGGAGCTCGAACCTCACGCTGAGCCATGGCACGAGCATCACCACGCCGAAGAGCACGATCAGCACCACCGCGACGATGCGCAGCGCGTCCACGGGGATTCCCAGCGCCTGCACGATTGCCGACAGCGTGAGGGTGAACGCGGTGAAGCTCACCACGAATCCCGCAAGGACGCCGAAGGGCCGCGCCTTCCCTCCGCCGACGCCGCCCGAGAGGACGATGGGCAGGACGGGCAGGATGCACGGCGAGAGGATCGTGATGACCCCCGAGAGGAAGGCGAATCCAAGAAGAACGATCATGGCGCTGTCCTCTACCCGCGCTTCACGCGCGAAAGGATCCCGTCCACGCCGCCGCTGTTCCAGGCGCCCAGCCTGGCCCCTGCAGCGTCGATCTGGACGAAAGTGTCCTGCACCGTGACCCCGTAGGTTTTCTCCAGCTGCCGCTCCTTGTCGTAGTCCACGACGACGATCGTGATGTTTCCCAGCCGGGAGCCGTCAGCGTTGATCTCCCGGAGATCCGCCTGGCAGTACGGGCACCAGTCGGCAGAAAAGAAAAGGACGGTCGGCGCTTTTGCCGCAAGCGCCTTCGCTGCCTCCAGGTCGGTGTAGATCACCTTGTGCCCGGTGCTCGGGGCAAGGCGCAGCTCGGCGCCGACTTTCGGGTCCGTGCTGGAGGTGTTGGACGACATCATGGAGCCGGTTCCTCCCGCGCCGACGGCGCTCTTCATCATGCTCTGGCCGAACGCGAGGGTGGAGATCACCAGGGCGGCGGCAGCCAGTGTCAGTGTTTTCATGACTTGAATATATGGCCGCGTGATCACGAAAGTGTCACGGAAGGCGCACCTTTGGATCACGCGGCTCAGCGGGGCCGGGCGGGCAGGCAAGACAGAAGGAAGGAGAAGGCCGTCCCCTCGCCCGGGCGGCTCTGCACCTCCAGCGGGCTTCCGTGCAGCTCCACGATCTGGCGGGCAATGGCCAGTCCCAGGCCCGCTCCGCCCGTGGCCCGGTCCCGGCTCTTGTCGGCCCGGTAGAATCGCTCGAAGATGTGCGGCAGGTCCTCCGGCATGATGCCCGCGCCGGTATCCGCCACCGTCAGCCTGCACGGCCCGGGGCTCGCCGGCCAGGATGACGCGCACCGTGCCGCCTGCCGGCGTGAACCGCAGCGCATTCTCGATCAGGTTCGTGAGGACGCGCTCGACCAACCCGACGTCGGCGGTCACCAGGGGCAGGTCCCCGCCGGGCTCCACGGTGAGGGAGACGCCGGCACCCTGCGCCTTGTGGGCGAGCTTCAGCGCCACGTCCTGTGCAAGCTCGGCGATCTGCAGCGGCTCGAGGCGCAGCTGCACCTGCCGGGCATCCAGCTTGGCAAGCTCGAAGAGCTCCTCCACAAGGCGCTGGAGATTTGCCGTGTTCCGAAGGCTCACCTCCAGGAATGTCCGCCTTTCCTCGGCGGTGAGCTGGGAGTCCTTCAGGACCATGGTCTCCAGGTAGCCCTGGACGGAGGCAAGGGGGCTTCGCAGGTCATGGGAGATGTTTCCAATCAGGTCGCGGCGCATCCGCTCGGACGAGGCGGATCTTCTCCACGTCCGCCTCGATCGTGGATGCCATCTCGTTGAAGCTCCGTCCGAGCGCGCCCAGCTCGTCGGAGCCCTGCACCGTCACGCGGCGCGCCAGGTCTCCCTTCTCGAAAGCGCGCACGGCTCCGCTCAGGGACTTCAGGCGGCGCGTGAGCAGGAAAAAAAGGGACAGCCCGACGATGAGGGTGGCGGCGATGGCCAGGAAGAACGCAACAACGCCGGCGCGCACGTAGTAGCTGTCCCGGATCATGCGCAGCGAGGCGTCGTACCGTTCCCCGCCCAGGATGATGTAGACGTAGCCCTGCTCGTCCCCCATCTGCAGGGGCGCGGCGGAAAAGGGCCGGGAACGCGACGTGCTGCGGGGGTCTTCGCCCAGTGACAGCCGGTGGCCGGCGCTGCGCACGAAATCCTTCACCGGCGACGAGGTCCACGGCGTCTCGTTCGATCTTCTCCGCCGGGTTGAGGAAGTAGGCAAGGATCCTGCCCCCCGCGTCCAGCAGGTAGATCTCCACCATCGGGTTGAGCACCATCATGTAGTGGATCGCGCCTTTCACGCGCTCCTCGGAGAACCCCTCCGCCACCAGCGGCCGCAGCTCGTCGGCGATGCTGCGCGCGTACTCCCGGTTGAGGAGCTGCTCAACATCGTCGAACAGGTGCTGGGAACTTCGAAAGGCAATGGCCACGCACCCCGCGCCCAGGAGAAGAATGAGGAGAAGAAAGATCGTGGACAGCCGTGCGTAGAATGAAGAGAACATCCCCGAGACTGTCACGGCTCCAGCTCCGAGGCTTCGGCAAAACGGTAGCCAACGCCCCAGACCGTCCTCAGGTAGCGCGGGTGCCCGGGGTCCGTCTCGATCTTGCCCCGCAGGCGGTTGATGTGCGAGTTCACCGTGTGCTCGTACCCCTCGAACTGGTACCCCCAGACGAGGTTGAGCAGGTCCGTGCGGCTGTAGGTGCGCCCGGGAGTGCGGGCAAAGAGCGCCAGGAGATCGAACTCCTTCACGGTGAGATCGATCGTACCACCGTCCCGGGTCACCTTGCGCTTCTCGAAATCCAGCACGAGCGCCCCGATCGCGATCCTGCCGTTCTCCGAGCTCCCGGCCGCCGCGTCCTTGTCCGCCTGGACCCGGCGCAGGAGGGCCTTGATCCGTGCCATCAGCTCCCGCACGCTGAACGGCTTGGTGACATATTCATCCGCGCCGATCTCCAGCCCCAGGATCCGGTCGATCTCCTCTGATTTTGCCGTCAGCATGAGAATGGGAGTGGCGGGATTCTTTTCCCGGATCCGCGCGCAGACGGCAAGCCCGTCCATCTTCGGGAGCATCAGGTCCAGGATGACCAGGGCGTACCTGTTTTCCAGCGCCTTCTGCAGACCGGCCCGGCCGTCCACGGCGCGCTCGGCGGTCAGGCCGAGGTCCTTGAGGTGCAGCGACACCACATCCGCGATATCATCGTCGTCCTCGATGATGAGAGCCCTTTCGGGTCCCGGCATCCCTGCGTCCTCCTGCGATCAATATACGCTTGCCGCAGGCTTGAGGCACCTCGCCGACGCGATGTACATCACGTAGAAATCGCCTGCCCCGACCATCTGGCCGTTCTCAACTGCCTGTTGCCCTTTCGCTCAATTCATCAAGCTCATTGACCTCATTTTCAAGCATGCGCCAGCCCATTGCGCCGGCGTTCTCCCGGCCTGCGCCGCATCCTTTGCACCGGGAATGGGAAGCGCGCCTTTGCAGAGAAGCCAGTTGATTGCCACCTGGGAGGGCGTCTTCCCGTGTGCGGTGCCGATCCGGACCATGGCCGCGATCAACGGCGCAATCCTTCCAAGGTAGGGCCCGCGGAATTGCAGGCCGCGCGCCCCGTGCGGCGGCCGCTCGGGGGAGTATTTGCCGGTGAGCATCCCCATGGCCAGGGGCCGATAGGCGATCAAGGTAACGCCAAGCTCGCGGCAGGCGGCCACGAGTCCCGAGCGTTCGGGCCCCCGGTTCAGGAGGCTGTACTCCACTTCGTTGCAGGCCAGGGGGATGCCCCGTACCGCCAGCGCCGCGTGCGCCCGGCGCGTCTGCCCGGGGTTGCAGTTGGAGACCCCGACGGAGCGTGCCCGGCCGGCCTTCACCTCGTCGGCCAGCGCATCCGCCCAGGTTTCAACAGCGACAGGCGGCAGGGGGAAATGGAGCAGGTACACGTCGACCAGAGGGACCTGCAGCCTCAAGAGACTTCTTCCCAGGGCGCTGCTCATCGCCTGTTTCCGCAGGCGCCAGGGGAAAGGGAAGAACTTCGAGAGGATCGTGGGGGTCAGCCCTGAACCCCGGATGCACGCGCCGATCGTCCTTTCAGAGGAGCCTGCAGTGTAGATCTCAGCGGTGTCAAAAAGGGTCACCCCGGCAGCCAGAAGGGCGTCGAACGTCGAACGCTTGCCGGGGTCCGATCCGCCCTTCGAGCCCCACGTGTTGGTGCCCACCCCCACGGCACCCACGCGAGGGCCCGTCGGTCCAAGGACAACTGTCTCCGCGGCGCCGCCCGCAGATTCGGCGCCGGATCTGGAACCCCGCATTGTCTCACCTCCTTGTGTTCGATATATTCTACTGCGCCGGCAGGCTCCCGTAAAATGGCATCAAAGAAATCCTCACAAACTCGCAGCCCTGGCGATTTCATCACCATCGAAGGGGCACGGCAGAACAACCTCAGAAATCTCAGCCTCAAGCTGCCCCTCCGGAAGCTCATCGTCATCACGGGCGTGAGCGGCTCGGGCAAGTCGTCGCTGGCATTCGACACGCTCTACTCCGAGGGGCAGCGGCGCTACGTGGAAACATTCTCCTCCTACACGCGGCAGTTCCTGGACAGGATGGACAAGCCCCGCGTGGACAGGATCGACGGCATTCCGCCCGCCATCGCCATAGACCAGACCAACCCCGTGCGCACCTCGCGCTCCACCGTCGGTACCATGACGGAGCTCAACGATCACTTGAAGCTCCTCTTTGCCCGCGCCTCCCGGCTGTACTGCGGCAACTGCGGAAGGGAGGTGCGCCGCGATACGCCGGAGAGCATCGCGGACCAGCTGCCCGGACGGAAAAAAGCTCCTCCTCACGTTTCCCGTTGCCGTTCCGGACAATTTCACCGAGGCGGAGGTGGCTGGACCTCCTGTCAAGGCAGGGGTACACCCGCATCTACGGGAAGGAAGGAAATCGGCTCGAGGTCCTGCAGGACCGGGTGACGATGAGCCACCGAGAGCCGGCCCCGTGTCGTGGAGGACCTCGAGGCGGCTTTGAAATACGGCCAGGGCCGCGTCAGCGCCCATGTCGTGGACGGGGCCGGTGATACCGCGGAGACCCTTCGCTTCTCTTCGGACCTGCACTGCGCCTTCTGCGACATCCATTACGACGACCCGTCTCCGAACCTGTTCTCCTTCAACTCGCCTGTCGGCGCCTGTGCCACCTGCCGGGGTTTCGGGCGCACCATCGGCATCGACTGGAACATCGTCGTTCCCGACGACACAAAAACACTGGCCTCCGGCGCCGTCCGCCCGTGGCAGACGGAGAGCTTTGCCGAGGTCCAGGACGAGCTCATGAAGTTCGCGCGCAGGCGGGGCATCCCCACTGATGTGCCCTGGGGCAGGCTGACGGCGGCACAGCGGACGTGGGTGATCGATGGCGAGGGCGAGTGGGACGACGGTCTGTGGTTCGGAGCCAAGCGCTTCTTCAAGTACCTGGAGACAAAGAGCTACCGCATGCACATCCGGGTGCTGCTCTCCAGGTACCGTGCCTATACGCCGTGCCCCGATTGCGGAGGAGCCCGGCTGAAGCCCGAGGCGCTGCGATGGAAGATCGGGGAGGAGAAGCTCTCCCTGCACGACGTCATGCTCCTGCCCATCGACAGGTGCCTCGCGCTCTTCGGAAGCATCTCCCTGCCCGCGCCCATGGACGAGGCCACCGCACTCCTGCTGTCCGAGATCAGGACACGCCTTCGCTACCTGGTGGACGTGGGCCTGGGCTACCTCACGCTGGACCGCCAGTCCCGCACCCTGAGCGGCGGGGAGGTGCAGAGGATCAATCTCACCACGGCGCTGGGCACTTCCCTGGTGAACGCGCTGTTCGTCCTGGACGAGCCGAGCGTCGGCCTGCATCCGCGGGACATCGGCCGGCTCATCGGGGTGCTGCACCGGCTGCGGGACGCGGGGAACACGATCGTCGTCGTGGAGCACGATCCGGACGTGATCCGGGCCGCGGACCTCGTGCTGGACATGGGTCCGGGCGCGGGCGAGCGCGGGGGGCGGATCGTTTTCTTCGGCGGGCTCTCCGAGCTGTTGAGAAGCAGCCGGTCCCTCACCGCCCAGTACCTGACCGGGAAGAAAAAGGTGGAGGCACGGGTTCCCGGTCCCCGGCAACGACGAAGGCGCGGCCAAAGCGCGGCTGGACGCTCCAGGAAGAGCCCCCTCACGCCGGAAAGAGGTCATCCGCATCCTCGGGGCGGCAGAGCACAACCTCAAGGCCATCGACGTGGACATTCCCCTTCGCCGGCTCGTCTGCGTCACGGGAGTCAGCGGCTCGGGAAAATCCACGCTGATCCAGGACGTGCTGTACAACGCCCTTTCCGCGCTGAAGCACAAGCCCGTGGACCAGCCGGGGAAGCACCGCGCCATCGCGGGACACGAGCTGGTGAAGGACGTCGTGCTGGTGGACCAGTCCCCGATCGGCAGAACGGCGCGGTCGAACCCGGTGAGCTACGTCGGGGCATTCGACGGGATCCGCAAGCTTTTCGCCGCGGAGCCCCTTTCCCGGGAGCGGGGTTACACGCCGGGGACCTTCAGCTTCAACTCGGGAAACGGCAGGTGCCCCACGTGCAGCGGCAGCGGTTTCGAGCACATCGAGATGCAGTTCCTGAGCGACGTGTACCTGCGCTGCCCCGACTGCGACGGCCGCCGGTTCCGCAGGGAGGTGCTGGACGTGCGGCTGTTTCCCGCCGGCGGATCGCCCTGCCCGGTCCGCCCAGCCCGGCAAAATCCGTGGCGGACGTACTGGACATGACGGTCACCGAGGCGTGCGAGTTCTTCTCCGAATCACCCGACATCCTCTCCGGACTTGCGCCGCTTGCCGCCGTGGGCCTGGGATACGTGAGCCTCGGTCAGCCGGTGCCCACGCTGAGCGGGGGCGAGGCGCAGCGGCTGAAGCTTGCGGGATTTCTCGGGGAGAATGCCACGAAGTACCGTGGCCTCGAGTCCGCGGCCGGACGCGACGGGAAGGGAAACCTCTTCCTCTTCGACGAGCCGACCACCGGTCTGCACTTCGACGACATCGCCACGCTCCTGGGCGCATTCCGCCAGCTCGTCGACGCCGGCCATTCCGTGGTCGTCATCGAGCACAACCTCGACGTCATCCGCGCCTCGGACTGGATCATCGACCTCGGCCCCGAAGGCGGGGAGGCGGGAGGACGAGATCGTCTGCGAGGGCACGCCCTGCAGACGTGGCGCGGTGCAAGGAGAGCAGGACCGGGGTCGCGCTGCGCACCTCCGGGCTTGCGGCCTTCAGAGAAGAAGGTTCACACGGGAAGCGGGCGGGACGGGCCAGGGCCCATCAACCGCTGCCCGGGGTCACCGACAACGCAATCGTCATCCGGCACGCGCGGGAGCACAATCTCAAGAACATCGACCTGTCCATTCCCCGGGACGCCTTCAGCGTGATCACCGGCGTCAGCGGCAGCGGCAAGAGCACCATCGCCTTCGACATCCTCTTTGCCGAGGGACAGCGCCGCTACCTCGAATCGCTGAACGCCTATGCGCGCCAGTTCGTCCAGCCGGCGCGGCGGCCCGGACGTGGACGGCGTCTACGGCGTGCCGCCCACCGTGGCAATCGAGCAGCGCACCAGCCGCGGCGGGAGAAAGAGCACCGTCGCCACGCTCACGGAGATCTACCCTTTCCTGCGGCTGCTGTTCGTGAAGCTCGGCGTACAGCACTGTCCGGACTGCGGGATACCCATCCAGCCGCAGACGCCGGACGCGATCGCCGCCCGGCTCCTGCGCGAATACCGGGGCAAGCGGGTGGTCGGTCCTCGCGCCCGCTGGTCACGGCGCGGAAGGGATACTACACGGACCTCGCCGCATGGGCCGCGGGCAAGGGCTTCGAGCACCTGCGGGTGGACGGCGGGATGGTCCCGACGGCAGCGTGGCCGCGGCTGGACCGGTTCAAGGAACACACGATCGAGCTTCCCATCGGGAGCGAGATCGTTTCCGCGGAGAGGGAGCGGCCTTTGCGGGAGCTGCTCTCGCGCGGGCTGGATTTCGGCAAGGGCGTGATCCGCGTCACCGCGGAAACGGGCGGGCCGCGCGCGCGGAAGCCCGGCAGGGAAGCGGGCACCGTGTTCTCCACGCGACGCGCCTGCCCGCAGTGCGGGAGAAGCTTCGAGGAGCTGGACCCGCGGCTTTTCTCGTACAACTCGCAAGCACGGCTGGTGCCCGTCATGCTATGGCACGGGCGTGCAGCTTTCGGGATTCGATGCCGAGCAGACGGGTGAAGAGATCTGGTGGAACGACTGGTGGGGGGGACCGGAGAAGACCTGCCCCGCCTGCCACGGGGAGCGGCTGCGGCCCGAAGCGCTTGCCGTGAAGTTTCGCGCCAGGAACATCGCCGACTTCGCCCGCCTGCCCGTGGCCGAAGTCGCAGCGGGAGATGAAGGCGCTGCGCATCTCACCCCGCGGGAAACGGAGATCGCGCGCGACCTCGTTGCCGAGATCCTTTCCCGGCTCGGCCTTCCTGCAGAGCGTCGGACTCTCCTACCTTGCGCTGGACCGCTCCGCGCCCACGCTGAGCGGCGGGGAGGCGCAGCGCATCAGGCTGGCCTCACAGCTCGGATCGAACCTGCGCGGTGTCTGCTACATCCTCGACGAGCCGACCATCGGCCTGCACGCGCGGGACAACCTCGTGCTCCTGGACACGCTGCATGCCCTTCGCGCCAAGGGGAACACCGTCATCGTCGTGGAGCACGACGAGGAGACAATCCGCCGGGCGGAGCACGTCGTGGACCTCGGCCCGGGGGGCGGGGTGAACGGCGGACACGTGGTGGCCCAGGGCACCGTGGCCGCGATCATGCGCAGCCGCGCCTCCATGACCGGGCAGGCTCCTGAAGACGCCGCTGAGGCACCTGATGAACGGCAGGCCCGCGGCATCCGGTGACGGGAGCCTCCTGAAGGTGAGAAATGCGCGGCTTCACAATCTCCAGGGCGTCGATGTCGATGTGCCGCTTGCCAGGCTTACGTGCGTCACCGGGGTGAGCGGCAGCGGCAAGAGCACCCTCGTTCGGGACGTGCTGTACGCCAACCTTCATCACCTCCTGGCCGGCACGCGGCGACGCCGTTCAGTCTCTTCTGGAAAGGGCGCCCCGAAGGGGCCGCTGCTGGGCTGCGATGCCATCGAGGGCTGGGAGGCCATCCAGCGCGTCCTGGAAGTCGACCAGACCCCCATCGGCAAGACTCCGCGTTCGTGCCCCGCCACGTACGTCGGCATCTGGGACGATATCCGCCGCCTTTTCGCGAGCTCGAATGAAGCCCGCATGCGCGGGTACACGGCCAGCCGTTTCTCCTTCAACGTCACCGGCGGCCGTTGCCCGGAATGCGAGGGCCAGGGCGTGAAGAAGATCGAGATGAGCTTCCTGCCCGATGTCACGGTTTCCTGCGACGCCTGCCGGGGCGCGCGGTTCAACCCCGAGACCCTTGCGGTGACTTTTCGGCAGAAGAGCATCGCCCAGGTCCTGGCGAATGAGCGTGGACGAGGCCGCAGCGTATTTCGAGTTTCACCCCGGGATCCGCCACGCACTGCAGCTTCTCCAGCAGGTCGGGCTGGGCTACCTCTCCCTCGGCCAGCAGAGCCCTTCCCTGAGCGGGGGCGAAGCGCAGCGCATCAAGCTCGTCACGGAGCTCGCCAAGGCGCGGGTCCCGGCAACGGGGGCCGTGCGCGCACCGGACAGCCGGAGGTGCCGGATCCACCGGGGGCTTCACGGCGCGGCACGACGCCGCTTCGCACCCTGTACCTGCTGGATGAGCCGACGATCGGCCTGCACATGGCGGACGTGGAGAAGCTCGTCCGGGTGCTGCACCGGCTGGTGGAAGCGGGAAACACGGTGGTGATCATCGAGCATAACCTCGATGTCATCGCCGAAGCTGACTGGGTGCTCGACCTGGGCCCGGAAGGCGGAGACGGCGGCGGGAAAATCGTGGCCGCGGGCACCCCGGCGCAGCCTTGCGCGGAGCCCGGCCGGCTCTCACACGGCGCGGTTCCTGGCGAAATTCCTGGAAACAAGGAGCCGAAGATTTGGGGATGATTTCTGATGAGGCAATGCGCTTGATTGACGCCCTGCCTTCATGAGATATAATTGATGGAAGATCCCGGATCAAACTCGAAATAAGAAGCAGGACGTTGGGAAGGAGTGCCAGGACACCACCCTAGCTCCACATCCGTGCTGGCTTGCCCCTCCTGCAGGGGGATGAGTGATGCGTAAACGTCGTTTCGCGGTCGGCGTGATGGTGTGGCTCGTGCTTGGAAGCGCGTGGGCGCAACAGAACGGCCCCGGCGCAGCGGACACCTCCTTCTTTTCCCTGAGTCTCGTTCCGCACTTCACCATGCCGCTCGGGCGCGACACCACCGTGTATGCGCCCGGCGGAGGCGCAGACCTCAACGCCGAATACCGGTTGCCATCCCTGCCGATCCTGTTCGTTGGCGGCGGTCTCGGCTACTCGTTTGTTCCTCTCCAGGCGGTCACGTCGATCTCTCTCATGGACGCGGGACTTGCAGCTGGTCTCCACTATGACCTCATGCCGTCTTTGAGCCTGCGGGCATTTGCCTCAGGCGGGTACTTCTATGCCTTCATAAACGACGGCACGGGCAGGGGAGGCGGAAACCCGGTTGCTTCCGGCGGCGTCGACCTTTCGTATTCACTCACACCAGAGCTGGGAATTGGAGTCGGGGCAGCCTACAGGTACTACTTCGGGCTGTACAACGATCTTGCCGTGACCCTCGGCGTCTCATACAACTTTCAGTCGAGGGGAGGGCAGGCTGCGGCTCCCCTGCAGCAGCGCCCGGCCCAGCCGAAACCGACGCCAATTCCGCCTGCGCCTCAAGCGCAGCCGCGCCCCGGGGCAAGGGGCTCTACGTCAAAGAGCTCTCGCTGGGAAACGTTTTCCCGGTCCAGCACGCTTTTTATGACACGAGTCCTCTCGGGAGAATGCTTCTGCGGAACACCGAGGATTCAGTCATGACGGACATCAACGTCTCTCTGATTGTCCGACAGTTCATGGACGCTCCCAAGGACTGCGGGACGATCGCGGAGCTGAAACCCGGAGAAGAAAAGAACGTCGATCTGTTCGCGCTCTTCAAGAACACCATTTTCGAGACCATACAATCAACCAAGGTGCCTGCCGAGATTGCCATCACCTACATGCAAGGAGGCAAGCAGAAGACGACGAGCAAGGTGGAGACTCTCAGGATCTATGACCGCAATGCTCTGAGCTGGGACGATACGAACAAGGCCGCGGCCTTTGTCATGCCCAAGGAGCCCGCCGTGCTCATGATGTCCAACCAGATCAACTCCATTGTCAAGCCAAGGATGAACCGGGCGATCGATGGGAACCTTCAGACCGGCATGGCTCTTCACGATGCGTTGCGGCTTCTCAATATCGCGTACGTCTCTCCGCCCCTCACCTCCTATGCCGTCAGGTCGGAGGACAAGACCGCGGTTGATTCGGTGAAATACCCCCTGGAGACTCTCCAGTATCGCTCGGGGGATTGCAGCGATCTTTCCGTCCTGTACTGCTCGCTGCTGGAGTCTGTGCAGATCGAAACTGCGTTCATCACGATCCCCGGACACATTTTCATGGCCTTCGCCCTGGCATCCGGTGAGGCAGACGTGAAGAAAACCTACGCGAACTGGGACGAGTTCATTTTCCGGGACGGCAAGGTTTGGGTTCCGGTGGAGGTGACGGAGAGGGAAGGACCATTCCTGAAAGCCTGGCAGGAGGGCGCCAGGGAATGGAGGGAGAACCTGCTGAAGAAGCAGGCGGACTTCTATCCCGTTCGCAACGCATGGAAAACGTACGAGCCGGTCAATTTCCCCGGCGCGGGGAGCCAGCCCCCGCTGCCGGATCAGGCCCAGGTGGCGAAGGATTTCGAGCAGGACAAGATGAGCCTCATTCTGCGCGAAATCTCGGTGAAGGAAATGGAGCTGACGGCAGCGGTGCGCAAGAGCAACGCCAGCCCCCGATCGCTGAACTCCCTCGGGGTGCTGTATGCGCGCTACGACCTCTCCGACAAGGCCGAAGCACAGTTTACAGCAGCGATCAGGAGTTCCGAGTACGTCCCCGCGCTTGTGAACCTGGGGAATCTCCGTTTCCGGGATGCACGGATGGATGACGCGCTTGGCTTCTATGATCGCGCATACAGGCAGGCTCCGCATGAGCCGCTCGTTCTTCTTGGACTTGCCCGCGCCAACCATCAACTGCAGAACTACGGAACCGTGAAGAAACAGTTCGACGAGCTTCGGAGCCTCAACCCCGATCTGGCCGATCAGTTTGCCTACCTGCGGCTCCAGGGAGAGGAGTCTACTCGCGCCGCGGAGGCCAGCCGGAGCGCGGGTGTCGTCGTGTGGGAGGAAGAGAAATGAAGAAGCTGCCGCTCTGGCCGGCTTTTTTTTGCATCCTCCTGGCGGGCTGCGGCGACATGCAGCTGCGCGACGTCCTGGCTCAAACCGTGGCATTGGCAAAGCTCCACATGTACATCACGGGATTCACAGGAACCTCGAGCACTTCGGTGGCCCCCTGTTACTGGAAGGACGGGACCTGGACTCCGCTGCCGATGGGCACGGGAAACTCGTACGGGCAGGCGATGAGCATCGCCCAGGACAGCTCAGGCGACCTCTACATTGCGGGATACACGGGAACGTCCAATTCCTCTTTCACCCCCTGCTACTGGAAAAATGGGAATCGGATTGCACTCTCGGGAAGCTCGCTCGGGCAGGCAATCGGCGTCGTACTGGACGGCTCCGGAAACAGCTATATCGCCGGATACACAGGTGCCGCGCCAGCTCCCTGTTACTGGAAGAATGCCGCCCCGCTCTCTCTGCCGCTGATGGGCAATCTCTACGGGGAGGCAATTGGCGTTGCCCTGGACAATTCGGGAAGCCCTTCAGTGGCGGGATTCGTGATGCCATCGAGCTCTCCTCTCCCGTGCTACTGGAAAAACAACAATTTGTTCCTTCTCAACATGGGCAGCAATACGTATGGGCTGGCGTTTGGAATCGCCTTTGACAAGGCGGGAAACCTGTTCGTCGTGGGATACACGGGAACTTCGAGCTCCGCGGTGACCCCCTGCTACTGGACAAACGGGACCCAGACCGCACTGCCAATGGGCCTGGGAAATACCTACGGACTGTCCACTGTCTGCGTGCTTGACAACTCGGGCAACCTGTACGTTGCCGGGGCCACGGGAACCTCGAGCGCCTCAGTGGTGCCGTGCTACTGGCTCAACGGGAACAGGACCCCTCTGCCGATGGGCCCGGGAAACACCTACGGGGAGGCAGTCACTGCTGCGCCCGACGGGTACGGCAACCTCTACGTCGTCGGATACACGGGAACCTCGAGCACCTCTTTCGCGCCCTGCTGCTGGAAAAACGGGACCTGGACCGCCCTGCCAATGGGTTCCGGAAACTCGTACGGCAACGCAAACGTCCTCGTGGGCGGGCCATAGCCCTCAGTGCGGGTACGGGTCCTTGCGCATCCGCCAGAGGATGAGCAGGGGCGCAATCACCCAGGAAGCGTTCGCGCCCACCACGGATGCGAGGTGCGGGGTTGCGTTCGGCCCCCAGATCTCCTCGCTGAGAATGATCGTCACGTTGGTGAGCATGACGGAGGCGAACATGATGCTGGGCACGCGGATCCAGTTGCGCCCCCTGATGAACGCGTAGATGGCAAACGCGTAGTACGGCCCGAAGAAGAGGGCGTCGATCCAGATTGTCGCGCGCCACCACACCGGCCGCACGTTCAGGAGCGGATCGAACGTGCGCCCCCACCAGTGACCGAGGTCCACGATTGCGCGGGGCGGCCAGGCGGGATACGTGAAGTGGGTGGTGTCGGGAATGACGATCTGCTCAATGTCAAAGACGTAGGTTATCGCCGCGAGGTTGAAGATGAAATAAATCAGGAGCACGATATCCAGGGGACGTTTTCTCAGGGGGATCGAAGTGCGCATCAGTCCGCATCATAGCACACGCGGATATTGACGGATACTCTTCCGGGTGATGCTGCCAGCGGAAGGAACAGTCCCGAAAAAACGCTGTGGGTGACAAACGCCACTGCGCATCACCGCAGGGGACCGCAGGCACCCCTCACTTCGCCGCGATCACCCCCAGCTTGAGAAGCCCGTCATAGACAAACTGGACCGACAGCCCGGTCAGCACGATTCCCATGATCCGCTCGATCACCGAAACCCCCGTCCTTCCCAGCACGCGCAGGAAGAACGAGCTGAGCAGCATCGTCCCTCCCGCCAAGGGCCAGAGCAAGGGCGACGGAGCCCGCCAGGACGAACGGGATGAACGGAGGCAGCGTGTCTTCACTCACGTACAGGAGGACCGTCGTGATGGCGCCGGGTCCGGCGAGCATCGGGATGGCAAGGGGGAATATCGAAACGTCGTCCCGTTCCTCGCCCGCCTCATCGCCTGAGGTCTTGGTCCTGCCCGGCCGTCCGAGGAGAAGGTCGATGGAAATGATGAACATGAGGATTCCGCCGGCGATGAAGAACGAGCCGGCTGGATGCCGAGGAACCGCAGGATGGCGCTGCCGGTGAAGATGAAGAGGCACAGCACCACGAAAGCGACGATGACCGCCTTCGGCAATGGTCCTGTGCCGGCGCGCGGGCGAAAACCCGGGCGTCAGTGAGATGAAGACCGGAACGATCCCGAAAGGATCGACAACGATGAAGACGGCAAGGAAGATCGTGACGATCTGGCTGACGGGGGACATGGCAGCTGGACTGTAGCACGACGGGGTGCGGACGGAGAAGCGCGGTCCGCCGAAGCCCGTCATTTGCGGCTGGGATGACCGGTCACATCGCCGAGTACTCGAACGTTCCGCCGACCATCGTGGCCGCCACACCTGCATTTCGGATTTCGTGCGGCTCGATTGAGAAAATGTCCTGCTGCAGCACGGTGAGGTCAGCCCTCTTGCCAACCTGGACAGACCCCAGGTCACGCTCCCAGCCCGCCGCAAAGGCGGCCCCCAGGGTGTACGCATGCACGGCCTGCTCCACGCGTGAGCCTCTGCTCGGGACGCCACCCCTCTGGCTCCCGGGCTCCCGTCCGCGCGCCGCCTGGTCACCGCGGCATGGATGCCGGCCAGCGGATCTGCAGACCTCCACGGGGCAGTCTGACCCGAAGGCAAGCGCGGCGCCCGCGTCCAGGAGCGACTTCCAGGCATACGCCCCTCGGCATCTCTCACCCCAGTATCGCTGGGCGATGATCATGTCGGACGTCGCATGCAGGGGCTGCATGGAGGCAACGATTCCCAGGCGGGAGAGCCGGCCGATATCGTCGGGGTGCAGGAGCTGGGCATGCTCGATGCGGTTGCGCAGGCCCGGCTTCCCTGGGCGTCCCGCCGCCGAGCCGAGGCGTTGCTGCGGCGCGCTCCCAGGCATCCAGGACAACGTGGCAGGCAGCATCTCCTATGGCATGCACGGCACAGGCGATGCCGGCCTCGTTGGCGCGCACGATATCCTCGAAGAGCTGCTCGTCGGTGAGCCGGGGAATGCCGACAGACCATGTTCCCTCGTAAGGTGCGATCATCCATGCCGTCTGTGGACCCAGGGCGCCGTCGGCGAACATCTTCACGGGCCCAGCGTCAGCCGCTCATCTCCGAATCCCGAACGCAGGCCGAGGGAGATGGCGGCAGAGAGCTGCTCGTGCGGAATCCCCTTCATGACCCGCAGCTTCAGCTCACCCCGCGCAGCGAGGTCCTGGAATGCTTCAAACGCCAGGGTGCTGTCGAAGTCGTGGATGCCGGTGAGCCCCACCCGGTGCGCGGCGGCCTGCGCATCCCGCATGAGGTCGGCCAGCTCCCGGGGCGTCGGGCGGGGAATGATGGACTGCACCAGGCGCATCGCGTTTTCAAGGAGGACGCCCGAAGGGGCGCCCTCGCGCGAATGGACGATCTGCCCGCCGTCCGGGTCCCGGGTGTCCACTCCAATCCCGGCCTGCTGCAGGGCCAGCTGAGTTCACCCACAGAGCGTGTCCGTTCTTTGCTTCGAGGCACACCGGATTCCGCGGTGCCGCCCTGTCCAGCGGCCGAGCGTCCGGGAAGGGCGCCGGAGCCCCAGACGTTGTGATTCCACCCCGATCCCGTGATCCAGGCGCCGGCCGGGCTCTGCGCCGCGCGCGCGGCTACCCGCGAAACCGCTTCTTCCAGGGTCGCGGTTTCCACGTCCACGGCGCGAAGCGACTCGGCAAACCACTTGAAATGCAGGTGGGCGTCAATGAGGCCGGGCAGGACGCATCTCCCGCGCAGGTCCACGACCTCCGGCCGTCCTCCCAGCGCCGCGCGCGCGCCCTGCTCTTCCCCGACATGGAAGAACCGGCCGTCCCGCACGGCGACCGCCCGCGCGCTCGGGGCCGCTGCATCCATCGTGTGGAAGCTGCCGTTGACGAGGAGAAGGTCAGCGCTCATGGCCGGGAGATCTGTCGCGGATCCTAGAGCGCCTTCTCGTAGACCCGGTACTTGCGGTAGGCCTTGCCGCCGAGCTTCAGCGCGGTGTTGGTCATGGCCACGTTGTCTTCCTCGACCCAGGACATTTCAGCAGCCGTGTAGCCCTTGGGCACGCCGTTCTTGTAGCTGTAATAATAGAAGGCAAGGTCGATCCCGCGGTTCCGGTAGTCCTTGAGGACTCCCATGCTGATGGTGCGCACGAGGTGAGTCTTCTTCTTCGCGGTCAGGAGGTGGTAGATGCCCGAACGGGAAAAGGTGGCCGTACGCCTTCTTGTACCCGACGTTGAAGTCCGGCATCGTGACCGACACGCCGACGATTTTCCCGTCCACCTCGGCAAAGAACACGAGGTCGGGATCCAGTCCCATCTTCAGGTCCCGCGCCATGATGGCCATTTCAGGCAGGCGTCATCGGCGTGAAAACCGCGTTCACCTGCTCGTAGGAGTTGTACAGCTCCTGGAACCGGTCGTACTCGTTCTTGAAATCCTTCATGTTGATGGTCCGGATCTTGAACCCGCCCTTGGCCTCCACGCGGGGCATGATCTTTGCCAGGCGCTCGGGGATCTCGGGATTGTCCATCAACCATGCAACGAGGTCCTTCCACTTGCGGTTTCCGTAGGACTGGATGAGCGGTCGTAGTACGGCGGATTGTACGACATCAGCATGACCGGGAGATCCCTCGAACCCTTCGATCTGGGCACCGATCAGGTCATTCGCGTTGGGCGACATGGGACCGATGATCCGCGTGCATCCCCGCTTGCGGACGAAATCGAAGGCGGCGTCGAACAGGAGCCGCGCCACCTCATCGTCATCAATGCACTCGAACCACCCCCAGTATCCGGCCTTCTCCTGGTGCGTCTCTTCCCAGATCCGGTCATGGATGCCGGCAATCCTCCCGACCACAGCCCCGTCCTTGCGCGCAAGGAAGAACTCTCCCGCCGCGTGCTGCCAGAAGGGGTGCTTCTTCTGGTTGAGCTTCGTGAACTCGTCCATGAGAAGCTGCGGAACCCAGTTCGGAGTCCTTCGGTACAGGGAGTAGGGGAACTTGATGAACTCCTTCATCTGTTTCTTCGAGGCGACCTGTTCGACGGTGACCGGCATGGGCTTCCCCCTTCGATCGTTGTGTTATGCGATGACTGTAGGGGCGAGGCTCGGCGGCTGTCAAGGTCGCGCGTCGCGGACGCGCCACGTACGCCGTGGATTCGCGCCACGAGTGCGGAATAATGCAAAGAATAGTCGCCGCGTCCAAAGACAATCCCGTCCGCGGCGCATGATACTGCGCCTGTGAGCTCATACGAGGCCAGCGCACCAGGGAGCGACCCGGCAGAAAGCTGGGAGCTTCCCTGGTCAGAAAGTGAAGGCGGCTTATCCTTCCGGGGGGTCTGCGACGTTTTCCCCTGCGTTCCCCGGCAGGCTGAGGACATTGCCGCCGGCGCCCTGGACGCGTCTGATCGAGTGCTGCGGCCTCGAAGGGCTCCGCCAGGTGTTCATGATTCCGCGGTCAGCGCGATTGACGGGATGCGGTGAGGAGAAAGTGATCTCCCCGCACAGCGTCCTGGGAATCGGCACCCGGGCCGTGGGGCTCTGGACAGGAGAGCCCGGGCCCGGCGTCAAGGTAGTCATCCCCATGGAGCGGCTCTCCGCGATCGAAGATGTCACAATCCTCCTGTACGGCAGGCTCAGCTTCATCTCTGCGTCGGGGAGACTCACGATCCGCTACAACACGCTCGCGCGGTCCGGCCTGGAGCCGGCGCTTCTCGAGCTGCGGCAAAGACTGGCAGGCCCCCCTGGAACGCTTCCGATTGAAGATTCCGTGGCGCAGGAGCTGCCCGATGAAGTGGAAGCGGCTTCTCCACAGCCCGCTTCTCGGCTTTCATGAAGACGCTCCCGTGACCTTCCGCTTTGCCCATGCCCCGAGGGCATCACGGCAGGATGTCGATCGCGGGCAGATTCTCGTCGTCAACCCGCACGAGATGGTTTACATGTGCGATCCGCCGGAGGCATCCCACACCTATGGTGCGGATTCCGTCATCGTTCCACGCCCGCGGATCACCCGGGTCAGGGACAGGGAGAAGTACCTGGAAGTAGCTTCCAACGGCGCTCGCCTGTCACTGAAATGGTGTCGGAGCTGCGCAGGGCGGGCGCCCGGTGGTTCGCCTGAGCTGACAGTTCGAGGCTGGAAAAGGCAGGACCGTTTGGATTTCGATCCCGCGATCGCGTATTTTTTTCCGATACATGTCAGGAAGACTCATGATCCGTTCCCCCGGGCTGCTGGCCCTCTTTGTGTCTGCCACGGCGGCTTTCGGCGCCGATCCCGCGCTGGCCTCGTTCCCGAGAGTCCTGCCTTCACCGGTCCCGGCCTCCCTGGAGCAGGTCCTTGATGCATCCGCATCGGCCTGGCGGTCCCCCGCAGTGGAGGTGTACCGCTGGGACCTGTTCCCCGATGTTGTGATCTTTGATACGGCACGGTTCGCTGTGCAGGACAGGATGTTCACGAGGCTTGCGTACTATCTCGAAAAGAGGGGATTCAGGGGAAAACTCATGGGAAACACCCGGCTGGCTGGGCGTCACGGCTGGAACGCTCATGACTACGGCGCGGAAGGACTTGCTGCATTCTTCAGCGCAGCGGCGGAGACCTCCTTTCCCCTGAATCCGGAAGAGCTTGCCGTTCGGCAGCTCGCAGCCGACCAGGGGATCATTTCACCTGCCCGGGGCAGGTTCAATCCCGGCCGCGGGGCCGTTCTGGCGATATGCCGATCTTCGTCTGCTGTCGAGCGCCGGCTCCTTCTCGCGCACGAATCCTTCCATGGGATCTATTTTTCTTCGGAGGCGTACCGCGTCTTCTGCGAGGGGCTCTGGGACTCGCTCCCGTCAACGGAGAAAGACTTCTATGAATCCTTCCTTGATTCCCTCGGGTACGACTCGGCCGACCCGACCCTGGTCGTGAACGAGTTCCAGGCCTACCTGTTGCAGCAGCCGCTGGAGTATGCCGCTTCGTATTTCGAGAGGTTCATCCGGCTGCAGGCGGACAGCGGGGTCGCCGCCCAGGTCCAGCCCCTGCAGCTCGTCGAAAACGCCCGGGCGCTGGACGAGTTCCTCCGGCCGCGGTTCGGATTCGGCGCTGGCGGCCCGCTCCTGGCCGGCATCGTGGGAGAATTGAAACGATGAGCCGGGCATCTCCATCGCGTCGTTCCCGCAGTCATTATCTTCCTTGCAGCCGCCGCTTTGCCCTGCGCCGCTCATCCCCACGTGTTCGTGAGCAACCGCATGACGGTGCTCTTCGATCAGGGAACGCTCCAGGGAATCACGTTCCAGTGGACCTTCGACGACATGTTCTCTGCCATGATCCTGGCAGACTATGACCCGGCACACACGCACCAATTCGATGCGGCACGGACAAAGGCGCTGAAGGCAGGGGCGTTCGACAACCTGGAGAATTATCACTACTTCGTGGCCCTTTCCGTCGACAGGACCTCGGTGCGCCGCCTTTCGATCGAGCGGTTCACGCCAAGCGTAACGGACAAGGGGCGCCTGGTATATAGTTTCTTCATTCCCGTGAAACTGCCCGTCACGCGGGAGGAGCAGACGGTTGCGCTCACGGTCTACGACGACAGCTACTACGTCGCTTTCGACATCCTGCACGCCGAGGACGTGGAGGTGCAGGCAGGCCCCGGTGTGGCCTGCACCCTCGCCGTGCAGAAGACAAAAGTGAAGCCCGCATGGCCGGGGCAATACATGCCTGACCAGCTTGTGATCCGATTCAAGGAGACCTCATGAGGCGGCTGGCCCTGGCGGCGACAATGATCCTTCTGGCTTCGACGTGTTACGCCCAGGAAGTTCCCAATCCATTCACGGCACGGGGAGCCCGGCCGAACGAAGGCTTCTTCCACTCCGTGACTTCCGGTGTGACCGCTCTTGTTGCAAACGCCATGGCGCCGGTTCAGCGCACTCTCAACGAGAGCCTCGCGGCCATGACCCGTTCCCTCCAGGGGTCCCGGTCCATCGGCGGCCTGCTTTTCGTTGCCCTGATCTCATTCCTCTACGGCATGTTTCATGCCGCCGGTCCCGGCCACGGAAAGACGATCGTCTCCTCGTACTTTCTGGCCAACAATGCCAAGCTCCGGCACAGCGTCGCCATAGGCTACCTCATCGCGGCCGTACACTCGCTGGCCGCCCTCGCGGTGGTCCTTGTGCTCTACTACCTGATCAGGGGCCTTTTTTCCGCGGGCATCGAGCAGGCCAATCACCTCATCCAGCTCGTGACGTTTGCCGTCATTGCCGTGCTGGGCGGGTTCATGCTTGTCGGCAGGATACGGGGCGGTGCTCATCACCACCACATCCACGCGGCCCATCCTGACGGCGCGCCGGGAGTCACGATGAAAAGCCTGGTCGGGATAGCGGTTCCCGCCGGTGTGATTCCCTGCCCCGGAGCCGTGGCGGTCATCCTCTTCGCCCTTTCGCTGCACATGCTGGGCGTGAGCGTGCTCTCCGTTGTATCCATCTCGATTGGAATGGGAGTCACCATCAGCCTCACCGGTGCGCTGGTAATACTGGCAAAACAGGGAGCAATGAAGGCGCTGGCCGATGGTCACGAAGATCGGGGTTCACGGGCGCGCAAGGTGATCGAGATCATCGGCGCAGCGCTGCTCTTCCTCTTCGGGCTGGTGTTC
Organism: uncultured Spirochaetota bacterium; assembly: GCA_963845325.1. Classification (GTDB taxonomy): domain Bacteria; phylum Spirochaetota; class Spirochaetia; order SZUA-6; family Fen-1364; genus Fen-1364. The sequence goes on from CAWJRT010000011.1 coordinate 81,167, forward strand.
TTCCTCGCCCAGATCTAGCCAGCGCCGCGCGCTAGCGCGCCGGCACGCGCTTCGCTTCCAGCGACGCCCTGGCGTCATGAAGAAACTCCAGAAGATACTGCTGGATGTCGTCGAAGTACTCCCGCTGCATCTGTGCGCCGGCTTTCGTGATGTAGCGGTAATGCCAGCTTTCGTGCCGATAGCCGGTGACGCTTTCAAATCCTTTCGGATAGGACAGGGAGAAACCGTATTCCTCCGCGTGTGCCGTGAGCCAGCGGCCTGCCTTGGTATCCGCGAATGCATCGGTGATCGAGCCGAAGTCCATCGCGGTACCCAGCTGGTGCTGTGAGGCCCCCGGTCGCGCAGATTCCCGGTCCGCCGCCTGCTGCCCGTTGGCTTTCACTTCGTGCTCGTACACTTTTTTCTGGTAGTCATATGAGCGGTATGACGAGGAGAAGAGCAACGTCACGCCGTCCGCACGGGCAGCGGCGGCCAGCGCAAGCACATGGGGCATGATTGACTTGCGCAGCGACAGGTCCCCCCGGCTGACCGACAACGGGTAGCGGCCCAGGCTCACGAGGTCCGGGGGCGCGTAATCCGCGGGCAGCAGGTGGCTCTTGTCAACGAGCACGAGGAGATCCCGCGGCTCGTCCAGCACGTCCGAAAGGAGGCGCAGAAAAGGTCCCGGATCGGCAAGTATCCGCGCCTGGACCGCGCTCGGAAGCGCGGCCGTCAAGGTTCCGAGGTCCTGGATCGTCAGGGAAAACTCGGGTGAGACCGGGGCGTCAGTGGCGGACGCCCGGCCGGGAAGAAAGGCAAGGGCAAGGGCGAACAGAAACGCACGGATGACGGCAGAAAGATTCGTCATGACCCGCCCGGCTCTCAGTCCTGGATGACTTCTGCCTGCTCGGATGACATGCCTTCCAGCACGGGCCGATCCAGCTGTTCGGACAGCCGCTCCATCCCCCGCATGTCCAGGAGATGCCCGGACTTTTCCATCTTGGTCTCGAGGTAGAACCTGTTGTACTGGTTGGGCGGCATGACGAGCGGTATGCGGCCCGACACCTTCACTCCCAGGGCTTCCAGGCCGCCGATCTTCTTCGGATTGTTCGTCATCAGTCGCACCGATTTCACTTTCAGCGACTTCAGCATGTGGGCTGCAACACCGTAGTCCCGCTCGTCGTCACGAAAGCCGAGGGCGAGGTTGGCTTCCACGGTATCAAGGCCATGGTCCTGCAGGCCGTAGGCGCGGATCTTGTTCAGGAACCCGATTCCCCGACCTTCCTGCCGAAGGTACAGGAGGATCCCGTTCTCCATCTTCCCGATCGCGGCCAGCGCGGTCTCCAGCTGGTCGCGGCAGTCGCAGCGCAGGGACCCGATAGCATCCCCGGTGAGGCACTCGGAGTGCAGGCGCACCGGGACGTCCGCGGCGCCGGTCACGTCGCCATGGACGAACGCGGCGTGCTCTTTCCCGTCGCGGTTGTTCCAGAAGGCCACGACCTGGAAGGCGCCGAACCGGGACGGCAGCTCGGCAATCGCGGCAATGCGGACGCAGATCTTGTCCTTGCCCATCCCGTTGCAGTCATGAAAACGGTTTTCGTCCAGGAGCTCCTTGATCTGAAGGTGTGTCAGCGGCATAGCCACAAGATACACCGCCGGCACGTGCCGGGAAAGCGCCGGGGCATCTCGATCCCTGGGATTGCAATTCCTGGATTTGACCGGCAACGGCACATGCCCTATGCTGTGGGCGCAATGGCAATCCATGACGTGATCATCCTGGGCGCCGGCGTGGCCGGCCTGCAGTGCGCGCGCCGATTGGCTGCGGACGGTCGTGACGTCCTCGTTGTTGACAGGGCGGACAAGCCGGGAGGCCGCTGCGCCACGCGGGTTTTCGAGGGGGTCCCCGCCGACTACGGGGCATTGTTCATTCATGGCGATGACCCCGGCTTTCTCGCGGCCGTGTCCGCGGTGCCGGGTGAGCGCCTGGAAGGCTGGCCTGCGCGCGTAAGCGGACGGGGAGCGCCCTGCCAGCCTGATGCGTTTGCCGCCGTTCGAGACACGTTTCGCGTTCGTCGAGGGGGTCAATGCGTTCCCGCGTTCCCTTGCGGACGGGCTGACCATCCGCTTGCGCGCGCAGGCCGCGTCGGCTGCGGTCGGGAAGGACGGTGTCACCGTGACCCTGGCGGACGGTGAACGGCTGGCGTCCCGTGACCTCGTCCTTGCCATGGCGCTGGAGCAGTCGGTGCCCTTCGTGCGAATGCTTGGGCAGGCCGACGGCCGTCCGCGGGATCGCTGGGAGTCCTGGAGATGTTCGTGAGTCTTCCCTGCCTGACGGTGATTGCAGGCTACGACCGGGGCGTCCCGATGCCCGCCTGGGACATCTGCTATCCCGAGGACGAGCCGGCCCTCCTCCTGATCGGCAACGAATCCTCCAAGAGGCCTCGAGCAGACTCGCGCGTTCTCGTCCTGCAGGCCTCCGCATCATGGTCGAGAAAAAGACTGGAGAAGCCAGAAAGAGGAGTGGAGCCGGGAGCTTGTGGAAATTGCCGCGCATCGGCTCGGCGCCTGGGCGGGTGCCCCGCGGTGGACGCACCCGCACCGATGGAAGTATTCGCGGCTGGACAGGGCCAACGAGCTGGCCGGGCCCCTGGACTTGAGAATCGGCACTTCCCGGGTGGGGATTGCAGGGGATTTGTTTTCTCCGGGCGGCGGGATTCAGGCCGCGTGGCTCTCGGGCGATCGGCTTGGGGCGCGGCTCCTGCAGCGATAGGAAAACCCGGCCGGGTCCTGCCCCGGCCGGGCATGCGGGCTGAGCTGTTCGTATTCGGAACTCTAAACCTGCAGACCGACGGTGATCTCCGTGCCGTCCCGAACGATCTGGAACGATGCGTTCCTGCCTGTGCCGTCGTTCAGCGCGCGGTAGAAATCCATCATGTTTGCGTACCGACTTGCCGTTCACCGCCGTGATCACGTCCCCGGGACTGAACCCTGCGATGGACGCGGGAGTGTCCTGGTTGACCAGTGAACCCACCACCACGCCACGGACGCTGCTGGGGATGCTGGCATCCTGGCGGATCTGGTCGTCGATGTTCACCACAGTCATTCCCGGCCAGAGGTTCTTTCCCTGCGCCACCTGGTCCTTCGCGTCACGCTCGCCGACGGTCACCGTGAGCGTTTTCTGCTCGCCGTAGCGGATGACCGTGAGGCTGGACGTGCTGCCCGCCTCCATGGAGCCGATCAACCTGCGTGAGCTGGTTGGCGTCCGAGATCGGGGTGGAGCCCACGGCGGTGACGTAGTCGCCCGGCCTGAGCCCTGCCTTGTCGGCAGGTGATCCCTTGTACAGGTCAAGGATGAACGCGCCCTTCACCCCTTCCACCCTCATGTCCTTTGCAAGCTGCGGATACGTGGAGTTGTCCTGGATGTCCCCGATCAGCGCGCCCAGCCAGCCGTACTGCACGTGGCCCCTGGCGATGAACTGCTCGATGGCCGACTTCGCGTTGTTGATCGGGATCGCGAAGCCCAGGCCCACGCTCCCTCCCGACGGCGCGGCAATCCAGGTGTTGATCCCGACGACCTGTCCGTCGATGTTCACCAGCGCCCCGCCCGAGTTGCCCTGGTTGATGGCCGCGTCGGTCTGGATGTAGTCCGTGTAGGACGAGCCCTCACCCTGGGGACCCCGCCTGCCGAGTGCGCTCACCATGCCCATCGTCACGGTGGACTCGAATCCCAGCGGGTTGCCCACGGCCAGGACGAGGTCCCCGACCTGCAGCGCGTTGGAGTCACCCAGGTCCGCCACCGCGACGTTCTCCCGCGTGGTGAAGGTCACCAGCGCGATGTCCTTGCGCGGGTCGGTCCCGACCACCGTTGCCTTGAAGACCCGCTGGTCGGTGAGGCGCACGCTGATGTCGCTGGCGTTGTCCACGACGTGGTTGTTCGTCAGCACGTACACCTTGTCTCCCGTCCTCTTGACGATGATTCCCGAGCCGAGCCCGGACTGGCGGAAGCTCCGCTGGCCTCCCTGGCCGTTGCCCTGCTGCTGGTTGAAGAACCAGTCGAAGGGAGAATCCATCTGGGGGACCTGCTGCTTGATGATGGATGTCACGTTGATCTCGACCACCGCGGGCCGCACTTTCTGCGAGATATCCCGCAGGGACGACTGCACGCCGGCAAGCGATGCCGAGGCAGGGACCGGGCGCGTGCCCGCGTCCTGCGCGGAAGCAATGGCAGTGGCGCCTGCCAGGAACAAGAGGGCGGCAATCAGCGCCAGGATCTTCTTGTCGTGTTTCATTTCTCTCGACCTCCTGTCACAGAAGGTATGAACGGCATTTTCAGGACACGTTGCGGTTGCGTTAATTTCTCTTTACATTTCCGGGCGGGAAATCGGGATGTCCATCTGGTTCGCCCTTCTTCTTCTCAGCCTCTGCGCGGTCCTCTGGGACGTCGGCATCGTCCTCCAGAAGCTGGCGGTCGACCGCGTTCCGCAGATCAGCCTCGGCCGCAGCCTGCCCCGGTCCGTAAGCCGGCTGATCGCATCTGGGCAGTGGATGGGCGGGCTGGCAGCCTCTGCGGCCGGATGGGGACTCTTCGCATTCGCCCTGTCCTTCACGCCCGTCTCCGTGGCCCGCGCAATCCAGGGCTCGGGGTTTGTGATCCTCGCCGTCTTCTCCATGCTGTTTCTTCACCACCGCCTCTCTGTCATGGAATGGGGCGGCGTGGCGCTGGTCACCGCCGGAATAGCCGCTCTTGGAATAACGGAGAGCTCCCGGACGGCTGCCGCGACGGCACTCACCGTCGGCGGGATCGCTCCGGCAGTTGGGATCTGCCTTCTGGTTTGCGCCGCAGCGTACTCCATCCCGACGGTCGTGCGCGGGCGCGTGCCGCTGGTGATCGTGTTTTCCGTCATCGCCGGGACCCTTCTCGGGCTCGGTGACGTAGCAACAAAGGTTCTCATCGAGCTGTTGCAGCAGCGGGGGATCGGCCCGGAAGCGGCTGCGGCCGGCGCAGGCCTCATCGTTGTCTACGTTTCGGGATTCCTCGTTCTCTCGCGCTCCTACCAGCATGGCCGTGCAATCCTGGTCACGGCGGTGTCCGATCTCTGTTCGAGGCTGGTGGCCATCCTGGTGGGAATCATGGCCCTTGGAGAGGCGCTCTCCGCAGATCCCCGTCTGCGGACCGTCGCGGTCCTCGGCTATGGGGGAATCATTGCGGGCACCGTGCTGCTTTCCCGGTTCGGAGGAGAAGAGATCGCATCCGCGGTTTCGGGGAACCGCTCGTCACAGGCCCTTGCGCATGCGGAAAAAAGTGAAGAGGCCACGGCGGCCGAGGTTGATGCGCACGATTGACACCTGGCGGTAGCCCAGCCGCGTGTACAAGGCACCCGCCCGCTCGTTGTGCTCCTCCACGTCCAGCGCGATCCTGCGCGCACCGAGCCTCTTCGCCCGCTCCTCCGCCGCGTGCAGCAGCTGGCTGCCCGCCCCGCGTCCCCGCTGCGCGGGCAGGACTGCGATGTGGGAGAGATAGAAATCGTCCGGCAGCAGATCGTCGAGAGCCTTCCCCGCCCGCAGGAGCCGCGGAATGCGGGTCACGAACCAGGGCCCGTACCACGTGAACAAATGTCCGGCCGTGCGGACGTTCGCACTGCGGGTGGCAGCGACAGGAGAGCCGATCATCGCCCCGACGACAGATGGGCTGCTTGCCGCATCGGCGATCACCAGCGTGTTCGTGAAGCTGTAGGGGTTGTCGGATCTGTTCTGCAGGTGCACCAGGAGCGACCTCACCGAGGGACCGAACAGCGCCGGGAGCGTCCCGCAATCCGACTGGAGGATCAGCTCGGAGATCGCGTCGCTGTCCGATGAAACGGGCGGCCGAAGCACATACATCGCAGGACAACAATGCTCCTTCGTGTCATGCATGAAAAGCGACTATCGCCGTGACAGGGAGGAGTCTCCTGTCCCCAGGAAAGCCTCGATGATCACAGGGTCGGCGAGCAGACTCCCGCTTGCCCCTTCGCGCAGCAGCCGCCCGTGAGAGAGCACGATTGCGCGCTCGGAAATCCGCAGGGCCTGCCGCGCGTTCTGCTCCACCAGGAGAACGGTTGTCCCCGACGCGTGGATGTCCTGGAGGATCCGAAAGACCCCGGCTGCCAGGACGGGGGCAAGGCCCATGGAGGGCTCATCGAGCAGGAGGAGACGCGGGCGTGACATGAGCGCACGGCCGATTGCAAGCATCTGCTGTTCACCGCCGCTCAGGCTGCCGGCAAGCTGCCATCGTCTCTCCCGGAGCTTTGGGAACAACTCAAAGACGCGGTCGCGAGCCTCTTCCCGGACCTGCTGGTTCCGCACGGTCCAAGCTCCGAGGTCGAGGTTCTCCTGGACGGTAAGCGGCCCGAGGATTGCGCGCCCTTCCGGGACCTGGGCAAGGCCTTCGCGCACAACCAGGTCCGGCCGCCGCCCGGTGATGTCCTTTCCGGCAAACCGGATGCTTCCGGAGCGCGGCCGCACGAGGCCGCTGACCGCGTTGAGCGTCGAGCTCTTGCCGGCGCCGTTGGAGCCGATCAGGGAAACGAGGCTGCCCTCGTCCACCGAGAATGAGAGACCGCGGACTGCCTCGATACTGCCATAGCTGACAAAGAGCTCCGTCACTTCCAGGAGTGCCACTGTCAGTCTCTCCCCAGGTAGGCTTCGAGCACCGGTTCACTGGCCGAAATCTCTGCCGGGGTCCCCTCAGCGATTTTCCGGCCGAAGTTCAGCACGGCGATGTGGTCGCACACGCCCATGATCAGGTCCATGTGGTGCTCCACCACGATGAGCGTGCAGCCGCGCGACCTGACATCGAGGAGGAACCGCCCCAGGCCGGCGGTCTCGACGTCGTTCATCCCGGCCGCGGGCTCATCCAGGAGGAGCAGGCGCGGATGGATGGCCAGGGCCCGGGCGATCTCGACCTTCCGTTGATCGCCGTAGGACAGAGTGCCGGCCTCGCGGTTCATGAGCTCGGCCAGCCCCAGGCGCCCCAGGATGCCGGCCGCTTCCTGGGCCGCGGCGCGCTCCTCGCGTTTTTCCCGAGGGAGTCTCAGCCAGGTGGAAAGCAGGCTCGTGCGGATGTGGAGGTGGCACCCCACGATCACGTTCTCCAGCACGCTCATCTCGTCAAAGAGACGGATGCCCTGGTAGGTGCGCGCGATCCCCGCCCGCGCAATCTCATGCGCGCGGCGGCCCTGGATCTCCTGCCCCTGCCAGGTGATCGTGCCGGAGCTCGGTGTGTCGATTCCTGAGACAAGGTTGATGAACGTGGTCTTGCCGGCCCCGTTGGGACCGATGAGTCCGTAGATGCGCCCCTCGTCGAAGCGAAGGCTCACGCCGCCCAGGGCCTCGATGCCGCCGAAGACCCGGGTCAGGTCGCGCACTGCCAGGAACGGGACACCGGAATCCCCTGTGGGCGATGACGGCAGGGCCGTTCCCGCTTCTGCACGACGGGAGCGTGGGAGGGGGCGGATGGCCTGCGCGAACACGTGCGCCAGCCCTCCCGGCAGAAAAACGATCACCAGCAGCAGCGCAAGCCCGGTGAGAATGTTGGGAAGCTGGGCGAAGTTGCGAAGGAAGCCGACGGACGCGCCCAGCACGTCGCGAAGCAGAATGGGCAGCGCGGTGAGCAGGCCTGCCCCGAGGAGCGGTCCGAACCACGCCCCGGATCCTCCGAGCACGGCGTAGCCCAGGATGTCCACCGCGCGGGTAAACCTGAAGTCGCCGTTGTCCAGGGACCCGACGCTGTGCGCGTAGAATGCTCCCGCAGCCCCCGCGATCATGGCGCTCATGAGGAAGGCGAGGCTTCGATATGCCACGAGGTCGATCCCCAGCGCGGACGCGGCTTGCGCCCGTTCACGCATCGCCCGAAATGCGCGGCCCGCCCGTGACCGGGACATTGCCCAGAAGAGATAGGCCAGCAGCGCGAGGAAAAGCGCGATCATCCAGGTCTCGGTGCGGCGCATGGCCTCGTAGGCAAAGCCGGTGGAGAGGTTTGCTCCGGTCGGCCCGCCGGTCAACTTCGGGAGCAGCACGATGAGGATGCGCACTACCTCGCCGAACCCGAGGGTGCAGATGGCCAGGTACACGTCGGTGAGACGGAGCACGGGAAGCCCGATGACAACGGCAACGAGACCGCAGAGCAGCATCGCGGCGGGCAGTGCCAGGGCAACGGGCAGGCCTGCCTTCACGACAAGGATGGCCGAGGTATACGCGCCGATGGCCATGAACCCGGCATTCGCGAGGGACAGCATGCGGGCGTGCAGCGTGGCAAATGCCGAAAGGGCCAGCACGGCATTGATCAGGAGCCGGTTGAAGTCCGCCGGGTTGCGCACGCTGATGTACCCGTCAGCGGCCAGGATCAGGCAGGCGATGGCCCAGGGGAGAAGGCCTCCGATCCTCCACCGGCTCACGAGCCCTCCGCGGTTTTTCGGCCGAGGATGCCGCTCGGTTTCACCAGGAGGATCAGGAAGAGGATGAGGAACACGATGGCATCCTTGATGTCGCTCCCGCCCGGCACGTAGGCAATGGCGAAGGTTTCCACGAGCCCCAGGATGAGGCCGCCCAGCACTGCCCCCTCGATGTTGCCCATCCCGCCGAGGATGACCACGGCCAACCCGCGAAGCTCGATCTGGGCGCCCATTCCCGGGGCGATGTTGGTAGTGAGCAGGCCGACCAGGATGCCCGCAGCTCCCGCCAGGGCGCCGGCCACGAGGAACGTGACGATTACCACGCCGTTGACATTGATCCCCAGGAGACGGGCCGCCTTCTGGTTCGCCGCGACGGCGCGGATGGCCGCGCCCATGCGGGTCCGCCTGATGAACAGGCCCAGGGCGAGGGTCAGGATCACGGCGGCGGCAATGATCAGGATCTGCGCGCGGCTGATGCGAAGCCCGGCTCTTCCGCCGAGGAAGAAGGGCCGCGGGTCCAGGACGCTGTCGGGAAACCGCCGCGTGTCCACGCCGAAAACCGCTTCGGCAATGCTCACCATGACCAGGGATGCGCCGATGCTGCTGATCATGGACGCCAGGCGGTCGGAGCCCGAGCGCCGCAGGGGCCGGAACGCCGCAAGCTCCAGGAGGGCGGCGATCCCCGCCCCCGCGAGCATGGAGGCGGCCAGCCCGACGGTCAGGGGAAGGTCGAGCTGGGACATGACCAGCCACCCCGCAAACGCGCACCACATGAATGTTGCCGCGTGCGCGAGGTTGATGATGTCCAGGATTCCGAAGATGAGGGTGAATCCCATGGCGTAGACGGCGTACAGCGACCCCGCGGGCAACGCCGTCCACGACGTTCTGGGCAAGAAAGACCGGGTCGGCGAGGAGCGTGAGGTCCACGCCGTCGCCGCGCTACTGGAACAGGACGAAACGGCCGTCCTTGACCGTGAGGGTCACGCTGGGGTGCACGGGATCGCGGTTCTCGTCGAAGGAGAAGTTGCCCAGGGCGCCTTCCTGGCCGCGGATTGCGGCAAGGGCATCACGGATGGCCGGGCGGTCGGCGGAGCCGGCGTTCCTGATCGCCGTGGCCAGGATGTACATGCCGTCATAGGCCTGGGCCGCGAACTGGTCCGGGATCCGCGCTGTACAGCCTTGCGGAAAGCGGCAACGAACGCCCTGCTCTTCGGCGCGGTGCTGTCGATGAACCACGCGCTTCCCACGATGAGCCCTTCCGCCGCGGACTTCGCGTTCTTGAGCACGGCCGGGCTGTTGAACCCGTTTCCGCCCGACGATGGGCTGCGTGATGCCGATCTCCCGTGCCTGCTGGAGGACGGGGATGGCCTCCCCGACAAGGGAGCTGATCACGAAGATGTCCGGTCTTGCGGGCGTTCAGCTTCGCCGAGCTGCGTGCGGAAATCAGAGTCACCCTTGCTGTAGCTCTCCGTGGCCACAAGCTGGATGCCGAGCTTCTGGAGCGCCGCCTTGAATACCTCCGCCTCGCTCTTGCTGAACTCGTTGGTGGACTCGTACAGCAGGGCGGCCTTCTGCGGGTGGAACTTCGCCGCGACGGCGGCAAGCGTCCCCGGGATGACCCCTGACTGCAGGAGGCTGTCGCGGAAAATGAAGTCTCCCATGGCCGTGATGCCGGTTGCCGTGTTGCTCGTGGCAAGAACCGGTACCCCGGCCTTCTGGGCCACGGGGTCAGCGGCGAAGGCGGTGCTGCTCAGGGTCGGTCCGATGATGGCGGATACCTTCTCGTCGTTGATCAGGCTGGTGAAAACGCTGATTCCTTCCTGCTTGTCGGCCTTGTCGTCCTTGAAGATGAGCCGGATCTTCGCGGTGCCCAGGAAGCTGCCGTCGTTGATCTCGGCAAGGGCAAGCTCGAGGCCCTTCCTGATGGACAATCCGTAGGCCGAGTTGTCACCGGTCAGCGTCTCCACCGCTCCGATCACTATTTCGGAGGGCAGCGGTGCCGCCTGGAGGGTCCCGCCGAAGGACACGAACAAGGCAACGGCGACTGCCAGCACAGATCGTCTGAAGGTTTTCATGGTGGAGACGAATTTCGTCTCGCGGCTCGCTCATCGTCAAGGAAAAAGGATCTGGCCCTGGTCTACCGCGGTCACGGTACCCCGTGACATTTAGTGATTCTTTGAAACGAACGTGAAGAGGCGGACATACAACCTGCAGTCAGAAATTCGACTACATTCGCCATTGTGGAAACGGCGGCCTGCAGAGCTCAGATCCCTCAGACTCTCCCTCTACGACCTACGCGCTCTTAGTCCAGCCGGCCCTTTCCCTGCGTTACGCTGTACTTCCCGGCCCCGATGAAAAAGATGACCAGGGCGGCCAGGAGGTAGAACGCCTCAGCCTCGAGGCCCCAGGCGCCCGTCCGCTGGATCACAAACGCGTTGCGGTAGGCTTCCAGCCCAATGGCCACCACCATGTTGAATACCACCACGAGCGACGCTACCCGGGCCCACAAGCCGAATGATGATGAAAAACGGCGCGACAACTTCACCAACATATACACCGTAAGATACGAAGGCCGGGAGGTGGAACTGTGCCAGCGCCCCTCCGATGAAGGCGGCTCCGTAGAAGATCTTGTGAACTCCGTGGAACAGGATGAGACCTGCCGTCATGAGGCGAAGAATCAGCTTTCCCGTATCTTCCATGATGAAAAGGTTCCTGAACCGGATCGCAAAGTCAATCCTTGCCCGCATGGTCGTGGGCCCTCATGAGCTCCGCCAGCCCGCGCGCAGAGCATGTGCCGCATGCTCACTGTCTGCGGAATAGAAGTTATCGATCAGCGCTTCGCGGTGGTTCATTTCGTGCATCCTCCCCGGGCATCACGGCGCAGTCCGCGAAGGTTTCGCCTGACACTCTTCCCCGAGTGCACGCCTACGGCGTTTCCGAGAGCGGCATTGTGCCTTGTGAAATTCTGGATCTCCCGAAGGACCGGCAGCAATCCCGTGCCCAGGACCGTCAGCCTGTAGGCAACGGACTGACGATCAATCGTGGCCTCCTCCCTTTCGATCACGCCGGCGCTTTCCAGCCGTTTGAGCCGGTTGGAAAGGGTGACGGAGTTCACGTCTCCAATCGAACGCTGAAGCTCGGTAAAGCGAAGCTCCCTGGAGCGGAGAAAATCGACAATGCGCAGGGTAACGTAGTCCCCGAGCAGCTTCAGAGCTTCCGCCATCAAGGAGAAAACCATGAAAGCAGCACGCATGGAAAAGTACGGGGACGCGGGCGTCGTGGAGATTTTGCGGGATGTCCCGCAGCCGACTGCCGGGGGAGGCAGGATCCTCGTTGAAGTCTACGCCGCCAGCCTCAACCCGGCTGACTCAGCCATCAGATCAGGGTACATGCACCAGATGATGCCGCTCGCATTCCCGGCCGTCCCAGGCATCGATATCGCAGGGGTCGTTGCCGGGACTGACCCGGGTGTCAGCACTTTCCGTACGGGGGACCGGGTGTTCGGAACGGCGTCGGTCATGGCCGGCGGCAGCGGGGCGTTCGCCGAGTTTGCCGCCGTGCCCGCCGGATTGCTGGCCAAGGCACCTGCAGGCTTGAGCTTTCTCGAAGCAGCGGCTCTGCCGCTTGCGGGCGTGAGCGCGCTGCAAGCGCTCGACATGCTGAAGCTCGAAAAGGGCCGCACGATCTTCATCCAGGGCGGCTCGGGCGGCATCGGCACATTTGCCGTCCAGATTGCAAAACAGCTCGGGGCCCGCGTCATCGCGTCGTGCAGGGGATCGGCCACGGACTATGTGAAGTCCCTGGGGGCAGACCAGGTCATCGACTTTGAAAAGACAGCTATCGCGGGAAACATCCGTGATTGCGACGCGGTCTTCGATACCGCCGGAGGGGCAGCGTACAAGGGCGCCTTCGCCGTGCTGAAAAAGGGCGGCATCATTGTTACCATCGCGGCCCAGCCTGATGCGGACCTGGCCGCGAAGTTCGGCGTGACTACCCTCGGGATGATGACCCAGACAACGTCAGATCGCCTGGATCGTCTTGCCCACCTGGTCACCAGTGGGGCCGTGAAAGTTCATATCGACCGGGTATTCACGCTGGACGAGGTACAACAGGCATTCCGCGCCCGTGAAGCTGCCCACGTGAAAGGCAAGATCGTTCTGCAGATCAGGAAGTAGGCCCCTCCACCATCAACGCCAGCCCTCGGGAGTACCCGGCCTTCAACGCCTGCCGGGCTCTGCTGTCGTCCCGGCTCGTCCTGCTCCGGGGATCTCCCGGGACCGGGGCCCCGCGCGATTCATCTGCTATATCCCGACGGGCTGCTGAACAAGCACGACACAGATCCGCCCTGCCACCCACTCCCGCTCGATGATCAGGATCTTTCCGACAAAGCTGTCAATTCCCATGGCGGCACGCACCTGGGAGCTCTCCCACGGGAGGATGTACTCGCGAATCCTGGTGAAAGCAGCATCCATAGTGGTCACGATTTTCTGGCTCCCCACGACAAGAATGAGCTTTCCACTTCCTGCCGCGTACGCACCGAGCTGGCTCGCCGTGGCGGAGGCGGCCACGAGCACGCCGTCCCGGGTCACCGCGCTGACGCTCCCCAGCATGAAGTCGGGCGCGGCAATGAGCTTGCGAATCTCCCGCGCCTGGGTGGCACGGTCCATTTTCAGATACACCCCGCGCAGGTAATTGTACGCGCCTTCCGCGGCGAGGTCCCGGGTTATCCCGATATCCTGGAGGGTCTTCGATTTTCCGGCATGCACCTCGGCCCCCGGGGAGATCCGCCGCAGCACCGCGTCGCGCGCCTCGGGCCCATCCGCAACGACCACTGCCTCCATGTTGCGCTCCCTCAGGCGCACGGCAACCTGCTCGAGGGTCTCCCGAGTCTCCGGCTCACTGAAAAGTCCCGCCTCGCTGGTCATGGTCTGGCCCTCCTGCGGTTGCTCCCGCTGCCCCGCGAAATTCTACTGCTTGGCAATAGAGAGTGCGCACTCCCAGCAACCCGATTCCGACCACGGGAAATGCGGCCGCAAGCTGCAGACCGCTTCAGGATCGACACGACTGCCTCCTCGACGGATTTTATGCGTGCATGACGCTTGCGCCTGCCAAAGCTACACCTGTCCTGAAACCCGGTCAACCTTGCAGAAATGTCGAAGGGAGTGGGTTCGGTTGACTTGCCCTTCGGCCGCCGCGTGATCACACTGGAGCCATGAAATCGCCCCGCCTCCAATCCGTGATTCAGCGAATGCTCTTCGCCGCCGAGCGGTACCGGGAACACGAGCTTGCAAATCATGCAGCCGCCGGCGCATATGGGTTCCTGCTCTCTGTGGCGCCGGCGATACTCCTCGCCCTCGGCTTGACGTCGACGCTCTTTGGCGCCAATCCCAGGGTCGTTGTGGAGATCAACCGGCTGGTCGCACGATTTCTCGGACCACTCAGCAGCTCCGTCACGCCGGGTGCTTACTTCGGCCATCGACTGAGTTTTCTGGCAGCTGCAATCGGCCTGGTGAGCCTGGCATGGGCGGCAAGACTTTTCGCCGTCACCGTGCAGCGCGGCATCCGCGTCGTCTGGGCTGCGACCGGAAAGAGGACCCTGGTGCAGGAAAACGCAATGAGCTTTCTCATCGAGCTGGTCACTCTCATCGCGATGGTCGCGTTGATCGCAGCCGGCGAAGGCGCCCGTATTGCCGCGCGCGCGGTCAGAGGTGTCGCCGGCGCTGGCGCAGCGCAGGCAATCGTGGAGATCGAACGAGTGGCGCCCGCCGTGGCACTCTTCGTCTTCACCGGCTGGAGCTACATGGCCATACCAGCAAAGCGACCGAGTCCCAAAGCGGCGTGGGCATCGGCAGCGCTTTGTTTCGTGTTCCTTCTGGTTGTGACAGAGGTGTTCAGACTGTTCATCAGCGCGGCGCAATACGAGCTCCTGTACGGAGTGCTGGGAAATCTCATTCTTCTTCTTGTCAACGTCTTCGCCTTCTTCAGCCTGTATTTCTATTTCGCCGAGCTCGTCTACGTCGCGGACCAGTTTGACGCCCTTCTTTTCGGCCGCTTCCATAGACTTGCCCGGACCAGGCGCGCAGGTGGCGAGGTGCCGAGACTCGAGCGTGCCCTTTTCATGGAGCCGGCTCGGCTCCTGCACTCCTATGGACGCACTCTCCGAAAGGGCGAAGTGCTTTTCTCCGCGGGGGATCGGGAGAGGAGTGCCTACTTCGTTTATTACGGAAGAATCGGGATCTACATTCCGTCCTCCGGCCTGCAGAGCTCCATCGCGTCGATGGGTCCGGGCGAAGTCTTCGGCGAGATGGCGTATATCCTCGGGGAAGACCGCACTGCGACGGCTCTGGCCGAGGAGGAGTCAGCGGTTCTCGAGTTGCCGCCTTCCATTTTCGAGCAGTATCTCGCCTCGCATCCCGATGCAGCCCGCCACCTCATCGGCTCGTTGTCCGAGCGGCTCAGGACCACTGACGTGCGCATTCAGGGTGAAACGAAGGTTGCCGGCGTTGACGCTGTCACCGGGAAAGAGGAAACCGGGCCATAGAGTCGCATGGTCGCCCTGTGGCACTGCGGCTCAACTTTCCTGTTTCTCGAAAGCCTTCACGGCTGCATCGTACGCACGCGTGACTTCAGCGGCCATTTCCTTGACCTGTCCTGTCGCAGCCAGTTGGTCGGACTCGATCAACTTCCGGGCAAGTGCTTCCCCCTCATCGCTTGAGAGCGAGGCAACGGCGTAGTCAGCCAGCAGGCGCCGCTCCGCGATACGGCTCATGTTCAGGTAAGGAAGATTGTCATACCACATGAGCCGTTCCTCGACGGTTGCAAACGGCGCGCGCTTCCCCGCCATCCCGCCAATCGCCACTCCAAGTTCGACGGCCTCCTGGATAGAGGCGTCAAAGTTGAACCTTGTAGCAGGAAGCGGCTTCAGTGCCCTCATTTGCATGACCTGAAAGAACTGGTACAAGGGGCGAAGGCCCGTTACCAGCCCGTTGCCTGTCCCTCCCGCGACGCCAATCCCCAAAGCAGGAAGGCCCTGAAAAGGAGCGGAGCGGGCAAAAACTCGGAACATCTTCAGAAAGAAATAGCGCACCATCCCGGTGGTGTCCCACCAGTAGATTGGACTTCCGAGGACAAGAGCGCTGCAGGAGTGCAACTTGTCGCTGAGAAACTCGAACGCAGAATCCTCGTAGCTGCATTTCTTGTTGGACGCGCACACCCAGGGGAGGCAATCCTTGCAGGCAGAAACGACATGCTCCGACAGTTGGATCAGCTCGGTAGCAACCCCTGCCTGCGCCGCACCGCGAAGCGCTGCCGTGACGAGCTTGTACGTGCGACCATCACGATTTGGGCTACCCACGATGCCTATGACGGTTGGCCTTGTTTCCATGCAAACGCTCCTCAAATAAAGCTATTCTCGCGCTCGTTTCCGCGTGTAGCGTTCGATGTAGCTGTACGGGTAGGGAAGGGGCGTCGCGCTCACTTCGGACAGCGTCTCCCGGTCCTCTCCCGGCAACTCCCAGCCCGATGCCCCCAGGTTCTCCGAAAGTTGCGCTGGGGTCCGCGCGCCGAAGATCGGAATGACGGCATCGGGGCCGCCGAGGAGATAGTTCAGGGCCACCTGGGTCGGCGTCTTCCCGACCCTCCTCGCGACCGCGATGAGCGCATCGATGACACGCCACCCCTGCTCGCTTTCCCGCTGTGCGGGAAGGTCGTCCCACCGTTCCCCCCTTCCCACCCTGCTCTCCGGGGACGGCGCCCTGTGGCGTCCATACTTCCCGGTAAGCCAGCCGCCGGCCAGGGGCGACCATGCCAGGAAGCCGACCCCCTCCTCCCTGCAGACGGGCAGCAACTCCCATTCGGCGCTGCGCACCAGCAGGCTGTACTCGGCCTGCAGCGAACAGAAGGGCGTCCAGCCGCGCGACGCGCTCAGCATCAGCGCCTTCATGAGCTGCGCGGGAGGGAAGTTCGAGGCGCCGACGTAGCGGACCTTTCCCGACCTGACCAGGTCGTCGAAGGCGCGGAGGGTCTCGTCAATCGGCGTGGACCGGTCGTGGCAGTGAGCCTGGAAAACGTCGATGAAGTCGGTCGAAAGGCGCCGCAGGCTCTCCTCCGCCGTGCGCAGGATGTGCCCCCGCGAGAGCCCGAACGCGTTCGGCCCTGGCCCGGTGGGGAAGAACACCTTGGAGGCAATCGCGACGGCATGCCGGTTGCCCCGCTTCTTCATCCAATCGCCCAGGATCGATTCCGACGCGCCCTCGTTGTACGTGCTGGAAGTGTCGAAGAAATTGCCGCCCGCCTCCTCGTACGCGTCCGCCATCTGCTCAGCCGCGGGCGCCTCCACTCCCCATCCGAACGTCTGCGTGCCCATGGCGAGCTCGGACACGCGCAGGCCTGACCTGCCCAGGAAGACATATTTCATGATCACTGACATTATCCCTTTCCCATTTCCCGATCAATTGCGGCAGCCGCACGGGTCGAAGATCAAGGAAACGGCGACGGTTTGACAGCTTCCGGGATGATGGGGTAGCGTGAGTGGTATCGGGAATCGTTGAAGGGAGAAACCATGACAGGGCAGATTTTCCTGGAAAAGGGCTGGTTCGGCGACAAAGAATGGACTCTCTGCGAGATCGGGCGGCTGAAGGCGTCAGCCTTTCTGTACAAGAGCGGCGTGCACGCCGTGAGGATCGAGAATCCGCACGGGCAGATCGTCGTGCTGCCCTACCAGGGCCAGCAGGTCTGGGACGTCGTCTTCCACGGCCGACGGCTGACCATGACCAGCTACTTTTCCGAACCCCGCCCTTCTTCGAGCCTCTTCGACTCCTACGGCGCCTTCATGTACCACTGCGGGGCGCTGCGCATGGGCACACCGGGCCCTACGGACACCCATCCCGTGCATGGCGAGCTTCCGGCAGCGCCCTACAGCGAGGCCCACCTCACGCTGGGCGAAGACGCGGCGGGGCCCTGGCTGGGAGTGTCGGGCACCTTCGAGTACACGAGGGCCTTCGGGGACAAG
Organism: uncultured Spirochaetota bacterium; assembly: GCA_963845325.1. GTDB lineage: Bacteria > Spirochaetota > Spirochaetia > SZUA-6 > Fen-1364 > Fen-1364. The sequence continues at coordinate 98,585 of CAWJRT010000011.1, forward strand.
TATGTCGCCCTTCCCGAGGTGAGGCTGCGTGAGGAGGGCACGGTCCTGGACATCGACATGACAATCCGGAATTGCGCGCACTCTCCGATGGACCTCATGTACATGTGCCACGTGAACTTCCTCCCCGCGGAGAACGGCGAGATCGTGCAGGCCACGGGCTGGGATACGAAGGACATGGTGGTGCGGTCCGTCATTCCGTCCCACGTCACCCCCACGCCCCAGTTCCTCGCGTTCCTGGATTCGCTGCGCAAAGACCCGGGCGTCACCCGCGTGCTGCGGCCCCAGGACGTCTACAACCCCGAGGTCGTCTTCTACCTGAAGAACCTCAGGAGCGACGCCCAGGGGATGACGCACATGCTTCAGAAGCATCCCGACGGCTCCTCGGACTACATCTCCTACGACGTGAAAAAGCTCGACCACACCGTGCGCTGGATCCTCCAGCACGAGGACCAGAAGGTGATGGGGATGTCCCTCCCGTCCACGTGCGACCCGGAAGGCTACACGGCGGAGAAGAAGAAGGGAAATGTGCGGACCCTCCCAGGCCTTGGAACCGCATCCTTCTCCGTGCGGGCTGGGTACCTGGACACCGCGGGGACCCGGCAGATGGAATCCATGATCCGCTCGCAGTGACGCGGCGCCGCCCTTTCGACGACCCGGCCGGGGACGCAGAAGTCGTTCGTGAACCGCGCGAGCTTCGAGGCGAGTCTCCGGTAGCGGCCGCCCGCCTACTCGAGGTTGGCATGCTTCGCGAATATCGCGTCCGCCCCCAGGCCGCGACGGTCCATGAGCAGGAGGGTGCTGGTGTCCAGGAGGATCCAGAGCCCCTGCTCGAAAAGGGAGGCGCCTGCCTGCCGTGAGGGCACGGAGCCCGGAGCCGAGGCGCCGGACCGGGGCGGGACCGCGGGGATGATCACCTGCACGTCGGCAATCGCGCCGATGGCGGACCGGGGGTTCATGGTGAGAAGTGCAAGCGAGCCGCCGAGCCTCTTCGCCTGTTCGCAGACCGGCAGGAGCGTGGGCGTGCCCCCGGACCCGGATCCGACGACCAGCGCGTCTCCTGCCCGCATGGCGGGGGCGGTAACCTCGCCGACCGCGTGGACGGGCATCCCCAGGTGCATCAGTCGCATCGCGAACGCCCGCATTGCCAGCCCGGATCTTCCCACTCCCGCCACGTAGACCGCCCCCGCGCGCTCCACCGTTTCGACGAAGAGGGAGACCTCGGCACGGTCGATCCGTGCCATGAGCGCCTCCAGCTCCCCCACCGCGGTCTGACGTACGTCGTCGAAATCCATCCGCGTTCCTACCTCGGGTACCGGGAGAGAAGAGCGCCGAGCAGCCCGCCGTAGTAATCGGAGAGTCGGGCATCGGAGGCGGCAACCCTCTGCTCGGCATACCCGCTCCAGATGGGCGATGCATACCCGATAGGCAGGTGGAACCGGGCGACGACCATGCTGAGGCGGGGATACAGCTGGCCGCCTTTCGATGCGAGGTTGATGTGGAGGATGACCAGCAGATCAGGGGCGGTCCCGCCTGCCCGCAGGCCACGGGATTCAAAGAAGATCCGCGCGCGATCCTGCAGATCCTTCTCCCGGGCGGACCAGAGGGGGTCCTCCACCAGGGGGGTGCTCGTTTGCTGGATCCGGAAGCTCACCGCGTTTCGAAGGAGCGGGTCGCCGCTGCTGGAGGTTTTCACGGTGAGCGCGCGGTCGAATGCGCAGGAGAAGGAAAGAGACAGGACCAAAAGCGCGGCGCCCCACCGTGCACACCGGCTCACGCCCTGCACCCCTCTACGCCTTTTCTTTCTTGTTCAGCTGGTCGATCAGGACGGCGGCGACGATCAGGGTGCCAATGGCGATCTGCAGAATGAAGGGATTGATCCCCAGGAGGTTTCCCCCGTTCCTCAGGGTGGCGATGATCATCGCGCCCAGGACGGTGCCCAGGATCGTGCCCTCGCCGCCCATCAGGCTCGCACCCCCGACGACGGCCGCGGCGATGGCGTCCAGCTCATATCCTTCCCCCGCCGTCGGGATGCCGTTGGCGAGCCGTGAGGTGAGGAGAATGCCGGCAACCGAGGAGGCAAAGGCAGAGAAGGCGTACACGGAGTACACGGTTCGCCGTATGCTGATGCCGGAAAGACGCGCGGCCTCCGCGTTGCTCCCAAGGGCGAAGACGTTGCGGCCGAACCGCATCCGCTTGGTGATCAGCACCGAGAGGAGGATCATCACGAGCCAGACGAAGAAGAGAGAGGGCAGCCAGAGGATGCTGATCTGGGCAAAGTTGAGAAACGGCTTGGGAAGCCCGGCGACCATCCGCGCGTTGGAGATGAGCATGAGCAAGCCCCGCACGGCCGTCATCATCCCGAGAGTGGCAATGAAGGGCGGAACCCTTCCGTCATGGATGAGGATCCCGTTCAGGACCCCGAGAGCGGTGCCGGCAATCGAGGGCAATGATGATCGAGGGGATGATGGGAATCCCCGCGCTCGTCATCAGGATGGCCACCAGGATGTTGCTGAATCCCACGACGGCGCCCACGGAAAGGTCGATGCCCGCCGAGATGATGACCATGGTCATGCCGATGGCCACCACCCCGATGATGGCCACCTGCCGGACGAGGTTGGACAGGTTGTTGAAGGTGAGAAAGTTCGGGGAGGAGATGGTCAGCGCGGCGAAGAACACCACCAGGATGAGGATCAGAGTGCCCTCGGCGAGCCCCGTTTTCAGGAAAATGCCCGCTCGCGAAGTGAAGGAGCGGCCGGCGCGCTTCTCGGGTGAGTCCGGGGTGCTGGGTATCACTGCTTTCCTCCGTTTGAGTCGATGATCCCGGAGGCCAGGCGAAGGATCTTTTCCTCCTCGTAGTCTCCCCGTGTGAGCGTGCCCGTCACGCGTCCCTCGTAGATCACCATTATCCTGTCCGCGATCCCCATCACCTCCGGCAGGTACGAGGAGACCAGGATGATTGCGTTCCCGGCCTCCAGGAGTGCCTCGATGAGCTTGTAGATCTCCATCTTTGCGCCGACGTCCACACCGACGGTTGGCTCGTCGAAAATGAAGATGTCGCTTTTCCGGCACAGCCACTTGGAGACGACGACCTTCTGCTGGTTGCCGCCGCTGAGGTTGCGCACTTTCTGCCGCGCCGAGGGGGTGCGGATGCTCAGCTCGGAAATGTACTTCCTGGCCCGCAGGCTTTCTTTTCCAAGATTGACAAACCCCAGGTTCGAAATGGCATCGTAGGAGGCGAGGTTGATATTGATGTCCACCGGAAGGGAGAGCGCGAGGCCCGCCTCCTTTCGGTTCTCGGGGAGAAAGCCGATGCCCGGCCCCGATGCCCCTGCCGCGGCGAGGAGAGGTTGACTCGTTTTCCCCGGACGTCGATGTCCCCCGCGTCGAAGGGCTCGGCGCCGAAGATGCACCGCATGATCTCGGTCCGCCCCGAGCCGACCAGGCCGAAGAAGCCCAGGATCTCCCCGCGGTGCAGGTCGATGTTCACGTCACGAAAACGCGGCTCCTTGGTCAGGCCGCGCACCTCCAGGACCTTTTCTCCGCGCGGGAAATGGCGAATGGAGTACATCTCTCCGATGCTCCGCCCGACCATCTTGTTGATGAGGGTGTCTTCGTTGGCTTCCGCCACTTCGAGGGTGTCCACCCATTCCCCGTCGCGCAGGACGGTCACTCGGTCGCAGATCGTGAAGATCTCCTCCAGGCGGTGGGAGATGTAGATGATGCCGACGTTCTTCTGCTTCAGGGTGCGGATCAGCTTGAACAGCTCCCCCACCTCCTCGTTGGCCAGGAGGGCGGTGGGCTCGTCGAAGACGATCAGCCTGCTCTCCTCGTAGACGGCCTTGGCGATGGTGACCATCTCCTGCTTGGCCGGCGCGAGGTGCCGCACGAGGGTTCTCGGGTCGATGTTCAGGCCCAGCTCGTCCAGGGTTGCGCGCGTTTCCGCCCAGACTTTCCGCCAGTCCACGAGTCCCCAGATGGTCCTGGGAAGCTTCCCGAGGAAGAAGTTTTCTCCCACCGAGAGGTGCCGGGAAAGCATGACGTCCTGGTACACGGCGCTCAGGCCCAGGGAACGCGCGTGCATGGGGTTGTGAACTTCGACACGCCTGCCGCCCACGGCAATCGTCCCGGAGTCCTTCGTGTACGCGCCCATGAGGATCTTGATCAGCGTCGACTTGCCGGCGCCGTTCTCTCCCACAAGGCCGTGAACCTCCCCCGTCTTCACGGTGAGGTTCACGCCGCGGAGCGCCTGGACTCCCGGGAAGGACTTGCTGATGTTTTCCATCTGCACAATGGTGGCGGAGGTCTGATTCATTCCTGTCCCTGGTTTTGAAAAGGGCCCGTGGGCCGGCAGAAGCCGTCGGACGGGCCCGAAGCCAACAGGTTCTCTCTCCTGTTACCTCTTCAGAGTCGTCGGATCCAGCAGAGCCTTGATGGCAGCGTCATTCATGTTGGCAGACGTCACCGCGGTTGCCCCTGTGTCGACATACGACGGGACTTTCCCTCCGTCCAGAAGAGTGACCGCCGCTGTGCAGCCCTTGTACCCCATGCCATAGGGGTCCTGGAGGATGAGGGCCTTGATGGCCCCGCTCTGCAGCGCGCTGACTTCTTCGGGGTCGGAATCGAACGCCGCGACCATGACCTTGTCGGCCAGCTTGCGCTCGGTGATCATCCGCGCAACCCCGTCACCGGTGTGGTTGTTGTCGGCGAAGATGCCGATCAGCTTGTCACCCTGCGCCGTGACCATGTCCTCCGCGGCGGCAAGGGCCTTCATGATGTCGTTGTCAGTGTAGCGGGTTTCCAGGACGGCAACATCGGGAGCAAGCTCCTTCATCTTGTTCTTGAACCCCGTGTCGCGGTCCACAAGGACCTGCACGCCGGCCATGGCGCTGATGAGGCCCACCGAGCCCTTGAGAGCGATGCCCTTGGCCTTCATGTTGTCCACCAGCTGCTGGGCCGCGGCGGCTCCTCCGTTGAGGTTGTTCGTTGCAAAGTGGGCGGGAATTTTGTCGGACTTGAGCTTGTTGTCGATGGTGACCACCGCGATGCCCTGCGCGAGGGCCTTCTCGAGGGCGGGCACGGTCGCATCGGAGCTCGTGGATGCGATAACGATGGCGTCAGGCTTCTTGGAAACGACGTCCTCCACGATTGCCACCTGCTTGTCGATGTCCGACTCTGAGGTCGGGCCATACCACGTCACCTTTGCATTGTCAGGATTGTCCAGGCCGTAGTTCGTGCCGCCGATGATCACGTACTGCCAGAAATCCGAGTCGGTGGCCTTGATGATCAGGGCGATGTTGTACGGCTTCTTGTGCATCCCGCCGGCACCCGCCTCCTTCCCTCCGCTTGCGAACACCGGCAGCGCCAGGATGAGTCCCAGCACCACGACAAGACACATGACCAGTTTTTTCATTTTTTCCTCCTGAAATGAATTGGTAAGGCACGAGAAGGAGATACTGCTTTCTGAATTGCCACGTCACCTCCTTTCGTGAGACAACATGAGCACTCTTCGGATTGCATACCCCGCACGGAGACCGCTTGTCAAGCATGGAGGACCACATGAAACTTCAGCTCGCACTGGACCACACCACACTCGGGGATGCGCTGCACCTGCTGGATGCAACGGCGGACATTCTGGACATCGCCGAGGTGGGAACGCCGCTGGTGCTCAGCGAAGGGGCCCACGCGGTGCGGGAGATCCGGCGCCTTTTTCCCTCGCTGACGATCCTGGCGGACTTCAAGGTCATGGACGCCGGGGCCCTCGAAGTCTCGATCGGTTTCCAAGCCGGGGCCGACATTGTGACCGTGCTGGGGGCGGCGGAGACGGTGACAATCCGGCGCGCATGTGACGCGGCCCGCGCGGCCGGCAGGAGCGTCATGGTGGACCTCATCGGGGTAAAAAACATCGCCCGCCGCGGTGTGGAAGCTTTCGAGGCAGGTGCGGAGTGCGTGTGCTGCCACGCCGCTTTCGACACCCAGGACGCGGGCGGAGATCCCCTGGCGGCCCTCGAGGCCCTGCGGGCAGCCGCACCGGGCGCCAACATCGCGGTGGCCGGCGGGATCACCACGGAACGAGTGCCCGCCCTGCTCCCCTACGCGCCGCAGATCGTGATCGTCGGCGGGTTTATTTCCCGGGCTGCTGACCCGCTTACGGCTGCCCGGGCCCTCCGCGACGTTCTTCCCGCCTCCTGAGGTTCAGATCCGGGCCCGGCCAGCTGGCCTGGCTGCAGCTTGAACCTCCACATGCCACGGATTCCTCCTTGGATTGTGCGACCTTTCGGAGCCTAGGCATTCCACCCGACGGGGCAAGCCTGCACTGCGTTCGCACGCAGCCCGCTTCTCAATTGACGAATGCCGCTCTTTCTTCCAATACTCAAATGGGAGAACTACAATGAAGATCTGGTTCATCACCGGAACATCGCGCGGTTTCGGCCGCGAATGGGCCAAGGCCGCTCTTGCTCGAGGAGACAAGGTCGCAGCAACGGCGCGAGACACCGCGGCGTTGAAGGACTTGGTGAGCGAGTATGGTAAGAACATTCTGCCTCTCAAGCTCGACGTTACAGACCGTGAAGCCGACTTTGCGGCGGTCACGGAGGCCCACGATCATTTTGGACGCTTGGATGTGGTCATCAACAATGCGGGCTATGGACTGTTCGGAACGATTGAAGAAGTCACGGAAGCACAGGCTCGGGCGCAGATGGAGGCGAACTTCTTTGGGGCCCTGTGGGTTACGCAGGCCGTGCTGCCTTGCCTTCGCATGCAGAGAAGCGGCCATATCCTTCAGGTGTCAAGTATCGGCGGAATCGTTGCGTTTCCTGGCGTTGGCCTGTATCACGCCTCCAAGTGGGCGCTGGAGGCTTTCAGCGATGCCCTTAGCCAGGAAGTCCGCCAGTTCGGCATCAAGGTGACTCTCATAGAGCCGAGCGGCTTCAGCACGGACTGGGCAGGCAGTTCCGCGATACACGCCAGCAAGAACCCCATCTACGACTCCATCCGAAATGTCCGACCGCCTCGGCCAAAGCCGGGCGACCCCAAGGCTTCTGCCGCTGCCATCCTGAAAGTCGTTGACTCGGAGAACCCGCCGTTACGGTTGCTTCTGGGGAACTTCGCGGCTGACTGGGTGAAGGAGGTATATCCCAGACGCTTGGCCACATGGGCGGAATGGGAAGGTGTATCCCGTTCTGCTGATGGGACGTGAGCGCGGGAAGCTCCATGCGTCTTGCCAGGTTGTCAGCGGGAGGTTGGAAATATGAAGCTCGTTCACCTTTATGATTACAATTACAAGGGGTGCGTGAGCTGCTCTTCCTGCAAGGTGAAAAACGGCGACAGCTACGGCAGGTGTGCCACGGGAGATGATCTTCTGCTGTTTCTCCGAGAAGCGGCAGAAAACGCAGCCATTCTCGTGGGTTCACTGAAGCGTCACTATGGCGGAGGCAGGACATGGAAAAGATTGCTTTGGTGACAGGTTCCACGAACAACGTCGGTAAGGCGATCGCTGAGGCCTTATCCACGGATGGTTTCACCGTCATCGTTACCTCCCGACACGAGAAGGACGCCGAAGAGGTCGTCGCTCGGCTGGCCCGCAAGGGGAATCATTATTGCGTAGATTTCGCCAGTGCGGAGCAGATTGCGAGTCTCTTCGAATGGATCACGAAAACCTATGGACGCCTTGACGTGCTGATAAACAATGTCGCGCATACAAGCAACGAGTCCATTCTCGAGTGTACCCTGGAAACTTGGGAGAAGACGATAAACACAAACTTGCGCAGCTATTTCTTGTGCACCAAGTACGCCGCAGAGATTATGAAGGCTCACCAAGGGGGCACCATAGTCAACATCACGATTTCCAGGGCGAGAGGAATTCGAAACAAGTTTTCCTACGTGGTCAGCAAGGGCGGCATCAACTCGTTGACCGGCTGCGCGGCGGCCGACCTGGCGCCTTATGGTATTCGGGTGAACTCGATTGGTATTGGCCCAACGGGCGCTCCGGTCGGGAGCAGAGAATATCCGGATCGAAAGCGTGGGGAGGCAAACCCGGCGAGCTTGACGGGTCGAATCGGCCATCCTGAAGAGATAGCTGCTGCAGTCTCGTTTCTGTTGTCAGGCAAGGCGAGCTATATCTGGGGGACGACCGTGAATGTGGATGGAGGTGGCGGGCTTTCAGGCTAAGGTTTTGTGGGCAATCCTACTATTGGCGATCATCTAAATCGGACGGCTCGTTCGAGAGATCACTAGGGGCCGTGTGACGTCGGCGACCACGTTCCAACGATGCGGCGCTTTGGCAAGCCAGGGAGGAGCAGTGAAAACGCGCCATCTGGGGCCCAGGGGCCGGAGGTTTCGGCTGTCGGTCTCGGCTGCATGGCAATGTCCGGTACCTATGGATCGGTAGACGACGCGGAGAGCATCGCCACCATTCACGAAGCCCTTGAAAGAGGAGTCACCTTGCTGGACACGGGAGACTTCTACGGAAGAGGGCACAACGAGCTTCTGCTGCGGGAGGCGCTGAAGGGCGGCAGGCGAGACCGAGTCTTCCTCCAGGTGAAGTTCGGGGCACAACTCGAACCGTCCGGCCGTTTCATCGGTTTCGATGGGCGCCCCGCCTCGGTGAAGACGTTTCTCACCTACACGCTGACACGCCTGGGAACGGATCACGTGGACCTCTACCAGCCCTCGCGCCTGGATCCTCGTGTGCCGATCGAGGAGACGGTCGGTGCCGTGGCTGACATGGTGAAGGCGGGTTACGTTCGATTCATCGGGTTGTCGGAGATGGGAGCCGCTACGATCAGGCGCGCGCACGCCGTCCACCCCATCACGGCGCTGCAGATAGAGTACTCGCTGATGAGCAGGAGCTTGGAGAAAGAGATCCTGCCGACCGTGCGGGAGCTGGGCATCGGCGTTACTGCCTACGGCATCCTCTCACGCGGTCTCCTGGCGCGCGTTGGTCCGCCGGAACGGGGTAAGACCGACATCCGCGGCAGATTCCCTCGTTTCCAAGAGGGCAATCTCAAGCAGAATCTGATCCTCGTACAGGCACTCGATGCCGTTGCGAAAAGGCTGGAAGTCACCACCACGCAATTGGCCTGCGCGTGGGTCCTCTCTCGCGGTGACGACATCGTTCCACTTCTGGGGGCAAGGAACAGGCAGCAGCTTCGCGATTCTCTGGGCGCACTCGAGCTTTCGCTCTCGCCTGTGGATCTGGAAGAGATTGAACGGGCGGTCCCCGTTTCCGCGGTCGTCGGGGGACGCTACGATGATGCCGGAATGTCCGGCTTGGACAGCGAGCATTCAAGGGCGCCGTAATATCTCGTGCCGGAAAGAGGAGGGAACCAATGGCAGTCAGTCCTCTGGGTCTGACCGCCGGGACAGTGAGTATCTCTCGCGTCCATAGTAAAGCAATAATCGCCTGCCAGGCCGACAGACTATTTCAGCCCCTTTCAATCAACAAAAAACCATGGCTTCTAAGCCCTTCTTATATTCTCTATGAATTGAACCCTGAATCCATTTGGATCCAATACATAAATAAACTTAATCATTGGATTTGGCTGATGTGGTCCTGATTCAAGCTCTATTCCTTTTTCTCTTAGTACTCCCATAAACGCGTCTATTGAATCCACCTCAAATCCTATTGATACATCCTTCCCATAATCCCGGAAACCATTCACATCATCATAGATAAGTTCCACTTTTGTTTCTCCTGATCCCAGGAACACTATCTTCATCTTTGGATTTGGATTCATCATCCTATCTACAGACAATCCTACCACCTTTGTATAAAACTCTAGAGATCTTTCAAAATCATTCACATTGATTGTAATCCAGCAAAACTTCATGTTCTCCTCCATTCCAAGCCGAGATTTCTCAGATGACTAGGTCATCCGGGATTCCGATCTCAACACCGGGTTCGTGGGCGTCCGACGTATTTGTTGCTCCACGAAAAGCAAGCCGCCGCAACCCGTAGCCCGTAAGGCTACACCGCTTTCGTCCCATGGGTGGCTAGTGGTAGTCAATTATCTCCGAGTCGGCCTTTCGCCGCGACGCGGAGGATACCGCGTCTACGTTCTGTACAATGCTCCCAATCTTCAGGATTGCCACGGCAACATAGCCGGTCGGAATCCCAAACAGGTCTCCATGGTTCGCATTGAGGTTCGCGACCGGCCCCGTGTAGATGTGCGAACCCAGGCCGAGGGATTGTGCGGCCAGATACATGTTCTCGGTGGCCAAAGCACAATCAAGGGCAATGGCCGGGAAACGATCGCGTTGATCCAAGCCTGAAATGACAATAAGGACATTCCCGTCCGTCGCATCAGGAATGATCTTCTTCATCGTCGCCAAATCCTTGACGATGGTGAAATGCCACGGCTGACTGTTTCTTGCGCTGGGAGCCTGCACCCCGCAGTGCAGTATCAACTCAAGGTCCTTCGGATCGACTGGAATAGCCGTAAAGTTCTTGACGGAGTGCGCCGACGAAATGAAGTTCACGATATCGGTGTTCCTGGTCTGGCTGAATACCGTCGTAGAAAAAGCCACCAGCATAGCAAGAAGAAGCAACGTCTTTCGAGCCATAGTTCCTCCTTTACATCAACGCCCTTGTACGAAGACGGCTTTGGCGTCCGAAAGGATTGCAGTTCGGGCTCAAAGCCCCGACTGCATCTTGATCCGTCAGGCGCCCTCCTCTTATACTTGATCTATCAATCATTTCGCAAGGACGCGTCGCGAAGCTTCGAGAGCCGAACCTTACAATCTTCAGGGTGTATGGCACAGGCGTTCATTGACGACCGGCTGCAACAATCCGAAATGCTCACAAGAGCAAAGAGTATGCCGTCAGCCATTTCGAGAGAAAGCGGCGGGGAGGGCCCAAGGCATCGGATATGCCTTGGCGGAGGCGTTTCTGGCAAGGGGAAACGAGGTGCTCGTATATGCTCGGCGGGAAGAACGCCTGCGGGAAGCTCAGAAGAAGCTTCCCGGGCGTCACGTCAAGGCCTGCGATGTGGCCGTCAAGGCGGGCGGGAATCTCTTGTCGAGTCGGTAACCCAAGTCGGTGTAGATGCTCGAAGGCAGAGGAGGCCGACAGAATGGCGTCGATGAGAGCAGTGCAGGTGACTAGGGCCGGCGGGGACTTCGAGCTCGTCCAGAGGGATATTCCCGAGCCGAACGCCGGCGAGGTGTTGATAAGAGTGGAGGCCTGCGGCGTTTGCCACGGCGATGCTATCGTGAAGGACGGGACTTTCCCTGGCATCCGCTATCCGCGTATTCCCGGCCACGAAGTGATTGGCGCGATAGCGAAGCTCGGGCCGGGGACTGACTTTTTCAAGCCTGGAGCGCGGGTGGGCGTAGGCTGGCGAGGAGGGCACTGCGGCAGCTGCTCCGCCTGCAGGAGGGGCGACTTCAGGGCTTGCGAAAACCCACTGACCACCGCCATCTCGACGGATGGCGGCTACGCCGAGTATATGATCGCCCGTGCCGAGGTTCTTCTGCCTATCCCGGACGAGCTCGAGTCGGTGGCGGGTGCCCCGCTTCTGTGCGCGGGACGAACCACTTTCTCCGCACTGAAGAGCAGCGCTGCCACGGCCGGCGATCTGGTCGCCATTCAAGGCCTCGGTGGCTTGGGACACCTGGCCCTGCAATATGCCGTGAAAATGGGGTTCAAGACCGTTGTTCTCTCCCGAGGCAAGTCCAAAGAGGATCTGGCGATGCGCATGGGCGCGCATAAATACATCGATGCAACCTCTGGCGACCCGGTCAAGGAACTCAAAGCGCTCGGCGGGGCCAAGGTCATTCTCTGCACAGCGCCCAACTCCAAGGCCATCTCGGAAGTGATTGGCGGCCTCGGGCGGGGAGGCCAGGCCGTTATCGTCGGGGCCGCGAGGGATATGCTCCAAATTCCTGCCCATTTGCTTATTGGAAGCGGCCGATCGATAGTTGGATCAGGGGCCGGGGAGATCGCCGACGCCGTCGGCTTCAGCCTTCTTACCGGCATCATCCCCATGGTCGAGGTTTTCCCGCTCGAAAAGGCGGCAGATGCTTACGAAAAGATGATGATGGCCAAGGTGCATTTCCGTTCGGTGTTGAAAATGGGCACTTAAAAATCCACCGCCAGAGGCGGGGAACTTGGGTAGCCTCCAAAAGAGGTCAGGATCTTCGCGCTCGCTCTCTTCGAGCCGCTCCTTGTCTTCCTGGTATCGCGCACTTTGGTGTAGGATCACTCGAAGGGAAGAAGACATGCGTGATTCTGCCGTGATCCCATTGGTCATTGTTTTGGTGAATGTGGGCGAGCATGTCTTGTTAGGCACACTGCTCCGAAAGGATGCCGTAGCCAAATCAGGGGAACCGACTGAGCACGATAAAGGGACATCAAGATTCATGCGTGTTGTATTCGCCGTATCGTGGCTCCTCCTGCTTCTTACCGCCCTGCTCAATCAGTTTCAGATCGGCATAGTTGAACCGCATCTCGTTTTCACCGCCATTGGCGTTGTGCTCATGGCAGCGGGCGTTGTCCTTCGTGTGGTCGCTATGCAGACACTCGGAAAGTTCTTTACAGTGACGCTCCAAATACGTGAGGGACATCATGTGGTTTCCGATGGCATTTATCTGCGTATTCGTCATCCAGGATACCTTGCGGACATCATTTTCTTCTTTGGTTCGGGCATCGCAACAAGTAATGTCATAACCACCGTGCTCATCCTCGGCGTGATCCTTACTGGTTTCGTGCGAAGGATCGCAGCGGAAGAACGGATGCTTACCGATCAACTTGGAAAGAAATACTCTGACTACAGGGCAAGAACCTGGAAACTCATTCCTTTTGTTTTCTGATGATCCTCTGACTCGACAGCCCAGGGGGAAGAGTAAAAGCGGCACGGCAGTCCCTCTCGAATCGCCTCCTGACCCCGAAGCATTACCCACAGCACTGCCAGGCAGCGGTTGGCAACAGGCGCTTGCAGTCCAGCGAGCAGCGGATTGAAAGGCCGGGCGTCGCAAGCCAGGAAGCCGCACAATTGTCGTATGTTCAGGGCCTCCGCCGTCGAGCCTCGCCGTGGTGCCGCCCTGGCCGCCGATGCTTATCGAGAATGGCAATTGAGGCGGGCGCGGTGTGAAGTAGATGGAGCGCTCCTCTGGCTTGCCCAGGAGGCCGGGCGCACTCGAGATGACTTGAGCGTCCCCATGAGGAAAAAGGACCACGTCCCCCCGCTCCGCGCAGGCGCACGGCGCGCAGCAGGTCGGAGAGGACGTCACCGCTCATCGCATGCCCTCAATGGATCCAATCCGGAGCCCGGTCGAGCGCCACGCTGTTTTTTCCGGACGATCGATCAAGTCTTTGCAACGCCCGGTGAAGCCTGAATGTCCCTGAGTCAATTACCTCCCTACCGATGTGCAAGGTCCACAAACCCAACCAGAAAGGAGATCGACGGTGGATACAATAGCGAATTTCGCTGCTCCCGGTCATTCGAAATCACCGTGCCTCAAGCGCCTTTTTCGGAGGCCGTCAAGGTCTCCTGTATCCGGCGAAGCAAGTCAATCACCTGTCGCTGTTCCTTCTCGCTCAAGGCCCCCAGCCACACCTTTTCATGGTGATGAATGATCGGACGAAAGTCCCTGGCGACCTTCCTTCCCGTGCCGGTCAGCTCGATCAGAAGCATCCGCCGGTCGGAACCATGGGGGGTTCTCTGCACGTAACCGCGCCGTTCAAGAGAGTCAAGCAAGCCCGTCACGCTGGCCCGGCTGATGATAAGGCGTTCAGCTATTTTGTTGGGCGACAGGGGCGAATCGGAATCCGCCAGGGTACTCAGAACCAGCCCACCGGCAGGAGAGAGGTCAAATGGACGCAGCAGATCAGAAATGTGCTTAACGATCAGGTCGGCGGTGAGGACGAGGTTAATTGCAGCTTCGGTGGCCCTGGCGCTGGCGGTGGGGTAGCGTTCATCAAAGTCAGGCGCGACATGGGCTGATTTGTTGTTAGCCATCTTATTATAAGCCTCTTGACTATTTTGGTTTGGCACCTTACTATAAGGGGTATATCATACTTGCAGAAAATGCAAGGAAGGAGAGGGAAATGGTTAAGAGTGCCTACAGGGTCCTGGAAGCCGGAGATGGATTGAAACTCCAGTCCGGTCCTGGCCGAAACCTCATATTCAAGGTTACGGGTGAAGATACCGGTGGGGCCTTCGACTATTTCATTGTCGAAGTCGCACCCAAGAGCGGGCCTCCACTTCATGTCCATCACAAGCAGGAGGAAACGATCCACGTCTTGAAAGGGCGCTACAAGATCAGGATCGGCGACGACATTTTCTACTGTAATGAGGGCGGCTTCGCCTATCTGCCATCAAAGGTCCCCCACGCATTCCTCAACCTGACGGATGAGCCGGGCGAGATCATTGTTGTGTACACACCCGGTGGCGGGCACAAATTCTATGAAGAGTTTGGCCCGGTTGCGCGCAGCGGGGCTGATCGAACGGTTATCGCCGCGCTCTTTGAGAAATACGACATGACGTTGCTCGGGGCACCTTTAAGCCCTGATTGAGCCTGGCGAAAAATCGAGGTCGGAGCCCGTTCAATAGGGGGAGCCAAGCCAGGAGCGTCATCGGCACCCTGACCGACTCCCCCAATCTTCGGCAACACGGGTGAGTGAGGAGGCATCTATGGGCCAAATAAGTGCAGTTTTCTATATTCTCTGGGGGCTCCTTCACCTTGTTGCTGCATACCAGGTATTCAGACTCGGACTGGGTCAGACATCCGGCATGGTTCAAGGCAGGCTTTATCAGAATGCATGGAATCTAGCTTGCATCGCTATTGTTGTTATCGTGATTGCGGTTGCTTACAACTGGAATAATAGCCTGTTCGGGTATTGGCTTAACCTTGTGACGACCAGCATTACGGATATCGGGTTTATTCTTTTCATTATCGTGCCCCGGTATCTTCCTCTGAGGCTTAGTATTCCGGGACCTGCTCTGTGGATATTGGCTGCAATTGCCAGCACTGTCGGAACTTTTTCTTACCATACCTGAAGTGCCCCTTGGAATCTCACGATAGGAATGAGGGCTCGCTTTTCGGGGGATAGCCCTCTAGTTCTCCCTACCGTTCCTTACTATGCCCGGAAGAGGACTTGAACCTCCACACCATTGCTGGCACTAGACCCTGAAGGTGGCGTCCATCTTCGCTTGTGCGTGCTTCACTGTGTCTTGCAGGCTGTTCTCGGACGAATCCGAGATCGAGGATTTCACAGAGTTTTTTTCCAACGAGTTTCATGAATTTCCATGCAGAACAGATAATCCTGCAAAAGATGAATTTTATTGCTACGATTGGGCCATCGCTGAGTCGCGGATAGACAGCGATCCCGCTAGTTATCTGACCGCCTGATATAGTTCCTATAAAGGCTTCCTTACGGAGGAATCTCGTGCTATTCTTTACCTATGGCACGCCAACCGGTCCCTATTCGTCTGAAAGCTCAGGACTTGGCTGAAGTACGCTCGTTGCTGCGAGGTGGGGTTCAGCAGGTGCGCGTCGTTTTGCGTGCACTTGCTCTGAAGCAGTTGGCCGCAGGTGTCGCTGCACCCCAAGTGTCTAGGAGCGTCCCTCTGACCGCGAAAGCTATCCGTGAGTTGGCCCATCGCTACAACAAGAGCGGTCTGGAGCGAGCTCTGTACGACAAGCAACGACCGGGAGCCAGCCAGATTCTTGATGCGTCCCAGAAGCAGCGCATCGTTGCTATGGTGTGCAGTCAACCCCCGCAAGGGCGTGCTCGATGGACGGTGCGCTTGGTAGCCACGGAGGCTGTCAAACGTAAACTCGTTCCTCGCGTGGGTCGTGAGACTGTCCGGGTACTCTTGGAAAGCCACGACTTGAAGCCGTGGCGGGAAAAAAATGTGGTGCGTGGCACAGCTGAACCGGGAGTACATCCGCAAGATGGAGGACGTGCTGGCTCTGTATGAGAAGCCCTATGATGCCCGTGAACCGGTGGTTTGCCTTGACGAGAAGCCGGTGTCGCTGCATCGCGAACTGCGCTCCCCGATCCTGGCCAAGCCTGGCTCGCCTGCAAAACACGACAACGAGTACCGACGCTGTGGAACGGCGAATGCGTTTGGAGTCGTGGAACCCAAGGCTGGTCGGCACTTCACCAGGGCCACTGTCAATCGCTCTGGCGCACAATTCGCGCGCCTCATCGACTATCTCACGCGGCGTTATTCCACGGCCCGCACTATCCACCTGGTCATGGACAACTGTCTATGGAATCGACTCACCGTGCACTACACACCCAAGCACGGCAGTTGGCTCAACCAGGCCGAGATCGAGCTGAGTTTGTATGCGCGTCAATGCCTCGGCACCCGCAGGTTTTCGGACCTGAAAGTGCTCCAAGAGGAAACTCGCGTCTGGAATCGCCAGACCGACAAGAAGCGCACAAGGATCAACTGGACCTTCACGCGGCGAAGGGCTCGCAGAACTTTCCGGTATGGAGTGCCGCTACTATGGCACCAATTCAGCCGGTCGGCGAACTAGGTTGCCTTCGGTCGATCTTCCCGCGGGTCCGCCGAAAACCGATCTACGCCTTGGAGTTTCGGACGGCCTCGGCACCAGCGAAAACGATGTCAACTGCGGGGGTGGCGTACTCAGCGTCCAACGGACGAAACGCTCCGGGAGGAGGGGGGCCGACGTCATGGGTTTCTTGTGACCAAAGCGGATCCAGCTATCGGGCAGGCCGCTCAACTATTGCGAGGTCCGAGGTTCATTTCCCTGAGACGAGCACCCCATTTTTCGACACAGAGGGCTCGGTGCATAGGTTGCGGTTCCAGCAACACGGCCTTCGCTCACCGGCCTCGAGCTTCGAGCACGCTACCTCGATCCGTCTCTTGCGTGTTTCGACCTTATTTGTTGCACGTATCCACCTGATCCATTCCCAACGCGCCATAGGGGTAATATTGCGCCAAAGACTGTGCGCCTGTGGGGCCGCTGTGAGAGCATTCTGCAAATCCGCGGGCACCACGGGTTCGATCCATTCTTTGATGGGCTTAATCGATAGGGCGACCGTGTCGCCTGCAGCAGCGTTGGCTGCTTTGAGCATCGTCTTGTCGACTCTGAACCAGTGGCTCCCCTTACCATCCGGTTCGAGCGGAGTTTGAAAGGGCCAACCGTTGATGGTTCCTTTCACCATCGTTTGGCTGCGTGATGGAAGCTTCGCACTTGCGCTCTCAGGCAGCCTGAGAATGGTCCATAAGTCGACTGCAAACAGTTTGGCTTCAAAGTGGATTGTCGACATAATAGAGTTCCTTTCATACGCGACGACGAAGCCGTAATCGTCCGGACTTCCTCGTCGGACGCCGCGTCGATGCATGTGACTTCACCATGTAGTCGTAGCAAGGACGCCAAAAGGGACAACGCGGAGAAAACCCATACGGCAATCTGTGTTGTCGCGTGACTCGGGCTGATTGATTCCCGTAAGGATAGAAGGCGCCCTCCGGGCGGAGTTCGAGCTATCGCGCCGGCCCTAACATCATTCGAATGGGCTAATCCTGGTTGCGACGATAGTGAAGGTCTCGTGCAGACTGAGTTCTCCCACTGTCCAAGAGGGGCGATCGCGAAGCCTTGCGCCAGACATCTTCGTTCTTGTTCACGTTGTTCTGTACTGGGAAAGCCGTCGCAAGAAATCCTTCCCGTCTCGACGCTGTCCTCGCCAACGAAATAATCATGGCGCCCCGCTGTAGTGGACGGCGATCACTCCGTTGGAGAATTGCCGAGTGCTGATGAGCGCCAGCTTCAGCTTGTCAGGACCAGTACCAAAGGGTGAGAATCCGCCTCGGACTGCTATTGGATGGATGAAGAGGCGGTATTCGTCGACCAAACCTGCCTGAACCAGTGTCGAGACGATCGTTGGTCCGCCGAACACCGCCATGTTCTTTCCGGATCGATTCTTCAACTCCGTGAGCGTCTCCACGATCCGGTTGCTCACAACTGAAGTATTCCATTCCGCGCTAGTTTTCATCTCGATCACGGGGGAGCGGTCAACACTAGCCAACGCGTCATATATGGTGACGATGCGGGCCCAATCTGTTTCTCCCGCACTTGGTGCCCCGGCATGCACAGCTGCGATGGCGGCCTGCAGCGCATACGGACCGGGTCGTTCTGTCATCGCCCGGTGAACCATTGCCGCTCCTTCACGGATCAGCTCACGGTTCCATAGAGAGCGGTCCTGTGCATCCAGGAGAATTAGATCACCTTCGGGCGATGACCGGGCTTGACGGCGCGATTCCTGCAGCAGCATGAGCGCCAGGAGGCCGATCGCCTCGGACTCGGGCAGCATCTCGACCAGCAGTCGGCCCAGGCGGATTGCTTCCCTGGAGAGGTCCGGCCGCGTCAGAGAGGCCCCCGAGGAGGCTGAGTACCCCTCGTTGAACACGAGGTAGATTACAAGAAGCACGGCTTCCAGGCGCGCGGGCAGCTCGGTGCGTGAGGGGACCTCATAGGGGACGTGTTCCTCACGGATCTTTTCTTTGGCCCGCACGATGCGCTTGGCAAGCGTCGGCGTGCTGGTGAGAAACGCGGTCGCGATCTCCTCTGTCGTGAGAGCGCACACCTCCCGCAGCGTCATAGCAATCCGCGCCTCCATCGGTAGAGTGGGATGGCAGCAAGAGAACACCGAGCCGGAGACGATCATCCTCTATCGCGGGCGCCTCCGGCCCGGACTCTTGCACTTCGGTCGGGTCCAGGAAACTGCCCTCGATCTCCTGGGCCAGCCGCGATGCGGCAGAATCGAAGCGGGCCCGACGCCGCAACGTGTCGATGGCCTTGAACCGTCCGGCAGAAACGAGCCATGCGCGCGGGTTTTTCGGGATGCCGCTCGTCGGCCACTGCTTCAACGCGGCGGCGAAGGCCTCGGACAGCGCCTCCTCAGCCAGGTCGAAGTCACCAAGGAGTCTGATCAGAGTTGCCAGCACGCGCCGCGAATCCGAGCGGTAAACCGTATCGACGACGTCACGCGCGTGCTTTCCTTCATCCCGGTGATTCTCCGCGGGCTCCTTCGCCATACGGAAATAATAAAAGCTTCGCCGTGTCCGGGCAAAGCGGAAAGAATCTCGCCCGAAAATGAAACTCAGGGGGAAAAGACTGCCCGTAAGGCTCATTCAGTCTGCTCGGGCTTCGGTAAAGTGGAACCTATTTCTTGACCGCGTAGCCTTGCTATCGCAATCTGCCTATTGCTGAACCACCCCCGAGTCGAGTAGGCCAGGGGAATCTCACCCCCAGCCTCTCACGGAACCGTACGTGACGGTCTCCCGTCATACGGCTCTTGTCACACAACCCTATTTGCACATGCCCAGTTCCCAGTGAATGAACAGGGTAGGCTCCATGCGCGATATCTTTTCGATAAGATTCCGCGCTCTTGCCCAACTCTGTTTTAGGCGTTTGAATTTCTTCTTCGCCCATTTCACTAAGATTCTCTGGAACATCTTGCATACCCCTCGCAGGGCCGAGATCCGAAACTTCCCGTAGTACTGTATCCAGCCCCTTAGCTTCGGATTGAACACCCCAGACAGATAGCCCAGGTCTTTGTCGGTTCTCAAATGCATTTTCCAGCTGCGCATCTCATCCCGTATCGCCTTCTCAGCCTTGCGACTGATGGCGGGGGTGAAGCCGATGAAGTACTTCCCCTGTTTGCTCCTCACGAAGCGGGGTTGGAAGCTGTATCCGAGAAAGTCGAACTCGGTTTGCTCATATTTCCCCGTTCGATTCGAGTCCTTGCAGTAGATAATCCTTGTCTTTTCTTGATTGACCGCCAGCTTGCATTCCGCTAACCGCCTTTCAATCTCCCGCTTCAGTTCCTGCGCTTCCTTCATGCTCCGACAGTGAATCACGAGTCGAGTAGCGCGGGGGATTCTCACCCCCACGCCCTCACGGAACCGGACGTGAATCTCTCGATTCATCCGGCTCTTATCGCCCAACCGTCGGCAGGAGACCCATCTGCCAGTGGCCAAACATCTCTGGTCTTTGACGGGCTATCCGTCCCAGCCAGTGCATCGCCCTTCTGGCATGCCTCCGCACCTTCTTGTATTTCCTCATCGCCCACCTCACTAAAATGCGATTCAGGTTCACGAACGTCGGGTAAAGTGCTGACTTGTAGTACTGTCCATAGTAGGTAATCCAGCCCCGAAGGATCGGATTGAACATTCGGGACAGGTCGTCCAATGATTTGTCGCTTCGCCGTTGTAATGTCCAGCTCCTCATTGTTCGCTGCATCGCTTTGGTCGCTTTGTCACTGACTGCAGGACTGAAATTGATAAAGAACTTCCCCCACCGATTCTTTGACCTCCGCGGCCGAAATGTGAAGCCCAGAAAGTCAAATCTCTCGTTCGGGTAGTTCCCTCTCCTGTCTGCATCCTTGCAGTAGACAATCTTTGTCTTCTCAGGATGAAGTTCCAGCTTGCATTCAGCTAATCGCTCCCCAATCACCCTCTTCATCTGCTGCGCCTGTTCTTCACTCACACAGTGCACGATACTATCGTCCGCGTACCGTTCGAACGGCACGTTTGGATGGTTTCTCCGCATCCATGCATCGAATGCATAGTGCAGGAACAGATTCGCGAGTAACGGGCTTATCACCCCGCCCTGTGGCGTGCCCTTGTCTCTTCCGACCAAGGTTCCATCTTCCAGTTGGGCTGGTGCCTTCAGCCATCGCTCCACATACAGCAGGATCCATTTGCTGTCGGTATGTTTTCGCACCGCTTTCATAAGGAGTGTGTGATCGATGTTGTCAAAGAAGCCTTTGATGTCCAGATCAATCACCCAGTCGTAGCGCCAACACCTTTCTCGGGCCGTTCCTACCGCTTGTCCCGCCGACTTGCCCGGTCGATACCCATATGAGTCCGCATGAAACGAGGGCTCCACCAATGGTTCAAGATTCATCTTTGCCACCATTTGGGCCACTCGGTCCGATACAGTCGGTATTCCCAGCTTCCTCACACCCCCGTTGCTTTTCGGTATTTCTACCGTCCGCACGGGCGGCGGAAAATAGCTGCCCGAGGACATCCTGTTCCACAGCTTGTAGAGGTTGTTCTTCACGTCCCTCTCAAACTCTTCAATCGTCTCTCCGTCTACACCTTCAGCTCCTTTGTTCGCCTTCACTCGTAGCCAGGCTTCCCACACGTTGCGTTTGGAAATACCAAACGGCTTCGCTTCACTCAACGGCTCCTCCCTTTCGGTTGACCATCTTGCAAAGCTGGACAATATGGCCCCTTCGCTCCACTCCCATTACAGGAACTTCCTCGCTACTACGGGCCATTCCGCCCCTGCGCCCCGCATCGGTACTCTCACCCTCGTGGGTCCTCCACTTGGGTTTCTCCCTTACCATCAGGGCAACAGGTTCCCACGTTCCGTACAAAAGCCTGAACCAAGGTCACGCCACCTCTATGCCGGACGCCACCCAGACAGTACACAGGTCACCTTCTGGACTTATCCCGGGCTAACGACTCCTTCCCGGTTTTGACGTCGTTCCTACGCTTTCGACACTTTCTCAGTGGTTCACTCACGTTCGTCTCCTTGATCCTTACCTGACACGATCCTTTCGCCGTGCCTTTTCCCCAACGCTCACTACCTTGGCTCTTAACCAACGCAGCTTGGGGCGGTTTGAAGCCTACGCCTGTACATCGGCTTCGAGGGGCCCTCCCTCATCTCTTGTACAGCACCGCACTCTATATTCAAGTGCGCGCGTGGCGCACCGTCATCCGCGAACCGGATCAAGAACGCATCCCCTCTTAGGCGCGGCTTCACCTCATTTGCAAACCATCTGTCCATCACATCATGCAGGTAGATGTTGCTTAAGATTGGCGAAATAACCCCGCCCTGCGGAGTCCCCCGCTCAGCGTAACTCATCCCTCCATCTTCCAGGACTCCAGCATTCAGCCATTTCCCGATCAGACGAAGGAGCACCCCGTCACACACCCGCTTCTTGAGGATCTCTCGAAGGTGATTCTTGTCGAGAGTGTCGAAAAATTTTCGAATGTCAAGGTCAATTAACCATCCGCCGCCCATCTCCATCAGCCCGTCCCGCAGTGCCTGCAGCGCATCGTGTGCTGACCGCCCTGGTCGAAATCCATACGAGCAATCCAAAAACTCCTGCTCGTACAGCGGCTCCAAGACCATCTGCACCGCCCTCTGCAGCACCTTGTCTTCGAAGGAGGGTATACCGATCGGGCGAGACTCACCTTTCGTGCCCTTCGGTATGTACACGCGCTTGACAGGAGGAGCGAAATACGTTCCCGCCTT
This sequence comes from uncultured Spirochaetota bacterium, assembly GCA_963845325.1. Classification (GTDB taxonomy): domain Bacteria; phylum Spirochaetota; class Spirochaetia; order SZUA-6; family Fen-1364; genus Fen-1364. Next base: position 120,824 of record CAWJRT010000011.1, read on the forward strand.
CGCCCTCTCTAGTGCTCTGGCCGCCTGAATAGGTTCCTATGAGGCTTCCTTTCCACGGATCTCTCGTGCTATGCTGTGGCTATGGCACCTCCACCAATCGCTATTCATCTGAAAGCTGGGGATTTGGTTGAAATTCGATCCTTGCTGCGAGGCGGCGTTCAGCAGGTACGCGTCGTCTTGCGTGCCCTTGCTCTGAGCCAGATGGCGGCGGGCGTCGCCGCGCCGCAGGTTGCACACAGCGTTCCGTTGACGGCAAAGGCCATCCGTGAATTAGCCCATCGCTACAGCAGAGGCGGGTTGGATAGGGCTCTGTACGACAAGCAGCGACCCGGGGCCAGCCAGATTCTGGATGCGTCCCAGAAGCAGCGCACCGTGGCCATGGTGTGTAGTCAGCCGCCGGAGGGCCGTGCTCGCTGGACGGTACGTTTGGTAGCGAAAGAGGCCGTCAGACGCAAGCTCGTCCCACGCGTGGGTCGCGAGACAATCCGGGTGCTCTTGGAAAACCACGACTTGAAGCCGTGGCGGGAAAAAAATGTGGTGCGTGGCAGAGTTGACCCCGCAGTACATCCGCACGATGGAGGACGTGCTGGCGTTGTACGAGAAGCCCTATAGTGCCGCTGAGCCTGTGGTATGCCTGGACGAGAAGCCGGTATCGCTGCATCGCGAGATACGCCCTCCGATACCGATCAAGCCCGGCTCACCTGCAAAACGAGACAACGAATACCAACGTTGCGGTACAGCGAATGTGTTTGGCGTTGTGGAGCCTAAAGCAGGTCGGCATTTCACTCGAGCCACCGTGAATCGCTCTGGCTCGCAGTTTGCTCGCCTCATCGAATACCTCACCCGGCGCTATGCTGCGGCTCGCACCATCCATCTGGTCATGGACAACCTCAACACACATGGCCCGAAGTCCCTGACCGACTGTTTCGGCGAGGAGCAGGGGCGTCGTCTGTGGGATCGATTGACCCTACACTACACGCCCAAACATGGTAGCTGGCTTAATCAGGCGGAAATCGAGCTGAGCCTGTACTCGCGCGAATGTCTCGGCACCCGCAGGTTCTCGGACCTGGGATTGCTACAGCAGGAAACCAGGACGTGGAACCGCCAGACCGACCGAAAGCGAACGAGAATCAACTGGACCTTCACGCGGCGTAAGGCTCGCAAGACCTTCCGCTATGGGATGTCCCGACTATCGAACCAATTCAGCCGGTCGAAGAACTAGTAGGCTCCTGAGGTTATCCCCAAGATCCTTCGCGTACTCCTCGGCAGTCTGTCCGTCCACTCCTACCGCTGCGTCCTTGCGCGTGCAGAGGTAAGCTTCGTACAGCCACCGTAAGTCGATGTGATGAGCCAGCGACGTGAAACTCACCTCGGGATGAATCCTCGCGAGTTCCGCTATCCGTCGTTGTTTTGTTGGCACGTCTGTGGATTCCATTGCATCCTCCGTGTGTCCCACCGACAGTTCTGTGACCCGATGCCCCCCTTCCCTCCACGGGGTTCCTGCTGGGTTTGGTTCCCCCGCTTCAACGGTACTGTGAGGGCACTACGACTTCTCATTGACCGTTTCGCCTCGCTTCGTTTCCTTCGCTCGGCGATACCATTTATGGCCTGCGTCCTTGCTCTTCGCTCCTCGTGGGCATCATGACGCTTCTGCCCACAGGCCTGGGGCTTCCTTCTCTGGTGACCCTCGTCCAGCTTCGAAGGCATGGAGTCAACGAGACCTCCCAAGTTCCTGGGTGACCCTTGTTCGTATTTGCCCTGTTCTTCGACCCCGGTGGGACCTTTGCGTCAGGCCATTCCAACGCTTCGATGCTGTCCCCGCCTTTAGCACGGCGAAGACTCCCACGTTCTGTCTCTATCGAGGCTCAACCACACGGCTTCTACGATCGCTGTCTACGCTTCACGGCCAGAGTCGCCTATGGTCATGCAAGACTCGCTTCCAGCTGCTGGCCAAGCTTTACTGGATTGGATTGGTTACCAACAGGGTCACGACGAAAGGTTTCAGCCTATGACTTCCCCCTTTCCCAAGCTTTGCTTGGCGCGAGCTAAAGCCGACTGGGGCCGACATCACGGTTCTACTTTGAAGTCGGCATCCTGGTCCCGCTCCGGATCCTCTTGGTTCTCGATATAGTGTGCGATCATTTCTTCGGTCACGTTCCCTGTGCTGGCCACGTAGTACCCGCGGCCCCATAGATGCCTCCCCCAAAATGTTTTGTTCAATGCTCGGTTCTCCTGCAATAGCTTCCGTGATGTCAGCCCCTTCATGCGCTGCACGAGCCTGGACACCGCCAGTGTCGGCGGCACGCTCACCAGCAGATGCACGTGATCCCGACGGATATTCCCCTTCACGATCTCAACGTCCAGGCTCGCGCAAATCATTCGGATCAATTCGCTTACGCGGGTTCCAACTTCTTTGCCCAGTACTGGCTTGCGGTACTTGGTTATCCATACGAGGTGATACTTCAAGTCATACACGCAGTGCGATGCTTTGCGATACTGCTTGTCCATCGTACCGCAAGCCTACTGAAGTCTTCGTCTGAAGACGAGGGGGTTACTCCCCGTAGGAGACTCTAAACGAGGGTCTTCTCACTCAATTCTTGACACAGGTTTGCTGAACAGTTGTTGGATCAATTACCTCGTTGCAATGCCTTATCTTGTACGGTCAATTTTTCCCGGCCCTCTCGCCGGCCTCGAGAGCGTTTCCTGGTCCCGCGCGTCGAGTTGAGCGATGGCCTTAGCCAACCAGCTGCGTTTTGCGGCCGTCGGTCGGATGCGGCGCGCGCCCGTTCTTGGGCGAGGCGCGCCAAGACTCCGGCTTCGGACCAGGCAGCTACTGCGCGGCGGTCGCGGCGCGAAGGCGGAGCCAGATGATGAATTGAGCCAAGAGCTGTCAGTGTTCCTTGTCGAAGTTGACACGATTGGCCGGGGGAAACGCGCTATCCCTTGAGGGCGTTCATCAGGAGAGCCGACTCCCCCGGGTAGGCGTTGACGAACTTCTCCCCGTTCTTCCCGGTCCCCGGCAGATCGCCGTAGTGGATGGGCGCGGTGATTGTCGCGCCGAGCCGTTGGGCGGCCTCGACCCCCGCCCTTACGCCGAAAGTCGCGAATCCGGCAATGGGCAAGAAGGCCAGGTCGGGTCTCATCCCGCCCAACTCGGCCCCAGAATCGGTGTCACCGCAATGGTAAACGCGAAACCCGTCGAAGGAGAGAAGGTACCCGACCCAATTCTTGGACCGATGGTGGGGAAAGCCCCGGCGGTTATAGGCCGGAAAGGTCTTCACCGTGATCTCGTCGATTACAATCTCTTCCCCTACGGCCATCACGCGCGTGGCGACGACCGCCAGGTCTTTCGGTGTCACGACGCGGGTCGCGGGCTTCCGGATTTTTCCAAGGGCCTGGGGATTATAGTGGTCACCGTGGGAATGCGTCAGGAAGATGTAGTCGGCCGGCAACGGGTCGGCGGGCAGGAAGCGGGGATCGACGTAGATGGTCTTGCCGCCCGCGGTAGTAATGAGGACACCCGACTGCCCGAGCCATATGACCCGGTCTGCCAAGAACTTGCGCACCTCTTGAACGTCCATGGAATTTTCTCCTTTATTCACCTAATCAGTCCTACTCCGAAATGTTTCCCAAAACATCAGTAACTTCGCTGACGTGCTGCCCAGTCGCCTTGGGCAGCGTAAGAGGAAGCCACATCGCGGCTGCAAACAAAAGAGCCTGCAAGACGCAAAGCAGGAGAAACGCCGCCGTGAAGGGCCCGAGCGCAGCGTCCCGCGGAATAGCTGGTGATAGTCTCCATCCTAGGAACGCCGCGCATACGGTCGTTAGCGTAGGCCCCCCGAGACGCTGAACAATATTGAGAGCTGTCGTTGCCATTGGCAGTTGCTGCCGCTTGACCGAAGCGTATGCAGATGCTATCGACGGCATACCGACTGCGCTCAAGCCAAAGCCTCGGACAAAGAGCGCGGACGCGAGAACGCCGCGGACCAGGCCATGGCTTGCCAGGAAGACAAAAGGCAGCGTCCCGGCAAACGCCAGAAGCGCGCCACCTGCCGACACTTTGCGAATGCCGAAGCGTTTCGTCAAAGTCCCCAACAAGGGGTAGCAGCACATCATCCCCAAGCCGAGAGGAGCCAGAAGCCAGCCTGTCGCGCTGGGTGACAGCCCACATGCACGGATCAGATAAATCGGAATCAGCATCTGACCGGCAAACGTGATCCCGTTCGCCATGAACTGCGTGACGGCGGAGGCTGAGAAGATTTTGCTCTTGAACAAGCGAAGGTCGATCAGGGATCTGTTTCCCTTTTTTGCAGCGGTCCAGAAAAATACCGCAAGCAGAGCTATGGAGACGATGAGAGCTCCACGACCTATGCGATTGCCCAGATTATCCGCGCCATAGAGGAAGAGCACCAGTCCGGGCGACAAAAGCGCAAGCCCAACCAGATCGAGGTATCGCGGCCTCAGCTCTTCATGATCTTTAGGCAGGATGAGAACAGCCAGCGCGATTGCCAGTATGCCGAAAGGAAGATTGATCAGAAAAAGCCAGCGCCAAGAAGCATATTTCAGAATCGCTCCTGCAATCACCGGGCCGAGAATCGGTGCGAACAGAATCGGCACAGCGGCATAGCCCATCACGCGCACCATGTGCTTTCCCGCATGGCGCGCCATCATCATCTGCGCCATCGGTGCCAGCAATCCTCCGCTTATCCCTTGCAGCACGCGGAACCCGATGAGCGAGTTTGCAGACCAGGAAAATGCGCACAGGACGGATGAAAGAGTGAATGCTGCGAAGCACCACAAATACAGCGCTCTGGCTCCGATCCGATCCACTAGCCAGCCGTTTAGCGGAAGTATCAGCGTCAGCGCCAGCAGGTAGCCGCTGGTCACCCATTGAATTGTCGCAAGGCTGCTATGCAACTCCACGGCCAGGGTGGAGAGGGACACATTCACGACCGTCGCATCGAGCTGAGCGAGAAACGAGCCGAGCACGGCGACGGCTGAGATCTTCCAAATGGCCGGGTCGAGCCGATCGCTCTCGCTGGACAGATTGGGCGAAATGTCTTTCACCGTGTCCCTCGCGTATCTCCAGGAGAATCTGCGAGGCGCTTGAGCAATTCCAGCGCAGTTGCGAGCTTCTCCTGCTCTGCAGGCGAGAGTCTTGTTTGGATAGCGCGGAACAGCCAGTCCTCCTTCGCCGTCCGCTTGGCCTTAAGCAGTTTTCGGCACGTTTCTGTAAGAGACAGGACGGTCTGCCTTCCGTCAGCGGGGTCGGGCGAGCCTTTCACGAGACCAGCAGCCTCGAGCGAGGCAACTGTGGCACCCATGGATTGCGATTTCACACCATCAGCCCGCGCGAGAGCGCTCACCGTCGCGGGACCATCGCGTTCCAAGCGAATGATCACGGCCGCCTGAGGCCAGGTATAGTCGCCCAAATGGGTCTGTTCCCTTACTTTGCCTCTTAGCTGGCTCAGGATAAGACGCAGTTCTCCCGCAAGAGCCAACGCCCGTGCACTGTTGGAATTGGTCTTCTGTTTGCTCACGGACCGAATATGGCACATATGAAGGAAAGCTGTCAAGTTTTCCTTCATATTAGTCGAATCTCAAAGTAGTTGGCATAAGCCGAGATTTCCCAGATTAACTCGTGGTTCGCATCGGCCGCTCGGACGGGTAGGAGAAGTAAGAAACCCACAGAAATACCGATCCGATCTTGTGTAGTACGTTTGGCCCACCAAGGAGCCCAAACGAGCTCTGTCTCCCTTTAGAGCAGTTGAGTCTCTCCCTTCAGCTAAGAGGAGGTTGTCGTGAGGGACACGGGAACAAATGCCACCACAATGTGCCTGACAGCCCTAAGAGCGTTGGAGACCGAAAGGGGACCCGATCGACAAATGGTTCCGGCGGCGCCGTAGCGAATTCACAACCGCTTGACTGTGACTCTGAGTGTGACCCCGAGCGAGAACACGCAGGAGATTGGTGCGGCATTGAGGGACACGGTCTGCTTGACTCAGCAGGCTGCTGACAAAGTAGTTCCTGACCGCAGAATCCAGGTCGTTTTTGTTTTTAAGTTGGGATGCTTCTTGTTGTAATATCCGGTGTCCGTGTCCCAGGAGCTTCATTTTATGCTTTGGGCGGGCTGGGCTGTCAGCAACTTTGCGAGCCGCTTGAGGTTCAGTACCCACCCTATCAGCTATGCATATCGCCGCAGACACTCGGGGGAGCAGCCGCCTTCACATGCGAGTACGGATGAGGCAGCGTGGGCTGGCCTATCGACTATCCCAACGATGTCGGAAGAAAATTGAGGAGTTGTTTGGTGAGGGCAAGGAGTTTCATGGTCTTAGACGGGTTCCGTCGCCGCAAACTGCACCGCGTGCGAGAGGAAACCTCCAGAGGAGAGATTGACTGCAACGCTCTCCGTTGCCGTGGCCATCTTTTGCACATTCGCACACACCGCCAGGGCGTGCCCAGGCGGTGCGCACGATATCCTCAGAGAAGGCCATGCGGGGGCGCGCGCTTGGAGGGGAGAATGGGGTGCCCCTAAAATAGGAGTGCCCGAATCTCCAACAGGCGTAACGTCCCTCCGCCGTTCGGATTGTGGCTATGCCTGGGCACGCACACCTTCAAGCGATCTGTTTTCCACCGTTGGGAGGTGCCGATTGATCGTAGATCGACTCGACCGAGACCTTTACAACATACTTTATAGCCCACCCGGCTGGACGCGACGCAGGAGGCATCTGAGGCGCTGCCTTCTTCGTGCTTTCCACTGTCTGATCATAGAGAGAGCCATTCGAGAGTAGTTCCGCGGTCCCCTGAAACATATATCCGCGACGGCTTTCCACATCGTAGACCATGATCGCTACTTGTGGGTTTTCCAAAAGGTTTTTCCGCGTTTTCAAGGAAAAAATGTCGGAGAAAAGGAGATGCTCTTCATCGAGCAGTTTTAGGGAGCCTTTGATAGACAAATTGGGTTTGCCATCCTTGGATGCCGTTGCAACCCACCCCTGTTTGCCTTTGATGAATTCCTGAAGCTCAGCCGGGATCTTTACTGACATGGCCACCTCCTCGATGAAACTGTTTGGTACACCGCTAAGATTCGCTATGTTTTCACGCGAAAGCAAGATCTCCTGATTTAACATCAAGATGTCCCGCACCGGCGCTCTTCAGGACACTGCGCTTAAGGGATGCTGGGCTGGGTTAGACAAGTCAACGCCAGAGACCTTGACGACGGCCTGCCAGGCGGCTTCCTGGTTGGCGCGATCGTGAAAGTGCGGGTGACGCATCGCCTCAATTGGGCCTGTGAGCTTCTTCGGCGCCGAGGCGAAGAATTGCCCCGAGACGTCGGTTCCGAACTCCGATGCCTGGAGGTATCGGCGAGCCGCGGTCTCCGGCGTCTGGGACATGCCGGGAATGAGCTTCACGATTGGGATCATCAGCCACTTCATGGCCGGCCCAAGGTTTCGCACCGCCTTGGTGTCGGGCGCGCTGCCGGGCGCGACTGCGTACACGGCCATGCCGGAGGGTAGCCGTGCGCGCCAGCGCCACGACCCACCAAGCGATAATGAGCTTCGCGTCGGCGTACGCCCGGTTGGGCACGTACTTCACGTTCGGCCCGCTGCGCATCAGGGCTTCAATCGCGGCGGTTCGGTCACCCTGGTGGTGTTTGGCCGCGAAGGCCGCCACGTCGGTGTAGCTGAACATAGGGACGTCCCCTCGGGCAGGTTCTGCGCCGGCGATAACAATCCGCGCGTCGGGGCTCAGCAGGTTGGCGCGGAGCAACCCGACAGTCAGTTGATGATGGCCGATTAGCGGGGCCTGAGACGCCTCGATGCCCGCCGCAGTGAGCACGCGCTTCTTACCTGGGATCCACCCTGCGTTTAGCAGCAGGAAATCGATCGGCCGACCTATCCTGACCAGTTCGGCGAGGGCGGATTCAACGCTGGTCGGCGCGTCCAGCTCCAGCTCCAGCGGCGTGAAAACCTGTGTCTTGGTCTCAGCCGCGAGCTGAGCGGCCGTTTCCTGGACCCGGGCCAGGCTGCGGCCGGTGACGATGACCTGGCGGTAGCCCTTGGTGGCGAGCATGTTGGCTGCCGCATACCCGAGCCCGGAGGTGGTGCCGGTGACGAGAGCGATCGAATGTTCCATGGTGGTCTCCTTGCAGTGAGGCCCCGCGAGGCCAGGGCCAGCTTGCTAATTTCGAACTGTTCGGTTATAATATATTGGTGCGACGGAAATTGTCAAGGAGTTTTGAACTAAATGTTTCACAATGCCGCTAGGCCGCCTGGACGGCCGCGCAGCTTCGAGGAGAAGGACGCGCTGGAAAAGGCGACTCAGGTGTTCTGGTCGAAAGGTTACGACGGAGTGACGATCGACGATCTCGTCGCCGGGATGGGCGTGGGACGGCCGAGCCTGTATTCCGTCTTCGGAGACAAGCGGACGTTGTTTTTGCGGGTCCTTAAGGCGTATGCTGAGAAGAAAGGCGCTCTCGCTGCGAAGGCACTCCTCTCGCCGCGCACTCTTCGCGACTCGCTCGCCGGTTTCCTCAGGCACGCCGTCGAAAGCGCGACGAAGAAAGGATCCGCTCGGGGGTGTCTTCTCGAGTGCGTCGCGCCGCTTGTGGACGACGCTGAGGTCCGGGAATTCCTGCAGAACGCTGCCGCTGCCGCCGTGGCGCTCGTGGAAGGTCGTTTCCGGGACGGGATCGCTGCTGGAGAAATCCCGTCCGACTTTCCTGTGGCCGTCCGCGCAAGCCTGCTCATTGATTTTGCTCGTGGCCTTACCATGCGTGCGCAGATAGGCGCGCCGCGCAAGACGCTTCTCAGGGATGCCGAGGAAGCGGCCGACTTGGTGCTCCTGTCGCGGCGTGGAAATGCGGCGCCAAAGCGTTGATGCCGGATGGCGTGAAATCGGAGAAGGCAGGGTTCATCGCAATCTCATCACTTGTCTCTCCTGTGTGCCGGGCGAAAGCGCTCGGCGCTGAAGTAGCCCAGGGTGGCCTTGTCTCTCTGCAGGGTTGATGAGGCAGAAGGGGAGGCCAGCGTCGAAGAGCTCTGCGTTGAAATGGTCGTAGGCACGCTGCAGCTCCTGGTAGGTCTCCAGGGTGGGCGATGTTTTGGGCGCGAAAGGCAAGATTGGATTGTAACCTCGAGCAAATGGGTGCCTGCGCGCGCACGTTATACATGAACATATCGTCGTTCTTCGGAACCCCTATCATTTGGAAGCCGCTCCCATACGAGGGAAATCTACCAGACTATGGCGATTTCCGGAAGCTATGATGCCTTTGTCAGCAGCCTGTTAGGTCTTTCTCCAATCTACGAATAGACGCAGAAAGACACAGTGAAGCACGCATGAGCGAAGATGAGCGCAACCTTCAGGGTCTAGGTGACTATCTCCTCCTGAATTTTGATAACGTCCTTAAAATCTTCCATATCAAGGTGAGTGTAGTGCTCAGTCATCTCTTCCGTGCGATGGCCGGTGAGGCGGCGTAGCTTGTAGTCAGGAATCCGCGCCCTGCAGATTGAGTTGAAGAGATGCCTCCACGAATGAAATGTGACGTTCCTTCGCCGCCTCTCCGCTGCGGATATCCCAATCCTATCGAAGGCCGCATACAACTCGAGCAGAATCTGCCTGTGCTGCATGGGGGATTTGCCGTCTTTGCCCCAAAAAACAAGATCATCCGGCTCCTGGTACGGAGATTCCTCTATGAGAGACTGCAGGCATCGAGAGGTTCTGCTCGGGATGGGAATCTGCCTGGCAGAGCCCCATTTTGGATCCTTCAGTCCGTACTTTCGCGCCCATGAGTGAACAACGAGAACATGGTCTGTGTGCACGTGCTGGATCTGCAGTGCTTGAATTTCCCCTATGCGCATGCCGGTAGAGGCGGCCAGAAGGTTCAGAGTAAATTGCCTTTGGTCGCCCTCCCAGACAGAATCGATAGTCTTTTCAGAGAAGAGAGCTTTCATTTCCTCCATGGATAGGATCTGCTTCTCTTTTGGCCTTTCTTTCAGTTGCTCGATAAATGCCGACGGATTGGAAGGGATCGTCCCTTGTCGCGTGGCTTCCTTGAGCATCGTCTTCAAGGTTGTCAGACAGTGATTTGCCGTGGTGGGGGAGAGAGGCTTCCCAGAGCTTCCCTTCTTTTCTTTCAGTGCCAAGAGCCACGTTTCAATCATGTGGGTCGAGATCTTGGCTAGTTTCTTGTCCTTGAAGTAGGGCATGATGTGCTTGTTCAGATACAGCCGTTGGGCGTCTATGTAGTTTCGCGAAAGCGCGTTCCCTCGGGCTTCCTTTGCGCGAACGTACTCGTGTTCCGGCGTCCACCAGTCCGCTGAGTATTGTTTGAAAGTCAGGCTGTCTCTTGCTGAGAAAGGCCCGCTTTTCAGCCTCTGAATTGCCCAGTTTTCAGCCTGCGTCTTGGTGATTTGCCCGGTACTCTGCCAAGCCATAAGATCGCCAGACAGGTTCCGAAAACGGCAATAGAAAGTGGCCTTGCCCTTTGTCAGACGGTCATGTCTCTTTACAAGGTAGAATTGTTTCCTACCCATGGCCCTTCCCTCTCCGAAAGCTTAGTTGACCTGATTTCCCTGTTCTATGGACTGTCTTTTGATTCTGGTACCCTGCTTGGTACCCTGGATGGAAAAATCATAGGAGGGAGAATAGCCTAGAATCTAACGATTTGCAATTCTTTATAGCTATGTAAGTTAGATTGCCCGGAAGAGGACTTGAACCTCCACACCATTGCTGGCACTAGACCCTGAATCTAGCGTGTCTACCAAATTTCACCATCCGGGCGCAGTGAGAAACGTGCCAAATCAAGGCTGAACTTGTCAAGGCGAGCGGCGACCGCTATCCTCTTGAGATGGCATCGGTGCGCATCCTCTTCATCGGAGAGATCGTCGGAAAGTCCGGCGTATGGGTCGTGAAGGAGCTCCTGCCGAAAATACGGGAGCAGAAGCGCATCGACTTCGTCATCGCTGACGGGGAAGGGCGCCACGGGCGGGTTCGGCATCGGCAAGAACCACGCCGTGTACCTGCACAAGCTCGGCATCGACGCGATCACCACAGGCGAGTGCAGCTACTACAAGAAGGACATCGTCGAGCACTTCAACCGCGCCCCCTACATGATCAGGCCGGCCAACTATCCGCCGCGCAATCCCGGGCCGCGGCTTCATGATCTTCGAGAAGAACGGCCGCAAGATCGCCGTCATGTCCCTGCTGGGCGTGGCCGGTTTCAAGCGCGTGCACCTGAAGAACCCCTTCAGCCTCCTGCCCAAGCTGCTGGAATCGATCAAGGCGGAGACGAATGCGGTCGTCCTGGACTTCCACGCGGTCACCACGGCGGAGAAAGCCACGATGTTCGCCATGGCGGACGGCAAGATCTCCGCGGTGATCGGAACGCACACGAAGGCAATCACGGCGGATGACCGTGTCCTCGCCGGGGGGCACCGCCGTGATCACGGATGCAGGGAGGACCGGCAGCATCAACTCGGTGGCGGGGCTGGATCCCGAGATCGAGATCAGGAAGCTCACCACCCTGGTTCACGAGTACTCAAAGGAAGCCTGGGCGGGTCTCGAGATGCAGGGGGTCATCATCGAGATTGGCGATGACGGCAAGGCTGTCTCCATGGAAAGATTCCGCGAGCCGTGCGCGCCGCCCCCTCCGGCGGCAAAGGATCAGGATGTCCCGCCTGCGGAGTGAGCGGGGCGGATCGCACGCGGCTGACCTTGAGGACGGCCTCCGGCGCCGTTGAAGAGAATCCCCAACCCGGCTACAATTCTGGCACCATGCCGAAATGGCAGGATATCCTGCGCAACTCTGTCTCCAGGGAAACGATCCACGCGAGCAAGCTCCGCCGCAGTCCCCCAGCTCAAGGACTGCCCGTACTGGGACAGGGCCGTGTTCCTGGGCCGGATCTCCACGGTGGCGGTGGCCAACTACGACGGCGGGCTGGTGAAGTACGACGGCAGGATCTACTACGTGAACAGGTCACAGATCGAGGCGCTGCGGAGCTTCGTGCGCTGGAATCTTCGCAAGACCATCAAGGTGATTGAAGACCAGGACACCGAGATCGCTAGCCCGCCCCTCCGCCCGCCCCGGCTTCCGTAGCCACCACGCGGTCACGGCCATCCTGTTTTGCCTTGTACAGCGAGGCATCCGCCGATGCGAGCAGCGCATCGCGCGTCCGCCCATGCTCGGGGTAGACGGCCACCCCGAGGGACACGGTGACGGGTCCCAGCGGCGTATCCAGGTGTCTGACTTCCAGCTTTTTCGCCCGGGTTCGCAGATCTTCGGCACGCTGGGCCGCGGCCTCGATGGACGCCTCGGGGAGGATGAGGAGAAGCTCCTCGCCGCCGTAGCGGCAGGCGATGTCCCCCGCCCGAAGATGGTCAAGGATGAGAGCGCCAATGGAGCGGAGCACCTGGTCACCCGCGGCGTGTCCGAACCTGTCGTTGAAAGCCTTGAAATGGTCGATGTCCAGCATGATCACGCCGATGGGATGCCCCTTGCGTTCCGCGCGGCGGATCTCCGTCTCCAGGGCTTCTTCCATGTAGCGGCGGTTGTACAGCCCGGTGAGGGGATCATGGATGGAGAGCTGGCGGAGATCGCTGCGCAGCATGAGGTTTGAAAGCGCCAGCCCGATGTGCTCCGCCACGGATTCCGCAAAGGCGTGTACGGATTCGTCGCACCCGGTGACGTGCAGAAGCCCGATCGTTTTCCCGATGGCCGCCAGCGGGATGCAGAGGGTCGGCCCGTCGTGCGCCCCGTCGGTATGGCGGACAGGGCAGGTTGGCGCTGGACCCGGTCACCGCGTGGGACTTGCCCCGCCGCAGGGCCCAGCAGTCCTCCGCCTTGAACGGCGTGCGTCCGCGGACCGCGTGCTCCCCCCACTCCGCCACCGAGCTGAACACGTCCTTCTCGGTGTGAAAGCGCAAACAGGATGCCCGAGGTGCCGGGGAGCAGCAGCGGAGCGTGGACGGACACGGTGGCGTATGCCTCCTCGGCAGTCAGGCAGGATTGAAGCGCATCGCCAGCCTGGTTCAAGAGCTGGATCTGCTGGTTCTTCTCATTGAGCGGCCACCACCTGCGCCGTCAGCGCGGAGCGGGATTCGGCGAGCGCCTTCTCAAGGATCTTCGTGCTTCGAGATTTCGCGTTGCCAGCTCCTGGGTGCGTTCGGCCACCTGGGTCTCCACGTGCTGGGTTCTGCGCAGCCTGCCCCAGAAGATGAACGCTGACAGCCCGGTCAGGAGCAGACCGCCGGCGAAGATCGTCCACGACTGCCACGGAACGGTGCTGCAGGATGAATCTCGTTGTCGGATACGCGGTCAGGATCCACCAGCGTTCGCCGGCGTTGATCTTTGTGCTCCACTTCATTCCAGTTTTCACGACGCTCGATGAAACGTACCCGGGCACCCTTGAACGGTGATAGTACAGATGCCTGCTGGCCCGGCCGGCGCGTCGGCGTCCAGCAGCTCCAGGTCGATCCCCGCGGGGCTCAGCTCCTTCAGGGAGAGCTCGACCAGCTGGTCGACACGGAAAGCCATGGCGCACACTCCCAGGAGCCCCGTTCGCGAGCTCGGCGCACCGGAGGTGTCCGCCCCGCGGTAGGCTGCCATGAAGTTCCAGACGACCAGGTGCCCCGAGGCGGAGAGCGGGAGGTCGACGGCCGCGCTCGCCGTCATTTTTCCGCTGGAGATGGCATGCTCGATTGCCGTCACGCAGCCGGGGATCGCGGCGAGGTCGAGCCCGAGAATGCTCCCGCTGTACTGCAACCGGCTCCATCGCAGTAACCGGGAAGTACGTGCGCTCGAGCCGGCGGACGCGGCAACCCCGCCGGGCGCGGGCTCACGGACGGCAAAGCCCGGGTCCACGTCCTTGCGCATGAGGGCCTCGAAGGAGGCAGCGTTCCGCGGCAGGCGACCGGAAACGAAGGCAACGACCTGGGTGTCCGCCTCGCGCAAGGGGATATGCCGCACCAGTCTGCCGAACTCCCGCACGAACGGCCCCAGTCTCCCCGCGGGCGAAGCTCCGCCGAGGCGGAGACGTAGTCCGCGATCAGGCATAGCTCGACGGCATCCTCGGCAACAGCGGACCGGATGGCCTGGGCGCGGTCGACTGGCCATGCTCTGGAAATCGGCTCGCATCCGGGTGTCTCCTGGTTCAGGAACACGAGGAAGGCAACAACGGTGACGAGTCGTGCCAATGGCCGAGGGTAAGAAGTACCGGGAAGTACTTCTTCACATGCTGACTCCAGACATCATCCATGTGTCTCAGTATAGCACGGCACGGGAAAGCGCGGCCCAACTCGCGGCATCCCGCCAGCATCCCCCCGGTGTCCATTGAGGAGATCGGCTATTGTTGCTATAATCCAATCCCCATGAGCAAATACATTTTCGTCACGGGCGGAGTCTGCTCTGGGCTTGGAAAAGGTGTCGCTTCCGCGTCCATCGGCAGCCTCCTGGAAAACAGGGGCTTCAGCATCCGCATGATCAAGATCGATCCCTACATCAACGTGGATGCGGGGACGATGAGCCCCTACCAGCACGGGGAGGTCTACGTCACCGACGACGGCGCGGAGACGGACCTCGACCTGGGCAACTACAGCAGGTTCACCTCTTCTCCCATCGGGCGGGACAACTCGATCACCACGGGCCAGGTCTACCAGGCCGTCATCACCAAGGAGCGGGAGGGCCGGTTCCTGGGCAGGACCGTGCAGGTCATCCCGCACATCACGGACGAGATCAAGGCCCGCATCATCCGCGTGGGGGAGCAGCCGGGCGTGGACGTGACCCTCGTGGAAGTCGGCGGCACGGTGGGCGACATCGAGTCCATCCCGTTCCTCGAGGCGGCGCGGCAGTTCATCCACGACCTGGGCAAGGAAAACGTCCTGTTCGTCCACCTCACGCTCGTGCCGCAGGTCTACTGGGGAGAGCCGAAGAGCAAGCCCACGCAGCACTCGGTGCGGGAGCTGCGCGAGATCGGGATCCAGCCCGATCTTCTCCTCTGCCGCTCCTCCAGGCATGCTGGACGAGGACCTCCGCCGCAAGATCTCGCTGTTCACGAACGTGGAGAAGGAAGCGGTGATCTCCGCCTACGACGTTCGCACCACGATCTACGACATCCCGCTGGCATTCGTCGGACCAGAAGGTGGATGCGATCATCATCAAGAAGCTCGGGCTCGCGGAGCGAGGGCCGTCGCGCGACGGGTGGAAGCAGGTGGTCGACCATTTCGCAAACGCCAAGCGGACGGCCCGCATAGCAATCGTCGGGCAAGTACACCGGCCTGCACGATGCCTACATCTCGATCTTCGAGTCGCTGTTCCACGGCGGAATCGCCAACAGGGCCCGCGTGCAGCTGGTGAAGTTCGAAAGCGAGGAGCTGGAAGACGGGCGCGACCTGGCCGCGGCGTTCGCCGACTGCGACGGCATCCTCGTTCCCGGCGGATTCGGCCTGCGGGGGATCGAGGGAATGATCCTCGCGGCCCGGTACGCCCGGGAGAACAAGGTGCCCTACCTCGGGATCTGCCTCGGCATGCAGATCATGGTCATCGAGTATTCGCGCTCACTACCTGGGGCTGAAGGATGCCAACTCCACCGAGTTCGCCCCCGAGGCGAAGCACCCCGTTGTGAGCCTCCTGGAGGAGCAGGTGGACATCAAGGCGTACGGCGGGACCATGCGCCTGGGCAAGAGCGACACGCACCTGAAGCCGGGAAGCAGGATCCACGCCGCCTACGGCGCGGAGGTCATCGCGGAGCGCCACCGGCACCGCTACGAGGTGTCCAACCAGTACCGCAAGGGGCTGGAGGAGGCCGGGCCTGATCGTGAGCGGCCTCACCCCGGACTCCACCCTGGTGGAATCGGTGGAATGGCCGGATCATCCCTGGGGGGTCGGGGTGCAGTTCCATCCCGAGTTCAAGTCCAAGCCCCTCGCCCCGAGCCCGCTGTTCTCTCACTTCGTCACGGCATGCCTGGCAGCGCAGGAAAAGACCGCATCCGCCCGCGCGTGAGCCTCCGACTGCGGGCCGCGTCTCCTCCTTCCCGCACTTTCCCTGGCGGCAGCTCTTGGCGGTTGCAGCATCGACTACAAGGGTGCGTCTGCGGAGGAGCAGGCGCCCGAGGGCATACCGGACACCGTGGCCAACGGCCTCCTTCACAGGATTCACAAGGACGGCAGGTTGTCCCTTGAGCTGGAGGCGGCGCGGGCGGAGACGTACAACGCAAAGAACACGACCATCCTGACCGACGCCCATTTCGTCGAGTTCGACGAAAAGGGCGGAAAGGCCACCGAAGGGCAGGCGCGAACCGTGGTCTTTCACTCCGACACCGAGAACGCGGAGATTTCGGGTGCCGTCCGCGTCCATTCTGCCGCGGAGAAGGGCGACGTCCGCGCCGATACCCTGAACTGGGAGAACAAGACAAAGCGGCTCACCGCGCCGCCGGCCGAGCAGGTGCCGCATCCGCAAGGATGACGGCTCGTCATTGGTCGGGAGCGGCTTTGCCGGGAGACTTCCTGAACCGCGCAGGTCACATTCACGGGAGCCGTGCAGGGCACATATGTCTGGGAAGAAAAGAAGTAGACTGCTCGCGCTGGCCGCGCTGTTGCTGGCCGTCGCGGCGTGGCCGTCTGCTCCGTGCTCCCGCGCGGACACGTTCAGCTTCTCCGGGGACTCCACCACCATGACCCTGGCGGAAGGAGGACAGCATGCCCTGCTCACCGGGCACGGCAGGGTGGAATCCCAGGACCTGCGCATCACCGCGGACAGCATCGAGCTCTTCGGGAAGGACTTCATCTACGCCTCGTGCCACGGGAACGTGCACGTGGTGGACGCCCGGCGCGGCCTGGATCTCACCAGCCAGGAGCTCTTCTACGACCGGGACCAGAAGATCGCCGGATCCGCGGGAAACGCCATCATGGCGGACGTGAAGAACGAAATGGTGGTCAAGGGCGGCTTCATCGAGGACCGGGACACGGAACAGATCACCATCGTGCAGATCGGCGTGCGCATCTTCAAGAAGGACATCGTCTGCCGCTCGGAGTTCGCCCGCTACCAGCGTGACAAGAAGATCCTCGAGCTTTCCGGCATGCCCTGGGTGTCCAAGGGAGGCGACGTGTACCAGGCGGCGCGCATCACCGATCAACCTGGACACGGAAGAGATCACCCTGGAAGGCAGCGTGCAGGGCACGCTGGAGGACAAGGGCAAAGAAGCACGCACGGACGACACCGCGCGTCGGCGGGACCGGCACGCCGCTCGCCGCGCCCGCACCCGGCCCGCCGCCGCGCCTCACGACGCCGCGCCCGACTCTTCCGCCGACCCAGGGAGCACTGCCGATCACGTCGGACAGCGGTAGCGGGACGCTTTTCCTCGAAGGGCTGGCAAAGAGCTACGGCCGCGTGCAGGCGGTGCGGGAGGTCACCTTCCGCATGGAAAGCGGGGAGGTGGTCGGCCTGCTCGGCCCGAACGGCGCGGGCAAGACCACGGTCTTCTACATGGTGGTGGGTTCATCCGCCCCACCGCCGGAAGGATCTGGCTGAACGGGAAGGACATCTCGGGCCTTCCCATGTACCGCCGCGCGCGCCTGGGCGTTTCCTACCTGCCCCAGGAGCCCTCGGTTTTCCGCAAGCTGTCCGTGGAGGACAACATCCTGGCGATCCTGGAGACCCGCCGGGCTCACCGGCAGGGAAAAGCACATGCTCCTGGACAAGCTCCTGGAGGACCTCGGCATCACTGCCCTGCGCAGGCAGAAGGCGTACACCCTGTCCGGCGGGGAGACGGAGGCGCACGGAGATCGCCCGGTCCCTTGCCATCGAGCCGAAGTTCCTCCTCCTGGACGAGCCGTTCGCCGGCATCGACCCGATCACCGTTTCCGAGCTGAAGAGCGATCGTCCAGGGGCTTTCGAACAGGGGCATCGGGGTGCTGATCACCGACCACAACGTGCGCGACACCCTGCAGATCACCCATCGCTCGCACATCATCAACCTGGGCGAAATCCTGGTGAGCGGGACCCGGGAAGAGCTGCCTGGCCAGCGAGGTCGCCCGGACGATCTACCTGGGGCACGAGTTCGAGATCTAGGGACCCCGCGCCGCAGGCGCGGTGGGGCTAGGCTCGATTCTTGCTTCCTGTAAAGTTGACAAATCCCTCTGGCCGTGCCGCACAATCGTCTCGGAGGCATCGTGCAGTCCCAGAGACCGGTCCTGAGACAGGTTCAGAAGCTCAAGATGACCCCGCAGCTCTACCAGGCTGTGCGGCTCATGGCCCTTGCCCCTGCAGGATCTGAAGACCACGATCGAGGAGGAGCTGGAGAAGAACCCCGCCCTCCAGGTGGAGGAGGACCGGTCGACCGTCTCCCTGGATTCCCTGCCCGCCCGGGAGAGCGGCGACGGGGAGGGAGACTGGTTCGATCACACCTCGGACGCCGGGTATTCGCGGGCGGACGGGGAGGCGGCGAGCGACGCGCGGCGGCAGTTCATCGAAGGCGCGCTCTCCAGCCCGAAAGCCTGCAGGAGCACCTGCTGGCGCAGCTGGCCCTGCAGCCGATCCCCGAGGAGTCGTTCCGCATCGGCGAGCTCCTGATCCGCAACCTCGACGAGAACGGGTTCCACAAGGAGCCGCCCGAAGTCCTTCTGCAGGACGAGGACAAGGAGCTGGTTCCGAAGGTCATCGACCTCGTGCAGGGCTTCGATCCCGTCGGTACGTGCGTGAAGGACGTGCGGGAGAGCCTGCTCGTGCAGATCCGCAAGCACCCCCACCCTCATCCCCGGGCCGCGGAGGTCGTGGAGAACTGGCTGGAAGCCCTGGAAAAGCAGCGCCTGCGGGAGATCGAGAAGGGGATGCGCATCACCGGAGCCGTCCTGAAGGAGATCATGGCCTTCATCCGCACCCTGGACCCCCTCCCCGGGCGCAACTTCTCCCGCGACGTCGTGCGCTACGTCCTTCCCGACGTGCAGGTCGTGCTGCAGGACGGGGAGTTCGTGATCGTCCTGAACGACGAGATGATCCCCGTCCTCGGCATCAACCCCCTTTGCGGACATGGCCCGGCGCAAGGGCGGAGTCGAAGGACCCAAGACGCGGCAGTTCGTCACGCAGAACCTGCAGGACGCGCGCTGGTTCATCCGCACCATCGGCCAGAGAAACGAGACGCTCCTGAAGGTCTGCCGCGCCATCGTGGAGTTCCAGCGGGAGTTCTTCCTCAAGGGACCGAAGTACATGCGCCCGCTCACCCTGAAGGACGTGGCGGCGGAAATCGGCGTGCACGAGGCCACGGTGTCCCGCATCACTTCCTCGAAGTACATTCAGACCGAGTGGGGTATCTTTGCGCTGAAGCATTTCTTCTCCAATTCGGTGGCGGCCACCGGCACCGCGGGAAGCAGGTTCTCGAAGGAGGGCGTGAAGGAGATCATCAGGGAGATCATCGAGCAGGAGAAAGCTGCGGAGGCGACGCACGGCGCGCGCGAGGGGACGCGGGGTGAGGCGCACGGCTCCGGGCGGGCGGGGCCTCTCCGACCAGAAGATCGTCGAGATCCTCGCCGCCAAGGGAGTATCCCTGGCCCGAAGGACAGTCGCCAAGTATCGCGGCGAGCTGGCCATCGAATCGTCCTACCAGAGGAGGCGGACATGAACGTCGAAATCAAGGGAATCCATGTCGAAGTCACCCAGAGGGTTCAGGACTACATCGATCCCAAGATGCCCCGCCTGGATTACGCACGGGATCTCATCGTCGATTTCCTCATGAACATCTCGCGGGAAAAGAGCCTCTTCAAGCTGGACACGACCCTGAACTTCCGCTGGGGCGCCTCCAAGCACGTCGGGGTGGAGAACTTCGACCTGAACAAGGGCATCGACGAGCTCTTCGACAAGCTGGAAGCGGTCATCGAAAAGGAAAAGTCCCGCATCAAGGACCATCACAAGAAGACAAGAGCCGGCGCGGTCGAAGAATAGGCGCGACGACATGGCCCAGGGATCAAAGGAAAAGTTCCTCGTCCTCGACCTCCTCCAGCTCGATCTGCGGGAGAACGACGCCCTGAACCTGAAGTGCATCGGCGGGCGCCCCGGGCTCATCCGGGAGATCGCCGTCACGGAGATCAACCGGCCCGGGCCTCGAGCTGGGAGGGTTCTACGAGAACTTCGCCTTCCAGCGGATCCAGATCTTCGGACGCGGCGAGAACGCCTATCCTCCAGAAGCTCGCCAAGGAGAAGCGGCGCGGGGAGCTGGAGAAGCTCTTCACATTTCACCATCCCCTGCTGCGTGTTCACCCATTCGCTGCAGCCCACGGAGGACTTCACGCACATCGCGGAAAAGGCGCAGTGCCCCATCCTCCAGACCGACCTCTCCTCCTCGGAGTTCACGATGCGGATCCTCCGCGTCCTGTCCACGATCTTCGCGCCGAAGACGACCGTGCACGGCGTGCTGGTGGAGGTCTTCGGCATCGGCGTGCTGCTCATGGGCGACAGCGGCGTCGGGAAGAGCGAATCCGCCCTCTCCCTCATCGAGCGGGGTCACCGCCTCATCGCGGACGACGCCGTGGAGATCCGGCGCGTGAGCGGCAACATCCTGATGGGCACCGGCGCCCAGGTGGTGAGCCACCACATGGAGATCCGCGGCCTGGGCATCATCAACATCACCCACCTCTTCGGCGTGGGGGCCATCCGGGACAAGAAGCAGATCCAGCTGGTGGTGCAGCTGGAGTTCTGGGACGCCGAAAAGAACTACGACAGGATCGGCGCGGAGGAGGCCACGGTGGACATCCTCGGCGTGCACGCCCCCTGCGTGACGGTGCCGATCAAGCCGGGGCGCAACATCCCCGTGATCATCGAGACCGCGGCGCGCAACGAACGGCTGAAGAAAATGGGCTACTACTCCGCCCGGGAGTTCAACCGCAACGTGATGAACTGGCTGGAAGGGGAGAGCACGAGGGGTATCTTTCTCAACGAGAAATGAGGGCACATGGTCGAGCGCATCGTCACGATCCGCAACCGCGCGGGCATGCACGCCCGGCCGGCGGCGCTGCTGGTGAAAACCGCCAGCAGCTTCACGTCGCAGGTCTTCATCGAGAAGGACTCCGAGAGGGTCAACGGCAAGTCGATCATGGGCGTGATCACCCTCGGCGCCACCTTCAACACGCCCCTGAAGATCATCGCGGAAGGGCCCGATGAGGCGGAGGCCGTCGACGCCATCCAGAAACTTTTCGACAATCGCTTCGAGGAGGAGTAGGCCTCGCGATCCGCGTCGGCCGCGCTGCCTGTGTCCTGCTCTGCTCGCCGCCGCCGCGGCCGCGCGGGCCCAGGCCATCGAGCTGTCCGTCGCCCCGCGCGGCGGGCTTCATTGCGGCCATCGCTCTCCTTCCGATGGGCCCGCGCGGAGGAGGTGATCGACTCCCTGCGCACGGGCCTGGAATCGCGCATCACCTTCACCACGCGCCTGTACGAATCGCGCCGCCCGGCGTTCTCCTTTGCCGGCGACCGGCTGCTGTCGGAAAGGACCGTGACGCGCAGCGCCTTCTGGGACTTCCTGGACCACGTGTTCGTCGTGGAGCAGGAGGCGGATGCCGCAGAAGGCGTACGCCGACCCGCAGGAGCTGATCCGCGGCTTCTTTGCGCTGGACGAGGTGTTCACTGTCGACATGGCCTCCGCTGCGCGCCGCCGCCTCTACGTCACGGCGCGCGCCCAGTTCGAGCCGGTGCGGCTCATGCCGCCCCTCACGCTGATCGGCCTGGCGGGCGCTGCGGCGAGCGTCGCCACGCCCTGGGTGCGGAGGGACGCGCCGTGAAGGGAATTGCAGACCGGGCCGCAATGGCGGAGAACACTTCCCGCGGGCTCCTCGTGCTGATCCTGCTGTTCCTCGTCCTCATCGGGATCATCATCGCGTTCTCCCGGACATTCATCACGACCGTCGCCGGGGCGCGACCCGGCAGCGTCCACCATCGCCCTGATCGTCGCGGTGCTTCTCCCGCTGGTGCTCCTGGGAGTCATCGTCTTCCAGCTTGCCCGGCTGATCCGTCAGCGGGCGCTGCGGAAGCCCGGGGCAGGGCTTCGGCTGCGGCTCCTGCTGTTCTTCATCCTGGTCGCGGCGCTCTCGGCCGGTCCGCAGGCCATGCTGGGGATCACGTTCGTCAACTCCGCCATGGGAACATGGTTCAGCTCTTCCATCGGCGATGCCCTGCGCAGCGCCCGCGACCTGGTGATCTCCTACTACAACGAGCGCCTGGACAGCCTCGGTTCGTTCATGGACGGTCCCCTTACCCCGTCCCTTCTCGCCGAGTTTGCCGCGTCCCCTGAACGCGCATGGCAGGGAGTCCAGGCGGTGAACCAGGGCATCGGTGCGCTACAGCTGTTCCAGGCAGGACGGCAGGGAGCTGGCCTTTGCCGGGCGACCCGCGCGCCCGCCTGGGCGCCGCGCCTCCCCCGGCGGCACGCAGCGCGAAGACAGGACGGACGTGACGATCCTCCGGGACTCCAAGGTGCTGGACGTCGAACGGACAGAGGCTCACCGCCGTGGCCAGCGCCCTGGTGCCGCGGGACCTGTTCACCAACGTGCGGCGGATCACGCAGAGCCTGACAGTCTTCACCGCGCTGGACAAGTTCCGCGACCTTTTCCGGCTCGTGCTCGTCGGGTTCTTCTTCCTCTTCTCGCTGCCCATCTTCTTCATCACCATCCTCGTGAGCCTCCTCCTCACGGAGAGGATCATCAGCCCCATCGCCCACCTGGAGGATGCCACCCGGCGGGTCGCCGAAGGGGACTTCAGCTTCCGCATCCTCACCCGGCCGCGGGACGAGCTTGCCGCGCTGGTGGACTCGTTCAACGGGATGATCGCCGAGCTGGAGAGGTCGCGCCGCAAGCTGCTGCAGGCGGAACGGATCACCGCGTGGCAGGAGATCGCGCAGCGGCTGGCCCACGAGATCAGGAATCCGCTCACCCCGATCAAGCTCTCCGCCCAGCGCATGCTGAAGAAACACATGGAGCACGCCCCTGATTTTGACAAGGTGCTGCCCCCCGCCGTGGCATCCATCATCACGGAGGTGGACAACCTGGAGACGATGCTCCGCGAGTTCGGGGACTTCGCCAAGCTTCCCATGCCGCGGCCGGCGGCGGTTCACGTGCGGAAACTCCTGGAGGAGGTCGCCGCCGTGTACTGGAACCTCTCCAGCTCGGTGCACATCGATCTGGCCGAGGTGCCGGAGACATTCGTGGTTTCCGCGGACAGGGACCAGCTGAAGCGCGTGTTCGCCAACCTGTTCACCAACGCCATCCAGGCCATGCCGGACGGCGGCCGCCTCTCCGTGCGGGCGGACATGGTGAAAAAAGCGCAGAAGAGCTTCTGCCGCATGGCCGTTGCCGACACCGGCGTCGGTATTCCCGAATCGGATATCGACAGCGTCTTCGATCCATACTTCACAACCAAGAAGGGTGGAACGGGCCTCGGCCTCGCAATCGTGCAGCGCATCCTCTTTGACCACGGCGGCAACGTGTGGGCGGAAAGCGACGGGGTGCGCGGCACAACCTTCTTCGTCGACCTGCCGACGGCGCAGAATCCGGCCGCGGCACCGCCAAATCCGCTCGAGGGAGCGCCAAATTCGCAGGGCACCGCTGCGCCGGAGACGCAGGAGTGAGCACCATCCTCATCATCGATGACGAGCCGGGCATCCGCACGGTGCTGCGGGACGTCCTGGAGGACGAGGGTCACACCGTGCTCGCTGCGGAAGACGGGATCCAGGGGCTGGCGGAGCTCGCCGGCGGGGGCGTCGACCTGGTCTTCCTCGACGTGTGGCTCCCGCACATGGGCGGCATGGACGTGCTGAAGAACATCAAGGAGCAGTTTCCCGACCTGGAGGTCATCATGATCTCGGGTCACGCCAACATCTCCCTTGCGGTGCAGGCAACCAAGATGGGTGCCTTCGACTTCCTCGAGAAACCGCTCTCCCTGGACCGCACGATGACCGTGGTGCGCAATGCGCTGGCCATCGAGACTCTTCGCCGGGAGAACCGGACTCTCCGCGACAGCATCTTCATGGACGACAGGATGGTGGGGGACAGCGACGGGATGCGCGCCGTTCGGGCGCTCATTGCCCAGGCCGCGGCCAGCGAATCGCGGATCCTCATCCTGGGCGAGAACGGGACCGGCAAGGAGCTGGTGGCCCGGGAGGTGCACGCGCGCAGCGCCCGAGCGTCCGGCCCGTTCATAGAAGTGAACTGCGCCGCGATCCCCGAGACCCTCATCGAGAGCGAGCTCTTCGGCCACGAGAAAGGCGCATTCACCAACGCCCTGCAGCGCAGGCGCGGGAAGGTGGAGACTGCGGACCACGGCACGCTTTTCCTCGACGAGATAGCCGACATGTCCCTGAACACCCAGGCAAAGGTCCTCCGGGTTCTCCAGGAAATGCGCTTCGAACGGGTCGGCGGAGAAGAGTCGATCTCGGTGGACGTGCGGGTGATCGCGGCCACCAACAAGGACATCCGGGCGGAGATCGGCAAGGGCCGGTTCCGCGAGGACCTGTTCTTCCGGATCAACGTCGTGCCCATCCACGTCCCCCCGCTGCGCGAGCGCCTGGAAGACATGCCGTCCCTGGTGGCGTACTTCATGGAGAAGTTCAAGCGGCCTTCCGCGCAGGAGCCCCGCAGCGATCTCCCCGGAGGGCATGAAGGCGTTGTGCAGCTACCACTGGCCCGGTAACATCAGGGAATTGAAAAACTTCGTGGAGAGGGTTAATATCATGACGGAAGAGGCGGTGCTCTCGGCCGCTTCGGTGAAGGCTTTCCTGGGGGCCGCGGCGCCGGCGGAGCCGAACAGCGCGCTCTGCAGCCTATGGAGGGATGACTCTCGCGGATGCGCGGGACAGCTTCGAGCGGGAGCTGATCGCCGACCGCCTGCGGGAGAACGGAGGGAACATCTCGCGCGCAGCGGAAGCGCTGGGCGTCTACGCGAGCAACCTCCACAGCAAAATGAAGAAATTGAACATGACGGCGGAGAAGTAGGCGGCAATGAAGGGTCTCACCCAGCGGCAGCGAGAAGTGTTTGATTTCATCCGGGAGTTCATCCGGATCAACCGCTATCCGCCCACCATCCGGGAAATCGCCACCAACTTCCGCTTCTCCGTGAAGGGCAGCTACGACCACGTGAAGGCGCTGGAAAAAAAGGGCTTCCTCCGCTGCCACGAGAACCGTTCGCGCGCCATCGAGATCATCCGGGACGCCGAGGCGGACAAGGACGAGATGGCCTCCGTGCCGCTGCTGGGAAACGTTGCGGCCGGCAGACCCCTGTTTGCGGAGGAAAATCTCCAGGGCTACGTGCAGGTGCCTGCCGCGGCGCTGGGCGCTTCCACCCACTTTGCCCTCCAGGTAAAGGGCGACAGCATGAAGGATGCGGGCATCATGGACGGGGACGTGGTGGTGGTGACGCACCAGAACACCGCCGACAACGGAGACATCGTGGTGGCCATGGTGGATGAGGCAGTGACGCTGAAGCGCTTTTACGTGGAAAAGAACCGTGTCCGGCTCAAGGCGGAGAATCCCAAGTACCCGCCTCTCTACACCCAGAACGTCCGCATCCTGGGCAAGCTCGCATTCCTCATGAGAACCTATACGTGAGCCCTCCGGCGCAGAAGCCGGCATCGGAGCCGCCTGTCCGTCTCCTTCTCGGACCCGAGGAAGGGGAAAAATCCGCCTTCATCCAGGCCATCCGGGATGGGCTGAAAACCCGGTTCGGCGAGCCTCCCGAGACCACGCGTTTCTATGCCGGGGAATCATCGATGGCAGAGGTAGTCCTGTGCCTCCGCAACATGTCCCTGTTCGCCCGGCATCGGCTTGTCATCGTCTCGAATGTCGAAGAGGTGAAGGGGGCGGAGGAGGTCGGCCCGCTGGTGGAATACCTCGAAAGCCCGGCGGGAGATGCGACGCTTCTGCTGCTGAGCACCGGCTTCGCAGGGGACATCGACAGGAAGATCACGGGGGACCAGAAGAAGAAAGCGCCCGGCGCCGTGCCCTTCGAGCACCAGAAGATATTCTGGGAAATGTTCGACAACCAGAAACAGGGATGGGTGACGAGCTGGTTCCGGCAGCGGAAGATCTCCATTGCCGCGGAAGCAGTGGACCATCTCCTGGACATGGTGGAAAACAATACGCGGGACATGCGGGCGGAATGCGAGCGGCTTGCGCAGTTTTTCGGCCCCGAGACGACGATAACCCTGGAGAGCGTCGAGCGGTACATCTACCATTCAAAGGAGGAGAACGTCTTCACCCTGTTCGACAGGATCTGCGAGCGCGAACTGCTCTCCGCGGAAGAAGTGCTGGACAAGATCCTTCTCTCACGCGAGGCGGAGGCAACCCAGCTTGCCGGCGGTCTTCTCATGCAGTTCCGCAAGCTTGCCAGCTACAAGCGGATGGTGTCCGCCAACTACGAAAGCTCGGAAGCCTTTCCGAAGCTGCGGATCTTCAGCAAGAAGAACCAGAAGACCTACCTCGAAGGGCACCGCCAATTCAGCGCATCGGACATCGAGACGATTGTTCAGCTCCTCGTGGAGTTCGACCAGAGGTTCAGATCGGTGAAGAGCGACCTGCACGAGCTCCTTCTCCGCCTGATGGTGTACTATATCGTTCGGAAAGCCGGGCAAGGAGCATGGCAGCAGTTTCTCTAGGGAGGCCGGCCCTCTTCTGAAGCTCCTCCGGCGTCGCCCCGAGAATAGCCTCCACGGATCCGAACGCCTCCATCAGCCGGCGGCTCCGCGCTCCGCCTATCCCGGGCACCCCTTCCAGCACCTGCATCGAGATCTTCTTTGTCCGCCGCTTCTTGTTCAGCTTCGTTGCGAACCTGTGCGATTCGTTGCGAACCGCCTCCAGGATTCGGAGGCTCGATGACGCCTCGTCCAGCACGAGAGGGCCGTCCCGGCCCGGCAGGAAGATCTCCTCCTGCTTCTTGGCAAGGCCGATCACGGGAATCGTTTCCAGCCCGAGGCTCGTCAGAATGCCCCGCGCCGCGGAGAGCTGGCCCTTGCCGCCGTCAATGAGGATAAGGTCGGGGCGGTCCAGCTCCTCGTTGACAACGCGGGTGTAGCGGCGCGCCACCGCCTCGCGAATGGACTCGAAGTCGTCGATCTTTCCGCCCAGGCCGCGGATGGAAAATGCCCGGTACAGCTTTCGGTCCGGCCTGCCGTCGGTGAACCGCACCATTGAGGCAATTGTGTCGGTTCCCTCCAGGTGCGCGATGTCGAAACCCTCAATGCGGCGGGGAGCGGCGGGGAGCCCCAGGTCCATCTTCAGCACCTCGAGGGCGGCAGTCATTTCCGCCCCGCGGGCGGCCTTGGCCGCTTCTTCCCGCGCATTCTCCTGTGCCATGGCCAGGAGCTGCGTATGTTTGCCCCGCTGGGGGACCTTCACGAAGATCGGGCGGGAGGCCAGCTCGCGCAGGAACGCCGAAAGATTCTCCGCATCGATCTGCCGCCCCACGTAGACGGCGTCGGGAATCGCCTTCCTCTCCGCGTAGTATCGTGAAATGAAGTGTGACAGCGCCTCATCGTCGGGTGCGTACTCTGCCACCCGAAAGACTTCCTTGCCCAGGAGCTTGCCCTCCCGGACCTGCAGGACCACGACCACCAGCTCGTCTGCGCACGGCGCCAGAGCGATGTAGTCGCGGTCCTCCTCCGTGAACTCCATGACGCGCTGCTCCACCGAGGCTTCCTGTATGGCGGCAATCTGGTCGCGCAGCCGCGCGGCGCGCTCGAAATCCTGCATGTCGGAGGCGACCTGCATCTTTTCACGCAGGTCGCGAAGAAGCTCCTCGCTGCGGCCGGAAAGCAACTTGCGCACGCCCTCCACGATTTTCAGGTATTCCTCGCGCGTGATTTTTCCGCAGCAGGCGCCCGCGCACCGGCCCATGTGATAGTTCAGGCACGGGTAGGTCCTCTTTTTCTGGGAACCCGCGGTACTTGCACAGCGGGAAATGCCTCTCGATCAGCCGCAGGTACAGGTCGATCTGGTGCGGCTTGGGAAACGGGCCGAAGTACTCCGAACCGTCGAATATCATGCGCCGCGTCCGGTAGACGCGGGGGAACTCCTCGGCGGTGAGCCTGATCACCGGGTAGGTCTTCCCGTCCTTGAGGTCGATGTTGTACTGCGGCGCCCACTGCTTGATGAGGTTGTTCTCCAGAATCAGCGCCTCGTACTCGGTGTGGGTAATGATGACTTCGATATCGGCGATATGCGCGACGAGGAACCGGGTCTTGATGTCCTTCTCCCCCGCGAAATACGACCTGATCCTGTTCCGCAGGGAACGGGCCTTCCCGATGTAGATGATCCGGCCGTCCAGCCCCTTCATGAGGTACACGCCGGGCTGGTCCGGATACTGCCTGTCCCGCGGATCGTCGAAAGGCTTCAATAGAAACACCCCTCCTGGCCGATTATAATACCAATGTACAGAACCATGATCCGGAAACAACTCTGCTCCGGAACGCTCCTCGTCTGCCTCCTCCTTTCCCCCGCGGCTGCGCCGGGACTGGAAAAAGCCGTCGAGTTGGGCAGGGAAAGCCTCTGGGCTGACATGATGAGCCTCGAGGGGGTCACTGCGGTTCCCGGGAGGTGGGGTTTCCAGGACCTGGCTCTCGACCGGGGGCGCCTACGCGGTCGACAGCGCCACCGAGCTTCTCCTGCATTTCGATTCCGCCGCAGCAACAGACTCAACGGGCATGTACAGCCATCACGGGCGATGGCCCGGCGATTTCTGATTCGATGTCGGCCGTGGGCGGTGCAAGCGCGGCGTTCAGCGGCGGCAGGGAGGGTGTCAGGCTAGCCGCCCCCCGGGGAAGCATGTTCAGCGCCGGGGCAGTCTGGGGCGATTTCACATTCGAGTTCTGGCTGTACCCGGCGAACCTCGCGGATGGAGAGAGCGTGGTTGGCTGGAACGGCTCCGAGCGAAGCAGCTCCGCACGCGACAGCCAGCTCCTCAACCAGGGCCTTGCCTGCTTCATCCAGGACCGAAGGCTGGTCTGGGACTTTACAAATCTCTTCAAGCTGCCCGGTGCGGGCCGCATCCCCGTGAGGCTCACCGGCACCCGGCAGCTCCTCCCCCGCGCATGGCATCATCACCTCTTGCGCTTCAATTCCCGCGAGGGGCTGTTGGTGTACCTGCTTGACGGAGTGCCGGAAGCCATTGCGCACGTCACGGACAACGGAAGCGAGACCGGCTCCATTGCCGTGCCCGTGCTGGGAACCGTCTTCTCGGGCCCGCTCGTGCTCGGCGCCGGCTTCACGGGCTTCATGGATGAGCTGCGCATTTCCCGCCGGGCCGTGGAAGACCCCGTGCTCTCCCGGTTTCTCGGCAGGACCGGAACAGCCACGAGCAGGATCATCGATCTCGGCTACTCCTCCACGCGGATCGCGCAGGATCGAATCGGTGACCACGACTCCCTCCAACAGCGGCATGGAGTTTTCCTACCAGGCGGCCGACACGTGGGGAGGCAGGAAATCGCTGAAGAGCGAGACAGACTGGATTCCTTTCGTGCCGGGGACGGATTTCGGGGAAAGCCTGAAGGCGCGCTACATCCAGCTGCGCGTGGAGCTGTACCCCGACGGCACCCGCACGAAGTCGCCGCGGCTGTCCAGCCTCCGGGTCGTCTACGAACCCAACCTCCCGCCCGCTCCACCGGCCGGCCTCCTGGCAGCGTCGGGCAACGGGAAGGTAACCCTCACGTGGCGCAAGGTGAACGACCTGAACGTGAAGGGGTACATGGTCTTCTACGGACGTCACCGCACAATTACCTGGGCACAGGATCCGCTCAGGGTAATTCACCCATCGACGCCGGCCCCTCGACGACGCTTGAGATCAGCGGGCTGGAGAACGGGTCACTGTACTATTTTGCCGTGGCCGCATACGACACCTCGGATCCCCGGCAGCAGAGCGAGTTCAGCGCGGAAATCAGCGCGCGTCCTTCCCGGATGTACAAATGAAGGCCATGGCCGCCCCGGAAATCCTGGTCCGCGCGCGCAACGCGTTCAAGATGGGGGAATATCCCCTCGTGGAAAAGCTGGCGCTGCGCATCCTGGAGGACCAGGCCGATTCCGCGGTGGCGTACAACCTCCTGGGGAGCGTCTGCGAGAAGACGGGGCGGTTTCACAAGGCCATCGAGATGTTCCAGAAGGCTGTGCGGCTGAAACCCGACTACACGGAGGCGCACAACAATCTCGGGGTCCTGTACAAGAGGATCGAGGCCTACGGGGATGCAATCCCGCATTTCGAGCGTGCCATCAACCTTTCCCCCGACCGCGGGGACGTGTACTACAACCTCGGCAACGTGTACAAGGCGCTGAACAACAACGAGCTGGCGGAGGAGAACTTCTCCAAGGCCATCGCCGTGGACCCGTCCTTCGTGCCCTCGTACATCAACCTCGGCACCGTGCTGGAAGGAGCGGGAAGGTTCGGCGACGCAATCCGCATCTACCAGAAGGGACTGCAGGCGGATACGCGCGCAGCCGCGCCTGCACTACAACCTCGGTGTCGTCTACGAGCGCATGGGCAAGCTGAAGGAGGCGCGGGAAGAATACGACGCCGCGGTGAAGGCACGGCCCGGCTGGACCGACGCCCTGAACAACCTCGGTGTGGCCCAGCACGGCCTGGGGGACAACCGCACCGCGGAAAAGACGCTGCGGGAGGTGCTGCGAGTCGAGCCGCGAAACGCGCGCGGCTTGAACAACCTCGGCGTCGTCATGGCCGCCCTGGGCCGCCGCGAAGAGGCGTCTGTCGCCTACCGCGAGTCCACGAAGGCGAACCCCCGCTACGGGCAGGCGGTGGGAAATCTCGCGTCGCTGCTCGAGGAGGAAGGCAAGCTCACCGAGGCCCTGGAGGAGCTGCGCCGGCTGCTTTCAATCGAGCCGCAGAACGTGGATGCGCGCCTGCGCATGGCGGCAATCCTGAGACAACTGGAAAACTTTCCCGAGTCCATCCAGCAGTACACGACCGTTCTCGCTGCCCAGCCGGCGCTTCCCGAGGCGCTGAAGGGCCTGGCCATAGCCTATGGGCGCACGGGAGAAAAGAAGAAAGCCTTCGAGTGCTATGCAAAGCTCGAATCCCTTGCAGGCGATGACGATGATTTCCGCATCGACAGGGCACATCTGCTGAAGGAAACCGGCGACACGGGGAAGGCGCAGGAGGAAGTGGCGCTCTACCTCTCCGGCCATCCGGAGGACCGCAGGGCGCGGATCCTGCAGGCCGATATCCATGCGAAGCAGGGGCACCTGCGGCAGGCTGCCCAGACCCTCATCGAGGTGCTGGAAGCCTTCCCTCAGGATACCGAGGCCAGCGGTCGGCTGGCCAAGCTGTACCGCGAGCTGGGGGAACCGAAGAAGGCCATCGAAACGATCGAGGGGCTGATCAATGCGCTCGAGCAGAGCTCGGATCCGAGGGACATGGAAGCGCTGTCCCATGCCATGGAGGAGTACGAAAAGGCGATCTCGGAGCACGAGAAGGATTTCCGCGACGACCGCGAAAAGACGATCCGCAAGCTCCGCGAGCTCTCCATGGACACCACTGCACAAGAAAAGGTAAAGACCGCCGACGACACGCTTATGATCGAGGACATGGAGCCGCTGGCAGAGGACGCAGTCCCCATCATCAAGGTGGGGGGCTTGGAGCCGGTTTTCGCGGTCAGAGAGGTCGACGAGGAGCTGCAGCTCGAGGAAGTCGACGAAACCGTGCACGAGGAAGCTGTCTCCATCGAGGACGAGCATCCGCCGAACCTCGTGAATCTCCTGAAGGACCAGGAGCTCTACGAGGAAAATCCCGCGCTGCAGATGTTCGAGCCGCAGCCCGTGCTCCCCTCGCAGCAGCCCCGCACGGCGTCGCAGCCGCCGGCACAGGCACAGCACTTCCCGCCGGTGCAGGCTCCGCAACCTGCCCCGTTCCTCCAAACTGCCCAGCTCGCGCAGCCGCGGTATCCGCAGCCGCCCCAGTACCCGCAGCCGCCCCAGTACCCGCAGCCGCCCCAGTACCCGCAGCCGCCCCAGTACCCGCAGCCGCCTCAGCTGGCCCTCTCTCCACAGGGACAATCAGTTCTGGCCAATTCTCTCAAGGAATCAGTGGCCGCGCAGTCAAAGGTCGTGGAAAAGCTGTTCGACGAGATGAAGGAGCTCTCCCGGAAGGTCGACGAAAGCAGGGCTGCCCAGCCCGCGTCGCCGGAGACACAGTCGATGCAGCGGCCGACTCCCATGGACTACCCGCCGGCGGGCCGGCACCCGCAGGGCTTCCCTCGTTATGCCGCGGCAGAAACCGAGGACGAAGTGCGGGTCCCGCAGCGCGAGCCTGCGTCGGCGCATCGTGCGCCTCCACGCGGCAGGATGATTCCGCCCCGGCCGGAAAAGCCCGTGACGATGGAAGAAGAGGCCGAGCTGCTTGAGCCGATGGGGAAGAGACCCGCATTGCGGGAAAAAGCAAGACGCCCGGCCGCCGGGCCTTCACATGGATCGGCGCCCGCTGAAACACTGCCGCGTGAATCAGCGCCGGACGAGCCGTTCCTGGAGACGGCGGGAGCGGGGGAGCTGCCGCAGCTCGAGCGCGCCCCAGCACCGCTGGGCTGGCCAGGCCTCGAGCCAATCTCGGACTCAGAGCCTGAGCCGGAGATCGCCCCGGAGATTGAGGAGGAGCCTGAAGCGCATCTTGAACCGGTGGAGCAGCTGGAGACGTCGGAACCCGAGGGAGACCACTCCTCACCCGCATCTGTCAGTTCGGCGGCCTCGGAGAAGCCGGCCCTGAGCGGCACGACGGAGCCCGGACGGGCGCGGTCGAGTGACCAGGTGCGCAAAGAGCTTCGAAACTATCTCACGGGGGTTCGGGGCCGGCTTGAAACGGGCGTCGGCGCGGCAAACCCGAGCGATCTCCTTGACTATCTGGGGAAACTGTCGGATTATCTGCCGGAGCGGGAGAAGAAGCGGTTCCGCGGGAGCACCGAGCGCCTCGCCATGGAGTCGCTGAAGGCGCGGCTGGCTGGCAAGAAAAGCCTGCGGCAGAAGGTTGCCGAGGGCTTCCACCCGACGGTCCCGCGTCGGGAAAAGCCAATGACGCGTTCCCGCGTCGTCGACACGTTTTCCTACCTCAGGGACCTGGCGTCATGGCATCCTGACAAGGCCGTCGGCGCCGCCATGAGGGACAGGATAGAAGCCATCGTCGCCCGGATGGGGAGATTGAAATAGGGTATGCGGGACAAAGAGCAGATACTGTCCGTCATCCAGACGTACATCGCCAAGATGCCCAGCCTCCCCATCACCGTTTCGAAGATCCTGAAGATCGCCAACGATCCGAAGACTTCCCCCTCGGACCTCAACCAGGTCATCAGCCTGGACCCCGTGCTCATGGGCCGGGTGATGAAGCTGATCAACTCCGCGTACTACAGCCTCAGCAACCAGATCACCAGCCTCGTGCGGGCCATCATCATGCTGGGGATCAACACGGTGAAGAACCTCGCCCTTTCCACCGCCGTTCTCAGCCAGCTCTCGGCAAAGGGCAACTTCCAGGCGTTGAACATCGACGGGTTCTGGCGTCATTCCCTGTGCGTCGGGGTCACCGCGAAGCTCATCGCCATCAAGAGAAGGAAAGACCCAAAGCAGCTGGAAGAGTACTTCGTTGCCGGACTCCTGCACGACATCGGCAAGATCCCGCTGAACAACAAGCTGTCCACCGAGTACGTGACAGCCCTCTCTCTCACAGACAAGGAGCGCGCGCCGCTGTACATCCTGGAAGAGCGGACCATGGAGGTCAACCACTGCGAGGTAGGCCGCCTCATCATCAAGAGCTGGAACCTCGGTCCCGCGATGGAGGACGTGGTGTTCTTCCACCACTTCCTCGACGCCTACCCCGGAACCAACCGGGACGTTCTCCTCACCGTGGCCGCGGCCAACTTTTTCGCCAATACGGCCCAGATCGGTTTCTCGGGCGACCGCTATCCCGAGAAGCTCCCGCAGAGCCTCTTCGATGAACTGGGCATCAGCCTGGACGACCTGGAGGCCATGGAGGACAAGGTCAACGCGGAGATCGAGAAGGCAAAGATTTTCCTGAGCGTCTCACAGTAGGAGTACGACAGTGCCCATCCGGCTGACCTTCTGGGGAGTGCGGGGATCGATTCCCGTCCCCGGCCCGACAACGGTGAAATACGGCGGCAACACTTCCTGCCTCGAGCTGCGCTTCGGAGATGAAGACCGGCTGATCGTCATGGACCTCGGGTCCGGCATCCGGGAGCTGGCAGGACAGGTCATGAAGAAAGACCTTCCGCGGGGGCCCATCAGGACGAAGATATTTCTCACGCATACGCACTATGACCACATCATGGGCTTCCCCTTCTTCACGCCCATCTTCATCCCCGGCACCGAGCTGGACATCTACGGCCCCGTCACTTACGAGGAAGACACCCTGGACAAGATCGTGGGGGACCAGCTGCGCTACCGCTACTTTCCCGTGCGGCTGGAGGAGCTTCGCGCCACGATCAACTACCATCCGCTGAAGGAGGGAAGCCA
Source organism: uncultured Spirochaetota bacterium (assembly GCA_963845325.1). Classification (GTDB taxonomy): domain Bacteria; phylum Spirochaetota; class Spirochaetia; order SZUA-6; family Fen-1364; genus Fen-1364. The sequence continues at coordinate 155,301 of CAWJRT010000011.1, forward strand.
GGACCTCGGCGGCGGCCTGAAGGTCACCACGAAGTATCTCAACCATCCCATCCTGGTGCTGGGATACCGGTTCGAGTTCCAGGGCAAGGTGCTGTGCACCGCCTACGATCACGAGATGTTCCGCAATGTCTTCGACGTATCACCGGACGATCCTGGTTACGACGCGGCGGCGGTGAAAGAGGGGGAAATAGCCGCTCGTGAAGAGAACGAGAAGGTGCAGCAGTTCTACAAGGAACGCGGACATCCTCGTCCACGATACGCAGTACACGCACAAGGAATACATCACGGGAAAGATCGGCTGGGGGCACAGCTCCTTTGAATGGGCGATAAACTCCGCTCACAAGGCGGGCGTGAAGCACCTCGTGCTCTTCCACCACGAGCCACTGCGAAATGACCAGGAGCTGGAGGGGCTGTACAAGGCCTACATGAGCTCCCTCCGCGGCAAGACACGCATGAAGGTCACCATCGCCCAGGAGGGGAAGACCATCGAGGCCTGACCGCACCGCGCGCAGCGCTGTATGTGAGGCCGTGGCCTTCAAGTGCGAGTTATGCCCACCAGGTACGTGCCCGCAAGGATGACGGCGGCCCCGACAATCATGCTCCACGTGACGGCCTCGTGCAGCAGGAGAAGGCCCCAGAACATGGCAAAAACAGGGATCAGGAAGGTCACCGTGAGGGCCTTTGTCGGCCCGATGTCGGCAATCAGCTTGTAGTAGATGAGGTACGCCACGCCGCTGCAGGCAAGGGCGAACGCAAGGACGATGAGGGCAATGCGCAGGTCCACGGAAGCGGCAGCCGGCGGGAAAATCGCGACGAACGGCAGCAGCGCGAGGCCGCCAAAGAGCTGGCTGCCTCCGGCAATGGCCATCGGCTTCACCCCCGAGACGCGCGTGCGGATATATACCCCGGCAAGCCCGTAGCACATCGGCGCGAGCACGCAGGCGGCAATGGCAAGCCCGGTCTGGACGTTGAACCGGAGGCCGCTCAGGCTGCTCATCGTCACCACCCCACCGACTCCCAGCACCAGCCCTGCGATCTTGCGCGGAGTGAGCTTCTCATTCATCCAGAGCGCCGCAAAAACTGCCCCGAACATCGGCGACAGGGAGTTGAAAATTGCCTCCATGGCCGCGGGGAGCACCAGCGCGGCGACAGAGTACAGGACGAACGGGATCGCGGAGTTCAGAAGCCCGATGACCAGGAAATGCCATGCATTTTTCCTCCACTCGGGCTTGAACCGGGTGGCAAGAAAGAAGAGCGCGAGAGCCACGCCGGCGAGGAGCATGCGGGCGTCAGCGGTCGCCACGGGGCCGATGATCGGGGCGAGGAAGCGGATGAAGATGAAGGAGCTGCCCCAGATCCCGGAGAGAACCAGCAGCAGGACCACGTCGACGGTTGCCATGTACGGAGTGTGGCGGATTGCCGCGGCGTCATCGCCACCCGGTTCTTGCTGCGGGGACTCGCCCGTTTGGGGAGGTTTTGAGAAATCGCCTCCCGTGCGTATCTTAGTTCCAAGAGAAAGGACGAAAGAAAGAGATGGCAAATTTCTTCAGACCGAAAAGCAACGAACAGTCCGTGAGCGTGCCTCGCGAGCTGCCGATCCTCCCGCTTCGCGATTCCGTGGCATTCCCCTTTTCCGTCATCCCGCTCACCGTCGGGATTCCCCGGTCGGTGAAGCTCGTCGAAGAGGCAATGGAGGGGGACAGCCTCGTGGGCCTGTTCTCCTCGAAGGACAAGAGCGTCGAAGAGCCGCTCCCCGGGCAGGTGCACGAGACGGGCACCATGGCCCGCATCCTCAGGGTGGTCCGGGGCCAGGACGGTGCCATGCAGGTGGTCGTGCAGGGCCTGGAGCGCATCCGCATCCTTCACTGGATTTCCTCGGAAACGTACCTGCGCGCCCGCGTGGCCGGCGCCGCCGAGGCGGTGGAGACGGACGTCGAGATCGAGGCCTTGATGGGAAACATCAAGGAGCTGGGGCGCGAGATCGTCCAGCTCTCGCCGAACATCCCCAACGAGGCGGCGCAGTTCCTCGCAACGGTCACCGATCCCCGCTACCTCGCGTACCTCATCGCGGCCAACAGCCAGCTGGAGGCCCCTGATGCGCAGAAGCTCCTGGAGATCGACTCGATCAAGGAAAAGCTGCGGGCGCTCATCATGCACCTGGGGCACCAGAAGGAGGTGCTCAGCCTCGGGCAGAAGATCAGGACCGAGGCCAAGGAAGAGATGGAGAAGGACCAGCGCGAGTATTTCCTCCGCCAGCAGATGAAGGCCATCCAGAAGGAGCTCGGCGAGATGGACGAGGCCTCATCCGTCGTCACGGAGTACACGGAGAAGCTCGCCCGCGCGAACCTTCCCGAGGAAGCGCGGAAGGAAGCCGAGCGGGAGCTGAAACGCCTGACAGGGCATGTCGGCGCAGTCACCCGAATACTCGATGATCAAGACCTACCTCGACTGGATGGTCGAGCTTCCCTGGAGCACGGCCAGCGAGGACCAGCTGGACGTCGTGAACGCGCGCCGCGTCCTGGACGAGGACCACTACGACCTGCAGGAGGTGAAGGACCGCATCATCGAGTTCCTCGCGGTGCGCAAGCTCTTCAAGGAGCGAGGAATCCAGAGGGAAAAGGCGGAAGACGGCAAGACAGGCCGGGCCATGGGCGCCATCCTCTGCTTCGTCGGCCCCCCGGGGTGGGCAAGACGTCACTCGGGCAGAGCATCGCCCGGGCCCTGGGCCGCAAGTTCACGCGGATGAGCCTCGGCGGGATGCGTGACGAGGCGGAGATCCGCGGGCCACCGGAGGACGTACATCGGCTCCATGCCGGGGCGCGTGATGCAGGCCATCAAGCGCGCGGGAACGCGCAATCCCGTGTTCATGCTGGACGAGATCGACAAGGTGGGAAGCGACTGGCGGGGGGACCCGTCCAGCGCGCTCCTGGAAGTCCTGGATCCCGCGCAGAACGGGACGTTCCGCGATCACTACCTGAACGTGGACTTCGACCTGAGCGACGTGATGTTCGTGACGACGGCCAACCAGCTGGAACCCATCCCGGCGCCGCTGCGCGACAGGATGGAGATCATCCACCTGGACGGCTACACCGAGCACGAGAAGGTGAAGATCGCCCAGGAGCACCTCGTGAAGCGGCAGCTCGCCGCAAACGGGCTTCGCGAAGGAGAGGTCGTCTTCACGGAAGAGGCGCTGCGCAAGATCGTGCAGGACTACACGCGGGAGGCGGGCGTGCGCAACTTCGAGCGCCAGATCGGCGCCATCTGCCGCAAGACCGTGGCAAAGATCGCGGCCGGGCAGCCGGCCGTGGAGATCACCCCGGACATCGTCCGGGAGATGCTGCGCAAGGAGAAGTTCGAGTCGGAGAGCTCCGAATCCATCGAGATTCCCGGTATCGCCACCGGGCTTGGCGGTGACTCCCGTGGGAGGCGATATCCTGTTCATCGAGGCAACACGGATGAAAGGAAAGGGTGAGTTCACCCTCACCGGCCAGCTCGGCGACGTCATGCGGGAAAGCGCGCGGATCGCCCTCAGCTACGTGCGGTCAAAGTCGGCGCAGCTGGGGGTGGACGGGGACATTTTCGCGCAGACCGACGTCCACGTCCACGTGCCCGCCGGTGCGACTCCCAAGGACGGGCCATCGGCAGGTGTGGCAATGACCATGGCCATCGCCAGCCTCTTCACGGGCAGGCCGGTCCGCGGTGACGTGGGGATGACGGGTGAGGTGACCCTTCGCGGCAGGGTGCTGCCGATCGGCGGAGTGAAGATGAAAGTGCTTGCGGCGCACCGCGCCGGCCTTGCCACGGTCATCCTCCCCAAGCGGAACGAGCGTGACCTGGAGGATGTGCCCGAGGACGTGCGCGGGAAGATGACCTTCGTTCTCGTCGAGAGAATCGATGAGGCGCTGAAGGCTGGGCTTGTCGACAAGGTGAAGCAGGAGCCGGCGCGGGCGCTCATAGCGTAACCCTCGACGCTCCCTCAAGAAGCCCGCCGCTCCGGCGGGCTTCTTTCGTCTTCTGCCTCACGCCGCGGTTCGCTGAGGGCAGGCGGCGTATTGACAGCCAATGATATACTCAGGGCAAAAATTGCTCGAAGGAGAGTCGTGGATTTGGGAAAGCCGCCGGGTTCTGACCCGCAATGCACTATGCCTCCCTCCAGCGTGACCTCGAGCCGTTGCTTGGAACACTGGACGATCACTGGTGAGGCCGTCCTCATTGGGGAGCCTCCTGCGCCGGTGATGCTTGCCGGCTACTACACAACCTGCAACGACTTCTTCTACGCGTCACAGGGAAAACCCTCCTGTCAGCCCGCCCGGTTGGTCAGCACCGTGGCCCGCCTCGGCCTCAATGGGGGCGGGTTCGAGCTGTGCTTCGACGTGGGATCGCTTGATCCAGAAGGAGGGCATTACATTTATCTCATTCTCTGGGCAGATTCGAACGGGAATGAGATATATGACCCGGGGGAGGACTGGAAGTACGTCATCCCTTTGTTCGATGACAGGGTTTTCGGCGAAGCCACCGATTGCGTGTACTACTATGATGATCGCCCGAACGAGCAAAGAGGGACCAGCCCAGGCTGGAACCAGAGCACGGGACTGGAACGCTATATTCCTGTCGATCGTGCCGTCAGTGACGGGGCAAGACTTTCCAATGAAACTGCCTGGTCACTGGAAAGATTTCGATAATGAAGCAAGGATACGGAAATGGCCGCTCCAACCCCCCATAGCAATCCGCCCGATCTCCAGAGGAAAGCGGAGGGACTTGACCCGAACTTGCGCTGCGATATAGGGTTAGAGCATCGAGACTGAATCTGGGGGATTAGCTCAGTTGGTAGAGCGGCAGGTTCGCAATCTGTAGGTCGGGGGTTCGAATCCCCCATCCTCCACACCCCGGATGAATCTCACCCTCCTGACCGATTTCTACGAGCTGTCGATGATGCAGGGGTACTTTCTCCAGCGCGAAAACCCTGCGGTGGTCTTCGACATGTTCTTCCGCCGCCAGCCCTTCGGGGGCGGATTCTCGGTTTTCGCCGGGCTTGACAGTGCCCTTTCCCACGTCAGCTCCCTGTCATTTTCGCCGGATGACCTCGCCTACCTCGACAGCCTGGGCTCATTCCACAAGGAGTTTCTCGACGAGCTCGCCCGCTTCAGGTTCCAGGGAGATATCTGGGCCATGGAGGAAGGGACCCTCGCATACCCGGGCGAACCCCTTGTGCGCGTGCACGGCTCGCTCATCGAGGCGCAGCTGGTGGAGAGTGCGCTCTTGGCGATCCTGAACTTCCAAACCCTCATTGCCACAAAGACGTCTCGAATCCGCCTGGCCGCCGGCGGCGGCGCGGTCGTAGAGTTCGGTCTGCGACGCGCCCAGGGGGTGGACGGCGCGCTGTCCGCGTCACGGGCAGCTTTCATCGGCGGAGCGGAGGCAACCTCGAACACTCTCGCGGGGAAGCTGTACGGGATTCCCGTGCGCGGGACCATGGCGCACTCCTGGGTCATGGCGTTCGCGAGTGAGCGGGAAGCCTTCGAGAAGTACGCCGCCACGTATCCCGAAGCGACTGTTCTTCTTATCGACACGTACGACACGCTTGGAAGCGGCATTGACAACGCGATCGATGTAGGGAAAAGCCTGCTGGGCTCCGGACACGGGAACTTCGGAGTCCGGCTGGACAGCGGAGACCTGGAGTACCTGAGCAAGCGGGTGCGAGAACGCCTGGACGCGGCCGGTCTTTCTGAGGCGCGGATCATGGCGTCAAATGAGCTGGACGAGCACATCGTGCACCAGCTGGTCACGCGCGGTGCGCCAATAGATGCATGGGGAGTCGGCACACACCTTGTGACGGGAGGCGGAGACCCTGCCCTCACCGGTGTCTACAAGATATGCGCGCGGAAAAGCGGCGGTTCCTGGATCCCCACGATCAAGGTGTCCAACAATCCCGAGAAGGTGACCAATCCCGGCATCAAGCAGGTCTGGCGGTTCACGAACGCGGGGGGGAGTCCCCTTGCAGACCTGATCAGCCTGGACGATGACCCTCCTGCCCCCGGCGCTGTCCACCGATTTCACCATCCTGCGGGAGACTCGCGGTCCTTCACACTCGGGGAGTACGCTGGTATCACACCGCTGCTCACCCTGCGCATGAAGGACGGCAGGATCCTTGCAGACAGCCCGCGCGTGCACGCTCTGCAGGCGCGCGCGGTTGCGGAGCTGGACAAGCTGGATGACACGTACAAACGCCTCATCAATCCGCACGTGTACCGTGTGTCGATGTCCGGCGGATTGCGGGACTTGAAGGCCCGGCTCATCCGGGAGAATCTGCCGCCAGGGGAGCACGAATGATATTGTCCGACGAGACGCTGCGGAAGATGATTGCGGAGAGAAGCATCGTTGTGGACCCGATCGAACCATACCAGATCCAGCCAGCCTCCATTGACCTGCGCCTGGGCAGGCATTTCCTGAAGATCGACGAGAACACTCTGGAGAGCCTTACCCTGGACAGCGAGCTGCCCTACGTAAAGATCGAGAAGGACGAAATCATCATCCCGCCCCATTCTTTCCTCCTGGCTACGACCGTTGAGTTCATCCGGATCCCGGCCAACGTGACGGCATTCGTCGAAGGGCGAAGCTCGATTGGCAGAATGGGCCTCTTCATCCAGAATGCGGGGTGGGTGGATCCCGGATTCGAGGGCAACATCACCCTGGAGCTGTTCAACGCAAATCGCCTTCCCCTTCGGCTGGCAAGCGGACGACGGATCTGCCAGATTGTTTTTGCCTTCATGGACAAGGCCACCCGCACCCCGTACAAGGGAAAATACCAGGGGCAGCGCGGGACGGTGGGGAGCAGGATTTTCAAGGACATGGACCGTCCCGAGCAAGGCTGATTCTTCCGGCCGCGGCTGCATCCAGCAGGCAACGATCACGGCTCCAGATTGCTGCACTCGTTCGGGCCGGAAAAGGGCTGTTGTGAGCGCCGCTTTCGAACGATCATAGGATTGATGGTCGAATTCTCGGGTCGCTCGATCGGCCCCGGGTTTCCATGCCTTGTCATCGCGGAGCTCGGTACGTCACACCAGGGCGACCTCGGCCGCGCCCGGGCACTCATAGACGCGGCAGTGGGCGCCGGTGCCGACTGCATCAAGTTCCAGCTCGTCCATGCCGAGGAAATCCTGCACCCGCTTTCGGGCTTCGTGCCCCTGCCAACAGGAAATGTCGCGCTTTACGAGCAGTTTCGTGCCCTTGAACGGGGACTCGATTTCTATGCCGCTCTGAAGGAATACACCGAGGCTGCCGGCGCCCTCTTCCTCTGTTCACCTTTCGGCATCAGAAGCGCCCGCGAGCTGAGAGAGCTGGGGTGCGGCGCCCTGAAGATTGCCTCCCCCGAGCTCAACCATTTTCCTCTCCTGGGCGAAGTCGCCGGGTATGGCTGCCGCTGTTCCTGTCAACCGGCGTCTCGCTCCTCGGCGACATCGAGCGTACCCTCGCAGTCACGGGAACCGAGCGGGTCGTTCTCCTGCACTGCATCACATCCTATCCAGCGCCGGAGGAAGAGTACAACGTGGCCGTCATTGAGAGCCTCCGCCGCGTATTCGGGGTGCCGACCGGCCTCTCCGATCACTCCCTGGATCCGGTCCTCGTGCCTGCGCTTTCCGCGCTCGGCGGCGCCTGCTGCAGTCGAGAAGCATTTCACCCTTTCCCGCTCCGACACTGGCCTTGACGACCCGATAGCCCTCGAACCGGCAGATTTCCGGCGCATGGTGGACGCGATCCGGCAGGCGGAATCCGAGGAGCCCGGGGAAGTGCTTGGGCGACTACGGCGGGACTACGGCGCACGCTCGTGTGGCTGCCGTCACCGGATCAGGAGTGAAGGCCCTGGCCCCCGCGGAGCGCGCAAACTACGCCCGGACCAAGCGCTCGCTGCACGCGGCCAGCGGAAATCCGCAAAGGCATGGTCATCGGCGAGCCGGAGTCTTGGTGCTGCGCACGGAAAAAGTGCTCCGACCGGGGATAGGCCCCGAGTTCCTTTCCCAGGCGGTCGGGGCGACGGCAAAGAGAAACGTCCCCGACGGCGAGGGCATCGAATGGGAAGACCTGCTCTGAGCTTCACCGGCCTTGCACCAATCCGCAATATTGGGTAAATTCGTTCCAGTCATGATCAATTTAAAAGACTACATCGCCCGGGATCGCATTGCGTTCATCGAAGCGCGCGACAAGCAGGACGCCCTGGCGAAGCTCATCTCCCTGTCGGACGACCCGCGTCACGTGATAGATTTCGACCAGTTCCAGAATGCGGTTCTCGACCGTGAGTACATCGTAACAACGGGGATCGGGCAGAACGTGGCAATCCCTCACATAAAGAGCCGGTGGGTGAAGGACTTTTTCATCACGATCGGCGTCTTCCGAAATGGCGTGGAATGGCAGTCTCTTGACGAGAAGCCCGTGCACCTGGCGTTTCTCATCGCCGGCCCTGAAGAGCATGAGAACTACCTCCGCATTCTCGCAAAGCTGACGCTCATCATCAGGAACAAGGAAAAGCGAAAGGCGATCATCCACGCGGAGACCGCTGACCAGGTTTTCAAGCTGCTGGAAGATTCATGATTCGTTGCGCATCCGATCCATGAACGGGCAATAACGGCCGCACAGGCCGAAACGCAGGAAACAGACCAGAAGGAGATTTCGTATGGCGATCAAGGTAGGGATCAACGGGTTCGGCCGCATCGGGCGCCAGGTGTTTCTTGCCATGGTGGACAAGGGCCTTCTCGGCAAGGACATCGACGTCGTGGCGGTCGTGGATGTCAGCACAGAGGCGAAGTACTTCGCCTACCAGCTGAAGTACGACTCCGATCCACGGGAGGTTCCACGGCACGCTGGCCACAGAGAAGTCGGCGGGCGCTGCAGAAGACGACGTCCTGGTCGTGAACGGCCAGAAGACGAAGTGCATCATGGCCACGAAGGAGCCCTCCCAGCTTCCGTGGAAGGACCTCGGGGTCGAGTACGTCATCGAATCCACGGGTCTGTTCACCGACTCCGAGAAGGCCAAGGGTCACCTCGCCGCTGGCGCAAAGAAGGTCATCATCTCCGCGCCCGGCAAAGGCGATGTGAAGACGCTCCTCATCGGCGTGAACGACAACGAGTACGATCCGGCTGCAGCACCACATCGTGTCCAACGCCTCGTGCACCACCAACTGCCTTGCGCCGCTGGTGCACGTTCTCCTCAAGGAAGGCATCGGGATCGAGACGGGCCTCATGACCACGATCCATTCCTACACGGCCACCCAGAAGACGGTGGACGGGCCGTCCAAGAAGGACTGGCGCGGCGGCAGGGCAGCGGCGATCAACATCATCCCCTCCACCACCGGCGCTGCCAAGGCAGTCGGCGAGGTTCTCCCCGGCAGTGAAGGGCAAGCTCACCGGCATGTCGTTCCGCGTGCCCACCGCCGACGTTTCTGTCGTTGACCTCACCTTCCGCGCCACCCGCGACACTTCCATCGAGGAGATCGCCGGCCTCATGAAGAAGGCCTCGGAAACCTACCTGAAGGGCATCCTCGGCTACCAGAACGAAGAAGTGGTTTCCACGGATTTCATCCACGACAATCGCTCCTCGATCTTCGACAGCCTTGCAACCCTGCAGAACAACCTGAAGGGCGAGAAGCGGTTCTTCAAGGTCGTCTCCTGGTACGACAACGAGTGGGGCTATTCGTGCCGCACCGTCGACCTGTTGATGAAGATGGCAAAAGGAAAATAACTGTTCGAGCGTACTTCCGCTCTGATCCTCAAGCTTGCCCCGGCCTTTCAAGACCGGGGGTTTTTTTGCGGCAGGCGGCTGCTCCGGGAGGCAACCTCGGCGCTATATGGCGCCTCGCCCGGTTGAGTGAAACGTAGGAACGACGAAATGTGCATCTCGTTCGTTGTCTTGTAACGGATCCTGCCCCCAGAGCCTTTGCACGCGGAGCGCGATCGTGTAGGATCGCACGGGGGAGGAACCCACGATGGCGGTGATCGCGGTTGTCGGAGCGAACTGGGGCGACGAGGGAAAAGGCAAGATCACCGACTACCTGGCCAACGAGGCCGACTTCGTAGTGCGCTACCAGGGTGGGAACAACGCCGGGCACACGATCATCAACGAGTTCGGGAAGTTCGCCCTGCACCTCCTTCCCTCCGGGGTCTTCTATCCCCGAGTCGTGAACGTGCTCGGACCCGGCGTGGCGGTGAATGTCACGGGATTCCTCGCCGAGGTCGACAAGCTCATCGCGCAGGGCGTCCCGAAGCCGGATCTCCGCATATCCGAGCGCGCGCAAGCCCTCCTCCCTCACCACATTCTCTTCGACTCCCTTGAGGAAGAACGGCTGGGCAAGGAAAGCTTCGGCTCCACGAGATCGGGCATTGCGCCGTTCTACGCGGACAAGTACCTGAAGATCGGGCTGCAGATGAACGAGCTTTTCGACGAGCCGCTGATGCGCGCGCGTCTTTCGAAAGCGATCGTTCAGAAGAACGTTCTCCTGCAGCAGCTTTACGGCAAGCCCCCGCTTTCGGTGGACGAGATCGTGGCGCACGTGGCGGCGCTGCGGGACCGGCTTGCGCCCTACATCAGCGACACGACGACCCTCCTCCTGGACGCCGTGGAAGCGGGGAAGACGATTCTCCTCGAAGGCCAGCTGGGAACTCTTCGTGATCCCGATCATGGGATCTACCCGTACCCCACCTCTTCTTCTCCCCTCGCGGGATTCGGTTCGGTGGGCGCAGGAATCCCTCCCTGGGCCATCAGGAGGGTGGTGGCGGTTACCAAGGCCTATTCCAGCTGCGTCGGCGCCGGGCCCTTCGTGACCGAGCTGCAGGGCGCCGAGGCAGAGGAGCTCCGCAAGCGCGGCGGCTCCGCCGGAGAGTATGGGGCCACCACGGGAAGGCCCCGCCGGGTCGGCTGGTTCGACTGCGTTGCCAGCTCTTACGGCTGCAGGGTCCAGGGCGCCACGGAGGCGGCCATCACCAACCTCGACGTCCTGGCCTACAAGGATGCGATCCCCGTGTGCACCGCGTACTCGATCGGCGGCACGACGACCACGATCTTTCCCGTTTCGCGGCTTCTGGACAAGGCAGAACCGGTCTACGCCGAGCTGGCCGGCTGGAAAACCGACATCACAGGCGTGCGACGGTTCCAGGACCTGCCCGCGCAGGCGCGCGACTATGTCCTTTTCATCGAGAAGCACATCCGCACGCGCATCACGTGGGTCTCTGTAGGCCCGCGGCGCGAACAGATCATCAAGCGGTAGGCGCGGAAACGGCGCGCCTCCGGTCGGCGGCTCGAGCGGCGCCGGCCACGGGGATCCGGGACGGCTCGCCAGCAGTGGAGACCCGCACGCTTCGTCGCGGATGGGCAAACCTGATTCCCTCCGCGCCAAAGCGGCTGCGAGATTTCGTGCATGATCGAGTTTTTCAGGGCGACGAAGTCCGATTTTGCGAACCACAGCCCAAGCATGACCTCGATCCCCGATTCCTTGAACTCGTTGAGCATGATTGCGGGCTCGGGCTCGTCAAGGCTCCAGGGATTCGCGTCGGCTATCTCCGCCAGAATCCTGTGGACGCCGGGCAAGGTCCTGCCCGTAGTCCACCTGGAAGACGATATCCATCCTGCGGATCGGGAAGCGGGTGATGTTGGTCACCTCAGAGCTCAGGATCTTCTCATTCGGAATCCGCACAAAGAGGTTGTCAAAGGTCCGTATCTTGATGGAAAGCAGGTCGATGGACTGGATGATGCCGGTAGTCGTCCCGATCCTGATCACGTCCCCGATCGCAAAAGGCTTTTCCGAAATCAGGAAAAGCCCGCTGATGATGTTCGATACGCTGGTCTGGGAGGCAAAGCCGACGGCGATTCCAACGATCCCCGCCGCACCCAGGAGGGCAGTGAGCTTCACGCCCAGCTCGCCGAGGACCGCCATCAGGACGAGGAAGAACCCGGTGTAGCTGATGATCTTTCGAACGATCATCTGCCGCTGCAGGGTCGACTTCTTCATGATGTAGCGCTGGGACACCACCGCGAGCAGGCGGACGAGCACCAGCCCGATCACGATCGTGACGGCAACACGCAGACCGCGCGTCAGCACGTCGGGGGAAAGCGTTTGAAACCAGTTGGTGATCTGCTGGATGAACATGCAGTGCAGCCCCTTTGTCAGAAGTCCGTGAAGTACTTCAGCATTCCGAATGTCCTGCGGATGTTCCAGCCCGTCGCGGGAAGCCTCGCCTCGGAGACGGGCACAAGGCCTTCCTCGAAGCCCGGCGGCGTATGGACGATCTCCATCTGTGTGACCTGGTCGGGCCCCCTGAACACGGCATGGAGGCTGTTCGTCCACAGGAGCCGTTTGCCCCGGAACATGCTCAGGTTCTCGACATGCAGGCAGATCTTCTGGAACTCCAGGTCCGTCTCGGAATCGTTTTCGATCATCAGGGGGCACACCGCATGGTCCGCGGTGGGATTCACGGAATCAACGGAGTGGTGAAGGCGTGTTGCAAGTCCCCAGCACAGTTCCCCGTTGACCGGATCCCCGAACCACGTGCGGGTCAGCACGGTCAGGGGTTCCTCGAATATCTGCGCCGGCCGGTACCCCGACGTGGAGAGGCGGAACCAGACCGGGATCTCAAGGAAAAAAATCGTGCTCTGCCCGGGCAGGAGGGTGAGAGCCCTGTCGGGCCGCATCACCACGGGCCGGTCGGGAAGGACCGGGGATGGCTGCATGGTGCCGCTGTCACGGTGCAGGTAGTGCCGCCACTCCGAGGAGGTGGGCTTCTGGGTCCGCGCAACAATCCGGTAGGAAGCATCCGCTTCCCGCCGCGCCTCGGGCAGGGAAAGGACGTGCCACTCGGTCTCGATGCGCTCCACCCAGATGCTCCGCCGGGGAAAGCGCCACAGGGCGCACCTCTTCTGGGGGATCTCGACTGGTTCCCAGACCGCGATGCCGGTCTTCTCCATTTCGCCTCTCTTACTTTTCTTTTCGGCTCCTTTTCAGCAGGAGGATACCGAATACGAGGAGGAGGATCGGGAATGACGAGCGCGTTGAGAGGGAAGCTCACGGAGAGCAGGGCAAGGGTCCAGCGGCTGAATGGCTCCGAGAAAAGGTGAAGCACGCCGACGACTCCCGCGAGGAGGACGACCCACCCGAGGGTGCGGGTGTTCAGCAGGACGCGTTCCCAGACCGATTTCATCGTTTCGTCCTCCGTCCGGGCAGCCTCCCTGCCGCTTCTCTGTGCGTCCGCTATGGCCATCGCATCGAAGACCGCATAGCTCAGAAATAGGACGGAAAGCGTGGGGATGAGATACGCGGTGATCCAGTACATTCCCGTCGAATCGGAGTACAGGATGATGAGGAAGAGGGTCACGACAAGCAGTCCCATGAGCGCGAAGCCCTTGCCGATGAGGCCCAGAAACATGTGACCGGCACCGGGGATGAGGCTCAGGCAGGCAGCGGCGAGCTTGCGCCAGCCGGGATGCACTCGCGAGCCCGAGCCGCGCTTTGCCACGATGATGGAGAGGCAGTCGCGGCACCAGACGCGGTGATCCAGCTCGATGGAACAGGTTGCGCAGAATTGCCTGCCGCACTCGGCACACTCCCCGATGGCCTCGGCCCTGGGATGGTTTGCGCATTTCATTTGTTGCCTCCTCCAATCTGCTTCTCGCCAAGGGCGCTCTGGACCGCGTTGCCCGCGCCCTCTAAAGCGCCCTGCACGGCGGCAGAAGGTGCGGCCCCGAGAGTCGCCTCCCCGCCGGCGGATCCGATCAAGGCAGGGTAGGCTCCGTGGGGAATGAGAAGGCTCGCCGCGAGGACCACGGCTGTGACCATGAAGCTCCAGCCGAGCCTGCCGTACAGCCGCGAGGCAGACGGTCGGGTCCGCGCGTGATTGCCGCACAGTTCCGACAGGCAGGGATCCACTGTTCAGGGCTTCTCTGTACACCGCGTCCATCACGCGCAGGGCGAACCCGTGTGGAGCGTGAACCGTGTCGCGCGTCCTTTCCAGGAGCCTTTCCAGCCGCCGGTCTGCTCGATTTCCCCCGGATCCTTCATAGTGAACCTCCCAGCCCTGCGCGCCGGAGACTCTCTCGCAGCAGTTTCCGTGCCCTGTACAGTCTCGTTTCTACGGTCTTCATCGGCACCTCGAGGACAGCCGCAATCTGCTCATACGACATTTTCTGGTAATAGAGGAGAATGAGAACGACGCGGTATTCTCAGTCCAGCCCGTCCAGCGCCTCCCTGACCTTCCGCTTTTCCTCTTCCGCCAGGAGTCCCTCCTCCAGATCGACCCGGCCATCCGCGAGGAACGCGGCGTCATCTATAGCTGCCGTCGCGCGCCCCGGCTTCCTGTTCCGCCGCAGCCAGTCGGTGCAGAGGTTCCAGGTGATCCGGTACAGCCAGGTGGAAAACTTTGCATCGCCCTTGAACCCTTCCAGTCCCCGGTAGGCGCGGAGGAAAGCCTCCTGGGCAATGTCCTCCGCGTCTCCTTCTTCGCGGACGAAGCGCAGCGCCATGCTGTAGACGGGATCCTGGTAGCGGGACACCAGGTCGGCAAAGCGGCGCGTCTCTCCCTTTTGCACCCGCTCGATCAGTTCGCCATCCGATTCCTGCCGCGATTTTGCACCCCCTGGCACTGTCTCACCATAACTTTGGACAAACTTCGCTGTCAAACCATTTCGACGGGCCGAGGCATGAATGCACTTCACGCGGGAGCGGAAAACAGCCGCATCGTGCGAGCGATCTGGGCATCCGAACGAAGAGTTACCGACCGTGGACGCCGACCCAATCATATTTGCTGCCTCCCTTCTGTTCCGACACCAGATAACAGGGAGTCCAGCTACGGCTGCAGTGATTCTTTGAAACGAACGTACAGAGGCGGACATACAATCTGTAGTCAGAAATCGACTACATTCGCCATTGTGGAAACGGCGGCCTGCAGAATTCAGATCCCGCAGGCCCCCTCTACGCCCTACACGCTCACAGGCTCGCCGCCCTTACTCCACTCCGCAGAGGCCCGAGCCGCACTTCCCCAGGTCACAGCCGCATCCGCCGGTGTGACACTCCGGCACGGCGTTTGCCGGCCGGCCCAGGTGCGCCGCAAAAAGGCTGAGTTTCTTCACGACTTTTTGACTTTCACAGGCCGGGCAGGCCACGCGCGTATCGGAACGAACGAGCAGCTCGAATGAGCTCTGGCATGACGTGCATTCGTACTCGAATATCGGCATGACTTACTCCCGGCGCGCGTCGCGGTCGCTGCGCCAAATGACGCGGATGCGCTTGTACAGGCCGTCGCCTTCGCTCACGGTTTCGATATCGCCGTACCGCGCCAGCGAGGTGTGGATGAGCCTCCGTTCGAACGGGTTCAGGGGCTCCAGGAGGCGTGACTCCCGGCTCCGACGCACCTGGTCCGCAACCTGGTTTGCCATGCGGATCAGCGAGCGCTCCCGTCGGCTCCTGTAGTCCTGCGTGTCCAGGACGATTCGTGTCGTCTCCCCGCCCATCCGTCCCGCGGCGAGATTCACGATGAATTGCAGGGCTTCCAGAGTCCGCCCCTGCTTGCCGATGAGGATGCCCGACCCGTCGCTTTCGATATCAAGGCCCAGTCGGCCCTCTTCACGAAAGTTCACCGTAATCTCAGCAGGAAATCCCATGCGTTCCAGGAGCCCGCGGGCGAACTCGATGATCTTTCCCTCGAACTCGCCGTCGACAGGGAGTGACACGGCACGCCGGGCGGGGGCCTGTTCGGGCGGCCCTTCGCCAGGACCGGCTTCCTCCTCGTATTCTTCCCCTTCCTCGTGCTCCTCCAGGAGGTGGACACGAATCTTCACCTTCCCGCCGCGGAAGAGGATCCCGGGCCTCTTGGCCTCGACGATCTCGAAATCGATCTCGTTCCTGTCGAGGCCCAGCTCCTCGATGGCGCGGTCGATCGCCTCTTTCTCATTTCGGCCTTCGAATTCCTTCACTATCATGTCAGCCTCCTTGAACCCGGATTGCCAACCCCTTGGAGCCGCATGTGATCCTCCGTGCGGTTCCGCGGCGTTCGCGGATCACTTGCCCGACTTTTCCAGGGCTTTCGCGCCGGGTTTGGCGCTGCCTTTTACGAACACGGGGGTCTGCCCGGATGCCGCGTCCCTCTTCTTCTTGAGATTGTTGATGTACACCTGCTGGACCGTTGAAAGGATGTTCTGGACAGTCCAGTACAGCACGAGCCCCGCCGGCATATCGTAGAGAATGAAAAGGAACACGACCGGCAGAGCATACATCATCAGCTTTGCCTGGGACCCGCCCTGCTGCGGTGCGCCCGACGGCTGCGTGAACTTGCTCGAGAGAATCTGGCTTGCCACCATCAGCAGCGGCAGGGCGCGCAGCGCCGTCCAGCCGACCAGCGGGATGGCAAACGGGAACGACAGGATGGACTCAGGGGCCGAGAGATCGGGAATCCAGCCCGGGATGAACATCGCTCCCCGAAGCTCGAAATGGCTGTTGAGCAGGTTGTACAGGGCAAAGAATACGGGCATCTGCAGAAGGAGCGGGAGGCAGCCCGAGAGAGGATTCACCTTTTCCCGCTTGTACAGCGCGGCGATCTCCTGGTTCATCTTGTCCGGCTTGTCCTTCAGCCTGGCGCGGATTTCCGCCATCTTTGGATTAAGGGCTGCCATCTTGGCCATCGATTCAGAGCTGCTGAAGGTCAGGGGAAGGAACACGAGCTTCGTGACGAGCGTGAGCAGGATGATGGCTATCCCGTAGTTGGGAATGAGCATGTAGAAGAAGTCCAGGATGTACTTCATCAGCGTGGCGAGCCACCCGATGAGGATGGATGAGGTGATGACCTTGTCCGCATTCAGCCCCGAGATACCAAAGGCGTTCTTCGACTTGTCGTTGTAGTTGGCAAGGATCTCGGCCTTCATGGGGCCCAGGTAGAAGCGGAACGTGTCAGTCGACGTGGCGCTCTGAAGCGGAGGCCGCTCGAAGGAGATGGTTGAGCGGGGAAAGTCCGGCAGGAGCTGGCGCGAATCGAACACGACATGGTACGTTCCGACGGGTTGGGCAATCGCTGTGAAGTACTTGCCGACAACCGCTGTCCAGGTGAAGTCCTTGTCCAGTCCCTTGGTAGTGCCCATTTTGACGCCCGGGTCCTGGCGTTTGTTCTCCGCCCAGTAGGCATAGTTGCGGAACTCGTTTCTGCCATCGAGCTTCTTGAAGTGCGGGCCGATCTGCGGGCCCATGGTGAGAGTGTACGCGTATCCGCCGAAGTTCAGGCTGGGGAAATCATTCACCGAGTTCTGGATGGTCACGCGAAGCTCGAACAGGTACTCGTTCCTGTCGAACACGTAGGTCTTGTGCAGCGTAAAAGGGACTCCTGTCGGCGAGAGAAAGGTCCGCGTGAAATCGAATGTCGACTGGTCGGTGCCGCTGGATTCCTTCAGGGTGAACGGCACGGTGAGCTGCTCCGCGGTGTAGTCGCCGAACGAGAGCGCGAAGGGCAGCTCACCGGTCGTGCCTGCCCGGCGCCGTCAGCAGCATCTCCACCGGTGAGCCGTCCACGTTCTTGTATTTCTTCAGCTTCGCCGAGCTGAGGGTAGCTCCGTTCGCGGCAAATGTCAGGATGTACAGGTCCGTCTCTCTGACCAGCGTGTCACCCTGTGAGGCGGGGGGAGCGGAGCCCGGCAGGGGTACAACCTTGCCAGCGGCGGCCACGGCCGCGGGAGCAGTCCCTGTTGTTTGCGCCGTTGCCTGTGTTCCAGCGGCCTGGCCGGTCGAAGCAGAGTTCGCGGCAGCAGGCTGCTGGGGCTGCGCGGACACCTGCGGGGCAGCCGGGGATGATGCCGGGGCAGCCACCGGTTTCGGCGGCGCAAGCAGGGGCGTGATCAGCATTCCTGCCACGATGATCACCACCGATATGACGACGGCCAGCAACGTTTTCCTGTCCATAATTCCTTCTTGTCAGGGAACCGGGTCGTATCCGCCGGCGTGAAACGGGTGGCACCGGAGAATTCTCCGGGCGGCGAGGTACGATCCCTTCAGGAAGCCATGTTTTGTCATTGCTTCCTTTGCATATTGAGAACAACTCGGAACATAGCGACACGAGGAGGGGAGCCCTGGGGAGATCACCTGCTGGTACACGGTGATGAGGAAAACCGCAATGTACTTCATTGAGGTCTCATCGCCCTTCGCCCCGCAGTCCTGCCCGGCCGACCAGTTGCTGCATTGACGCGCGCCTGTCGGCCAAGGACGCCCCGAAACGAACGATGAGGAAGAGCAGGTCGTATCCCGTGCCGATCGTCTCTTTCAGGGATCGATACGCCTCGCGCGTGATCCGCTTCTCCCGATTTCTCCGAACCGCTCCTCCGCATCCACGGGCAATGACCACAGCAAACCGGTTCTGCCGGCCGCCGTTGCCCTTGTACAGGAGCTTTGCTCCCCGGCCATCAACCCTTGCGGCCGTGGAGAACAGCTCCCTGATGTCACTGTTCCTGCGGAGTCTGTCCTTCCTAGAAAGGTTTCTTCTCATCCGAGGCCGTGAGCTTCACCCGTCCCTTGGCGCGTCTGCGCTTCAGAACAAGCCGTCCGCCCTTGGTGGCCATGCGCGCGCGAAAGCCGAACTTTCTGGTCCTCTTGGTCTTGCTGGGCTGATAGGTCCGCTTCATTGGAAAATGCTCCTTGCTTATCCTGACGAGCAGGTGTTCTTTTCGCGGGTTATTGCCTTGAGAATATAGATTGGAAGCACGCCCCTGTCAACGGTCGGCGGTCCCCCGGTCTCCCACGCGGACGCGGATTCCTTCAAGTGAAACCGTCGGTACGGCACCCCGGGCAGCCTCCAGGAGGGCATCCTGGCGGAGACGGAACATCTGCAGCCAGCCGGGGTGGTCCACCTCCACGATGAGGATGCCGTTTCTCACGTCAACCAATCGAGCGTGGGCGGCCATTGGTTCTCCCACTATCCGGTGCCACTGGGAGAAAAGCTGATCGTAAGGGTTTCCGCCAAGCCACCCCCTCTCCCGCAGGTACTCACGGAGAAGATCGCCGACCTTCTTCATTGCCCCGGCGCCTCGAATGCACGAAAGTCTCCAGCCTCGACCTCCAGCACCATGGTATCGGCTGTTCTGTAGGACCTCCAGCTTTCGTCAGGAAGAAACGTGAAAATAGCCTGCTCGTAGGGCGGAAACCGGGCCAGGAACGCGCTCTTCTTTCCCGGGTCCAGCTCGAGAAGGACATCGTCTACGAGAAGCACCGGTTTTCTCGAAGTGCGCCCCGAGAGATACCGCGCCTGGGCGACACGAAGAGCAAGAGCGCACAGCCGGAGCTGCCCCGTCGAAGCGAAATGGGAATACTCTCTGCCATCATGCACGTATGAGCACAGGTCCCGATGCGGGCCGGAGGTGGAGGCCCCCATCAGCCGATCCCTGCCGCGGCGGCCTGCCAGATGGGCAACGACATCGTCGGTCGTAGTCAGCCCTTCCCAGGATGGCCGGTAACGAATCTGCACCTCCTGGTCCGAGCCGGAGATCTCGGAGAGAAGCGCGCCGAACAGGGAGTCGAAGTCCTTTACGAGCTCGGCGCGGCGGCCCTGGAGGAAAAGGCCTCGGGCTGAAAGCTGGGCGTCGTAGACATCAAGAAGGTCAACGCGGTCGTCCCTGAGACAGAGGTTGCGCGCCCTCAAGATCTGGCGGTAGCTTCGAAGCGAGTCCATGTATTCGGGGTCGGAAAGAACCAGGGTCTGGTCGAAAAAACGCCTGCGTTCCTCGGGTGACCCGACGATGAATTCCATGTCCTGCTGAACGAAGCAGAGGCAGAGAACCTCCGAAAGCAGCCCCCGCCGGTCGGCGAGCACCTTGTCGTCAACCCGCAGCTCTTTTCTTCTGCCCGCCGAGAGCTGAAGGCTGAGACTCCTGGCGCCGTTTTCGGCCGTCGAAAAGTCTGCAAAGAGACCTGTTGCTTCAGAAGGCACCCGGGCGAACGCAGCCTCCCGCTTTTCCCGAAAGGATGATCCCAGGCAGAGGAGGTGAATGGCTTCCAGGAGGTTTGTCTTTCCCTGGCCGTTCCGGCCGACCAGGAAAACCTCCCGGGCGCCCAGCGGGAGCTCGCGGTCCTTCAGGTTCCTGAAGTTGAAGAATCGCAGCCTCTCAAAGCCCATCAGGCGGTCGACCGATCAATCGATCAGGCAGTCAATCGATCAATCCAACTGCATGGGCATGATGATGTTGGTGTACCCCTCGTCCGGGGAGGGCTTCAGGGTAATGGCCTTGTTCACGTCGCTGAACTCCATGGTCACCGTCTGGCTGGCGATCTCCCGCAGAGGCTCGCTCATGTACATGCAGTTCACAGCAAATGACATCTGCGGACCCGCGTACTCGCAGGGAAGCTCCTCGGTGGCGACTCCAAGCTCACTCTCCTTGGACATGATAGTGAGCGCGCCGTCCGACAGTGAAAAAACGACCTTGCGTGACTTCTGTTCAACCAGCAGGGACACGCGTCGCAGCGCATCCTCCAGCGACTTCTTTTCCACGCTCGCGCGGTACTTCTGGTTGTCCGGGATGACGCGTCGATAGTCCGGGAACTGTCCATCGATGAGGTTGGAGGAGAGACGGGTGGCTCCCAGCCTGATGAAGACATTCTTGTCAGTCAGGGCGAGGGAGAGAGAACCCTCGCCGGAGGAGAGCTTGCGCACGATCGTGAGAATTTTGGGAGGAAGAATGACTCCCTTCATGTTTTCCATGCGCACGGGAATCTTTCGAGAGATGAAAGAAAGCCGCCGTCCGTCCGTGGCCACCATGATGAGGCTGTCGTCCCGTTTTTCCAGGAATATCCCGTTCATGAAATATCGCGTCTCATCATCCGAGACAGCGAACAGTGTCCGCGACACCATCTCGATGAAATCTCTCTGGGGAAAGTCGAAATACATGTTGTCAGACGCGCGCGCCAGCTCGGGGTATTTGTCCGATGGGATGCACCGAAGCTGAAAATCCACCTTTTTGGAGAGGGGTCGAATACGCAGCATCGTCGGGTCAGCCTGTTCCAGCTCGACATCGCCCTCAGGAAGGGATCGAAGGATGTTCAAGAGCTTGTCACAGAAGGCCGTGGTGGTTCCTTCCTGCGTGATCTCGACGGGCATGCTCGTCTCGAATCCAACCTTCAGATCGGTGGCCTGGAGTTTCAGCTCTCCCTTGCCTGCAGTCAGAAGAACGTTGGAGAGAACCGAGAGGGAGTTCTTGGAGGATATGACTTCCTGGGCAATTGAGATTTCCTTGAGGATGTCGTCACGGGAGCAGGTGAACTTCATCTTTCCCTCCTTCTTTATCTTCTGAGAATTCCAGATCAGTAGTAATACCGGTAAGCACCGGTGGATTGTGGATACTACGACCAACTTCCATCGCAAGAAGGAAATAGCCCAATGAACAAGTTCGGCCGGTTTTCCACCGATTTTCCACATTCGCCTCTTCTCAAGCGGCCTCATGGGGATTTCGCACAATGAGCGCCATCCTGTCAACAGAGAACCCCACAGCGGCGAGGCCCGAAAAATGCCACTTATCAACCAGATGTCCACAGGTTGCCGACTGCCTCCCGGACATCCAACGCTGGGCTGCGCGTCGGTCACCAGGCTCGTTGCTACCCATTGTTTTCCTTGATGTGCTTCAGGAGGGTCTGAAGGGTTGGCTCTATGTTGGGATCCAGTTTCATCCTGTCTTCGATCTTCTGGCAGGCATGCATGACTGTGGTGTGGTCCCTTCCGCCGAACTCCGCCCCAACCTCTGTTGTCGAGTATT
This sequence comes from uncultured Spirochaetota bacterium, assembly GCA_963845325.1. Lineage (GTDB taxonomy): Bacteria > Spirochaetota > Spirochaetia > SZUA-6 > Fen-1364 > Fen-1364. Next base: position 177,052 of record CAWJRT010000011.1, read on the forward strand.
CGGTCAACTCGCGGGAAAGGTACATGGCGACCTGGCGCGGAAACGCCACTGCCTTGGTCCGTCGCTTGCCCCGCAAGTCCTTGTAGGAAAGGCCGAAGTAGTCCGACACGATCTTCTGGATAAGCTCGATGGTGATGTTCTTCTGGCTGGGCTGTGCGAAAAAATCCTTCAGCTGCTGCCGGGCAATTTCCAGCGTAATGTGCTTGTTCACCAGCTCCGCGTAGGCGATGAGCTTGGTGAGGGCTTTCTCCAGGTCCCGGACGTTCGTGTTGATGTTGCGGCAGATCACCTCGACAACTTCGTCGGGTATCTTTGCTTTCTTTTCCTCAACCTTGCGGTTGAGGATTGCAATACGCGTCTCGTAGTTCGGGGGCTGCAGGTCGACATTCAGGCCGCGCTCGAACCGGCTGCGCAGCCTGTCCGAGAGGCTGCGGATCTCCGCCGACCGGACGATCCGACGTAAACACCATCTGCTTGTTGGCGTCGTAGAGAGCATTGAATGTGTGGAACAGCTCCTCCTGAGTGCCTTCTTTTCCTTCGAGGAACTGGATATCGTCGATGAGGAGCACGTCTACCAGACGGTACTTGTTCTTGAACTGGTGACCGGTCTTCTTCTGGATCGAAAGGATGAACTCATTCGCAAAGGTTTCCACCGTGACATAGGCGACCTTCAGGTCGGGAAACTCCCGGTAGACAGAGTTGCCGATTGCCTGCACGAGGTGGGTCTTGCCAAGCCCGACACCCCCGTAGATCAGGCAGGGATTGTAACCTGTACCCGGGTTTCGGGAGATGGCCAGCGCCGCATTCGCTGCGAATGAGTTCGACTCGCCGATGATGAAACGCTCGAAGGTGTACTCCTTGTTCAACTGGGGGTGCTGGCGCTTGCGCATGACGGTCTCTTCGGACTTCTGCTGGCGGCCGCCCTCATCGTGCGCGACCTTCGAGGCGCTTTTTTTCTGTATGGCAAACTTTACAGCCAGCTCGTGGCCGGCAAGCTCGGCGAGTTTTTCCTCAATTTTGCCAAGGTATCTCTGTGATATTTGATCCTTTATGAACGATGATGGCACGGACAGTGCGATGTGCGAATCACCGCTTCCGGTGTACTCTATTCCACGGAACCATGTTGAGAACTCCTGCTCCGAAATGTCGTCCATGAGGCTCTTGAGCGCCTGCTTCCAGAAGGCCTCGTAGCTCTTCTTGCCTGACTCCACGGGATTTTCCCCTTCTTATCGCCAATCTATCCACAACTTGTTCACATTCCCGACCCGCTCCATGCTCACCTTCCCGGCAGGTTTCCCTGCAGGACGAAGCAACGGACCTGCAGCATCGGGAAATCGTCCGATATAATTCGATACATAATAATAACTTGCAAAGCTATCTCTCCGGGAAGCATGACATTTTGTATCACAGGGATCGCTCGTCCCGCCCCGCGCCATTGATATTGAAATCTTCATTGTCTATCCACAGCTTATTCACACGGCCCTACGGGTGGAGTCTAATCGATCATCTTTCATCTGGCAAGCACAATCGGGCCGTCCCCGGTCCCGTCTCTTGTCCGGAATTCGTCCAATTCCCGATAGCTGCTGGAAATGCGCTTGCCAGGGGCAAGCGCAGTCGGGTTGATTTTTTCCCTGTTTCTTCGTATGGTGAGGAGGAGCCGCACCATCGCATCCCATGCATGAAACCTATAGCGCCCATAACATTCAAGTTCTCAAAGGCCTGGAGCATGTCCGCAAGCGGCCCAGCATGTATATTGGCTCGACGAGCCAGGATGGCCTGCACCAGCTTGTCTTCGAGATCGTGGACAACTCCATCGACGAAGCGCTCGTCGGTGCCTGCACGTCCATCTCAGTCCAGCTTCTAAAGAACAACGTCGTTGTCGTGGAAGACGACGGCCGCGGGATCCCCGTCGACCTGCATCCAACCGAGAAGGTGAGCGCCCTCGAGGTCGTCATGACCAAGCTCAATGCGGGGGGCAAGTTCGACAAGAACACCTACAAGGTTTCCGGCGGTCTCCATGGGGTCGGCGCATCGGTCGTGAACGCCCTCTCCGAATGGTGCGAAGTGGAAGTCCATCGTGACGGCAAGATCTACTACCAGAGATACGTGCGCGGCGCCCCTGAGAAGCCCGTTGCAATCACGGCAGACACCTCCCGGCACGGGACAGTCACGCGGTTCAAGCCGGACAAGCAGATCTTCGAGGAGATCGATTTCAGCTTTGATGTCCTGTCCAACCGCCTCCGAGAGCTGGCGTTCCTGACCAAGGGAATCCACATTGCCGTTTCCGATGATCGGGTTCTTCCGCGGAAGAGCCACATCTTTCACTTCGACGGCGGGGTAAAGTCCTTCATCGAGTTCCTGAACAAGAACAAGGAGCTGATCCACCAGGAGCCGGTGTACTTCGACAGCGAAAGGGACCATACCCGCGTCGAGGTGGGACTTCAGTACAACGACGGCTACACCGAGACGATTTTTACGTTTGCCAACAACATCAACACGCGGGAAGGCGGCACCCATCTCATCGGGTTCAAGAGCGCCCTTACCCGATGCCTGAATGACTACCTGAAGAAGCTCAACCTCTCCAAGAAGCTGGAAGAGAATCTCAGCGGGGAAGACGTTCGAGAGGGCATGACCGCCGTCATCTCGGTGAAAGTGCCCGAGCCTCAGTTCGAGGGCCAGACAAAGGCGCGGCTGGGCAACTCCGACGTGAAGGGAATCGTCGAGAGCCTGACATATGACCGGCTCTCTCTCTTCTTCGACGAGAACCCCGATGTCGTGAAGAAGATCCTGGACAAGTCCATCATGGCCGCAAAAGCTCGGGAAGCGGCACGGAAGGCACGGGAGCTCACCCGCAAGAAGGGACTCCTGGAGAACTCGGGACTCCCGGGGAAGCTTGCCGACTGCTCGGAGGACGACCCGGCCAAGTGTGAGCTGTACATCGTTGAGGGAGACTCGGCCGGCGGAAGCGCAAAGCAGGGAAGGGACAGGGTGTTTCAGGCCATCCTTCCGCTCTGGGGAAAGATGCTGAACGTCGAAAAGACGCGGATCGACAAGGTCCTCACCAACGACAAGCTTTTCCCCATCATCTCGTCCCTGGGGACGGGGGTAGGTGTACAGTTCGATATTTCCAAGCTGCGCTACGGGAAGGTCATCATCATGGCGGACGCGGACGTCGACGGCTCGCACATCCGCACGCTGCTGCTGACTTTTTTCTTCCGCTACATGCGCCAGCTGCTGGAGAACGGGCATGTCTACATTGCCATGCCTCCCTTGTACAAGATCGAAATGGGAAAGCAGGTCATCTACGCCTACGACGACGCGGAAAAAGACGAGGTACTGAAGAGGCTCGGCAAGAGCGAGGACGAGGTGTCGATCCAGCGCTACAAGGGACTCGGTGAGATGAACCCTGAGCAGCTCTGGGAGACGACAATGAATCCGGACAAGCGGAGCATCATCCACGTGAAGCTCGAGGACGGCGTGGAGGCGGAAGAGATCTTTACCACGCTGATGGGGGAGAACGTGGAGCCGAGGAGAAAGTTCATAGAAGACAACGCACTCGCGGTGACCAACCTCGACGTGTGACGCGTCTCCTAGGGAGAATCAATCGTGGCTGACGGAAAATCCCGGACCATACCGCTTCCGATCGAGGAAGAGGTCAAGACCTCGTATCTGAACTACGCGATGTCCGTCATCGTCTCCCGTGCCCTTCCGGACGTACGCGACGGACTGAAGCCCGTTCATCGCCGAATCCTCTACGGAATGAATGAGATGGGCCTCCACGCTGACAGGCCTTACAAGAAGTGCGCTCGTATCGTGGGCGATGTCCTGGGCAAGTACCACCCTCACGGCGACATCGCGATCTACGATTCCCTGGTCCGGCTCGCGCAGGACTTCAATATGCGCTACCCGGTGGTGGACGGTCAGGGGAATTTTGGTTCCATCGACGGGGACCCACCTGCGGCGGTGAGGTATACCGAGGCGAGAATGAGCAGGATCGCGGAGGAGATGCTCCGCGATATCAACAAGGACACGGTCGATTTCGGTCCCAACTATGACGGCTCCCAGACTGAGCCGCTCGTGCTTCCCGCGGCTTTCCCGTTCCTCCTTGCCAACGGTTCCAGCGGAATCGCGGTCGGCATGGCGACGAATATCCCCCCCCAGAATCTTCGCGAAATCTGTTCGGCGCTCGTCAAGCTCATCGACGCCCCCGACGCTCCTGCCGAGGAGTTGATGAAGCTTGTGCGCGGCCCGGACTTTCCGACGGGTGGTATCATCCTGGGCCGAAAGGGCATCCGTGACGCATATCTGACGGGAAGGGGAAAGGTCATTGTCAGGGCAAAAGTGACGGTGGAGAGCTCCAGCCAGGGCAAGGACTCTATCATCGTCACCGAGATCCCATACCAGGTGAACAAGTCCGCCTTGATTGTGCGCATCGCCGACCTCGTCAAAGAGAGGAAAATCGACGGCATCGTGGACTTGAACGACGAATCGGACCGTCACGGCATGAGGATCGTGATCGACTTGAGGAGGGGCATTTCTCCCAAGGTGATCCTGAACCAGCTCTTCGCCCACACACAGCTGCAGACCGCTTTCGGCGTCAACAACCTGGCCCTCGTGCGGGGACTGCCAAAGACCCTTTCCCTCAAGGAAATGCTGGGGTACTTCATCGAGCACCGCAAGGAAGTGGTGATGCGGCGCACGCGCTTCGACCTTGCAAAGGCAGAGGACCGGGCTCACATCCTGGAAGGGCTGAAGATCGCCCTGGACAACATCGATGAAGTCATCGCGATCATCAAGAAATCGGAGAACACAGAAGCGGCACGGCTGAATCTTGTCGCGCGCTTCGCCTTTTCGGAGAAACAGGCGCAGGCCATCCTGGACATGCGGCTGCAGCGCCTGACCAGCCTCGAGGTGCAGAAGATCGTCGATGAGCTGACCGAGGTGCGCGCGCTTATCGAGCACTTGAAGGACCTTCTCTCAAGCGAGCAGAAGATCCTGGGTGTTGTGAAGGAAGAGACGCAGGAGATCTCGAACAAGTTCGGTGACGACCGCCGTACAGAGATCATCGAAGAGGAAGCGGAGGAGATCAACATCGAGGACCTGATCACAGAGGAGGACATGGCTGTCCTCATCTCAAACCGCGGCTACATCAAGCGTATTCCCGTCACCGCGTATCGCCGGCAGGGACGCGGTGGGAAAGGTTCTTCGTCGGCCCTCCTGAAAGAGGACGATTTCATCGAGCAGTTCTTTATCGCCTCCACCCATGACTACGTCCTTTTCATCACCAACCAGGGCAAATCCTACTGGGTGAAAGTGCATGAAATTCCAGAGAGCAGCAGGCAGGCCAAGGGGCAGAGCCTCAAGGTCCTGCTGTCACTGGGCTCTGAAGAAGAGATCACCGCGGTCGTCAGTTTGCGCAATTTCACGGACGAAAGGTTCGTCCTCATGGCCACCCGCCAGGGCGTCGTGAAGAAAGTGGCAATCTCGGAGTTCACCAATGCTCGAACACGGGGCATCGTAGCCATCAAGCTGGACCAGGGAGACAGCCTCGTCACGGCGCTTCTTACAACCGGGAAGGAAGAGGTAGTTCTTGTGACCCGAAAGGGCAATGCGCTTCGCTTCGGAGAGGAAGCGGTGCGCGCAATGGGCCGGGCCTCTCACGGGGTCCAGGGGATCCGCCTCTCGAACAAGGATGAGCTATCGGGTGTCGCCATGGTCCGAGAGGGCGAACAGATGCTCCTGCTGAGCGAGTTCGGGTACGGAAAGCGGACCGAGTACGATAATTTCTCGCCCCATGGAAGAGGAACAAGGGGCCAGATCTGCTATAAGGCAACCGAGAAGACTGGAGAAGTAATCGGAGTGCTGTCCGTGAATGACAAGGACGATCTTGTCTGCATCACCTCCCAGGGCAACACCTTGAAACTCCGCCTCGCAGAGGTCGCCACCCTGGGCAAAACCGCCATGGGAGTTCGGATCGTCAATATTACCAAGCCTGACGTAGTCGTGGGAGTCGCGAGAGTCGTCAAGGAGGACCAGGCACCTGATGCTCAGGCGATGACGAACGGCGGCGTTGATGCGCCCGCGGCTGAATCCCTTGCTGAGGAAACTCAGGAAGAGGGCTCTGAGGAGAGCTGAGCTCCGTGTCGATGCGTCAGCGCGAGGCTGCCGCTTGGGCCTGGGTTTCTTAGAGCCTGGAACGATCGGGCCTGACTGGAGGGGACTCGAAGAAATGCCAATCTCCGTCAACCTTCTCGGCAAGGCGATAGTGAGCGGCCATCTCTTCGATACGTTCGCGAACGTGCGCGTCAATAATGTCAAGACGACGAAAAAGGATTGGCAGCAACTTGTCGCGAAGCGCCCTGCCTCGCGTCATCCATTGGTAGTAGCTCCTTCCTCCATGATGGTAGGGACCGTAGAGTCTGGAGCCTGGAATTATCTCAAGCAGCCAGTGAAAGAGCTCTTCGTGTCTCACATGCATTCGCAAGGTTACTTGAGGCTGGCGCCCATCGCCGCCGAAATGGCCTTCGCCAACCAGGATGCCAACCAGGAATCCTTCTTCGAATTCGGTCATTCTTGTCAGAGCCTACCGCCGATGTTGTTTCACTGTCAAGTTTCCCGTGAAACATCGATGGTGTTTCACCGTAAGGTTCCACGTGAAACGCTCGACTGGTCCATGCGAATGGCGCTTCCACTTATCTGAGAAAACCAATCTACTATCACTCATGTCATCTAAAATGACACCAGGAGGTCGAGGCCCCCAATGATTCTGACCGTCTATCTGATTCTTGCCTTTTTTCTCATCCTGCTGAACGCCTTCTTCGTGCTGGCCGAGTTCGCAGCTGTAAAGATGAGACCAACGCAGGTCGAGGCGCTTGTCGAGGCAGGGAACAAGCGCGCAAAGACGCTCGAGCGGATCCAGGCTCACCTGGATGAGTTCCTCTCCGTGTGCCAGGTGGGAATCACTCTGGCGAGTATCGGGTTGGGCTTCGTCGGGGAACCTGCTTTTGCCACCCTCGTTTATCCCCTGGTACGGCGTCTCGGACTGTCCGGCCTGGCAGCGGGTTTCACGGCCCACTCGATTTCAATCGCCATCGCTTATCTGCTTGTTTCTTTCCTTCACATCGTACTCGGCGAGCTCGTTCCCAAGTCAGTGGCCATTCGTCGCACGGAAAAGGCCGCCTTGAGGACGGCGCTTCCCATGATTGTCTTCCGCTATATCTTCCTGCTTCCGATCATGCTGCTGAACTCCACGGTGAACGGTATTCTTCGAATCTTCAGGCTGCCACCGGTCACGGATCATGCAGCCCATTCCGAGGAGGAAATCAGGATCATCCTCGACCAGTCTCAGACAAGCGGGATGCTTTCATTCAGGAGGCTTCTGCACATTGAAAACGTTCTTGACATGGGAAGCCTGTCTGTCCGAAACGCAATGCGCGCGCGCAGGCTCGTGCGGTATCTCAGCATTTCAAGCACCAGGGACCAAAACGACGCCGTGATTGCCGAGTATCGCTATTCACGCTACCCGCTTCTTGGCGATGACCCCGAGAAGCCCCTGGGCTTCGTCCACGTGAAAGACCTTCTCCTTGCAGACCGGGCGGGAAAGCCTTCGGATGACCTTCGATTGTTTCTGCGTCCGTGCCTGAGCTTCCGAGAGCAGGACCGGCTTGAGCAGCGCCTTTCGGAGATGCAGCGGAAAGCGGCGCACATGGCCCTGGTGTACGCCGAGGACGGAAAATGGACAGGCATCATCACCCTCGAGGACGCAATCGAAGAGGTCATTGGAACCGTGGAGGAGGAGTACCCTACGGAGCCGACAATCCGCCTTGCAGACTTGCTCACACCTGAGCATACGCTCCTGGATATTGAGGGGACGAGCATCCAGAGCGCCACGAGGAACGCGCTGCAACGCATCAACGTCCATGATCTTCCCGTTTCCATGGACGCGATCATGCTGTCGATCCTTGACAGGGAGCGGCTGGGGAGCAGCTACGTTGGTCGCCGCCTTGCCATCCCGCATGCTCGTCTTGCGCGGCTGGCACAGCCAATGGTCATCGTGGGCCGGATGAAGAACCCGATCCCTTCGCCCGTGCTGGGGGAGGATATCAACCTGCTGTTCATTCTGTTGACTCCCTCCGACACTCCCCGCATCCACCAGATACTCCTGTCCCACATTGCAGGAATTTTTGAAAGTGATTTCCTCGAGGGGAGGTTGGAGGATGCCACTACCTCCGCGGAGCTGCACAACGTCATCGTCACAGCGGAGCAGGTTGTTCTAGCATAGTCGCGACTCCGGTCAGCGGACTTCCACGGCGAACCCGGCTGCATCAACAATCCGCGCAATTTCTGCCAGGCGGGTTTTGTCGGGGAAGCTGCTCGCTTCGAGGTGGGCGTCCAGGACTTTCCCGCCGTGGAAGGATTGGAGCACGAACTTCTTGCATCCCTTCGCGAGCTCCGCGATTCCCAGCACGTCATCAGCCGAGAGCAGTGATTCCACGAAGGTTGTCCTGAACTCATGCGCAAGGCCGGATCGACGTATCAGCTCGATGCTCAGGAGCAGGTCTGTCTCATCCACGGGAGACCGCACCGTTGCAGCATAGAGAGCCAGTGGAGCCTTGATGTCCATGGCAATGTAATCGACGAGCCCCTCAGCGGCCAGGCGCTGAAGCATGCCCGGGTTGGTGCCGTTTGTGTCCAGCTTGACCGCGAAACCCATGGTCTTGATCTCCGCGAGGAATGCCGGGAGGTCAGGGTGAATGGTCGGTTCTCCTCCCGTGACGACGACACCCTGGAGCTGTCCCCTGCGCAGGAGCAGGAAGTTCCTCACCTCATCCAGTGGAAGTGCGTCGGCAAACCGAGTCGGGTCTACAAGCTCGGGATTGTGGCAGTAGGGGCACCGGAAGTTGCATCCCCGGGAGAAAATGATCGCAGAAATCCTTCCGGGAAAGTCCGAGAGCGAAAACCTCTGAAGGCCGCCGATTACCATGGCTGCAAGCGCGGGAGCCATCCACTCAGGCGAGCCGGAATGTCTTTCTCACCTTGAACTCCTCCACCTTGCCTTCATTCCATTGGTTCACCGGCCGCAGGTATCCGACGACCCGGGAGTAGACCTCGGCAGCAGCGCCGCAGTGAGGGCAGATCTCCTGCTTCCCGGAGAGGTAGCCGTGAGACGGGCAGACGCTGAACGTGGGGGTTACCGTAAAGTAGGGGAGGTGGTAGCGCTCGCAGATGAGCTTTACCAGTTTTTTCACATTCCGGGGCTCCACGATCTCTTCACCCACGAAAAGATGGACCACCGTGCCGCCCGTGTACTTCGTCTGCAGCTCGTCCTGCAGATCGAGTACTTCGAAGATATCCTCCGAGTACTGCACCGGAAGCTGCGAGGAGTTCGTGTAGAAAGGCCTCCCCTCCGGATTCGTATTCCCCGACCTGATCCCCGGGAACTTCTCCGCATCAATGCGCGCAAGCCGGTACGATGTGCCCTCCGCCGGTGTGGCTTCAAGGTTGTAGTTGCTGCCCGTCTGTTCCTGGAACGCCACCAGCTTTTCTCTCATGTAGTCCAGCACGCGCAGCGCGAACAGCTGTCCTGCCTCGGAACCCACATTCGTGCCCAGCAGATTCACACAAGCTTCGTTCAGACCCACCAGCCCGATCGTGGAGAAGTGATTCTTCCAGTAGTGTCCAAAGCGTTCCCGTACCCCGCGAAGGTAGTGCCGCGTGTACGGATAGAGGTTGCCTTCGGTGAATCTTTCCAGCATCTTGCGCTTGATCTCGAGGGATTTGCACGCAAGGTCCATCAACTCCCCGAGCCTCCCGAGAAAATCCCCTTCGTCCGCGGAAAGGTATCCGAGCCGCGGCATGTTGATGGTCACGACTCCGATGGATCCCGTCAGGGGGTTTGCGCCGAAGAGTCCTCCGCCGCGCCGTTCCAGCGGATTCTGCCCGGGCAGGTGTCTCAAGTCGAGCCTGAGGCGACAGCACATTGAGCGCGTATCTTCAGGGGACATGTCTGAGTTGACGAAATTGGAAAAATACGGAATTCCGTACCGCGCAGTCACCCGCCAAAGGATATCGAGAGCGGGATCCTCCCAGTCAAAGTCGCGAGTGATGTTGTACGTCGGGATGGGGAAAGTAAACACCCTGCCCTTGGCGTCCCCTGCTGAGAGAACCTCCAGGAAGGCGTGGTTGAAAACGGCCATTTCTTCCTGGAACTCCGAGAAGTGTTCGCAAGATATTCTCCCCCGCAGATGACGGGGGCATCGCGCATATGCGCGGGCACCTTCAGGTCCATCGTGATGTTGGTGAATGGTGTCTGGAACCCGACACGGGTCGGGACGTTGATGTTGAACACGAACTCCTGGAGCGCCTGCTTCACGCCATCGAAATCCAGGCCGTCGAAACGGATGAACGGGGCTAGCAGCGTGTCGAAATGGGAAAACGCCTGCGCTCCGGCCGCCTCTCCCTGCAGGGTGTAGAAAAAGTTTACAATCTGGCCCAGGGCGCTGCGCAGGTGCTTCGCCGGTTTGCTTTCTACCTTCCCGGGCGCGCCTTTGAAACCCTGCAGGAGCAGATCCTCGAGATCCCATCCGACGCAATAGACGGAAAGGATGCCCAGGTCGTGGATGTGGAAATCACCATCGGTGTGCGCAAGGCGGATCTCGGGCGGGTAGATCTTGGTCAACCAGTAGATCTTGCTGATCTCCGAGGAGACGTAGTTGTTCAGCCCCTGGAGCGAGTAGGCCATGTTGGAGTTTTCATTCACCTGCCAGTCGGACCTCTCGAGGTACCGGTCGATGAGGTCGACATCCGCGCGCGACACGATCTCCCGGATCCGCGCATGCTGCTCTCGATAGATGATGTACGCCTTTGCCGTGCGCTTGTACTGCGAGGAGATCAGGACTTCCTCCACAATGTCCTGGATGTCCTCGACGGAGGGTATGCTTCCGGGGAGGGCCTGCTGAGCCAGGTTGAGCACACGCAAAGTGAGCCGCCCTGCGGTCGCCTCATCGAACTCCGACGTTGCGCTGCCTGCGCGGGCGATTGCTGTGGTGATCTTGTCAGGCCGGAATGGCACAATTATCCCGTTACGCTTTTTTATCGAGACAAACACTTTCTTCCCCTCCCAAGGATGCATCAGCTGTCGTGTGGAATGGGCTCTGGTATAGCGCAAGCGCCTGCACTGCGCAAGTCCTTTTGTTTTTTTTCGAAGAGCGGCGTGAAGTGCCCTAACGTATGTTTGGCAAACAGAAGTCACCTTCTCTTGTCACCACGGATCAAAATGGGATATTCCTCATGCGATGGGGAAGATCGTCGTTTTTGCCAACCAGAAAGGGGGAGTGGGAAAAACCACCACCGCCGTCAATCTCGGGGCGTACCTGGCCGAGGCGGGCAAGCGCGTTCTCCTTGTCGACTTCGATCCCCAGAGCAACACCACCAGCTCCGTTGGCGCAAAGAAGGACCAGCCGGGAATCTACGAGCGTGATCATGGGAAAGGCCTCCGCCGAGGCAGCCATCCAGACCTGCACGGTGCCCAACCTGTTCATCATCGCCTCCAGCATCGATCTCACCGGTGCCTCTGTCGAGCTCGTCGACCAGGAGGAGAGAGAGTACTTCCTCAAGCGGTCACTCCTGCCCCTCGTTGCCGACTACGACTACGTCTTCATCGACTGCCCCCTTCCCTGGGGCTGCTCACGCTGAATGGACTCGTTGCGGCGGACTTCGTGATCATCCCGCTGCAGTGCGAGTACTTCGCCCTGGAAGGACTCAGCCTTCTTCTGAAGACGGTGAACAGGGTGCAGAAGGTGCTCAACAAGGAGCTGAAGATCGGCGGCATCCTTTTCACGATGTATGACAGCCGCACGCGGCTTGCCCACGACGTCGTGCAGGAAGTCACCGGCTACTTCAAGGAGAAGGTCTTCCGCACGATCATCCCCCGGAATGTCCGGTTGAGCGAGGCCCCGTCCTTTGCAAAGCCAATCAACCAGTACGATCCCGAGTGCATCGGTGCCCGCAGCTACCAGAAGCTGGCAGAGGAGGTGCTCCTCCATGTCTAAGAAGGCCCTCGGCAAGGGGATCGATGCTCTCCTTGGCGGCGATCGGCAGGCGGACGCTTCTCCAGTCGCCGAAGTGCCGATCGCCGCCCTCAGGCCGAACCCTGAACAGCCACGACGCGATTTCAAGGAGGCCGCGCTCCGCGAGCTTGCGGATTCCATCCGGGAAAAGGGGGTTCTCCAGCCCATCCTGGTCGAAGCAGACGATGAGGGCGGCTACATCATCGTGGCCGGAGAGCGCCGTGTCCGTGCGGCCCGGCTGGCCGGGCCTGGAAAGGATTCCAGTCGTCGAGCGGACATTCACGGCGCAGGAGAAACTCGAGATCGCACTCATCGAAAACGTCCAGAGGGAGGACCTCTCTCCCCTCGAGGAGGCGCGCGCCTACAAGACGGCTCATGGAGATGGCGGACCTCAGCCAGGAGCAGATCGCGCGGAAGGTCGGCAAGGACCGGTCGACGATCGCCAACGCCATCCGCCTGCTGAAGCTTCCCGAGGATGCGCTTGTCGGCCCTGGACAAGGGCACGATCAGCCCGGGGCACGCGCGGGCCCTCCTGATGCTGGTGAATGTCTCCGACCAACAGGTCCTTCTGCGCCGCGTCATTGAAAGGGGTATCTCGGTTCGAGAGGCCGAGGACATGGCCGGCGCCTTGAACAGGGGCAAGAAAGGGGCGCACGACCACGGGCCGCGCTTCGCGTCGGTCCGGGCAGCGGTCAGAGCCCGACATCCGCGACCTGGAGCAGAGGCTTATCGAGAAGCTCGGAACAAAAGTGGAAGTGAGAGGCTCTTCCAGCAAAGGCAAGATCCACATCTCCTATTTTTCTGCCGATGACCTGGAAAGGATTCTGCAGATCATCACGTGAGGTCATACGCTCCGGTGCCGTGCACTGTTTGCATCCTCGGCCGCACCATGACGGGTTTGCCCGGAAAGGTCCGCCAGGGGCGGTTTTGTTGACAAAGCACCGGTCGATGGGTATAGTCAACGGTGCTAGGAGAGCGAGAAAAATGCGCTGCCGCTCTTTGCCTTGTGCTGTCTGCGGCGGGCGCGTTTTTTGTTCTCGGGAGAGGTGTCCGAGTGGTCGAAGGAGGCGGTCTTGAAAACCGTTGAGCCGCTCCGCGGTTCCGGGGGTTCGAATCCCTCCCTCTCCGGTCACCTTTCCACCGCCCCTTGGTCACACTCGCAAGAGCAAAGTTGAGGGGATTGTTGAGGATGGTGCTTGCCTGCCCGCGGGGAGGCTGGAACTGGAGAGGTGCGAGAGTGGCCGAATCGGGCGCCCTGCTAAGGCGTTGTACCTCTAAAGGGTACCGGGGGTTCGAATCCCCCCCTCTCCGTAGGCATGGATGCCGAGGGCGCCGGCGCAGGGATGCCGGAGGGCGAGCCGACGCACGAGTGCCAGGGCTCGGCTCGGATAGGCAGGCGCGCGAGCGAAAGGCCGGACGGCGCGAATCCTTCATGTGCCCATAGCTCAGCTGGATAGAGCATTGGATTGCGGATCCAAAGGCCGGAGGTTCGAATCCTCTTGGGCACGGTGTCAGATCTGGGAGAGATGCGAGAGCGGTCGAATCGGGCGGTCTCGAAAACCGTTGAGCCGCTTGCGGCTCCGTGGGTTCGAATCCCACTCTCTCCGCGAGTTCTTTTTCAGTGCCAGGGCTCGGCGGATAGACGCCGGTCTCCGGGAGAGATGACCGAGTGGCCGAAGGTGCACGCTTGGAAGGCGTGTGTACTCGTAAGGGTACCGTGGGTTCGAATCCCACTCTCTCCGTACAACCCCTCTGGCGTTGATATTCAGGTCATACGCTATGGGCTGCTGCCCAACCCCGTCAGGCCCGGAAGGGAGCAGCGGTAAGCAGCGTGTTCATGAGCCGTAAACGGCTTGAACGGAGCTGGGGGGGTTGCTTTTTTTCGGGTACCGTCGCGAAATCCACGGAGTACCGTGGCGCGCAAATCCACGGGGTACCGTGGCGCGAATCCACGGAGTACCGTGGCGTAGGAGGCCGCCGCCTTTGTCGTACGAAGTCACAGCCACCCGCAAACGACCACAGAGCTTCGCGGAGCTCGTCGGGCAGGAGTTTGTGACTGCGACACTCACCAGCTCCATCCGTCAGGGCCGCATCGCCCACGCCTATCTTTTTGCGGGGCCTCGCGGAGTCGGGAAGACCTCGGTTGCCCGCATCCTCGCCCGCTCCCTGAACTGCGAAAAGGGCCCGACGGACACCCCGTGCGGAACCTGTCCGAGCTGCCAGGAGATCACCCGCGGCGCGTCCCTGGACGTCATCGAGATCGACGGCGCTTCCAACACGAGCGTCAACGACGTGCGGGAGATCCGCGACGAGGTGTTGTTCGCTCCCAACGCCGCGCGGTTCAAGGTCTACATCATCGACGAAGTGCACATGCTCTCCAACAGCGCGTTCAACGCCCTGCTGAAGACGATCGAGGAACCGCCTCCGTATATCGTGTTCATCTTTGCGACGACCGAGGTGCACAAGGTTCCCGCCACCATCAGGTCCCGCTGCCAGCAGTACAACTTCCGCATGATCTCCACGGCCGAGATCAAGGACAAGCTCCGCGAGGCCGCCGGCGAGCTGGGCGTCGAGGCCGAGGATCGCGCGCTGATCTGGATCGCCAAGGAAGCCACCGGGTCGCTGCGTGACGCGTACACTCTCCTGGACCAGGTCGTCTCCTTCTCGGAGGGGGCGCTCACGCTGGACCGCATCCGTGAAAAGCTGGGCGTCCTGGGCATCGATGAGCTGAACGATTTCGCCCGGCTGTTCCGCGGCGGAGACGTGGCAAGGTGCTGGAGCGCGCGGATGCAATCCTGGCCACCGGCGTTTCCATCGAGCAGTTCGTGGCCAACCTCGCCGAGTACTTCCGCAATCTCCTGTTCCTGAAGAGCGGCATCTCCAAGGACACGCTGCTGGGCTACTCGCCGCAGGACTTCGACCAGGAAGTCCTGGAATCCCTGACCGCGTCGCAGATCGAGAAGGCCATCGAGATGCTTCTCTCGCTGTACAGGAGCCTGCGCATCTCGCTGAATCAGCGCTTCGAGCTCGAGCTGCTGCTGGCCCGGTTTGCCCAGCTGGATTCGCTGATCACCCCGTCCGAGGTCCGCGACGCCCTGAAGGAGATGAAGGGGCGAGATTCTTGCGGGGCCAGCCGTGAGGACAAGTCGCGCCGCCTGCCGCCGGCCCGGCTCCGCCAAGGCAGGAGGCGGTCGATCCCCTGCCGGCGCTGCAGAAGATCACCGAGGCGCTCCGCCGCGAGAAGCCTGCCCTGGCGTCGGCCCTGGAAAAGGTGGAATCGGCGGCCCGGGACGGGGAGGAGCTCGTGCTCACCTTTTCCGTGCGGGACAGGTTCCAGGGCGAGGTCGTGCAGAAGGACAGGGAGATGCTGACCGCGCGGCTCGCGCCCCTCTTCCCCGGGCTGGCGAAGCTTCGCCTCGCCTACCGTGAGGTGAAGGCGGAGAGCGCCCAGGTCGACCAGAGGGTGGAGCTTCTGAAGAAGGTGTTCCGAGGCGAGATCGTGAAAGGGGAAGGTCATGGCGACCAATCCGTTTGAGATGTTCAAGCAGCTGCAGGGGCTGCAGTCGCGTGTCGGGGAAATCCAGGAGAAGCTGAAGGCGGTCAAGGTCACGGGCTCCGCCGGCGGGGGGCTTGTTACCGTGGAGATGAACGGCCAGATGCTCGTGGAGAAGGTGACCATGCCGCCTGAGGCGGTGGACCCCCGCGACATTCCCGATGCTGCAGGACCTCGTGCTCGCTGCGATGACGGATGCCCTCGAGCGGCTGAAGGAAAAGATCCGGGAAGAAGTCTCGCAGGCCACGGGGATGCTCGGCCTTCCCCCGGGAATGCTCGGGTTCTAGCAATGAACGCGCTGGAGCGGCTGGTCGGCAACCTCGCCCGGCTGCCCGGCCTGGGCAGGAAGAGCGCCTCCCGCATCGCCTACTACCTCCTGCGCGGCGACGAGACGCTCGTCCGCGCCCTCGCAGAAGACCTCGTCCAGCTGCGCCAGACAATCCATGCCTGCAGCGTATGCGGGAACTACACGGACGTGGATCCCTGCGCGATCTGCACCGATTCCCAGCGGGACAGGGCCTCCATCTGCGTTGTCGAGGAAGCCCGCGACGTCCTCACCATCGAGTCGATCCACGAGCACCGGGGGCTGTACCACGTGCTGATGGGCGCCATATCGCCGATCGACGGAGTGGGGCCGGACAACCTTCGAATTGCTAGCCTCGTGGAGAGGGTGTCGCAGGGGCGGCATCCGGGAAGTCATTCTCGCCACCAATCCCACCGTTGAGGGCGAGACCACAGCCCTGTACCTGGTCAAGGCTCTGAAGGACACGGGCGTGCGAGTTTCGCGGATAGCTTTCGGGCTTCCCGTCGGAGGGGACCTGGAGTTCGCGGACAAGCAGACCCTTGCCCGGTCCTTCAGGGGACGCAACGCCTTCTAATGGCAAGTCGTTTGGCTTGCTCGAAGCTACAGCTTATCCACCAGGAGGGAGCACTTGCCCGAGGGGATGGGGAGCGTCTTGCTCCGTGCCCCGAAAAGGTCGATCGTCAGGTAGTACAGCTTCTCGCTTTCCAGGTGCACTTCCCAACCCCTGCTGCTCTTAGCGCTGAGAATGGAGATGAGATTCCGCTTCAGGGCAAGGTCGCCGATGCCCATGGCTTCGAGGGTAGGAATGGTCCAGTCCACGGTCTTGCGCGGAAGGGAGATATCCAGGCCGATGATGTTCTCCAGCATCAGGGAGATCGTGGTAAGGGCGGTATAGGGAATGAACATCGTTCGTGGGAAGCCCTTTTTACCGGGCCACTTCGCCGGGCCCTCCGTATGCGGCGCGTACGCCTCGTAGAGGGAACCCTTCTTTCCCGTGCTCGTGTACATGCCGTCCAGGACATGGTAGAGGTGCCGGATGGCGAACTCGCGGGCAAGGTCGTGACGCTTGTACTTCTCCAGGCCCTTGATCACCATGTAGTTCAAGGGCGGGTAGACGGCGCCGCGGTACCCAGGGCCCTGCGGGTCGAACCGCTTGTCCTTGACGGCGAGGGTGGGGAAGGGGTTTTCGATCCCGAACTCGTGGGGATCCACAAGGTGCTCGATCAGCCGCTCCCCGCGCGCCTCGTTGGGGATCTCCGCGATCAGCGGCCAGAATGAAGCGATTGTCTTGACCTTCAGGCGCTTCTGGGACTCGTCCAGGTCATAGTAGAAGCCTTCCCGCTCGTCCCACATGAGCGCGTTGATCTTTGTCTTCAGGGAGAAGTAGGCCTTCTTGTAGGTGTAGTTGGTTTCCTTGTCGTTGACGATGTCGGCAAGCTCCGACATGTAGAACGCGGCGAGGGCCATCTGCGAGTTGAAATCGATCGGGTACACCATTCCGTCCCGGGGAGAGTTTTCCATCATCGTTGCGGCCAGAGGCACGGAGTACATGCCGTTCTCGGTTTTGAAGTTCTGCTCGATCCACTGGTAGTACTTCTCCAGGACAGGCAGAACTTCGCGGATGCGCTTTTTCAGTCCCAGCTTGTGATAGATGTTGAACTCCGCCCATGCAAAAAGCGGCGGGAGCACGCCCTTGGGATTGTCCTTTGAATGGACAGGCTTGCCGTCGGACTCCCTGTACTCTCCCCGGATGGCCCCCGATTCTTCCTGCTTGGCATAGAAGTTGTCCAGGCCGGACATCACGGGATAGATGCGGTTGGAATACACGAGGAAGAACGAGGAAAAGCACGTGTCGAACTGGTTGATCCGCGTGCTCTCAGGATGGGCAAAGAACCTGCTGTGCAGCCCGTTCTGGCTCGTCCCTTTTTTCCAGAAGTCCTTGATCAAGAGCCACGTTTCGTCATACAGCGACACAAGATCCTGATCATAGAAATGTATCTTTGGGAAATCCTTCTTTACCACTCATGTCCCTCGTATTTCGCGCGCAGTATTGTACCATGCCAGTGCTCGGCGTCAAACGCAAATTTGCATTACCAGGACGAAAAAATACGCAAAAATCGTGTTCGACGACGCGACGGGACTGGGTCAGGAATGCCGGAGAGGGCCTTCTCCACCAAAGAATGTACGAACAGCCGGATGCCGGGTCAAGCGGCGTTGCGTCACCGACTTGGTCTCCTTGACACGTCGGTGAGCGCTGGATTAACTACGTCCATGGACGCCTCCGAGCTCACCGTGACGGCACGCATGGCTCGATTGACCTCTCCGCAGGATGAGCAGGAAAAACTGGGCGCGGCCGTCGAGCAGATGCTGGCCCACTTTTCTCACATGAAGGAGATCGACGTCCAGGGACTGGCGCCGACCACCCACGCCCTCCTGCGCGAAAACAGGCTGCGGGAGGACGTGGAAAGCGGCATCAGTGTGACTGAAAAGCTCCTCGAGAACGCCCCCGAGCGCGAGGAGCGGTTCATCGTCATTCCCAACGTGCTCTGAGCCCAGACGGCAAACGCGGCAGGCGGGTAGTCAATGGACTGGAGCGGCGTTGCGACAAGCAGGAAATCCGCTGAAAAATGGAAGGCGTTCGTCGAGTCCCGGCAGAATGACCTCGGCAGCTACCTGCAGTTCGACCCCGAGCTGGGCAGCGCCGATACCTCCCCCGAAGGACCGCTCGCCGGCGTTCCATTTGCAGTCAAGGACAACATCGCCGTCCGCGGATTTCCGCCTGACCTGCGGTTCGCGCATGCTCCGTGATTTCGTTTCCCCCTACTCGGCAACTGTCATCGAACGGCTTCAGAAAGCCGGCGGAGTCGTCGCGGGAAAGACGAACCTGGACGAGTTCGGAATGGGGTCCTCCACGGAAAACTCGGCTCTCCTGGAAACAAGGAATCCCTGGGACCTGCGCCGTGTCCCGGGAGGATCCAGCGGCGGCTCCGCCGCGGCAGTGGCGGCCGGTCAGGCGGCATTCGGCCTGGGAAGCGACACGGGCGGATCCGTCCGGCAGCCCGCGGCTTTCTGCGGCGTCTACGGGCTGAAGCCGACCTGGGGCGCCGTTTCCCGTTTCGGGCTGGTGGCCTATGCCTCGTCGCTCGAAGGAATCGGCGTCATGGCCAAGACCGTGGACATGACGGAGACCGTCTTTTCCCTCATCCGCGGCCAGGACCCGCGCGACCATTCCTCGCTGCCCTGGCAGCCCCCGGCGCTGAAGAAAGGCCCGTGGGTCATCGGCGTGCCGCGGGAATGTGCCGATGTGCCGATGCACGCCGACGTGAAGAAGACGCTGGAGAACACGCGCGAGCTGCTCCGTAAGCTCGGACACGACGTCGCGGAGGTGTCTTTCCCACCCTCGACCACGTCGTTTCTTCCTATTATGTCATCGCCACTGCCGAGGCCAGCGCAAACCTCGCCCGGTTCGACGGTGTCCGCTACGGGCACCGCACGGCGCGCGCGGACACACCCGGAAGCCATGACCGTGGCTTCCCGGACGGAGGGCCTGGGCCCGGAAGTGAAGCTGCGCATCCTCCTGGGCACCTATGTCCTGCGGTCCGGCTTCCAGGACGAGTACTACCTGCGGGCCCAGAAGATCCGCACCGCCATCAGGATGGACTTCCAGAAGGCGTTCGAGGGCGTCGATCTCGTGCTGATGCCCGGTGTATCCCGTCCCGCCTTTCGAGCGGGGAAGCGCAGAAGCAGATCCCTTTTCGCAGAAGCTGGCCGACATTTTCACGTGCGCCGCCAACCTTGCGGGCCTGCCCGCCCTGTCGTTTCCCGCCGCCGTGGAGGGCGGGCTTCCCATCGGCATGCAGTTCCTCGCGCCGCCCTTTGCGGAAGAGCTTCTTTTTGCCGCCTGCCGCCAGGTCGAGAAGGTGTTTCCCTCACCGGATGCGCCGGGTTTCCCGGCGGGATGGAGGTAGGGGTGTACACTTCGTTCCTCGGCCTGGAAGTGCATACCCAGCTTCTGACCCGCACGAAGGTCTTCTGCGGCTGCCGGGCGGCTTTCGGTGATGAGCCGAATACAAATGTGTGCCCCGTGTGCATGGGCTATCCCGGGGTGCTTCCCACCCTGAACGCGGAGGCCATGCGGATGGCCTGCGTCGTGGCCCGCGCCTTGAACTGCACCCTCTCGCGCGTCGGGGCTTTTCGAGCGAAAGAACTACTTCTACCCCGACCTGCCCAAGAACTACCAGATCTCCCAGTTCCGTTCCCCCCTGGGCGTCGACGGCTGGGTCGAGATCGAGCTGCGCAAGCGGAAGAAGCGCGTCCGCATCCGCGAGGTGCACCTCGAGGAAGACGCGGGCAAGATGATCCACGCCGGGGACATCACCCTCCTGGACTACAACAGGACGGGAACACCGCTCCTGGAGATCGTCACGCAGCCGGACATGGAGGTGGGAGAGGAGGCCGAGGTCTTCCTCCAGCAGCTGCGCCGGATGGTGCGGTACCTCGGCGTCTGCGACGGCAACATGGAAGAAGGATCGCTGCGCTGCGACGCAAACGTGTCGGTGAACCTCGAGGGCAGGGGCCTGGGGAGCAAGGTGGAGGTGAAGAACCTCAACTCCTTCAAGTTCGTGCGCAAGGCGGTGAGCTTCGAGATCGAGCGGCAGACGGAAATCCTGGAGCGCGGCGGGAGCGGTGACCTCGGAGACGCGGCTGTGGAACGAGAACCGGGACGTCACCGAGAGCATGCGCACGAAGGAGAGCTCCTCGGACTACCGCTACTTCCCCGAGCCCGACCTTCCGCCCTTCGCTCCCGACGCCGCGTTCCTTCGGACCGTCGAGCAGTCCCTCGTCGAGCTTCCCGAGGCGCGCAAGCGCAGGTTCATGGATGACATTCCAGCTCTCCGAAGACCAGGCAGATTTCCTCTGTGAGGAAAAGGCCACTGCCGATTACTTCGAAAAAGCCATCGCGCTCGGGGCAGAGCCGCGAAGCGCCGCGCTGTGGCTGGCCTCGGACGTGAAGAAGCTTCTCAACCGAACCGGCACCGCGCTGGCCGAAAGCCCGCTCACGCCGGCACGGCTGGCGGAGATGCTCACCCTGCTGGCGCAGAAGAGGATCCACGGCCGGCTCGCGAAGTCGGTCGTGGAGGCCGTGTTCACGGAGAACAAGGACCCGAAGGAGATCATCCGGGAGAAAGGCTGGGAGCAGATCACGGATCCCGGGGTCCTGGGCGGAGTACATCGAGAAGGTGATGGCGGCGCATCCCGCCGCCGTTTCCTCCATCCGCTCGGGGGACAACAAGCCGACCACCTTCCTCGTCGGCGAGATCATGCGGGAGACCTCGGGCCGGGCGGACCCCGCCCTCGTGCAGTCGCTCGTGAAGAAGAAGCTCGCCGTCTCCGTCATCCAGATCCTCTCCCTCGGCGGGGCGATCGTGGGAACGGAATCCGAGCAGGGAGAAGTTGTTCCCGGGGATCCGGCGCAGATCGTGAGCCTCCTGGAAGCCGAGGGGACTCTTCCGCGGACCATCGCCTTCGAGGAGGGCGAGGTCGGCAGGATCCTGAGCGAGGAGATCACGCCCCTGGACTGGGCGCGGCTTCTCCTGGGCCTCGACGAGCGGCTGCGCGGCGGCCGCGCATCCGGCATCGTCGTGACCCACGGCACCGATACGCTGGCCTACACCGCCTCGCTGGTCTTCTGGCTTTTCCCCCGACCCCCCGTGCCCATCGTTTTCGCCGCCTCCCTGCAGCCAGCGGGGCGCGACGGAAGCGACGCCATCCCCACGCTGCGCAAGGCCATCCAGGTTGCCGCGGAAGCCGACCCGGGCGTCTACGTCGTGTTCGGCGGTCGCGTCCTCTCGCCGGTGAACCTGAAGTTCGAGCGCATGGCCGCCGATGGCTTCCGCAACTGGAACATGCGCCGGCCGTGCCACACCGGGGCCCCGCTGTTCGACGAGCTGCCCCTGGGCACGGACCGCGAATCCCTGAAGACGAGGCTGGAGGCGGCCATCAATTCGACGCTGATCCTCCGGGTCTACCCGGGCATGCGCGCCGACTACATCATCGATCTCATGGACCGCGGGGTCCGCAATTTCGTGCTGGAGCTGTACGACACCGGCACGGCGAATCTTCGCGACTCCCCGTACTCGCTGCGCCGGGCCCTCGCTGCCGCCCGGGACAAAGGGCGTGAGCTTCTTCTGCACGTCCCAGCAGGAAGGGATCGTGGACCTCTCGCGCTATGCCACCGGGCACGAGCTGTGGCGGGAGGGGGCCATCCCCATGGGTCCCCTGGCCACCGAGTCCGCCTGGACGAAGCTGGTCGCGTGCTCGGCCTTCTCGGAGACCGCGGAAGAAATGCGCGCAAGAATGGAGCAGGGAAATGCGGACGCTTGTCTCTGAGCTGGCGGGGCTCGCGGGTTCCACGGTCAGTCTTTCCGGCTGGGTGCATCGAGTGCGGGACCTCGGCGGCGTCTCCTTCGTCCTGCTGCGGGACAGGAGCGGCATCTGCCAGCTGGTTTTCAGCGCGAAGCCCGATGTCACCCCGGAAAGCGTGATCCGCGCCGAGGGGGTTGTTGCCTCAAACGAGAAGGCTCCCGGCGGCATCGAGGTGCGCGTGTCGAAAATGGAGGTCATCTCCGCAGCGGCCCTGGACCTGCCCTTCCCCGTGAACCAGGATCCCCGGCAAGGCCTCGCTGGAATCGATCCTGGACAACCGGATGATCTCGCTGCGCAACCCCGCAATCCTTTCCATCTTTCGCGTGCAGGCCACGATCCTGCGCTGCTTTGCGGAGCACCTGCGCGGCGAAGGGTTCACCGAGATCAAGACCTCGAAGCTCATCGGGACAGGCACCGAGGGAGGGACCGGGCTGTTCGCCGTGGAGTACTTCGACTCGAAGGTGTACCTCACGCAGTCGCCCGCAGATCTACAAGCAGGCACTGATCGCCTCCGGCCTCGAGCGCGTTTTCGAGATCGGCCCGGCGTACCGCGCCGAAAAGCACGACACACCCCGGCACATCAACGAGTTCGTCTCCCTGGACGTGGAGATGGCGTTCATCGAGAGCGAGCAGGACCTGATGGACCTCGAGGCGGGGATCCTGGCGGCGATTTTCCGCGGCGTCCGGGAAACCAACCAGCGCGAGCTGGAGACATGGAAGGCGACTGTGCCCGAACCCGAGCTGTGCGCGAAGATCCCCCGTGTCTCCCACGACGAGGCGAAAGAGATCGTGTCAAAGGAGACGGGAAAGAAGGTCTACGAGATCACCCCTGAAGGTGAACGCGCTTTGTGCGAGTGGGCGCATGAAGACCGCGGGCATCGAGGCGGCCTTCGTCTACGCCTACCCGCGCAAGTCCCGTCCCTTCTACACCTTCCCCGCGGAGAACAACAGGACAAAGTCCTTCGACCTGCTGTTCCGCGGGCTGGAGGTGACCTCGGGCAGCATCCGGATCAACCGCTACGACATGCTGCTGGAGAACCTGCAGACGTTCGACCTGAAGCCCGAGGGCCTCAGCGACTACCTATCCATCTTCAAGTACGGCTGTCCGCCCCACGGCGGATTTGCGATTGGCATGGAGCGGCTCACGCAGAAGATCATGGGGCTTTCCAGCGTGAAGGAGGCCACGCTGTTTCCGAGGGACAGGAAGCGGACGCGGCCGTAGACCCACCGACAGGAGCGCTTTCGGATTGCGCCGCTCGTGAGTCGGCCGGCGGTGTATACTTCGCCGAATCCACGGACGCATGTAGTGCACTTCTTCATCGTGGAGCGTGAGGTACCAGAGGGAGGGGATGCACGACGCGACAAAAGGAGGAAAATCATGAGGAGTCGGAGAGTTCTTGTTCTCGTGCTGGCAGTTGCCGTCCTCGGACTGGCGGCCGTAGCGCACGGTGACGGCCGCAGTCCACGAGCCTGACAATCGGCCTGGTTCTGGTCGGGCCGTACAACGACCAGGGATGGAGCCAGGCCAACTACGACGGCGTCCAGTACGTCGTCAAGAAGGTGCCCGGGCACCAAGATGATCTACATCGACAAGGCCAACCCCGCCGACAGGCCGGGAACCACGGTGTCCCAGCTCGGGGAGAGCCTCGTCGCACAGGGCGCAAAGCTCATCGTCTTCAGCTCGGACGACATGGCCGACGAGGCGGTGAAGTTCGCCACGGCGCACCCTGACATTTTCGTCATCATGACCTCGGGAAGCCAGGTATGGAAGGACGGAAAGACCTACCAGGACCTTCCCAACATGATCAACATCATGGGCCGCATGGAGTTCGGCAAGATGATCGCCGGCGTTGCAGCGGCAATGACCACCCAGACCGGCCAGATCGGCTACCTCGGGCCCCTCATCAACGACGAGACCCGGCGCCTCGCCTCCTCCGTGTATCTCGGCGCGCGCTACGCCTGGACCAACTACCTGAAAAAGGACCCCGTCGAACCTGCAAGTTCAAGGTCACCTGGATCGGGTTCTGGTTCAACATCCCCGGGGTCACCTCGGATCCCTCGCAGGTGGCGGACGATTTCTTCAACAGCGGCTACGACGTCGTGGTTTCCGGCATCGACACGACGGAAGCGGTCACCGAGGCGGCCAAGTTCGCCGCCCAGGGCAAGAAGGTGTGGGCGGTCCCCTACGACTATGCGGCCGCGTCCCAGACCTCGCCTGAGATCAACCTCGGCGTGCCGTACTTCAACTGGGGACCCGCGTACGTCAGCGCGGTGAAGGCGGCGATGGCGGGGAAATGGCAGTCGCACTTCGAGTGGAACGGTCCGGACTGGAAGAACATCAACAATCCCGACACTTCGGCCTGTCGGCTTCAACAAGGGCAAGGCGCTTGTCGCGCACCGCCTCTGCCGCCGTGGACAAGTTCGTCGGCGAGCTTTCGGGCGGCCTGAAGCTCTGGAAGGGCCCCCTTGCTCTCCAGGACGGGACCTCGTACCTGGACGCCGGCCAGGCGGCTACCGATCAGCAGGTCTGGTACCTGCCCCAGCTCCTGCAGGGGATGCAGGGTCAGAGCGTTTCCAAGTAGACGGTTTTTCGCAGACACTGAACCAGGGGCGAGACACGATGTGTCTCGCCCCTCGTCTTTTGAGGCCTCCATGCAGATCGAGCTCCGCGACATCAGGAAGACCTTCGGCTCAGTCCACGCGAACGCAGGGATATCCCTGCGCATCGCATCCGCAGCAATCCAGGGCATCCTGGGCGAGAACGGCGCGGGGAAAAGCACGCTCATGAAGATACTGTCCGGCTTCATCCTGCCGGACTCGGGGACATCCTCCTGGACGGGACCCGGGTGGTCATCCACTCTCCCGCGGACGCCATTCGGCACGGGATCGGGATGCTCCACCAGGACCCCCTGGACTTTCCTCCAATGAGGATCCTGGACAACTTCATCCTTGGCAGGCCCGGTGGGGTGTTTCCCGGATCGGCGGAAGGCGGCGCGCGAGTTTCGAGAGCTCGCCGGGACAATTCGATTTCAGTCTTGATGCGGACGCGTTCGTCGACACCCTGACCGTGGGCGAACGGCAGCAGCTTGAGATCCTTCGCCTCCTCTGGTTCGGCGCGCGGGTCCTGATCCTCGACGAGCCGACAACCGGCATCAGCCAGCCGCAGAAGGAGAAGCTTTTCGCAACCCTTCAGCGGCTGGCTCGCGCAGGGCATGGCGATAGTCTTCGTCTCCCACAAGCTGGAGGACGTGGAGCTGCTCTGTGCTCCGCGGTGGCCGTGCTCCGCCAGGGAGCGCTCGTGGGGACCGCCGTGCCCCCCTATGACACGAAGTCACTGGTGCGAATGATGTTCGAGCGGGACGTCGCCTTCGCCGGGAAGACGACTCGGCAGCCCGGGGGAGCCGATTCTGTCCCTGCGCGGCGTCTCCCTGGAAGCGCTGCGCCTGCAGATCAGCGACGTCAGCTTCGAGGCCCGGGCGGGAGAGGTCGATCGGGCTTGCCGGGATGGAAGGCTCGGGTCAGTCGGTGCTTCTTTCGGCCTGCGCGGGCCTTGCCCGGACCAGTGGCCGGCACACGTGCGCCTCGGGGGACACGGACGTCACCGGTCTCTCCTACCATGCCTTCATGAGGCACGGCGTTGCCTACCTTCCGGCCGCCCGCCTGGAGCAGGGCCTCGTTGCCGGCCTCAGCCTCGCTGACCACTTTCGTCCTGTCCGAGGGAACGGGCGGCATGTTCATCGACCGCCGCCGAGCCGCCGACGTGGCGGCGGACAGGATCTGGCACGTACAACATCAAGGGCTCCCCCTCGCACCCGGTGGAATCCCTGTCGGGAGGAAACCAGCAGCGGATGCTCCTCGCCCTGCTGAAGGAGTCCCTGTCCCTGATCCTGCTGGAGCATCCGACCCGCGGGCTGGACATCGAGTCCACGCTGTACATCTGGGGCAAGCTCCGGGAGCGGTGCGCGCAGGGCGCGGCGATCATTTTCATCTCGGCGGATCTCGACGAGGTGCTGCAGTACAGCGACCGGGTCCTCGTCTTCTTTTCCGGCCGCGTTTCCCCTCCCCTGCCCGGCGGCCGGGCTGACCGTGGAGCAGCTCGGCGGATTGATCGGCGGCAAGGGATGGGAGTCGCTGGCAGGAGCGGCACGTGAGCTAAGGTCCGCGGCCTCGAACGCGCTCCTGCAGATCGGCGCGATCGTTGTGGCGGTCCTCCTGACCACGCTTGTGCTGCTGGCGGCAAAGGCGCCGCCCCTCGCCGCGTACGCGAACATCGTGCTTGGCGCCGTGGGATCATGGGATGTCGCGGCGAACGTTCTCGTCTCCTGGGTGCCCCTGCTCCTTGCCACTGCGGGCTTGCTGATCACGTTCACCGCCGGGCTGTGGAACATCGGCATCGAAGGACAGATCACCCTGGGGGCCATTTTCACGACCTGGATGCTGCGCGGCCTGCAGAGCTCCGGCGTCGATCCCTCGCTGATCATACCGCTGAGCATCGTCTCCGGGATGGCGGGCGGCGCTCTCTGGGCGCTGCTCGCCGGGGCGCTGAAGACCTTCGGCGGCGTGAACGAGATTTTCGGCGGTCTGGGGCTCAATTTCGTTGCCTCCGCGCTCAACCTCTGGCTCATCTTCGGTCCGTGGAAACGCCCAGGCGTGGCCTCGATGTCCGGGACGGTGCCCTTTGCGCCCTCCCTCTGGCTGCCGACGATTTCTGCCCAGTCGCGGCTGAGCCCGGCGGCCGTGGTCCTTGCACTGTGCGCCATCGTCGCTGGTCTACGTGCTGCTGCAGGGGACGCACTTCGGCCTGCGGCTGAAAGCGGTGGGAAAGAATCCGAGCGCCGCCTACCTGCTGGGCGTGCCGACCTGGCAGCACATGATGACCTCCTTTGCGCTGTGCGGCATATTTGCCGGCCTTGCCGGGGCCGTCCAGGTGACCTCGGTGTACCACCGGCTCATCCCCTCCATCTCCAGCGGCTACGGCTATCTCGGGCTGATGGTGGCGATGCTCGCCGGATTCAGAGCGGCCCTGGCCGCCCCGGTGGCGCTTTTCTTCGCCGCCCTGAACGTCGGGAGCATCCAGCTTCCCATCGTCCTCCGCCAGGATTCTTCCCTTGCCGGCGTGCTCCAGGGCACCCTCGTCCTGTTCGTCCTGCTGGCCCAGGGACTGCGCCAGCGCCTGGCCGGAAAGGGATGAGGCGATGACACTGGAATTCGTCCTCATCGGTCTTGCCGGAGTCCTTGCCTCGGCTGCGCCGATCCTCTTCGGGGTGATCGGTGAAACGATCAGCGAGCGGGCCGGGGTCACCAACCTCTCCATGAACGGGAAGATCCTCCTGTGCGCCATGGGCGGGTTTGCCGTTGCGCTGGCGACGAAGAGCATCGTGCTGGGCTTTCTTGCCGGGGCGGTCGATCGGCGGCCTGGTGGCGCTGCTCCTGGCCTTTGCCAGCATCACACTGCGGCAGTCCCAGGTGGCCGTGGGTTTCGTGCTGACTCTCCTCTGCCGGGACCTGTCCTATTTCCTGGGAAACCCGATCATGGGAGAAACAGGTCCCGCGCCTTTCGACGCTCCCGATTCCCATTCCTCAAGGATCTTCCCGGGGCGGGTGTCCTGCTCTTTCGACCAGGACCTCATGACCTACCTGAGTTTCCTCCTCGTCGTGGCGGCGTGGATCTTCATCTTCCGCACCCGCCCCGGCCTGATGCTGCGGGGAATCGGCGAGCGGCCCGCCGCCGCGTATGTTCGCGGCGCGAACGTGAACCGCCTGCGCTACCTGTACACGGTGGCCGGCGGGGCCATCGCCGGCCTGGCCGGGCCGATCTACTCCCTGTCGGTGAAGGCGGGCTGGAAGGGAACGATCTCGGGCCTGGACGGGATCGGGTGGATCGTTCTTGCCATCACGATCTTCGGCGGATGGAATCCGTTCCGCGCCGCCTTCGGGGCGTACCTCTTCTCCCTGCTGCAGTGGCTGGGCCTCGTGCTGCAGCCTGCTCTGCCGGGGGTTCCCTCCCAGGTGCTGCAGGTCGCGCCCTTCCCGCTCATGATCCTCACGCTTCTGTTCGTCAACATCGGAAACGCGGAATGGGTGGAACGCTCACTCGCGCGACTGCCCGAGCCGGTCCGGCGCCGCGTCGCCAAGGCGCTGCGGGCCCTGAATGCCACACCTCCTGCCGCGCTGGGCACGCCGTTCGAAAAGGACTAAGGCGACCAGCCGGATTTGACCCCCCGTCCCGCCGGCTGTAGGTTTTCGGAAGATCGGGAGGTCGGCAATGGAATATGTTCGACTGGGAAGGACGGGTCTGAAGGTTTCACGCATCTGCCTGGGCACGATGACATACGGCTCATCGAAATGGCGGGACTGGGTGCTGGACGAGGAGAAGGCGCGGCCCTTCTACAAGCGCGCGCTGGAAAAAGGGATCAATTTTTTCGACACGGCTGACATGTACTCGCTGGGCGCAAGCGAAGAGGTCACCGGGCAGGGCCCTGCGGGACTTCGCGAAGCGGGACGAGGTCGTCGTGGCCACCAAGGTCTTCAACCGCATGGGCCCGGATCCCAACGCCGCGGGACTCTCGCGCAAGCACATCCTGGCCGGCATCGACGGCTCGCTGAAACGGCTGGGAATGGATCACGTCGACCTGTACCAGATCCATCGATGGGACCCCGAGACGCCAATCGAGGAGACGCTGGAAGCGTTGAACGACGTGGTGCGCGTCGGGGAAGGCCCGCTACATCGGTGCATCAAGCATGTACGCGTGGCAGTTCATGAAGGCGCTCGCAATCTCCGATCGCCACGGCTGGGCCCGATTCGATTCCATGCAGAACCATTACAACCTCGTGTACCGCGAGGAGGAGCGGGAGATGATCCCGCTGTGCATCGACCAGGGAGTGGGGGTGATTCCATGGAGCCCGCTGGCCCGCGGATTCCTTGCCGGCAACAGGACAAAGGAAAGAGGCGGGGCAACGACGCGCAGCAAGTCCGACGAGTTTGCCCACACCATGTACTACCAGGACGATGACTTTGCCATCGTGGACAGGCTGCGCATCGTGGCCGGGCAGGCAGGCTGTACGCTGCCGCAGGCGGCTTTGGCATGGATGCTATCCAGGCCGGGGCTCACTGCGCCGATTGTCGGGGCCAGCAGGCCAGAGCATCTGGATCAGGCCATCGACGCGGTTTCCATCCACCTGACGCCAGAACAGGTAAAGTCCGTGGAGGAGCCCTATCGGCCGCACCGCGTCATGGGGCACATAGGCCCTGGCAGACAGGATCAATCAAGCACGCGGATCACGGCAAATCGATTCACGTCCACGAGCCCCATGTCCGACAGTCGAAGCTCGGGGATCACGACGAGCCCGAGGAGGCTGAGCTGCATGTTGGGGTTGTTCAGCGTGCAGCCGCATTCGCGGAACCCCCGGAGGACGCTGGCTGCAGCGACGGCCACCTCAGAAGCGGGGCGGTCTGACATCAGGCCGGCAATCGGGAGTGCGACCCTGCCGATCACCTTTCCGTCCTGCACCACCACCTGGCCCCCTCCGCAGGCGGCAACCTCGTTCACGGCAATCGCCATCTGCCCGTCATCCGTCCCTGCGACTAGGAGGTTATGGCAATCGTGGGCAACAGTCGTGGCAATTGCGCATTTTCCCTTGAATCCGAATCCGTGCACAAATCCGACTTGCACCTTGCCGGTTCCCCTGGTGACGGTCGAGGTGTGCCAGTTTTGCGATGTCTCTCCCGGGGTCGGCGCAGACTTCCCCGGACTGAACCCGCACCTTCATTACGAGGTGTTCGGTCGGGGCCTGGTTCTCCTTCACCCCGATGACATGAGCGGCCGCCTCGGGGCCGGGGCGGAACGCATCGAGCCGGAAGTCTGCCGCAACCAGGGGCCGTGGGAAGTGCACTGTCTCCTTTGACCACGCCGGGTACTCGGCAGCCGGGCAGCTCGGCGTGCAGCTTCCCATCCAGGGCTGCAAGCCGTCCGCGGGCCAGTACGACGTCAGCGCGGAAATCCTGCAGGTCTTCGACGAGCAGCACGTCACCGAAACGGCCCGGCGCAATGTAGCCGATGTCGCGGCTTACGCCGAAGTGCTCTGCCGTGTTGATGGTGGCCATCTGCAGCGCCGCCATTGGCGCCAGTCCCTGGGAAATTGCATGCCGGACCACTCGGTCCATGTGACCCTCCCGGACAAGGGTTTCCGAATGCGAATCATCCGTGCAGAGGATGAAGTGCCGCGGATCGAGCCCGAGACGAAGGATGGCCGGGCAGCTGTGCCGCAACATCGTGCCATGCCGAGCCGTATCGCATCATGACGCGCTGGCCCTGGCGGATCCGCGCCACGGCGTCCTCCACGCGTGTGCCCTCGTGGTCGTCCTGCGCGCCGCCGGCCACGTAGGCGTGAAAAGGAAGCCCGAGGTCGGGGGAAGCGTAGTGTCCACCGATGACTTTTTCCGCCCGCCGGGTAGCTGACATCTCGGCGTG
The DNA here is from genome assembly GCA_963845325.1 of uncultured Spirochaetota bacterium. Lineage (GTDB taxonomy): Bacteria > Spirochaetota > Spirochaetia > SZUA-6 > Fen-1364 > Fen-1364. The sequence continues at coordinate 207,874 of CAWJRT010000011.1, forward strand.
GACTTTGTCGTTTCCTTCGATTACGCCGGGGAAGTTCATCATCTCCCCCAGGCCGATGATGCCGGGCCAGGTCAGTGCCTCCTCGACGTCAGCGGGCCCGATCACGGCGCCGGGGGTTTCCAGCCCGGGAGCGGAGGGAACGCAGCTGGGAACCTGGACGAAAACATGGATGGGCTGCCGGGCGGCCTCGTCCACGATCAGACGCACGCCGCGGAGCCCCAGCACGTTCGCGATCTCGTGCGGATCGACGAACATGCCCGTTGTCCCATGGGGGAGCACTGCCCGCACGAACTCGGTCACCGTGACCATGCCCGATTCCACGTGCATGTGCCCGTCCAGGAGCCCGGGAACGAGGTACCTTCCCTCTGCCTCGAGGACGATCGTGGCCGCGCCCACGCAGTGGCGGGCATCTTCACCGACATAAGCGATGCGGCGCGCCTTCATGGCGATGTCGGTGTGCGGGATCACTTCTCCGGACTGTACGCAGACCCACCGCCCCCCTCGAATGACGAGGTCCGCGGGCAGCCGGCCCATGGCCACGTCCACGAGCGCTCGGGAATCTCTCAGCCAGAAGGTTTCCATTCCCATGGAGGTGTTCAGGGAGGATATGATGATGTCACAGCCGGGTCAACCGGCAGGGCCTGCGTCAGTCTGCAATGATGCCCGAGCGTGCAACCCGTTCGTGGGCAGCAATATCCCGCGCGTCCCAGGGATAGCAGATCCACTTGTCGTCGATCTCCTCGGCGGCGAAATACCGCTTTATCTCCGGGGGGAGCGCGCCCCTTTTTTCCTTTTTCTTGTTGTGCAGAACCGCAACTGCAATCTCAGCGGGCGCGTGGAGGAGAAGCTCCCTCAGGCAATACTCCAGGGTGACCCGCGAATCATCCACCTCGTCGACGAGGAGGATCCTGCGGCCTGCCAGCTTCTTTTCCACTTCGTCGATCCACTGGATGGTCCGCGGTGCCGTTGCAGGCTTGTTGTCCGGGCCGTAGTAGGAGATGCCCACGGTCAGAATGGGCACTTCCAGGAAAGTCTTCAGAATTCTCGCGGGGATGAACCCGCCTGATCCGATGGCCACGATGAGATCGGGATGGAAACCAGACCCCCTGATCCTGTCTGCAAGGGTCCGGACGCTCTGGTGAATGTGCTCGTAGGAAAGAAAGTACTTTCCGTCGATGTCGCTGCGTGCCATTTCCAGCAGGATAGAAGGAAAATTGCCGGGCCGCAAGCGTTCCGCGTCAGCGCTCGGGAAGCTGGTATTTTTCCCGCACCGCAGCAAACAGCTGCCGCAGCAGCGGACTGTCCGGGCTGCCGATCATTGCATCCGTCAGGATGTCCCGCCTTTCCTTGACGAGAACCGTGAACAGCTGCCGCAATGCTTCGCTTCGCGTCTCTGCGGCATAACAGATGCGTACGAGCCGTTTCATCTCGTCCGGCGCCAGCACCTTGCGGGCACGACCGATCGTGAGAAAGATGGTCTTCCCCCCGTCGGACTCCTCTATGGCGACGGTCTCCGGCGGGTGTCCCGCGGCCAATGGCGCGCCCGGGCCCGCTTCCCCGGCGGGAAGCCCGCCCTGGGTTTCCATGCGGGCGTTGTGGATGAGGACCTGAGCCTGCCTGAGGAGGAAAAGAAGGCCTTTCTCGTCCACCTCTGCAATCGCTGCTCGAAGCTCCTTTTCCAGCTTTGCGCGGCCGTTTCCGGTCTTTCCTGCCGGCTTCTTCGTTTTCACGCACCAGAGTATACACGTGAGCGGATCGCTTGACAGGAGCTGGCGGCGGTGGATACATTTTTGTGGAAAGGACATCCCCAATGGCGGACACCCCTCCCCGAAGTTATGACTCAGACCTCCTCCGCGGAAACACCGACTCGCTCCTCCTCTTCCTGATCAACGAAGATGGCCAGACCTACGGCTACCGACTCATCAAAGAGATCGAAGAGAGGAGCCACGGTTATTTCCGGTTCAAGGAGGGAACTGTCTATCCTGCACTTCGCAAGCTGGAAAACGAAGGACTCGTGCAGGGAGAGTGGAAAAAGCTCCCCAACGGGCAGGAACGGCGCTATTACTCCATCACGAACCAGGGAAGGGAGCTGTTGCAGCAGAAACTGGACATGTGGCAGAGCTTTGCAAGCGCCATGGCCCTTGTCATGAAACCCACCGAGGGCTGAAAGGCAGACCATGCAGCCGGAGGTCAGCAGCTACCTCGACGAGGTCCAGTCGCACCTTCACCTTGACCCCCGCACTGAGCGCCGGGTGATCAGCGAGCTGTCCACGCACTTCGAGGAGAAAGTTGGCGACCTGGAGCTCCAGGGCGTGCCGGAGAGGTGACGCGGTTCGAGACGCTTTGAAATCCTTCGGCGACGCACGGAGCATCGCCCGGCTCATGTACGAGGCGCACAGCAGGGGCAGCTGGACCGAGGCGCTCATCGCGTGCCAGCCCCACCTGATCGTGGCTGCTCTTTTTGCCACTCACGTCTGGCGTCATCCCCTCATGCTGGGAACCGCATTTGCCGCGATAGTCGTCATTGCGCTTCTTGGCTGGCGCAGCGGCGGAACCAGCTGGATGTACTCCTGGATCGGTTACGCCGTTCTGCCCCTCCTGGTTGCGAGCTACCTCTCCATGGATCCTGTTGCCCGCACCGTATCCTTCTATATCAGCGGCCACGGCGCCCCTGCACCGTTCTGGCAGCTCGCCGTCCGTGCAATCCTCTACGTGTTCACGCTCTGGCTGATTGCCTCCGCCGCCGTCGCCGTGGCGCGCACGGGACTGGATCCTGCTCTCCCTCATGCTGCTGCCGCTCCCGGTCCTGGGCTTGTGGATAGTCACCGTCACCCAGTCGGCCGGCGTTCTTGTCGATGTCCTGCACAGCATCGAGTCGAGGTTCAGCAGGTGGGACACGGCCATGGGCTACTTTTTTGCCGCCCTTGGAGTCACCACGGCGTTGTTCGTCCGTGTCCGGCAGCGCGCTCTGAAGGTCGGGACAGTCATCATCGTGGGGATGGTCGGCAGCGCCGCCGCCCTGAGAAGTCTCTGGGGAGATCTCGGGCTTGTTCCGGCTGCTCGCGGTTTCCCTTTGCATCCTGCTCTTTCTCACCGTTCCCTTCCTCCTTCGCTCCATGCTGAGGCCTGAGGAACAGCCTGAGGATCCACTGCCCTCTTCCTGACACTCCTTGACAATTTCCTTGACAGCAGGTTGTTTCGAGCGTTAGTCTATGCATAGGCTGTCTATGCAGGAGAGCCGGTTCGGAGCCGCCTGAATGGTGTCGCAATGTTTTTACAAGGTACTCCGCCGCCTCTTCTTCAACGCCCGGCTGCGCGGGCTCGAGAACCTTTCCACCGACGAGCCGGTCATTCTCGTTGCCAACCACGCCGGAGCATTCGGCCCGGTCTCGGTCATTACCTCGATGCCCGTGGAGATGTACCCCTGGGTCGCCCACGAAGTGACCGAGCTCGCCACCGCCGCGACTCGTATCCAGGCGGAGTTCTGCGAGCACGAGCTGCACCTCAAGCCACCCCTCAGCGCGTTTCTCGGCAGGCTCATCGGCTCGGTGTGCGTGGCCTTGATGAAGGACATTGGAGCCATCCCGGTCTACCAGAAGAGCAAAGCGATCAGGAGCACGGTCATGCGCAGCCTTTCCCTCCTGCAACAGGGGAAGAGCATCCTGGTGTTTGCGGAGGACTCGTCGCGGAAGATCAACGACGTCCTGGGCGAGTTCTGCACCGGTTTCATCCACGTGGCCCGGCTGTACTACCAGGCTACGATGAAGGCAGTCCAGTTCCTCCCGGTCGCCGTGCACCGCAAAGCGGGAAGGATCCTGGTGGGGACCCCAATCAGGTTTGACGCGACACTCCCGTTTGCCCGCGAGAAGCAGCGAATCAGGCAGGAGCTTGAAAACTCCGTGTACTTGCTCTACCGGGAGCTGGACAACCGGCGGGACCCCCGCCGATCCGCCTGACCGTCCCCGCGCGGCGGCGCGGCTTAATTCGAAATGTCGATGGTTTCCTGGTCGGACCTTCCGGTCACCTTCATGGACAGGGCCCGGGATTTCGCGTCATAGGTCCAACCGTCGGAATACTTGAAATACGTCGCATCGGCATGCCACGGGATCCCGTGGAGCTTCAACAGCGCGAAAGGCGCGATTCCCTGGATGATGACGTGGAACGGGACGCCGCGGGAAAGGAGAAAGTGAGCGACGACCCCGCAGGCGGAACCGGTTGCCGAAGCAACCCGCGCGGAGGTCCAGAGCCAGGCGCCGGGCCCGAGCTGGGCGGCAAGTGACGTTTCCCGCGGAAGAAAGCGAGCCAGGGGCAGCTCGGGATAGATCGTTTCCGGAGCGAGGGTTCCCTCGCGCGACGTGAGGCGCCCACCGCTCAGAACGAGCCTTGCGGGAAGAAAGCCTTTTTCATCCGCCAGGGAAAGTCCCGAGACGAGAAGCCCCCTGCCCGACGGCTTGCTGTCAGCGAAGAGTCGATCAGCGCGCCGGCGCGGACCAGGAGCGCGCCGCAGAAGATGCCCGCCTGCACGTCGGACCTGCCCGGCGCGGTTTCAAGGAAAACACCTGCGTCAGTTGTTCGGACCGCGGGCAGTATTCGCCGATTGACCGCCTCCTTGAGAAGGCCCACAAGCGAGTCGTCCCGTCGGACCTGCACTCCGTAGTCAAGAACAGCTTCCACCAATCCAATGGCCGCCGGGACATCCAGCCCGGAGGTTGTGCGCGCGGCCAGGAACAGTCCGGCCTTTGTCACGAGATCCGGAGGGCCGTGATTCACGAGCAGGGGCACAAGACCGCGAGTGCGAAGAAGTGTGTTGTCCGACCGCTCAAGGGCATCCCGAGCCTGGTCAATCCGGGCGACCGAGTCCGCCTGCAGCGCGTTGGCGAAATCGCGAACCCCTCCGACGTAGGCGCTTGTGGTTGAGTCGAGGGCCAGCGACGGGGTTTCTTTCGAGTGAAGCGCTTGTGCATTCGACCACAGGGGAAACATCTTCTGCCACGTTCCCCGCGCAATGGACTCCGCCAGGAGCCCGACCCCGAGGTCCTCGGAGACTCCTGCGCTCCCGTCCGCCATCTGCCACTGAGACAGGGCGGATGAGTACCGCAACTCACTCCACCCCTTGTACGCCGCGTCCGTGAAGCCGGCGAGTGCCGCCTGCAGTCTCTCCCTGGTCGGCATTGCCGTCTCCGCGGGCAAGCGGTTCGAAGAGGCGGTCTTCCTCCCGGTCATGGCCGGTGCAGCAGCGCTCACCCCCTGGACGTGCAGGACGGCAGCCCATGCAGAAGTGGCGAGCGGGCAGCGTCACCGTCCCTGTGGAAGGATCAGCTCGCGCACCCGGGGGGAGCGTCAGAAGGAACGTCCGGCCCGCGCGCTTCCAGGAAAGGGCAGCATCCGACGGCGGATCCCCGAGGATCCCCGCGACGGAGTACGGGACGACCAGCGGATGAATGGAAGCGGAGCCTGAGGAGTTGACCGAGGCGAGGGTAATGGAGCCGCCGGTGTCGGTGCCCGGGGTCAGCCGAAGCCGGATATCACCGTCGAACACCAGGTCAGTGCTTCCTTCCGCCGCCTCGACGCCTTGCAGAGCCGGGGTCATGGCGCGCGTGAAATGCAGTGCCAGCCCGTTCCAGGTAAGAGTCAGCTCCTCCGGCGCATGGGAACCAAGCAACGGGAAAAGGGAATAGCGGCCGGCTACCCGTCCGTCACCGACGTCGCGTGAGAAGCCCCGGGCGAAAAACGCCGCCATGAGCAGGAGGACGACCGCCCCGCCATAGACTGCCAACGTCAGCACCGGCGGTCGGCGGGAACCGCGGGAGGCAGCGGATTCTTGAGTGCTCTGCATCGAGAAGGAATCCTACCAGCCCTCAGCGTGTGCGTCTATGCGCCCGGTCCCCGCAGGGCCCGTCAACCGGTCCACCCTTGCGGCCCCCATCGCTTGAATCTCCGCATGAAAACCAATAGCATGGCCGCGCGGAGGATGGGATGGCGGTCAACAGGGTCGCGACGATCGACGATCGGGTGAGGGTGAAGACCGTCCTTTTGAGCGTCTCCGACAAGTCCGGCCTCGGCGACCCTCGCGCACGGCCTCCGCGCAGCGAGTCCAGATGTCGAGTTTCTCTCAACAGGCGGAACACATTCCGCCCTGCTGTCCGTGCTCGGCGCATCAGCTTCAACGTCCCTTCGCCAGGTGTCCGACTACACGGGGCAGCCCGAAATGCAGGGCGGGCTGGTGAAGACGCTCGACTTCAAGATCTATCTCGGGCTCCTGTCTGAAACCGACAATGCCTCCCACCGGGCGGACCTCGCCCGGACCGGGGCCGCGGCGATCGACATGGTCGTCGTCAACCTCTACCCGTTCGAACAGACCGTCGCCGCCGCACAGGCGACCCTCGAGGATGCGCGGGCGAACATCGACATCGGCGGGCCGTGCATGGTGCGCGCTGCGGCGAAGAACTTCCACCGCGTGGCCGTGCTCGCCGATCCGTCGGACTACCCCGCTGTCGTGGAGGAGCTTGCGAAACAGGACGGGACGCTGCGCCTCGCCACGCGCTACCGCCTGGCGCAGAAGGCGTTCCGGCTCATCGCCCGCTACGATGCGGCAATAGCCGACTACCTGGACGTCAACCCCGCTTCCCGTTGGTTCCGGGCCCTACGCGATCAGGAACGGGGCCTGACCCGGGTGAGCGCTCCTGATTTCAAGACCGCCTATCGGCGGATCATGGACGACCATTTTCCCGGCGGCATGGAGATCAGCTTCGTCGGAGAGGAGGGCCGCCAGACCCTCGTCTATGAGAAGGCCACGTGGGTGATCAACGGCGAGGAGAAGGGCCTGCGCTACGGGGAGAACCCCGGGCAGGAGGCCGCCCTCTACCGGCTGGTGAACGGCAACCTGACGCTGGGCGCAACCACGATGATTGCCCCGGGACGTTACCTTGCCTCCGACATCGAGCTCCTGCAGTCGGGCAAGCACCCGGGCAAGATCAACATCACGGATGCGGACAACGCGCTGAACATCCTGCGCTACTTCGGCGCCACTCCTTTCGCCGTCATCGTGAAGCACAACAATCCCTGCGGCGCCGCAAAGGGGCGCCACCCTTGCCGAGGCCTATCACAAGGCGCACATGGCGGACCGTCTGGCCGCATTCGGCGGAGCAATCGCGCTGAACCGGGAAGTGGACAGGGAGACGGCCGAGCTGATCGCCGAGACTTATGCCGAGGTCGTGCTGGCCCCCGAGTTCGCGCCGGGCGTCATGGAGATCTTCTCGAAATGGAAGAATCTCCGCGTCATGCGCATCGCGCGAATGGACCGGCTGGAAGGATTCGTCGGCGCTCCCTACGTGGATTTCAAGAGCCTCATCGACGGCGGCATCGTGGCGCAGACCGCTTTCGTGCCGAAGACGCTGACGACGGCGCGATTTTCTGCCCGCCGCCGCCGCGTGGAAGGGCAGGGAGTACGCGGTCCAACGCGCTCCCACGCAGGAAGAGCTGGATGATCTCCTGTTCGGGTGGCTCGTGGAAACGGGTATCACCAGCAACTCGGTGATCTACGTCAAAGGCGGCGCCACGGTGGGGATCGGGACCGGAGAGCAGGACCGCGTCGGTGTTGCGGAGATTGCGCGCGACAAGGCGTACCGCAAGCTTGCGGACCGTATTTCCTGGGAGAGTTTCCAGGCCCCCTATGCCAGCTTGGAAAAGCCCGGGGCCCGCGCGGAAATAGATCGCGAGGTAGCGCGCCAGAAGGGCGGAATTGCCGGCGCCTGCATGGTCTCCGACGGATTCTTCCCTTTCCGCGACGGCGTGGATGTCGGGATCCGGGAAGGGGTCACCGCCATCGTTCAGCCCGGAGGATCGGACCGGGATTTCGAATCGATCGAAGCGTGCAACGAGGCAGGCGTCGCCATGGTGTTCACGGGCCAGCGATGCTTCAAGCACTGACGAACTGAGTATTGAAAGGACAAGGAATGTACGAACGCAACGCAGCCCATATCGAGTCGCTCGTCAAGGACCAGAACGCCTGGCGCGGACAACTGCATCAATCTCATCGCCAGTGAGAACGTCACCAGCCGGCGCGTGCGCGGGATCATGGGCTCCGATTTCGCCCACCGCTACGCGGAGGGCCATCCCGGAGAGCGCTACTACCAGGGAACGGAGATCATCGACGAGATCGAGAGCCTGCTGAAGCAGCACATGAAGTCGCTGTTCCACTGCAAGCACGCCGACGTGCGGCCCATCAGCGGGACCATCGCCAACGACGCCGTCTTCAGCCGCTACATCCGCTCGGGGGACATCGTCATGGTGAACTCCACGCCGGCCGGCGGGCACATCAGCCACCACAAGGCCGGCTCCGTTGGCAAGTACACGAAGAACATCGTGAACTTCCCCCTCACAGCGGACGGCTGGCACATCGACGTGGACCGGACCCTGGAGCTCATGAAGTCGTTCGATCCCCGGATCCTCATCATGGGCAAGAGCCTCTTCCTCTTTCCCGAGCCCGTGAAGGAGATCGTGCCCTGGTGCAAGAAGAAGGGCATCCACGTCATCTACGACGGCGCGCACGTGCTGGGCCTGATCGCCGGGCGGGCAGTTCCAGGACCCGCTGGCCGAAGGGGCGTCCATCGTCACGGGAAGCACGCACAAGACCTTCTACGGGTCACAGCGCGGCGTGATCCTTTCCAACCTGGACGACGAGGAGTGGCGGAAGATCGACAAGGGCGCTTTCCCCGGGTCGTCCTCGAACCATCACCTGGAGACCCTCGTTGCCCTGACCTTTGCCACCTACGAGGTGCTGGAGTTCGGCGCCGACTACGCGCGCCAGGTCATTGCCAACGCGAAGCACTTTGCCCGCAAGCTCTTCGAGTTCGGGTTCAAGGTCCAGGCGGAAAAGTTCGGATTCACCGAGACCCACCAGGTGGCCATCGACATGACCGAGCAGGGCGGCGGGGAATCGGCGGCCCGCAACCTGAAGGACAACCGGATCATCGTCAACATGAACCTTCTCCCCTTCGAGCCGCTGGACAAGGCTCTCAGCCCCGCCGGCATCAGGCTCGGCGTGCAGGAGATGACCCGCGTGGGCATGAAGGAGCCGGAGATGGAGCACATTGCGGAGCTGTTCAAGCGCTGCCTGGTGGAGAAGAAGTTCGTCGGTGACGATGTCAAGGAGTTCCGCTCGAAGTACCAGGACGTCGGGTACTCATTCGACCGAGAGACGTAGACGCGGGCTGCAGGACCGGCGCCCCTCAGTCCTATTTCCGTGATCACCGACAGGCTCAGCTCAGGGACGTAGGTGATCAGGAGCAGGACGGCGAGGGTCAGCACAAAAAACGGCAGCACTGTCCTGTACACAGTGGGCAGGGGCTTCCCGAACCTGAGGCTGGAGAGAAACAGGTTCAGTCCCAGCGGCGGAGTCATGTAACCGATCTCGAGGTTCAGCAGGAAGATGATCCCCAGGTGGACCGGGTCAACCCCGTACTGCAGGGCCACCGGGACGATGATGGGCACCACGATGATGATCGCTGAGAAGATCTCCACCATGTTCATCACCAGGATGAAGAAGTTCAGGATGATGAGAAAGAGAAGCTTGCTGCTGACAAAGGAGTTGATGAACGCGAACAGCTTCATGGGAATCTGCTGGTCGATGATGTAGCTGGTCACCCCCATTGCGGCTCCGAGCATGACCAGGATAGCCCCGACCAGCAGCATGCTCTCCCTGATGACCCGGGCAAGGCCACGGACCGCAGAGATCTCGCGGCGGATCAGGACCTCGACAACCAGGAGGTACAATGCCGTGAGGGCCGCTGCTTCCGTGGCCGTGATGAACCCGCCGTAGATCCCGCCGATCACCACGATGGGGAGGGGCACCTCCCACGCGGCATCCTTCAACGCGCGCGCCACCTCGCGGATGCGGAACGGGCTGCGCGGGACTTTTGCCGCGATTCCCGTGCGAATGCTGTACGCGCAGAGGATCAGGATGAGGATGATGCCCGGGACCAGCCCGGCCACGAACAGCTTGTCGATGCTGACTCCCGCCACGATGCTGTACAGGATGATCGGCAGGGACGGCGGGAACAGCAGGCCCAGGCTCCCCGAGGTGGTCATCAGCCCCAGGGAGAAGCGCTGCGGGTATCCCTCCTTCAGAAGGGCGGGAAAGATCAGCCCCCCGAGGGCGATGATCGTGACACCGGATGCGCCGCTGAACGCCGTGAATACCGCGGTAGAGAAGACGGCCACCACCGCAAGCCCGCCGGGCATCCACCCGAACAGCGCCTGCGCCAGACCGACCAGACGCCGCGGTCCCTGGCTTTCAGCGAGCAGGTACCCGGCAAACGTGAAAAGGGGAATGGCAATCAGAGCGGGAAAATCAACCAGTCGATACAGCTCCGCGATGAGGGCTGCGGTGTCCACTCCCGCTGCGTGGAATGCAAGCAGCCCGATTGCAGCGATGATCGAGAACAGAGGTGCGCCTGCAACGGCAACAAGCACCAGCACGGCTGCCGCGATCCATCCTGCTGACATTCAGTTCCGCTCCTGCGCAGGTTGCGGCCGGATGGCCTTTGCCAGGCCCTGGACCACTCTCAGCGTGTACTGCAGGGCCATGAGCAGGAATCCCGCGGGGACGATCATTGCCGCGGCAGTCTGGCGAACGCCGAGAAACAACACCGCGTGAGGGTCGAGGCCCACCGTCACGAACGTCCAGCCCGCGGCAACGAGGAACGCGCAGATGAGGGCGGCAAAGCTGTCGGACACGACGGCGAACCACGGACGCGGCCTCGGGCCGAGAAATCGCGAAAGGAACCCGATGTGGAAGTGCCTATCGTTCCGGCCGGCAAGGTAGGCGCCGAAGAAGCCGACCCAGATCACGAGGTGACGCGCGGCCATGTCGCCCCAGAGGATGTTCGTGTGAACCAACTCACGGAGGAGCACCTGAGTCACGGCCAGGCTGAGCATGATGGTGAAGGAGCCGACCAGGAGCACGGTGACGAGCATCGCGAGGCCCCGGTCGATGAGGCGGATGATTCTCATCGGGAGGCGGGATGCTCCTGGCGGTAGGCCCGGAGGGAGCCCTCCACGTCGTCAAGGAATGACTGCGGGAAAAGGTTGCCGACCAGGAGCTGGCGCGCCCGGGTGCCGATGGTGTCGAACTCGGTGGCGATTTCCTTCGGGGCCTGGACGAACTTCATTCCCCTCTGCTTCAGCGTTTCGATGGCCTTGGCGTTGTCCTGCCTGCTGGAGGCGGTGACCCTGCTGATGAATTTTTTCGCGTTTGTCATGAGGATAGTCTGCAGATCGCCCGGCAGGGAATCGTAGACTTTCTTTGAAATCACCGCCGCTCCCAGCGCATCGGCCAGGGGCTGGCTCATGGCGTAGCTGACCCGGGTGAACCACTGCAGGGCGATCAGGGCATAGGGGGAGCTGTACACGGCATCGATCATGCCGGTCTGCAGGGAGGTCATGACGTCCGTGATCGAAAGCGGGACGGGGGAAACCCCGATGGCCTGGTAGGCGGCCTGGGCAATGGGATCCCCCTCCCACATCCACGGCTTCAGCGACTTCAGGTCGCTGAACGTGGCGACCAGCTTGCTGGAAAAGACGTAGATGAAGCCCACCTCCGCCCAGCCCAGCAGCACGAAGCCCCCGTCCTCCAGGGCCTGATTGAAATCGCGCTCGTATTTCTGCTCGATGAACTCCACTTCGTCATAGCCCTTGAAGAACAGCGGCGCGTCGAGTATCCGAACCTTTTTTGCCACTTCCCCGATTCCTACGCCGGTGAACCCGCCTCCGCCGTACTGTCCCAGCCGGATTTTTCTCACCACGTCCTTCTCGTCGCCGGCCACTCCTCCCGGGTAGAGCTTGAACCCCAGCCGGCCCCCGCTTTCCGAGCGCACGGCCGCGTCGAACTCCCGCATTACCTTGATCCACGTGCTCCCCTCCGGGGCAAGCGTGGCGAACTTGATCGTGAATTGCTGGGCCGGGAGGGGCAGCGCCCAGAGGAAACCCATTGCGGCCAGGAGAAATGCTCGTCGGATTTTCACTTAAAACAACTCCTCGGCGCGGGCCAGGAGCTGGCGCGCGCGCTTCTGGGCAACGGCGTTGGCCAGCCGCTGCTCGGGAAGAACGTCCGGAGGCGCATCTACCACGCGTGTCAGCAGCTCCTTGAACAGCACCTCGTTCTGCGTTTCCACCGCGTACGTGCGTGCATACAAGACGTCCGTCATGAGAAACCTGCCCTTGCCGGAAGCGATCGCGCGGTCGAAGTTCTCCTTGGCGATGTCGGGCCGGCCTCCGAGGGCGGGCGGGTAGCTTCCATAGTAGACCCCGAAGTACAGGGAAGCACCGCCGTAGAAAAAGTCCGGTTCTCGATCCAATACCCACTGCATGAGGGCGTTGGCCGTCGGAATCCCTGCGATTGCGTCCGGCTCGTCCTGCTGAAGGTTGATAGCGCTACCCCACGCATTGGCTGTCCAGAAAGCAAGGGGCACGTCGCTCTTCCCCAGCTTCCCCAGGGCCGAGCGCATTGCAGCCGCATCAGCAGTGAACGCATTTTTGGGGATCCCCCTGGCAATGAGCCCGCGCTGACCATACGCCAGCGCGCGCGAGTAGAACAGGAGCGCGCGTCCGGGCGTGTCCTCCGCGAAGGCCAGCGCATAGCTTGCATACCCCATGCAGGCCAGCTGGAGGTACTTCACGTTGGTCGGATCGCTCTCCACGACTCCCTCGAGGAGCTTCATGTCCCCGGCGATTGCGGATTCGGCGAACTGCAGGTCCCCCTCTCCCATGAGGGCTGCCACGGTGTTGTCGAACAGGCTGTCAACCGAGCGCAGCGCAAGAGACTGAATCGTGCATCCCTGCACGAGAAGAAATGCCGCAGCCGCAGCAGAGGCGAAGGCTCTCCCGAGGGTGATGGACGCTTCCTTCCTACTGTGCCAGGCGGTAGATCGAAACCACGTCGTCCTTGCCCAGCTTCATGAAGTTGCCCAGCGGTCCGGCCGCGGTGGCCTTCTTCGCCATTTCCTCCAGGCGGTCGTCCGTGATTCCCAGCTCGGGGAGGCTCGTGGGAAGGCCGATGGCGCGGAAGAAGCTCTTCAACCTGCCGATCCCTTCGAGCGCCGTGCGCTCGGGCCAGTCGAACCGGGGCTCCACGCCCCAGACGTTCACGGCGAACCGGGCGAACCGGCTGACGTCGTTCTTGTAGACGTGCTTCATCCAGGCCGGGAAGGTCACGGCAAGCCCCGCCCCGTGGGCGACGTCGTAGATTCCCGACAGCTCGTGCTCGATCATGTGTGACGCCCAGTCGCCGATCCGTCCGGTGCCCAGCAGGTCATTGTGCGCGATGGTGCTCGCCCACATGATCTCTGCGCGGGCGGCGTAGTCGTCCGGCTTTGCCAGGGCCACCGGCGCGTTGTCGATGATCGCTCTCAGGGTGGCCTCGCAGAGGCGGTCGGTGAAATCGACCGACGGGACGCGGGTGAAGTAGCGTTCCATCACGTGCGCCATGATGTCTGCGGCCCCGCACGCTGTCTGGTAGGGCGGGAGGGTGAACGTGAGCTCGGGGTTCATGATGGCGAACTTCGGCCTCATGCACTCCCCGCCCGCGTCCTTCTTGTACCAGCCCTCTTCATTCGTGATCACCGACCCATTGCTCGACTCGCTGCCGGCGGCCGGGATGGTGAGCACGACGCCAACCGGGAGCGATTGCTTGACCGGGATCTTCTTGAGGTAGAAATCCCAGACGTCCCCGGCGTGCGGGACTCCGATCGCGATAGCCTTCGCGGAATCGATCACGCTTCCACCGCCCACCGCAAGGACGATTTCCAGCTTCTTTTCACGGCAGATCCGGATGCCCTCCCGCACGAGGCTGAGCCGCGGATTGGGCTTCACGCCGCCGAGCTCCACGTACTCGACCCCCGCGCCCTTCAGCGACCGCACAGACCCGGTCGTGAAGCCCGGATTTCCGGATGCTGCCGCCGCCGAAGTGCAGAAGGACCTTCCTGGCATGCTGCGCAGTTTCCCTGCCCGTTTCCGCTTCCGTGCCCTTCCCGAAGATGATCCTGGTCGGGTTCTGAAAAATGAAGTTCTCCATGAGCGTGCACTTTACGAAACATGGGCGGACGGGTCAATTGGAGACGAGATCAGCCCGGTGCTCCTTGACGGCGATTCTTCCACTCCGACTATGATGCGCGGGTTCGTCCCCGAAACCCCGCAGAACCAGAGAGGTACCAGACATGCTCATCATCGGCGAGCTCATCAATTCCACGCGCAAGCAGGTCCGCAAGGCGGTCGAAGAACAGGACGCCGCCTTCATCCAGGGACTGGCGCGGAAACAGGTCGAGGCGGGAGCCACGTGGATCGACGTGAATGCCGGCGCATTTCCCAACGACGAAGTGGAAAAGATGAAATGGCTGATCACCGTCATCCGCCAGGTCACCGATGCGCCACTTTCCATCGATTCGCCGCGCTCGGCGGCCGTGGAGGCCGGCCTGGCGATGGCCGGCCGGGAGCCGCTCCTCAACTCCATCTCCGCGGAATCGGACCGCTACACCGCCCTGATCCCCCTCGTCAAGAAGTTCAACACGCACGTCGTGGCCCTCAGCCTGGACGACAGTGGAATGACCGATGACATGCAGAAGGTCTGGCAGGTCGCCGACGGGCTCATCAAGAGGCTGGAGGACGACGGAGTCCCCCCGGATCACATCTTTGTCGACCCGCTGATCCGTCCCGTGAGCACCAACGGCGAGTACGGGATGGGCGCGCTGTGGGTCGTGGAGAAGATCACCTCCGCGCACCCGCAGGTGCACAAGACCTGCGGACTGTCCAACGTTTCGTACGGACTGCCCGAGGCGGAAGCTGGTGAACCAGGTTTTTGTCGCCATGGCCATTGCCAAGGGCATGGATTCGGCCATCATCGATCCGCTGGACCCGCGGATGATGGCGAACATCGCCGCGGCGGAGGCGCTTGCGGGAAAGGACCAGTTCTGCATGGGGTACATCACTGCGGAGCGGGAGGGAAAGCTCGAAGGCATGGGCTGAATCCCGCCCGTTGCCGCATCGGCCGCCCGGAACCCGTTTGACTTGTCCGCGCGGGCTTTTTGAGGCTATACTCCTCAGTACAGAGGCATCGCATGAGAAAGTTCCTCCTCCTCGCTTGTCGTCATTCCGTTCCTTGTCCTCGGCTGCACGTCCGTCCCGAATGACGCCTTCCTCGTCAAGGCTCTCGATGACCAGAGCAAGGCCCAGGCGCTCACGAACGAGGGCATCCAGGAGTACGATCTGCACCTCACGCATCGCCAGGATTTCGACCAGATCCCGCATATCCGGGAGTACTTCTCGGTGGCCCTGAGCTTCGACCCGGGCAACACTCAGGCGCAGCAGTACCTCACCCTCATCGACAACTACAAGAGCCAGAAGCTCCAGTCCAACCTGAACACCGCCACGAAGACACTCGCCAAGGCCAAACGCACAGATGACGACAACTATGCCCTGTTCGTGTCCCTGCAGACAGCCGCACGGGTCGATCCCGGCGACCCGAACGTGAAAAAGATGCTGGGAGACACGTCGCAGGACCGGTCCAGGCTCGTCGACACCTACCTGGCGAAGTCAAGAGCGGCAATCGCCAGCATCAACGACAAGACGCCCGACGCCGCTCGGGAGAAGGCGTACATCGACGCACTCAGAGCGCGAACAAGGCCCTGGACGTGGATCCGAAGAGCGCGGCGGCACAGAGCCAGGTGAACGCGGTGAGGGCGGAGCCTGTCGAAGATCGTCGCTGCCCGCACTGCAGACATCCAGAAGCTCATTGCCGCGTCGAAGTTTGCCGATGCGCGGACGCAGCTTGCGTCCCTGAATGACCTCAACCGCAGGACGGGCAACAGCTTCGACGCGGACGTGCGGAACGCCAGCTACTCGCTGAACTATTCCTGGGCAAAGTCCCTGTTCGCGCAGAAGGACTACGCCACGGCGGACGTACGGGTGGACGCCGCCCTGGCGGTGGCACGCTCCGAGGAGGCGTCCGCCCTGAAGCGGCAGATCGCCGCGGTGAAGACGAAGGCCGATGCGAGTGTCTCCTTCGATGCTGCCCTGCAGGACATCGATCGACTCATCTCTGCCGACGAGCTCGTCTCTGCCCACCGCAGGATCGAGATTCTCTGGCAAAGGCGACCACGGACCAGGCCAAGCTGGCGGTCACTGGACGACAGGCGCCAGACGATAACGGGCAAGCTGAAGGACGTGTACGACAAGGGCGTGCAGGCCTACCGGGACGAGGACTTCAAGACGGCCATCGAGCTCCTGCAGACCGTCGTGGGCGTCCAGGTCGACTATGAGCAGGCTGGCGACTACCTGGACAAGGCGCGCTCGAAGCAGAAGGTGCTGGACCAGGTTCAATCAGGGAGGACCGATGCAATCCACGGAAAGATCGAAGATCGGATTCCACGTCGCCGAGGTCGTCTATTCGGTCCTCATCCTTCTCTGGTACATCCTTCCCTTCGTCAGCCCGGGCCTCGAAGGGTTCAGCCCGCTCAAGCTCGCTGACGCACTTTTCGGCTCTCCGCCTGCACAGGGTGGAGCCTGGCTGGTGATCACCATGCTCGCCTGGGCCGTGCCCGTCATCTGTCTGTGGAAGATCGCGGCTTTCTTCCTTGAAAAGCAGCTTCCCGTCCTCGCGGATCCGGACCGGTTCGCTTCCATAGCCTTGAACCTCGTCTCCTCCGGCATCGTCGTGGCGCTGGTGATCGTCCACCTGGTCAGCCTGGCGCACAGTGCAAGGTATTTTTCCGCCCTCCCGCCCTTTACCTATGTCGTGGCCGCCATTTCGCTGGGATACAACGGGTTCTTCATCGTCATGCTCATCTGCAAGCAACAGCAGGCGGGACGCGGCGTACCGGGAGTACCTGGAGTTCCGACGCGCCACGGAGGACTCCCGCGGCGTTCTTTCAGTCATGCAGAGGCAGGGCATCCAGAGAAAGCTTCTCCTCACATTCGTGCCCATGATCCTGGTCATCATCCTCGTGCTGTCCTTCATTCTGCTCCAGGACTTCAGCCGAACGATCCTCACGGCCGTCAATACGAACGGGCAGACGATTGCTGAAAGGACGGCCAACGGCGTGAAATCAAACCCGGGAGACAACATCTACCTGGATGATCTATTTCGCCGGGGAGGCGAAGACCAACAGTTCCCCGGCCGTGCAGGCTTCGCCGTTCCGGTTCAATGCCCTCTCCTATTACCGTCGTGACACGAAGAATGGCGGCTTCATTGTCGGGCGCCAGCACGAACCGCCAGCTCGTCAACAGCCACAAGGCGGAGGACATCGCTCTTTCACAGACAATCAACAGGTATAATCCCGATTCGCAGTCATACGAGTTCCTTGCCCCGGTGTCGCTCAGCAACGACATTCATCGGGTACGTGATGGTCGACTATGCGCGGGACGTCATCTACGAGCCGTACTTCCGCACGCAGGTCAAGGTCTTCGTCATTGCGGCGCTGTTCATGTACATCTCGATCTTCCTCATCCTACCTGTTCGGCCGCAACATCGTGTTCCCCATCCTGTTCCTCCGCATGAGCGTGAACTCCATCGCCGAGAAGCTTTCCAGCATGATCAAGGGCAAGCTGCGCTTCTCCCCGGAGCTGCTGCAGTACAACGACCGCGTGCGCACGCACGACGAGATCAAGCTCCTCTCCGGCGAGGTGAACCACATGACCACGGTCATCCGTGGCGTGATCCCCTACGTCTCCGCTTCCACGCTGAAACACTCGGAGCGGGAGACGCCGACGACGGAGCGGAAGAACCTCACCTTCCTGTTCACCGACATCCGCGGCTTCACCTCGATCAGCGAATCGATGTCGCCGGAGAAGGTCGTGGAGATGCTCAACCATTACCTCGACCTGCAGGCCGGCATCATCCAGGAGAACGGCGGGGACGTGGACAAGTTCGTCGGGGACGAAGTCATGGCCATGTTCGAAGGACCCAGGCGTGACCAGAACGCCTGCAAGGCGAGCCTCGAGATCCGCAAGGCCATGGCCCAGGAGAAGGAGATTGGCAAAAGCCCAGGGGCGGGACAGCGTCTCCATCGGGATCGGAATCAATGCGGGGCCCGTGGTTCACGGTTCCATGGGCGCCAAGGACCGAATGGACTTCACGAGCATCGGGGATACCGTCAACCTTGCGGCCCGTCTGGAGGGCACGAACAAGGAATACGCAACCAAGACCCTCATCACATCTGCAGTCTACGACAAGGTAAAAGACACGTTTCTCTGCCGCGAGATCGACCTCATGACCGTCAAGGGGAAGACTCAGCCGGTCCGCATCTTCGAGCTGCTGCAGGAATCCAAAGGCAGCAACGAGAAGCTGGAGAGGCTGAAGAAGGTCTTCGAGGATTCCCTGGCGCTGTATCGAAAGCAGAAATGGGACGCCGCTGCAAAGGGATTTGCAACCCTGGTCAAGGATTACAAGGACGATACGAGCAAGGTCTTCCTGGGCCGCGTAGCCGAGTTCAAGGAGGATCCGCCGCCCAAGGACTGGGACGGGGTGTTCCACCGCACGACAAAGTAGACAGCGGCAAATGCCGCCAGGAGCGGCAGGCTCGCGGCCGCAAATGCCGCCAGAGCGGCCGGCATCTAAATCTCTATCTCCGCCACGGAAGTTGCAATCCGTGAAGGCTGGTAGGGAAACCTGTCCATTTCCTCCAGCCCCGTGACACCGCTGAGGACCAGGATGGTCTCCATGCCGCTTTCCACTCCCGCCACAATGTCCGTGTCCATCCTGTCGCCGATCATTACCGTGTTCTCGGAGTGCACGCCCAGATAGTTCAGTGCGGTGCGCATCATCAGCGGGTTCGGCTTGCCGATGAAGAACGCCTTGACACCTGTTGCTTTCTCGATCAGGGCCGCCATTGCCCCGCAGGCAGGCTCGATACCGCCGTCACCCGGACCCGAAGGGTCGGGGTTTGTGGCGATGAACCGGGCGCCGCGCGCAATCAGGCGGATGGCAGTCGTGATGTGGTGAATGTCGTAGGCCCGGGTTTCCCCGAGAATCACGTACGTCGGCTCCCTGTCAGTGATGATGAACCCCGCGTCCTCCAGCGGACCGGTGAGCCCGCTTTCCCCGATCACGAAAACCTTTCCGTTGCTCTTCTGTGTCTTCAGGAAGCTCGCCGTCGCCATGGCGGACGTGAAAATACGGCGCGGCTCGATCTGCAGCCCGATGCCGTTCAGCCTGTGGGACAGGTCCTTCTGCGTGTATTGCGGGTTGTTCGTCAGCACGAGGAACTCATGACCTCCTGCATTCAGCAGGCCGATGAATGAGTCAGCCCCGGGCACCAGAGTCTTGCCCCGTACGAGCACACCGTCCATGTCGATGAGGTAGTTTTTTTTCTGCGCGGTCATGCCTGCCGATGTTACTGCGGCCATCCCCGAGGGACAAGACAGGAGCGGCTTCGCCGGCAGAGACACCCTGAAAGAAGCGGGTGACCAGCGTGCCGGCCGCGGAGTATAGTCGTTTCCACTGGAGGACATTCTTCCGCATGCGAAAACCTGACGCGATTCTTTTTGATCTCTGGGGGACGCTGATCAACTCCGTGGACTTCGATCCCCGGAAAGGCCACGCGGCCGTGCTGGAGACGTGTGAGAACCCGAACAGGGTAACGCTTGACGAAGTGATGGACCTGGGACAGAGGGTCGTGAGCGCAACAGTGGCCCGGGAGGAAGAAGTGGCGCTGGAGTTTACGCAAGCCTCCCTCCTGCGAATTGTTGCCGACGCTTTCAGCCTGCGCCCGCGGATGAGCCTTCAGGACAGCGAATTGACCTTCTGGAAGGCGTCGCTGCAGGTCAGCCTTGTTGAAGGCGTCTCCGATCTATTGCGCGAGGTTGAGGAATACGGGATGCCCATGGGGGTCGTGAGCAACTCGTCATTTGCAGGCCCGACACTGGAGCAGGAGCTGGAGGTCCAGGGGATCCGGAGCCACTTCCGGTTCGTCATCTCCAGCGCGGACTACGGCGTGCGGAAACCCGATCCTTTGATCTTCGAGGTTGCTCTGCGCCGGCTGGGCATGGAACCGGGGCAGGTATGGTTTGCCGGAGACAACGTCGGCTACGATATTGTTGGTGCGCGCCGGGCAGGCATTTTTCCGGTGGCGTACAATCCGCGCAATGGAATCCCCGAAGAGGCCGGCGAGCATGCCGTGATTACCGCGTGGAGTCAGCTTCTTTCCCTCCTCGCCTCCGCATCGTCCGGCTGAATCGGTCTTTTTGGGCGTCCTCGCGGCTCGCTGACGTACATCCCTGTACTCGCTCGCCCTCGCCATCCATGGCTACGCTTGACACTCCTCCGCGGCGCGGCCACAGTGTGCCGACCGCGCCCCTGAAGCGCGGCAGAAGGAGAATTACGTGACAGACCCCTCTTCCTCGAGTTCCGCCCCCGCTCCGGGAGCCCCCTCGGATTTCATCCGCGATGCGGTCAAACAAGACCTGGGGACGGGCCGGTTCACCTACGTTCGAACGCGATGGCCGCCCGAGCCCAACGGGTACCTCCACATCGGGCACGCGAAAGCCATATGCCTGGACTTCGGGATAGCGGCGGAGTTCGGCGGTCATTGCAATTTCCGATTCGATGACACGAACCCCGAGAAGGAAGAACAGGAGTACGTGGAGGCGATCACAGCGGACGTCCGCTGGCTCGGCTTCGAATGGGGCGAGCGGGAGTTCTTTGCCTCCGGCTATTTCGAGCAGCTGTACCAGTGGGCGGAGCAGCTCATCCGGGCCGAGAAGGCATACGTCTGCGATCTCAATGAGCAGGAAATCCGCGAATACCGGGGCACTGACGTGGCGGACAAGGGACCGATCACCGTTACCCCGCCCGGTCGGAACAGTCCGTACCGCGGCAGGGCAGTCGAGGAGAACCTCGACCTGTTCCGGCGCATGCGCGCAGGCGAGTTTCCCGATGGGGCGCGAACGCTTCGCGCAAAGATCGACATGGCGCACCCCAACCTGCACATGCGCGATCCCGTGATGTACCGCATCCGCCACGCCGCGCATCACCGCACCGGCGACGCGTGGTGCATCTATCCGATGTACGACTATCAGCATCCTCTCTCTGATTCCATCGAGGGAGTCACTCATTCCCTCTGCAGCCAGGAATACGAGATCCACCGGCCGCTGTACGACTGGTTCCTCGAGAACCTGGAAATCTTCCACAGCAGGCAGATCGAGTTCGCCCGCCTGAACCTCACCCACACGGTGATGAGCAAGCGCTGGCTCCTGGAGCTGGTGAAGGACGGCAGGGTCAAGGGCTGGGACGATCCGCGGATGCCCACGCTCGTCGGGCTGAGGCGGCGCGGATACACACCCGAGGCGATACGGGATTTCGTTTCGCGGGTCGGAATGTCCAAGACGGTGAGCACGGTGGACATCGCCCTCCTGGAGCACTGCCTGCGGGAAGACCTCAACCGGCGCTGCAGGCGCGCGCTGGTGGTGCTCAGGCCTGTGAAGCTCGTGATCGAGAACTGGCCCGCGGGGAAGGTCGAGGAAATGGAGGCGGTCAACAATCCCGAGGACCCTTCAGCCGGGACGCGCAAGGTACCGTTCACGGGTGAGCTGTACATAGAGCAGGACGACGTGCGCGAAGTACCCCCGCCGAAGTACTACCGCCTGTACCCGGGAAACCAGGTGCGCCTGCGCTACGCCTATATCGTGACATGCACCGGCGTCCGCAAGGACCCGGCCAGCGGCGAGATCATCGAGGTTCTCTGCACTTATGACCCGGCTACCCGGGGAGGCAACGCGCCGGACAACCGAAAGGTGAAGGCCACGATTCACTGGGTGTCGGCGGCACACTCGCTCCTGGCCGAGGCGCGCCTGTACGATCACCTGTTCTCGGCCGAATATCCCCAGGAGGTCGCCTCGGGCGTGGACTGGAAGGACACGATCAATCCCGCGTCACTGGAGGTCGTGAAGGAGGCGCGGGTGGAACCAGCACTGTCCCGCGCGAGGCCTGGAGAGCGATACCAGTTCGAACGGCTGGGCTATTTTTCGGTGGACCCGGACAGCGTCCCGGGGGCGCTGGTGTTCAATCGTGCCGTGTCACTGAAGGACACCTGGGCGAGAATCGAAAAACGGGAAGCGTCGGGGGCGGCAGGGGCGTGAAAGGCTGGTCGTGAAACGGCGGGTGCTCTCAAGGTGCGCCTCCGCGGCGAGGGACAGCGGCGCACATCGTGGTGAGGCCGCATCCGCTCACCGTGCCTTGGAATGCGGCATCTCCATGGAAGGCATCAGGACGGCTTGGTTGCCTCCTGGTCTTTCTGTTCCGCGTCGGGCTCGTCGGCGTCTTCGGACGCGGCGTCTGCGGGCGGCTGTTCCACCGGCAGCCCATCCAGGCCAAACTGGACCGTGGGGATGGCCGCGAGCGGATCACCGTCCGTGCCGTCCGCCTCTTTTGTTGAATCGGCGCTGCCTTTTTTCTTCCTGTTTCTTCAGACGGGCAAGCTCCTTGCGGCGCTTCTCGCTCTGGTAGGGCGATCTGCCCATGCGGTACTCCTCTCTGCGCGCCGCTCATCCCGCGCGCGGCGCGCGCGCTCCGTTCTGGACGAATGCGGCTGAAACGAAAAAGGAGGCCCGGCCCGGACGCGTGCCCGGACCGGGGCCTCCCCGGTCCTGAGCGGGCTCTAGTAGTAGCGGCTCCGGCTGCCGCCGCTGCGGTTGCTGTCGCGCGGCTTGTCATTGGCTTCGTTGACCTTCAGCTGCCGGCCGTCCAACTCCCTGCCGTTCAGCGCGGTCATGGCTGCGCGGGCGGCGTCTTCGGACGCCATCTCGACGAAGCCAAAGCCCTTGGCGCGCCCGGTGTAGCGGTCGGTGATCACGTTGACGGAGACCACCTCGCCGTACTGGGCGAAGAGCTGCCGAAGCGTGTCTTCGCTCGTGTTATAATTCATGTTGCCGACATAGATTTTCTTTGCCATGTCGATCCCCCTTTTCGTGCGGGGCCTTCACAAAATGTGAATTCCCCGCCGTGCCAGATGTGAACAGAGCCTGTCGACGACAGGCTCACGACGCTCCTGTTGACAGAGCGTGCGGGACGTCGGGACGACGGCAGCGGTTCGTCGAAATGGGGGAAAAAGAATGGATTCGAAGGGAAAGGATTACTTTATGGGGCAGTAATTCGACCACTCGAGCTTCTTCCAGATTCACCCCTGGGCGGCATACATCGCATCAGATGCAATCCCGCGTCTGCCAGAACATCACTCCGCGCGCCAGTCCTCAGGAACGCGGTATTCCTGCGCCAGTCAGTCCTGTTTCAACGAAACCATCCCAAGAGCGACCGGAATACGCTGGAGATCATATATGAATCCGGGGGGGGAGTCAAGGATAAAGATGGTGACGTTCCTTGACACCCGCCGACGGCTCCCTGTAGCATCAGGAAAGCAACGCCGTGGGTGAAATGAGCTTTCTCCTGGCGATATTCGCCGTCATTGAGCACCTGAACAAGTCCGAGCTCACCACAACGAGCAAGAAACTCATCATTGCATACGTCAACGAGGCCACCGGCATGACATTCGTGGACAAGGCCCGGACGGCAGTTCGCCGCTACACCCAGACGGTGCTGCCCTCCCTGGAGAGCATCAGGGAGAAGTCCCGGACCGTGGAGCTGGACGCCCTGGACCACCTCGTGCTGAAGCTCGAGTACGAGGCTTCCCGGCTGCGGAAGTAGGTCTTTTTCGGTTCTTTGCCGAGCGCCCACAGCGACTTTCCGAAAAAAGCACCGACAATGATGAACGTTGCCGACGGGGACACCCACTGGGGCACGCGGACACCCAGCCCGTCGCACATCATGACCGCCCCGAGGAACAGGATCGAATACATCGCCCCGTTCTTGATGAAGCGCAGCCGCCGGATGCGGTCGATGTTGCCCACGGTGATCTGGCGCACGATGACGGCGCCCAGCCCATTGCCGAGAATGATGATCGGGACCGAAAGGGTGAAGGCAAAGGCGCCCAGCACGCCGTCAATCGAGAAGGTCATGTCGATGATCTCGAGGTACAGGATCTTGCTCAGGTCGGAAAGGCTGCCTGCCAGGAGCCTTTTCTCCTGCGCCTCGGCATTCTCCTTGAAGCCGTGGGTGATGAAAAACAGCGTGGAGCCGATGACGGCGGAGAACGCGACCATGCTCCCGATGCGCAGGGAGAACCAGACGGTCAGGGCCAGGAACACCGCGGCGACCGCGAAAAACCACGCCCCCTGTGATGCGAAAAACCGCTCCCCGGCAAGCCCGAACTGCTTGGGCTCCAGGAAGAGCCAGTGGAGGAAGAGCAGCACGAGGAACACCCCGCCGCCCATGAGGAGGATCGGCGCCGCCTTCTCCACTGCTTCGTGCACCCGGGGGTCGCTGGAGAACGCGGCGGCGAATGCGCCGAAAGGTCCCAGCCCGGGAACGGCGAGCCACACGATGAGCCAGGGCAGGAGCCCGCGAACGACGAATACGGCGAACAGCAATCCCCAGACGAGGAACCAGCGGCGAGCCCGCGGCCCCATGCCGGAAAGGACTTCGGCATTGATGATCGCGTTGTCGACGCTCGAGACTGTCTCGAAAACGGCCAGCCCCAGGATCGTCAGTGCAATTCCAAAAACCGACATGATCGCATCCTACCCGGTTGGGGGTCGGGATTCCACCTCCGCGGGGAGGCGTGATTGTCGGTTTGGGGCATATCCTCTATCTTCTGCACTGTGGGAGATCCCGCCGACCTGAAGGAGTACGAAGCGCTGCTGGTCCACGGGACCGAACCCGTGACGCGCCTGCCTTTCGGCGTGAGCCGTGCCTATGCGGCCCTCTCAGGAACCGAGGACCCGCTTACCGATCCCATCGCCGCGCAGTACATCCCGACGCCGAAGGAGCTCATGACCCTTCCCTACGAGTCGACAGACCCCATCGGGGATACGCGTTACCTCGTCACCGAGCGGCTCGTCCGCCACTACACAGACCGGGCCCTTCTCCTGGTGAGCGATCGATGCGCAACGTACTGCAGGTTCTGCTTCCGCAGGCATTTTACCGGCCACGGCGGGGGCAGCATTTCGGACAAGCAGATTGGCGATGCCTGCGAGTTCCTGTCACGCACCCCGGACGTAAGGGAAGTTCTGCTTTCCGGAGGAGATCCCCTCATGCTTTCGGATGGTGACCTCGAACACGTGATCCGCAGACTCAAGCAGGTGGACCCCGGCTACATCATCCGCGTCTGCACGAGAATGCCCGTGGTCCTTCCCTCGCGGGTCACCGAGGACCTGGCCCGCCTCATGGGAAGCTTCTCCTCTCTGTGGCTGGTGATCCATGCAAATCACCCCCGCGAGCTGACCGCAGAGTTCCGGGCCGGGATGCGGAGGATCCTCGGCGCCGGGGTCCCTGTGCTCAATCAGTCCGTGCTCCTGAAAGGCGTGAACGACGACACGGATGTGCTGGAAAAGCTTTTCCGAGGGCTCGCGCAATCCGGCGTGAAACCGTACTACCTGTTCCAGGGAGATCTCGCATCAGGGACCGCCCATTTCCGGGTTTCCCTGGGCCGCGGGATCAGGATGATGGAAGAGCTTCGAACCCGGCTCTCCGGCCTGGCCATGCCAACCTATGCCGTGGATCTTCCCGGCGGTGGAAAGGTGCCGGTGGAACCGGCGCTCCTGCGCGTGGAGACCGACGCGTACGTGCTTCGCGGGCCGGACGGCGGCGAGTACCGCTACCCCCGGGAAGACGAAGAACCGACCTACTGATCCGCGCCCCAGATGAGAATGGGCGTTGTTCCCGCCTGCGCGGAGCGCAGGGAAGGGCTGCCGGAGGCGGAACCGGCCGCCGGGGCCAGCTGCGCGAAGCGAGCGGCAAGGGCAGGATCGGCCTTCTGTGCTCTCCCCAGGTACGTTGCAGTGCTGACCGTGTCTCCGCCGGCTGAATAGATGCGGGCTGCCAGCAGGTTGAGCAGCGCAGAGTCAGCGTTGCGGGCAAGGCCCTGCCTCACCACCTGGAGCGCCCCCTCATCGTCATTTCCAAGAAGCTTGACATTGGCAAGGTTGACATACGGAGAGACCAGCGCGGGTCGTCCGAAATTGCCTTGCGGAAAGCTGCTTCCGCCTCCTGCAACCGGCCGAACATCGCGTGCAGGATGCCCTCCTGGATGCGCACCTTCATCGCCTGCCTGCCCGACAGGGACGCCAGGGCGGCATCCATGCTCTTCATGCGCATGGAATACAGGGAATCCGTCAGGTTCGACAGCGACGCAGTGAATGCGGCGTCCACCGCGGGCTGCCGCGGGTTCCGCTATCTGGAGGGTCTCCTTCGGCAACGGAAGCGCGGGGAATGCGTCACGCATCTCGGAGACGGGGATGAACTCGAATGGTCCCGAGGAGGAGTATTTCTTCACGAGCTCGGACGCGGAGGTCCACGCGGCCATGAAGCCCTGCGAAAGGATCGTCGTTTCGACGGGAATCCAGACCTTGCCGTTCCTGCGTGATCACCTCCAGCGAGTCGCTCTTCAGGTACTGTGCGCTCTCTGACGGCTCATCCGTGTCGAAGGCGCAGAAAATGTGCCCCGGAGTCGTGATGGCGGCAGTTCGGATGCCCACGGACTCCAGCAGGGAGCAAAGGAGCGCCGTGGTGTCGCTGCAGTCCCCCGTGCGGTTCTGCAGGGTGATCCGTGGAAAATGCACGGCGTCGATGATTTCCGCTTTCCCCAGCGCCCTGGAAAAGGGCGCGTCCAGGTTCTGCACGTAGGTGATGCCATAGGCTCCCAGCGCATCACAGATCCTGATTGCCTGCAGCAGGCTCCGGGAAAGGCGGGGCCGGGGCGCGGAAGATGAGGCTCCGCTCAACGCGCGGGCGGCAAAGCCGCTGACCGTCGCCTCGTTGGGTGTGATGTAGGAGGAGATCTTGCGCGTGTCGTCCCAGGTGAGAGCCGTGTTGCGGTACAGCGTGGCCGAGCTGACACGTGATGTGGTCTGCTCCTCGGCGCCCGTGGACCAGGTCACGGTCACCTGGGCCTGCACTGCCATGTCCTCCTGGTTGGTAGCCAGCACCTCCTGGCTTGAAGACCGG
This sequence comes from uncultured Spirochaetota bacterium, assembly GCA_963845325.1. GTDB lineage: Bacteria > Spirochaetota > Spirochaetia > SZUA-6 > Fen-1364 > Fen-1364. The sequence goes on from CAWJRT010000011.1 coordinate 234,917, forward strand.
GGAAAGGTTGAAGGTCGCGCTCTTTCCCGGCCCCAGGTCGACTGAGTTCGGGGTTTCGAAGGGAAGCTCCATGAAGCCCGGGATGAAAAGGCTTGCGCGGACTTTCGTCTACCGGTTCGGACAGGGAGTTTGTCACGGTGACGGTTCCCGGCGGGTGCAGCCCGTACCAGTGCATGAGGGACGGAAACAGGTTGACAAGGTGAAACTCCGTGATAGAAAGGGGCCTCTTCTTTGGCGGCTCCGGCGCCGCGTCGCTGAACAACTTCCTCAAGTCCTCCATTGCCAGACGGCTTTTCTGGTCATCGGGGGCCTTGCTGAGGAGAAGCTCGTACTTCTGGATTGCCTGGACGGACAGGGGCCGGGCCGTCTCGATGCCGATGGCCGCGCGCGTGGCGCGGGCATGGTCGTCCAGCTCATGCGCCGCGGCCCTCAGCTCTTCGACCTCGATGGCCAGCAGCCGCGCGTCCGCGTCCGGATTTCCCGGGATCCACGTCCTCCACCTTCTGCCAGTACGCCTTGGCCATCATCGTGGAGCCCACGGACTCGTACAACTTCGCTGTCTGCGCCAGGGCGCCCGCCTCATCGTCGGACCTGCCCGTGCGGAGGGCAATCACTTTTTCCTCGAACTCGTTGCGAATGCCGTTTTCCCGGCACCATGCCCGGTCAATGATCTTGGTGATGCGGCGGCTTGCAACGTCGCACAGGTAGATCAGGCCGCGCGACCAGTCGACGGCGAGTCGACGCCGAGGCCGGGCAGTGCGGTCTGGTCCGAGCCGGCAAGGGAGGACATGGTCCATGCAAGTCTCCCGTCAGGGCGGAAGCGGAACAGCGTGCCGCTGGACAGCAGCACGAAGCTGCCGTCCGGTCCGACTGCCATGGCAGTGGGCGACAGCACGGTACGCGGGGTCGGTCAGCGGCAGCACGATGTCCAGCGGCGTGCCTTCCGAGGTGAAGACCCTCACTCCCCGAAGCTGCGGATCGTAAGACCCAGATGGACCCGTCAGGTCCCGCGGCGTAGGCGGTGGGCCACGAAGAAGGGTTCGGGAAAAGGGGCAGCTCCTGCCGGCGCTTGCCCGGCGCTGCCTTGTACGCCTTGCGGTTGGTCGCGTCCACCAGCAGCGCGCTTCCGTCCGGGAGAGCCGTCCAATAGAAGATGAGGGAAAGCTCGAGCCCCGTGGGCACGCGCTGGGCTTCCAGCGCATTGGGCTGGACCCGGTACAGGTCCCGCCCCATGGTCGGCTTCAGGATGAGGGACCCGCCAGGGGTTGCGCGCCACGCTTCCGGCAGTACAACGGCACTCCCTTGTCCCCCAGGGATTTCGCGGGTTCCGCGAGCTGGCCGGTAGGTGTGGTCCAGCTCCAGGCAGCTGGTGATCAGCGCCACCGCAAGGCTGCCGCGGGAGGTCACCGCGACTCCCATGGGGGGCATCGTCGGGCTCAGACGCGATGGCTGGAAGATCGTCGACGAACGCAGGAGGTTCCACCGCCTGGTCGGCCAGGTACCCGTGAAAGGAGCTCCACAACAGGAATATGGCCCGCGCAAGCCACAAGGGCATCTCAGGGGTCGCCGGGGCAGACCACGCCAGGTCGGGCGTCTTTGAGCCGTCGGAGGTCCTGGTGAGCGAGACAACGAGTGAAAGCGTGTCCTTTTCCCGGGACGCAATAGTGGCAAGCGTGTACTCCGGCTGTTCCCGACTGAGCTCCGCCGGTGCGACAGCCATTGTTCCCGGGTACAGCCGGGCGATGACGGCGGAGGCCTGGTCAAGCAGGTCGGAAACCTCATCGCCCAGCCCTGCCTGGTCGGAAGAGACGAGGGGTTTCTCCGGCGCGATACGCTCGATGGCGCCGCGCTTCGCGTGGCAGCGACCGCGCCGAGGAGGGCACAGAGGACAAGACCCAGGGTCGAGTCGCTTCATGGGCACTCCTCCCGTTCCTTCTAAGGTCATCGCGAAGACAAGGGGCAAGGCAGGGCCGCCAGCGCCCTGTTCATTATCCTTCCGATAAATTGCCGAAACTGAAGGTGCAATTCTATGAGCATCCGCTGGAAGATCGTCCTCATCGTGGTGCCCCTCATCCTGGCCACCCTGCTTCTCACGGGTGTCTCCTCGTATTTCTCCGCCTCCAACGGCATCACCCGTGTGGCCAAGGACTTCCTGGGCTTCAAGGCGCAGGAGCTGCAGAACCAGGCGGAGAGCCAGTGGCGGCTTCTGGTGGACAACAACCTCACGGGCAAGCCCGAGATGGTCAGTGCCACGCAGGCGGCGGTGGAGGGGTACGCGCGGAGCATCGTGCGAAGCGCCACGGAGCTGATCGTGGCGGTGGGGCAGGACGGGGGGATGCGGATGAGCACCGCATCGACGCCCGGCGGGCGGCGGATTCATCTGCGGTTGCCTGGCAGGGGGATGAGCAGGCGGCGGTGGCGGCCATTGTGAAGGCGCGCAGCACGGATCTGCTGACGGTGAGCATCGGGGGCAAGGCGCGGGTGGCCAAGGGGTTCTGGTTCGAGCCGTTCCAGTGGTACCTGCTGGTGAGCGAGGAGCGCTCGGCGTTCTACGACCAGGTGAACCAGATCGCGGTGCGCACGGTGATCATCCTGGTGGGGTCGATCGTGGGAGGGGTGCTGCTGGTGCTGATGTTTGCCGGGTACCTGACGCGGCCGCTGACGCGGGTGGTGGGCACGATGAAGGAGATCATCTCCACCAACGACCTGTCCAAGCGGGTGGTGGTGGAGTACCACGACGAGATCGGGGCGCTGGCCCAGACCTTCAACCTCATGACGGGGAAGCTCGAGCAGGCCTACCGGGAGATCAAGGGGTTCGCCTTCCAGGCCGTGCTTGCCCAGCGCCAGGAGAAGCGCACGCAGACGCTTTTCGGCAAGTTCGTGCCCGAGCACGTCATCCACGAGCATCTTCGCCAATCCCGAGAGGCACGCTGGTCGGCGACAACCGCGTGCTCGCGGTCCTCTTTTCTGATATCCGCAGCTTCACGACCATCTCGGAGAACATGAGCCCCGCCGACCTCGTGTACTCGTTGAACCGCTACTTCGAAAAGATGGTGGCCCCGATCATCGAGCAGGAAGGGCATCGTGGACAAGTACATCGGCGATGCGATCAAGGCCTTTTTCGGCGCCAAGGTGGACTCCGTCCCGCAAGGAGAACTACGCCCTGGCGGCCGTGCGCGCCGGGCCTGGAGATGATCGAGCGCCTGGTTTCCTTCAACGCGGACCAGGCCGCGGCCGGGCAGCCGGCAGTTCAAGAACGGCGTTGGGCATCCATTACGGCGTGGTGACGATCGGCAACATCGGCACGGAAAAGAAGAAGGAATATACGGTCATCGGCGAAACCGTGGAGCTCGCCGAGCACCTGGAAGGGCTGACGAAGGAGTACAAGCAGCCCCTGCATCATGTCGGAGAGCCTCCACCAGAAGGTGAAGGACGACGTGCCGTGCCGGCTCCTGGATTCCATTCCCTGGCGCGGGGGAAGAAGCCTGAAGATCTACACCGCGCGGGGCGCGCTGAGCTCGCGCGAGAAAGAGGCGTGGGAAGCACACAACCTCGGAATGGCCGAGTACTATGACAGGAGCTTCGCCAGGGCAGCCGGGTACTTCCGCGAGGTGCTGAAGATCCTGCCCGAAGACCACGCGGCGACGATGCTCCTGGAGCGCTGCCAGCGTTATCCAGAAGACGCCTCCGCCCTCGGACTGGGCCGGCGGGAAGGTCAGGCAGGCCTCATGAGCATCCGCTGGAAGATCGTCCTCATCGTCGTGCCCCTCATCCTGGCCACCCTGCTTCTCACGGGGGTCTCCTCGTACTTCTCCGCCTCCAACGGCATCACCCGTGTGGCCAAGGACTTCCTGGGCTTCAAGGCGCAGGAGCTGCAGAACCAGGCGGAGAGCCAGTGGCGGCTTCTGGTGGACAACAACCTCACGGGCAAGCCCGAGATGGTCAGTGCCACGCAGGCGGCGGTGGAGGGGTACGCGCGGAGCATCGTGCGAAGCGCCACGGAGCTGATCGTGGCGGTGGGGCAGGACGGGGGGATACGGATGGGCACCGCATCGACGCCGGCAGGGCGGCGGATTCATCTGCGGTGAGCCTGGCAGGGGGATGAGCAGGCGGCGGTGGCGGCCATGGTGAAGGCGCGCAGCACGGATCTGTGTGACGGTGAGCATCGGGGGCAAGGCGCGGGTGGCCAAGGGGTTCTGGTTCGAGCCGTTCCAGTGGTACCTGCTGGTGAGCGAGGAGCGCTCGGCGTTCTACGACCAGGTGAACCAGATAGCGGTGCGGACGGTGATCATCCTGGTGGGGGCGATCGTGGGAGGGGTGGCTGCTGGTGCTGATATTTGCCGGGTACCTGACGCGGCCGCTGACGCGGGTGGTGGGCACGATGAAGGAGATCATCTCCACCAACGACCTGTCCAAGCGGGTGGTGGTGGAGTACCACGACGAGATCGGGGCGCTGGCCCAGACCTTCAACCTCATGGTCAACGGCCTGGAGCAGGCCTACCGGGAGATCAAGGGGTTCGCCTTGAAAGCTGCGGTCGCCCGGACGCGGGAGAAGAAGATCAAGGAGATCTTCCAGCAGTACGTGCCGCCGGAGGTCATCGAGGAGGTCATGAAGAACCAGGGCAAGGTGCTGCCCGAAGCAGGAGGAGCTGTGCGTCATGTTCTCGCACATCACGAACTTCTCCGGACGTCGCCCTGAACATCGCTCCCGACGAGCTGGTGCAGTCCCTGGAGCCGTATTTCAAGGCGATGGTGGACACGCATCCTGGACCGCGGCGGCATGGTGGACAAGTACATCACGGACGCCGTCATGGCGTTTCTTCGGCGCACCCGTGAAGAAGGACGACGATTCCCTGCGCTCCGTGCTCGCCGGCATCGATATGACGCGAGGCGCTTCGAGGGTTCAACCGCCGCCGAGCCTCGGCCGGCCAGCAGCCGTTCAACGTCAGCGTCGGCATCAACAAGGGCAAGGTCACCGTGGGGACAATCGGGACCGAGGACAAGATGAGCTACACCGTCATCGGGGACGCGGTGAACCTTGCCTCCCGGCTCAGCGGCCTGACGAAAGTCTACAAGCAGGAGCTCATCATCTCGGAGAGCCTCACCGATTCGGTGAAGGACGAGCTGCCGTGCCGGCTCCTGGACTCGGTGGCCGTGAAGGGCCGCAAGCAGGGGGTGAAGATCTTCACAGCGAAGCGCAGGCTCTTCGACGGCGGAGAGCGAAGGCTGGGGCCTGCACAAAATGGGCATGGCAGAGTACTACCGGACGGAACTTTACCCAGGCCGCCGCTCACTTTCGGGACGCCCTGAAGGCCATGCCGGGTGACCCGGTAGCCGCGATGCTGCTTGAACGAAGCCAGAAATACCGCGCCACCCCCCCTCCCGCCGAATGGGACGGCGTGGAGGTGATGACCCACAAGTAGCTGGTGCGCGGGACTCCCGGCCGACTTTTTAGATTGAGCATTCGAATGACGATATTCTGATTGGGAGAATTGCATGCTCGGACTCCTGGACAAGGCGCGCAAGCTCAGGGACTCGCTCGGTCTGGGCACCGACGGGCGGGAGGAGTTTGCATTCGACCCCGACTCCGGCATCTCCCGCGAAGAGCAGAAGGAGATCCGGCAGGAGATAGAAAAGGTCGCCTCCCAGAGCCGGATCAAGGTCAGCCCCGAGATGTTCGTCGTCAAGGCGGCAAAACGCGGGGTCCTGTTCCCCATCCTCGTCAACGCTGCTGCCCTTGTCGCCCTGGTCGCGGGGCTCGGCGTGCTGTACTTGCTCTTCCAGCGCGGCGAATCCCAGGCGTCCCGCGAGGACACCGCCACCATCACGGCTGAAGGCAAGCTCCTGGCGGAAGTGAAGAAGGAGTCGGAGGCGCGGCTGCAGGAAAAAAACGCCCAGATCGGGCAGATCCAGAGCCAGCTCGCCGATATCGACAAGCAGAGACAGGACCTGCAGTCGAACATGGACGCGAAGGTCCACGCGCGGGAAAACGAGCTCCGCGCGGCCATGGCCGCGGAGCTGGACGCGGAGAAGACGCGGCTGCAGAAGCAGGGCCTTTCCGACCAGGAAATCCAGAAGAAGCTCGCCGACCTGGAAGCGCAGAAGACCAGCGCGGTCGGCTGCGCAGGTGCGCCGATTTCAAGACCCAGGCGGACGCGGAGCGGAAGAAATCCGAGGCGGCCCTGCAGAACCTCCAGGCGCAGTTCAATTCCGATCTCGCCAAGGCAAACGCCGACCGGCAGCAGGTCCTCGCGGACTCAGCCCAGAAGGAAGCGGACCTGCAGGCGCAGCTTGAAGCAGAAGACCCAGGAGCTGCAGAGCGCCCAGTCGCAGACGCAGGGGCAGCTCGCCGCGCTCACTTCCCAGAAGCAGAAGGAAGATCTCGTCTCCCAGCAGCTGGTGGGCCTGTACGCCGTGGCGCAGGCCGACATCGCCGCAAAGGATTACCCGAAGGCGCTCACGAGCCTGCAGGCCATCGGCAGCTACGTGAACTCCGCCGACGTCGTTGCGCTCCCGGGCATGGCGAAGCGGCGGACGGTCGACCTTTTCATCGTGGATTCGCTCACGAGCCTCGTGCAGGGAGAGATGGACAAGGGAAGAGTGGACACCGCCTCGCTGGTGGAAGCGGCAAGCAGGATCACCGACATCCGCGGCATTGTGGCCGGCGCGGACAACCTGCTCCGTGCGGGCAAGGTAGCCGAAGCCGAGGCCGCCTACGGGCAGGCACTCGACGCGATTCCCGAGATTTCGAAGAGCTACGCCTATTTCACCGGCAAGTCCCGGGATGCCGAGGCTGCGCGGCAGGATGCGCTGCGCGCGGGCCTCGTGCGCGCGGAAACGGCATTTGCCTCGGGGCGGTACCCGGAGATGCTTGCTGCCTACAGGGACGCGTTTGCATATCTTCCCGAGAGCTCTGACCCGGCTGGCAGCCGTCCTGTCCAATATCGGCGGAGCCGGCGCGGCGCTGGCCGCGCAGAAGGCGCAGGCTGAACAGACCAGGTCCGCGGTTCCCGCGTTCATCCAGGCCAATGAGCTGCTGCGGCAGCACCAGTACACAGACGCCGCGGCGCAGTTCATTACGGTCCTGCGAACCTGGCCCCAGAGCACTCAGGCAGCGCTGTCTGTCAAGGGAATCAACGACAGCATTGCCGGGCTCACGACGAATGTGTCCACCGACCTCAAGGGCCAGTCCGACCAGGTTGCTTCCCTCAAGGCGCAGCTTGCCTCCGTGCAGGGCAGCCTGGACAGCGGAATGAAGGAAATCACCTCCTTCAAGAAGAGCGCCATGGCGCTGCTCGGGCAAACGGGGGATCCGTCGACAACGGACAGCGCGGTCCTGATGAAGTCCCTTGAGAAACGGTTCGGCGACCTTGCCTCTGCTACCGGCGCATCTCCTGATCTGCAGAAAAACCTCGATGCGGCCACAAGCCGCGCAGCCGACCTTTCCGCGCAGCTCACCCGCCTGTCGTCTGAGAATGCGCGGCTGACCGCAGACCTGAACGCGTCCCGAAAAGAAGCCGATCGCCAGAGGCAGCTGGCCGCCGACGCCCTGCAGGGTTCACCGGGCGGATCCGTCGCTGCCGCCCCGTCTGTGGGATCAGCCCCGTCCGCCGGATCCACAGGGGCGTCCGGCCGGGATGCACGGGCGCTGGCGGAGTTCGAAAAGCTCGTCGCCGGGTACGTTGCATACACCCGGCAGGAAGACGCAAATCTCAAACAGTTCGGGCAGCAGAAAGCGCTCATGCTCTCCGTGGGCAGCAGGGACACATTTCTGGCCACCCTGGGGAAAACCTTCGACGGCATCCTTGGCCGCGTGAAGCGATACGAGGTTCAATCTTCCACGGACGGGATCGACACGGGGCGCAAAGGTGCGCTGGACGACGTGATCTCACTCATGACGAATCTCGCCAACCAGAAGACCGTGGACGCCCAGAAGAGTTTCCTGGACACGCGGCTTTCCGCCGAGAAGGATCCGCGGATGAAGAACGTGATCGGGTCCGTGCTGAAGGTCGTGGGAAGCCGGTAGCAGGCACCACGCGCAGCGAGCCTGCTGTGCGCGGCGTGCCCCCCTCACACCTAGTTTCCCAGCGTGCCCAACTGGCTGGTCTGGATCCAGTAGATGTTGAAGTGCAGCCAGCGGTCGTAGATGAGGCACTGCGAAAAATAGCAGCGCGGAACCCCGTTCACGTACTCCTCCGCGATATAAACGAGATTTCCCAATGCGAACGTGGACAAGAGGTTCCCGTTCCTGTCGTAGAGCCGACCGGTTCCCTCTTCTGTGGAGAGAAGCTGCCCTGTTGAAAGAAGCGCATCCGGCCTGTGATCCATCGGAAGACGCATGCTGAAAATACTGCCGACCCCCACGGGCGACTGCCACCACGCGTAGGTCACCCACGAGCTGCTTGACGTGTCGTACCAGCTGGCGAAGCTTCTGTTGTCGGCCGCCGCATTGTCATCGTAGAAATACATGACGCGCGTGATGCCGGCGGGGATGAAGGGAAGAGGAATGGATCCGCGCGGAGCGGACAAGAAGACGACACTCGTCGACGACACTTGATAGATCACTTCCTGGAATGATGTCGGGCCCGTACCCAGGAGGTGCAGCATGTCAAATCCGGGATTCGGCGACGCCGACATCGAAGCCCCGATGACAGCCGTGCTGCTTCCTGGCAGCACGAGGTTCAGGAGGCTCGAGCCGGTGACGGTGGTGAACGTACCCGGCGGAGTTGCCTGAAAAAGCGCGTACCCGCTGCCCGTCGAGGGATACAGCGCGTCGAACACGATGCCGAAAAGAAATGACGTTCCTGACTTGACCGGCCACCCAGGTAGCTCGGGGCGTGCGGATCAGGGTTGAGAATGGGCTGGCCCCAGCTCGAGTACTGTGAGCCGTTTGCCACCGCCTGGATATCGACAGACAGATTGTCCAGCGCCGTTACGAACCCGGTGCTGTAGTCGAACCCGCCGCTTGCAAGCACCTGCGGGTAGAACGCGAAATTCTGCTGGGATCCCCCCTGGTTGTAGCTCGACACAATGGCATTCGAATTGTCGCGTGTCATCTTTGCCGCCGTCCCGGGCGGCCTGGCTGATCATAAGGTCGAACGGTACCGGGAGGCACGACGTGCACAGCGCGGCAAGGAACCCGAGCAACGCAAGCTTCTTCATAGAGGCCACCTGTATCCGATGCGGAAAGAGAGCAGGTTGAAACCCTCCGAGGATGCGAACAACCAGCCGGGCACGTCATCAGAACCGAGTGAAGCACGAAGGGTGTCCGGTACGTTCGTCAGGTACATCGAGGGCGTGTATTCGAAGAACAGCCTCCCTCGCGCTGAAACCGGCACTTCCGCCCCCAGGAGAAAAATGAATCCCAGGGGCGCCACCGGGTCAAACACTGGAGAGGTGTCTTTCGCGTGAACGATCCGGGCAAACCCGCCGAGTCCAGTGTAGAACCTGAAAAAGCGATCCTCCGGTGAAAGATAGATTCCCGCCCTGAGCTCGACGTTCGTCAGGGGATCGCTGCGAAAGACCTCGGTCTGGCTCAGGGCGAGAGCCAGGGCATATGTCGTCACGCCGAGGCGCGCAAAAAGTGACCGGCTTGGAAACGACATCGTGATGTCCATGCCGGGCGCCCTGCTGTCCGACAGTGAGACGTCCAGTCCCCACCGCGGCGACTTTTTCTGTTCGATAACCAGCTGGCGGTCGCCGGAAAGAAAGATTTTTTGCGTGACAACCATGTACCCGGGGAGGGTTGTGCGCAGCGAGTATTCCCGCGCCGTGGGCAGCACGCGAAGGCCTGAGCCGTTTGCGTCGATCCGCATCGGCGCAGCCCCGAGCCCGGTGACCACGCTTCCGGGCAGCGCCGTGACCATCAGTCGCGCAAGCTGCTCCTCGGCGGCAGGCAGGGCTGCGCTTTCCACCATGGGGAACTTTCCCGCAACGACTTCCACGACATCAGCCCAGGTCTCCCCGGGAAGGCTTGCGGGGGAGGTCCAGGAGGTGCGGGTGGCAGAAGTATCGGCCACCGTGCTGTTGGAGAGAAGATCGACGACACGGATTCCGAGGCGGGCCGATGTCCACTGGCCGTCAAGGGTGAGCAGCATCCAGCCGTCCGCTCCGGCTGCTCTGGCGGCGGCCCCGATAGCCTCGGAATCCGGAAGGGGCAACATTTCCGAGGCCTCCACCACGACGAGCTTCCCGTCGGCATCCTGAATCCGCTGGTGCAGCGAACGGATGATCATCAGCGCGTCACCCGCGGTGAACAGAGAGCCCTGAGGTCGCGTCACGGCCAGCATCAGCCGGCGCGGAACCATCCGCGGTGCCTGGAGGGCGAAGCCAGTGTTGGCGGCAAGAAAAAGCGCAAGGATGAAGAGCGCGTGTCTTCTCACAGCGCTACCACCACTGCTCATAGCGCGTCAGTGTGCGGGCCACGGGGTCCCACACGACGCAGTAGCTGCCCGAAATGCCGGCCGCCAGCTTCATTCCGTTGACATTCTTCAAAGGCAGGCTGCTCACCGAGTCAGGCGCATCCAGGGTGAACCGCACGAGCGAATCGGACTGATACTCGTACGCAATGATTCCCGCGCGGGAGAACGCAATACATTGCGAAGAAAGGTTGGATTTGACGACTACCGGCGGGTAGTTCAACGCAGCATGCGTGAAAATGTCCGGATCAGTTCCGATTCCAAAGTAACTGACCGTGTTGACGATGTCCGCCTTTGGCATTCGGAGAAAGTACGTGTGAGAGGAGCCGCCGCCACCGCTGTCCTGGAAGACCAGCACATCAGGGGAGGCTGCCGAGTCCGGATCAGCAAAGACGTTTACCAGGTTGAGAAAGCCCGCGGGCGGAGGAGATGGTGTTCCAAGGGGGGCGAAGGGGCCGTTAAGCCAATTCCATGAACTGTCGTACTGAGTGTAGACGAGATTGCCGCTGGTGATCGTGAAATTGATCTCGTTGAAACCGGGCGATGACAGGTCCGTCACCGAAGGACTAGAGAGGCAGAAGGTGGGGCCTGAAAACTTGGATGAAAATGAGAACCCGGTGGGTGAGGCGTCAAACCAGATGTTCCCTATCATGACCTGCCCGTTGACTCCGGTCATCGCGGATATCGTGCCAAAAGGGTTGCCGTTGCCAAAAGAGTCGACTGCATTCGGGAACGCATTCAGGGCGTCGAGCGTGAAGCTGTTGAGGACCTTCAAATGCGAATCCATTACGATGAGGTGGTTCTGCGTGCTGTCGAAACCGAGAGCTGAAAACAAGAGAATGTACTCGTTCCCACCGGCGGAAACCGCAGACAGGGAGAAGGAGCTTGCCGGCGCTGCAGGAATGCTGGCCGACAGATCTGCCCGGGCCGTCACCTGGCTGATTGACGGCGGAAACACCCCGTTGAAGAGAACGTCGCACGAGGCAAGGGGAAGGAGAAGTGCGCCGATCATTGCAGCCAGCGGAAGGAGGACGCGCTCTTTCACAGCACTACCACCACTTCTCGTAGCGCGTGAGAGTGCGGGCCACAGGGTCCCATACAACGCAATAGTCGCCGGAAATACCGGCCGCCAGCCTCATTCCGTTGACATTTTTCAGCGGCAGGCTGCTGCCCGAGTCCGGCGCGCCGAGGGTGAATCGCACCAGCGAATCGGACTGATAGTCGTATGCAATGATTCCCCCGCGAGTGAATGCGAGGGCCTGGGAGTCGAGATTGGATTTCGTCACGACAGAGGCGCCATAGTACGTGAATACATCGGACCCGACGGTGATGACGCTCTGCAGGCCCAGATTGATGTCATCCTTTGGAATGGTGAGAAAATACGCCCTTTGCGAGCTGTCGTCCTGGAAAACAAACAGATCCGGTGTCGCAGCATTGTCCTGGTCTGCGAACACATTCTGGAGCCGAAGGAACTGCGCCGGAGGATTCGGTGCGCCGAGAGGAATGGTGAAAGTGGTGAAAGTCGGCGCCCATGTTGGGTCATATTCGTCATACTGGAGGCTCGAGCCGCTCGAGCCGGAAATTTGTCCAGTTGTAAAGATGGGACGGCATGCCCGAGACCGAAGGACCGTACAGGAAGATGCCCGGGTACGATGTGTCCAGCGCGAATCCCGACAACTGGGGCGTGAAACGCATGTTCCCGATCACCACGAACCCTTTGACATCGGCCATCGTAAAGTAGCCGCCCAGTTGGGGACCGGCTGAAATGGCTGCAAGGTCCTTGATCGAAAAAGTGTTGATCATCTTGAGATGCGAATCCATGATCACAAGGTGCGGCTGTGAGATGTCGAAAGGGATGCCGCTGAACAAAATGACGTACTCGTTGCCGCCCGCGGAAACCGTGGACACGGAGAACGAACTCGCCGGGGCCGCAGGAATGCTGGCCGACAGATCTGCGCGTGCCGTCACCTGACTGATCGACGGCGGAAACACTCCGTTGAAAAGAACGTCACAGGAGGCCAACGGAAGCAGAAGTGCGCTGATCATGGCAGCCAGCCGCAGAGTCCCTACCATTGAAACACAACCCCGAGTGTCGTCGGTGGGAACCCTCGCATCATCCATCCCTGGCCAAGAAGGTTGGTCCCAGTTCCAAGGGAATACTTCAGCTCCTGGCGCAGGAAAAAAGTTGTCCCGAACAGGCGTGCCTCCAGCCACCAGTTGAAGACGTCGAGGTATAAATCGCCAAAGACGGGCAGGCCCGGCGTGCTGAGAAATGAAAAGATAAGGCCGGCACCCGTTGATGCCCCGAGCCTCACCGGCGCATCGGGACTGAGAAAGAGATACCCGCCGAAGCCGATGTACGTGTCCAAGTGCAGCACGGCTCGGGGAGCCACATTCGCCGGAGGCTGCACCCAGAGATAACTGCCAAGGGTGACGAAAGACCAATCCGGAATCCGATAGGCCCGCAGAGCAGCTCCAAGGCCGATGAGCTGCCCAAGGGTTGAATCGACCTCGAAGCCGTTCCGATGCTCCTTGACCAATGGCTTGAGCGGGATGTCCCTGCCCGGGGTTCAGGGTGACCGTCTGCTGGGCCTGGTGAAACCCCGGCTTTGTCTTCTGGAGAAGCACCTTTGATCCGGGAACCACCGAGTTCGCGGGGATCGTGACCCGGCCGTTGACCACCCGCCCGATGTACTGGTCCCCCGACAGCTTCACGACCATGCCTTCATCAGGGGAAACGAAAACCACGCTGGACGGGCTCTCCCCAGCCGCCGGCAGACCGGGGCAAAAGATCATTGGTAAGCGCGAGGTTCAAGCCGCTGAAGAACGCAAGATTGAACGGAGTATCCGCCTGGAGTGCCGCTGCAAGCTTCTCCGACTCCACGCTCCAGCATTGGATGGAATAGGTGATCTCGTCGTTCTGCACGAAATAGATTCCGGTAATGGCAAGGTCGGCCCCCACCCCGGCGGCGATGGCCAGGGCGTCTGACTGGGAAATGGGGCGGCCGAGATCGACCGAGCGCTCAACAGCGGCGTCCCGCAGCACCGAATCGGCCAGCAGCTGGTAGCCCCCCGCGCCGAATGCCGCGCCGACGGCCTGCGTGATGGTGGTCTCGTAGTCCCTGGTGGAAGGATTGGCGGAAAGATCTTTCATCGGGAAAATGACGCACACCTGCCCCGGCGCAGCCTGCTGGGCCGGGAGCGCCACGAATGGGGACACGAGGAAGCAGAGAAACGGCAGGATATGAAGACGCATCGCAAGTGACTCATTATAGAGTGTATGCACGCCAATGCGCCATTTCAAGGCGGAGTGCTTTTCCAGCGGCTTCAAGCTTGCGCGACCGGCGTCGATGCACTACACTCACGTTTCGCCATGCTTGCCCACGACCTTCTGCCGCTTTTGCGCGCCTTCGCCCTGAAGACCCGCAGCCCGAACATCGACCTTCGCCAGTTTCTTGCGTCCCTTACCAGGGGTGAAGCACAGCCCGGCGAGGTCGAGGCGGCGGTGAAAGATATTCCGGCCGATTCCGCCATTGTTGTCTCGGAGGAGGGGGGAAAACCGCGCATCCTCACGCTGCCGGATTTCCACGTCTTTGCCCTGGTTGAAGAGTACCGAAAGCTTGCCGATGAGGCGGGCAGGCCATTCCCCCGGGAGGAAACGGCGCCGGCGCAAATACCCTCGTCGGCGATCATCGGGGCTGATGTCAAATCCCAGCTTGGCGCGCTCATGGAAACCAGCGGCCCCGGGATGAAGGCAATCGTGAAGCTGCAGTTCCCCGAGGGACTTTCGGCGCTGGTTGTGCCCCAGGAAAGCGTCGGAACGCCGCTCATCGAGGCCGCCGTGGCAAAAGTAGGACGTTACCTCCAGGACGGCAAGAACGCGGGATACGCTGAAACCAAGCTTGCCGGAGCCCTCCGAGGCAGCGAGCTGGCCGCCCGGCAGGCCCTGGAGGATGTGGCGCTTCGTCCGAAGAAAGCCGCAGCAACCGTTCTGTCCCCGACCGATTTCCATTTCAAATTCTGGACGCACCTTTCCAATCTCGTGCTGCAGGATTTTCGTACGAAGTCCGAAAAAACGGACCAGGACATCGCCGTTGTCCAGTCCGCCTATATCATCGGGTACGCCGTCTTTCACAAGAAGGGGGCGGTCCAGCGGGAAAAGGCCTGGGCGGAGGACCGCAAGAGCCTCGAGACGCAGGTGCACAAGGCGCCGTTCGTCTTTGGATTCCAGGACCTGTACGCGCTGAAAGACGAAAAGGGGGCGACCTTCGTCGCCAAGCACAGCCAGGATTTCATCCATTCGTTCCTCAAGGAGATGACAAAGCGCTCCGGCGAGGCAGCGCTTCCCGCCCTCATAAGGATTCACGCGGCGGCGCAGAAGAGGGACTACTTCATTCACAAGGACTTCGTGGTGCCGGTGTTCCTGAAGAAGCTCACCGAGTGCGCGGAGCAGCTGGCCAGGCTGTACCTGGACGAGTGGACCGCTACGATGAGGGAAGACCGCATGCCCGATGCGGCGAAAAGCGACGGCGCCTTCCGCAGGGATGTGGAGGCAAGGGTCACGCGCGGCTTCCACCTCCTGTCGGCGCTCTCCAACGGGGGGATCCTGTTCCTTGCCGGTGAGGAGTCTCGGCTGGCGGATGAAACGAAACGAGACTTGAAGAGATGCTTTGCGGTGGAGAATATCCTGCGGCCCTTCGACGAGCTGCTCGGGCTCTCGCGGGTGCAGCTCCTGAAGAACGCCCGCATGTTCCTGCCCTTCTGGATGACGGTGCCGATCCTCAGCCCGATCCTGAGGATGTTCCGCCGCATGCTCGCCGGGAAAGGCCGCGGCGGCGGCGAGGCGGCGGAATCCGCGGCGGTCCCCGCCCGCCCCGCGTCAAAGATCGTTGCCCGGACCGCCTCCGAAGAACCGGTGCCAAAGGCGCAGAGCAGGGAAAACCTGCTCCGCTACCAGCGCAGCATCCAGTCCCTGGTTTCGCAGTACGTTCCGAAGGGAGCCACGATCGATGCCACGCTGCTGCAGCTCGCCGAGAAGTGGAACCCTCTCTACGCCAGCGCCCAGAAGAAGAACCTCGTGGAGGACGTGAACTCGCTCATCCGGGACTTCATCAGGCCGATCCGCAGGAGTTTCATCGTGCGCCCGCCGGACCTGCAGCGAATCCATGCCCTCGCGGTCCAGTTGTCCGAAAGCAAGAGTCTCGGGCAGATCAAGAAGCGCGAACAGCTCCTGCGCTACATCGAGCTGTACATGGTGCGCTGCCTCCAGGTAAAGCAGATATAGGAAGCCCCGCGGCCAGGTTATTTCATCGGCCTGATGCGCACCTCGATGTCCTTCGTTGATGCGAGAAGCGACTGGATCCGCGAGGTGTCCGTGTCACCGAAGTGGTACGGGTAGAGAATCTTCGGACGGAACGCCATCACGGCATCGAACACCATCTCGGGGGTCATCGTGTAAGGCAGGTTCATCGGCAGGAAGGCGATGTCGATTCCTTTCAACGCCTTCATCTCACGGGTGTTCTCCGTGTCTCCTGCCACGTAGACGCGCCGCTGGCCCAGGGTGAGGACGTAGCCGTTGCCATTTCCCCTGGGATGATACGGCGACCCGGGCGCGCGCATGTGCACCAGGTTGTACGCAGGCTATGGCCTCGACGCGGATCCCGTTGACGGAGCGCGAGTCACCGTTGTGCAGGACGACGGCGCCCGGCACCCGGCCGGCGCACTTCGAGGCGGCAACCACGGCGGTTGTCTCCTTGCTCGCAGCGCTGATGGCCTCGGGGTCCAGGTGATCGGGATGCTCGTGGGTCACCAGGATGATGTCGGCTTTCGGGAGCGTTGAGTAGTCGGCGTGCTCTCCCACCGGATCCACGTGGATCACCGTGCCGCCGTACGTGATCCAGAGAGTTCCATGCGCGACGAAGGTGATCTTCAAGTCCAGGGGAGCCGCGGGAAAGGCATCTTCGGGGAACATCGTCCACCTCCTCCCTGCAATATACCGCCGCTTTTTCTCCGTTGACAGTCGGCGGCCCGGCAGGCCTACTGGGCGGATGGCGTACGATTTTGATACCGTGGTGGATCGTCACGGGACGGCCTCGGTCAAATGGGACTACCAGGAGCATTTCACGGGCATGACCGGCCTCCTGCCGCTCTGGGTTGCGGACATGGATTTCGCGGCTCCGCCGGAAATCATGAGCGCCATCCGGCACCGGGTCGACCACCCGGTGTTCGGCTACGTCCGGGAGCCGGACTCGTATTTCGAAGCGGCCGGGGACTGGCTTGCTCGTCGACATCACTGGACCGTCCGCCGCGAATGGATGGTGCCGTCCCCCGGGGTCATTCCCAGCCTTGCAGCGGCCATCCTGGCCTTCACGCGGCCAGGAGATGGCATCGTCGTCCAGCCGCCTGTCTACCACCCCTTTGCAATGCGCGTGAAGTCCAACGGGCGGCGTGTCGTGGAGAACCCGCTCGCGGTGAGAGACGGCGCCTGGCACATGGACCTGGACGGCCTCGAAAGAGTCATGGACCAGGGCACACGGATGCTGATCCTCTGCAGCCCGCACAACCCCATAGGCAGGGTCTGGGAACGGGAGACGCTCATGCGGCTGGCGGAGATCTGCCGGGCCCGCGGTGTGATGATTGTCAGCGACGAGATCCACAATGACCTGGTGATGCCCGGCTTTCACCATACGCCGATTGCGGCTCTTTCCGAGGCATCCGCAGAGAACACCGTGACACTCGTTGCCGCCACGAAGACTTTCAATATCGCGGGGCTGGGAGGATCGCTTGCAATCGTGGCGGAGGAAGGCCGGCGCAAGGCTTTCGAAGCCCAGCAGTCTGCAATTTTCTCCGGCGCGCCCAACGCGGTGGCCGTTGCAGCTTCCGAAGCGGCGTGGCGGCACGGGGAGCAATGGCTCGAGGAGCTGCTGACCTACATCCAGGGCAACTACGGGCTGGTGAAGGATTTCCTGTCAGCCCGGCTGCCGGCAGTGCGGGCCTTTCCCCTGGAGGGCACCTACCTCGCGTTCCTGGACATGACAGGGCTCGGTCTCACGGATGCTCTCCTGAAAGAACGCCTCCAGCGCGATGCCCGGGTGTGGCTGGACGAGGGAGCGAAGTTCGGGCGCGGAGGCGAGTGCATGCAGCGCCTCAACCTCGCCTGCCCGCGGTCTGTGCTCGCCGAGGCCCTTGAGCGGATGGCGGACGCTTTCGGCGCGGCGGCGGAACGGGCTTCTCATCCGGGGCGCGCGTGAGGAGCATCGGCGGCACCAGCGTCCACACGGCAAGGAGAACCGCGCCATGCCAGGGCTCATAGTACGGCGGCCGCACGAACCGCAGCGGCCCCGTGCCCATGGCATAGATCCAGACCACCAGGGACAGCGTGGAGAGGATGAGCTGCGTCCGCGACTTCACCCCGGCTGCCAGTGAGAGGTACAGCGGGGTGAGGGCCACCAGCACGAGGGCCATGACCAGGTGGGGCCAGAACTGGCGCGGCATCACGTCCTGGACGAACACGAAGACCGCGATCACTTCGCTGGGAATCAGCTTGAGCAATACCTGCAGGAACGAGTTTTCCTGCTCGATTGAACGGCCCATACATTTTTCCTTTCAAAATAGCGGCTGTGCGGATTCTGCGCCCGCCGATCGCGGGATGTCAACGGTTCCACGCGCTTTGTCCCGGCGCTTCTCTCCGCGATCATTCGACAAGCGCGAAGGTGATGTCGTTTACGTTCGTTCCCGTGGGGCCGGTTCGAATGATCTCTCCGGCGGCCGAAAGAAATGCAAAAGAGTCGTTGCGCGCCAGGCAGGAGCGCGCATCCTGGCCGCGCGCTCACCCCGGCCGCCAGGGTCAGCCCGGAGGCGTACGCTCCTGCGGCATCCGAGTTGCCTTCCTGCCCGTCGGTGGCGAACGACGTGAGAAGAACGCCGTGCATTTCGTGCAGCTCAATCGCGGCTGCCAGTGCGATTTCCTGGTTGCGCCCCCCGATGCCGCTGCCCCTCACCGTGACGGTGGTCTCACCGGCGGCGATGATGCAGGCCGGGGCGGGCACGGGCCTGTCGTGCAGCCGCGACTCGCGCGCAACGGCCGCCAGCAGCCGGCCCGCTTCCCGCGCCTCGCCGGTGAGCGTCGGTGGTCAGGACGAGCGGCGCAAATCCGCAGGCGCGCGCCTCCGCGGCCGCCGCTTCCACGGCCAGCCCGCTGGAGGCGACGATGAGCGCCGTGTGCCGCCCCGGCAGGGCCTTCGGCGTCTCCGGCCGGCGCCCTGCCGCGCCGTCCTCCAGCAGGGTCCGCACGGAGGCGGGCACACGCGGAGACCAGGTCATGCGCGTGAAGCACGTCCAGCGCATCGGAGAAGGTCGATGGGTCCGGCACCGTGGGACCCGAGCCCACAACCGCGATGTCATCGCCCACGACGTCCGAGATCGCAAGGGTCACCATGGTCCCGCGGCAGGACTGCGCCAGACGTCCGCCCGAAATGCCGCTGAGGTGCTTGCGGACGGCGTTGAGCTCCCGGATCTCCGCGCCGCTTTGCAGGAGGAGCGAGTGTCGTCCGGACCATGTCGCCAAGGCTCACACCCGGCGGCGGACTGGGCAGGAGGCTCGAGCTGCCCCCGGAGACCAGGAAGAGGCACACGTCGCGTCTCACCCATTCCCTCCACGAGAGCGGCAACCCGGCGCGCCGCGGCCGCGCCGCTCTCGTCGGGAACGGGATGGCCGGCGTGCAGGATCCGCACCCGCGGATCGCGGAGCGGGTCGGAGGGGTAGCCGTGGGGCAGCACCACCAGGCATTCCGAGACAGCGGGCGCCCAGTATTTCCAGAGCCGCCGCGGCCATGGCCCGGGATGCCTTCCCCACGGCAATGACGACAAGCCGGTCCGCGCTCACGGCACCAGTCTGACGCGAAGCCGCCGTTCGCGAAGCGCGCGCGCAGTGGCCTTGCCGGGATCAGCGGCTTCCAGCACCGCTGCCTGGATCCGTTTCGAAAACAGCTTCAGCTCCGCGATGCTCACGCAGCCCTCACCGGGTTCCGGCCGCGAGCCGCGCGGGAGAGCCCGTGCAGCGTGTACAGCCGACAGCGGGTCTGGCTGGAGATCTCCTCGGGGTAGTGGGTGACGATGAGGGCGGGCACGGGGTGCAGGCCGTGCAGGCGGAGGAACATTTTCCACAGCAGGCTGCGTGCGCGGGCGTGCAGGCCCGAGAAGGGCTCGTCCATGAGGATGGCGTCGGGAAGACGCGCGAAGCAGCGGGCCAGGGCGGCCCGCTTCTTCATGCCGCCGGAAAGCTCGTCGGGCTTCTTGTCCTTCCTCGCCCGAAAGCCCTGCTTCGGACAGCAGGTAGTACGCCAGGCACAGCGCGCTCTTCCGGGGGAACCCCTGGTAGACCAGCGGGAGGGCCGTGTTCTCCGCCACCGTCCGCCACGGCAGGAGGCGGTCGTCCTGGAACACGTACCCGATCCGTGCGGGGGCGGCGACCGTGCCGGCCGCAGGCCTCAGCAGGGAAGCGGCGAGCTTCAGCAGGGTTGTCTTGCCGATGCCGGACTCCCCCGTGACGACCGCGATCTCCCCGGCCTTACCGTGAGATCCAGGTCCTGGAGCACGGCGCCGTGATGACGATAGCCGAGAAGCTCACCCCGTTCAGGGCGATGCCGGGTGTGCGGTGACGGGCCGCAAGAACGCGCTTCAGCTCTTCCACGTCCTCCGCCCCGCAGGCAACCGCTGCGCGGCCGGCTGCCGGCCGCCGAAGCAGGGGACCTGCCCTGGCGGATCCGGGGCAGCAGCCAATTGAACAGGAGGATGAGCAGGATGAGCACCGCCGCCCACGAAAAGAGGCTCCGGATCCGCAGGGACATGTAGGCGGACTGGATCTGGAACCCGATGCCGTCATTGGCGCCGAAATACTCCGCCGTCACGGATGCCTTCACGGCAAGCACGAGCCCCGTGTTCACCGCGGCGCCCAGGAACGGTGCCAGGTGCGGAAGGACCAGCTCCCGCGTGCGGGCGGAGAAACCCGGAGCAAAGATGGCAAGCATCTCCCCCAGGTCCCGCGGGAGGGTGGTCATCCCTTCCCCGATCGTGACGGCCACCAGCGGGAAGGTGATGAGGGTGATGACGATGATCGTGGGAAGGTGCCCGATGCCCATGAGCGCCACCAGGGGAATTGCCCAGAGCAAGGGCGGCATGCCCTGGAAGAAGAGCACCAGCGGCTTCAGCAGGGCCGCAATCTCCCGGCGCGCGCCGATGGCCATGCCTGCCGCGATCCCCGCGGCGTATCCCACGACAAATCCCGTGCAGACCCTGAGGAACGTGATGAGGATCTGGTTCCAGCTCGCCGCCCGCGCGAGGAGAAGGGCCGTGTCCGCGGCGGTTGTCCATGGGGCAGGCACGAAGAATGACCCGGTTGCGATGCTGGCCGCGGCCCAGCCCGCGAGGAGAAGCAGGACTCCCGCGGCGCCGAGCAGGCGGAGGCGCAGTTTCTGCGCGCGCAGGGCTGCCAGGGCATTGCCTACGGAGCGAAGAAGAACCGCTCGTCCAGGGGACGCGGTCCTGCCGGGAAGTACTTCGAGACGACCTGGTAGTAGGCCAGCACGCGCGTCTTGTTCTCCGCCGGAGAAGGGACGGTGAGAATCGTGTTGCGCGTTGCCTCCTCCAGGATTGCCGGTTCGGACGTCCAGGGCCTTCGCGAAAGCCGCCGCGGCCGGTCCGGGCGCCGCGGTGACCGCGCGGCTGGCAGCATCCCAGGCGGAGATGACGGGCGATATGAGATCGGCATGGTCCCGCGCCCAGCCCTCGGTGGCGAACAGGCTGACCTGCGGAGACTGCCTGTCTCCGCCCGTGAAGCGCGCCCATGCCTGGGAGTACTCCACCAGGCGCAGGAGCCCGTTCTTTCTCACCACCAGGGTGGCAAGCGGCTCGGGCAGGGCTGCCGCGTCCAGCTGGCCGGCGAGGAGTCTCTGCACGCTCTGGGCGAACGGGCCGAAGCTGATGCTGACGTCCTTGTCCGGATCGATCTTCTCGAAGGACAGGAGCGTGCGGCTCTGGAAATCCAGCGGCGAGCCGGGAAAAGGCATGGCGATCCGTTTTCCCTTCAGGTCGGCGAACCCCCTGATCGACGGGTCTTTCCCGACGAGCGAGGAAATGGCCCACACGCCGGTGTCCAGCATGACGATCGGGCTGCCATCCAGGCGGTTTTCCCAGCCCTGGCTGGTGCCGCTGAGCAGCAGGTCCGCCTCCCCCCGCAGGAGGATGGCCAGCGCCTGGGCGTGGTTGGCAAAGAAGATCGACCTTCAGTTCCACCCCGCGAAGAGCACCGTCTCGTGCCATCTGGAGAAAGGGGAGCGCGGCCGTTGTCGGGGCCACCAGCACCCTCAGCGCAGGAGGCCTTGGATGAGTCGGCGTAACCGCACACTGCGCCGAACAACAGCGCCAGTGAAAGGACGACCAGCGCGGCGATCGCAGCGCGGCCATCGCGTGGCCGGCAGCGACACGGATGTGGCGGTCATTCTTTTGAATGCCATCAATTTCAGGGTATTGGTTTTGCGGGGTCGGGACAAGGAGGACCGGGTTCGCCCGCTCTTTGACCCGCCCGGCGTCTGCGCTATAGTGGGGCCCGGAGGATCCCTTGAAGGCGGCGATCATCGGGACGAGCGGTCACATCGACCTGGCACTGGAGGTGCGCGACCGCCTGCCCCAGGTGAGCTTTGTCGGGCGTTGCCCCAGGCTCGGCGGACGAGGACGCCCGAGAGTTCTTCGTGGACCAGATGGAGGCGTCCCTCATCCCGTTCTACGACGACTACCGCCGCATGCTGGACCGGGAGAAGCCCGACCTTGCCGTCGTGGCGCCCTTCTTCTTCCTCCAGTCGCGGATTGCCTGCGAGTGCCTCGAGCGGGGCATCCACGTGTTCGTGGAAAAGCCCATGTCCGTCTCCTTCGAGCAGCTGGAGCGCCTGCGCCGCGCCTACGCGCTAGGGAAGGCGGACCTGTGCCCCATGCTCACCTCGCGGTACCTCCCGAGCTTCCACGCCGCCTGGCGGGCGCTGCGTGACGGCCTGGTCGGGAGAGCCTCTCCTCATCACCGCGCTGAAGTCGTACAAGCTGGGAAGCCGGCACCCCATGTACACGCACCGCGCCACCTACGGCGGCACCATCCCCTGGGTGGCGATCCATGGCATCGACTGGATCCACTGGTTCACCGGCGGGGCCATCGCGGAGGTCTCCGGCAGCCACACGGCCGCTGGAAACGGCGGACACGGCGAGATGGAAAGCTCGGGGATCTGCATGTTCCGCCTGGCCAATTCCGGGTCTGCAACGCTGGCGTTCGACTACTTCAGGCCCGGCCCCGCGCCGACTCACGGCGAGGACAGGGTCCGGATCGCGGGAGAAAAGGGCGTGCTGGAGATTGCCGGGGGCGAGGCCAGCCTCTTCCCCCGCGACGCCGCCCCGCGGCGGCTGGAGAAAGAGGAGCCGCTCTCGCTGTTCCAGGAGTTCGTCCGCCACCTGGAGGAGGGCACGCCGCTGCGCATCACGCGCCGCCGACGCTTTTCCGATCAGCGAGCTGGCGCTGCGCTGCCGCGAGGCGGCCGACACGCACGCCGCGTTTGCGGCAAGGAGCACGACATGACAACGAAGACGACTGGGGATCAACGGACCGCGAGATCACCCGCATCGGCCTGGGGACCTGGGCCATCGGCGGGGCGGGCTGGAAGTATGGCTGGGGCAGCCAGGATGACAAGGACTCGGTTGCCGTCATCCACGAGGCCCTGGACCTGGGAATCAACTGGATCGACACTGCCGCGGTCTACGGCCTGGGGCATTCGGAAGAGGTCGTCGGACGGGCACTCGCCGGGACGGCGCGACAAGGTCCTCCTCGCGACCAAGTGCGGACGCAAGGCCGGCCCCGGCGGCTCCATTCATCAGCGTGCTGGATGCGGCAAGCGTCCGCGAGGAGCTGGAGGCCAGCCTCCGACGGCTGAAGACCGACTGGATCGACCTGTACCAGGTCCACTGGCCCGATCCTGATCCGAAGATCGAGGAGGGCTGGGGGGAGATCGCACGGGCCGTGAAGGCCGGGAAAGTGCGCTACGCCGGGGTCTCGAACTTCACCCCGCGCAGATGAAGCGCCTCCAGGGAATTCTCCCCGTCACCTCGCTCCAGCCCCCGTACAGCATGCTGCGCCGGGATATCGAGAAGGAGATTCTCCCGTTCTGCGGGCCGAACGGGATCGGGGTGATCTGCTACAGCCCCCTGCAGATGGGGCTGCTCACGGGCAGCTTCAGCCGTGAGCGGGTGGCGTCCCTGGCAGCGGACGACCTTCGCGGCAGCAACCCGCATTTCGTCGAGCCCGCCCTGAGCCGCAACCTCGCCCTGGTGGAGAAGCTCCGCCCCATCGCGGCGCGCAACGGCCGAAGCGTCGGGGAGCTGGCACTGGCGTGGGTGCTGAGCAGGCCGGAGGTCACCGCGGCGATTGTCGGCGGGCGAAGGCCCGGCCAGGCACGAGGCTCTTGCGGGAGCCGCGGATTGGACGCTTTCCGCGGAGGACCTTTCGGACGGCAAGCTCGGCGAAGAGACTGCTCGCCGGAACGAGACCGCGGCCTGCACGACGGAGAGGGGACCGCGGCTTTGCAGCGGCGGATCAGTCGGGGATGACGCGCCTGCGGACAAGCCCCGCGGTGAGAAATCGAAACATGATCTTGCGGGAAGTCAGCCACTGCAATATGAGTCCCGTTCTTCCGCGTGGACGAGGATCCGCGGCGCCAGGAACGCGGCGACGGTTTCCGGCGTGTCGGCAAGGATATTGAACACATTTCTGTGTCCGCTCCCAGGCCACCGGATCCTTGCGCTCCAGCCTGGTCAGCGTGAAGTCGGTCACCATGATTCCCGGACTGAGCGTCCCCGCTCTTGACGCCGGTGCCCGAGGCCTCGACGGCAAGCGCGTGCGCCGCGTAGCGCACGGCCCTCTTTGCCGCGCCATACACGGAAAGCCCCGTCATGATTCTGCCGTTCGAGCCGTGTCCTTCCATGAACCAGATCATCCCCGCTCCCTGCGCGGCCATGCCCCTCATTGCGGCCCGCGCTCCGTAGAGGACTCCCAGGAGATCCGTCATGACGATCTCCTCCATGTCGGCCGGCGGAAGCTCCCAGATCGGGACGGTGGCCTGGCCGATGCCCGCGTTGTTGATCCAGTGGTCGATCCTGCCGAGGGCGCTCGTCGCCGAGGACCACAGCGCGTCGACCTGGTCCGGGTCCGCCACATCGCAGGGAAAGCCGCGCACGCTGGAGCCGGGGAACTTTGTCCTCAAACCCGCGGCAACGGCCTCGGCCGATTCCCTCTGCCTGCCGGAAATGACCACGCCGCAGCCCCGTGAAAGGAACTCCTGCGCAAGCCTGAGACCGAGGCCACGGGTGGATCCCGTGATGACGATCCTGATTTTATGCATGGTGCACTATACCGCCAAAGGCATCATCTGCGGTATTGTCAGACAAGTGCCTCGTCCATCCGCCTACGCGCCATTCACCGCCCGCGCGGTGCGTGTCATCCGCGCCATCCCGCGGGGCAAAGTGGCCACCTACGGTCTCGTGGCGGCTCTCGCGGGCAGCCCGCTGGGAGCACGGCAGGTCGTGCGCGTGCTTCACAGCCCTCTCGCGGAAGGAACGGCTGCCCTGGCACCGGGTGATCAACAGCCGCGGTTCTCTATCCCTGCCGCGCGGTGCCGGTTTCGAAAAGCAGAGGGCCCTGCTCCGTTCGGAGGGCGTGCCCGTGACGGCGCGGGGCAGGGTGGATTTCAAGCGGTATCTCTGGAAGGCCCGTCTCACGGACCCTGCCTGGTGACGATGGACTGCGAACCGGGGCATCCAAAACAAGGTGCTAGAGCTTCACGAAGATCCTTTTCCTGTCCAGGATCACGGCGGCCGCGGCGCAGGTTCCCAGCACGAGGAAGCTGACCCCCCAGGCCGGGCCGGCGCTCGATGTCAGGGCCAAGAACAGCCTGCACGCCGACTCCGATCACCGCATGGAGCATGTACAGCAGCAGAGCGTTGCGGCCCATGCTTCCAACAAGCGGCAGGTTCAGTCTCCCTATCTCGCGCGTCAGCACGAGCAGTGCGAGGAGAGCAGCGGAGACACCCGCGGTGAAGAGAATGTAGCTCAACGACACGAGGTGCTTGCTGAACGGGAAAAACGGGAGCGCCAGGAGACCTCCCGCGCAGAGCACGCCGGCAAAGAGGGCCGCACGGGAAAGCCGCTTGTCGGGGGAGGCGTCCTTTACGAGCTCCCCGAGGGCCGACGCGGTGATCGCGAAAAAGGAAAGGCTGAATGTGCCCCACGGTCCGGCGATTCCCGTGTCGTACCATGCCTGCATGAGGCTGCCCAGCCCGAGGGGCCGAAGGATTTCCACGCCGGCAAGCAGCGAGGACCGCTGCGCCAAGGCGCGGCCAGGGCGGGACGAGCAGGAAGAAGAACGAAAAGAGGCCGGTGGCTCCCAGCATCTGAAGGATCTCCCACCGCGCGGAGTGATCGACGAGCAGGACGCCAATGGAGCCGAAGGCAAAGAGCACGGCGGAGCGGATCAATGCGTGGAGGAGCGTCCTGGCGAAACCACGTTCCCGGGTGCGCGTCTTGAAAGAGAACGACGCGGAGAGCCCGAGAGAGAAGAGGAACGCTGGAACAACGAAGTCCGGCAGGGTGAGCCCGCCTGCCGGGGCATGCTTGAACCACGCCGGGAATGGACGTGAAAACAGCGGCGATGTTGACCGGGACCATGACAAGAATGGCCAGTCCCCTCAGGTCATCCAGAGCTTCCCAACGCTGCCGGGCATCCGCCTTGTGGTTCTATTTGTCGGGGTCCTCGATGGTCGTCACGTGTGACGCCCCCGTTCTCGGGAAGACGGGAGCTGATGTACATCCCGTCGCTCTGCCGGTACCAGAAGTCGGCGCCCCAGAACGGAGCAAGCGCTCCGGCCGGAGAAAAGTGAACCCGGGCGGCGTCAATGGCCATGCCCTTGATCGTGATCCGTTCCGTTCCCGCGCGCTTCACCTGCATCTTGTGAGGGGCAAGATCGCCGGGGTCCACGACCCAGAACTCCTTCTGATCGATGCCCGGCCGGCAGGAGCTCGTCCAGCAGCGGGCCGAAAACCTGGTACCACGGGGCCCCGTCCACCTGCACGTCCCGGTCCACCTTCCTGTTTTTCAGCGTGCCCGTCACGTGGATCACATTTCCGTTTCTTTCGCCGTGCAGGAGCGCTGCCCATGGCCGGATCGGTCATCTGCCAGTCAATGGTGCCCGCACCCTGGTGCCACCGTGACGAGCTCCGTGGTGTCCCCGCCCGTGGAGCTTGCCGTCACCTCTTCCGCGGCACGAGTCACTCGGTACTCCACCGTGGTGACCTTCTGGCCGTGCGTCTCGGTGTAGCGGCGGGCGCTTTCCTGGGCGTCAAGGCCGGCCCGTGCAGGCGCAAAGGAGAACGAGCGCCAAGACGGCGGACTTCGCCGGATATCAGCTCAGAAATATACCTCGGCAAAGATGTGCTCCCGCGATACGCCCTGCTCCTTGAGTATCCCATATACCTCGTAGATCATGTCGCTGTTCCCGCAGAGGTAGCAATAGGTGGACGGGTCGACCGGCTGCTCCTTCAGGAGCGCGGTGAGGCGGCCGGGGAATGCACCACGGGCCAGCCGCCCCGCGGCTGACGCACGGCACGTAGCGGTCCGGCATCGAAGGCCGTGGTCTCCGGGAAATCGTCAGCCGTCCGCACGCCGTGAAGGAGCCGGTATTCCAGCCCCGGGTTGCTCCGGGCAAAGCAGTGAAACGGCGACACGCCCGTGCCGGTTGCACAGAAGAGGAACCGCGGGGTCTCCCGGCTTCCCTCGACCAGCGTGAAGGCGCCGTGGGGCCCCTCGACTTCGACGGGGTCGCCCGGCTCGGCAGCGTCGGAGCGCCGGGGAAACAAGACCGTCGGGGATTTCTTTCACCAGCACCTCGAGGAAATCCTCGCTCGGGGAGGAATAGATGCTGTACTCCCGCTGTTCCCTCAGGCCCCGGGGACCTACGTTGATCCATTGGCCGGGAACGAAGGAAAGGTTTTCGCGGGAGAAACGCAGAATGAACGCGCTCGCGGACACATCACGACGGCCCAGCACGCGGTGAACCCGCGCGGCCCGGGGCGGCGGCCGGCGTCCTGGCGGGAGAATGGGCAGCGGTGTCCCGGTCACCCGGTGGAGCCCCCGGTTCCGCGTTCGGCCCGCCGCGCGGAGCGCGCGGATACGCGTTCGAAGTTCTGGCGGAAGCTCTCATACTGCTCGCCGGCGTGGTAGGAGGAGCGGACCAGCGGGCCTGCCTCGCAGTGGAGGAATCCCTTTTTCAAGGCCTCCTCCCGCAGCGCTGCAAACTCTTCCGGGGCTCCAGTATTTCTGCACGGGGATGTTCGTCCGGGTGGGCTGGAGGTACTGCCCGAGATTCACGATGTCCGCGCCCGCCGCGCGCAGGTCATCGAAGTGTCTCCAGAATTTCGTCGCGACTCTCCCCGAGCCCCAGCATGATGCTCGACTTCACCACCGCCGCGGGGTCCAGCTCCCGGGCGATCTTCAGGAACTCGAGGGAGCGGTCGTAGCTGGACCGGGACCGGACCCGGGGCGTCAGCCTCCGCACCGTCTCCACGTTGTGGCTCACGATGTCCGGGGCGCTTGCGCACCACGGTCCCGATTGCGTCCCGCAAGCCCATGAAATCCGAGGTGAGCACTTCCACGGAGCAGCCCGGTGCGCGTGCGCGGATGGCCCGCACGGTGGCAGCCATCACCGACGCGCCGCCGTCCGGAAGGTCGTCGCGGTTGACCATCGTGACGTGGGCGTGCTTCAGGCCCATCTTCATGACAGAGGCGGCCACCCGGAGAGGCTCCAGGATGTCCACCGCCAGCGGAAGCCCGGTGCCCACGGCGCAGAACCTGCAGCGCCTCGTGCAGATGTCCCCCAGGATCATGAAGCTTGCCGTTCCATGCGTGCCCCAGCACTCGTGAAGGTTGGGACAGCGCGCCTCCTCGCACACGGTGTGAAGCCCTTCCGTGCGCACCAGCCGCTTGATGCCGACGTAGCTCTCCGAGGTATTCAGCTTGACCTTGAACCAGGGCGGTTTGCGGGTGACTGCCGGGTGTGTCAGACATGAGTCATGCCTTCTGTCCGTTGTGCTGGAACTGCTGCACGCTGATGCCCGCGGCAATGGCCTGCGCAAGGCGGCGGAATGCCTCGGCTGCCGGGAAGCCCTCCATGATCGTCACCGGCGGCGTTCCCTCGTCACCCATTCTCGAGATGCGGGGATCGAGGGGGATCCTGCCGAGGAACGGCACGCTGCATTTCGGCCGCTGCCCGCTCCCCGCCGCCCGAACCAAAGACGTCCCCGCTCATGTTCTCCACGATGCCCAGCACGGGCACGTCGAGCTTCTGGAAGGCGCCGACGCCGCGCCGCGCATCGCTCACCGACAGCTGCTGGGGCGTTGTGACCACCACGCCGCCCGTGAGCGGCACCAGCTGCGCCACGCTGAGCTGCGCGTCTCCCGTTCCGGGAGGAAGGTCCACGACAAGGTAGTCCAGCTCTCCCCAGGCCACGTCGGCCAGGAGCTGTCGGAGCGCTCCATGGATCATGGGGCCGCGCCACACCAGGGCTTCTTCCTCCCCGATGAGGAAACCCATGCTCATGAGCCGGACGCCGTGAGCCTCGGCAGGCACCAGCGTCTCTCCCTTCGGAGGCGGAAGCTCGTTGACGCCCATCAGGGTGGGGATGTTGGGGCCGTAGATGTCCGCGTCCAGGAGTCCCACGGACGCCCCGGACTGCGCGAGTGCCACCGCAAGGTTGGCGGCCACCGTGGACTTGCCCACGCCGCCCTTGCCGCTGCCCACGGCCACGATGGTCTTGATCGGAAGCTTGATCTTCTCCTCGATCCGCTTGTCCGCGCGGACCCGGGCGTCGAAGCCGATGTCGATCTTCCCGACACCCGGGCACGAGCGCGCGCACCGCCTGCTCGCTCTCCGTGCGGATCTGGTCCTTCAGGGGGCAGGCGGGCGTGGTGAGCGTGACGGTGAAGCTGACGTCCGCTCCGTGGACCTGGATGTCGCGGACGAAGTCCAGCGTGATCAGGTCCCGGTGGAGCTCCGGCTCCTGGACCGTTCGAAGCGCGTCGCGCACCTGCTCCGCTGTGACATGTGCCTCTGAGGTCATCGTGCTGCCTGGGTCATCGCAGTAGATAGTACTGAAAACACCGTGAGCGTGGAAACCGAGCAGCGGCGCTACCCCGCGTAGTGCTTCATGTACTGCACGCGCTCGTAGACACCGGGGTTCACGCTCTCCGCCTGGCTGAGCTTGCCCCGGAAATCATTCAGCGCCTTGAACCCGTGCCGGTCCATCCACGCGGAGAGCTCTCTCAGCATGACAGCCGCGCTGCCCGGCGCCGTTCCTGTAGAATGCCGAGGCCGCCTGTACCGCCTTCGCGCCGGCAAGGAGCATCTTGATGAGCCCTGCGCCGTCGTGCACCCCTGTCGATGCGGCTATGTCGCAGTCCACCCGCCGCGACATGAGAGCCACCCAGCGCAGAGGGCCCGCGAGCTCCGCCGGGCTGCTCAGGCTGCCCGAGCCGGTGACCGCCATCTTCTCGATGTCGAAATCGATCGAGTAGAACCTGTTGAACAGGACCAGCGCGGCGATGCCCGTTCTCGAGAGCCTGCCGATCATCTGCGCGAGTGTGGAGAAGGAGGAGCTGATCTTCAGGGCCACGGGGATCCGCACCTGCTTCAGGACACGCTCCACGATCTGCAGGTAGTCCTTCTCCCCCTCGTCGCTGGAGCGCGCGATGTCCGAGGGCAGGAAGAACATGTTCAGCTCCAGGCCGTCCGCGCCCGCCGCCTCGATATCCTTTGCAAAGGAGGCCCACTCGTGGGAGTAGGTGCAGTTCACGCTGGCGATGACGGGGATGGAAACCGCGGCCTTTGCCTCGCGGATGAAATCACGTACTCGCGCAACGTGGGCGCCCCGCACCTCGTAGTCGTAGTAGTCGTAGGATTCCAGGCTCATGCCCTTGCGGGCCGCCTCAGAGACGCGTCGTCGTACTCGGCGGCGATCTCTTCTTCGAAGATCGACTTCAGCACGACTGCCGCAACGCCGCCCTCCTCGAGGTCCCGCAGGCCCTCCCGGGTGCCCGTGAGACCGGAGCTTCCGGCGATGAGCGGATTTTTCAGGCGCAGCCCCATGTAGGTGGTGGAAAGATCAGGCATCGAATTCCCCCGTATGGGAAGTGGATACCAGCTTTGGCGCGGCTGTGCAAGCGCGGGGATGCGGTCACAGCTGAACGGCTGCACAGCGGGGCCTGCCGGCTGAGTCGCGAAAGCGCGGCGGCGTACGTTTCCGCGGTTTGGCGTGAGGTGCCTGCGGAAAAGGCGGCGTTTCCGCCGGTCGACACTCACGAAAGCGCGGTGGCGTACGTTACCGCGCTTTCGCGTGAAGCGCTCAGGGGGATTTTTCTTCGAAGACTCCCAGCTCCTTGTTCTTGCGCACATTGTCCCAGCCGAAGACGCGGCCGTTCATGACGACATGGACCCCGTGCGGGAGGACCTGGACGGCCGTGATGGCGCAGCCGAGGTTGAATACCGCATCCGAGTTGTTGAAAATGTATGGGACCATGGCGCCGGTCAGGACGATGGTTTTCGAAAGCCGCGCCTCGCCGAGCACGGCGGCTGTTTCCACCATCGTGTCGGTGCCGTGCGTGATCACGATCATCTCCTCGGGTGCGCGCCGGCAGGACTCCAGGATGCGCAGGCGGTTGGCCGTGTGCATGTCGAGGCTGTCGATGAGCTGGTTCAGCTCCAGCTCGATGGGCACCGAGCAGCGCACGAACTTCAGGATTTCCGGGAGGTGCGAGTCCTTGAACGTGAGGCTGCCCCGGATCTCGTCGTAGTGCTTGTCGAACGTGCCGCCGGTGATGATGATGCGGATGGCCACGATTTTTCATCGTGGGGCATCGTCAGCGATTTTTCAAGCCGTGCCCGTGCCAGGGAACAGTGGCGGCGCTCGATCTCGATGCCGATTCCCCGTCTGCTGTTTTCCACTGCAGCGGCGAGCGTGGTGCCACTGCCCATGAACGGATCCAGCACCGTGTCCCCCACAAAGCTGAACAGTCGGATGCAGCGGGTGCGGGATGTCCCGTGCGCTTCTGACCTGATTGCAAAACGATACTGCCCTCACTAAGCTATGACACGCAAATGAAACAACCCCGCGTGCTAAATTTCTCCCGCGCTTCCAAGGTTGGCGATTGGTGGAAAGACCAGATTATCTGCGGTGATTCTCTTCAGATTCTGCGCGCGATGCCGGATGAGTCCGTCCATCTGGCCATCACTTCACCGCCGTACAATGTCGGTCTCGAGTATGATTCGCACAACGACAAGATGCCTTATGATGAGTACCTGAAATGGCTGGTTGGCTTTTGGACAGAACTTTATCGCGTTCTCGTCAATGGCGGACGATTTGCGCTGAATATCGCGCCAACCAGCATCAAGGACTTCAGACCAATTCACTATGACATGTCACGAGACTTGATGAAGCTTGGATTCATCATGCGCACGGAAATCCTTTGGTACAAACAAACCATGCGGCGCCGGACCGCGTGGGGCTCCTGGAAGAGCCCCCGAAATCCACATATGGTGCCGAGCTGGGAATATGTACTGGTCTTCTGCAAGGGATCATGGACGCTTGAGGGAAACAAGGCCGATGCCGACATCACTTCGGAGGAATTCATCAAGTATTCGGATGCATTCTGGACCATTCAACCAGAGACGCGAGGTCGGCAGCCGTTCTTGAAAAGCCTTTACCCTCCGCGCAAGGGACGGAAGGCGCCCGAGCAAAAGACTGAAGGGCATCCCGCACCGTTCCCTGAGGAGTTGATCAAGCGGCTGATCAAGTTCTATAGCTATCGCGGCAATATTGTAATTGATCCGTTTGGCGGAACTGGCACGGTTGCTGCCATTGCCGAGCGATACGATCGTCATTTCGTCCATATGGACATATCGAAGAAGTACTCCACGATCGCCGCGCAGCGCGTTGCTGCAGAAAAACGACCGCTGCTGGACAACGTGCCAGTCTCCAAGCCGAGTAGCTTGCCGGCGCCCATCTTGTTCGAGGAAGACGTACTAAAGCAAGCGGCTCGGGGCAATGGCCAGAACAGATGACTATTTCGGAACGGGCATGCATGTAATGCAGACTGTACGGCCAGATCCTGACGTCGTTGGCGCCAGGATGTTGTGCCTGATTTTAGCTCTGCGGGCCTGGTAGATCTCGCTCCCTGATTCTCCTCGCATAGGCAGGCAGTTGGGCTTTCCTGCCGCCTGGTACGGAGAACACCGGCCCGTCCATGCACACCAGCCGCGCGTCGTGCTCGCAGGAACCGCAGATACCCACGCCGCAGCGCATGTAGGCCTCGTGCGAGAGCTCCGCGGGAAGGCGCAGGCCCTCGCAGAGCGCCTCCATGGCGGCCAGCATCCCTTCGGGCCCGCAGGCGTACACGCGGTCGAACCTGCCTGTGCCCAGGAGAGACGCGGTGACCGCCGTCACCTGCCCCTGGCTGCCGGCAGAACCGTCCTCCGTTGCGGCATGGACGGGCAGACCCAGGCCCCCGAACCGGTCCACGAACAGGAGGTCCGCGGATGTCCGCGCACCAAGGGAAGCCTCGACATCCGCACCCGCGTTCCGCAGAACCCGCGCCAGGAAATACAGGGGAGCTGCTCCGTACCCGCCTCCCACCAGGAGCGCGCGGCCCGGCGCGATGGTCCAGCCTCTTCCAAACGGGCCCCTGACCCAGAGAGAGTCGCCGACTTCCAGAGAATGCAGCGCGTCGCTGAACGGCCCGACACGCGCCACGGTGAACATGAGCGGGTCGGGACCGGCGATGCTGAACGGCTTCTCATCCACGCCGGGCAGCCAGAGCATGCAGAACTGGCCCGGCTGCGCGGCCAGCGCGTGATCGAGGACAAGGGTGATCGTCTTCGGGTTCTCCTGGATCCTGTCCGCCACCCGCGCCATGCGAGGGGCACGGGAAACCTCCTGTGCCTCAGCCATCAGACCTCTCCCAACCGGGCACCGGCGGCGGGTTGGACACCGCCACTCGGCGCGCGAGCCGTGTCCGGCCGCGGACCTCCTCCAGGCATCCGTATCCGCGATCGCCGAGCCAGCGCCGCAGTTCATCCAGGATGAGGGAGAACGCCTGGGCTCCCCGGATGACAATGGCCGAGCCCACGCCAACGCATGCAGCGCCGGCAGAGAGCATTTCCACTGCATCCGTTCCCGTGAGCACCCCGCCCGTGCCGATGATCGGGATGGACACGGCCGCAGCGATCTCGTGGACGCAGCGCAGCGCGATGGGCTTCAGGGCATATCCTGAGATCCCTCCGGTTGCATTTGCCAGGACGGGCGCTCCGGACTCCGCGTCCACGAGCATCCCGGGCATCGTGTTGACGGCCGTGATGCCGTCCGCACCGGCCGCCGCGACGGCGCGCGCGATTGCAGCAATGTCCGGGACGTTCGGGGAAAGCTTCACGATGACCGGGATGGACGTGGAAGACTTCACCTGCCGCGTGACCGCCGCGGCGGCCTCAGCGGACGAGGCAAACATTTCCCCGTGATTGGACTCGACGTTCGGGCAGGAGATGTTCACCTCGATCATGGCAGGCCCGGCCCTGCTCACGATTGCAGCAGCCGCGCCGAACTCTTCCACGGTGTCAGCCGCAATGCTCGCGATGAGAGCCGCGCCGCAATCGGACAGCCGGCGGATCGCATCGCGCAGCAGATCCACTTCCTCTTCCGCCCCCGGATTCGGAAGCCCCATGGCGTTGATCAGGCCGTGTTCCCAGTTGATTGCCGTGGGATTGCGATGGCCGGTGCGCGGCGCAGGCGTGCAGGTTTTTGCGGTAACCGCCCCTGCCCCGCTTCGGGCAGCACGTTCAAGGAGAGTCGGGGAGGTGCCCCAGATGCCCGAGGCAAGGACAAGCGGCGTGGCCAGGCGCACCCCGGCGAATCGTGCACGAAAGGTCAGGAGGTCCTGAGCGCCGCATGAACGTCCGCGCGCGCGGAAGCTTTGAGCCGGCCGTGCCTGACAAGGCAGTCGAGGATCTGGCTGAGCGTCAGGGCGGCGTGCAGGGTGAGGTCGTGTGCCGCAAGCTCCTCTTCGCCTCCCTGTTCCCGGTCCACGAGCACCACGACGTCTTTCACTTTCAGGCCGGCCTCCAGGAGAGGCATGAGCGCCTCCATCTTGCTTCCGCCCGTTGTCACGAGGTCATCCAGCACAACGACAGTCTCCCCGGGAGTGAAGATGCCTTCGATAAGCTTTCTTGTTCCGTAGCCCTTGGCCTCGCGCCGCGGGTAGAGCAGCGGCTTCCCGGTAGCCAGGGCGACAGCCTGCCCGATGGGCAGGCCTCCATAGGGGATGGCCGCGATCCGGTCAAATCGGAGAGGCGCCAGGAGGTCCCGCAGCGCGCGAGCTGCCAGCGCCATGAGGGACGGATCGCTCACC
The DNA here is from genome assembly GCA_963845325.1 of uncultured Spirochaetota bacterium. GTDB lineage: Bacteria > Spirochaetota > Spirochaetia > SZUA-6 > Fen-1364 > Fen-1364. Next base: position 269,868 of record CAWJRT010000011.1, read on the forward strand.
AGGAGCCGCAGGTCGATGTAGAGGGGAGACTTTTTTCCCGACTTCAGCGTGAACTCCCCGAAGCGAATGGCGCCGAGTGAGTGCAGACCGAGCGCTATCTGGTCCAGCAGCCCGTTGCCGGGAGAGTCTGCGGGGCCAACCGCGCGGCGGGCGGCCGCGTGCTCCTTTCTTGCTGCGTTGATCCTGTCCCTGTACTCGCGCGCCGCCGAGCCGGGATCCGCTGCCCGGCAGATAGTCGCGGGAAACGTTCACCAGGACCCCGCTGTCCGCTGAATCCAGGCCGGCGGCAAGGCTGTGCTCCAGGTCTCCGCCCTGGGCGCCGACCCCGGGAAGGAGGATCCACATGTCGGGGCTCATGGCACGCACCCGGGCCAGCATCCCGGGGTACGTCGCGCCGACAACGAGCCCGATGTTCCCGCGCGTGTTCCAGCCCAGCGCCTTCTCCGCAACCAGCTCGAAAAGAGGCCGGCCGTCGACCTGCAGCTCCTGAAGGTCGCGCGCGCCGGGGTTGGAGGTGTGGCAGAGGAGGAACACACCCTTGTCTGCCCGGCAGGCGAAGCTTTCCACGCTGTCCCCGCCCAGGAGGGGATTCACCGTGACCGCATCCGCGCCCAGCACGTCGAAACTGGCCTTTGCGTATGCTTCGGCCGTGGAGGCGATGTCACCGCGCTTGGCATCCAGGATCACCACACGACCGGCCGCGTGCGCATGAGAAATGAGCTGTTCAAGGATGTTCCACCCGTCGACTCCCCGCGCCTCGTAGAAGGCGCTGTTCGGTTTATACGCGCAGACGAAGGGAGCCGTGGCGTCGACCACTGCTTTCATCCACGGAAGGACGTCTGGGGTGGGGATGTCGAGGGACGGATCGAGGCCGACGCACAGCAAAGAATCGACTCGTCGGGACTCAAGGGCCAGGGAGGTGAAAAAGGAAGCGCTGGGCATGCCGATGGCAGGATAGGGGATGCCGTGCCGCCGTGGCAAGGCCGGAAACCATCGCACTTCTCTTGCCAGGGGCTCGAGGTTTCTGTATTCTGTCAATGACCATTAAGTCAATATTGGTCATAGAGGATATATGCCAAAAGCATTCAGCGCCAGAGAACGGGAACGGATCAAGGCGAAGCTCATCGCGGCCGGGAAGCGCGTTCATCAACAAGGTCGGGATCCGCCTCCTGGTTGTGGACGATGTCGCTCGCGAGGCGGGCATATCGAAGGGAAGCTTCTACTCATTCTTTCCTTCGCGAGAGGAGTTCATCCTGTCCGTCTTCGAGTCATGGGAAACGGAGTACCGCGGCGCCCTTATCCACGAGGTGAGCGAGGGCGCGGGGACGGCGCGGGAGCGGATCGAGCGATTCTTCCTGGGCACCTTCGAGATACTCGAGCGCGAGCCCGGCCTTGCGCAGCCTCGGCATGAAGGATATCCAGACGATCATCGAGCGGCTTCCGCCCGAGCGGATCGCGGCGCACCAGGCTGCCGACAACCGGGTGCTCGAGGAAACATTCGGCAGGTGGCTTTCGAAGGGCCTTCTCGACTCCGGATATCGTCAGCGCCTTCCGGGGTCTCGTGCCCGCCCTCTTCTCGATCGCCATGCAGAAGGAGGACTTCCCGCCAGGGAGCTACCAACCGGCGGTGAGGCTGATCGCGGAAGCCCTTGCCCTGAGGATCAGCCACATGACCAGTGCGATCATGTCGCGCGCGGGCCTGTCCAAGAGCTACGGGCCCGTGAAGGCCGTGGTGAACGTCGACCTCGACGTCCGCCGCGGCGAAATCTACGGTTTCCTCGGCCGAAACGGCGCGGGAAAGACCACCACCATCCGCATGCTCCTGGGCCTCGTGCGGCCCAGCGCCGGGGAGATATCGATCCTCGGATCCTCCCTCGCGGAGAACCGCGCCGCGTCCTCTCCCGCGTCGGCTACTTCGTCGAGTCGGCGGCGGCGTACCCCAACCTCACGGTCAGGGAGAACCTCCACATCCAGCGGCGCCTGACGGGCGCGCCCCGCGAAGTCCGTGGACGAGGTCATCGAGCTCCTCAAGCTCGGGGAATACGCGAACCGACGCGCGGGCAGGCTCTCGCTCGGCAACAAGCAGCGACTCTCCCTTGCCCGCGCCCTGGTCCATTCGCCCGAGCTTCTGATCCTGGACGAGCCGGCCAACGGGCTGGACCCTGCGGGCATCGTGGAGATCAGGGCGCTGCTCCGCCGCCTGGCCGACCAGCAGGGCGTGACCATCTTCATGTCCAGCCACCTCCTGGACGAGGTGGAGCACCTCGCGGACCGCGTGGGCATCGTCCACGCCGGGCAGGCTCGTGGAGGAAGTCGATTACCGTGAGCTGCGGGAGAAGGGAAGGCTCGCCATCGAGATCGAAGTGGACGACGTTGCGCGCGCCGAGCGGGTCCTGCGTGACGAGCTGGGTTTCGTCGAGTTGTCGCGTTCGGGGGACGCTTCACTGCGGGTCGCCGACCGCGGCGGCGAAAGCCGCGCGCTCATTGCCCGCGCGCTGGTCGGCGCCGGCATCGCCCTGGAGCGCCTCGTCCCGATGGAAGAGGACCTCGAGCGGCACTTCATGCGTCTGACCGGAGGTGAGTCATGAGATTTTCCAGCGTTGTTGCCACGGAGTTTACGAAGCTCCGCAGGAGCAAGGTGACGTGGATGTCACTTGCCGTCTACACATTCATGGTTGGCATGGCGGCTTTTTCATGTGGATGATGAAAAACCCGGGCATGGCCGCGAGCCTTGGCCTCCTGGGCCAGAAGGCCAAGTTCGCCTTCGGGGGACAGCCCGCTGACTGGCCGAGCTTCCTGACCTTCGTCGTGGAGATGGGCGGCATCGGCGGGCTCATCATGTGCTCCGTCATCGTTGCGTACGTCTTCGGCCGCGAGTACACCGAGGGCACGGCGAAGAACATGCTTGCCCTGCCGATTCCGCGAAGCCGGTTCGTCCTTGCCAAGATCATCGTTTCCGCAGCATGGTTTGCCGCCCTGACCCTGTGGATCGTCGCCGGTCACCTGTCTTGTCGGCTCCATGGTGGGACTCACCGGCCTGACGACCGGGCTCTTGCTCCCCGCCGCGGCGAAGCTCCTGGTGCTGGCCCTCCTTTCGCTCTGCTGCGCCGTCTTGGTGGCGTGGGTCGCGGTGGAAACGCGCGGCTATTTTGCTCCGCTGGGTTTCTCCATCTTCACTCTCGTCCTCGCAAACGTTTTCGGGCACACCGGCTGGGGACCCTGGGTTCCGTGGACCATCGTCGGCCTGTACTCGGGAGCCGCGGGACCGGGGGTCACCCTGGGTTGGGGAAGCTTCGTCGTCATCGCGGCAACCTTCCTCATCGGCACGGCACTGACGATCCGCCACGAGGTCTCAGCCGACAACGGACAATAGGGGGCTGGGGCTGCCGCCCTGCGGCCGCCTGGTTCAGAGCAGCAGGCTTTCCAGCTGGTCGATATACCCGCTCATCACATCGAAGGCCTCTTCCACCGGTTCGGGCCGCGCGAGGTCGACCCCCGCCCTGCGCAGGGCATCGATGGGATAGTCCGAAGACCCTGACGAAAGGAATCGGATGTACTTGTCCACCGCCCTTTCATCGCCCCGCAGAATGCGCTTGGCAATAGCCTGCGCACCGGCGATTCCCGTCTCGTACTGGAACGCATAGTAGTCCTCGAAGAGGTGCGGGAAGGCTGCCCAAAGCAGACCCTCACGGTTTCTCTCGACCCTGACTGTTCTTCCGTAGCCTTCTTCGAGCAGGCTCGTCATCACCCCAGCCATGGTGTCCGCGGTGAGCGCTTCTCCCCGCTCGACGCGGCGATGGGTTTCCAGCTCGAACCGCGCCAGGGTCGGCATGATGAACAGGTAGCGGAAGAAGTTCGCCATGGCCTCTTCGAGGACCGCGACCTTCATGTCCTTCCTCGTGTCGGCGCGCAGGAGCGAGGCCCGGACGAGTGCCTGGTGGACATTGGAGGCGACCTCGGCGATGAAGGTGGAATACGGCGAGTAGACGCAGGGCTGAGTTTTCCAGGTGAGAAAAGAGTGCATGGAATGTCCGAGCTCGTGCGCGAGGGTGCTGACGCTGGTGATGTCCCCCGTGAAGCTCATCATGATGTACGGCAGCGTGCCGAAGGCCCCCCACGAAAATGCCCCCTCACGCTTGCCCTTGTTCGGAAGGACGTCCACCCAGCGTTCCTTCAGGCAGCCGGCGCGGACCGAGGCGACGTACCTGCTTCCCATCGGCAAAAGGCCTTCACAGATCATGTCCACGGCCTGTTCGAAGGAGATCCTGACCCGTGTCTTTGCCAGGGGCGCCCACATGTCCGAGTGAGAGAGCGTTGCCAGCCGAAGCGCGCGGCGCCTGACCTCGAAGTACCTCTGCCAGAGGGGAATGCGCTTCTGAAAGACACTGACGGCATTATGGAACACCTCGACGGGCACGTTGTCCGGGAAGAGTGCTGCCTCCAGGGTGGAATCGAACCTGCGCACCCTGCCCTTGAAGACGTTCTGCTTGATCGAACCGGTGAGCGTGGCGGCAAGAGTATTCCTGAACTCGGCGTGCTCGCCCATGTAGCACTCCCAAGCGCTGCTCCGCGCGTTCCGGTCGCGGTCTTCCAGAATGGCCCCGAGAGCGCCCTGGGAGCACCGGTATTTTTCTGCCCTTGCTGGTGCGTGCCGGCGGGAAGACGAAGTCCGCGTTGGTGAGCATGCTGGAAATGTTGGACGGCCCTGTGAAGGGATCGGAGAGCATTCCCATAAGCTCCTCCACCTCCGAGGAACGCACATGTGCCTGCCTGCGGAAAAGATTGTCGAAGTAGTGCCGGTAGTGCGACAGCCGAAACTCTTTTGCGGGCCATGCGGCGAGGGTCTCCCTGCCGATGGCGATAAGCTCAGGGTCCACGAACGAGATGGCGCCGCTCACGCGGCCGAAGACGCCTTGGGCGCGGTCGTTCATCGCCGCGGCTTTTTGGTTCGTGGTATCCACGCTGTACGAAAACCCTGCGTAGACAAGGGCGCGGTACATGCGCGCTGCCAGGTCCTCAACGGCGGCAAGGCCGTCGGCAAGAGCGGACGGAGTTCCGCCCAGGGTTCCTCTCTTTGCCTCCACCTTCGGGATTGCCGCGAGGATGGCCTGCAGCTCGGATTCCCACGCTTTCGGCGAGGCGAACAGGCGTTCCGCGTTCCACCTGTATTTCTTCGGTATCGCGGCTCTGGGCGGCAGGGCTTTGGGCATGGAAGTTCCTATCCCGGCGGCGCTGGGGCGGTCAAGGCAACGCCGGGCCGAAATCCAGAAATAGCATGATCGTACAAAAAGACAACAGCCCTTTTACAAGACCGCGCACGGGGTGCGCCATACGCTGGTTCACACGGAGGCGAAAACGCATGCTCGATCCGAAGACGATGAAGGACTGGGAAATCGCCGAGGCGGCGGAAGCCGGCATGAAGCCGGTGAAGAAGCTGGCTGCCGAGCTGGGCCTGGAAGACCGGGAGCTCCTGCCGTACGGCCACTACGTCGCCAAGCTGGACTACATGAGCATTCTCAACAGGCTGAAATCACGGCCTGATGGAAAGTACATCGAGGTCACTGCCATCACCCCCACCCCGCTGGGAGAGGGCAAGTCCACCACGACCATGGGTCTCGTCGAGGGCCTCGGGAAGATCGGCAAAAAGGTGATCGGCGCTATCCGCCAGCCATCCGGCGGGCCGACGTTCAACATCAAGGGCTCCGCCGCAGGCGGAGGACTTGCCCAGTGCATCCCCCTCACCGATTTCTCCCTCGGGCTTCACCGGCGACATCGATGCCATCACCAACGCGCACAACCTCTCCATGGTGGCCCTCACGTCGCGGATCCAGCACGAGTTCAACTACGGGGACGCCGGCCTTGCCAAGCGCGGCCTCACGCGGCTGGACATCGATCCGCGCAACATCGCGCAGGGCTGGTGCATCGACTTCTGCGCGCAGGCGCTGCGGGAGATCATCATCGGCCTGGGCTCCGACATGGACGGGTTCATGATGAAGAGCGGCTTCCAGATCACCGTCTCCTCGGAGATCATGGCCATCCTCGCCGTGGCATCGGACTTGAAGGACATGCGCGAGCGCATGGGCCGGATCGTCGTGGCGTACAGCAAGTCGGGAAAGCCCGTCACCACGCATGACCTGGGCTGCGACGGGGCGATGACGGCCCTCATGGCCAAGGCCATCAACCCGAACCTCCTCCAGACCATCGAGGGCCAGCCCGTGCTCGTGCACGCGGGACCTTTCGCGAACATCGCCATTGGCCAGTCGTCGATCATCGCCGACCGGGTGGCGCTGAAGCTCGCCGACTACCACGTGACGGAGAGCGGCTTTGCCGCGGACATCGGCTTCGAGAAGTTCTGGAACCTGAAGTGCCGATTCAGCGGCCTGACGCCGAACTGCTCGGTGCTGGTGTGCACGGTGCGGGCGCTGAAGATGCACGGCGGCGGGCCCCGCGTGGCGCCCGGGAAAGGCGCTGGACAAGGCCTACACCGAGAAGAACGTGCCGCTGGTGGAGAAGGGCCTGGAGAACCTCCTCGCCCACATCGAGACGATCAAGCTTTCCGGCATCGAGCCCGTGGTCTGCATCAACCATTTCTACACGGACGCCGACGACGAGATCGCGGCCGTGCGCAAGGCGGCGGAGAAGGCCGGCGCGCGCGTTGCCGTCTCGAAGCACTGGGAAAAGGGCGGAGAAGGCGCGCGGGAGCTTGCCGAAACCGTCGTGGCACGCGTGCAGCCAGCCGTCGAAGTTCAAGTTCCTCTACGAGCTTTCCACGCCGCTCTCGGAGCGCATCCGGCTCGATCGCCACGAAGGTCTACGGCGCCGACGGGGTGTCCTACACGCCCGCGGCCCAGGAGAAGCTGAAGGCCATCGAGGCGGACGCTGAGCTCTCCAAGCTGGGAACCTGCATGGTGAAGACGCACCTGTCCCTTTCCCATGACCCGACGGTGAAGGGCAGGCCGAAGGGATGGACGCTTCCCATCCGCGACATCCTGCAGTACCGCGGGGCAGGGTTCATCGTCCCCGTGGCAGGAGACATCAAGCTGATGCCCGGCACGGCATCCGAGCCCGCGTTCCGCAACATCGACGTGGACGTGAGCACGGGGCGGGTCAAGGGCCTGTTCTAGGGGGACGCTCCTCGGAGGCAGCCTGGACAGCGAACGAGTCCTGAAAGCGGCGGCTCATGAGCAGCCGGACCGCACCCCCGTGTATTGCGGGAAGATGGACGACTTCGATCACTGGCGCGAGGCCTTCCAGGTTGCCGACGAGGAGGGGCTTCGGTCCTTCTTCCAGCTCGACCTGCGAAAGACCTCGTACAAGGGCCTGCTCGAGGTAGAGGAAGGCCAGACGATCTGGGGCACCAGCGACGACTGGGACTCGGGCTACAACGTGCGAAAGGGCGGATTCCCGCTGGCTGCCGCCGAAACGGTGGAAGAGGTGGAACGCCATCCCTGGCCGGACGCACGGTCGGTGGATTACAAGGAGCTGCGCCGCCGCCACGAGGCCATGGATGCGCGGCACGCTGCCATCCTTTCCTTCGGCTGGCAGCCGCCGTTCTGCACCCTGCTCGATCTCTTCGGAATGGAGCGCGCCCTCGTCCTTCTCCATGTGAACCCCGCCATGATCGAGGCTGCCCTTGCGCACATCGAGGCCTTCCTGCTCCCGGAGATGAAGATGGCCCTGGAAAGCTGCGCAGACCTCGTCCAGTTCTACTGGTGCGGGGACGATTTCTCCACGCAGCGGGGGTTGATGATCTCTCCGCGCCGCCTGGCGCCGATTCTTCAAGCCCCTGTACAGGAAGATGTTCGACCTGGTGAAATCGCACGGCGTGAAGGTCTGGTTTCACAGCTGCGGAACCTTTCCCCAGGTGCTGCCGGACCTGGTAGACCTTGGCATGGACGTGTGGGAGACCGTCCAGGTCCACCTCGAGGGCAACGACCCCGTCCGGCTGAAGGCCGATTACGGCCGGCACCTCACCTTCTTCGGGGCGATCAGCTGCCAGACAACGCTGCCGTTCGGAACCCCGGAAGACGTCCGCCGGGAAGTGCGGGAGCGGGTGCGGGTCCTGGGGAAAGGCGGCGGGTACATCTGCGGCCCTGACCACAGCATCCAGAAAAACATGCCCGCGGAGAACCTCGCCGCCCTCTACGATGAAGCGCGAAAGTTGTCCTGACAATCGCGCCCACGGCCCGTGCCGTCGAATGCCACGGAGTACCGTGGCCGCCGAATGCCACGATCGGGCAGGCGAATGGCACGGAGTACCGTGGCCGCCGAATGCCACGGAGTACCGTGGCCGCCTTGACACTCCTGGTGACGCCAAATACCTTTGAAAAAGGTTCAATAAGTATGCGTACGTCTTTCGGCTCTCCTGGTGTTTTTCGCGGTCCTTGCGGGATGTTCCACTCTTCCGCCCTGGAAACCTGTCCCCACGGGGCAGGCGGTCATCTACGGGCAGATCGAAGACAGCAGGAGATCGCTGGCTTTCATTGCTTTTGCGGAGGATCCCGGGATCGTGGCACTGGCCGTGGAAAACCGTTTTGGCGGTGTTCACTCCGCGCTACGGGATGATCGTGGACGAGCCCGCGCGCACGTCGATGCTGGAGGCCATCGCGAAGTTCCAGGAGTGGTCGCGCCTCGCGGTGGACAACCAGGTGGAGATCACCCGCGAGATCAACACGATCACTCTCCCGCAGATGTTCCGGCGGGGCGACGGCGTGGGAAGCGGAAGGATCCCGCGATGTCACGTTCGTGTTCAACTCCCGCCTGGACCAGTCCGGGTCGCCGCGGATCACCCTGGTCATGCGGACAAGCTCCTTCTTCTACGGCGTGGACCAGGTCGTCCTGAACGACCAGCAGGCAGCGGACTTGGCAAGTACCTTCAACCGACGAGGTCAATGCCGGCTACCGAGCAGGCGAAGAAGAAGCAGGACACCCTGGACATGTTCAAGTAGGCCCGTTGAACACAACGACGACCCTCTGCACTCTCTCGCAGGACCCTACGTTCCGCCGGTACCTGTGGCCTTTCCTGGCCGCGGTGGCCTGCCTCTCGGTGGAGTCCGTCTGCGACCTCCTGCAGCCCACGATCATGGCGCGCATCGTGGACAGCGGGGTGGCCGCCCGGGACTTGTCCCTTGTCATCCGCTACGGCCTGCTCATGCTCTCCGTGGCGGGCATCGGCGCACTGGGCGCGACGGGGCGCAACATCATCGCCAGCATCGTCTCCTACCGCTTCGGCGCCCGGCTGCGCGACGACCTGTTCCGCCGCGTGACCTCCTTTTCCTTCACCGAGATGGGCTCGTTCGATGCGGCATCCCTGATCACCCGCCAGACCAACGACATCACGCAGGTGCAGACCTTCGTGAACGGCGTCATGCGCTTCTTCGCCAAGGCTCCCATCCTCGCCATCGGCGGCCTGGTGATGGCCGTCATCCTGGAGCCGGGACTTTCCGTGGTGCTGGCCGTCGCCATTCCGATCGCCGCCGTGCTCATCGCCATCAACCTTTCCACGGGCTTCCCGCGGTTCCGCCGCGTGCAGGAGGGACTGGACGGGGTGAACTCGGTGACCCGCGAGTACCTCGGCGGCATCCGCGTCGTCAAGGCCTTCGGCCAGGAGAAGCACGAGCTGGGAAAGTTCGCCGGGGCAAACGGCGAGCTCACGCGGCGCTTCCACGTTCGCGCTGCGGGCCATGGCGCTGTTCGGCCCGGCCATCGCGCTCACGGTGAACATCGGCATCGTCGCGGTCCTCTGGATCGGCGGGTACCGGGTCGCTTCCAGCTCACTGCAGGTCGGCAAGATCATCGCCTTCATCAACTACATGAGCCAGATCCTGTTCTCCCTGAACGTGATCTCCATGATCTTCGTCATGTTCGTCAGGGCCCGCGCCTCGTGGGAGCGCGTCTCGGCGGTGCTCGCCACGCCCGGCAAGCGAGGTCCTTGAGTCGGCGCCGCCGGCTGCCAGCGGCCGCGGCACCGACGCGCCCGGGAGTCGGCCGCGGGCAGCCGCGGTGCAGTTCAGGGGCATCTCCTTCGCCTATCCCGGGCTCGCACGGGCCGCCTGGTGCTGGAGGGCGTGGATCTCTCCTGCGTGCCCGGCGGGATCACGGCGATCATCGGACCCACGGGGTCCGGGCAAGAGCAGCCTGGCCTCACTGGTGCCGAGATTCTACGAGCCCTCGGCGGGCGCGGTGCTCGTGGGCGGAATCGACGTCCGGGAGCTCGACCTTCGCCAGCTGCGCCAGCCGCATCGCCCTGGTGCCGCAGAAGACGGTGCTGTTCACCGGCACGATCGAGGAGAACCTCCGCTGGGGCAGGGAGGATGCAACGGACGCCGAGCTGCGGGAGGCCGCCGCCGCCGCGCAGGCGCACGAGTTCATCCGGGCTTCCCCGAGGGCTACCAGACGCATGCTCGGGCAGGGCGGGGTGAATCTCTCCGGCGGGCAGAAGCAGCGCCTGGCAATTGCGCGTGCGCTGGTGCGGCGGCCCGACGTGCTCATCCTGGATGACTGCACCAGCTCGGTGGACTCCATCACCGAGGCGGAGATCCTCCGCGCCATCCGCGGTTTCGGCGTGGTGCGGAAGCGGGCGCCCTGTACGTGCCTCCTGATCACCCAGCGCATCTCCGCCGCGGCCGCCGCGGACCAGGTGCTGGTCCTGGAGGACGGGAAGGCGGTGGGCGTCGGGCGGCACGAGACGCTGGTGCGGGAGTGCGAGGTCTACCGCGACATCTGCATTGCCCAGCTGGGCAGGGAGTCGGTCGGTGTCTGATTCGGTGCCCGGGGATGCCGCGGTACGCGGACCGGGGCCCGGACCGGGCGCGCTGGCGCGCGGAGCGCCCCGGGTGCGGCCCCGCAACCTCTGGGGGACCGTCTCCCGGATCTGGTCGTACTTCGGCGGTGAGCGCAGGCGGATCCTCGTCGTCGCCGTGCTTCATCCTCCTGGATTCCGCGCTGGGAATGACCGTTCCGTTCCTGATCGGGAAGGGATCGATGCGATCGCCGCCATCGCGGCGGGGTCTGCCGCCGCTGCATCGGCTCGGCGCGGCGAGCCTCCCGCCTTCCCCTGGCGGTCGCGGCGGCCGCCCTGCTCGCCGCCTACCTCGGGCGGCGCGCTCCTGCAGATGCTCGAGGGCTGGATCATGGCCGGGCGTCTCCCAGCGGATGGTGCGCAACGTGCGCGAGGGATTCTTCGACAAGATGCAGCGCCTGCCGCTCGCCTTCTTCGACACCCGGCCGCACGGGGACATCATGAGCAGGCTCACCAACGACGTGGACGCGGTGAGCGTGACCGTCTCCCAGTCCGCCGTCCAGCTCATGTCGGGAGTCGTGGTGGTTGCCGGCACGCTCACCATCATGTTCTCTCTGAACCCCGTGATGGCCGTGGCGAGCCTCCTCCCGGTTCCCCTCGTCTTTGCCCTTACCGCCTCGATCTCCCGCCGCACGCGCAGGCTCTTCAAGGCGCAGCAGAACGCCCTCGGTGCGCTCGAACGGGCACATCGAGGAGACCGTCTCGGGAATCCAGGCGGTGAAGGCTTTCGGCCGGGAGGCGCGAGAGCCGCGCGCGGTTTGCCGAGATCAACGAGAAGCTGCGCCGGGACGGCACGCGCGCCCAGATCTGGACGGGATTTCTCATGCCGATGATGAACGTGATCGGCAACCTCGGCTTTGCCGCGGTGGCCGTGGCCGGGCGGGTTCATGGCCGTGCGCGGCATGATCAGCGTCGGCCTGATTGCCACGTTCATCTCGTATTCCCGTCAGTTCGTGCGGCCCTTGAACGACATCGCCAACACGTGGAACACCCTCATGTCCGCGGTTGCAGGCGCCGAGCGCGTCTTCGAGGTGCTGGATGAGCAGGAGGAGCCGGCGGACGCGCCGGGCGCCACGGGAGCTCGGCAGGCCGCGCGGTGACGTGGAGTTCCGCGGCGTGAGCTTCGGCTACCGCCCCGACGTCCCGGTCCTCCGCGACGTCAGCCTCTCCGCTCCCGCCGGGAACGGTGACGGCCATCGTGGGACGGACCGGTGCGGGGAAGACCACGATCGTGAACCTGCTCTGCCGGTTCTACGAGGTCTCGGCAGGGGAAGATCCTGATCGACGGAATGGACATCACGGGACTATACCCGGGCAAGCCTCCGGCGCGCCTTCGCCGTGGTGCTCCAGGACGGCTGGCTCTTTTCAGGCACCGTGCGCGACAACATCCTGTACGGCCGGCCCGGCGCCTCGGAAGAGGACGTCCGGCGCGCCGCCGCGCTTGCCGGCGCGGATCACGCCATCGAGCGGCTGCCCCAGGGCTACGACACGCGAGCTCGTGGAGTCCGGCGGCAACCTGAGCCAGGGCCAGCGCCAGCTCATTGCCATTGCGCGCGCCGCCCTGGCGGCACCCACCCTGCTGGTCCTGGACGAGGCCACCAGCTCCGTGGACGCGCGCACGGAGCTGCGCATCCAGCAGGGCATGATCGAGCTGATGAAGGGGCGGACGAGCTTCATCATTGCCCACCGCCTGTCGACGATCCGTGACGCCGACACCGTGCTCGTCGTGGACGCCGGACAGATCGTGGAGCGGGGAAGCCCGGAGGAGCTGGCGGCCCGGGACGGGTATTTCCGCAAGCTCTCCGAGACGCAGCGCGGCGGCATCGAGATATAGTCCCGCGCCGTGCTGCGTGGACCAGCAGATGTAGGGGTGCGGCCTCCCGGTGTATGATGCCCCCGAGATGTTTTCGCATTGCACGTCACATTCCCCGGACCCGCGGTTTGTCGTTCAGGTACATGGAGGTGCATGGACCATTCCGCTCCAGCTCAAGCAACCGCACATAGACGGCGTTCAGCGCGCCTATGCTTCCGGCCTGCAGGCGCTCATCACGGGAGCAAGGCCGATGGACGTGGTCGTGTCCACACTGGCGGTGCTGGAAGACGACCCCACTTTCGATGCCGGCACGGGCAGCTTCCTGGACGAGGACGGCAGGGTGCAGCTTGATGCGGCGGTCATGGAAGGCACCGAGCTGCGCGCCGGTGCTGTCGCCGCAGTAGGCAGGTTCAGGAATCCAGCTGCAATTGCCCGCGCGGTGATGGAGAAGACCGAGCATGTGCTGCTGATCGGGGAGGGGGCAGAGCGTTTTGCCCTGGCCGAAGGATTCGATGCCGTTGATCCCCGCAGCCTCGTGCATTCCCGGGAGTTCGAGGGCTACGAGGCGTGGGTCAGGGCCGGGAAAACCTGACGCGCGCGTCTTCTTTGACGAAGAGGGCACCACGGAACAGGGCAAGCGTGGCACTGTTGGAGTCGTGATCGGTGTCCGCGCCGCCGCTGGGTTGCCCTTCGCGCTCTACGCGGGCGCGAGCACGGGCGGCACCCGCGGGAAAGAAGGCCGGCCGAGTGGGGGACGTTCCCCTGGTCGGCTGCGGCATCTACGCCGACAACGACGGCGCGGCGGTCTGCTGCACCGGTTGGGGAGAGGCCTTCATTCGCGCGGCCGCGGCGAAATCGGTTTCCGACCTGGTGGCATCCGGCTCGCATCCCCAGGAGGCTGTGGAGGCCATACTCGGAAGGATTCACCGAAAAACCGCGGGCCGCGGCGGCATCATGGCAATTGACGCCTCCGGCCGCATGGGCGCGGCTTTCACGACGCCCGACATGGCTTACGCCGGTCCTTCCTGCCGGCACATGGAGGTCTGAGAGAATCCAGGCGATAAGAACAGGAGGGCTACTTTTCTTCCGGGAACAGCACTCCCTGCCTGCCGCGCAGGCGTTCGGCGACGGTGGTGACGATCATGTCGCAGATCCTTAGAATCCTTCACGAAATCCAGCCGGTCAGAGGGAACGACGAGCACGGGCGCCTGTGAGAAACCGGCAATCCATTCTTCGTACAGGACGTTCAGGCTCGCCAGGTAGTCGTCGGAGATCCGCGCTTCGAAATTCGCGCCCCCTCAAGGCAATCCTTTTCTGGAGCGTCGGCACGGACGCCCGCAGGTACACCACGAGGTCCGGCGGGGAGAGGAGCGTGGTGAGAGTCCGGTAAAGGGCCTTGTAGGTGTCCCAGTCACGACCGCTGATTGCCCCTGCAGGTGGAGGGCCCGCGCGAAGACTTCCGCATCTTCGTAGAACGACCTGTCCTGGACAACGGCGCGCGGGACGTCCATCAGGGCCCGATGCGCCTGGGCTCGCCAGGTGAGGAAGAAGACCTGCGAATGAAACGCCCAGGCCCGCATGTCCTTGTAGAAATCATCCAGGTACGGGTTTTCCGCGACGGGCTCGTAGTACGGTTCCCATCCCAGCCGTTCACAGATCATGCCCACCAGGGTGGACTTTCCCGCTCCGATGTTTCCCGCGAGCACCACGTAGCTTTTCATCTGCATCTGCAGAGTATCTTGGAAACCATATGAAGACCTACAGGATTGCGAACACGCCGCTGGAAGTGACGCGGATAATCTACGGCTGCATGGGCATAGGCGGAGGCTGGGCCAAGGGGCCGCTTGCGGAGCGCACCCGCAAGGAGGCGCTGGCCGCGGTCAACGCCGCACTGGACGAGGGAATCACCTTCTTCGATCATGCCGACATCTACGGCCGGGGCCGCTGCGAAGAAGCCTTTTCGGCGATCTGGCAGGAACGCCCAGGTCTTCGCGACAAGATAGTGCTGCAGACCAAGTGCGGGATCCGGTTCGAGGACGACCCCGTGGAAGGAGGGCTTCGACGTTACGATTTCAGCAAGGAGCACATCCTTCGTTCCGTGGAGGGAAGCCTCAGGCGGCTGAAGACCGACTACGTCGATATCTTCCTGCTTCACCGGCCGGACGCCCTTGCCGAGCCGGAAGAGATTGCGGCAGCCTTCGACGAGCTTCATGCCGCCGGGAAGGTGCGCCATTTCGGCGTGAGCAACCACTCGGCGTGGCAGATCGAGCTTCTCAAGCGCGCGGTCCGCCAGCCCTTCGTCGTGAACCAGCTCGAGATTGAACGTCGTGCACAGCCAGCTCATCACCGCGGGAACCATCGTGAACCAGGATGAGCCCGCCCGGCCCATTCATGGCGCCGGGACACTGGAGTACTGCCGCCTGCACGACATCAGGATCCAGGCCTGGAGCCCAGTGGCGCACGGGGCGCTGGCCAAGGCGGCAACCGGACAGGGCGATGAGAGGATGCGCACCGCCGCCGCCGCTGCAAAGGCCCTGGCGGGGAAAAAAGGCGTGAGCCTTGACGCCATCCTTATCGCCTGGCTCCTGCGCCACCCCGCGGGCATCCAGCCTGTCATCGGGACGACCAAGCCCGCCCGCATCAGGGAGACCTGCGCTGCAGACACCGTCGAACTCACCCGCGAGGAGTGGTACACGCTTCTGGCTGCAGGCAACGGAAGGTCAGTAGGGTAGAATTCACAAGGCGGCTCACCCCGTTGAGAGAGAGGGGGGTGCCGTCATGAGAATCGGGCATTTTGCCGCCATCGCCGTGCTCAGCCTCGCCGGTTGCATGCCTGCTCTCCTGCCGCCGGCGCAGGGCGCGGGAATGCAGGCAGTCAGCTCCTTCGGCTTTCTTTCCCCGCCCGTGCAGGCAGTCATTTTGGAAGAGACCCGCACCATCTGCCTGGCAGTGCCCGCTGGCACGGATTGCGCCTCACTGGTGGCGGTGTTCGTATTTTCAGGACTCCGCGTCATGGTTGCAGGGGTTGAGCAGGTGAGCGGCAGGACGGTCAACAATTTCCAGCGGCCGGTGGAGTACGTTGTTGAGAGCGCGGATGGCTCCACGGTCACCTACGTCGTGCGTGTTTCCGTTGATCAGCCCCGGGGACAGGGGAAAGCCATTACCTCCTTCTCTTTCGTTGATCCGCCGGTCAACGGGTTGATAGATGAATCCCGCCGGGCCGTCAGTGCCGTTGTCCCGCGGGGCACGGATGTTTCCTCCCTGGTTGCGGTCTTTGAAACCACGGGAGCCAGCGTGGCCGTGGACGACACGGAGCAGCAGAGCGGTGTGACAATCAACGATTTCACCGAGCCCGTCACCTACACGGTGACGGCGGAGGATGGCTCAACGGCCACCTACCTGGTCAGCGTGCAGGCAGCGCCCAGCCAGGAGAAGCAGCTCACGTCATTCTCGTTCCAATGTCCCGGATCCGCCGCAGCAATCGATGAAGCGCAACGCATCATCCGGGCACGGGTTCCCGCCGGGCACGGACCTGACAGCGCTCGTCGTTGACTTCACCACGACAGGGGCTTCCGTGCGCGTGACCGGCGCGGCCCAGGAAAGCGGAGTCACGGCGAATGATTTTACGGTGCCCGTTGACTACGTAGTGGCAGCGGAGGATGGATCCAGCGCCCTGTACAGCGTGCGGGTGGTGGATCACATGGGCCTTCTGATCAATGAGCTGGACATCGACCAGGTAGGTCTGGACATCGCGGAATACATCGAGCTTTTCGCCATAGAGAACGTGGACCTGTGGGGAATCGCTGTGGTCCTTCTCAACGGCGGTGTCACACCCGGCCAGGAGTACGGGCGGATCGATCTCTCTTCTTTCGGGATCCTGGCAGCCAGCTCCTTTCTCGTGATTGCGGGGCCCGCGGTCCAGGTCCCGGCACCCGCGGTGAAATACTCACCGCCGGGATGGGAATCCTCGAACAGGATCCAGAACGGACCCAATGACGCGGTCCTGCTGTGGGACACAGTGGCCAGGAAAGTGATAGACACGGTCAGCTATTCCGGTGTTCTGCATCGGGCGCTGATTGTCAGTGAGACTGCCGAAGTGGATGCCACGGAAGGAACGGTGGGCGCACCGGCGGACAGCAACACCATGACCGGATCCATCGGAAGGTTTCCGAACGGGCAGGACACTGGACAGAACGGGATCGACTTCCGATTCAGTCCCCATCTCACGCCGGGCCTTCCCAACGAGTAGCGGCCGCATTATCCTGCCCCCGGGGGGAACGTGAGAGTCCAGGTGCTTCAGCACGTGCCGTTCGAGGGCATCGGGTCAATCCAGTCGTGGATGGATGCCAGGGGCGCGGTGGTGTCCACAACTCGGCTTTTTGAGCCGAGCAGGCTTCCCGCTCCGCGGGACTTCGACTGGCTCATCGTCATGGGCGGGCCCATGAGCGTCAACGAACAGTCGGTCCATGCCTGGCTTGCGCCGGAAAAACGCCTGGTTGCGGAGGCCATCCAGGCCGGGAAAACCGTGCTTGGAGTTTGCCTGGGTGCCCAGCTCATTGCCAGCGCACTGGGAGCCCCGGTGTTTCCGAACGCCCACAAAGAGATAGGCTGGTTTTCCGTCCGACGCACGCACGCCGGAGACACCGGCGTTGCGCAGCTCTTTGCAGACGGCGTCGAAGTCTTCCACTGGCACGGGGAGACCTTTGATCTCCCACCGTCAGCAGCGGGATTCCTGCAAAGTGATGCGTGCAGGAACCAGGCTTTCTTGATCGGCGGCCACGTGGTGGGGCTGCAGTTTCATATTGAAACGACGCCGCAAGGCGCGGCATCACTCATCGAAAACTCGCGCGAAGAGCTGGTGGCTGGACCTTACATTCAAACCGAGGCCCAGATGTTGGCGAGGCCGGAGAGATTTGCCGGGGCCAACGCCTTGATGGATTCCGTGCTGGACGCCCTGGTATAGGCGCGCAGCGCGCAGCCCTCCCGCGGCGCGCCTCCAAGCGTAGCCTGCAGCCCTCGGCGCTCCCGCCGGCACAACAAATCTCAATCACGACGAACTGTACATTTCGTCGTCATTTAGTTTTCCTCACCGGCCCGAAACGCTTTGCCTTCTGCTTAACGCCCTGGGGCGGGCGGCTGCGCCCGCGTGTCCGCTCACCTGTCCTGGCCAAAATTGCGCGCTGGGTCGAACATGTCCACCCAGTTGTCCTTGGGCGCCTTCTCAATAAGCGTGATGAAATCCTGGAATGGTACAAGGGCCGCGAGCTTGATCCCTCGCCGCGTGATGACGAGCTTCTCCCCGCCATATCCCACGCGGTTGACCAGGCGGGAGAATTGGTCGCGGGCTTCGACGGTAGTCACTGTCTTCAGCATACCCTAGCACACGGACCGGGCGGCGCGTTGCTTCTCTATGCCGTACGCACCCGCACGTGGAACGATCCCGGCACTTCCCGATCTGAAGCCACGAACAGATACCCGCCGCCGCAGCCCGAGTACATTGCCCCGCCGTACTCCGCCTTGTAGTGACGCAGGATCCCTTCCAGGTCCACCGCAACCGTCCTGTGCCGAACCGTCCCCGGCAGCAGGGTCATCCAAGCCAGCATGCACTCGTTCATTGATTCCTGGAGAGACCGGAGGTCGCGGGCGACCAGCGAGTCAAAACAGGCACGGCCTGAGTCGCCCAGCCGCTTCACCCACGGCGGGTCGATGTTCATCACCTCAAGGGGGCTGTAACCGGCCGGTCTCTGCGCCACGGGCAGGACGTGAATGACGGTCTGCACCCATTCGGCAACGGAAGAGCAGGTGTTCGATTCGACATGTGCGGGGAATACGCCGCCCTCGTGATGAAAGTCGTAGTCGATGCGGCTGACACCGGGGTAGACGAGCCCGACCATGTCCTGGCTTCCAGACGGCGCGGCTGCACCCTTGTTTTCTTCATTGTAGAGCTCGCGGACCAGTTCCTCGGGCGGCCGATCGGGAATTCGAGAGCCCCAGATCCGCTCCGCGACCTTTCGGGTGCTCGTGCCGATCCCGCAGTAATCCATGAACCGGAAGTCCGGATGCACCGCCACGACGACCATGGAGCCCGGCGGTGACGGGTTGCAGCGAGACACGAAGGGCTGGTCGATCCAGCCCCCTGCAAGGGCGATGCGGTAGGGCATGGCCCCGATCACGGCGCGGCCGGCGGCCGAACCTGCTGAGCCCCCCATGATCAGCTGACGGTGGGAAGTCCCGCGGCCCGGTCTGCGTACTGCTTCTCGATCCAGCGGTAAGTCTTTTCCAGGCCGACCCTGAACGCCGTTGACGGCTCCCACTTCAGCACCTGCTTGATGAAAGTGTTGTCGGAGTTTCGCCCGGCCACGCCCTTGGGCGCGTCCAGCTTGTAGGTGCGCTGCAGCTTCACCTTGCCGATGGCTTCCGCTATGGACACCAGCTCGTTGACAGCGATGAGCTCGGAGGAACCGAGGTTGATGGGAGTGGCCACCAGCTCGTCGCAATGCATGATCTTGTCGATGCCCACCAGGCAGTCATCGATATACATGAAGCTGCGCGTCTGCGTGCCGTCGCCCCAGATGTCGATCGTCCCGCTCTTCTTTGCCACCGCCTCGATCACCTTGCGGCTGATGGCCGCAGGCGCCTTCTCCCGTCCGCCGTCCCAGGTGCCGTAGGGACCGTAGACGTTGTGAAACCGGGCGATGAATGTGGCGAGACCCTGCTCCGCCCAGTACTCCTGGCAGAACATCTCCGAGACAAGCTTCTCCCAGCCGTAGCCGCGCTCGGCCATTGCCGGGTAGGCATCCGACTCCTTCAACGCCCGCACGTTGGGGTCCGTCTGAAGGTCGGTGTTGTACGCGCACGCCGAGGAGGCGTAGAAGTACCGCACGGCCCCCGCACGGCAGGATTCCTCGATCAGGTGGGTGTTGATGAGGATGGACCGCAGGCAATCCACGCGGTGAGATTCGATGAAGCCCATGCCGCCCATGTCCGCGGCGAGGTTGTAGACCTCCCGGGCGCCTTCAGCAGCGTGGCGGCAGTTCATCTGGTCTGAAAGGTCGAGGCAGAGACTCTCCACCCCCGGCGTGACCCTGTACCACTCGCGAAGGGGTTTCTTGTCCACCGCCCTGATCCGGGTGAATCCCTTTTCCTTGAACCATGCAGCCAGGTTTCCGGCGATGAAACCGCCGGCTCCCGCGATCAGAAGTAGCTCGTCCTTGCCCGCCCGGGGGATCGGTCCGCGGGCCTTGGGAAACTCATATCCGCTCATGCACACGAGGATAGGGCGCATGCGGGCGATTCCACAATACTCAAAATGCGTATACTCTATCTTGTTTTGCGCAAGGCACCACGGGACGCAAGGAGGCGGCGTGCGCGACATAGCTCTCTGCATGGAGCTCACCGATTTTTACGAGCACGGGATTGCCCGCGGAGTCGTGCGCTACGCCAAAGGCAGGCCGGACTGGCGGCTGTTCGGCTACGGGTGGATGTTCCGACCGCTCACCGACCTGAAGAGCTGGAAGGGCGACGGGGTGATCGCCCGTGTGGAGACATCGCGTGATGCCGACCGCATCGCCTCCCTGGGGATTCCCGTGGTGGACGTGGCGGGCGCGTATCGCCGGCCAGGATTCCGGCACGTCACCAATGATGATGTCCGCACGGGCGCAGAAGCGGCGGCTCACCTGATGGCGTGCGGTTTTCAGCGGTTTGCGTTCCTGGGAGTGTCCGGGACGATCTGGTCGGAGGAGCGGCGGCGCGGCTTCATCCAGGGCCTTCGGCGCGGGGCGCGCTGCCGCAGTTCACAAGGAGCCTGGACTGGTGGGAGAACCCGCATGAAAGCACGGCCGCGTTCGACAGAGTTCCTCTCGGGGCTCGATCTCCCGGCCGCGCTTTTTGCCTGCAACGACACAACCGGGCTTCGGGCAACGGAGCGTGCTCACCGCCTGGGCATTTCGGTGCCCGAGGGGCTGGCCATCCTGGGGGTGGACAACGAGGACATCCTCTGCGAGCTGGCCAGCCCCTCGCTCTCCAGCATCATGCTGGACTGCGAAGCCATCGGGTTCCGGGCCGCCGCAGGCATTGACGCGATCCTCGACGGGTCGGGACCCGCGGAAGGCAGCAGGGTGAGCGTCCCGCCGCGCGAGGTGGCGGAACGGGAATCAACCCGGACGTTCAGCTGCCCCGATCCCGTTGTCGCGCGCGCCGTCACTTTCATCAGGGCGCGCGCGCACGAGGGGATCGATGTCGGGGATGTCGTGCGCGTTGCCGCCGCTTCGCGCAGGTCCCTGGAGATGCGCTTCCGGGCCGCAACCGGGCGAACGATCCACGATGAAATCGCGCGCGCGCGGCTGTCACGGGCGCGGCGGCTCCTGAAGGTCACGACGCTCACGGTTGAGCAAGTGGCTGCCGCCTCGGGATTCGGGGCGGTGCAGCGCTTCCATTCCGCTTTTCGAACCGCCGCGGGCATGAGCCCGGGAGAATGGCGCAGGCGGGGAGAGGAGCTGGTTCTCTACGCGCCGGCCCGGAACCTCACCGGCTGGTAGGCCGGGCACTTCTTCGGCACGAACTTGATGTCCAGCCGCGCAAATCTCTGCAGTCCTTTTTCCCGGGGGATCTGTGGGTCACCCTCGCCGATCAGGGGAGCCGCGTAGCGGACGAAATCGTCGGTCACATCCAGGCCGTCCCTCGTGATCCAGGCCGGGGGCATGAAGCGCGAGGAGTTGGCAACCGTGACGAGGTGCACCTTGTCATAGCGCGCCTCGTAGCTGCTGCCTGACCTGCGCAAGATGGTGGCCATCCACCCGGTGCCGTCCTTCAAGGCGGTCTGCACCGCGTACCGTCCCACTTCACGCGCTTCCGAGATGTCCACCGTGGAGGCGTGGATGGACACGGAGCGCTGGATCACGCCGGGCACCTGCCCGGTGGCCTGGCCGCGCACGGCAAGCCCGTTCGCGTTCAGGTAGTTCACCACTTCCTGGGCGGCGTTGGTCCGGCTGGCGCCATACTCGATGTGGCCAAACCCGTCGTGCCGCTCGCCGACGCCGCCGACGTCGAATCCCTCGTTCACGACAACGATGCACCTGCCGCTCCGGCGAAGCTCCGTGTTGACGTTCTCATGAAGGCTCTGCAGCGTGTGCGGAGTCTCCGCCATGTACAGCTGCAGGGGCATCTCGCGCCGGGGGTCGCCCAGGCGGGACGCCGCCGTGATGAACCCGGATTTTCGTCCCATGGCCTGCAGCACAGCCACGGGCTCTGACACGCACATGCCCCTGTTTTCTTCGTTGACGTTCTGGATGAGGGATGCCCAGTACCGTGCCGCGCTGCCGTACCCCGGGGTATGGTCGATGATCTTGAACTCCGCGTCCCCGATGTCGTTGTCAATCGTCTTGGGCACCCCGGTGACCACCAGCTCCACGCCCTTCTGGTGGGCCAGCCGGGAAACCTTTGCCGCGGTGTCCATGGAGTCGTTGCCCCCGATATAGAAGAAATACCCGATGTCGTGCGACCTTCAGAACCTCGACTATGCGCTCGAAATCCTCGGCTTGGCCCTCGGTGAGCTTGTAGCGGCACGTTCCCACGGCGCCCGCCGCGGGAGTCGTGCCCAGGAGGCCAAGCTCTTTCCTGTCCTGGCGGCCCATGTCCACGAGCTCTTCCAGCAGGACCCCTTCAATGCCGTGCCACGCGGCGTAGACCTTGCCGATCTGGTCAGGGAACGCGAGGCACCCCTCGATGACACCCTGCAGGGACGAATTGATGACGGGCGACGGCCCGCCGGACTGAGCCACCAGAACGTTTCGTTTCATAGGGCTGTTATACCACAGGGACAGGAAGCGGAGAACCGGTGCCATCTGCTTACGGACTCTATGCGAAATTTGTTATATTGAAGACTGCGGGAGGAAACCATGCGCATGACGTTGGATGCCGAGCTGACCTACCTGGGCAGGAAAGTGGATACTGCGCCGTCGTCATTCGGGGAGCTGAGGTCCTCCAATGATGTTCTCCGGGATCCAACGGCCCTCACTTCCCGCATGACGGAAGACGGCTACCTGTTCCTTCCGGGGCTCCTCAACCGGGACGATGTTCTTGCCGCGCGGGAAGAGATCCTGAAGCGCCTGGATGCGGCTGGCTTGATCGATCATCGGTTTCCCCTGGACGAAGCGGTTCCCACGGCGGCGGTCAAGGACGGCTTTGTTCACAGCCTCGCGGTGGACAACGCGCCGCTTGAAAAGGTCGTCTTCCACGGCCCGATGATCAGCTTCTACGAGAGCTTTCTTGGTGGTCCGGTCCTCCACTTCGATTACATCTGGCTCCGCGCAAAACGGCCAGGCACAACCGACGCCACGGCACCGCACTATGACGTGGTGTTCATGGGAAGGGGCACGAAGAGGCTCTATACGTCCTGGACGCCGCTGGAGGACATCCCGCTCGAGAAGGGCGGTCTCATGCTGCTGGAAAACTCTCACCGGCAGGAAGAAGTGAAGAGCACCTACGGCGCGCTGGACGTTGACACTTATTGCGAGAACAAGACCGAGGCCAGGGCAATCCTGTCTGGCGAAAAACAGTGGGAAGACCGGGTGAACGGCGGAAAGTACGACGATGACGCTATCGCCGTCCGAGAACAGCTGGGCGGCCGCTGGCTCACCGCGGACTTCCGCGCCGGCGACGTTCTGCTGTTCTGCATGTACATGATGCACGCGAGCATGGACAACCATACGCGCAGCTTCCGTGTATCGACCGATTCGCGGTACCAGCGTGCCTCCGACCCCGTGGATGAGCGGTGGGTGGGGAAGAATCCGCTCGCCCACGGCCCGCACGGCAAAGTCGGAATGATCTGCTGAGGTGAGAAAGAGCGCGGCGGAGATGACCGCCGCGCACCGTTGTCTACAAGTGCTTTGCCTTTCCGTCGGCCATGCACACCTTGATCCACTGTTTTACGACGTTCTTGATGAGGACCCGCACCGGCTTCATCACGTCCAGCGTGTAGGGGTTTTCTCCCCGGGCGTTCAGCTCGGCGCGCACCGCGTTCATGTACGTGCAGTGGATGATCGTTCCGACGTTCATCTTGTTGATCCCGCCCTTGATGGCGCGCCGCACGTCCTCTTCCGGGATCCCCGTCCCGCCGTGGAGGACCAGGGGCACCTTCACCGCGGCGTTGATTTTTGCCAGCAGGTCGAAATGGATCTCCGGCTTGCCCTTGTAGAACCCGTGCGCAGTCCCGATTCCCGCGGCAAGAGAGTCCACGCCGGACTCGGCCACGAACTGCTCCACGTCTTCCAGGCGGGCAAGAAAATCAGTTCCCGTGTACATGCCTTCCACGCCCATTCCCTGGATACGGCCCACCTCGCCCTCGACGAAGACGCCGCGAGGGTGGGCATAGGCAGCCACTTCCTTCACCGCGGCGATGTTCTCCGCGAGCGGCCGCGCGGAGGCATCGATCATGACCGACGGGTAGTGGTTGTCCACTGCCGCGCGGCAGATCTCCACCTTGTTGCTGTGGTCCAGGTGATGCATCAGCGGGATCCGCGTCTTGGCCATGGCCGCCGCGCCGAATGCCCCCGTGAGCTCGATGCCGATGTCGGTCACGACCTGCTGGTTGGACGAGATGAAGATGGGAGCGTCCAGCTCTTCCGCCGCCTCGATGATGGCGAGGAAATCCCAGATGTCCGAGTAGTTGAAGGCGGGAACGGCAAACCCTCCCGCGTCCGCGGCGGCCAGGACAGCGCCCACATCCAGCTTTTTCTTTCCGATGACCATGCTTATCCTTTCTGTGACTGCATGAATTGGCGGGCTTCTTCGAAAGTCGGGATGCCCGCCGTTGCCCCGACCGCCCTGATATTCATGGCCGCAACCGCGCAGGCGAAGGCGGCGCATGATTGTGATTCCCAGCCCTTCAGCACACCGGTGAGGAAACCCGCGACAAAGGAATCCCCTGCGCCCGTGGTGTCAACGACCTCCGTGCGGTATGCGCCCGCATAGAACCCTGGCTTCTCGGCATCCTTCACGTAGCAGCCCCTTTCACCGAGCTTGATCACGGCCGTCCGCACGCCCTTCTCCTGGAGGAAAGCGGCGATGTCCTCGGGAACGTCGGTTCCCGCGATCTTCTCCGCCTCCCGGATGCTGGGCATGAAGAAGCTCAGGTGCGGCAGACACGGCTCGATGACCGAAAGCCACCGTCCCGTCGTGTCCCAGGTGACGTCCATGCACGTGAGCTTTCCGCGCTTCCGGGCTTCCGCGAACAGCCTGGCCGCTCCCTCCCCGTCGAACCGGGGTAGAAGATAGGTGCCGCCGACGTGCACGACGGAGGCGCTGTCCAGCTGTGCCATGTCCAGGTCCGCGAGGGAGAACAGGTCGTTCGCTCCGCCGTAGTAGAAGAAAGTACGGTCCCCCACGGAGTTGATCAGCACGAGGCACGAGCAGGTGCGCGCTTCCGCGGTCCGGCGCAGCCCCTGCGCGTCAATGCCCGCGGCGGTGACCACGCCGTGGAGATATTCCCCGAACTGGTCTTCTCCGACAAGGCCCGCGAAACCCACCGAGGCGCCCAGCTTCCGCAGGCCGAGGGCGACGTTGAGGCAATCCCCGCCGTTCTTGATATCGATCCCGTCCACGCGTTTTGTGTCAACGCCGAAGTCCACGCGGTTGACCGGCCGCACCAGGATGTCCGCCGCGAGCTGTCCCACGCACAGCACGTCCATACAGGTCTACCCGAAATGGGGCCGGGGCACGAGCTGCTGCACCGGCACGCCCCACACGTCGGCCGTGGCGGTGAAGAACGCGTCAACCTCGGCGGAGCGCGTCCTCCCGTCCAGTGACCCCAGCAGTATCCGACACTCGTGGAGGGAGTCTCGCAGCTTTTCCAGGGAGCGGCGAACCTCCGCGCGCGAACGTCCTATCACGTCGTCGGGGTTGAGGATCACCGTGAGAACGCAGCCGGGGAAGAGCCGTCTTGAGCGCTTCCAGGTTCGGACTGGATGCCGAAATCCAGGTAGCCCAATGCGCGGATTTCCGAATACGCCTTTGCATAGGCGTCGACCTTCCAGCCGCAGTTGTGCACGCCGAAATGGGTGAAATGCTCCGAGAGCCTTCGGTCATACGGCATGACGAACTCCCGGTAGTGATCCTCCGACACCATGTTTACCACGCAGTTGGAGGTGACGAAGTAGTCCTTTACGACCCCCGAGCGCGCCTGGCGCGCGTACACGGCGTCCACAAACCGCATTGTGGTCGTGCACACGACGTCAAGCACGTGATGGGCGCGCTCGGGCGCGGTTACCATGTCGGTGAAGATCTGCTCCCCGCGGAGCCGGAAGGCCGTGTTCAGGATTGCCCTGGTAGTTCAGCTCGCCGTCAACGGCGCCCCACTCCTCCTGGATGGCATCCATCTGTTTCATGAGTCCCTGGAAGAAATTCCCGGATTCGAAATCGGGAATGTCCAGGGAGTCCGCGGCCGCGTCGTCAAGAAGGCACCGCTTGTTCTCCGGCCACCCCGCGCTTGAGTACAGCACCTCCTGTCCGAACAGGGCTGCCACGGGCGCGCAATTGGCGATCTGCGAGAGCCCCCCGCGAATGGAATCAGGATCCCCCCCGATCCGCAGCCGGGGAAACTCGGTGTTCACGCGCCCGTGCCATTGCCACAAACGATTCCCGCCGCAGGACCGGGTCCCAATGCCAGCTTTCTCCCATGTCCAGGCCCATCCGCGCCGCAAACCAGTCCGGGGAAAAGCTGACGTGCACCTTCACCGGGCAGGCGTCCGCCTGGGCGCGGTTCCACACGAGCGCACCTGCAAAGGGAACGTAGGGATAGATCAAGTCGGGGCTGCTCATTTGAACGCCCCGGTTGTGATCCCGGAGATGAACGTCCGACGGAAAATCAGGAAGATGACGATGAGGGGCAGCGAGCTCATGAAACAGGCCGCCATGATCTGGCCCCAGTAGACCTCGCGCTGCGTCCCGAACAGCCGCGAGATGTTCAGGGCCACGGTGTACATGTCCAGCTTGCTCACCGCGATCAGCGGCCAGGTGAAATCGTTCCAGATGTCCATGAAGACGATCAGGCCGACCACAAGGAGGCCGGACTTCACCATGGGCATGACGATCTGCGCGGTAGATTCGGAAGTCCCTGCAGCCGTCCACGCGCGCGGAGCTCAGGATCTCCTCCGGCACGTAGCTCATGTACTGCCGCATGAGGAAGGTGCTGAAGGCAAGGCCGAATCCCTGGAGGAGCCGGGGCAGGATCAGCGCCTGGTAGGTGCTCACCCATTTCAGCTTTGTCATCAGGATGAAAAGCGGGATGTAGGTCACCTGCGGCGGCAGCATGATCGTTGCCAGAAGCGCGACGAACAGGACATTCCTGCCGGGGAACTTGTACTTGGCAAACGCAAACCCGGCCACGGAAGAGAAGAAGATGATCAGCGTGATGAAGATCGATGGAAACGATTGCGCTGTTGATCAGTGAGCGCCCGAAGCCGGACTTGCCGAAAAGCCCGATATAGTACTGGAGATTGAAACCCGCCTCCGGCAGGTTCAGGACCTGCATGGAGAAGATCTCGGCGTTGCTCTTGAAGGAGCCCATGAGCATGAAATAGAAGGGGAAGATGAAGATCACTGCGCCGACGAGCAGAAGGATTGTCCCGATGGTTTTTCTCACCATGACCGGCTCCTCACGTTGCCGAGTAGGTGCGGTCGCGCTCGGCCCAGATGCGCACCTGCAGGACCGAAGGGATCAGCACCACGATGAAGGTGAGGAACGCGATTGCCGCCCCGTAGCCGAGCTGGAAGAACTTGAAGGCCGAGCGGTACAGGTAGAGCACCAGGCTGAGGGAGGAGTACCCCGGGCCACCGTTGGTGAGGAAGTACGGCTCGGTGAACATGTTGAAGGTGCCGATGGTGGACATGATGAACTGGAAGCCGATGACCGGCCGCAGGAGCGGGAAGGTGATCTGCCAGAAAGTGCGGAAGCCGCTGGCCCCGTCGATTTTCGCCGCGTCGTAGATCTGCGTCTCGATGCTCTGCAGGCCCGCCAGGGCGATGATCATGTTGTAGCCCGTCCACTTCCACGTGATCAGGATGTCGATGGAGATCTTCGACATGGACGCCGAGGACAGCCAGTGCACGGGCGGAATGCCCACGCTGCCCGTCAGAAGGTTCACCAGCCCCGCGTGGTCGTCGAAGAGAACGTAGAAGACGATGGCGATGGAGAGCACCGAGGTGACGTACGGCAGAAGGTAGACGATGCGGAAGAAGTCCTTGTGCCTCCGCGCCGGGTTGTTCAGGGCCACCGCAATGAAAACGGAAAGGAAGATCATCACGGGGACGTTGATGATGAACACGTACACGACGTTGTACAGGGAGGTCCAGAACACCGGGTCCTTGAAGAGGAGCGTGGCGTAGTTCTTCAGTCCGACGTAGTTCCAGAGCTTGGTGGCGTTCCACTCGTTGAGGCTCAGGACGAACGAATAGATGATGGGGTACAGCCCGAAGACGACGAAGAGGATGAAGAACGGGACTGACAAACAGGTATGCCTGCCTGTTTCGGCTCACGTCGTGCAAGAAGCCTTTCCGTCCCACGGCCTGTTCTCTCCTCTTCGGGAACTCGTGCGCGCGGCGAATACGGGCCCCAGCATAACGTGTGGGCCGAAAAGCCGGCCCCGAGGGGGCCGGCCTGAAAGACAGGTCTACTTCGACAGGGCTTCCGCCTGTGCTTCCGCAAGCCCTTTCTCCACCGTCACCTTGCCGGTGAGGATGGCGTTCATCTTTGCCTGGAGGATGGACTGGATCTGGGTGTACTGGGGAGGAATCCTCCACGTCGCGGGAACAGTCGGGGTGATCTGCGCGAACAGCTTGTAGACCTTCTGGTCCCCGAGGACGGGGAAGGTCTTGTTCTGCACGATGTCCGTGGGCCAGGCGGGCATGAACGCGGGGAACTCGCCGTAGTCGGCGTGCGCCTTCGCGCCCTCGAGGCTTCCGCAGACGAACTTGATGAAGGCCATGGCCATCTTCTGCTGGTCATCTGAAGTCTGGGTGGCAATGGCAAGCTCGGAGCCGCCGAGGTTGGAAGCCCGCACGCCGCCGGGGGTAAAGGCCGGCATGGCAGCCACGCGCCAGTTGCCGAATTGCGCCATGTCAGGGGTGACGAAGTTGTTCAGCACGTTCACGTACCAGGCCGCCGAGATGACGCCCAGGACCTGTCCCTTGTTGAACATGTCGTAGGCGGCAGGCGCGCCCTGCTCCACGTTCGCGGCGATTCCCGCGTCGACCATCTGCTTGATCAGCTTCATGGCCGCAACGGATTCCTTGCTGTCCAGCGTGGGCCGCAGGTTCTCATCGAAGTACGCGCCGCCCTGCTGCTGCGTGAGAAGGCCGTGCTGGCCCACCTCTCCGTGCTGGCTCTGGTCCATCGCGGTGGCCGCCACGGAGATAGTATTCATGTACACGCCCTTGGCCTTCAGCTGCTTGCCCAGCGTGATCCACTGGGCCCAGGTTGCGGGAAGCGTGATCTTGTACTTGTCCACGATGCCCTTCTGGTAGTAGTAGCCAACGGGGCCGCAGTCGAAAGGAACGGCGAACACGTGCCCGCCCGAGGAGTCATTGGCGATCTTGTACGCGGGGAACTTGTTCCGTACCGTGTTGATGTAGTCCGTCATGTCGACAAGGCCGCCCTGCTCGATGAACTTCTGGATGTAGGCGGAGTCGATGGTGAGAAGGTCGGGGGCGCCGCTTCCCGAGGCGATTGCCACGAAGATCTTGTCGTGGGTGTCGGGGTGCGACATCGGGGTGACGTCGACGTTGATGTTCGGATACAGCTTCTGGAACTCAGGGGTGACGAACTGCGATTGCCTTTGCCGTCCAGGTCCAGCAGGTGATCGTTCCCTTCAGGTCCGTATTCACCTGTCCGAACGCGAACGGGGACAGGCACAGAAGCACGAGGGCCAGAATCAGAAGTCTCTTCATTGATTCTCTCCTTCCCAATGTAGTGAATACAATTCTGCCAAACCACGCATGACGTCGAGGGTGTCCTTCACCTCCCTCCTTCCCTCGAAATGTGAGACGATATATCTCACATTTCGAGATATTGTCCCACGACTTTTCCGATCTGTCAAGAGCGTTTTCGTGCGGCTTGGTGCCGGGGCGCCACCGCGGCCCTGCGCACGATCTGCCCGGTGGAGAAGATCTGCTGGAGGACCAGGGCGGCGGCGCCCAGCACCTCGCCTCGCTCGAGGCGGGAGACCTTCACGTCCTTCGTGGAAGCGTACCAGGCGCGCTTCCGCACGGTTTCCGTGCAGCTGGGCAAAAACAGGTCGCTTGCCTTTGACACGCGGCCGCCCAGGATGATGCACTGGGGATTGAAGGTGTTGATCAGGTTGCTGATTCCCACGCCGAGGACGTTGCCCATGCGGACATAGATCTCGCGGGCAAGCCGGTCACCCTGGCGGGCGGCAACCGCGACGGTTTCCGCGGTGATCTTGTTGTTGATCGCCGCGGACAATGCCGGGGATGGAGCTGTCGGGGTTGGCCGGCAGCTCGCGCAGCGCGGCAGCGGCGATTGCGGAGCCCGAGGCAAGTGCTTCCAGGCAGCCGTGGTTCCCGCAGGCGCACAGCGGCCCGTCCTGGTCAATGCACGTGTGGCCGAACTCCCCGGCCAGGCTGTCCGCTCCGCGGTACACTTCTCCGTGCAGCGCGATCCCCGCGGCCATCCCGTTGCCCACCAGCACGCAGATGAAGCTGTCCATGCCCTTCCCGTAGCCGAAGAGCTGCTCGCTCAGCACGAAGCAGTTGAAGTCGTGGTCCACGAAGCAGGGAACGCCGAACGCCTGCTCGAACTTTTTTTTCAGGGGCACGTCCTTCAGGTGCGGGTGATGCGGGGCGTAGAGGCAGACGCCGGTGGAGAAGTCCACCGCCCCGGGGGCGGCAATGCCCACGCCGGCCAGCAGGGTGCGGCTGATGGAGTGGTGCTGGAGGATGCGCCTGCCCGTGTCCAGCAGGCAGGCCAGCATCTCGCGGGCGCTGCCCCGGGAATCCACCGGGACTTCCATCTCGTCCACGACGGTCCCTTTCACGTCCATGAGAACCGCGCGAACCAGGAGGCTGCCCAGCTGGAGGCCCAGGACGATAGTTGTCTGCCCTGTTCAGGTCCAGCTCCACCGGCCTGCGGCCCACCCCCGTGGTGACCGCTCCGATCTCGGTGATGATCCCCCGGTCCAGGAGCTCCTTGGTGGAGGTTGTGACCGTGCCCCAGCTCAGGAGCGTCTTCTGCTTGATGTCCACCCGGGAAATCGGGCCTTCCTCCCGGATGCTCCGAAGGATTGCGAGCTGGTTTTTCAGCTTCATGGAGGCGTGGTCGGAGATGGTCTTCAGTTTTTCCATTCGATGGCAGAGTGTACTGCAATCCACACCCGGGGGAAAGAACGGGGAGGGGTTGGCTCCCCTTGACGCGCTGGTCCTTTCGTCGCACAATATCTCAGGATATGAGATAAATGGGGCGCAATGGAGGCGATCATGCGGCAGATAACCCTTGGATTGATCGTCGGCAACAGGGACGTGTTTCCCGCCGAGCTTGCAAAGCAGGGTCGCGAGGAGATGATCGCGCTCCTGAAAAAGGAAAACATCAACCTCGTCGTGCTGACGCCGAACGACACCCCGGACGGTGTGGTCATGACGTGGAAGGACGCGGAGAAGTGCTCGAAGCTCTTCCATGACAACAGCGACACCATTGACGGCATCCTCATCACCCTGCCGAACTTCGGAGACGAGCGGGCCATTGCGGACTCGGTGAAGCTGTCCGGGCTTTCTGTGCCCGTGTTCGTCCATGCCTGGCCGGACAAGATCGGCAAGTACGCCATCGAGACGCGCCGGGATTCGTTCTGCGGAAAGCTGTCCATCTGCAACAATCTCAAGCAGTACGGCATTCCCTACACTGTTGGAAAGGCGCACGTGGCCGACCCGCAGTCGGAGGAGTTCCGGACAGAGCTGCACTGGTTCGTCGATGTCTGCCGGGTGGTGCGCGGGCTGAAGGGCGCGCGGATCGGCAGCATTGGCGAGCGGACTACTCCCTTCAAGACGGTGCGCTACAGTGAAAAGCTCCTGGAGGCTGCCGGGATCAGCGTGGAATCCAAGAGCCTCGTGGAGACGGTTTCAGAGATCAACGCGCTGTCGGACACGGACGCCCGGGTGGAGGCCAAGCTCGCAAAGCTCACCGGCTACCTGCCGAACACGAAGGAGATCCCCGGCAAGGCCATGAGGACCACGGCCAAGCTCGGCGTGGTCCTGGAGAACTGGGTCTCCGAGTACAAGATCAACTCATACGCCATCCAGTGCTGGTCCGCCATGCAGGATGCGCTGAAGATCTTCCCCTGCTCCATCATGAGCATGATGAGCGACGACATGTTCCCCTCCGCCTGCGAGGTGGACGTCATGGGCGCCGTGGCGATGTACGCGCTGCAGCTGGCCGGCGGCGGGGCATCCGCTCTTTTTGACTGGAACAACAACTACGGGGATGATCCGGACAAGGCCGTTCTCTTCCACTGCAGCAACACCGCGCTCTCCTTCATGAAGGAGGCCAAGACCGGCCTGAACGCAATGGCCATCAAGGGAAACCCCCACGACTCCTGCTTCTGCACCCTGCACGGGATCCTGAAGCCGGGGCCCGTGGCCTGGGCGCGGTTCTCCACGGATGATGAAAAGGGCCGGATTGTTGGCTGCATCGGGGACGGGGATATAACGGACGACAACGTGCACACCTTCGGCACGACCGGCGTGATGAAAATGCCCAACATGCAGAAGTTCTTGCACTTCCTCACGGCCAACGGGTTCGAGCACCACGTGGCGCTGAACTACAGTCCGCGCACCGAGGTGCTCTACGAGGCGCTCTCCAAGTACCTCGGATGGAAGATCTACCATCATAACGGCCCGGATCGGAGCCTGTTCGAGAACTGGTAGGAGCCCCCCACGATGGACAGCAGGGAGAGAGTGCTCGCATCGATTGCGCACGAAAAGCCGGACAGGATCCCGTGCGACCTCTGGGCGGAGCCCGGCGTCTGGGAACGGCTGAAAAAGGATTTTCACGCGGACTCCGAAGAGGCGGTTCGGAAGGCACTCGAAGTCGACATCCGCTACATCTCCCCGCGGTATCCCGCGGACACGCTGTCCAACGGCGTGAAGCAGAACATGTGGGGCGAGCGCTGGGAGAAGACCTCCACCGTCTACGGCGCTTGAGTGGGAGCACACCCGCGGCGTGCTCTTTGATGCGCAGACGGTTGCAGACCTGGAGAGCGTTTCCCTGGCCGACGTGCGACCAGGTTGACTACTCGCACGTGGCCGAGGACGTGAGGAAGTGCGAGGGATACGCGCATCTTCTACGGCAACGCGGACTTCTTCGAGCGCCCGGGGCTGGTGCGGGGCCTGGAGAACATCCTGGTGGACGTCATGATCAACCAGGACATGGTGGACTACCTCCAGGAGCGCTTTGTATCGTTCTTTATCGAGGATTTTCACAGGACCATGGAAGCGGCCGGCGGGAAGATCGACGTGTTCTGGGCCCTCACGGACCTGGGCACGCAGGAGCGGCTGCTCATGGGCCGCGAGGCCATGGACCGCTACATCTTCAAGCCGCTGAAACGGATGGCGGACGTCGTGCACCGCGAAGGCGTGAAGCTGATGTTCCATTCCTGCGGGGCTGTCCGCGAAGTCATCCCCGAGCTCATTTCCTGCGGCGTGGACATCCTCAATCCTCTCCAGCCCGCGGCAAAGGGCATGGAGCCCGCGGGACTGAAGAAGGATTTCGGCGCCAATATTGCTTTCCACGGCGGGATCGACATCCAGTACCTTCTACCCCAGAAGCCGCCCGCGGTGGTTGCCGCGGAGGCGGGAAGGGTTGGCCGCATCCTGTGCGACCAGGGGGGTACGTGCTTTCGCCGTCCCACAATATCCAGCTGGACACGCCCACGGAGAACATCCTGGCGATGTACCGCACGGAGGCCCGGCGGTTGTAGAGCTCGACCGTCGGTGATGCGCCTCAAAGGAGGCACGACATGACGGAAGCCTGGCAGGAGTTCAGGGTTTCCAATGACTGCATCAAGGACGCCGGGGAGCTGAAACGCCGCCTCGACGATGACGGGTACCTGTTTTTCAGGAAGCTGCAGAACCGGGACAAGCTCCTTGCCCTGCGGCTGGACATGACCAGGGTTCTCCACGCCGGAGGATGGCTGGTGCCGGACGCGGACCCCATGCTGGGTATCGCCGACGTCTCCCGCCGAACCACTGAGGGTGACCTGGAGTACAACCCTGTCTATTTCCAGATCCAGCGGCTTGAGTCTTTTCACAGCCTTCCGCACGAGCGCGAGCTGCTGGATGTCGTGGAAAGGATCATGGGGAAACAGGCCATCCCCCTGCCTGGCAAGAAAGCCCGGATCTGGTTTCCCAGGTTCACCGAGCATACAACTCCGCTGCACCAGGACTTCGTACATTACCAGGGCAGCGTGCAGACGCTGACCTGCTGGTCCCCCGTGGGCGACTGCCCCATCGAGCTTGGCCCCCTGGCAGTCCTGCCCGGGTCCCACAAGGTGAAGAAGGTCCTGCCCCATCACTTCTCGCTGGGGGCGGGCGGCCTCATCATCGACCTGAACGAAGCAGACGCCGAAGCATCACGAGCTGGATGCCACCTGGCTCTCAACGAACTTCGAGATGGGCGACACGCTTTTCTTCCCAGCGCTGACCGTGCACAAGGCCCTGCCGAACGTTACGGCAGACCGCATGCGAATTTCCCTGGACAACCGCTACGAGCGCGGTTGGCCGAAGGATCGCCGAGCACATGCTGGTGCCCCACATGACGGACGTGTCACCGCTGTCCTGGGAAGAGGTTTACGCGGGCTGGAAGAGCGACGAGCTGAAGTATTACTGGACGAAGGTGGAGTTCAAGAAGATCCGCCGGTACTGGGGCTACGCCCTGAAGGGGTTCGACGAGGCCATGGAGCTTGCGCGGCACAACGACAAGCGCGGCATCCTTGCCATGCGCCGAACCATCAGGAGCAATCCCTCATCGCCTGACGCGCAGAAAGCGCGGGCCGTGCTGCAGGAGGTCGGCGCGGCGGAATAAGGGGCGCTGGAGCAGGGGCCATCAGTACTCCTCCACGGCGAGACCGGGAATCTTTCCAAAATGGTTGATGTCCCGTGTGAGTACGGACATGCCGAATAATTTCGCCATGACGCCCAGGAGGACGTCCATGCGTGGAATCGGGGTCCCGCGTCTCATCAGCGCGCCCACGACCTCTCCATACAAGACCGCAAACGGCGGAGTCGGCGAGATGATTTCAAACCCTTCTACAAGCCGGATCACCCTCGAAAGCTCACGCCGCGGATTGTCCGACATCTCCGCGCTGGCTCGAAGCTCGCAGAGGACGAAAAGCGAAATCAGGACCGGCTTGCCGGTCAACTCTTCAAGCTTCGACGAGGCAGGTCCCTTTATGCCCCGACTTTGCTCTCGAAGGAGATCGATGCAGAAGGTCGTATCAGGGAACACGGCTATGCATCTTCCAAGCGGGGTGCATCGACGAGATCCTTTTCATGGTCTCTCACGATGTCCTCCATGCGATCCAGAGTGCTCTCGGAAAGTTTGACGTTCTTTGCGTTTGCAAGCAGCTTTTCGGCGGTCATGCCGCGCGCACCGAGAATCCTCTTGATCACCTGGCTGAAGGACTCGCCTTCCTTCTTCTCCCTTGCCAGTTTTTCATAGGCTTCCATGTCAATCGTGATCGTTTTTACCGCCATTTCCCTGCTCCATGCACTTACAGTGCACTTATTTGATAACCCTCGTCAACTGCAGAACCTTGAGATCCCATATACTCAACCGGACTTGTGACGCGAAGTCGGCCCTTGGGATAGTGCTTTGCGTTGCGGGTGATCAATGTTTCAACTCCGCTTCCATTCGCACAATGAAATTGGAGGCTGTCTTCAAAGTCACGATGTGGCCCCGCCAGTGCAGCGTCTACCATTGCTTCGTCGATGGGCGCAACCCCAACCATCCTCCGCAAGGAACGCAACTTGTTGACTGAGTACTCTCTGCCCCTTGCCTTGGCGAGTATGTAGTTCAGGTTTGCCAGCACCACCGCTGAGGTGAGGCAGCTCGTCCCGCTTCGTCGTAGATGTGTAATGAGATGCAAGGCCACCGAATGATGGGGCTCTCTTTCTAGAAAGACGTCCAGAAGTACGTCAATGTCAATGAAGACCTTAATCATGGATGTACTTTTCTTTCAGATACCGGTACCTGGAGTCCTTGAGGTCAGGCAAATCCTTAAGCTTTATTCGATCAGACAACTCCATCACTTCCGGATCGAATGTCTTCCGTGCCGGCCACCTGTCGTGAGATGTGATCCAAATACGCAGTCACGATCTGCGACAGGCTCTGTTTTTGAGTTCGAGCGAACAGCTTGGCTCTTTGTACTACCTGCTTGTCGACACTCAGAGTCAGTTTTGTGGTCATGTGCGACTCTCCACGTATAAGAGTGCCACGGTGTGTACGTATAGTCGAGTCGCCTATCAGAGCCGAGATTATCGCCGACAGTTTCTTCCTCAGTCCGCCGGCTGGACCTGGAACCCCATTTTCACGGCAAGCTGCTTCATCCTCCGATCCAGGGTCACGATCTCCAGGGAGCCTTCCACATAAGGCTTGAAATGCAGCGCGGTGGCAACATGGATTGCATCCAGCGTTCGGCAGTCGGCGAGCGCCGGGGTCAGGCGGATGATCTGTTCGATTGCTCCATCAATTGTTTTGAAGTTCAGCGCATCGAGGAATCCAGTCAGCAGGTCAAATCTCTTTCGCGCCCACGCACCGTCCGCGGCGAGTCCTTGCAGGACGGCAATCCGGCGGATGGCGATAATGCATTCCATCCTGAGCAAGCCCGACGAAAGCCGTCTCTCGGCCCCGATCCAGAGCTCATGGGCAGGCGGATGGTCTTCCTCCTCCAGCAATACCGAAAGAATCACGCTCGAATCGAAATAGCGAGCCGCCAATCAGTCAGCCCTGGTCTCGTCCAGAAGCGCCTGCAGGTCCACCGACACACGTGGCCGGGGCATGGCCCGGAGCAAAGACAGCGGGGGTACGGCGCCTGTGCCGGCCAGGGTGACGCTGCCGCGGCGCGACTCTTCCTCCAGGAATGCCTGCAGCTTACTCATCCCACCGGGAGGATGCCGTGTGGGCTGGCGGATTTCCGCGATTACTTCATCTCTATCCGTCACGAGTATTGTCTCCCCGCCCTTGACCATCCTGAGGTACTTGCTGAGGTTATCCTTCAGAACCTTGATACCAACGGATTTCATAAGTTAAAAGTAGCCACGGTAGCCACTTTTATCAAGGTCCGCGAGTCAGATCCGTCTCGCCATAAAGAACGGCCCATTCTGCGCCGCGCTTGCGCTTCACTGAGGTTGTCATGCTTCGTGCCTGCTTGACGATGACGGCCTGCCGCTTGACACGCCATTTCGTCCCAGCCTCGGCCCACGTCAGGAGACCGCGGCTGCGCTGACAAGAGAAGTGCGAGTGAAGCGCGAGCCCCAAAGTATGCTCGGCCTGATCTCCTGCCACTAGGGTTTGTACCCTGTCTTGGGGTACACCTTGCAGGGCCGTCGGTACAACTCCGCATGTCAGTCCGGCGTCTGAACCTACATTCCAACCGCTCATTCCTTTGCTTTCTCTCGAGCTTCAGCGATCGTTTCCATAAGAAGCACAAGTGACAAGGGCAGCTCAATCAAGGATAGAAAGCCGAACTTTTCGTAGAAGCGCTTCGCGTTCTCATCCAGGGCATCGACCAGGACGATGCACATGCCGACGTCTCGCGACAGCTCCAAGGCCCTTTCGAGGGCGTGCCGCAACAACTGACCCCCCAGTCCTTCACCTTGGGCCGAACGATCCACGGCAAGTCTGCCAATGCGCATCGCCGGCACGGGGTAACGAGGGATGTTCTTCCCCATATCAGTGGGACCAGGAACGAGCTTATGCTCAGATCTGAGAGAACCGCAGCGCGGGCCAGAATTCCGTACATTGTCCACACATGGATCGGTCTATTGTCCCTTGGACTCCGAACTCGCTTTGAACACTTCCGCGTACACAAGTTGTGCGTATCCCAGGGCCGTGGCGGCGTCCTCTTTTGTGTAGAACTCGGACGGGGTGAGGTCTTCACTGCCGTAGAAAGCAAGCTCGCGATCCCGCCTGAGGAAACGGGAGATCCGGACCAGCTCATCAACCCTGGGGCGAATGCCCGCGGGAAGAACTTCACGATTCTGTTCGAGCAGCGGGCTGACGTCATGGACCCGCGGGACCTCGATCCGTACTGCTCGCAGAAGCGCTTTCAGCGTGATTTCCACCAGCTCCTGGGACTCGCGAACAACGTCCGGCCAGCTCTGCTCCTGCATGAGCACCTCGAGGGCTTTGAGCCTGTGACCGGCACGCTTCAGGTAGTCTGAGGCTAATGCGTCATTAAACATTGTCAATGTCTCCTTCCGTCTTTACCCAATACGGATGGCCATATACAGAGCGCCGCTTGAGTTTCCCAGATGCGATCAGCCGGCGGATACGGCCTAGAAATCGGGAAACGGACCCGTCGCGATCGTAGAGGATGACCCCCTCCACCGCAGTTTCCAACCACAGTGAGCCGGCGTCTGCCGCGGTTCCTGGAATATGGACAAAATGCGGGCTTTGTTGGTTGACGCCAAAACGCTCATCCCAGGTCGCGTAAAGCTTTCTTCCCAGGGCCTGGTCCTGGCTCAGGACAATCAGGAGGTCGATGTCGGATCCTTCTCTTGATTCTCCCCGCGCAACGGACCCGAACAGAACGACGCCGACCAACGTATTTCCCAGGAGTCGTCGGATCTCAGAGACGACTGGTGACGCTTCTTCCGCCTTTGAGATTGGGGACTGTTTCCTGGAGACATATTCCTCGAGTACCCCCCGGCAGACCGCGTTCAAGGAGATACCTGTGCTGGCTGCTTCGACCCGCAGAGCTTCATGAATACCGGGCGGGAGGCGGACTGCAAATTTTCCGGAAGCAGTCCTTTTCATTCCAAGGTAGTACTATAGTATCAAAAATGGCTCCCGTCAAGCGAGATGGAGATCTCTTCCTTTACTACCGTGACCAAGTCCTCAATAGAACTGACCCTGGCGCGGTCCACCAGCCAGCGCACGCCAATGCGGATTGCGGCCCTTTCCGCCACCGCCCGCCTCTCCAGGGAGGTGATGCTCTCGATGTCCCACACGTTGACGATGCCCATCATCCGCCGCAGGAACTTCACCCCCCCGTGGCCGGCGGTTTCCTGCAGCAGCCGTGCAAGCGTGGCGCGGCGGAAGGCCGCGAAAGCCTCCGACCCTCCGTTTGATTCCCAGAAACGAGCTGGCATGAGATCCCCGCGCGGGTTCTCCTTCCACAGCGCATCGAACTTGTGCGCGAACTCGTTCCACACGCCCCGCACGATGTCCAGCACGTACTCCTGGTACTCTTCCCGCTGGGCCCGGTCCGGCGTGTGGCCGAAATGAGACAGGCAGTTCAGCACCAGGTTCTGCAGCACCGCACCAACGTCATATGCCATGGGCCCGAAGTAGCAGAACTCGGGGTCGATCACGCGCGTATCGCTCTCATTGAGCATGATGCTTCCCGTGTGGAGGTCCGCATGGATGAGCGCCTCGGCATGCGTCATGTAGTGGGCCTTCATCTCCGCGATATGCGCCTTCACCTCGGCACTTCCCCGCAACGCGGCCACTTCCGCACTGATCAGCGGGTTCCACTTGTTCTCCGGCGACGTGACGTAGGGATTGGTGTAGACGAAATCCTCCTGGAGCTTGTTCAGGTGCGGGTTGATGAACCGGGCCTGCATCTCCTTCTTCTCCGCGCCCGGGAGGAAGAAATCCGAAGTGTAGAACAGGGAGTTCACAAGGAATGTGCTGATGTGGTCCACGAACTTCGGGAACCGGCCCCGCTGCACCAGGGCCTTCCTCATGATCTCGTGCGCGCCCAGGTACTCCATGACCATGAGGGACATCTCCGGATCTTGGTCGTAGATCTCGGGCACCAGCCCGGGACAGAGCCGGTTGTACACCTGCATGGCCTGCGTCTCAAATCGCATCCGCTCCCTGGTCAGCGGCCACGACTCCCCGGCCACCCGCAGGTAGTCCAGGGCCTGCTTGACGATGACGGCCTGCCCCGGCTCAGCACGGTTTGAGACGATGAACACGAGGTTCAGGTTGCCAT
Source organism: uncultured Spirochaetota bacterium (assembly GCA_963845325.1). Lineage (GTDB taxonomy): Bacteria > Spirochaetota > Spirochaetia > SZUA-6 > Fen-1364 > Fen-1364. Next base: position 309,700 of record CAWJRT010000011.1, read on the forward strand.
CCCCGACTTCCTTCACGGACAGGTCGGCGCCGGCGTCAAACCGGGCCGCCATAGAGGGGCGGCCCCGCAGGTAGTCGATGAGAGTCTTTTCGTTCAGTGCCTGATACGCCATCTCATAACTCGCTCGGTCAAATCAGGATCCAGCCGTTGCGCTGACAAGTATCGTTACATCTCCAGTGTCTCAAAGGCAACCATCAAGTGTTCGTTCCGTCAGACACACCGCGGGCCTTCGGGATGTCAATGTCTTGCCCGCACTGCACCCCGTGTAACGTCGGTCACTTTTTGCGGGTGTTGTATTGATATGGGGGTGGTGAAGTGTTAGAGTATTGTTCAGTTTTTGAACTATCTTCGAGCCGCCGCCCGGGGACCGCCTGACCGTTCAGAACCCAGCGTCTGCATGCGGCAGAGAGCGCGTTTCGGCGGCCTCCGATAGGTGCAAGCTTAAGGTACTCAAGTTTACCATATGGCATCAAACGATACAGAACTTTCCCTCATAGAAAGCCTCGGCGAGGCCCAGTGCACCCAGGCCCGCATCACCCAGCGCGAGCTGGCGTCCCGCACGGGGCTATCCCTTGGCATGACCAATGCCCTGCTCAGGCGCTTCGCGGAGAAGGGCTGGGTCAAGCTGACTGTCTTCGGGATATCATAAGCGGATGAGCACCATCGCGGTCATCGGCACCGGGTACGTCGGACTGGTCAGCGGCGCCTGCCTGGCAGATTTCGGAAACAGCGTCACCTGCGTGGACGTGGATGCCGGCAAGATCGAGCGTCTGAAGCGGGGAGAGATCCCTATCTTCGAGCCGGGGTTGGATGACGTGGTAGCCCGCACCGCTGCGGCGGGCCGTCTTTCTTTCACCCTTGATCTGGAATCCGCGGTGCGCGCCAATGACGTGATTTTCATCGCCGTCGGCACCCCGCCGGCCGAGGATGGGAGCGCCGATCTTCGACATGTGGAAGAGGCGGCACGCGCAATTGGCCGCGCGATGCAGGGCCACAAGGTCATCGTGGACAAGAGCACCGTCCCCGTCGGTACAGGGCGCCGGGTAGCCTCATGGATCGCGGAAGAACTTGCCCGGCGCGGGGCAACTCATACTTTCGACGTCGTCTCCAACCCCGAGTTTCTCCGTGAAGGCTCTGCGGTGCAGGACTTTACGCACCCGGACCGCGTGGTAATCGGCGCTGACCAGCCCCAGGCGCGGGACGCAATGAAGGAAGTCTACCGGGCGCTCTCCCTGAATGAAACGCCGTACATCGAGACGGGCCTCGAGACCGCGGAAATGATCAAATACGCCTCCAACGCGTTCCTCGCGGTGAAGATCACGTTCATCAACGAGGTGGCGAACCTCTGCGAGAAAGTCGGGGCGAACGTGCAGGAAGTGGCTCGTGCGATGGGACGGGACGGGCGAATCGGCGCCAAGTTCCTCCATCCCGGTCCGGGCTACGGCGGCTCCTGTTTCCCCAAGGACACGCTGGCCCTTGCGCGAACAGGCCGTGAGCACGGTGAGAGCCTGTCGGTCCTCGAAGCCACCATAGCAGGCGAACGATCGTCAAAAAGCGCGGATGGTGGAGAAGATCGATGCGGGGATGGGCGGTGTGACCGGCAGGACCATCGCGGTGCTGGGCCTTTCCTTCAAGCCGAACACCGACGACATGCGGGATGCGCCATCGCTTGTGGTCTGCGAAGGGCTTGCCGCCCGCGGAGCGACGCTGCGCGTCTGGGACCCCGCCTCCTTGAAAGAGGCTGCGTGGCGCCTGGAGCATCTTGGGAAGAAGATCGCATTCGCACGCGACGAATATGACGCGATCTCGGGTGCCGACGGCCTGGTCATCATGACGGAGTGGAACCAGTTTCGAAACCTCGACCTGAATCGCGTGAAAAAGCTCCTCAAGTCGCCGTTCTTCTTCGACCTTCGCAACATCTACAAGCGCCAGCTTCTTGAAGCCCTGGGATTCACATATTTCGGGGTCGGGCAGTGAAAATTGCGCTTGTTGCACTCGCGGCGGTATTGGTCGCTGGCTCCGCTTTGGCAACTCCCTCGTTGGCTGCATTGACCTTTCGGGGCTTGTCGGAACAGGAGCTCACGACCCTGGACCAGGGAAAAGCCCTGATCAGACAAGCGTCTTCTTCGCGCTCTTTGAGCCTGGGAGCCGCCGGTCGCATTCGCAGACGAAATCCGGGATCGTGTGCGCAAGCTCGCGGCCAACTACGTCGGCGAGGTGATCATGATCGTTCCTGCAGGCTCCCCGCCTTCCAGTTCACTGGAGACACTTGCCAGGAACCTTGCCAACGTCGAAGGATACGTGGGTATCCCCTACTGGTCAAAACAGAACAACACGGCGTATGACTTGTTCGACAAGATGAAGATCGTCGAGCGAACATCCCATGCAAGCGGGCAGACGGTCATAGCCGACCAGCACATGGAGCCGTTTGCGGAATACCGGGCGCGCTATTCATACGAGCTCGACGGCGGGGAGCTTCATTTTCGATCGGAAAACCTCACCACAATTTCCTACAAAGGATTCAACGCTGTGAGCCCGGGGAACATGATCTGGTACCTGTACGGGTTTTCCCAAGACGGTGCCACGGTCCTCTACGGGGTGGGCGCGGCAAAGACATTCGACCTCATGGGCCTGTTCAGCGAGCGCCTGCGGACCTCTTTCATGGGGCGCATTCAGGCATTTTTCAGCTACCTGTATGAGAAGAGAACGGAAAAGGATAACAAACCCGGCTGATGCCGCGGTTCGGGTTCTCTAAGAGCCCCGCAAGTCGGTGCTGGATCTCCCTGGAAGCCCTTCCCGGGGAACTCTTTTCAGGACGACGTATTGGATGCCGTTCTCGGTGCAAAACCTGGCCTTCTCCGGCTTGTTGCCGTCCTCGTTCACGATGTACAAGCGGGGCTGGATCTGGCGTATCTCAGGTTCCGCGTCCAGCCAGCCCGACCCGCTGGAGATGAGCGCATGCGCCACGCTCTTCATGGCCGCCACCATGTACCGGCGCTCCTCCTGGGAGAACCGGGGGTGCCCTTCTCCCTTCAGGAGCCGGATGTTGGCATCATGGCCGACGACCACCGCCAGATCGCCGTACGCCGCGGCCTCCTCAAAGAACCGCACATGACCGGTGTGAAGCCAGTCGAAGGAACCGGTGGCAAGCGCACGCGGGATCCCGGGCCGGGGAGAAGCAACCGCATATTCAGAAGCCACAGGGAAGCCGACAAGTTCGGAGGCGGCAATCTCAAGCGGCTCCATTCCATGCGCCGCACACCATGCACGATGCGCCCCTCCGGGACGTTCTGACCCGGGTCCGAAAGCATCCGTCACTGCCCAGGTCCCGCCGGGCAGGGCAGGTTCCTCCGTCAAAGAGCGCAGGTCCATGCGTGCGGGGGAGACGCGCACATCGTGCACGAACCGCACGGCCTCCAGGAAGTACTTCCGTTCTGCAAGACCGAACCGCGGGGCTTTGCCGGTGCGTTCGGCTATCTCGGCGTCAGGCCAAAGCAGCACGCGGACAGGACCTCGCCTGGAAGCTTCCTGGAGAAAGCGCACGTGGGCCGAGCGCAGGTCATCGAAGCCGCCAGAGACGATGACTGGCGGCACCGCGGATTGGCTCATGCCACGAGAATAGAGGCGCGCCAGCGGATTCGCAATACCGAAAGGGCGGATACACATGATCTGATCGGCGCGTTCCTGGGACCGAAACACGACCGGGAGCGGCTTTTTCTTTTCCTCGGCCCGCAGTCGGAAGTCCTAGCGTGTGCACGCGCCTTTGTTCAAGCCGGCACAGCCACGGAGCGCGTCAGCCGCGGTGACGTCTGCCGATCAATCCAGCGGAAGCTCTTTCGCGACGCGCCGGCTGATTTTGTCAGCCCCGCTTGCGTTGGGGTGGTTCTCGTCCGCGTAGTCGCTCGGATCGAGCCAGTGTTCATGCCGACCCACCAGGTTCAGGTCGAGGAAGGTCTGGCCGTTCCTGTCAAGAAAGCTCTGCAGGTCACTGTGAATGAGATCGTAGTCCCTCACGAACGCGAGGGAGTTCGGCAATATCGGGGCAGCCACGACGTAGAGCCTGATCTGCTCCTTGCGGCATAGCTCGATCAGCTTCACAACATAGTCCATGGATCCCTTCTTGAACCCTTTGAAGCGATAGTTGCGGAACTTGTTCCTCTCCTGGACGAGGTCGGCCAGTATCACGTCCGTCGAGCGGCTGTTGCCCTGATAGTCGATTGCTGCCGCGGGCGGATCCTCCTTCCCGGTGTTCGCGCCGGCGGGATGGGCCGTGTCACCAGGGCCCGCGCCGGCGGAAGCCGGCTCCGCGGTGCCGTGCGTGAGCCTGTTGAGACGCTCCTCCATCCACCAATAGAAGTCCTGGCGGTAGCGTAGAACGGGGAGCGTATAGTAGATCCTCGCCTTCCAGGAAAACCCGACCTGGAAGACTTCCCGCTTCATGTCCGGGTTGACGATACGTTCGTACGTCCCTGCCAGTTCGGAAAAGTCCGGGTCCCCTTCCAGCATGACCCAGTATATGTCGAGGATGACCCAACGGGGTTTCTTGTGCGAGGCAAGAAGGTCCCGAAGAATGAAATAGCTCGAATCGGGCGACTGCCCCGAGGAACTGAGGTTGTAAACGAGGTCGTCCTTCTTTCTCTGCAGCAGCAGGGGGTTGTAGCTGGCCTGGGCCATGGAGGACCCGACGACCACTCCCGAGAGCGGGCGTGGGGCATGTACCCATTGAGGGACTCCGTGTTTGTGGTCCTTCTCGAACATCCGGGCAAATACAACTCCAGCCAGGAGAACCGCGGCGACTGGAAGGGCAACGGAAAGGGCGGCGAGCGCTTTCTTTCCGACGCGCCGGGAACGGTCAGAACTGGAAGTAAATGAACTGGCTTTCATTCCCGGAGACTCCCATGACCGCGATTGTCACCATCAACAGGGAAATCGAAGCCGCCCTGATGACGGGGTACCTCTGCAGGACGGAAAGAACACGCTCCTTACGCTCGAACCAGTGGACGACGAACAGACCGCCCATGAGAAGCACCGCCCAGGCGAACATCGACTTGTCGAGGCCAAGGTCGCCGAATGAGACGAAAGGATTCAAGGCCCGCCAACCGGTGCCCAGGTGACGCAGGACGTACAGCGCATCGCCCAAAGACTTGGCCCTGAAGAATATCCAGCCGATCAGCACCAGGACAAAGGTGATTCCCCCTTTGAGAATCTTGAGCGGCATCCTGCGCGGTGTTTTGCCCAACGCGGGCACAAGACGTTCCAACGCGACAAGCAGCCCGTGGTAGGCTCCCCAGATCACGAATGTCCAGCTCGCCCCGTGCCACAGGCCGCTGATGAGAAACGTCACGAAGATGTTGAACAACACTCGCGGCTTTGCCGCCCGGTTCCCGCCCAGCGGAATATAGACGTAGTCTCGAAACCACGTGGAGAGCGCGATATGCCATCGGGACCAGAACTCGCCGATTGACTTGGAGAAGTAGGGCCGGTCGAAGTTCTCTATCAGCGTGACTCCGAAGATGCGCGCACTGCCGATGGCGATATCCGAATACCCGGAAAAATCGCAGTAGATCTGGATGGCAAAAAAGAGCGTCGCCAGAAAAAGCGGCGGCCCGGAGAATTGTCCAGGATTCGAGTACACATTGTTGACGAATATCGCCAGCCTATCCGCAACCACGACTTTCTTGAACAGGCCCACAAGGATCCGCTGTGCGCCAATTGAAAGGTTTTCCCACGTGATGTTCGTGGCAGCTCGAAGCTGCGGAAGGAGGTGGGAAGGCCGTTCGATCGGACCTGCAACAAGCTGGGGAAAGAACACCACGTACTCGGCGTATCTTCCAAGGTGCAGCTCCGGTGCGACCTTCTTCCGATAGACGTCGATCGTATAGGCCATGCTCTGAAACGTGTAGAACGATAAGCCCACCGGCAGAATGATGTTCCGATGCGGAACCAGGACCGCATGGCCTCCAGCGGAAAGGAGCCATCCGATGGTGTCAGAGAGAAAGTTGAAATACTTGAAGAAGCTTAAGAGCCCTATATTGATTCCCAGGCTGGCGAACAGTATTGCTTTGCGCCACCGGGTCGACCTGGCGCAGCCTATCCCCCGTCCCGCCGAATAGTCGACGATCGTGGAAAAGATTATCAGAAGGCTGTATTCGACCTTCCAGTAGGCGTAGAAAAAGTACCCGGCGCAAAGAATGAGAAGCCACCGAACATTCCTCGGGATGACCACGTACAAGCCAATGACGATCGGCAAAAAGATGAAGTAGTCAAAGGAGTTGAAAAGCATTGCGGGGACTATACCACGGCGGTTTCCTCCCGCGCAACGCGAGACGGAAACCGCGGAAACCGCAGGACGCTCTGCGTCGTGCTCTATTCGGGTGCCAACTCACCGCCCGGGTGGGCCTCCCACATCTCGTCGAACTTCTGCGCAACTCATTCCACACTCCACGTGACTACGAGAAGGTCTCAGGTGCGTTACCAGACACGTACGCCGTACCGCGAGAGGTAGATCGGAATCGGGTGCATCCCTTCCAAGGCGAGCGCATCCGCCATTCGGCGTTTCTTTGCCGCATCCCCATCACCCAGTATCGTAATTGAGCCACCATCCCCACCTGCGCCATTCACCTTGCAGCCATGAACATCAAACCTCTGGGCAATCTCTATGGCCTTTTCGAACTGCGCGCAGACCAGCCCCTTGTGCAGTTGCCGCTGCACTTCCGTGTTTGCATCCATTATCCGTCCGAGCTGCTCGAGATCCCCGCGCAACACAGACTGTTTTGCCTCTCCCGCAAGTCTCCGTAATTTCTCCAACCGTGGATCGTTGTCAGCTTCTTCTCCCAGGTCCGCGATCACTTTCTTATGCACTTCACTGGAGCTGTGAGGTGTTCCTATGTAGACGAGTGAAAGACGGCTCTCCAACTCCCACCATAGTGAATTCGGAATGTTGACCGGGGAAACGCTTGCGTGAGGGAACTGGTGCATCTGGATGAAATTGATCCCTCCAAATGCGCTGCTCAACTGGTCCTGGATTCCGCTTTGCAGATGAAGCTTTTCAGTCTCCACCGAGTGCGCGAGAGAGGCAATTTCGTAAGGCGTGAGACTCTTGTCCGCGAAAGAGCTGAGCGCGGCGATGATCGCAACGGTCACGGCTGCCGAGGTGCCCGTGGAGGCTCCGGGAGGAGCCGAAGAGAAGATGTTCACGTCGAGCGCGCTGTCGGAAGCCAGACCGACGCTGGCTATACCAGCGTCAATCAAGGGGTGGGAGCCGTACGTCATGTTCAGCAGATCTACTTCGTAGCTTGATGAGTAGTTTTCGAGATTTACCGACACGGACGCCTTTGCTGCATCCCGCTTTTCGGAAACCTGCACTTCCACGTAGGGGTAAACCGCGATATTGAAAATTACCCCGTGTTTGGCAAACCACGTGTCTGTCCATCCGCCAATGTCGCATATCCGGATTGGGGCTACGGCGTTGACCCTGCCTCTGATCTTGTTGTTCACGCGAGCTCCTTCAAGACTATCGCCTTCCTCATTTCTGCTATATACATTGTCGCGATCTTTTGCCACGAAAAAGAAGCAGCGGCAGCCTGGACTCTTCCCCGGTCCGGAGAAGCGGTCTCAATTGCCGATGCAAAAGCTTCTGGATCCAAAGGTGCCACGAGGATGGCAGTTTCCCCTGGCACTACCGCGTCAGGGATTCCTTCGAGGTCCGACGCAACCGCCATGAGCCCGCAGGAGGCGGCTTCCGCGAGCACGAGACCAAATCCCTCTGGATCGCCTTCTATCGGAATGTTCGGCATGATGAACAGTCGCGAGGTACGCAAGAGCCAATCCTTCGTGCTCTCGTCCACCTCACCCAGCATATGGACCCTGCCTGCAAGGCCGCATTCGTCAATTGCATGAGCGATATTCGCACGTTCCGGGCCATCACCCGCCACGATGTACACGTACAAATCGTCCAGCTTGCCCATCACCTGTCGTATGAACCACTCATGCCCCTTGCGCTTGACCAGCCTGCCGACAGTACAAAGCATTTTAGCGGATTCAATTCCCTCCCCAAGCCTGGCAGGACGTACCCCGGCGCGGACCTCCGATGGAAACGTCCCGATTGGCAAAAACACGGTCTTCCCCGGATCAACTCCCTTCTGGTGGCAGAGTCCACGGGTGCTCCTGCTGTTGCAGATTACCCTGTTCGCCTTCCGAAGCTGAGAAACGACAACGGCCTGGTAGAAGGGATTCTTAAACGTGACATCGAGTCCGTGGGCCGTGACCGTCACCGCTGCATCCGAAAATGCGTGAGCCAGAGGCACCAAAATAGCGAGGAGTCCGTCGCAGAAGTGGATAACGTCGTACCGCCGCCCGCTTTTCAAGATTCTCCACGCCGCGGCCAGGAGGAAGAAGAGCAGGAATCTATTTCCACGACGGTGTGCGCACAAGGTGACGTCGGCCACCTCGGACAAGGCCACGTAGAGTTCCTTCGAGTACTTTTCCATCCCGCCAATTGACGGCGGAAACTTTCTTGTGACGAGGAGGATCTTCATGACGCAGCTTCTCTCTTCGCAAAAAGCGCGCGTCCTCCGACGCTGGCGCCGAGAAAAGAGAGGTCCATCAGCAGGGCGGCAACGCGAAGCACTACGGCGGAGACCACGGCCAATTCTACCGGCATCACCAGAGACAGGAAGAGAACGGTGAAGCCCTCCCTGACGCCCAGCCCGCTTGGAGCAAAAAGCGCCAGGATTCCCAGGGTGCCCGCAATGCTGATGCCGGCTGTTGTGAACCAGAAAAGCGCTGGATTGAGCCACGGCATGAAGGACTTGAGAGAGAAGAAGTAGGTCAGTCCCAACAGGAGGTATCCCGCCGAGTACAGACCCGTCATTTCACCGATGGCCGCATACCTCACCGTGATGTTGTGCTCCACTTGCCGCTTCGTGATACGGACCAGCAGGACCATGGCGCGGTTGAAAACCGGCGGCAGCAGGGCTGTTGCAAGACCGGCGATCGCGATCACCGTGAGCACGCGGACTCCCCGGGGGAGCATTCCGAAATGACCGTCCACCAGGACTATGAGAAGGCTGATGATCAATTGTGTGGCCATCTGCACACCGGCTTCCAGGAAAGATGTTATTCCGAGCTGCGACGCCGGGATTCCGAAACGCGACGCGAAATGTATCTTTCCCGCTATCCACACGACCTTGCCCGGTATGTACCTGCCCATCCAGGACTTGGCATAAACGGCAAGAAGATCCCAGCTCGGGCGCACGCCAGGATTCAGGCGGTAGAGCATCCGGATCCAGATAAAAGAAGACAAGAACAGGTAGGAAACCCCGGCCGCGACAGACAAAAGCATCCAGGGGATGCTCACCTTCACGGCGGCAACCTTCCCCCAATCCAGGCGGGAAACATACACGGCGCAGAAGGCAATCACCGCGGCGACGAAGGCCAGGTTGACGACCAGCCGCACCCGAGGTGTCATTCGCATCAATACAGGGACTCCGGTGCCAAGCTGAAGCAGTAGTTCCGGTCCGCATTCGTGTCAGAGAACAGGGAGGAAAAATCGGCGAAAGTGTGGTTCATCGGAACTCCTTGGCGGAAGTCATATCATTCGCAGTCTGACGCGAATATTCTCCATTGCACGACGCAAGAGAAAGCCTTCACCGCCGTCGCCGGCTATCGCAACAGCATTCGCCGGCACTCTGCCGCGAGCAGCCTGGCGTCGCCACGACCCGGCGCAGGTTCGTTGAGAAGGGCAATGACGGGTTTCAGGAGTTTCAGCTCTTCGATTTCCTTTGCTGCTTCGAAAGTGCCGAGGCCGGGGTGCACCATGATCTCCACCTCCCGGCCCGCAGCGACCTCCTTGACAAGCCGGTCTACAACAGCGGTCGCGGAAAACGACATACTGCAGAGCATGCCCAAAGTCTTATACCGCCGGTCCTTTGACAGCGATCCGTACCGAACGGACGAGAGCACCTGGTGCCCGAACAGCCAGGGAGATCTCCTGGCGGCCGCCCCCCAGACTGATTCATAGCTGGTGCGGATCCTCTGGATCCCATACCGCCGCGCCAGTCGAGCGGCCGCGGGCCATAAGCCCGGAAGCAGGTGAGCATGCTGGTGGCTGTTGAGGTGGCTCAAGCGGATCCCCAGGTCCAGGAGTTGCTGGATTTGCGCGCCCCACTCCTGCTCGACGTCCGCGGGCGAAACGGCGCCCCGTGCCACAGCGAGCGCAAGGGTGAACACGTCTTTGGCGAAGGCACCATCCTTGACCAGCATCCGCCTCCCGCCCGTCAGCGGCCGCCCGTCCACCAGCATCAGGTGCGCGCCTATTCTCAGGTGCGGGCGGGCCGCCGCCAGGTGCGGCAGCTCTTCCAGCCACGCGCCGCAGGCCGCCGCCGAGATCCCATCTATCAAGCCGTGTTCTATGCAGGAGATGATGCCGCGGTTGATGTCGGGATGCAGCCCGAAGTCATCTGCCGTCGGATGAATCATGAAGGTCGCCTTTCAGCGGATCGATGATGTATTCCGGGCGCCGTTTGACCTGCTCCAGGATGACCGAGGTGTACTTGCCGATCACCGCCAGCATCACGAGGTTGAGCCCGCCCAGAAACAGCACCGACACAACGACATCGGTGAATCCCGGCGGGTTCCTGTTCGTGAACAGCTTGTTGTAGATTTCGATCACCCCGTAGACAAAGGAACCGCCGGGCAATCAGGAGCCCGGCGACAAACAGGGCGCGGATGGGCAGGATGGAGAAGGCAAAGATGGCATCTACTGCGAGGGAAAGCAGTTTTCTGAAAGTGTAGGCAGGCTTGCCGGCATGCCGCTTGCCCAGCGAATAGGCAAGCACCGTGTGCGGGAACCCCATGTTCGGCAAGAGACCCCGAACAAACAGGTTGCGCTCGGGCATCATGTTGAGCACCCTCTGGACCTTGCGGCTGACGAGGCGAAACTCCGAAATGCGGTGATCCAGCTTGACGCCAGAAACGACGGACAGCAGGGAGTAGAACAGCCGAGAAAAAAGGCTCTTGAGCAGGCCGAAATGCGTCCGGTCCCTGGCCATGAGCACGATGTCGAATCCTTCCGCCGCTTTGCGGACCATGGACGGGATGATTTCTGGCGGATGCTGCAGGTCGGCGTCCATGGTCACAATGAACTTGCCGCGGGCAAACCGCAAGCCTGCCCGTGATGCTGCCTGTGCGCCGAAGTTCTTGACGAAGGAGATGAGGTGGACCCGGGGATTGCCCTTCTGAAGGCTCTTGACAGCGTCTGCCGTACCGTCCGCGCTGCCGTCATTCACAAAGATCAGCTCGTAGTCCAGGTCGGCGCAGGCCGCGGCCACCCTCTCGTGTAGAAAAGGAATATTGGGCGCCTCGTTGTAGCAGGGAATGACGATAGAAAGCCCTGGGTTGTCAGAACGCTGACGCCGGGGGCGGCTTACGGCTCCAACCTGTCTCTTCGCTGCCGCTCTTTGCGCCATAATGAGCCTATAAAAGCTTGTCTCTATACGAAGGTCAAGAGAGGCGCCCCGGAACGGAGATCAGGAAGAAGGACTGGGCTCCTGGCGGTCCATCCGAAGAAGTCAGAGAACTCCGTGCTGCAGCAGGGAGTACCCGACAGATCCGGCCAGGCTGACCAGGAAGTTCGCACACAGGAACAGGCCCAGCCTGGAGTCCTCCTCATAGCGCTTGATCCGCTTGCAGATCAGGAGCAGGTAGCTCGGAGCGAAGCACAGCAGGACGTAGCGCAGCTCCACGGCAATGTTGAAGGTGATGAACACGAGGAACGCCAGGAGGACCAGGCCATAGACCAGCATCCGTGTCCTCGCCTTGTCCTTCCACCAGAGGAAGGCTGCAAGAATATGCGCTCCTCCCAAGGCCAGCAGGAGGTTGGCAATCACGTGCAGGAACCCGCCGCGCCCAAGGCTCAGGTACTTCGCGAAGTCGCTCCATTGGTAGCTGCTCACCGCGGCCGTGACGGGGTTGGTCGTGACCTCTCCAATGATCCATTTCTTCTGGGTGTTGAAGATGACAACATAGTCCAGGTAATAGAGGCCCGTCATCAGGACGCCCAGGGCCAGGTAATAGGGCAGGATGCTGCGCAGCCTGCCCCTGTGGAAAACAACAAGGTAGGCCCCCATGACCAGGACCTGCACCAGAAAGGATTCCTTGATGAGGAGCGCTCCCAGGGAACAGGCCACGGTCATGACGAAATCCGAGAACTTCCCGCTGTGAATGAAACGGTCCCAGAGCCACAGAGAAACGGTCAAGGCAGCCAGGAAGGGCACCTCGATCCAGTATGTCAGGGAGAAGAGAAGGACCACGGGAAGCGAAAGAAACACGGCGGAGAGAACGAATGCACGGCGCCCGTCCTGCCGGTTGGCCTTGTAGAAGAACACGAGCAGGAGAAGCATAAACGTCCCGCTCAGGATCTGCATGGATAGGCGGTATGAAACGCGCAACAGGGCGGAGACTGAGATGGAAAGCGCGGGCATCAGAACGCGGAACCGCGGCCACATGAACGGCGTCCTGTGATGCTGCAACAACTCCTGCAGCTGCCCGGTGTACCAGGGGCCATCCTTGTCCCGGCGCTCCAGCGACCCGGTGAAATCCGCAGCGAAAAACAGGCTGGTGTTGACAATCAGCAGGCACGCCAGCGCGACGAGCTGGAAGCTCAGTTTCCCTGACAGCGTTGCCCACCGGCCCTTCCCCGTGACAGGAAACTCCTGAACATCGTTGTACATCAGCCCTTGTAGCCAGAGAGACACCGGGAGTCAAGGCCGTCAAGGCCGCGTTTCCAGCTCACCACAGTGGGAAATGAACAGCACACGCACTGCCGCGGAAGACTCAGCACGCGGTGACGACGAGGCCTTCATTATTTATCGAGTAGTCGAAAAAGCGCGCCCTCTCATTCGGGGGGTTGGAGGTGAGAAGACTCCTGACCGTTGAAGCGTCCTGCACCGATCTGCATACCATGAACAGGAACCCTCCTCCGCCGGCGCCCAGCAGCTTGGCACCATAGATGTGCGTCCGGATGCGGGCTAGGATCCCCTCGATCACGGGAGTGGAAGAGTCCGGATCCAACCGCTTGTTGAGACGCCATGCAGCATCAACAAGCTCACCGAATCGGGTGATGGACCTCTCCGACATCGCCTCGGACATGATGGCAGGCAAGCCCTGCATTTCTTTCAACGTTTCCAGAGAGGACCTGTCCCGGTCCAGGTAGTGTCCTACGATATCGGAGAGGATGTTCTTCGCAAGTCGCCGAATCCCCGTATAGTACAAGAGCGTCTGCTGTTGATTGGATTCAGGGGCCATCACGTCCGGCGGAACAAAATGGATGGTGGGATCTGAGACCAGTCCCGGAGCGGTCTTGATGACTTTGACCCCGTCCACCACTCCCCCAATCTGGTCCTGCCAGCCGCCCCCGGTGGTGAGCTCTTGCTCGAGCTGGAGTACCGCATGGAAGAGCTCTCTTGAGCTGTAGGAACGACCAATAACCCGGCCGATCACCGCCATCAGGACAGCGCCCATGATGCTTGAAGTTCCCAGTCCGCTGCCGCTTGGAATCGCGGCAAGGCTGGTCAATTCCAGGCCGCCGCCGAACCTTTTCAAGACGCTGCCAAGTGTTTGTCCCCCTTTTGCAGACGCGGAAAAACCCGGCGAGAATCCGCTGAGCGCCAGCGCTGCCTTGGCCAGGGAGAACTTGCTTGTCGGTTTGCGATAGTCCAGCAGGTCTTCCATTTCATTGATCGTGAGGCGGACTCCATGATCGATCGACCCGATCCGGATTTCAGGTTTCTTGATCACCCTCGCATAGACCTGGATCGGGGATTGTCCGTTGAGGTCCACTGCCGCGTTCAACACGCAGCCGCCCCTTTCCAGGGAATAGGGTGGTGTGTCTGTCCATCCACCGCACAGATCCAACCGTGCTGGCGCGCGCCCCCAGACTATTTCATCATCCCGAAGATGATTCCTTGGCAGGCTTCGGTGGCTTTCACCGCTTGTAACGATTACCCTGCCGAGATGCCGAAAGGCGGCTTCACTTGCTCTGCGGCCCCACTGCGCCGTGGTTCGGATGCCTCGTGTGCGAAGTCCGAGCGATTCAAGCCAGTCCATTTCATAGCCAGTCAGCAATAGGCCAAGCGAACTCCCGTTGCGGGAAACCGCGGTCCGTTCGGCCAGAAGAGAATTGATCGCGGATCCCAGAGTATGGAGAACGCGGGAGAGGCCGAAGCTTTCCAGTTCTGCTACTGCCGTCTTCCGGCCGTATTGGCGGTAGCTCTCCTTCACGATGAAGGCGATCCACTTTTCCCTGTCTTCAAAGGGAAGGTGTTGAAGGAGGTACGAAAGATCGGCTGACGAAAAGCCGCTTTCAAGCCGAAAGATACGCCCGAAGGAACGGCGCACCTCGTGGGCGCGGATTGCGGCGCGCCGGGAATGAAATGCCTCATGATTAACCACTCCCGCGGCTTGCGCGAAGCTGTACCGTGTTGCGCGCCGCCAAGCCTCTTTCTGCTCCGGATTTGCGCGCTCCGGATCGAACAGCCACAGCCAACGGAAGTAGTCATCCGGACTGTCCATTGAGGGAAAGAAGCGTCCGTTCCAGACCGTCCTCTGCTGCGCCGGGATATCGCTCGCCCAAACCTCAGAGGTGGAAGCATCCAATTTCCTCACCCAATCGTCCAGCGGGAGGCCGCAGAGAGAGCCGCCTTCACTATGCGACCGGTGGAACACATCATCGACGCCGTAACAGCGGACAATCCAGGTCGTGGCGCCTTTAGCATTATGGCCCTCAATAACGTCGAGGCATGCCCCTTTGGGCAGCGTAAGGGGTCGGTCTACATCGACACCGATTATTGCGTTCTCACCCTGCAGAATCAGCGGCGCACGAATGCGGCATCCCTCTATCCAGGCTCCTCGCCCGGTGATGACACCGTTGCCTGTAATCTCATTGTCGATGGATACCGGGCCGTCTGAGCTCAGCGTTCCGTAGTCTATCCCGATGAGTCTCGCTCCGCTGTCAATGAGCTGGCGCGTCGTCCCGAAATGCAGAAAACTGCATCGGGAGACCTGCCCGACGCGGAAAGGGATGCCGGAAGCGATCCGGTAGATCCGTTTGAGCGCAGCTGCGCT
Source organism: uncultured Spirochaetota bacterium (assembly GCA_963845325.1). Taxonomy (GTDB): domain Bacteria; phylum Spirochaetota; class Spirochaetia; order SZUA-6; family Fen-1364; genus Fen-1364. The sequence goes on from CAWJRT010000011.1 coordinate 324,823, forward strand.
TTGCGTAGACCCAGCCTTCTTTACTTCGCGGCGGTAGAACTCGAGATCCCCCTCTTCTCCGAACGCGCAGCAGATCTCACGGTAGATGTCGATCCCCTGCTCTGCCACCTTTCGCGACTGTTCGGACAGCTCGAGTCGACCGTTTCTGCCGAGCCTCCAATCGAACAAGGTGAGGAGGCGCCGCGCCGAGACGGCGTCCATATTGATGATTCCGACGTCGAGAAGAGAGCGCCCATGCCGGTCGACGGCGCCATTCCGCTCCTGCTCCCTGACGGAAGGTTTCTGAAGATACTTTCGCAGCCGGCCGTCTTTTCTGGAAATGAAGACACCGTGATTTGCCGCAAGCCGCGGATCGGCCAGGAAGCCGACACCCGTAACGCAGCCCTCATCGAACCTGATCTCTGAAGGGTCGAATTCCAGAATGACGTCGCCGCTGGCCACCACGATCTGCCCCATGCCCTGCGGCGGTGCAGGAAGATCCAGGAACCGGGGAAGCTGCCGGTCCAGCAGCGTCATTCCCAGGGCGCCGTCCGATTCTCCTGGTATCGGAACGAAGATCTTGCCGCACGGGCTGTAGGCAGGCAGTCGTCGGGCATCACCTCCCGCATGCACAATGAGAACTCGCAGCCTTCGAAAGGTGCTTTCCCATGTCGCAGGGTCCCGGAGCGATGCTTTGTTGGTGCATTCTCGCGCAAGGACGTCCACCAGGCACAGCAGGGTGCTCGTACCGGAACCGATGCGCTTCCCCCGGAGGTCTGGAACCACGAGGGACTTCGCAACTCCGTTGACAAGGCCAAGACGCACTCTGACGTCGAGCTGGGTCCTGTAGGCCGCGGCCTGGGCATCATTCGCGGCCGTGATGATGAGGTAGTCCCAGGCAGCCTTCATTATCGATTCGATTCGACTTGAGATTTGACCCACGCGTAGGTGCGGGTGAGACCTTCCCGAAGAGAAACGCGGGATGTCCAGCCAATCGAGCCAATTCGCTCATTGCCGGAAATTCCTGGCCTGGACGCCCACCGGTCCTTCCACATGTTTGATGGCGATCTTCTTTCCGGCCACCTCGGCCACGGTGCGGATCAGCTCGTCCACCGACACGTACTCCTGGCGGCCAATGTTTACGCCGTTCTCCAAACTTGACCCCATCAACAGAACGATTCCGTTCACCAGGTCGTCGATGTAGGTATACGCGCGCATTGCTGTGCCGTCACCCCATACCTCGACTTCGCCCCCGTCTGCCGCCATGGCCAGTTTTCGGCACATCGCCGCCGGCGCCTTTTCACGACCGCCGCGCCAGGTGCCTTCCGGCCCGTAGGTGTTCTGGAATCTGGCGATGCGAATGGCAATTCCAAAACGCCTGCCGTAGGCCATGGCCATCCGCTCCGCGTAGAGTTTTTCCCAGCCGTATTCGTTATCCGGCAGGGCAGGGTAGGCCTCTTCCTCGGAAAGCTCCGCTTCCTCTGCCTTCATGTCCCGGTAGACGCACGCGGAGGAAGAGAAGAAGTAGCGCTTGACACCGGCTCGGGCTGCCGAATCAATCATGTTGATGTTGATCAACGCACTGTTTCGCATGATCTCACATTCGGCCGCGTGAATGAACCCCATCCCCCCCATGTCCGCTGCGAGTTGAAAGACTTCGTCCGGGGTTTCGCCTTTTGGCAGAGCAAGCGCCTTTGCGCAGTTCTCTGGCACACGAAGGTCAAGGAGAAGGAAATCGTCGGCCGACGTCTTCGAGAACTCCGGCTGCTTGATGTCAACTCCGCGCACCCAGTACTCGTCTTTTTTCAAGCGAGCCACAAGATGGCTCGCGATGAAGCCACCGGCGCCGCATACTACTGCCTTCTTGGCCATCAGTTAGTTCCTCTCCGCGGTTGGATTTATCCTGCTCTCTAAGATAGTCTTGACCGTACCATACCGCAACTTCCGAGCCGAGTGAAGACCCGCCGTCAGAGGCCGTCTTTCGCCGTTGCAGAACAGGAGGCCGACGTCTTCGGACTTTTCCGGCTGCTTGATGTCAACTCCGCGCACCCAGTACCCGTCTTTTTTCAAGCGAGCCACAAGGTGGCTCGCGATGAAGCCACCGGCGCCGCATACTACTGCCTTCTTGGCCATGGGTCTTTTCCTTTCCATGTCTCGTCGATGTCTCGATTTCTCCGGCTTTTGATATTCAAGAATCCGCGTCTCTCCGCATCATACCTCATCCCTGGAACGGCGGGAAGCGCCCTTTATGCGTAAGGAAGCCGAATGGAGGTCAAAGACCGTTGGGGATTCCCTGCATTCGAGACCGTGTCATACAAACGCAGGCGCCCGAGGAACCGCCCACTACCTGGTGCGGCCGGCCGGAGGTTCTTGGAATTGATATTCTGAGGAAGCAGGGCAGTGAATTGTTCGGCAGTCCTGGGCCCGGCGGGAACCTTCACGCCCATGCTATCGTCATATTGCGGGCCGGCCTTAATCGCCTCCAGCGGGCACAGCGCAAATGCCCCCGGCAATGCGCGGACTGGACATAGCAGGGCCCATCAGGGTACACTAATGTAAATTGTTGATTGGCAACATATCATATACTTCACCGTCCACTTGGAGGTACATCAACGCGCATGAAGAGAGCTTTGATAGGCGGCGCGGGAAGGTTTATCCGAGGAACGCGTGGCGAAGGAAACTGATGCCAGGAGGCCTTTTGGTTTCTCGGCATTGGAATCGGACTGCAGCCCAAGGCCGACGCGCGCATCAGGGTGCCCCCAGCGACGGCGCGCGCAGCCTTCAGCAACGTAGCTGACTTGCATGAATATGAACGACCTCTCTGAGGACCAAACACGCCAGAAACTGGATCGGGGGGACCGGTAGGCTGGGGCACTCGGTAGCTGTGGCGCTTGATCTGGCCAGAACCCGATCGCGTATCGTCGAGCTGACCTCTGAGAATCAGCAAATGCAATCAGTCATCGCCAAAATCCGCCGATCTGCACCGAATACACCGGTCCAATATATGGCGCGTTTTCACAGGTGCCCGTCGGATCGTTGAATGGCTGCTGCCTTTCGGGATCTGAACGAAGAAAGATTGCTCGGGTATTCTGGAGGGTTGTCCGGCCGTTTGTACGTTTCCTGTGAGGGCCGCCAAAGCAATCTGGAAATCCTGAGAGAAACAAAGATACAGCGGATGCGCAAATCTCCCCCTACTTCACAGTCGCAGGCAATCTTTCTCCGAGTGCGTTAGAAATTTATAACCAAGTCAAGCAAGGTCTCTGGCATAGACGAATAAAGGAAAAGCACCATGAGAGTCGCGATTGACCTACAATCCTGCCAATCGTGCGGCCGGCTGCGTGGAATCGGCAGATACTTCGCTTGACCTAACGTTAGCGATCGCACGGAACCAAAATTCTCACGATATCCATATCGTTTTGAATGGCTCTCTACCTGACGGCGTCTCAGACTTGCTGCGTTCAGTCAAAGGGCTCGTGCCGAGGCACAAGATACATTTTATTCCGATTCCATATCCGGCGGCAGTTGTTAACGCCCGGGAGCCTATCTCATGCCGCCGAGTTCATTCGGGAGCGTTTCTTACAGAAACTGAGGCCAGATATATCCTTGTAACAAGCCCATTTGAAGGTCTTTGGGAAGAAGTAGTTGTGTCTGTGAAGCGTCTCGAAAAAGAGATTCCGGTTGCCGCCATAGTGTACGACCTGATTCCATTCAGACACCAGGAAAAGTGCTTGTCGGACAAGCAAATAAGAGGAGCCTACATGCGGAGGCTTGGCAACCTCCGGGACGCGGACGTCTTGCTTTCGATTTCTGAACACAGTAGAAGCGAAGTTTCGCAGCTCTTGGACATGGATTCTGACAAGGTTGTCAATATATCGACAGCTGTAGGTAAGAAGTTTGTTCGATTTAGGGTTGAGGCGAGCGACGCCAAACTAATTCGGGAGAAGTTCAGGATCTCAAGACCCTTTCTTCTATATGTCAGCAGCTTTGAGGAAAGGAAGAATCAGCGCGGGCTCATTGAGGTATTCGCGAGCCTGCCGCAAGCGACGCGAAGACGCTATCAACTCGTGCTTGTAGGAAACGCGCCGGATGGAATTGCAGTCGAGCTGAAGGAACTCGGATTTCAATTAGGTCTGAGCCATGAAGATATCGTGATCACCCAAAAGATCGACGATCACGATCCATCCTGCTTTATAACCTCTGTCATCTCTTTGTGTTTCCTTCTTTCATCGAGGGCTTTGGCATCCCGGTCCTTGAGGCGCTCTCGTGTGGAGCACCGACGGTCGCTTCGCGAACAACAAGTATTCCAGAGATTCTTGGATGGTCGGACGCTATGTTTGACCCTCATGATAGAAAATGAAATGCGCGCAACAATTTTGCGGGGCCATAGAAGACCGAGATTTCGAACAGCGCTTATTGCCAAGGCTTATGGAAGAGATTGTTCTCTTGGGACATCACGGCGGAGAGAGCTATCCAAGCACAGAAAAGGTTGTTAAGGAGGGAGGCGGGAGAGAAGTAGCCAGCCGTCAGACCTGCGTGCGCTTGTGTCAAAGATAGTCGAAGAAGGTGGGTTGAGGAAGGACGAAGACGCGGTACAGATCGCACGTGTCTTGGCATTGTCGTGCGTACGGCTCGATCTTCGCAAGTCGGGTGGATCACGACATGGAACTCACGGGGTAAATGCCTGCGACATTTCCAAGCATCTGCTCGACGGACATAGGGAGAGAGTTGTGATTCTCGGCACCGGACAACGAGAAAGTCGAGTTTGAAGACCGTGCAAACGTCGCTCGATGCTGGTCCCTCACAAGCAGGGACTACGGGCGATTGCTCAAAGAAATTGAGACGCGTGAACTTTGGAGCGTCGTTGTCCAGTTTAGCCTGGGATTCTTCGAATACGGGCAGTTTTCCAAGTTCCTTATCCACCTCAGCCGGTCTCGGCAGACGCGTCTACGTAATACTCCACTCCACACGAGAAGATGTCGGAACTCGTAGACAAGCCTAAATTTGATGGCCGAGGCTTTCTCTTTGTGCACTTCGATTCTTGTCCACACAAGAAATGATATTGTGAGGCTGGAGAAGAACTTGGCGTAACAAACACGATCCTTTTCCCTCTTGGAATGTTTCAGCCTGCCCCAAGCCCGCACGAGATGCAAAACAAAGCTGACTCTGCCCCGTTCGTTATCGCCAGTCACGGCTTCTTTCTTCCTGGTAAAGGACTTGATTGAGCAATGGAAGCCCTACGGCTTCTTCTTCTGCAGGGAAGAAGAATGCAGCTCCTGATGGTAAACTCCGAGTGCCCCGCCGAGGCATCGCAACAAATAGTCGCCGAAGCACGAGTTTTTATCGAGCTCAACGGTCTGGCAGACAACATCCGGTTAATCACAGACTTCCTTCCTGAAGAAGAGATGTTCAGGCTCCGTCAAGCGCACTTGATTGTTTTTCCGTACACGACGGGGGACGGTACTAGTGGTGCTGTACGCATGGGACTCGACTCAGGCGCAGCGGTGGCTGTTTCTCCCCATGAGATCTTTCAAGACGTCAGAGAGATTACTTTCCAGTTGCCAGGGACCTCACCGGATTCGATTGCGCTGGGGATTTCAAGGGTTATTGACGGCGGAACGGACCTGCTTCGTAGCAAAAAGGAGGCAGTAGTAAAGTGGTGCGCGGAAAGGCGTTTTCCATTGCTTGCGAAACGCTTGTTCGAGCTTATAGATGCCGACAGCAGTCGCTACGAGGGTAGCCCGGATTTCTCAGTGCGCCGTGAAAGGCGTGTTATTTCCAGCGGGTGCGAATCCCGTCCGGCAACTGTCGCTCCAGCCGGGAGCACTTGAAGCGGTTCAAGGAGGTAACGAACTGGACTGAAGCACTTCAAGAGAAAGCCCCCACGGGGGGTCAGCGAGCATGCAGGCCGTAATGTGAGTGAACGCTGAGCAGGCCTCGAAACGGGTAACGTGGGAGCCGACCTGACTGAGAAACGGGGAAGGCCGATGTCTTCGGGAAACACAGAGCGAAAGACCCGAAGAATCCACCGGGGTAGTGGCGACGGCATGTGTGCAAGAGGAAATGACAGGCAACACGGGAAACCCCAGCGGTGCGGGTGCGTGAACCCGCAACTGGCGCTCCGTGAGGAGCAGGCTGGGCCGCATGGGGCGGCGGATAGGCCCGTAGTAGTGATGAAGCCGGGTAATGCCGGTGGAGCGAAGGGGCCTTGGTTCAAGGAGAGCGCGCGAAGGAGTGAGGGCCGAGGAGATTGGCGTGAGCCTAACAACCCTACAGAAGGTCGAGAAACTACAGAGTGCGCTACACGCGAAAGCGAAGGGATCGCCCAATTTTCGTTTCTACAGTCTGTACGACAAGATGTGTCGCAAGGACGTGCTTTGGATCGCCTACTGGCGATGCCAGAGCAACGGCGGCTCGGAAGGAGTCGACGGACAAACGTTCGAGCATATCGAAGCGTACGGCATAGAACGATGGGTGGACGAACTGGCGGAAGAACTGAAGAGGAAGGACTATCGATGTAGTGCGGTACGTCGGGTGTGGATAGGGTTAGCTATATGAAGAAACCGGCAGCTATAAAAGCGCTCCGGCTGACGCGATGGTCATCTGAGAAGGAGATCCTTCTTTGCTGGGACATGACCGCGCAGGAAGAATTCTGGAAGATCGATTGTAGGGCCCGCCAGCGAAGAGGTTTTGTTTACTCTGCCCATACGTTGGACGCCTGCAGCCGCGACATGACCATGATGAAAGCCCTGCACTGGAACAGGAAACGGGTTCTGCCTGTGGACGAAGAGGCTCGACAAGGATGGCTTCCCCTGCCGCGCAATATGAAAAACGGAAACGGCTCGCTATTTCAAAGGCGGTACATCTAGCGACTGATGGCTTCAACCAGATTCTTTCGTTAACATAATCTGTATAGCTAAGGATAATTCTCAGAATCTTATCGGATACACACTCCTGACGGTAGTCATCAATCGGGTTCATGCACGCCATTATCACGCTGTCTTCGGCTTGTCTTTATTGCAGTTGGAATATTTCCTTGTCCAGATTGGCCATCACCACGACAGCCTTTTCCATCGCTTCCTGACGCTCATGCGTATAGCGAAGATTCACAGCAGGGAATCCGAGAATTGATGATTCTTCCGAAATCGTGCCACTGTCGGAAAGCACGCAATAGGCTTTCTGTTGAAGTGCTACGTAGTCTGTGAATGCAAACGGTTTATGCCTTACAACTATATCATCCAGCTTGAAGCCATACTGCTCTAGTCTTTTTTCGGTACGCGGGTGAACGGAAAAAACTATCGGGTATCCATATTCCCCTTTTATTCTGCGGAGAGACTCCACCAATTCTTCCAACCTTTCCTTCTGATCAACGTTCTCTCCCGATGCGCACTCAAGAACAAAATACTGGTTTTCGGTGAGACCAAGATTTTCAACTGCATTCGAACGGCTGATCTTTGGCCGAATAATACAGCGAAACCTCATACATTGGAGATCCGATATTAAAGACCCGATCCATCGGAACTCCCTCCCTTAGCAGGTTCTCCTTGGCTATCGAACTATAAGTCAGGTTTATGTCAGAAGTATGATCCACAATCTTGCGGTTTATCTCTTCCGGGACCCGCTGATCGAAGCAGCGATTCCCTGCCTCGTAATGAAATACGGGTATCTTTCGCCGCTTTGCGGGAATCACCGAGAGAGCACTGTTTGTGTCTCCCAAAACAAGCAACGCATCAGGTTGCACCGCCGCAAAAACCTCATCACTCCTGACTATTATTGAGCCAATTGTTTCAGCAAGCGTGGTCCCTACTGCCCTAGGTCGTAGTCCGGAGGTTGTATGGCAAGATCATCATAAAAAATCTCACCTAATTCATATGAGAAGTTTTGTCCTGTATGGACAAGGTGCAGTCGGTGGTCTTTCGAAGAAGCGCAATTACACGAGAGAGCCTAATAAGCTCGGGACGAGTTCCGACGACTACCATCACTTTCATGTTTACTCCAAGTAGTGTCCATATAGTGAAACGTGTCTGAGAATCCAGTCCCGTAATTCGACAATTTGAGAAATGTAAGGTCCGGATGCACAGGGAAATCCAATCGCGTGTTTATGAGCCTTTTGTCGATATGCGGATCCATAACTTCCCTAATTATGGTTGGCCTCGAGAAAATCGTAGCAATTATCTTTAGTAATTCGTACTTACTTATTCCCTCGTTAACCGAAAGGTGAACAACCCCCTTCAGAGATGGCATATTTCTAACTATCATGGAGACTTGCTTGGCCAACTCTAGTGTCGTGACTCCCGACCATCGTGCACTGGTGTACCCTTCGATCGTTCCCTTTCGACTTAGGAACCAATTGAAAAGGGCCGGGATCCTGTTCTTTTGAGCTCGGGGCCAATTATCGAGGTACGGATTGTCAACGCTTTCGCATCGTCTAGCTCGCCAAGTGCCTTTGATCGATCATAAAACAGGGTGCCATCGCGAGGGGTTGATTCAATATATGGGCCATTCTTCCCACTGAAAACACAATCAGTGCTCAGATGGATCAATCGCATGCCCAACGACTCACATAGATCGTTCAATAGCCATGGGAGATAGGAATTAATCCAGACTGCCTCCCTTTTCCTTTCGCTTGATGCTTTGACTAAGACACCGATACAGTTTACAACAATACTTGCTCCACAGCTCTTAATGAGCTTCTCGATCGAAACCTTATCCTGCATGTCACAAAGCACGCTCGAATCGAAGGGACGCTGTCGAGGCCCTACATCAACGACGTCGAATCCCTCTGTCTTAAGGCAAAGCGTTAGAAGGTGCCCTGCCATTCCAGAAGAACCTAACACCACGACTCGAAGACCCATTAGCACTGCTCCCCCTGGTAGCCAAGCTTCCCTAACAACTGCACTACCTGGTTGATCTGCAGACGTTGGGTATTGTTTGACGTATACTCTTCAAGGGCGCTTAGCTTCTTGTCCCCCTCAGAAAAGAAGCTCGCATAGTTCAGGTCTCGGCCATCCGCATATATCCTAAAACAGCTCCCAAGATCCTCCGCGCGTGCCATTTCTTCTTGTGTCACCAGAGTCTCAAAAACCTTCTCTCCGTGTCGGGTCCCGATAACGTGCTTCTCGACTCTTCTGCCCTTGTAATCCATCACAGCATCAGCAAGTACATCTATTGTGCTCGCAGGAGCCTTCTGTACAAATAGATCACCGGCGTGACCATGTTCAAAAGCATATAGAACCAAATCGACCGCGTCATCCAATGTCATAAGGAAACGTGTCATATTGGGATCGGTTATTGTAATGGGACCACCCTTGTCAATCTGCTCTGAGAAGAGTGGTATCACCGAGCCTCGGGATGCCGTCAACTGCCATATCTCGTAACGCAGAAAGTCGGTCTTGATTTCGTGTCAAATGAACGACTTCTTGCGATTACATTCTTTTCCATAATTGCTTTGCTCATACCCATCGCGTTTATTGGATATGCGGCTTTGTCAGTGCTCAAGAAAATAGCCTTCTTTACGTTCGAAGCGATGCAAGCACTCACAACATTGTCGCTTCCAATCACATTTGTCCTAACTGCTTCCATCGGAAAAAACTCGCACGAGGGAACCTGTTTTAGCGCCGCTGCATGGAAAACATAATCCACCCCATTAAAGGCATCTTTGATTGAATCAAAATATCGCACATCGCCGATATCAAATTTTACCTTTGGGTCTTTATAGCGCCTTCGCATATCGTCTTGCTTTTTTTCATCGCGCGAAAGTATTCTGATTTCCCCAATGTCATCAGTAGAAGCAAAACGTTTAAGAACGGCGTTCCCGAAGGAACCAGTTCCGCCCGTAATCATAATCGTCCGCCTACTAAACATCGAACTCTCCTTGGCTATCATTTCTAAAGCAGACAAGTCTCTAAGGGGTATCTCTATTGACCCCAGATTAGTCCCACTATTTCGTGTTGTTTAGCAGAATCAACCGCATTGGTTAGATCAAGTTCAAAAGCTCCAGCCTGTTGCGCATTACCTTGCTGATGGTAGCTACACTATAAAACTCATTTGCCGTATCTTTGCCATTGGTTATCAGTTTTTCTCTCCATTCCTTATCTGCAACCATGCGGCGCATATGGTCAGCCGCTTCGTCTATATCGGGATCAGCCCAAACCAGACCGTCGCCCGGAATGGAACCGACGTACTGTCCTGCTACCGGCACCAGATTATACCCAACAAGCGCCGTGTTCAGTTGAGTCATATATTCCATATTGCCCGACCACGCGGTTGAAATTACAGGCGTGCCAAGCGCCATGGCTTCCATAGGAACCAAGCCGAAACCCTCTGAACGGTGCAGTGTTACACAGGCATCCGATATTTGAATCAGCGTTCTCATTTCAACATCCGAAAGATATTTGTCGATGTAGTAGATGTTTGGATAGCTTTCCAGGATTTTTTGAAGTTCATCAATATGCTCTCTGCAATTTTCGAGATTGGCGAGCTTGAGCACCAGCCCAACATTACCGTCTTGGGGTGAAAAAGCCTTCAGGAATGCCTGTACGGCTGCCTGCGGATTCTTGCGGGACAAAAAGCTGTTGCAGTCGTATATCAACATAAACAGGAATACGTCTTTGTTGATATTGTAATACTTTCTGTCATCCTTAATTACCGACCTATACGGGTTGGCGTACAACGGAACGGTCAACACGGGAACGATAGTATTTTTCCGAGTGCGTTTGTACAAAGATAGAAGGCGCCAGAACTCTTGGAACATATCAAGATATTCGCAAAACACGTCGGGAACTTCGGCCAGTTCCCAGGCCCAGTAGCCGATATTACAATGCATTTTGAGGTCAATGCCAAACAAGCGCATCCTACCAGGTATTCCGGATGCCGCATGAAAAACAATTAGGTTTATATTGTATCAGGGCTTGCCTTTCATATCGAGTGGGAAGATTCAGGAGCGTTCAAATCAATTGTATTGTAGGGTATTTCCGCAGCCTCTAAAGCCAGCTCTATCAAGTGGCCTTCCACCCCTGCGCTGCTATTTA
>CAWJRT010000012.1:0-19943 GCA_963845325.1 uncultured Spirochaetota bacterium
GATCTGGGCAGTTGCCTGCCCAGACCCCCCACAGACCCGCACGTGCGCAATTGACGCATGCGGTTCCTCAAGTCATAGATTCACTGAGTAGACAGAGTGCATGATCCTCACAGGCGGTAGAGTATATCGCCGCATGAGAAGGGTGAATTTCTCCCACGATATAAATCCACTCCTTGACCTCCTGCTGAGCCATTTCCGCCATACCCGAATCACCTGATGCCGAAAGTTTGCAAGACGTCGAGAGTTTCCGGTGATTCCGTAGTAGGAGTAGTGACCCGTCAGTTTCCGCGTGAGCTGGGCGTGTTGCTCGCTGATCGGCAGATGTCGATTCCGTCTGCACCAATCCGATACTTTCTTGAGCGCTTTGGCGAAGCGGCCCTTCTCGGTGTTCCGCTTGATGACCCAGTTTCCTTTGCGAGACTTCCCCCAGTAGTGCGTGAACCCGAGGAAACTGAATGTCTCACGTTTCGCTCGGTTGTGATCCTTGGGTGGTTCGCTCTCAGGACTTACGAACATCACCATCCGCGTTTTCTCGGGGTGAATCGTAAGCCCGTATTTCGCGAATCTCTTCGGTAGTACCTCCATCACCCTTCGGGCATCTTCCTCATTCTCAAAACATAACAGCCCGTCATCTGCGTAACGAATGAGGAATCCTTTTCCCTTCAGGCGTGGCCTCACCGCCTCTTCGAACCACTTGTCCAGCACTTCATGCAGGTAGATGTTGCTCAGCAGCGGCGATATCACTCCCCCTTGGGGAGTCCCTTTCTCAGGATAACTGGTCTCGCCTTTCTCCCATACTCCCGCGTTCAGCCATTTCCCAATGAGTTTCAGGATCACTCCGTCACTCACCCGTCTTTTGAGAATCTCCCTGATGTGAGCATGATCCATGGTGTCGAAAAACTTCCGAATGTCCAAATCAATTATCCATCCCCCGCCTGTCCCCATCGCCTGCTCCCACAAAGCTTGCAGCGCATCGTGAGCAGAGCGCCCTGGTCGAAACCCGTAGGAGCAGTTCAGAAACTCCTGCTCGTACAGCGGTTCCAGCACCATCGCCACCGCCCTTTGGAGCACCTTGTCCTCAAAGGTCGGTATGCCGATCGGGCGCGTCTCCTTCCCCGATGTCCCCTTGGGTATGTGCACCCGCCGCACAGGGGGCGCTCGGTAGTTGCCAGACTTGGCCTGCTCCAGAAGTGACCTCAGATTCGGTCCCAGATTCTTCTGGTAGTCCTCGGCCGTCTGCTCGTCTATCCCGACAGCACCGTCCTTGCGCGTTCTCAAGTACGCCTCGTGGAGCCACCTTAAATCGATGTGGTAGGCAAGGGATGTGAAGCTCACTTCTGGATGAATCCTCGCAAGCTCCGCTATCCGTTGCTGTTTCGTTGACACGTCTTCGGATTCCATCGCATCCTCCGTGTTTCCCACCAACAGTTCTACAACTCGACGCCCCCCTTCCCTCCACAGGGTCCGCTGGGCGCGTTCCCCTGCTTCTTCGGTACTACTGGGGCGCTAAGACTTCTTGCATCCCATCTCGCTTCGTTTCGTTTCCTTCACTCAGCGATACCGCTTCCCGCGCTGTTTCTTTCGTGTCGTGCCGTACACCTCCTGTAGCATCTCAGCGCTGGAAGCTACAGGCCTGGAGTTATTGTTCCGTTATCCCCTACCGGTTTCTCAGGATGCGGAGAGTGCAAGATCTCCCAGGTTCCTGGGTGACCCTTGTTTGCATCTGCCCTGCTCTCGGACCCCGGTGAGACCGTCTCTACCAGGTCCCTACGGTAGAACGGTGCTGCTCCCGTTGTTGTGATGACGAAAGCTCCCACGATAATCAAATATCGAGGCTCAATCACACGGCTTTTGCAATCGCTGTCTACGCTTCGCGGTCTGGGTCGCCCCAGCACCCCGCAAGACTCGCTTCTGGCTGATGACCAGTCTTTGCCAGGCAGGATTGATTACCTGCAGGATCACCTCGAAAGGTTTCAGTTCTGCTCATCCCCCTTTCCCAGGCTTACCTGGCGCGACACAAGAATTGACAATATCTCAGGATCTCGTTGTCAAAGTAGATGCTGATTCTGGTCTTCCCCTTTTGAGGTATTACCGCCTCCCGATTTGCTTTGCTGAAGTCATATTCCTTCCTCATAGGTCTTTCTCTCCCTCCCGGTTGCAGACTGGGCTGATGTCAGGCGGAGGTTATCTCCGCGGTGAGTATATACGACGACAAAAATCCGTCCGGTTGAATCTGTCTCCACAGACACAAGCCGTTGCTCGCCTCAAGCCTCCGAATCCTCCCTTGTGAGGGCGTGCGGATCGAAAAGAACCATCTCAGCATCTGAGAAACGAATCCTATGCTTCCTGAGATTCGAACTCGCCTTCCGAGGATCTCACACGACCCGTATGCACTAACCGTACGAAAATGCTGGGAAAACAGCCAAGAGTTTGCTTGTGAATCGATAGCGGTAGCGGAAAAGATCCGCTACAATGACTCTCATTCTTCATCTTGTCACGGCTTGCATCTACTTGCAGCAATTAGCCCGATTAATCTCATATCTTTTATCTCATAATGTGATCGGCAAAACGCTATCCATCGAACATCCGGTCCTACGTCGCCAAGCTTGATCTTTGCGGGCGACGCGGAAATGTACGATGCTGCCCAGTCTTTTCGGTACGCAGCGTCACCTGAGTTGGGTTTGCGGTTTCGTCCGCGGGCGCGCACGCATGTCGCGAGCAATCGCGGTGATCAGCGGTTGCTCGCTGCTGTTGACGCCTTCAGGAGCCCTACGCTACCATGCTGGCATGCCGGAGATCGCCAGGTTCCTTGGGATTGTGATCGGCATTTTCCCCAGGGAGCACCCACCGGCCCATTTCCATGCGGTATATGGCGAATATACGATTACGGTTGAGATCGAGGGCGGGATTGTTCACGGGGATTTCCCCAAGCGGGCGCTGCGTCTCGTCCTCGAATGGCTTGACATGCACAGGGATGAGCTGCTTGCAGACTGGGGGTTGGTCCAGTCGGGCCGCCCTGCCAGGAAGATAGCGCCACTGGAGTAGTCGAGATGATCCCACGGGTGATGCACGCAGAGTACCTGGGCGAGTACAGGATCCGTCTCCGCTTCGCCGACGGCGCGGAAGGAGATGTCGATCTGAGTTCTGAACTCTACGGTGAGATCTTCGAACCGCTGAAGGACAAGGATCTCTTTCGGCGATTCTCCATTCACCCGGAATTCGGGACCTTGGTATGGGCGAACGGCGCCGACATCGCCCCCGAGTTCCTCTACGAGAAGATGCGATTGCCAGTCTGAGCCCCGAAGCAGCAGCGGGAGGACCAGAGAATGAAGGTGTAGTGGGCTCAGTACCCTTCACCGGTGGCGCTCATAAGGTGATAGTGGAAGGCCTAACCGTCGCGCGTGCCGCGCAACGCGGAGTTCGGGCATGCGCCGCTACGCATGGGGCGTGGGACGGTGGGGGTGTTTGCGAATCCTCGCAGCCGACAGGATCGGCCGTGGCAAGGGGCCCATTCTACTCTGCGATGCTCCGCTGCTGGTATTCTTGCCTGGGTCAAGGACAAGGATCTGCCTTGAGAAGCGTAAAGGGGAGGGGCTGGTCAATTCGGCAAGGAGGCCTCCACGCCCGGGGGGGCAACGCCGGTCTTGATGAGGTGCAGAAGGATCCTTCGGACCTCGGGGGGATCGGTGACGACGGCAAGCACCTTCATGGGGGAGCCGCAGTGGCTGCAGTGAGGTGCGTCTACCTCGTGGACCTTGGCCAGCAGCCGCGCTCGTGAAGAACGCGATTCCCGAGTGGAGACGGACGGCTCGGCACTATCCCGGAGGGCCGCTAGCATGCGCAGGGTAGGCTGCTGCGGGTGCTGCTGCAGCCTACCTTCTGGAGCCAGCCGCACCACCAGGGCTTTCCAATCCAATGTGCCGCGGGATCGGGAGGAGTACAATCCGTAGCAGCGCACCAGGTGGGAGCGAGGTTCAGGCAGGTGCTGCAGGAGTTGGACGAGGAACTCCAGGGCGGGAAACAGCCGAGCGTCTGTCCGGTGCAGGACACTTCCCCCGTGCTCTATCACCAGCATCTTGCTGAGGGAACCAGTGGGCCAGCTATGTATTGAGCAAGAGCCTCACTCGTGCGGGAGGAGCCGGCAGGGATCTTCGCCGACATGTCCAGGCCGAAGCCGCTGTGGGTCCAGCGCAGCATGCTCTTTGCCAAGTGCTCGTTGGTGAGGGAGCGGTTAAGGAAGAAGGCGACCATGGAAGCGCGGAAGTACTGAGCCAGTCGTGGCAAGTCCAGAGAGGGTAGGTGCACAAATCGCCCCTGTCGATCGAATCCGCCGTCCAGGAAGGTGCCACCCAGGTGGGGATTGAATCGAACGAAGTCTCCCGCAGAGGCGTAGGCGATCACGGCAGCGCCTGGATCCTCCTGCCCGCGGCCGCGCTGTAGAAGTCCTGTATCATGAGGTAGACGAGCCTGCTTATATCTTCGACTCGGACATGCTTCCCTGCCACGCGGCCGAGCGCATCAGCATCCGGCGCATCGCCTCGATGGAACGCGGGCAGGAGGATCCGCCGAGCTGATGGAGTCATTGCCGACCGCGGATTCCGCTTGCTCCTTGTAGGAAGCCACCGCCAGGCGGGTCGCGCCGGGCAGCGCGATGCTTGCGGTCGTGACGGCGGGCGGTGAAATCGTGGGTGTCCTCACCGTGTGGGATGTCAACCGGGCCCGCGCGCTGGGCGCCTCCGATTCCACGCCCACGGCCGAGGTCATGACGCGGGAGGTCATCAGCTGTCCGCCCGAAGCGGGAATCCTCGACATGGTCCACCTTCCGTGGTGTGGTAGCCGTTGGCGGAGGACGGCTGCGCCAATTTCACCGACATTTTAGGAAATCTTAGAACCCCACCGCCTTTGGCGGTGGTTATGTACTGATGGCTTTGCCGTAAGACTGATGACGAAGTAAGATGCAAGAATGGCGAAATGGCGAAAGCAGTCGCACGTGGTCTACCAGTGCAGCTACCACATAGTCTGGTGTCCCAAGTATCGATTTCGGATTCTCGAAGGAGCCGTCGGAAAGTATGTCGAAGAACGTATCAGGACTATCTGCGAATGGAAGGATAGTGAGATAGAGGAACTGAAGGTGATGAAGGATCACGTGCATCTGGTGGTGACCGTTCCGCCGAAAGTATCGATATCAGAGTTGACGGGTTTTCTGAAGGGCAAGACGGCAATTGGATTGTTCAAGACCTATAGGAATCTCAGGCGCAAGCCGTACTGGGGAAATCATTTCTGGAGCCGCGGGTACTGCGTGACCACCATAGGGCTGGACGAGGAGAAGATACGGCGCTATGTGAGGTATCAGGAGGACAAGGAGCGGCTCGAAGAGAAAGAGCGCGAAGAACCAGGCCTCTTCTAGAGGCCGGGGCCTAAATCCACCGCCTCAGGCGGTGGATGCTTTAAGAAATCTTAGAACCCCACCGCCTGCGGCGGTGGTCATGTCATGATGGCTTTGCCGTAAGACCGATAGCGAATAAGATCGGAACATGTCGAAATGGAAAAAGCAGTCGCACGTGGTCTACCAGTGCAGTTACCACATTGTATGGTGTCCCAAGTATCGATTTCGGATCCTTGAAGGAGCGGTGGGAAAGTATGTGGAAGAACGTATCAGGACGATCTGCGAGTGGAAGGGCAGTGAGGTAGAAGAACTGAGTGTGATGAGGGATCACGTGCATCTGGTGTTGACCGTTCCGCCGAAAGTATCGATATCAGAGTTGATGGGATTTTTGAAGGGCAAGACAGCAATAGGATTGTTCAAAAGCTATAGGAATCTCAGGCGGAAGCCGTACTGGGGGAATCATTTCTGGAGCCGCGGATACTGCGTGACGACCATAGGGCTGGACGAAGAGAAGATACGCCGCTATGTGAGGTATCAGGAGGACAAGGAGCGGCTCGAAGAGAGAGAACGCGAAGAACCAGGCCTCTTCTAGAGGCCACGCAAATCCACCGCCTCGGGCGGTGGATTATTTAAGAAAAAACGTCAAGCTGGGTCGGCGCGAGAGTCTCTGCAACTCACTGCTGATTATTTTAAGTCCTTGCAAGGAGTTGGGTCAATCCAGGTTTTCGGCAAAGCTATTCTTCTTGCCATGGCTTGCACCTGTTTGCATCAATTTGCGCCATTTATCTCACATCTTTTGTCTCACACCGAAGCCAAAGCAGAGGGGAGGACGGTAAGGGACTGGCAGGGAATGACCGCAGTCAACCTCCAGAATCTTTCCGGCCCGACCGGCATCGTCCTGACCCTCGGCTACGACAAGTGGAACGCGAATGTTTCCTCATGAATGCGTGGGGCGGAGGCAGTACGGAAGCCGGCCTTTCGCCGCTCCCCTATAGGGTGGACCTGGAGGTGAGCCTGTTTCTCTGAGCACGCATGGAGCGAAGTCAGCAAAGGAGAGGTTGCTATTCTTATCTACGGCCGCCGAGCATAAACTGACGGATTCTGCTATTACTCGCGTCAACCGCGTAGAGTCGCATTGGACGCGATCGCCGGGCTTCTCTTTGAAAAGAACACCCGATAGACTCTGCCCAGTCTGATGGTTGCCGGAGGGTCTTGTCATATGCGAAAGCTTCTGCTGGTCTGCGCTCTATGGATGATGGCGATTGCGTTCAGCGCTGCAGCCCAGGAAGTCCCATACAGGATATTGAAAACCATAAGGCCGGGTGGCACAGGAAGCTTCGACTACGTTTTTGCAGACGAGTCGGGACGCAACCTGTACATTCCCCGCCTGGGTGATTCCGGTCGAATCACCGTTTTCAGCTTGGACACCCTTGAGCATGTGGGTGACATTCCGGACGCTAACGCCCATGGAGTGGCCGTTTCCCGCGAGTCGATGCATGGATTTGCGACCAGCAAGCCTGTCGTAATGTGGGATGCGAGAACTTTTGCTCCGATCAAGACCATCGATGTTGATGGTGCTCCGGACGGAATCCTCTATGACTCGTTCAACGATCGCATCTATGTCTTCAGCCACAAGGTACCGAATGCGACCGTGATAAGCGCTTCCGATGGTTCCATCCTCGGGGTGATCGATCTTGGCGGTGCGCCTGAACAGGCAGTCACGGACGACCAGGGACGGATCTATGTAGATATCGAGGATAAGGACAGCATCGCGGTCATCGATGCCGTGACGATGGAGGTTCGCAATCATTACTCCCTTGTCGGTATGGGTGGCACCTGCGCGGGCCTGGCGATGGACGTGAAGAATCAGATACTGTTCGCATCCTGTCGCAATCCGCACACGATGGTAATCCTGAGCGCCAGAGACGGGAAGATCTTGCACGGCACTTCCCATTGGTCAAGGAACGGACGGAGCCGCATTCGATCCGACTACTATGGAAGCTTTCAGTTCGGAAAGCGATGGCACGCTGACGGTGATCAAGGAGAACAGCCCGACAAGTTTTGTTGTCGAACAGACAGTCCAGACAATGCGGAACGCGAAGACCTTGGCGCTCGATGCTCAAACGAACCGCGTCTTCCTGATTGCTGCTGAGTTTGGCCCGTCGCCGACATCCCAGCAGAACAGCGGGTATGTACGCCGGGGGCCAATGGTGCCGGATTCTTTCTCAATTCTTGAAGTAGGTAAGTGAGAACCCCATTGACGGCCTCACCGGTTCGGCTCATGGGCTGGTCACGGGTGGCTGAGGCAGGAGCAGCGCCATGTGATCCATCGGGCCATGCCCGTGTCCGATATGAAAGCCAGTTGATGCGCGCAGGATGGCGCTGACGTAGTGCTTCGCGGCACGGACGGCATCCAGGATCCCGTCACCAAGGGCAAGCCGGGCCGCGATTGCCGAGGCGAAAGTGCATCCCGTTCCGTGCGTGTTTCTGGTGTTGATCCTGGGTGCTGTGAGCTCCTCGAAGCGCTCCCCGTCATAGAAGAGATCCGTGCTGAATCCCGCTCCCTCCAGGTGCCCGCCCTTTACGACCACGCAAAGCGGCCCCTGCGCACGAATGAATCGGGCCGCGCGGTGCATTCCGTCCATGTCCGTCACGGGAAAGCCGCAGAGGACCTCAGCTTCCGGCAGGTTGGGCGTGACTACGGTTGCAAGGGGCAGGAGGGCGGAGATGAGGGCGTCCCGCGCCTCGGGCTCCAGAAGAGCGTCACCGCTCTTCGCCACCATCACGGGATCGACGATGACGGGCCGAAGTCCTTTTGCTTTGATCATGTTTGCAACGGTTTCGATGATCTCGCCGGTTGGAGAGCATTCCCGTCTTTACCGCATCCGCCCCGATATCTGTCACCACTGCGTCGATCTGCCGGGCGACGAACTCGGGCGGGATCGCGTACACGCCTTCGACTCCCACGGTGTTCTGCGCCGTCAGGGCAGTGATGGCGCTGGTTCCGAAAACACCGTGCGCCGCGAAGGTCTTGAGGTCTGCCTGGATTCCCGCTCCTCCGCCGGAGTCCGAGCCCGCGATGGTCAACGCCGTTCTCATTTGAAATGATCCCATCCTGATCCCTCCAGGGGGCGAGAAGTACCGTCCGGCAGGAGGAGCATAGGCCGACCTGTCTCGGGGATGATCTCCCCGATGACGGAAACCGGGGTGCCCGTCTCGGAGGTGATCCGCCGCGCCAGCTCTCCGGCCTGTCCCGGCGGGGCGGTGAACAGGAGCTCGTAATCCTCGCCGCCGTGCAAGCGCAAAATGCCACTCATCCCCTCGCGCCGCAAGCGAGAGGGCTCGGTTGGCGGTGCTTACGGGCAGCATGTTCGAGTGCAGGCGGAAACTCACCCCGCTTTTCTCGCAGATGTGGCGAAGGTCGCCCGCTATCCCGTCACTCACGTCGATCATGGCGCTGGCCTGCCGCAGTGACCCGATCAACGCGCCCTCCCTGACGCGCGGCGTGGGCCGGTCGCGGCGCGACCGCGCGCGGTCCGCGTACGAGCTCTCCGTGATTTTCTGAAGCTCCGGGTTGAGCAGGAGCGCGACACCCGCTGCCGCGTCCCCGACGGCTTCCGGTGACCATGACGAGGTCTCCCACCGACGCGCCGGAGCGCAGGACCACATTGTCGCGAGGTCGCCTCCCCGAGCAGGAACACGTCGATGAAGATCCCCAGCCGGGAACGCGAGATGTTGCCGCCCACGATGTCCACGCCGAACTCGTTTCCCTCTTCCCGCAGGCCCGCGTAGAGCTCGTCGATGAACGCGACCTCCAGGTCACCGGGAAGGCCGAGAGACACCAGCGCATAGCGGGGCACGCCGCCGGCGGAGGCGATGTCGCTCAGGTTGATTGCCAAGGCCTTCCGCCCGAGGCTGCGCGGAGGGATCGCTTCGCGCAGGAAGTGGGCCCCCTCCACCTGGACGTCGCACGTGGCCAGCCACACCCCTCTCCCCCGGCAGCCCCTGAGGCGGAGCCGATCTCCGTGCGGCCCCTTGCCGAAGCTTTCAGCACCGCGACGTCATCGCCGATGCCCACGATAACGTTTGGCGGGGGATCGGGCAGTGCCGCCCGGATCCTTTCGATCAATCCGAACTCTCCGAGCTGCTCGATCCTCATCCTGTCCTCGCCTTTTCCACGACGGCTCGCAGCAAGCGGGCCGCCGCTTCGACATCTTCCGCGGCTACGATGGCCGAAACCACGGCAATCCCAGCGGCCCCGGCTTCCATCATTGAAGCCGCGTTCTCTGTCGTGATGCCGCCAATCGCCACGACAGGGACATCCACCAAGCCTGTCATGCGCCGAAGCTCTTCGACTCCGAGAGGTGGCGGCGCATCTGGCTTCGTGGGAGTTGAAAAAACCGGGCTTGCCCCGATGTAATCCGCGCCGGCATTGACGGCTTTCCGTGCTTCTTCGACGTTGCCCGCCGATACGCCGAGGATTTTGCGAGAGCCAAGGAGCCGGCGCGCGACGAGACGCCGGCATGTCGTCCTGGCCTACATGGAGCCCGTCGGCATCCACCGCCAGGGCAAGGTCGAGCCTGTCGTTGACGATGAATGAAACCCCGGCCTTCCGGCAGAGCCGACTCAGCGCGACCGCTTCCTCGAACATCCGGCGCGTCGACGCACTCTTCTCCCGGTACTGGACAATCGTCACACCGCCGCGAATTGCCGCCTCCACAACGCCGACATGGCTCCGCCCCCGGGACAGGCCGGCGTCAGTGACGAGGTACAACAGATATTTTGCCGATGGCATCGCGGGCGCCGGGGATCCCATCCCTTAGGCGAGATCCACTACTCGCGCGCCCTCTTCCACCACGGCCGGTGTCAGGTGATAAAGCTCGTCCAGGAGAGAGGAGCGGAAGGAGCCAGGACCCTGCGTGCCGCGTGCCGCGCGCTCCGCCGCCAGGCCATAGCAGGCGAGGGCGGATGCCGCGGCGATGAGCTTGTCCGGTTCCACCGCGCAGAAGATGGCGACGACGGTCGTTGCCATGCAGCCGGTGCCCGTGATGGTCTTCAGCATCTCGTGGCCGTTGTCTACCCCGAGCGTCCGCGTGCCGTCAGAGAGGATGTCCCTCTTGCCCGTGATTGCCACGACGGCGGTCCTGCGCCGGGCAAGATCAGCCGCCACAGCTGGGGGGTCGGCCACACCATGGACGGACTCCACTCCCTTGACCTCCCCACCGGCTCCCGCGAGTGCGCCAATCTCACCCGAGTTGCCTCGGATCACGGCGATGCGCAGCTCGCTGCAGCAGGCGTTCGCCGGTCTCATTGCGGTAGCGCGTGGCTCCCACGCCGACCGGGTCATAGACAATCGGCACCCCGAGCTCATTCGCGCGCTTTCCCGCCATCATCATTGCCTCGACGAGCTCGGGGAACAGCGTGCCGGGATTCAGCACGAGGGCGCCCGCGGCGCCAACCATCTCCTCCACTTCCTCGCGCGCGTGCGCCATCACGGGGAGGGCGCCAAGTGCAAGGGTGGCATTGGCGGTGTCGTTCATGACCACCCAGTTGGTAATGTGATGGATGAGCGGATGCCTGCTTCGAACTCGACCCAGGAGCTCCGCGGCGATTTCACCGTATTTCATTCAAGCCCTCCATGCGCTTCCTGCGGGATCTCTCCGACACTCCGAACACAAGGGTGAGCAGGAATGCCACCGCGAAACTCGGCAGTGACCCACCCGCCAGCCCGAGGGTGGCCGGCACCATCTTCTGCCACGCGGGGAATATCGCTCCAAGAGTGGATGGGTTGGCAAGATGATAGGCGGCCACGCCGGCGGCCCACGCAATCGTCGCCCGTACATTTACGCCCCGTGTGAACCAGTACGCTCCCCTGGCGCGGTAGAACTCCTTCACACGGTACGCCTTCCGCTTCAGCACATAGAAGTCCGCGGTAAGCAGACCGAAAAGGGGACGAAGAAGGACCCGATGAGGTAAAGGAAGTTCTGGTACCGGGTGATGTCCAGGAAAACGGCCACCAGGAAACACGCCGGCGCCGAGAGCCACGATGAGCCAGCGCTGCTTCACCTTCGGGAAGAGATTCTGAAGGGAGACGGCCGCCGAGTAGAGGTCGGCCCAGGCGTTGTGAGTCTCGTCGGCAAGCAGGATGAGGAGAGCGATCCACCCCGCCGAAAGGGCGATGGCGGAAGCGAAGTCCTTTGGCTCCTGGCCGACTTTGGATCCAAGGAGCAGCAGGGCGCCCAGGGAGAGGAACCACGCGTTGGTGACGAAGAAGCCGAGCATGGTGCCCAGGAATCCCTGCCGGGTCGAGCCGGGAGAAGCGGTTGTAGTCCGCGACGAGCGGCAGCCACGAGATGGGAAGGGCGATGGCAAGGTCTGCCCCCGAGCCGAACGGAAGGGATCCGTCGCCAGGCTGCCGAAGGAGTGCCGCCACGTCCATGGTGGAGAACGCGTGGACGGTGAGCCAGACTCCCGTGGCCAGTGCGATCCAGACGGCAAACTTTTCCAGCCACTGGCGAACGACCCCGATGGGGCCGCCCACTCCCATGATGATGACGATGAGCGGCAAACACGGCTGTCCAGACGGCGTAGCTGCCGGTCCCGAAAACGGTCCGGGCGATGACGGACGCGGCCACTCCCATCACCACGAACTCGAAGATCGTCCACCCGATGAGCTGGAGGACGTTCAGGACCGTCGGGATGAACGACCCGCGCACCCCGAGCACCGGGCGCAGGAGCACCATGGTTGGCGCGCCCGTCGCGCTTCCCACAGCCCCGACGAGGGCGAGCAGGAAGCAGCCCGCGGCGCTCCCGATCAGGATGGCCAGGAGTGCGCTGCCCAGGCCGAGCCCCGGCACGAGAAAAGTGCCGGTCAGCATGACCAGCAGTCCGATTCCCAGGTCTCCCCAGAGCACGGTGAAGTCCATGAAGCCGAGCACCCGGTGTTCCCGAGGAACTGGCTGGATCCCCCATTCAGGTGGAGTCTGGAACCGAGGGATGATTCTCTGAAAAGCTTGAATCGGCGTCATGCGCTCCCTTCAAAAAAAACCGCCCCAACGCGGGGCGGCTGAATGCCTTTTCACCCTCCCTGCGCTGGCATTACCCAGATCAGGTTCAGCGGGTCGGCGGCTAACAGCCGCCCTCTCAGCCCGGTCGCTACCGAGCACCCCGATAATCTGTCTGCTTAAATGTAGTGGACGGAGGTCGGGGTTGTCAATCGATGCTCCACCAAGCTACGGCTACGACGCCGTAGGCCGATTTTTTTATCTACCTCGACCCCGCTCCTGCAACCTGTCCTGCTCGCTTAGTCCATGCTCCCCCGAACACGCAAGCCGTCACGACCGCGAGCGCTGGGGCATGAATTGCTGCCACTTTTCGGCAGGGGATGGCTTGGAAAGGAAACTCACCATGACCAGCACGACAAACGATACTGTAACGCCGATGAAGGCTGGCTCGAGCCATGAGTCCAGGGGTGGAGTCAACCTCGGCAACACCAGGAAGTGCCACAGCACCGATGCCGCTACTCCGAACAAGGACGAAAGCAGCGCTCCGACCGCGGTCGCCCTCTTCCAGTAGAAAGCGGCCAGGGTCGGGATGAAAGTCGCCGGTATGAAGATCCGGAAGGTAAGCTCGGTCAGCGAGACGACGTTCGGGTCGAGCCATGCAAAGAGCAAGCCGAGCACGCCCATCAAGGCGCTTATCCAGCGCACCTTGCCCATGCTCATCTGCTTCTGCGGCCAGAGGCCTCTGACAAGCTGTGTCGCGGCCACAATCTGGAATATCACCACCGCAATGGCGCTGCCACTCAACATCGCGATGGCCACCAGGCCGCGCAGCCCAGGCGCCAGGGCTGCCGCCAGGGTGGGCATGGCAGCTTCGGGGTCGATCTTGGGAAAGATGACGCTGGCGCCCATGCCGATGAAAGCGGCCGCCAACCCCACCAAGGCGATGATGAGTCCGGCGAAGCTCAGTCCCACCTTGGCCGTGCGGGCGTTCTTTGCTGAGAACACGAGCTGGTAGATATCCGCTGCCACCCACATGCTCAAGGTCATCACCCAGAAGAATGCCCAGACGAACGGCCATGCGCCGGCCGAAAAGAGGTTGAAGGAGCCCGGCGGGAGAGCGGCCGTGAGGTGCGCCCAGCCACCTGCCCTCGAGATGGCGAAGGAAACCAGGATTACAAGCCCCGCAAAGAGGATGCAGAGCTTGATAATGTTGGTAATGGCAGAAGCCCATAGCCCGCCAAGTGCCGTGTATGTGATGAACGGGGCCGCCATGATGAGCATGGCAGGGAGCAGGGGAATGTTGAACAACGATTTGAGCACCTGGCCTCCGCCTACAAACCCGATGCTCAACAGAATGACGTACGCAATGGTGCCGAGGATGGAAAGGGTGACGCGCGCCCGAGCGTCGTATCTCATGTTGAACACATCAATCAGGGAATATTGAGCCAACGCCCGCAACCTGCCAGCCACCGTGAAGAGGAGAATCCAGGCGCCAACCGCCAGCATGATAAAAAACCATGCACCAACCATCCCAAACGAGTATCCTAACCCCGCGACACCCACCGTGGCGCTCGAGATGCCCGCCGCGATTGTCATGGCGATGAAGAACGCGTTGAACTTGCGCCCTGCAACCAGATAATCGTCGTAATTGTGGGAGCGCCTGTACATCAGCACGCCAATCACAAAGATAACGGCGAAGTAGACAATGACCAGAATCGTATCAATCACTGCAAAATACCTCCCTTTTAATCGAAAAAAAATCCCTGAGCTCCGATAAATCGGAACCCAGGGATTTACCATCTCCCTTGGATAGGTGCAACGATCGGCAGGTCTTCTGGCTCTAGTTCATCCTACTCTCCGGCCTTCCCATCCCGATTGATCGCGGACAGTGGCATAACCCGGATTTCGTCCCTATTACAGCGGCGGGACCGCGCCCGGCTCCAACGGGCTTCCCTATTAAGTCCCGATTCTATCGGGACGCCGATCGTTGGATCGTCAAATGTGGCAATAGCTTGCGGGGTTGGTGGTTTTCTGTCAAGAGCGCGCATTGACTCATCCAAAATCTATACGAAACCAAGCCGTTGCCTCATTTGAAAATCTATACGAACTGATTCGCCGATTCCGTCCCCTTTGGCAGTCTGAACACCTGCAAGGGGGGCTCAGTGAGGGAGTTGACGATGAGGCAACGGCGAGCTGTAACACGGGTGACCGCCCGAGAGTACCGAAAAGCATCGAAAAAAGAGAAGGGACGGATCCTCTCAACCTTGGTCAAGCAGATTAAGCTGAACCGCGTATATGCGGGATGGCTTCTGCGATCCTGGGGAAAGAAGGTCTGGTTCACCATCGATGGACAGCCGGTGCGACTGGTGGTCGGCGCCTCACGGAAACGGCGGGTGCTCCATCGCCCTCGCCTCTACGGCCAGCCGGTGGCGGAGGCGGTGAGAAAGATCTGGTACCTGTTCGACTCTATGTGCGGCAAACGGCTGGCCGTGGTGTTGCGCACGACCGTGGACACCCTCATCGAGGCGGGAGAACTGAAAGTCAGCTCCGTGGTGAAGCAGAAACTCTCACGGATCAGCCCGGCCACCATCGACGGCCTCTTGGCAGGGGAGAGGAAGAAGCTGAGACTGAAGGGGCGCAGCCTGACCAAGCCGGGAACCCTGCTGAAGCACCAGATTCCTATCCGTACCTTCAGCCAGTGGAACGAGAACAGGGCGGGGTTTCTGGAGATCGACATGGTGGGTCATGAAGGGGGCGACCCCCATGGGGACTTTGCCCTGACCCTGGACGCCACTGATGTGGCCACGGGGTGGACGGAAATGCGGGCAGTGCGCAATAAAGCGCGCCGGTGGGCCTTGGAGGCGCTGCGCCTCATACGCACGCGCCTGCCCTTCCCCATGCTCGGCGTTGATTCTGACAACGGCAGTGAGTTCATCAACGAGCACCTGTTCAGTTTCTGCCGTGATGAGAAGATCACCTTCACTCGCAGCCGCCCCTACCGTAAGAATGACACCTGCTTCGTGGAGCAAAAGAACTGGACGGTGGTGCGCAAGATGGTAGGCTACCGCCGCCACGACACCGATCGAGAGGTGCAGCTTCTGAACACCCTCTATGACAACCTGCGATTGTTGATCAACTTCTTCCATCCTTCGATGAAGTTGATCTCCAAGAGCCGCGACGGGGCCAAGATGAAGAAGCGCTATGACAAACCCAAGACACCTTTCCTGCGCGTTGTGGAGGATCCAAGTGTTGGCAAGCTGATCAAGGCCAGGCTGCGCGCCCAACTCCGCACGCTCAACCCCGTGGAGTTGAAGAGGAATATCGTGGATGTCCAGAAGCGGCTGGAAGCCATTGCGGTGGCCAAGGCGAAGGTGAAGCAATCGTACAATCCCCGACCTCAAAAGTCCCCTGGCACGGGAAAACGATGATAAACGCTGGCCGTGGCCGTAGCTGCCTGGAAACGTTCTTCGTGGTGGATGGCGTACTTTCCAAGAGGAGTCGGTACTTGGACACCCCCTGCAAAAACGACCTCTTGCTCATAGGGGAAGGGTTACGTAGAGTTTTGAGAGGAATCGTTCGTATAGATTTTCTTGTGAGGCAACGAATCCCCTTTCATATAGATTTTCAGATGAGGCAATACGGAGCGAGTGGGCGTCTGCGGGAAACAATCCGAACCCAGAAATGACCACATTACTTGAGTGCCGTCAATGTCTTGTTTTTCGACCGCAGCAAATAGGCCATGCTTGCCGACCGTGCGAGACGCCGCTACATTGGAGCGTACAGGTCAGCCATGGAAACACAAGACAAGGTAGTCATCATCACGGGCGCGTCGGGGGGGATCGGTCTGGAGACTGCGCGGCTCCTCTCAAAGAACGGCGCAAAGGTCGCCCTGGTGGCGCGGTCCATGGACAAGCTGAAAGCGATCTCCGAGACCCTGCCAGGGTCATTCGTGGTGACCGCTGACATGTCCCGAGAGGCCGACGCCAGGCGCATGGTGAAGTCGGTTCACGACCACTACGGGCGTATTGACGTTCTCGTCAACAATGCCCGGAAGGGGCATGTGGAACAGCGCCGAAAGCACCGACCTCGACCAGTATCGCGGCATGATGGAACTAAATCTCTTCGGACCCCTAGCGGCCATGCAGGCGGTCATTCCTCTCATGCGGAAGCAGGGCGGGGGAGTCATCATCAATATCAGCTCCGGCGTGTCCCGGATGTTCATCCCCGGCCTGAGCGCCTACGCTTCCACGAAATATGCGCTGAACGCGATCTCCCTCACAGCACGCGCCGAGCTTGCCGCCGACAATATCAGGGTGGGAATCATGCTTCCCGGCATGACCGCAACTGACTTCGGCAAGAACGCGCTTGGTTCCAGACCTGCAGGAATGGGCGGACCTGCCGCGGGAGGTCCAGCAGCTTCACGCGCAGACATGCCTCCGGTTGAAACAGCGGAAATGGTCGCTGAGAAAATCCTGGAAGCCATTCGGACTGAAAGCGCGGAAGTCCTGGCCAACAGCATGCAGCGGAGATGATGGCCCGGGGAACCGCCAGGCCGTTCATGTCTACTGGGCTTTTCTGAATCATCTCATTACTCAATCCAAAATGGAACCTCGGGCGGCTTGTGCTCTATTGGAGCAATCTTGGCGACGGGTTGGTTCGTGCCATCTCAAAGATCACGGGTACTGTTACGACTTGATTAGCGAGTCCGATAGACACCAAGACCGGCAACAGCTCGTCGTCTCCAAACATCTTCGACCTTCTCATCGTCGGCCACTTGCCGACCCAAAATTCGACCGGTAAAATGTTTGCTACTCTGCTCGTGGAGAGCGATCAGGATGCGGAGAGCATCTACGCTCAGTCTTCGGACGGCGGTCAGGTCTTCATGCCCATGGACAGGATCTTCAATTCTTTCTGCAAAATAAACTTACGATGCCCCAGAGATGACTCGAACATCCGACCTACGGTTTAGGAAATCTTAGAACCCCACCGCCTTTGGCGGTGGTTATGTACTGATGGCTTTGCCGTAAGACTGATGACGAAGTAAGATGCAAGAATGGCGAAATGGCGAAAGCAGTCGCACGTGGTCTACCAGTGCAGCTACCACATAGTCTGGTGTCCCAAGTATCGATTTCGGATTCTCGAAGGAGCCGTCGGAAAGTATGTCGAAGAACGTATCAGGACTATCTGCGAATGGAAGGATAGTGAGATAGAGGAACTGAAGGTGATGAAGGATCACGTGCATCTGGTGGTGACCGTTCCGCCGAAAGTATCGATATCAGAGTTGATGGGTTTTCTGAAGGGCAAGACGGCAATTGGATTGTTCAAGACCTATAGGAATCTCAGGCGCAAGCCGTACTGGGGAAATCATTTCTGGAGCCGCGGGTACTGCGTGACCACCATAGGGCTGGACGAGGAGAAGATACGGCGCTATGTGAGGTACCAGGAGGACAAGGAGCGGCTCGAAGAGAAAGAGCGCGAAGAACCAGGCCTCTTCTTAGAGGCCGGGGCCTAAATCCACCGCCTCAGGCGGTGGATGCTTTAAGAATCCGGGCTATGTGCCGGTCGTCGCGTGGCGGTTTGTAGCCGCCCAAAGCTCTATGTTCGCTATAGTACATCGCAGATGGACTTAGCACAAGTACACTGTTGCTTTGTGTTTCTTTCTGTGGCATGAAGAAGCGGCACATGGCAAGGCTGTGTCACGTCTCACGCTAATCCGGCAGGATTTTGCACGCTTTTCTGGACTGCACGCTTCTTTAGCCTCACGGCGGAGAGCCGGTACGCTTGGGGAAGGTGGAAGAGGTGTCACCGTGCGTTGTTGCATTCGCCGTTGATCTCGGGGATGGCAAAGACGAATTGGCCGCGAATGTCGATGCAGCGAGTCAAAGGCAGTTCGTCGAAGCGCTCACGGAGAATCCACTCGATGACAAACGAGTTGGTGTGTTGTCGGTAGAAGGCGGAGCGTTCACAGGCGGCCTCCAACCGCTGAGCCCCGTAGCAGCGAGCGAGACGGAGGAGCTGGCGGGCATCACGCGCCGCTTCAATTACGGCGTCAGCCCATAGGGCTTGCACGACCCGTGTCACCGACGGCCCCACATGGCGTGCCTGCTCAAGGAGCAGAGGCTTGAGGGAGCGCATCAGAGGATCTCCGTGGAGGCGACTCGGACGTGCTCAGCGCTGACGCGGGGGCACTTCTCACGAGCGGCGGCAAGGAGCGCGCCGCGGGCAAGGGCACCGGCGCGACGGAGTAGTCCGCCCGAGCTCTGGTGGATAGCGGTGACCGCCTCCTCGCTGAACAACTCCTCCTTTGCCCCGGAATTTTCAGGTGATGCGCCAGGTAAGAGGCCATATGGTCTCTCTGTAGCGCTTCCAGATGGGTGCGCCCGACGATGCGGGAAGAGAATGGGCGGGAGGTGTGGAACAGCAGCTTGTCTACCAGTGAGGTCTGGCCGCTCAAGACCATGGGCAACAAGGGACGGGAATCGAAATCGCGTTGGGCGAGGGTATGTAACTCAGCGAAGACCTCCAGGCGCATCAGATGGGCCTCGTCGATGAGAAGCAGGGGGACCTGCTTCTTGGCGGTGATGTCGCAGAGGGAGTCGCGGATGAGGGCCAGGAGTCGGGTGACGGAGTTCGTCACAGGGGGAGCACCCAGACCGAGACAGACCTGGCGCAGCAACTCGAGAAAGCTTCCCGAGGAGGCGACCACGGCCAGCAAACGGAACTCCGACGGGTGAGCCTGGGAAGCGGCGGCCCTGAGGCTGGTGCTCTTACCCGAGCCGACCTCGCCGGTGATCAGCGTGATCAGGCCGTTGGTAACCGCGTAGGTGAACCGTTCAAGGAACGCCTGCAGCCCAGGCAGCGGGAACAACTCCGCCACCGGGATATCGGGCAGGAATGGCTCGCGGGAAAGCCCATAGGCATGCGTGAGGGCGATCATGAGGATTCTCCAGACTCGAAGAGGCTGCCCCCTCGGTAGGCGGGCTTGGTGGCAGACGGGGCTTCGGGGGTCAGCATGGTCTGCTGACGGGCCGTACGCCGTACCCGACTGTTGATGGCGGCGTTCAGCGGCAGGAGGAACCCCTGGGAGGCTTCGTCGAAGAGGACCTCGATGCGCGAGAGGTCCTGCTCGTGGAACAGCAGGGTCACCATTTTGCCGATCAGCCCCAGGGGAGCCTCGTAGATCTTGCCGTACAGGCTCACCGTGCGGTCCTTGTCGACCTTGCGCCGAACGGCGGTGCGGAAGTAGTCGCGCAAGTCCCGCGGCGCGGGTCGCAGCAACGACAGGTGTGCCAGGTATCGCTCCAGCGGGGTCTGGCCGGTCGAGGAATGGACCCGGCCGTGGTAGTCGCTGTCGATCCAGGAGGCCAATTGTTCGTTGAGCTTCTCCAGGCTCAACGGCTCCTCCAGCAGGGGCAGGAAGCGTTTGCGCAAGGAGCCGAAAAACCGCTCGATTTTCCCGTTGCCCTCGGGCGTATAGGGGGTGGCGTGCAGCAGGGCCACACCCAGACGGGCGCAGCCGTAGCGCAGCTTGTGGCTGCGGAAGGCCGAGCCGT
>CAWJRT010000013.1:0-261760 GCA_963845325.1 uncultured Spirochaetota bacterium
CGACACCACCAGCCTTTACTTCGAGGGGCAAGGGGGGGAGAGCCTGGGACAGTACGGACACAGCAAGGACCACAGACCCGACCTGAAACAGATGGTGGTCGGGGCGGTGCTGGACGGCACGGGGCGGCCGATCTGCTGCGAGCTGTGGCCGGGGAACCTCACCGATGTCACCTCCCTTATCCCGGTGGTCAAGCGTCTGAAGAGCCGCTTCGGCATCGCCTCGGTGTGCGTGGTGGCCGATCGCGGGATGATAAGCGCAGAGACGATCCAGAAACTTGAGAGTGCAGACCTCGGCATGTCCTATATCCTCGGGGCGCGCATGCACAGGGACAAAACGGTGCGCGATGAAGTGCTTCCCTCCTCTGCGGAGTTTCAGGTGGTCACGGGAGCGAAGAAGAAAGCCCAGGATCCCTCGCCGCTTTCGGTGCGCGAACAGTGGGTGGGAGGAAAGCGCTACATCGTCTGCTACAACGAAGATCAGGCGCGAAAGGATGCCGCTGACAGGGCGGCCATCGTGGAGTCTTTGAAAGAGAAGCTGAAAAGCGGGGACAAGAGCCTGGTAGGCAACAAGGGCTACAGGCGCTACCTGAAGTCCGCGGGAGCGCAGCACTTCACGATTGACGAGGCGAAGCTCGCTGAAGAACAACGATTCGACGGCATGTGGGTTCTTCGAACCAACACGACGTTTGCCGCCGCGGATGTCGCACTGAAGTACAAGCAGTTGTGGATGGTGGAGTCAATTTTCCGTTCGGCCAAGAGCCTCCTTGAGACCCGCCCGATCTATCACAAGGTCGACGATACCATCCGCGGGCACGTGTTCTGTAGTTTCCTCGCCCTGGTGCTGCGAACAGAGCTGGAGACGCGGCTGCAGAAGCGAGGGGAGAAGCTGGAATGGGCGGACATCAACAGGGACCTTCGCGCCCTGCAGGAAGTGGAAGTGGAAATGAACGGCAAGAAGCTGTACCTGCGGACTGACCTCCGTGGGGTATGCCACACGGTCTTGCAGGCCGCGGGGGTTGCAGTGCCGCAGACGGTCCGCGAATAAGAGCTACCGCCCAGGGAAATCCGCTCTGTAGTGCCAAAGAAGTTTTGGCGATCCATAATTCCTTACGGGGCAAATACTTCACTTTTCAAACTGTCGAAGATGGGGCAAACAGAAGCGTAGTGCCGGTGACAGGTGCGAGGAATCCTGCCGCTTTCCATCCGCTCTTCCCAAAATGACTCGAAGCCGAGTGGACCAATGAGATCGCCGAGGCCCTTCGCATTCGTGCAGTATCCATCGGCGATTTTGTTCGGCGATTCAATGAGCGCGCGTAGATGGCCCACCACGAACCAGGGAAAGATTTGATATGCCAGAAGGCAATCACTTTATCACTTTATCACTCGCCTGTTGAAGTTGGTGCGTTGGTGCAGACCCAGCGACCCAGAACCTGGCGGCCGGTTGATGGGATGGGACACGAGCAGATCCCACTGGTCATGGCCGGAGAAAAGTTCATCGACGGCGAATTGGACGCCCCCGGCCTGACTGAGAGCGAGCAACAGGCTTCTGACCCATGTTGATAGAACGTGGGCTACTTCACGGGGGATAGTGTAAGAAAGAGTTCGCAATTTCTGGATTGAACAGAGGCCATCGAAGGCTCCAAGGTTTGACTTCCGACAGCACAAACCAACAGGAGACAGACGATGGCCAGGCTCAACTATATTGACTACTTCAAGCGGGCGCTACTGGAGTTCGCCACGGAAAACGACCCACTGTACGCGATGCTGCAGTGGATGACGGAGAAGATCATGCAGCTTGAAGCCGAGCAGAAGGTCGGCGCCCAGAACGGCGAGCATTCGACGGAACGAGACCTACTTCTCGGGCAATCGGTTGCGGCGGTTCGATACACGGATGGGGACGATTTATCTCTTCATTTGGTTATTGCGCCCCGTTTCATCGCTCGACGGACAATCATTGCTCTTAAACAACGATCAGAATCAATATGCGGTTTACCTGTTACCGGACTTGAAACTGGCAATTCAGCATGCTATGCTATTGTTCAGATTTTGAACGATAATAAGCCCGCATAGAAGGACAGCGTGTTTCGGCCGTGTCTTTTGCATGCCCGCTGCCATTCTCGACATGGACTGCGCCCCCGCGTTTGGGGGCCTGGGGCATGGCGCGCGAGCAGCATTGCGATCAACGACAGGTAGTATGCTTCAATACGATGCTGAGCTCCTCCTGCTCCAAACTCTCAACGAATCCGAAGGCGCGCAAGAGCGCGTGACTCAGCGCAAGCTGGCTTTGCGGGCAGGGCTTTCCCTCGGGATGACGAATCTGTTGTGCAAACGTCTGGCGGAACGAAGTTGGATCAAACTGACGCGGCTCTCGCCCAAGAGTATGCGGTACGCTCTCACCCCCGAAGGCGTCGGCGAAATCATTCGGCGTACATCGGAGTATTTCCGCCGCGCCGCACAGGATGCAGATAAGCACTATGCGTTGATCGAGCACTTCGTCCTTGGAATCAAACGAACCGGTGTTGGCACGATAGTCCTTGTCGGCGAAAGTGAACTGGACTTTCTAATAGATCTTGCATGCGAGCGGCATGGCGTCGCGTTCCTCAAGACCACGGATCCGAAGCGCGCTCAATCTGTCGCCAAGAGATCAGACGTGATTGTTCTCTGCGCGGATAACGAAGCAACGTTGCCCCATCGGTATGTAAGAGTCCGGGATATCGCGACTCCTAGCCAGGCACAGGCGGACACCTAATGAACGACATCTGCGTTGTCGGAACGGGCTATGTAGGCCTCGTCAGCGGAGCGTGCCTCGCTGATTTCGGCAACCATGTAACCTGCGTCGACGTAGATATACAGAAGATCGAGCGGCTTCGAAACGGAGAGATCCCGACATACGAACCGGGCCTCGAAGACGTCGTTGTGCGAAATAGCCGCGCTGGTCGTCTCAGTTTTTCGATTTCCCTGCGCCAAGCGGTAGAAGCGAACTCCAGTGGTCTTCATTGCAGTTGGCACCCCGCCAGGATGGAAGTATTGACCTTGCGCAGGTTGAGGCCGCTGCGCGGGCTATTGGACGTTCAATGAATGAGCACAAGACAGTTGTGAACAAGAGCACTTTACCAGTGGGCGCGGGACGCAAGGTGGCGGCCTGGATTCGCGAGGAACTCGAAAGGGTTGTGATCGGTTCAGACAGCTCCCGAGCGCGGGAGAAGATGAAGGAAGTATACCGGGTGCTCTACTTCAACGAGACGCCGTTGACGGTCACGTTCATCAACGAAGTGGCGAACCTGTGTGAGGCGGTCGGGGCAAACGTGCAAGACGTGGCAAGGGCAATGGGCAAAGACGGCCGAGTTGGGCCGAAGTTTCTTCATCCGGGGCCCGGTTACGGCGGCTCCTTCTCAGAGGCCATTGTTTCTTCGACTTGCGAAATATCTACCGCCGCGATCAAGTCGAGGCAAAAGGCTTTCAGCACTTCGGCGTAGGCGCCTGATTTGGTGGAAGAGACATGGCTGAACTGACAAGAAACGACGAATCCTGGGATCTGATTATCGAGTCAAAGGCAAACCCGTTCAGGCTCGATGTCAAGGAACTCCTGCACTACCGCGATCTCATTGGGCTGCTGGTGAAGCGTGATCTGGCCAGCACTTACAAGCAAACGGTCCTTGGCTGGTCCTGGTTCGTCATTCAGCCGCTCTTAAACACACTAATGTATATGTTTGTTTTCGGAGGAATCGCCAAGATCGGAACAGACGATATCCCTCAGCCCTTGTTCTATTTCTGCGGAACCACGTTGTGGACTTTTTTTTCGCTGTGCCTCATGAAATCTTCTGATACGTTCGCAACGAACTCAGGTCTCTTCGGCAAGATATACTTTCCGCGCTTCACAATGCCGATTGCCTATGCTCTAACCAGTGCGGTGAGTATGGCCGTACAGCTGGGCGCGCTGTTCGCTATTCTCGGGTATTACCTCTTAGCTGGCTACTCCTTCCACGTCAGCCTGTGGCTCCTTTCGCTCCCCCTGCTGGTAGTCCAGCTTGGGATGCTTGGTACGGGCATTGGAATTATGATCTCGGGTCTGACTACGAAATACAGAGACCTTAAGCAACTGCTTTCTTTCGGCATGGCACTTTGGATGTACGCCACGCCAATCGTATACCCACTTTCTCAAGTTCCAGGTCGATGGCGGTGGGTCTTTAAAGTGAACCCAGTGTCCTCCGTTGTGGAAACCTTTCGATATGCACTGCTCGGGAAGGGAACTCTTGACGTTTCTGCGTGGATCGTGAGCGCCGCCGTAACGTTGGCTTTCTTCTGCGTGGGAATAGTTGTTTTCAACCGCAGCGAACGAACTTTTGTCGACGTTGTGTAGCTGACATGATGCAGACCGTTGTTCAGGTTGAGAGCCTTTCCAAGGAGTACAGGCTTGGCGTTATCAACAACGGGAGGCTGTACCGGGACATTCAAAGCGCCTGGGCGCGGTTCCGCGGAAAAGAAGATCCGTGGTCGAAGATCGGGGAGGAAGGTAGATTCGGTCGGCGGGGGAGCTTCTGGGCGCTGAAAGACGTGAGCTTTGAAGTCCAGCAAGGCCAACGCGTTGGCATCATCGGACGCAACGGCGCGGGGAAATCGACCCTGTTGAAAATCCTATCGCGGATAACCGCGCCAACAACAGGAGTAGTAAGAATGCGGGGACGACCGGTCAGTCTACTGGAGGTCGGCACCGGATTTCATCCCGAGCTCACCGGGAGGGAAAACGTGCTTCTTAATGGCGCGATCCTGGGGATGAAGAAAGCCGAGATCCTGCGTAAGTTCGATGAAATTGTCGCGTTCTCGGAGATTGAAGAGTTCATCGATACTCCAGTGAAGCGCTACTCCAGTGGGATGTACGTGCGCCTCGCATTTGCCGTGGCAGCTCATTTGGATGCAGAGATAATGATTGCAGATGAGGTGCTCGCGGTAGGTGACACCAAGTTTCAAGCCAAATGCCTTGGGAAGATGCAGGACGTCAGCGAGAACCAGGGAAGGACCGTGCTCTTTGTCAGCCACGCCTTGGGCGCAGTCAAACAACTATGCAACGTTGGCATCCTGCTTGAAAAAGGTCAAATAGTCTGCAAGGGAAACGACATCGATACGGTGTTGCAACGATACAACGATTTGCTCGGAAGCTGACGTGGCGAGAACTGTCCGGAGCCCCACAACATGGCTTGATGTCACGAATCTCCGCAACTGGCACGGTCCGTTCACAGGGATCCAGCGCGTTACTTACAGCATCGGAGTCCACTTCTATCAGAAAGGATGCCGCGAGTTTGTCTACTATGACAGGATCCGTAGTACGTTTCGGCTTGTTGACTTCGGGAAAGTGATTGAAAGGCGCAAATCGCAGGCGGTGGTCGATCCTACTGGTTCGGCAAGCGGCCGTGGGGTCTCAACTTCGAAATGGCATCGATTGAGACGCGCAGCCTTTCGCACGGCGCGGAGGACGATTCGGCAAACCTGTCTCACCGCACTCCAATTCCTGGTCGTGCCGTTTAGAAGGGTTGGGCACTCCCCTTTTGCGGCTGGCGACAGGATCATCCTTTTTGGTGGGAACTGGGGATCAAGAGAATACTCAAGAGAGGTAGTCCAGCTCAAAGCAAGGCACAAGGTTGTTCTCCATTACTTCATGTACGATCTGGTACCAGTCCTGAAACCGGAGTTTTTCGAAGAAGGGTTCGAAGGAACGTTTCGCAAGTTCCTTGAGCAAACTGCGGAAGTTGCGGAATCTTTCCTTTGCATTTCCAAAGCAACGGAACGCGACCTTATTTCCTACTGCAAGCGGATGGGGATTCGAGCTCCGCGAACAGCATGTCGTTCGTCTCGGCGACCAAGAGGAAAAGGCGGAGCCAGTCGCTCTGGAAGGAATCGAACCGGGACGATTCGTACTGTGCGTTGGGACCGTAGAAGTGCGGAAGAATCATGCCCTTCTCTATTATGCCTGGAAGGAAGGTCTGAGCCGTGGCTATGAAATGCCGCCGCTTATCATCGTTGGCCGGAATGGCTGGCAAAGTGAGAACATAAGAGACCTTATCAGGCGGGACCCGGCCGTTCAGGGGATTTATCAGCATTCTCGACGGGGTCGTGGATGCCGAGCTCCAGTGGCTGTACAAGAACTGCCTTTTTGGCGTCTATCCATCATTCTACGAGGGATGGGGCTTGCCCGTCGCTGAATCATTGGCAAACGGGAAGCTGTGTCTCGCGTCGAGAATTCCTTCCGTTCGCGAGATCGGCGCCGACTTAATCGACTATTTCTCACCCTACGATAGCGGGGAATGCCTGGAAGAAGTCTGGAAATACTGCACCGATCGAGACGAGCTTCAGAGGCGCCAGGTCGCAATCGCTGCCGGATACCATAGGGTCTCCTGGAGCCAGACCGTCGACGACTTGATGCGGTCGGTTGTTGCCGACTCCATCGGTAAACCCGCCATCAAGACATGAAATCGCTGCTGTACGTCGACGAGAGCTTCCATTCGAAGACGAGGTCGACTGATTTTCTGGTGCAATTGTTCAAGGAGCGCTTCGTTGTTGACACGGCATGGATCCGGGATGGCAACTGGCGGGAAAGGAATCTGGAAGAGCGCATTTCACGGGGCAAGTACGATTCGGTTGTGTTCTTTCAGACGTATCCATTCTCGCGATTGAACAGACTCGAGTGCAAAAATGTCACTTATGTCCCAATGTATGACAGCGTTTCGCTCGATGATCGTTCCTTCTGGAGAAACCTCTCCGGAATAAAGATAGTCTGCTTCAGCCGGAAGATGGCCAGCCGCGTTGCTGCGATAGGCCTCGAAAACCTCTCGGTGCAGTATTTCCCTGAACCGATGAAACAAGAACGGCTCGAACCACACCCGACGGACGGGCTTTTCTTCTGGCAAAGGAGACCAGACATCGACTGGAAGATGGTGAAGCTGCTGGTAGGGGCGGGCACGGTTGGGCCGGTTCACATTCACCGGGCAATGGACCCGAACCAGGAGTACGTGGCTCCTTCAGAAGTGGAAGAGAAGGCTTACAATATCCGCTACAGTCACTGGTTCGAGACACCGCAGGATTACCTGAACGCATTGGCGAAGTACAAATACTTCGTCGCGCCGCGTCGGAAAGAGGGAATCGGAAACTCTTTTCTCGAGGCCATGGCAATGGGCAGGGTGGTAATTGCGGCGAAAGACTCGACGATGGATGAGTATCTGGTGGACGGGGTAACTGGCTATTTGTTTGATCCCGACAATCCGTCCATGATCGACATATCGCAGGCGAGCAGGATCGGCACGCAGGCAGCCGCGTCGATAGCAGACGGCTGGAAACACTGGCAGGAACGCCGCTACTCGATTCTCGATTTTGTGGAGGCGCAGCCACGAGCTCACTTTCATTTCACGCGCCGGTCACGCAGAATCAAGCTCGTCAGGCTGGCGCGGCGAATCGCCTGGGGTTTGATGCCCTACGGGTTGGTGAAGCTGCTGCAGAAATGAATCCCGCCACGTTGAATCCGCCGGCAAAGACCATCAGGCTGAGCTCCGATACTTCGCGCCAAATGCTCATTCGCCAGACTCCCGCTTCCTCTGGACTATGGCGAGGCTACCGATTCCTCGTGAACGAGCCCGAGGCGCGTGGGGAGGATTTCGGGTATTGGGCGGTATACGGAGGTCTCGGCGAGGCGGAAAATGGCATCCGCCCACCCGGCGGCACGTTGCTGGTCACTGGAGAACCGCCGTCGGTAAAACGCTACCAGGGGTCATTTCTGCGGCAGTTTGATACCGTTCTGACGTGCGATCGCAACCTTCGTCATCGGCATGTCGTTCACAGTCATCAAGCTCTGCCCTGGCACGTAGGACGCCGACAAAGACAGAGCCAAGACCTGGGTTTCAGCAAGAGCTACGATGAGCTGAAATCGCTTCGCCTCATCCCCAAGTCACGGGGAATCTCGGTCATTTCTTCAGACAAGATCACCACGGCAGGACATCGTCTCCGCTTCGATTTTGTCCGAAAACTCAAGGCATATTTCGGGTCGGAGATCGACGTCTTTGGCAGAGGCGTAGCGGAGGTGGAGGACAAGTGGGATGCCATCGCTCCGTATCGCTACCACATCGCAATTGAGAATTGCGAGTATGCTGACTACTGGACCGAGAAGCTGGCCGACGCGTTTCTCGCCGGCGCGTACCCTCTCTACTTCGGCTGCCCCAACATTCACGACTACTTCAGTGCCGGGGCGCTGAAAAGAATCGATATTGCGGACTTCGAGTCCGCCAAGACCGTGCTCAAGCAGTGTCTGGCGCGGGAATTGGAGGACGGCACGGTGCGCGAACTGACAGCCGCGCGAGAGCTCGTCCTGGACCAGTACAACCTGTTCAACCTCATCGTGGATACAATCGAGCGCTATCGGCCCGCGGAACCCTTACGGCGAGGAACATGCGTCCTGCAGCCGGAGTATTTCATTTCCAAAAGAATCAAGCGATTCAAGCGAAGTGCAAAGAAATGGCTCAGGCTATAGTCAGGCTTAGAAGCGGAATCTACGCTCTTGCCAAGAGCATTTTCAAAGCCTTCGGGGTCATTCTCCTGCGTAGGAAGGAATACTCCGCACTGGTGGAGCAGCTCGATGTAGCGACCGCGGTGGCGAGGATGTGGGGCGGGTGGCACGTCGGCGAACCGCCGCGGGGAATGGCGGCGGCCATCGTATTCTCAATGGACAGGCCCTTGCAGCTGCACGGCCTGCTGACGTCCTTGCGGCTTAACGTTCGGCCGATACCTGAGCTGCACGTTCTCTACCGGGCTTCGGGGCGCGGCTACGAAGATGCTTATGACCAGCTGAAGATCCAGTTTGAGAGTACCGGTGCTTCTTTCCATCGCCAGGATGCGGGCTCATCGTTCAAGGAACAGCTCTGCTGCCTTCTGAAGCAGCTCCGTTCGAAGACCGTCTTCTTTCTCGTGGACGATGCCCTGTACATAGAACGGATCGATCTCGGATTGTACTGTTCTTTCGACCCGAGAGTGGCGATTCCTAGCCAACGGCTCGGCCGCAACCTGTCGTTCTGCTACGTTCAGCAGCGACAGCAGGCCCTGCCGCCTTTTCTTGACGTGGACCGGGTTCCTGCCATGATCTTGCCGCCGGAGTTCGCGAGCGATCAGATCCTGCGGGAGTTGCTGTTTTGGGAATGGGGCAGCGGGGAGCTGGATTGGGGCTACCCGCTCTCGCTGGACGGAAACATCTTTTCAACCGACGAGATCCTCTATCTGGTTGAGCGGGCGGAGTTTCGTACGCCCAACACGCTTGAGTTCGCTTTGCAGAAGCACCTACCCGTGTTCGAGCACCGGCTGGGCGTCTGTCCTCGCAAGTCGGCCCTCGTCGGTGTTCCGTGGAACAAAGTCCAGACCGACAACCAGAACATAAGCGGAAGCATCCACCAGGACCAGCTCCTGGCAAAGTGGCAGGAGGGATTCCGATTGGACGTGAGCCGTTTTAGAGGCTATCAGAACAAGGGCGCCCACGAGGAGCTTGAGATGTCCTTCGTTCGAGAAGGTTCAATCGAGTCGAAACGATCCGTCGCCGGTAGTTGAGCCATCATGCCACCGAGAGTCAGCGTTGTGATGCCCGTCTACAACGGGGAACCGTATCTTCAGGAAGCGATCGACAGCGTTCTGCGGCAGACATTTGGCGATCTTGAGCTCCTGGTAATCGATGACGGCTCAACAGACGGCAGCAAGGAGATCGTTCGGTCCTATTCGGACCCCCGGTTGAGGTTCATAGCGCTCGATCAGAATCGTGGCCTTCCATTCGTGCGGAACATCGGGCTGACGGAATCGGGCGGAGAATACATAGCCTGGGCGGATTGCGATGACATCAACGCGCCCGAGCGGGTTGCTCTGCAAGTCGCTTACATGGACTCCCATCCAGAGCTGGGCGCCTGTGGTTCTTATGTCCTCAGGTTCGGCGGTCCACGGCCCGGCATAAAAACCGTTCACACTGAGCACGATCCCATCCGGGCGGGCCTCCTTTTTCGATCGGAGATCATGAATCCGTC
Source organism: uncultured Spirochaetota bacterium (assembly GCA_963845325.1). Classification (GTDB taxonomy): domain Bacteria; phylum Spirochaetota; class Spirochaetia; order SZUA-6; family Fen-1364; genus Fen-1364. The sequence goes on from CAWJRT010000013.1 coordinate 10,041, forward strand.
GGCAATGATTCGTTCCCGGGTGGTACGCGAGAACGACTTGAAATACCGTGCGGTCATGACACACGCCGAGGACTACGACTTCTGGCAGAGGTTATGCGTCAGGGCGAAGCTCGGGAACATCCCCAGGGTTTTGGTGCGGTACCGTCTGCGGCCCGACAGCGCCCTGAGCACGCTGTCCCAGGATCCAGTGACGGAGCAGCTCCACATCCAGATCTACAAGGAAGGTTTGCTCGCTCTCGGCATTCGCCCCACCGACCAGGACCTTTCGCGGCACCGACTCATCGCGTCCAAGCAGCGGCTCCGTTCCTTCGAGGACCTGCATAGTTGCCTGAACTGGCTGGTCTCCGTGCGAGAAGGATGCCTCCGCAGCGGCCTCCTTTCCGAACGGGCGGTGAACCGCGAGATGTTCCTCCAGGCGTTTCGCTTGCATAAAAAGGCGGAGTCCCTCGGCCTGCGTGCTTTTCGTGAGTACTACCGCAATCCGTTCATTCGCTACGATTCTTTGCCCCTTGCGGATCATGCCAAGTATTTCATCAAGAGCCTCCTTGTAAGAAAGTGAAAGGCCTGGCAAGAGCGTGACCGTCTCTGCGGTAGTTCCTCTCTACAACAAAGCTCGCCATATCGAGCGAGCCGTGCGTTCCATCCTGGCCCAGGATAGCCCGGTTCATGAGGTGATCGTGGTGGACGACGGATCCACCGACGGTGGTGCGGACCTCGTCGAGAAGGAGTTTGGTTCGAGCGTTCATGTCCTTCGACAGAAAAACGCGGGCGTATCTGCCGCGCGCAACACCGGAATACGACAGGCGGGCGGTGACCACATTGCACTGCTGGATTCGGACGACGAGTGGAGACCAGGTCTCGTTCGGCGCATGAAAACCCTTGCTTCGACGTTCCAAGATGCCGGCGTGTATGGGGCCGGGTTTGCCATCGCAACGGGCCAAGGCACACTTCAAATCCCCCGCTATCTCGAAATCCCGGACGCTCCGTGGGAGGGCATTCTTTCCGATTATTTCCTCTCCGCCATGTACGATTCTCCGATCTGCTCTTCATCCGCGATGGTGCCACGGCAGGTGTTCTCTCGCGTTGGCCTCTACAATGAGAGTATTTCGATAGGAGAAGACATTCATCTCTGGGGCCGAATTGCGCTGTCCTATCCGGTCTGCTACTGCTCGGACGTGCTGGCCGTTATTCACGAGGACGCAGAGAACCGCTCGTCTTCCAGAAAGCAGGTCATGGAGCCAGATGTATCGTACCTCTCCGACTTTCAAAGGCTCCTGGAGAAGAGCATCCTCGAGGGGAAGATTGAAGCCAAGCAGGCGGAGTCGGTGCGACAGTTTGTCGCAAAGAAGAAGATCGAGGCCGGCGTGCGCTATCTCAAGTACCTTTCCGACGGCCCCAAAGCAAGGCGGCTCTTTCTGGAAGCCGGTTGCTCGAAATACTTCAGGAAGCGGCAGCTCCTTGGTCTGGCACTCTCCCTGTTGCCACGCAGGATTCTGCGGCTCGTTCTTCAGCGCCACTTCTAAGGGGCAAGGCAGCAATTGGATCGTGCGGCGAAAACATTTGATGTTGTGTTGGCGGTTGGGCATGCCCATATCGATGTCGCCAGGCAAATGCTGACAGAGCTTGACGAAAGGAATCCTGGTGTGGCCTGGTATTCGGTCATCGGAGCGTTCAAAGCGGATCTCGCCACGTGAATATCCTCGGAATGTTCCTCAACCAAGAGATAAGGACAGGCGGACACCGACGGTATCTGTCCCTCATGGAGGGTCTAGCGGCTCGAGGTCACCGCGTGGTGACGATTCTCAACGATGAGCTCGAATGTGCCCCGTCCCATTTCGAGTCTCTGAGAATCAGAGCGCCGTACATTCATATGGGCTTCCCCCCGGTCACCCTGCGTTTCGGGCAGGCGGTATTGCGAGCGCTGCCCACAATAAGGAAACGCGCCAGAGATGTGGACTGCGTACTTGTGCACGGGGAAACGCACCTGGTCGCGGGAGTCCTCCTCAAGAGGGCACTGAGCGCTCGGCTTGTTTTCGGCCACCGAAGCAACATGTTTCGTGAGGGCACCGCGCTCTTCCTGGAAGCGAAAAGCAATCCCGGGGCGCGCGCTGCGGCAAGGCGCGACATGGTCAAGTACCGTCTCTACGAGCGCGCGATCGCAGCGGCTTCAGACCGGATTGTCTTTCAAAGTCGCTATGACCGAGATGATTTCTGCTCTCGGGTTCGAAGCGCTGAAGGCAAAGCCACGATTATCAACAATAGCCTGGGCGGGGCCGGTTTTGCACAGGGACTCTCCGAGGCTAATCGCAGTCCGGCGCTGCGAACAATCGCCTTTGTCGGAACATACGGTGAACGGAAGGGAGTACGGTACCTGATCCAGGCTGCGCGAATACTGAGGGACCGTGGTTTGGACACGCTTCGGTTCAAGATGTTCGGCCCGGGCGAACAGCGGTCAGCCTACCAGGCGCTCCTAGCGCAGGAAAACCTGAATGACATGGTGCAGTTGGAGGGGAAGGTTGAGGACGCGCTCCAGGCTATCGCGGATGCGGACCTTCTTGTTGTACCCTCCCTCTTTGACTCGTTTCCGGACACCGTTCTGGAAGCACTCTATGTCGGGACGCCGGTCGTGGGAAGCCGAGTGGGAGGGATTCCGGAGCAGCTGCTGCATAACGATCTGTTGTTCCCACCGAGAAACTCGTCGGCCATCGCGCGGCTAATAGAAAAAGCGGTTCGGACGCCGGGCTACTATGAGCACCTCCGCGTGCTCTGCCAGGCAAGGCGCAAAGCCTTCGAGTTCGACTGGCTGGAAGCCTGGGAACAGGTCCTCGCCCGGAGATGATCAGGTTCTGTGATCGAGGAGCCTTTCGTAGACGGAAAGAAGACGGCTCGCGCTCTCGTTCCAGGAGAAAAGGCTGGCCCGCATCAGGCCGCGTTTCACCAAGGATGCACGCAGCCTGTCGTCCTTGAGAACGTCGTACAGCGCTCGGGCGATGGCGGGCCCATCCAGGGGGTCTTCGACTACCACCGCGGCAGACGAAACGATTTCTTTGACTGCAAAGCCTGGGGTGGTGACCACGGGACAACCGCATGCCATTGCCTCGATATTGGGCATTCCAAAGCCTTCCGCAAGAGATGGAAAGACAAACGCGGAGGCCGCGTTCATGAGTTCGGCTACATCATGGTCTGGCACGAAACCAGGTGCCACAAAACGCTCGGTGATGCCAAGCGCCAGAACCCTTTCCAAGACCCGTTCGTCGTTCCAGCCGCCCCCCGCGCACACGAGGCTATGAGGCAGATCGTGCTCCTGGACGAGCCGCGCAAAGGCATCCAGCAGGACCCACGGGTTCTTTCGCTCCGAGAACCTGCTGACGTGCAGGATGAAAGGCAACGAGACACCGTAGCGCTCCGGAGCGGTGACCTCTGCGGGCGGAATCACCCGAAACAGGGGTCCCACAGCGTTCCTGCAGATCGTGATTGAATCTCTCTTGACGCCAAAGTGCTCGACGAAATATCGGGCGCTGGTTCGAGAAACCGTGATGATATGGTCCATTCGCCGGGCGTAGAATGGAACAACCAGGTATTCATGGGCGAGCAGGACTTTGCCGTAGTACTGGGGTACGAGCAGGGGCTCGGCACCATGCAGCGTGGCCACCTTCTTCGCCGGCACTCCCCAGATGGGAGAGTAGATGGTCAGCGGCGCATAGTGGACGAGGTCGAAGCGCTCTCTGCGGAGCGCAGCGGCGGCGCGCAGCGGATTCCGCGGAACGATCAGCTCGCGGGCGCGCTTGTAGATCGGGTTGTCGCTGAGGCGGTAGTGAACGAAGGTGAAGTGGAAGCGATCGTTGTTGAGCGCCAACGCCGCGTTGAGGATCTCATTCAGGTGATGCCCGGATCCCGAACGCCAGTTGTCCAGGGGCCGGGTGAAAACCGCGATCTTTGGCCGCTCGCTGCTCACGCTGGGATCATACACGGACAGGAGCCCCAGCGCAAAGGACCGGCCCCGGCATGAGCGGCATCACCGTACTGTCCATTCACGACCGGATTGCCTGTTTCCATTCGCTCAAGCCATTCCTCTTCTCTCGCGATCCTGGGCGATTCCGGTTCACCAGCTCACCCGAGTGGTGTCTCCGGCGCGACAAGAACGATGTGCTGGTTATGGTACGCTGGTTCATCAAGCCGGATCGCGTGGACCACGATCTTCTGCGCGCGCTGCGGGCGAAATATCGCCGGATCGCTTTCCTTCATGACGATGCGGGGGGCGGCATCCCTCGCCTGGACGTGCTGCCGTTTGTGGATCTGTTCTACAGCAAGGCCCTGTTTCGCGACCGTTCGCTGTACGGGAAGCCTCTTTACGGAAAAGAGCTGTACTCCGACTACTTCCACGAAAAGTATGGCATCGTGGATCCCGCATACCGCGAAAGACCCACGGAGTCCCGCCCGGAGCAATTGGGAAAGCTCAGGCTTTCCTGGAATATCGGCGTGGGAGACTACCCGAGAGGGAAGCGCCGTCAGCGAGCGGGCGTGGCAGCCTCCATGGTGTGTGGGTTCAAGGCGGCCCGTATCTTCTACAGTAGAGCCGAGGCTCCGAAGGATCCGGTATCCGGAAATCGTGGACTTTTCCCCGTTCATTCGCGGATGGCGTTCAATGGGCCGCCCTCCATTGTCCAGCAGCGGCGGCTCATTCACCAGCGGATACAGGGCAAGAAGGATTTTCTGACGGGGCCTGCTCCACAGGCAAGGTTCAACTATGAGCTCCGCAATTCCCGGATCACGTTGAGCCCTTTTGGATGGGGGGAACTTTGCCTGCGGGACTTTGAAGCGATTGGCAGCGGATCCCTGCTGTTGAAGCCTGACATGTCACACGTGGAGACCTGGCCGGATGTATTCACCGCGTTCGAGACGTACGTCCCTTTCGACTGGGAAGGGCAGGAGCTCGTGGCGTGTGCGCGGGAATGGCTAGCGGACGCGCCGCGGAGGACAAGAGTCGCTCGGCGGGCATATGAAAGCTACAGCGACCAGCTTGCCGGCCTTCCGGCGCGGTTTGAATCGGCGCTGGCCGAGATGACGGGAAGCGGGCGCTGACACGTGCGCGTGCTTCATGTCATCCTGGACGAGAAGTTTATCGACAACGCCGTTGGCATTTTCGACGCGCTGGACGGCATCCACAACGAGTACTTGCTGGTGAGCGCCGGCGGCCCGATACGGATCATCCATGCGGCGCGTCGGGTCACGGTATTCCGGTCACAGCGCGCGAGGCTGGGCTATATTCGGCACGCACACGCAGACGCGATCGTTCTCCATGCCCTGTCTTTCGGCGCGACCCTGGTTCCATTTGTGTCCGGGCGAACGCCCCTCGTGTGGATCTCATGGGGCGGCGATCTTTACCGGGATTCCGCAGACCGCTTCGTTCCCTCCTACCCCTTCCGTCGACCGCTGTTCATGCCCGAGACGCGTGCGTGGCTGAGCTCGCAGCGGCGCGCGGGTCTGGGCGTGGTCCGGGGGTGGCTGATTTCACTTCTTCGGGACAGACTGCGGGCCGCAGCCATCCGCAAGATTGGCTACCTGTCCACGTGTCTCCCTTACGAGTTTGGAGAGGTACAGCGGCGGTATCCGCACTTCAAGCGGTTCGAGTTCGATTACATCGACCGGACAGCACTCTCCCTTCCACGCTGTGCCGGTTCGGATATCCTCGTCGGCAATTCGGCCTCCATCAATTGCAACCACCTGGATGTCCTGGAAATCATGAGGCGAAGCGGCGCGACGTCTTCACGTGTCATGGTCCCATTGAGCTATGCGGGGGATGAGACTTATCGTAGCGCCGTGATCCAGAAGGGAATATCCATTTTTGGCGACCGGTTCGTTGCCCTGACCCGGTTCATGGAAATCGCCGAGTATCTCACGCTGCTGAAAGGCTGCGGATTCGCGGTGTTCGGGTTTCTGCGGCAACAGGCGACGAAAAACATCCAGCTTCTGTTCTTCCAGGGGAGCAAGGTCTTCTTCTACCGCGACACGGACATGTACCGGTATTTCAAGGAAACTGGGTACGCAGTGTTCTCAATCGATGAGGACTTGACCGGGGATGGGCTCGCCCGCCGCCTGTCGGACGAAGACTTCCAGAGAAACCGCGAGCTCGTTACCGCGCAGTTCGACTACGACGCCAACCTTCGGGCCGCGGCACGTTCGTTGGCGGCCGTCGCCGCTGGAGGATGAGGCGTGGCGGGCAAGGTTATTCCTGTTTCGTCTCCCTTTCTGCCACCCCTCCATGAGCTGATACCGTACCTGGAGGACATCTGGAGCAGGCGGTGGCTCACCAACAACGGCCACTATCATGCCTTGCTGGAAGCGGAGTTGCGTGATTTTCTCGAAGTTCCGTACCTGTCCCTCTTTGCCAACGGGACGCTTGCGCTTCTCGCCGCGTTGCGCGCCCTGGAAATCACCGGCGAAGTGATCACCACACCCTTCAGCTTTGTGGCCACGGCGCATGCGTTGAAATGGGCCAATGCCGAGCCGGTCTTTGCGGACATCGATCCTGGCACGTATAATCTCGATCCGAAGAAGATCGAAGCGGCCATCACCTCACGTACGACCGCCATTGTGCCGGTTCACGTCTATGGCACCCCGTGCGACGTTCAGGGTATTGGAGAGATCGCCGCTCGGCATCGGCTGAAAGTCGTCTACGATGCCGCGCATGCGTTTGCGGTGCGGGAAAGGGGCAATTCCCTGCTCTTGCATGGTGATCTCAGCATCCTGAGCTTTCACGCGACCAAAGTCTTCTCCACGATAGAAGGGGGAGCTATTGTCTGTCACAGTGCGGAAATGAAAAAGAAGATCGACGCCATAAAGAACTTCGGAATTCAGGACGAGGTCACTGTTGTCGAGATCGGCATCAACGCCAAGTTGAATGAAGTGCAGTCGGCGTATGGGCTCCTTTGTCTCAAGCATTACGAGGAAGGCCTTCGGGCCCGAAGAACCATCTCCGACTGCTATCGCCGAGGGCTGCACTCAGTGCGCGGAGTCTCCTGTCTTCCGGAGCCGCCCCGCTTCGAGCCCAACTTCTCCTATTTCCCTGTCTTTGTGGACGAATCCGTCTACGGTCACTCGCGGGATGCCTTGTACGAGCGGTTGAAGGACAACGGCGTCCAGGGAAGACGCTACTTCTACCCACTGATCAGCGATTTCTCCATGTACCGTCACCTTCCTTCGTCGGCGCGAGAGAATCTTGTGGTGGCAGCCCGGGCGGCCGACCAGGTGATCTGTCTGCCCATGCACGCGGCAATCGAGGAAGAGGACGCTTCCAGGATCGTGGAGTTGTTGAGATGGCAGGAGCAGTGAGAAATGACGGGTGACGCGCCCATGAAGGGGATCGTCCTCGCCGGGGGCCGGGGTACGCGGCTTTTTCCGGCCACCCGCGCGGTGTCAAAACAGCTACTCCCCGTCTATGACAAGCCGATGATCTACTACCCGCTCTCCGTGCTGATGCTGGCCGGCATTCGCGAGATCCTGGTGATTTCCACGCCAGAGGACACCCCGCGCTTCCGGGATCTCTTGGTGGACGGGTCGCCATGGGGCATGTCATTTTCGTATGCCGAGCAGAAGAATCCGGAAGGTCTTGCCCAGGCATTTCTGATTGGAGCCGATTTCATCGGGCGGGACACGGTTTCCCTGATCCTGGGTGACAATCTCTTCTTTGGCCAGGGATTCACTCCGCTGTTGCAGAACGCCGCCGCGCTCCAGGCGGGCGCCGTTGTGTTCGGCTATCCGGTCAAGGACCCCGAGCGGTTCGGCATCGTGGAGCTGGATGCCCAGCAGAGGGCCATCTCTATAGAAGAGAAGCCGGTGAGACCGCGATCGAAGTATGCCGTCACCGGCCTGTACTTCTACGACAATACTGTAATCGAGATAGCCCGCGGCGTTCGGCCTTCGGCGCGTGGAGAGCTGGAGATCACCGACGTCAACCGCGTCTACCTGGAACGAAACTCGTTGCGAGTCGAGCTGCTGGGCCGGGGATTTGCGTGGCTGGACACCGGCACATGCCAGAGTCTCCTGGAAGCGAGTATGTTCGTCCAAGCGCTCCAGCATCGGCAGGGATATCGGATCGCCTGCCTGGAGGAAATTGCGTTTTCCAACGGATGGATCGACGCGGAGGCACTCAACCGCGCGGCTCACCAGCACGGCGCAAGCGAGTACGGCGACTACCTCCGCGAGCTTCTGGAAGACCTGCGATGAAAGGATGCGCATGACGCGCCGGTTCGCCACGCTGCTGGTTACGGGAGGCGCCGGCTTTATCGGGTCCAACCTCATCCGGTTTCTACTGGAAAGGACCGACTTCAGTGGACGGATCTTCAACATGGACGTCCTGACATATGCCGGAAACATCGAAAGCCTGGCCGACGTGGAGAGGCGCTTCAGTGGTACCCGCTACTTTTTCGATCAGGTCGACATCCGGGACTCTGCCGCGGTGCGTTTGGCCTTCGAACGCTACTGTCCGGATGCGGTGATTCACCTCGCCGCGGAGAGCCATGTGGATCGCTCCATCGTCGGCCCTCGCGATTTCCTGGAGACGAACGTGTTGGGAACCTTCAACCTGCTGGAGGCTGCCCGTGCGGCATGGAAGGACAGGTCGGATGTTCTCTTCCACCACGTGAGCACCGACGAGGTCTACGGCTCGCTCGGTGAGACGGGGAAGTTCACGGAGACGACCCCGTACGATCCGCGCTCGCCGTACTCGGCCAGCAAGGCGGCCAGCGATCATCTCGTTCTTGCCTACTCCCACACCTACGGTCTTCCCGTCACCCTCTCCAATTGCTCGAACAACTACGGCCCCTGTCAGTTTCCCGGAGAAGCTCCTCCCTCTCATGATCATGAACATGCTGGAGGGAAAGAACCTTCCGGTCTACGGGGACGGGAGGAATGTCCGCGACTGGCTCTACGTGGATGACCACGTTTCGGCCATCTGGCTGATCATGCAGGCGGGAACCCTCGGGGAGAAGTACAACGTCGGAGGAGAGAACGAATGGGAGAACATCAGGCTCCTCCGTGAGCTGATGACCGTGGTTTCGCGCCGAACAGGCAAGGACCCGAGCGACTACGAGAAGCTGATCACCTACGTGAAGGACCGGCCCGGGCATGACCGCCGCTATGCCATTGATTGCTCCAAGATCAAGGGAGAGCTGGGCTGGTCGCACTCCCTGTCGTTTCCGAAGGGCTTGAAAAGACGGTGGACTGGTACATCGACAAACCCCGGCTGGATAGAGCGGGTCCGAAGCGGCGCGTACCGGAAGTGGATCGAGACGAATTACGCCAAGCGGGGATGAGGAGCGTGTACCCGCGAATCCTCATCGCCTACAACACTTCGTGGTATGTCTGGATCCTTCGCATGCCGTTGATCCGTGCGCTGCAGGCTCACGGCTGCGAGGTCACTGTCCTTGCGCCCCGTGACGAGTACACCAATCGAATAGTCGGGGCGGGAATTGATTTTCGAGAGATCAGCCTGCAGGCAAGGGGGAAGAACCCCTTTCTGGAGCTACGGACGGCTCGGGATTTCCTGCGAGCCTACCGGGAGCTCCGCCCCGACGTCGTCCTTCACTACACCATCAAGCCCAACCTATACGGCTCCTTTGCCGCGCGCATCTTGCGGATCCCTGCTGTAAACAATATCACCGGGCTCGGCGCAGCCTTCGACCGGGCCGGTGCGCTGCGGGCTGCCGTGCGTCTCCTCTACAGGGCTGCCTTTGCGCGGGTGGAGCGGGTCTTCTTTCAGAACCCGGATGATCGCGACACGTTTGTCCGGGACAGGCTCGTGAGGAAGGATCAGGCGGGTCTGCTGCCCGGCTCCGGAGTCGACCTGGAAAGGTACACGCCCGGGCCGGGCGTTGCGGCGGCTCCTTTCATTTTCCTGTATATAGGGAGGCTCCTGAAGGCAAAGGGTGTGGAAGACCTCATTCGCGCGGCGAGAGTTGTCAAACACGGGCACCCGGACGCGCGCGTAGTTCTGCTCGGAAAGCGTGACGACAATGAAGACGGTGCGGCCGATCCGCGCCTTCTCGATGAAGCTGCAGCCGAGAACGTGATTGAGCTCGCCGGGACCACGGACGACGTACGGCCGTTCATCGCCGCTTCGGATTGCGTTGTGCTTCCCTCTTTCTACCGCGAAGGCACGCCCCGGTCTCTCCTGGAAGCCGCGGCCATGGGCAAGCCGCTCATTGCGGCGGACTCTGTCGGGACTCGGGAGCCCGTCCGAGACGGGGTGAATGGATTCCTCTGTCGGCCGCGAGATCCGGCTGACCTGGCGGCAAAGATGCAGGCAATGCTCGAGCTTTCGGCGGAGGCCCGCGCGCGCATGGGTGCCGCGTCCCGGCGCATCGCCGAAGAGCGATTCGACGAGCAGATCGTGACGAAGAAATACATGGAGATCATCGACAGGCTGGTCGGGAAGGCGCGGTAGGGTGCTGCACCTGGTCACCGGCGCCGCCGGCTTCATTGGATTCCATCTCGTCCACAAGCTTCTGGACCGTGGCGACACGGTCGTCGGCGTGGACTCGCTCAACGACTACTACGATCCCGCAGCTCAAGATTGCGCGGCTCAGCGAGCTGGGGATCGGCTCCGGTGCCGAGGAGTGGGGCGCAGAGACCGCGAGCAGCCGCTTTCCAGGCTGCAGCTTCATTCGGCTCACCCTGGAAGACCAGGACGGGATGGAGAAGCTTTTTTCGTCCCGGCGTTTCGACCGCGTCTGCAATCTTGCGGCCCAGGCGGGAGTCAGGTACAGCCTGGTCAACCCCCGTGCTTATGTCGAATCGAAGTATCCAGGGTTTTCTCAACGTCCTTGAGGCGTGCCGCAGCGCGGGCACCCCGCACCTCGTCTATGCCTCTTCATCGTCGGTGTACGGACTGGATGCCGTGCAGCCTTTTTCGACCCGCCAACGCGCCGATCACCCATAAGCATGTATGCGGCAACCAAGCGCGCAAATGAGCTGATGGCGCATACCTACAGCCACCTCTACGGCCTTCCCACCACTGGCCTTCGATTTTTCACGGTCTACGGTCCCTGGGGCAGGCCGGACATGGCTTACTTCAAGTTCGCCCGGGCCGATCCTTGCCGGCCAGCCCATCGAGGTCTACAACAACGGGGAGATGCTCAGGGATTTCACGTACATCGATGACGTGGTGGAGGGGATTCTCCGGGTCCTGGATCGGGTCCCCGGGGCCGATCCGTCCTGGGATCCCGTGCTACGCCGACCCCTCTGGCTCCAGCGCGCCCTACAAGCTGTACAATGTCGGCAACAGCGCGCCCGAGCGGCTTTCGGACTTCATCGCAGGCTCTCGAGTCTGCCCTTGGAAAGAAGGCCGTCAAGAGATATCTCCCCATGCAGCCCGGCGACGTGCAGGCGACGTATGCCGACGTTGCCGATCTTCAACGGGATGTTGGCTGGAAGCCTCGGACCGGGAATAGGCGAAGGCCTTCGGCGATTCGTGGAGTGGTACGTCGCTTATAAGCGAACGTGAAAGAGAGAGGCAGCGGTGTTGAATCGCCAGGAAAGAACGGTCCTCGTCGGGCTTCTCCTGTTCACGCTCTTCTTCCGCCTGGCCACGCTGATGATGATCCACACGGGCGTAGACGAGCGTGACTACTGGTTCTCCGCAAAGGCCGTTGCGCACGGCCTGCCGTACCCCGAGCTGAGCCACCGTACGACGCGCTGGACGGTCATTCTCCCCGTCGCCGCGGCGCAGCTCATCCTCGGCGGCCACCCGGATGTCTACTACGTGCTTCCGATCCTCAACTCGCTTGCCCAGGTGGCTCTTGCGTTTCTCCTGGGCATCCGCCTCCGGGGGCGGCTCACGGGATTTCTCGCCGGGACTCGCACTTGCGCTTTTCCCTTACATGATCCGCGCGGGGAGCCAGGTCAGGCCGGAGATATTCTCCGTCACGTACATGCTTGTTGCGCTTTTCTGTTTCCTCACCTATCTGGAGAAGACGGAGCACGATGTGCGCTCTCTCCTCTGGACGGCGGCGTGGCTGTTCGTCGCCTATGAGGCCAAGGTGACAAACCTGTTCTTCCTGCCCGGCATTCTCCTGGTGATCGGGCTGCAGAAAAGGAGGATCTCTCACGTCGTTCTGTTTGGCGGCGCGATTCTTTTCCTGCTCCTCCTTGAAACCGGGGCATACGCCCTGTTCACCCCGTACAAGCTCGGGCAGCTTGAAATCATCGCGACTCATCACCTCGAGTCGGGGTCACCTTTCGTCGTGCACCGGTTCGTGGACCTCTTCCAGCGCTACGCCACGGCGAATCTCCAGGCCTACTGGCAGGTGCCCTTTGCCCTCTTTGCCGTTGCGGCCGCATACTTCCTGGTCAAGGGGAAAGATGCCAGGATTTCTGCGCTTGTGGTGGCTGCGCTGTCTTTCTTTGTTGGAGTGACGTTCGAAGTCGCGGGGCTGAACCCCATCCGGCCGGCTGAATCTTTCATCAACCGCTATTTCTGCGCGGCGCTCGGCCCGGTCTTTCTCGTTCTCGCTGCCGCGGCGGAAGGAATCGTCAGGAATCTCCGCAAAGAGGACAGGTCCACGGTTCCCTATGTCGCAATTCTGGCCGCATGCGCGGCCGCTGTCCTGGTGATCTTTTCTCTTCCTCGGCTCCCCGCGAGCATCCGCATGTACGCAAACTCACCCCTGCACCCGCGCCGGCATCCTCTCATCCTCAACGAGACCTACCGACGACAGATCAACGCGGCATACGCAAATGGCACTCCCATTGTCTCCACGGTCGACAACGGCGGGGAAAACGCCATCCTGACGTGCGAGAACTACTTTATCGACTCCTCTTACTACAAGCTGGGCCGGCCGCCGCAGCATACTCGAACCCACTACGCGGACGCCGACTATCTCGATCTTTCCTCAGGGGGCGGAGGCATTACCTCTGAAAGCGTTCTCGCCGCTGTCCGCTCGCCGTTTCGCGTCGCGTCGCTTCCGGTGAGCAGCATCCACCTTATGACCAGCGATTCGGTGGACGGGACGAAGGGGCCCTCGAACAACGATGCGGATCAGTAGGAAGATGCATACAACGGCATGAAGCTCATCATCCAGATCCCCTGCTACAACGAAGAGGCGACACTCTCCCTGGCGCTGGCCGCTCTTCCCCGCGAGGTGCCGGGTTTTCAAGAGGTGGAGTGGCTGATCGTGAATGACGGCAGCACGGACGGCACGGTGGAAGTGGCCCGCCGAAAAGCGGCGTGGACCACGTGGTGAGCTTCAAGCGCAACCAGGGACTCGCCCGGGCCTACATGGCGGGTCTCAGGGCATCCCTCGAAGCCGGCGCCGATGTGATCGTCAACACTGACGCGGACAACCAGTATTGCGCTGCTGATATTCCCTGCGCTCGTCGCCCCGATCCTCGCGGGAAAGGCCGACATCGTCATCGGTTCTCGCCCCATAAAGACGATCCAGCACTTTTCTCTTCTCAAGAAAGCTCTCCAGGGACTCGGGACCGCCGTTGTTCGCGGTGTGAGCGGCACGGCCATCGAGGATGCACCGTCCGGGTTCCGCGCCGTGAGCCGCGAGGCGGCAATGCGCCTGCACGTCTTCAACGACTACACCTACACGCTGGAGACGATCATCCAGGCGGGTCGGAAGAACATGGTCGTGGCATCCGTGCCCGTCCGGGTGAACGACGAGATCCGCCCGTCACGCCTCGTGAAAAGCATTCCCGAGCTATGTCAAGAAATCGGTCCTCACGATGCTCCGCATCTTCGTGGTCTACCGGCCCGTTCCGCTTTTTCATGGCCATCGGCGGCACGCTTTTTGCCGCGGGTGTGCTCGTCGGTCTCCGCTTTCTCGCCTTCCTGGTGTTCGGCGGAGCAGGAGGGCACGTTCAATCCCTGATCCTTGCCTCCATTCTCCTGGGCATCGGGTTCCAGACGATGCTCACGGCATTCCTCGCCGATCTGCTCGCCGTGAACCGTACGCTCCTGGAGGAGATCGAGTACCAGGCCCTGCGGAATGCGGATCGACAAGGGAAGGGCCCCGGCGTCAAGGGGCCGAGCTGAAGGCTACTGAAAGCTCCGGGGGTTCCGCCGAGGATCCGAAGCCCGCGAAAGGAATTGCCTGAGAAGCTCAGGGTGCCGCGGACGTGATTGCCAGTGCCATGCAGCAACACGGAGATGGGAAAGTTGTCGATGATGCACCCCTGCACGCGGATTGAAATGGGCTCCGACCGGGGCCCGAGGTTGGAGAGCACGAACAGAAGGCCGACACCTGCGTTGCGTTCGATCCTGCAACCTCGGACAACGCAGTCTGCAAAGCCTGGGTCATTCGAGTTTGGCTCGAAATCGATCCCTGACTGCGGGAGAGTGCCCGAGGTTCCGGAAATGAGGCAGTTCTCGATCAGCAGTCGCCGCGCGGAGGTGATGCTCACTCCCTGCCGGTGATTGTCCAGGATGTCCAGGTCACGGAGAACCAGGTCCTCGCAGGGCACGTTCACGTTCCCGTCGCTCAAGGTGCCGACGTAGATTCCATCGCCTCCCGAGCTCTCGATGCGCAGTCCCGCGATGAGCGCCCGGGACACTCCGCGCAAAGAGACTGCGTGCCGCCACTCTGCCGTTACGTACGGAGCCTTCTGGTAATCGCTCTTCCTCATTCGAAGCGCCGCTCCGTACCCGAGAATCGAGAAGTCTGCCACCCCATCCGCCTCGATCAGGCTCTCCCCGCCGCTGCGAAAAGCCCCTTTCGCAGCAAGGATCACCACGCCGGGTTCGATGCAGAGCTCGAGCCCGCTGCGCCGGAGGGAAAGGGTGTGAGATACAATCCACGGCGTCGGCATCTTCGGCACGACAACGGTCGGGGCTCCGGAATCCATCGCCTTCTGAAGAGAGTCGGTTGCATCGCCTTCGTTGAATCCCCACCAGGCCGCGCTCGCCGCGGCTCCCGCCGGCAGTTCATTTTCCCACCCCCGCGGCCTATCCGTCCGTGATCCCCCGTGAAGCCTCCCACGTGGACACAATCGCGCCTATGCGTTCCCGATAGGCCTCGGAGGCAAGCAGTGCCGGGACGGGCACGCGCAGGGTGGAGACTCCCGCGCAGGCGGCCAAGCTAATTGACAGCGAGAACAGGGCCGCTGACCTGGCGACGATGAGCAGCCTTGACACCGTGACGGGATAGCTCCTCATTGGAGTGAATAGTATAGTCCAATTGACCGATTTTTAGGGTACATGAGGAATCAATTCCCCCGGGTACCGGCCCATGAGATCGTCGCGTAGGCCTCGGCAGTTATTCATCCTCTTCGTCGATGTCGGGATGTTCTTTCTCTCGCTGTATTTCGCCCTGTTCGTGCGCTACGCCTCCCCGCCCTCCTTCGAACGATGGTGGGACCTGTCCCGAAGCTTCCTGGTCTCCGTGGCTGGTCTGGATCGTCGCCTTCTACACGGCCGACCTTTACAACATCGACAACGCCTTCGACGAGCTGCGCTTCGCGGGAAGGCTTTTCGGCGCGGTGGCGGTCGGCGGCCTGGTCTCTGCGCTCATCTTCTACCTCGACATCTCCGCAACGAACCCGAAGACCATCCTCGCGCTGTACACCGGCTTCCTGTTTCGTCCTGCTCTGGCTGTGGCGGTTCGGCTATGGCCGGGTCTCGCGCCTGTACCTTCCGCGCCGGGCAACCGCGTTCGTCGGCGTGGACGCCGACCGTGGTGGAGATCGTGGCGGCGATCGAATCCAACGACCACCTCGGCTACGAGGCCGTGGCCTTCCTGGACGAGACGGGCAGGGCGCCGCCCGGCCTTCCGCCAAGACGCGTCCGGAGCCGGGAGGCGTTCGTGAAGGTGGTCAAGGAGCGCGGAGTGTCACTGGTGGTCGTGGCCGACGAGGGACGGCTCAGCGAGAAGACGCGGCGAGCGCTGCTGGATCTCATCGAACAGGCCGGTGCGCTTCATGCGGCTTCCCGACTTCTACGAGCATGTATCTGCGGAAGATCCCCATCGGGACGATCAACGACCTGTGGTTCCTGGAGAACATCGACCTGGGGGCAAAGGGGCGATACGGGATCATCAAGCGGGGCGTTCGACATTCCTCGTGTCTCTCGTCCTGTTCGTCGATCTGCCTGGTGCCCTGGACTGCTCATTGCGCTTGGCAATCAGGCTCTCCAGCCGCGGCCCGGTGCTCTTCCGCCAGGAAAGGCTGGGCCGGGGCGGCGGAGCGTTTCCGCATCCTGAAGTTCCGGACGATGAGAGGTGGACGGAGAACGACTTCGCGCCGACCGCGAAGGCATGATCCGCGGGTCACGGGGTTCGGCGGCTTTCTCCGCAAGCTCCGCCTGGACGAGATCCCGCAGGTCGATCAATATTCTCGTCGGTGAGATGAGCTTCATCGGGCCGCGCCCCGAGCGTCCTGAGCTGGCCGTCAGAGCTCGAAAAGCTCCATCCCCTACTATCGCCAGCGTCTCCTGGTCAAGCCGGGCATCACCGGGTGGGACCAGGTTTCCGGCGAGTATCATTCCCCCTCGGTGGAGGACACGTACAAGAAGCTGCAGTACGACCTGTACTACGTGAAGAACATGTCGATCCTCCTGGACATCTCGATTTTCTTCAAGACGATCATGACGATGCTCCGCCGCAAAGGCCGTGTGATTCTCTCCTCCGCTTGAAACGCGCCGGACCGCTATTGGCTATCCTGATAGAGATGGACGTGCAGGGATGCTCCTTTTTCGCATTGCAATTCGCAACCTCATCCGCCGCGGGCGGAAGACGCTTGTCGTCGCGATCCTCATTGCCGTCGGGGTTGCCGCTTTTTTCGTCGGCAACGCCGTGCTTGAAAGCTCGATCGGCGGCATCCAGCGCACGTTTTCGGACAATTTCACCGCGGACCTCTCCATCAGCGCGCGCAGCGACCAGTCGTTCAGCCTCTTCGGACCCGACATCCCCGTGATCGGGGACTACGAATCCGAACCGCTCATCGTGAACGCGGCGGACGTCGGGGCGCGCGCCTCCCGGTGTCCCGGGAGTCGCGGCGACTGCGTATGTCCTTTCCTCCCCTCTTCTCCTGGAGGCAGGCGGCGGTCGCAGCACCGGGGCTGGGGCTCGGCGTGATCGGGGACGAGTACTTCGACTTTTTCCAGCGCCCCGGTTCGTCGCTCGGAGCGCCGCCTGCGCCCGGGCAGCTCCGGGTGGGCGGTGATCACCGAGGAGTGGGCCCCGGAGATCCGGCTCCGCCGAGGGCATCCCCTCGTCCCCGGGAGACAAGCTGCAGCTTTCCCTTTTTCGCAACCAGACCTTCACCATCCGGGAGGCGACCCTTGTCGGGCGTCATCCGCTACCAGCCGGGCAACGAGGCGCTGCGGCACGTGGTCATTGCGGATGGCCGGATCCTCCGCGCCCTGTGCGGATACTCCAGACTGATGCGCCTTCCCGGGACGGCTGCGGCGCACGGCCGGTTCCCAGGGCGCAGGTCGGGTGACCTGGATTCCCTTTTCTCGCGGCACTGCGAGCGGCCCGAGCGCACGGTGGACGAGGCGCAGGCTCGGCGCCCATCAGCATGGAGGAGCTGAAGAACCTCCTCAACGAGGCGCACCGCGCGGGCGCCACAGCCGGCGAAGCCGCCGCTCGGCCACGACGGGGCCTGGCACTTCATCCTCGCTGAGGACGCAGCCGGGAGCCAGCAAGGCCCGGATCGCGGCGGAACTTCGCCGGGACGTTCGAGCGACGCCAGGACCTGGCCGTCCAGGTGCGCGACTGGCGGGGCACCGCCGGAGGCGTTGCCACGCTACGTCTTTCTCATGCAGATCGTGCTGTACGTCGGGATCTTCATGCTCGGCGGAATCGTCCTCATCCTCACGATGAACTCCTGGTGATGTCGGTCTTCGAGCGCACGGCAGAGATCGGCACGATGCGCGCAATCGGGGCGCCGAGGGGCTTCGTGCAGAAGCTGTTCATCGTGGAGACCTGCGCCCTCACCCTCGTCTCGGGGATCGCCGGCATCCTGCTCGGGCTCGTGCCGTTGCTCTCCTGGACCGAGTCCCCGTGCATTTCAGGAACCAGATCCTCGTCCTGCTCTTCGGGGGAGGCGTCCCTGCACCCCGGTGATTTCCGTCTGGAACATCGCCTTGTCCGGTTGCGTGCCGCGTTCGTCCTGGGCATGATCGCCTGGGTGTACCCCGTGCGGCTTGGCGCTGCGAATCCAGCCCGTCCGCGCCATCCAGGCGAGCTGAGCGCGCGGATGACGCTGCAGATGGCATTTCGGAACTTCACGCGCAACGCCCGGCGGTTCTTCCTGCTGGGCCTGGCAGTGTGCGCGGGTTTCTTTTTCGTCTGCACCGTCCAGAGCCTCGTCGCGGGCCTTTCCTACCAGATCAATCTGCGCGGGGCCCGCTACTACGGCGGGCACGTCATCATCGGCCTGGGCAAGGACGTCCGCGACGCTGCCGACCCTGCGCGAGCAGGACCGCTTCATCCTGGATGCGATCTCGCGCTCGGGGGTCAGACCGGTGGCCGTTTCGCACCGCACGCACCTTGGCGGCGACGGAGTGGTGTTCTTCAACGGCGAATCGGTCACCATGCGGCGGGTGATCGGCATGGACTGGGCCGCCGAGGGGGGGATGATCAGGCCGGCTGCAGTTCGTTGCGGGGAACCCGCGGACATGAGCGACCCGCGCGGGCGTCCTGATCTCCGAGGTCACCGCGCGGCGGCTCGGGGCACGGGTCGGGGACCAGGTCACCCTCCAGGTCAACCGCGAAGGGGGAGCCGTCAACACCGTCCCGCTCTGGGTCAAGGCGATTTTCCGCGAGGTGAGCATCTTCGGCTACTACACCCTGTACATGGACCGCGTGCGTTCTGAACCAGGCTGCTCGGCTTCGATCCGGCGCTACAGCGCGCAGCATCGGCGTGTACCTGGATGACTACCGCGCCGCGGACAGCGCGGCGGCGCGGATCAGCCGGGCGCTGGATGGGCGGTTCACCGCGGCAGCCCGTCATGACTACATGGCGGAGATCAGGACCCTGCTCAGAGGCGCTCACTGCTGTCAGCTACGGCATCCTGGCGCTTCTTGTCCGTCGTGATCGCGGTGGGTATTCTCAACCTGTACCGTGTGATGATCTACGAGCGCGACCCGGGAAATCGGGACAATGCGGGCCATCGGGCATGCAGAGGCCCCAGGTGCGCAACCTCGATCCTCTGCGAGGCGGTGATTCCTGGCGGTGTGCGGCATCGTGGCCGGCCTCGTCCTGAGCTGTCGTGGGCCTGTCGGCCTGTCTCGCGCATCCCGCTGACCGGCTCCGCGGGACTGGACATCTTTCTCGACCGGGGGCACCTGAGCTGGGTGATGAATGCTGATATAGTAGGTGCGGATGCGCTGCTCATCACCCTGGTCACGCTGGCGGGCGCGCTGGAGCCCGGCACGGGCGGCGCAGAGCATCGAGCCGGTGGTCGCACTGCGATCCGAATAACAAGGAGTTCCATGAGGCCTTTATCTCGAGCATGCGCCTGCGGTGTTTCGTCTTGCATGCGCGGCATTGCTGGCCGCCCGCTGCCGGGGCCCAGGCGCGGCAGACTCCCGATTTCGTCAAGATCCTCAAGCAGGCCGACGCGCTGGTCACTTTCGCAGATTCCGATTTCTCCGCGCTGTACACCTTCGTGCAGGAAACACCCGGGCAGGGCAACGAGCACGAAGCAGGCCATGGTCTTCAGGCGGGACAAGGAGAACACGTATCTCATCGTCATCGTGAAGCCGGAAGAGGACAAGGGAAAGGGGTACCTCAAGTCCGGGAACAACCTCTGGTTCTATGACCCCGTGTCCCGGCGATTCACCTTCACGAGCGCGAAGGACCGTTTCCAGAACATGAACGCCCGCAACTCGGACTTCACCCGCTCCAACCTTGCGGGGGACTACCGGGTGTCGGCGTCCGCGCGCCAGAAGCTGGGGCGGTTCGACTGCTGGGTCCTCGACCTCGAGGCCAGGACGGACGATATCGGTTTCCCGAAGATGAAGATCTGGGTCAGCGACGACGGGCTGGTTCGCAAGACAGAAGACTACAGCTTCTCGGGCCAGCACCTGCGAACCAGCGGCCTTCCCGACATACCAGCAGGTGGGCAACCGCTATGTCCCGGAGACGGTCGTCATCCTGGACGAGCTGCGAGGGGCGCAGATCAACGGCACATTCGTCAAGGAAAGGACCACCTACACCATTGCACGTCCTTCCCTCCAGCGCCTGCCTGACGCCACATTCACGAAGGCCTGGCTGGAGAACCTGAGTGAATAAAGGCGCGCGCGTGCCCGGCGCGCTTGCGGCGGCCGTGCTCTTCCTTGTGTCCAGCATGACCGCGGCCGGACAGACACCCCCGGCTTCCGGCGGCAACGACCTGGACAGACTTTTCACGGACAACGGAACCTCAACTTCGAGCCCTCCCACAGCAAGCCCTCCCACTGAGAGCCCGGGCACCTCTCAAAGCACCACTCCCGCGGTGCGGCCTGATGACATCACCCAGGACCAGAGGATCCATTACTTCGGCAGCCTGGACGTGTACGGGCTTGATCGGCTACGGATGGTCCGGACTTCCGGATCCGGGGAGTCTCACAAGCGATCTTGGCACCGAGGCCAAAGGGTATTTCAGCGCGAGCCTGGGATTCGAGGTGCGGCCGGCGCCCCAGCTCCGCATCCGCGGCACCTTGAGCTACAATTGGCCGAGCACCGGCCCGCAGATTCCGGAGCTGTTCGCCGATTACTCGGTTCACGAAGCCGTTTTCTTTCGCCTGGGGATTTACGACTACACTTGGGGAAACTCGCAGTTCTTTCAGTTCAGCAACCTGCCGGCTCGCGGCCTTCCCGGTTGGGGGATCAGCAACGAGCCTCTCTGGCAGAAAGCTAATATCATTTCCATTCCCCCTGTGGTGCCCCTGCCCGTTTCCTTCAGGATGACCGTCCCGTTCGGTCTTGACAGCCTCACGTTCCTCGCTCGCTTTGACATTCAGGACTACGGCTTTTCTGACCCGACCACTCCCGACCCGAAAGATGCCGGGTATGGAATGCAATTCACCCTGGTGACCGGGCCCATGGAGTGGACGCTCGCCGGGTTCTGGCAGACACTCCTTGCTCCCCGGTCGTCGCTCTCACTGAAGACCAGCATCCTTGGGTTCGACGTGTCCGCGGAGACAACCATGGCTTTTCCGGTGCGCCTCGTCATAGACAACCGCCCCGGAGCCAATCGCCACCACCGGGGGCGGTATCTACGTCGGCGGCATGATGCAGCGCATCTACCCCACTGCGGTGCTCGGGATTCCCGGGAGTGGAGGACGCCACGCATCAAGATCTCCGCGGAATACGCTTACAACGGCGAGCGGGACCCGGGCATCTCGTGGCTTGATGATGAAACAGGACCCGGGGGGCACAACACCGTTCTGGCACTGCGGTTCTCCAACATGGCTTCCTCCGCTGTCACTCTGAACGCGATCTGGCAGCACAACTGGTCTGATGGCTCCGGCCTCATTTCGCCGCTGGTCGAGCTTTCTCCCGCGGCCCTTACGACCATCCAGTTCGGACCAGTCTTCGTCTACGGCCCCAGCACCAGCGAAGTGCTCGGCAACCGACTGGTCCCGGGGAACAGGCGCCTGGAGCTGCTCCTTCTCGTGAAGGTCAGCGACAGCTACCGCCAGTAAGCTCATGAACGCGTGGTTCGGGGCCGGGTTGAAGCCGCTATTCTCCAGACGCTCTCTCATTGTTCTGTCAATCGTGATCGTCATGAATCTCCTCTATGGATTCGCCGTCGCGGTCAATCCGCTCCTCATGTACCTCTCCGGCGTTTTCCTGATCTTGTACGGCTTTTCCCTTCTCCTGGTAGATTCCGCGGATACCGGCCGTGAAAAGGGAAAACCGGCACATCGCACAGCCCCTTTATCGCTGGGAGTGATTCTTCTTGCCTCGTTGGCTCTGCGTTCCATCGGGGCGAACTGGGGATTCCCCATGCTGGCGCACCCGGATGAGTTCTCCGTGACCGAAAAGACTGCTGCAATGGTAGAACGAGGGAGCCTCGACCCTGACAACTACACTCACCCGAACGACATCAGCATCTACGCAAGCCAGGTCCTCTATCCTGTCGTCAACAAGATTCTCTCACCGGCAGGGTTTACCGAGACCTTCGAAAAGGACAGGAAGCCATTCTACCTGACATCCCGCCTCGTGACCGCGGCTTCGGGTGTGCTCATGACAGCCGCAGCGTACTGCATCGGGGGCATGGTGGCCCCTGCCGTGGGCATCATTGCTGCCGTCATATTCACGATCTTCCCGCCCTTCGTTGAGAACTCCCACTATGCCACTCCGGATGTGCTTGTGACGGCCCTCCTCATGTTCGTGCTTCTGTATTGCGTGCGTTACCTGAAGAACGGTCGGGCCCGAGATCTCTTCCTGGCCCTGGTCTTTTCCTGCCTCGCCATGGCGGAAAAATACTCCTCATTTCTCACCTTGCCCCTCCTCCTTTTCGTGGTCATTGTGCGGGCCGCCGACGGAGGAGCCACGGTGTTCGATGCCGGCCCCACGAACCCGCTTCGCGCAAGAAAGACGGCCGTCGTGCTCTTCCTCATCGCACTTGCATTTGGAGCGGTCGGCGCGTATTCGCTTCGCAGCCCCGGCTTCTACGACTTGTCAAAGGAATTCATCACCTCCGTCCTGCACCGGCCCCTTCCTCACGACATCGAGGCCAGGACTCGAACGATTTCCAAGCTCATCATTGCTGGCGGTCTTCTTCTTGGTGCTCTCGCAGTCTTCCTTCGTTTTCTCAAGAGTGAGAAGTACACCTCCGCAGTCTTCGTCATTGTGGGAATGGCCATCATAATGTTTCTCGTGACCCCGTTCCTGTTCATCAACGTCGGTCATACGCTCTATACTTTCAGCCACGAGGCACGGAACACACATCTCGGATCCGACAACCTCGGATACCTCGGGAACCTTCTCTTCTATGCGAAGGATTTCGTGAGTGCAGCGGGAATTCTCCTCCTGCTTTTCATGGCTATCGGGATAGTGTTCGTCTTTCGGGAAAAGTCCCTCCTCCCGCTGTTTTTCAGCTTCTTCTACTGGATCTTCCTTTCGACCAGCGGCCTGCATTGGGCCCGGTGGGCGCTTCCGATGCATGCCGGCCCACTTCTGCTGGCTTCCACCGGGATCTATCGATCCTGGTTGTTTGTGCAAAAGAGAATCGGGCGCGGTGGTGCATTTGCTGTGCTGGGAGTCCTTTGTGCGATCCCTGCGGCAAGCTTGTTCCTGACGAGCGTCACCACGACGCACCAGTTCATTCTGCGGGATACGCGGGTGGTCGCGCTGGCCTGGTGCCAGAAGAACGGCGTGACCGCTGAGAACGCCGTCTATGACGGCTACACCCCTTTTCAACCCGGCAACGCAGGGGTGGCGGACTATTTCGGAGCCCAGGACGCAAAGTTCGTCGTCGTGTCTTCGAACATGTACGACAGGTTCTTGAAGGAAAAGGAACGATACAAGTCCAAGGTACTCATGTATTCGAAGATCTTTGAGCTGCCGCTCATGGCCTCTTTCACGCCTGTAAAAGTGGACGCCTCCTCGTCCTTCGAGCTCGGGAATGTCGCGGCGCAGGTGAAGTACCTCCTTGGACTTGACGGCCGCAGCGGTCCCGCCTACCGCGGCCCGACGATCCTGGTGTTTCGAAAGACGGGATGACGCTTCATTCCCGAACTGCCGTCATCGTCATCCCGACCTCCAATGAAGCCGCCTCTATCGGGGTCATTCTCGATGAGCTCGTCAGCACGGTGTTCGTTGCGACGGGCTGGAATTGCCACGTGGTCGTGGTGGACGCGAACTCCACCGACGGGACACCCGATGTCGTACGGAGCGCGAAGAGGCGCTGTAAGAAAGTCCACCTCATCGTCGAGCAGGGAAAGGAAGGGCTGGGCGCCGCATATTTCAAGGGATTCCGCTATGCCATCGATGTCCTCGCGGCAGATGCCGTAGTGGAGTTCGACGGCGACCTGCAGCACCCGACGAGCGTGATTCCCGATCTGCTCGCAGGGCTGGACAACGGCGCCGACCTGGTGCTGGGAAGCCGCAGGCGCCCCGGCGGCTCCTATCCGCGTGGCTGGAGCCCGGTGCGACGCTTCCTGAGCGAGGTCGGCGGGTTCGTGAGCCGCGTCCTGCTTTTCTTTCCTCTGAAATCCTTCTGGCAGGTCACGGATCCGACCACCGGCCTGAAGGCAACGCGCGTCAACGCGGCCTTCCGCGGCCTGGACTTCGAGTCCTTCATCACACGGGGATTCGGATACAAGCTGGAAATGCTCTTTCGCCTCGTTCAGTCAGGCGCGCGCGTGCGGGAGGTTGCGCTGCAGTTCCGGCTGCGCGAAGCCGGTGAGTCGAAGATGGATGGCCAGGCTCCCTGGGGAATTCTCTGGACCTGCATCCTCCTGCGCTTTCGGCACGAGGGCACGCGCAGGTTCCTGAAGTTTGCGGCCGTCGGTCTTTTTGGCTACATTGTCAACGCGGTGCTCCTCGAGGTGTTCAGCAGGATGACGTTCATCGGCAACCTGGCGGGGTATTTCCGATTCCTCAGCAGTACGGCCCTGGCATTCCTCTCACAGCAGTCCGGGTGGGCATCCATCCTGTCCGTTGAGGGGGCGATCATCAGCAATTTCATCTGGAACAATTTCTGGACCTTCAAGACGGATCGGCCGCGTGGATTGGGAGGACTTGCGGCAAGAATGCTCGGGTTCAACCTTACGTCCTTCGGCGCAATCCTCCTGCAGGCTGTGGCCGTTGGGTCCGCAACGCGGATCCTGGGAGATTCAACAATCGTGCGCCAGCTCTCACTGATCGCCACGATCGGCTTTCTCGTGCTGCCCTACAACTGGCTTGTCTACAATCGCCTGATCTGGAGAAAAACCCGATGATGGACCGTGAGCCTTGGACGCGGCGGCCTGACGCATGCAGTGGCAAATGTGCCGCTCGCACCAGGCGCCACGAGCGTTCTGTAGGATCCGCGGCGGGCGGTGCGCCTCAGCGGGCAACGCGCTCCTGAGGGCGACGCGCGATTCTCAAAATCAGCAGCAACAGTCCGAAAGACGCCAATCCCGCCAGGCTGACAATCGCACCAAGTCGACGCGCGGGTGAGATGGAAGGTCCTATGGTCACCGTGTGGCGGCCCGCCTCGATCCTGAGGCAGATGGTGTTCTCGACTGTCGGCTGGAATGGGGCCTGTCTGCCGTCCAGGCTGACCTTCTGCCACTTGAAGTAGCCGAAGGGGATCGCCACAAAGCCCTTTCGGTCAACCGAGAAATCGATGAGGACTTTCTGGCTGTCCACTTCGAAGCGATTCACTTTCACCGTGGCGGTCCCGGTTGCTCCAGAGTCCTCACCGCTGCCGCTGCGGAGGAGAAGCTGCTTCGCGTTCGAAGTGCGAGGATCCAGCCCGGTAGCCTCCACGACGGCCCTGAGGTACGCGTCCGCTTCCGGCCGCTTCCTGAACGGGGCCCTGCTGTGCGACACGTCCTCCTTTTCGAAAGCGCCGCGCCGCTTCAGGTCGGGCACCGTGCTGGCCAGGTCGTCGACGTTCACCGTTGAGCCAGAAAAAATCACAGGGGAGGTCATTGGCAGCTCCACCCAGGGGCCGTCGGGGCGGGATTGAATGGCATCATCGGAGCCCAGGGACGGCACGAAATACTGCGAGGCTGTGTGAAAAGTTATGTATTTCACACCGATGAGGTCCAATGCCTCCACTGTCGTGGGGGAGAGGCGGCCTCCCTGGATGTCGGGGACGAGGAGGTCCGAGGTGAAACCGTACTGATACAAGGCCTGCTTGTTGGCTTCCAGCATGATGGCATTCGGCTGGAGAATCGCGGAACCGACGACCTTCAGCCAGGGTGAAACAAAGACGTCATTGCCGGCACCGTTTCCCGTATGGAGAGTGTTGGCCATCACGACCCCGTATCGGCTTCCGTCGGGTTCGGCGGTGAGCCTGTCGTAGACGGCCATCTCGTAGCCGCCGCGCGTGTCCGTGGTGTTGAAGTTGTTGACGAGGAGGGCGTCGATCATCAACGCCATTGCGAGGACCGCAAAGACGCTCAATTTCACGTCCTTCTTCCTCATGAGATGCACATAGCCGCCGGCCACGAGGAGCCCAAGTGAGAGCAGGACAAGGAAGCTGTTGCGGCTGTAGTTGATCACCAGGAGACAGAAGAGAAGCAGCACGAGACAGAACCGAAACCATGCGTTCTTCGTTCCCACGAAGCGCACCGCACAAACAACGGCGGCCGCGACGAGGGCCAATCCCATGTAGTCCAGGTCGAGGCCGGAATAGAACGGTCGTGGAACCAGGAAATCCCACAGGGGCGCCCGCCAGAACTTGTACGTCGTAAGGTCGGAAAAGGGAAACGCTTTGTAGAAATTGACGTCATGAATGTCGAGTATGGTCGGGAGAAATACAAAGGCCCCGAGAACCGCCCCGATGGCCATGGAAATCGCCGCGAACCCGAGGAGGCCGGGGAATCGTCCACGGTAAAAGATCACGGTCCTCGCGGTTGCGTAAACGGCAAAGAACAGGAGAAACTGCGCCGCGTAACCCAGGTGCGTGTTGACGAAGATCGCCGCACCCACGGCGGTCATGAACGCGGCGGGCAGGAGCTTCCAGGAGCCGGAGAGCCAGGATTCCAGGGAAAGGAGCATGACGCCTGCGCCGAGAAAGACCCAGGGAAAGAACAGGAGTCCGGTCCACACGATTTCGTACAGGTAAAGATTGCTCGTCACGAAGATGAGTGCAAATAGGAGCGCGCCTCGGCGGCTGGCGAATATCCGCTTCCCGAGTGCGTAGAACAGAAATACGTTCGCGACGCTGAAAAGGAAGACAACGAGCTTCGAGGCAAAACCGATGTTCCGCAGCGCGAGGTTGGCCACCGCGATCAGATACGACGGGAGCCAGCCGTAGTGAGAGAAGAGCGCAAAACCGTTGTGGTAGTAGTTCGTGAATGAAGGGAAAATGTAACCCTGAACAAGGTTCAGGTAGGAGTACCATGCGCGAGACACGTGCGACGGCGCATCAATGAAATAGGGCATGCCCGGCGCGAGCATTGGCTTGAGCATCAGGGCGCAGACAAAGAGCAGGAACACAAGGGTGCGCCGCTCCCCCAGGAGCAGGAAGCGGAAAAACTCCGCCACCGCGCCGAACTTTGCCTGGATGAAAATGAAAAAGATGAGCAGAAGCCCGCAGAAGCCGATCACCCCCCAGTCCATGGGCGCAACGGCTGACAGGGCAGCCCGGACGACGTTGCCTTTCGCCAGGGAGTGCACGGAGACGTTGTCCATCGCTGATATGACGACGGGCTTCAGCTTCTCCAGAATCCCGAACTGGATGTAAGACCCCGCCGCAAACGCAAGCACGAGCACGATCGCGGTCATGATCGCGGACCGCGAATTCCACCTCGGCGCGTCGTCCATGGGCACGCACGCTACCCCCTTTCGACAGGGCAGTCAAGGCGCGCCTCCCTTCAGCCCACCTTTACCAAGATCCAGCTTTCCCCCTACCCATCCCCCCCTTGGACTAGCCTTCCGCAACCCCCTTGCCCACCCTGCGCGGCCTTTCCCCTGGCGGTTTCCTCGGGTTTATTTCTGACCATTTTGGTTGATATATGAAATCTTCAGAGATAATATTCATGAGTAATTAAGTACGGTATTGTGCGACGAAGGGGGAAGCGATGAAGAAGACGTTCCTGGCGGCACTTGCAATGGCGGTCGCCATCTCGGCCATGGGGCAGAGTGCCATCAAGCCCCCTTCGACTGGTCCTACGGTGCTCTCCTTTGCGCCGCTGTGGATCGGGCTGCAGCCCGCGGTCACCGTTCCCCTGGGGGACAGTGCGAACTACTTCACGCTGGGAGGAGCGGGAGCGATTGTCGGGGAATACCGGCTTCCGTTCTTTCCGCTTGCCCTTGCCCGCGCGGAGATCGGCTACGAGTACACGCCGATTCCTGCTCGACAGGCGGTCTCGTTTACTTCCGCGTCTGCTGGCATCGGGATGTCGTACAACTTCTTTCCCGCCTTCGGCGTCAAGGGATATGCCGACGGCGGAGCCACGTACGGATTTTTCAACAGCGGCGGAGGTCCCGGATACTGGAACCCGTTCGTAAAGACGGGAGTGGACCTCTACTGGGATTTCCCGCCCGGCCTGACAGTCAGCCTCGGAGGTTCCTTCCTGTACCAGGTCGGCCTCTACACGGGAGTTGGTGCCTCCCTGGGTGTCTCCTACGGACTGGGCAACCCGGTCGTGGTCCAGAAGTTCGAGGCTGCCCCGACAAACCTTCCCGAGAAAGCGAAGCCGCTGATCCTGAAAACGGGCGTTGAGCTCAGCCTTGTGAACGTATCCGACATCTACCCGGTTTTCTACAAATTTTATGACGATCATCCCATAGCCGGCGTGTACATTCACAACTGGGAGAAGTCCGCGATCCAGAACGTGAAAGTGAGCGTCCTGGTGAAGGAGTACATGAGCGACCCCAAGGAGGTGACGGGACCTGATCGCATTGATGCGGGAAAGGATGCCACCTTCGATCTGTATGCGCTGTTCAAGAAGAACGTCCTGGACAATACGGAAGACACCAAGGTCTCGGCAAACGTGACCCTCTCCTACATCATGAACGGCAAGCCCATCACGAGCAGCTCCGTTCAGACCCTGAAAGTGCTGAAGCGGAATTCGCTCACCTGGGACGATGACCGGAAGGCCGCTGCGTTTGTCTCTCCAAATGATCCCACCGCAGTGAAGTTCGCCAAGAACGTGGCCTCAATTGTGAACGGCAAGGGGAACACTGCAGTAGAGCCGAACATCCGGCTGGCTGCCGCAATCCATGACGCGCTTACGTTGTACGGCCTCACCTACACTTCGGATCCCGTGGCAACTTTGAACTCCGACAACAAGACCGTGGACTACATTCAATTTCCCTCGCAGACGCTGGAGTACCGCAGCGGCAAGTGCAGCGACTTCTCCGCGTTGTACGCCTCGATGTTCGAAGCGGTGGGGCTGGAAACGGCATTCATCACCATCCCCGGGCATATCTACATGGCAGTTGCGCTGAGCATCGGACCTGACGACGCCAGGGCCGCATTTGCCCACAGGGATGACCTCATCATCAAGGACAACAAGGTGTGGCTCCCCATCGAGATAACTCTCCGCGACGGCGGCTTTGTCAAAGCGTGGCAGATGGGCGCCAAGGAGTGGCGGGAGAACCTGGTCAAGAACCAGGCGGTGCTCTACCCGCTGCGAGATGCCTGGAAGGTTTACGCGCCGGTCGGCTTCGCAAGCTCAGCCTCGGACATCAAGCTCCCGGCCGATACGCGCATCGTCAAGGCGCTCACTGATGACCTCGTGGCCTTCGTCCAGGGGGAGATGGGTGACCAGGAACGGTCACTCCAGGCGTCGGTGACCCGGGCCTCGAACCAGCCGGCGAAGTCCAAGGCTCTGAACAGCCTGGCCGTGCTGCACTCGCGGTTCGGCATGTACGACCTGGCGCAGAAGGAATACGACGCGATTCTTGCCAAGGACGAGTATCTTCCTGCCCTGATCAACTACGGCAACATCTTTTTCATGCAGGCGGCCTATGACAAGGCGCTTGAGTTCTATAACCGGGCCGCGAAGAAGTCCCCGAAAAACGCAACGGTGCTTCTCTGCGTGGCGAGGGCCAACCATGCACTGGAGAACTACTCCATTGCAAAGCGGGCATATGCGGACCTCCAGGCAGTGAACCCGGATCTTGCGCGGCAGTTCGCCTACCTCGATCTCAGGGGTGACGAGGCAACCCGCGCGGCAGACATCAACGGAGTAAAAGGAATAGTCGTATGGTCAGAGTGATGCGAATGAAAAGGATTGCTTTTGGAGCCTTGGCGGCAAGCCTCTTTCTTGTCCTGGCGGGGTGCCCGAGCCCGTTTCTGACAGCGATCAAGCAGGTTATCGCGCGATATCCTTTCACCGCGACGAGTTACAGCTTCCTGCGTCAGTGGGGCAACGCGCATCCCGAGTGGGCGTTCTCCGGCCCGATCGCGCGCTCCGATATCGCGGGGAACGTGTACGTCGCCGACTCGACGTTCCGTATCCGCAAGTTCAACCAGAACGGAGCGCTCCAGACCTATTACAACGTCAACATGCCTTCCTTTATTTTCTCAGCGCTTTTCGACATGGCCATTGATCCCACAGGCAACATGTTTGTCGCGACCGGCACCTGCCTCTTCGGGTGCGGCAGTGAGAAGGTGCAGGAGTACGACAGCAGCGGAAACCCCGTTGGCGCACCATGGGGAACCTTCGGCTCAGGGACGATCACCTTGGCGACTGACGCAAGCGGGAACATATATATTGCAGACTCCTCCAACAACAACGTCCAGAAGTACACCTCCGGCGGTCAATACGTGGCGACCTTCACTACTACGTCTCCTGCACTTTCCGGCCCCATTGGCATTGCCTATGACGGGACCAACCTCGAAGTCACGGATACAGGCAACAATCGAGTTGTCGTCCTCAGTACATCAGGAACCGTGCAGACCTCCTGGACGACGACATCAGGCACGGTAACAGCACTGTCTGGTCCGTCCGGCATCGCGTACGATTTCAGCACACACACCGTGTACGTGGTTGACAAGGGCAACAGTCGTGTCGTGGCGACCGATACATCAGGCGTATACAAAACGACCTGGGGGGCGCCCGTGGGCACCGGAAACGGTCACTTCACAACGCCCACCAGCGTTGCAGTGGACGCGGCAACGAATATCTACGTCACGGACACGGGAGCAAACGTGAACAACACGGGCAGAATCCAAAAGTTCGCGCAGGGGACCCCGCCGACGTACCTGGCTTCGTGGGCTGAGACCAGCTCGGCAGGAGGGAACGGCGTCTTTTCGTACCCTGAGGCAGTTGCCTTTGACAGCGCAGGGAGCGCCTATGTTGCTGACGCGCTCAACAACAGGATCGAGAAGTTCGATCCTTCGGGTAACTTCCTGCTTCAGTGGGGAACGTGGGGAGCATCGCAGCCCTTCGGTTTTTCAACCGGATGCTACGGGATAGCCGTTGATTCCTCCGGGAGAGTGTACGTCTCCGACGGCGGAAACAGCCAGGTCGAAGAGTTCAACGCGTCGGGCGGCTTCATAAAAGTGATCGGTAACGGCGTCATCGGTACCCCGCGTGGCGTTGGTGTTGACTCGTCCGGGAACGTCTACATTGCGGACAGCACGCACTACACGGTACAGGTCTTCACCCCAAACTCCGTTCCCCTGCGGTCATGGGGATCCAATGGGACTGGAAATGGTCAGTTTGGAAGCCCGTATGGCCTTGCAGTCGATGGAAGCGGCAACGTCTGGGTCACTGACACGGGCAACAACAACGTTCAAGAGTTCGATTCGAAAGGGAATTTCCTTCTTGCACTGGGCGGTGCGACCTACGGAAGTGCCCCTGGCCAGTTCCTGTACCCCGTCGGGGTCGCCGCGGATCAAGTCGCGGGCGACCTCTATGTCGTGGACTTCGGAAACCGCCGAGTGCAGAAGTTCGACTCCTCGGGCAACTATCTCACTCAATTGGACACGAGCGGGACGCCGGACGGTTTCAGTTACCCATATTCCTGCGCAATAAACTCGTCGGGTCAAGTCATCGTCAGCGACTACGAGGACGGACTCGTCATAGAGTACGCGCCGGTCCTTAAGTAAGCTTTACCGGGAGGCCCAGGATCGCTCTACGTGGGGCCTGGGCGATACGCCCCCGGTTTCCCATCTTGACATTTCGGCGATCCAATTGCATTATTTCTGAATGTGGATTGAGCGGGATTCCCAGCAGACGCTGGCGCGTCTTGCACGCCAGTTCAAGATCGTGCTCGTCACCGGCCTGCGGCAGAGCGGAAAGACTTCTCTTCTCACGCACCTCTACCCGAGCGTGCGGCTCGTCACCCTGGACGGTCCCGCGGAGGCGGCGCAGGCGCAGCTGAATCCCGAACAGTTTCTCGATCGGCTTGGCACGCCCGCCATCATCGACGAAGTGCAATATGCCCCCTCGCTGTTCAGGTACCTGAAACTGGCAGTCGACCGTTCGGAACGCAAGGGGCGGTATCTCCTGTCCGGATCCCAGACGTTTGCCCTCATGCAGGGAGTGTCCGAGAGCCTGGCCGGGAGGGCGGGAATCCTGGATCTCCCAACCCTTTCGGCGGACGAGGCCCTGGCCGCCAACCCGAACCTCGAATTAAGCCAATACGTTGTTACCGGAGGCTTTCCAGCACTGCACGCGGGCGGCACGGAGAGGCCGGACAGCTGGTATCCCGCGTATGTGGCGACCTACCTCGAGCGCGACGTACGCAACGCTCTGAAAGTGACCAGCCTGAGGGACTACGCACGATTTCTGCGCGTCATTGCCGCCCGTACAGCAACGACACTTTCTTACGCCGACATGTCGCGGGACATTGGTGTTTCGCCGAACACCGTGAAAGCGTGGCTCTCGGTGTTGGAGGGGTCAGGCCTCATCTTTCTGCTTGAGCCGTACTTCCGCAGCGTTGGAAAAAGGCTGGTGAAGTCTCCCAAGCTTTACTTGATGGACACGGGCCTGGCCTGCCATCTTCTCGGGATCAGGACTACCGAGGAGTGGGAGCGGTCCCCTCTCGCAGGAAATCTCTGGGAAACCTATGCGTTCGGCCAGCTGTACCGCTCGCTCAAGCGCGTTCGTGATGTTCGGCCGTCAATCTGGTACTGGAGAACGGCGGACGGCCGGGAAGTTGATTTTGTTGTTGAGCACGGCGGCCGGTTCGAGCTCTACGAGGCAAAGATGGCGGAGAAGGTGACGGAATCGGACTTGGGAGGAGCCCGCTCCTTTGCGCAGGAATACGGCTCGACCAACGTCATTGGCACGACTCTAATCTGCAGGGTGCGAAAAGGCTTCCCCCTGGAACCGCGCGTCGCAGTCTCGAACGGCATCGGCTTGATGCCATAGCCTTCCCTGACCGCCGCGCCGCATGCATACTGGTCCTTCAGGGGGAACACATGCAGGCAGCACAGTCTCGGTATGGCACCACGTCAGACGGCAGGGCCGTCACTCTCTTCACTCTGGAAAACTCCAACGGCATGCGTGTCACCGTCATCGACCTTGGCGTGACCGTGACTTCCGTCATGGTCCCTGACCGTTCGGGGAAGACCGCGAATGTCGCGCTGGGCCACGAATCCCTTGCAGGATGGGAAAAGAACACGACCTTCTTCGGCTGCATCGTTGGCCGGGTGGCCAACCGCATTCGCGGCGGGCGTTTCAACCTGGACGGAAAGCAATACACCCTGGCCCGCAACATCGGGGAAAATCACCTGCACGGCGGCCTGAAAGGATTCGACAAGTACGTCTGGTCGGCGAAGCTTTTCAAAAAGGGCGATATGGCCGGGATCCGGTTCCAGCACACCAGCCCTGATGGCGATGAGGGTTATCCCGGGACGCTCAAGGTCACCGCGGAGTATGCCCTCACGGAGAACAACGAGCTTTCCTTCGAGTACTGGGCCACCGCGGACAAGGCCACGCCGGTGAACATCACCAACCACGCCTACTGGAATCTCGCGGGCGCCGTGCCCGGTGAGGAAGCCGGCACTATGCTTTCCCAGGAGGCACGATTCAACTGCCCCTTCTACCTTCCCGTGGACGGAGACCTGATGCCGACAGGGGAGATCCTGAAGACCGCGGGAACGCCGTTCGATTTCTCAAGCTTCAAACAGATAGGGCGGGATATCGCCTCCGTTGCCGGCGGCTACGACCACTGCCTCGTGGTCGGGAAACACGGCGGAGCTCTGGGAATGATCGGAACGGTGCGGGATCCTTCCAGCGGCCGCACCATGGAAGTGCACACGACAATGCCCGGAGTCCAGCTGTACGCGGGCAATTTCCTGGATGGCTCTCCTTTCCCGAAGCACGGCGGGTTCTGCCTGGAAACGCAGTGGTTTCCCGACAGTGTCAATATCGGGCACTTCCCCGATTCAATCCTGCGGCCGGGCGGCACGTATCACCACCGAACGGTGCACAGGTTCTCCTGAGCCTGCCCCATAAACTTGCTCAATGCGACGTGGAAAAGCTTGGAAAGCTTCCCCGCCATGGCTCGGCCGATTGACCGCCGGCCATTCTCCATGTCGGAGATGTGGGTTCGTACCCCACAATAGGGTACAATCTGCAGGGTTGAACTGGCCGCGCCACTCCCACCTCGAGCCGCCGCTCGTGGGTGCGCCCAGGGCTGCAAGAGCAGCGCACCAGGCGCTCTTCCTTTACACTGCGGTTTCGTTCTGCTATACAATCTTCTATAATCACCTGAATGGACTCAGAAAAAAAAACCCTGCTCGAGATAGATGGCCTTTCGAAGACCTTCAAGGGGCTCCATGCCGTTGAGGGATACCGGCTGCGCCTGAGCCCGGGAGAGATTCTGGGGATTATCGGTCCAAACGGCGCCGGCAAATCGACAGTTTTCAATCTCCTCACCGGCCACATCCTTCCCACCTCCGGCACCATCCGATTCAAGGACCGTGACATCACGCGGCTCGCGCCCGACCGGATTGCTGCCCTTGGCATTTCCCGCACCTTCCAGAACATCCGTCTCTTTTCCGAGCATGACCGTGCTGGAGAACGTCGTATCGGCCCGCCAGCTGCGTGACAGGAGCAGCCTGCTTTCCACCCTGCTTTCCTGGCCGTCCTTCCAGGTCACCGAGAGGAGGCTGGTCGAGAAGTCCCTCGAGCAGCTGGCGGTGTTCGGCCTTGCTGATCGGGCTGCCGCTGCCGCAACCTCTCTTCCCTATGGCGATCAGAGGAGGCTGGAGATTGTTCGCGCCCTTGCCCTGGAGCCGACACTCCTGCTCCTGGACGAGCCCACCGCGGGGATGAACGCGCAGGAGAGCATGTTCGTCCTGGACCTCATCCGCCGCATCCGGGACCAATACAAGCTCACGATCATACTTGTGGAGCACAACATGCCCCTGGTCATGAAGCTGTGCGAGCGGATCCAGGTTCTCAACTACGGCCAGATCATCGCCGAGGGCACCCCCGAACAGGTGCGCGCGGATCCGAAGGTCGTGGAATCATACCTTGGGCAGAACCGAAGATGCTGAAGCTCGAATCGGTTGACGTGGCCTACGGGCACATCCAGGCGCTCACCGGCGTCAGCATTGAAGTCCGTGACGGAGAGCTGGTGGCCCTGCTCGGCGCAAACGGCGCAGGCAAATCAACCACGCTCATGGCGGTATCCGGGATCTGTCGGCCGCGAGCAGGCAGCATTACGTACAACGAGACCGACCTGGCGAAGGCGAGCCCCTTCGACATCGTCGGGCTTGGCGTGATCCACTGCCCCGAGGGCCGCAGGATCTTCGGCGGGCTCACGGTACTGGAAAACCTCCGGATGGGATCCATGCGGAGGGCTGACAAGCAGAACGTGCACGCCGACATGGACTGGGTCTTCTCCCTTTTCCCCGTGCTCGAACAGAGGCGGCATCAATCCGGGGCAACCCTCAGCGGGGGTGAACAGCAGATGCTTGCCATGGCCCGGGCGCTCATGGCGGGGCCGAAGCTTCTCATGCTGGACGAGCCATCACTCGGACTTGCCCCTCTTGTCGTGAAGGCGATTTTCCAGGTGATCCGTGAGCTGCATCGCCGGGGCGTGACGATCCTTCTCGTGGAGCAGAACGTCCGCCAGGCGCTGGCGGTGGCTGACCGGGGGTATGTGCTTTCAACGGGGAGGGTGATCCTGGAGGGCACGGGGAGCGCATTGCGCACGAACAAGGAAATCGAGCAGGCGTACCTCAGCACGGCCCAACCCGGAGGCAGCGCATGACCGGCACGAGCTCCTCCTCCAGCAGCTGATCAACGCGGTGAGCATTGGAAGCCTGTACGCCTTGATGGCCATCGGGCTGGCCATGGTGTTCGGCATTCTGCGCCTCATCAACTTCGCCCACGGTGACCTGATCATGGTGGGAAGCTACGTGACGCTGCTTCTCATGCTGCTGGGCCTGCCGTTCCTCCTGGCCGCGGCGGCGGGCGTGGCGGCAAGCACAATTGCCGGTCTGATCATGGAACGGGTGGCCTACCGGCCGCTTCGCGGCGCCCACGAGGTGGCGATGCTGCTGACCTCTTTTTCCGTGACGATATTCCTGGAGAACCTTGCGATCATCCTCTTCCGCCCGACGTCGCGGCCGTTTCCCGCACCCGCGGTGCTGCGGAGCGTCATCGAGATGGGGCAGCTGCGACTGGCCGGCCTTGACCTCATCGCCATCATCGTGGCCGCGGTGCTCCTGCTTGTCCCTCACGCTGTTCGTGAGGCGCACGAATATCGGGATCGCCATGCGCGCCGCATCGCAGGACCTGCTGGCCGCGCGCCTGATGGGAATCAACGTGAACAAGGTGATCGCCACGGCGTTTGCCATCGGCTCGCTGCTGGCCGGCGTGGTAGGACTGCTGTGGAGCGCCCGCGTGGGCAAGGTGGATCCTCTCATGGGATTCAACCCGGTGCTGAAGGCGTTCGTCGCTTCCGTGATCGGAGGTCTCGGGAGCCTTCCGGGTGCGGTGATCGGCGCCTACGTCCTGGGCGGCCTGGAGATCCTGCTGCAGGGGCTGCTGCCCTCGTCCCTGACACCCTACCGCGACGCGTTCGTTTTCGCCATCCTCATCGCGCTCCTCCTCTTCCGGCCCAACGGCATCCTGGGGAGCACGGAGAGGGAGAAGATCTGATGACGAGGCATTTCTGCGCCGCGGCTGCTCGTCGCCTCGGCCGTGCATGCTTGCGGTGCTGGCCATTCGGACTCGGGTGCGACCGATCTCCTGGCTGGTGACTACCTGCAGAGGATCGTGATCATCATCGGGATCAACGTGATCCTGGTGGTCGGCCTGAACCTCTCCAACGGATTCACCGGCGTGTTCTCACTCGGCCACGTGGGATTCATGGCCATCGGCGCCTACACGGCCTCCGTCCTCACCCTGCCCGTGCACCTGAAGGGCGTAAATCTCCCCGACCTTCCCGCGCGGCTGCAGACAGTGGCGCTGCCCTTCCTGCCCGCAACGCTCCTGGCCGGCCTGCTGGCCATGGCGGTGGCCCTGGTGGTCGGACTTTCCCTGATGCGCCTGAAGGGCGCCTACATCTCGGTGGCCACGCTCGGATTCCTGGTGATCGTGCAGGTGATCCTCGTGAACTGGGACCGGTTCACGCGCGGCGCGCGCACCTTTGCCGGGGTGCCCGAGTATGCTACGATATGGAACGTCTGGATCTGGGCGGCGCTTGTCGATC
Organism: uncultured Spirochaetota bacterium; assembly: GCA_963845325.1. Classification (GTDB taxonomy): domain Bacteria; phylum Spirochaetota; class Spirochaetia; order SZUA-6; family Fen-1364; genus Fen-1364. Next base: position 47,265 of record CAWJRT010000013.1, read on the forward strand.
TACGTGGTATGGAGAATCGGCGCCTCCGCCTTCGGCCGGGACATGCGCGCGGCGCGCGACAACGAGATCGCGGCCCTCTCCCTGGGGGTGAGCGTTCTGCGGTCACGGCTGCTGGCATTCTGCGTGAGCGCGTTTCTCACGGGCGTTGCCGGCTCCCTGTGGGCGCACTTCATCACGTCGTTCTCGCCGAAGTCGTTCTTCTTCACGCAGGCTTTCAGCATCATCACCATGCTGGTGATCGGGGGGCTGGGGTCGGTGAGCGGCTCGGTCATCGGGGTTGTTCTCATCACGGTCCTCTCCGAGCTTCTGCGGAACGCCGAGCGGGGGTTCGACCTGGGGGCGCTGCACGTCCCGCCCATCTACGGGGCCAGCCAGATCCTGATGGCCGTGCTGTTCGTCCTGGTCATCGTGTTCAGGCCGGCAGGCCTCATGGGCGGCCGGGAGATCGACGTTCGTGGAATTCTCCGGCGCATTCGTGCGCCGAGAAAGAATAAAGGGGCCGCCTAAGGCGGCATCACGCGTATCTGCATCGACCAAGGAGGGAGATGTATGAAGACCAGACTGGCCATTGTTCTGGCTGCAGCCGCGGCACTGATTGTGACGGGGTGCGGCGGAAAAGGCGGCGGGAACACGATCAAGCTCGGCATGCTTTTCAACATGACCGGGTCACAGGCGTCACTTGACGCGCCGTCCGCAAACGGCGCGAACCTCGCCGCCAAGGAGATGAACGCTGCCGGCGGAGTGCTGGGCAAGCAGATCCAGCTCGTCGCGTTCGACGGAAAGTCCGATGCGGCAACCATCGGCACCGCCGCCACCCAGCTCGCGCAGACCGACAAGGTGCGTGGCGATGTTCGGGTTCAGCGACAGCGACATGGTGATGGCCGCGGCGCCCACCGCGGCAAAGGCCGGCATCGTGTTCGTCACATCGGGGGCCACCTCGCCGAAGCTTCCCGAGCAGGTGCCTGACTACCTGTACCTCGCCTGCTTCGGCGACAACGTGCAGGCAGCGGCCGGGGCCGAGTACGCCGTGAACACCATGAAGGCAAAGACCGTGTACCTGCTCATCGACAAGGGGATGGAGTACACGCTCCTCCTGGGCAAGTATTTCAAGGAGCGGTTCACGGAGCTGGGCGGCACCGTGGTCCTGGAAGACAACTACCAGACCGGTGACAAGGATTTCTCCGCCCAGATCACGAAGCTGAAGGGCCAGAAGGCCAAGTCCGACCTGCTGTACATCGCCGCGGGCCCGGATGACGTGGGCACCATCGTGAAGCAGTTCCGCGATGCCGGCGTCAAGGCGCCGATCATGGGCGGCGACGGCTACGACACGCCGCTGCTCGTGCAGGTGGCGGGCAAGGGCTCGGAGAACGTCTACTTCACAACGCACTCCCTGATGGACGCCACACTCGGTACGGACGCGGTGAAGAAGTTCATCGCCTCCTACCAGGCCGAGTTCAAGGCGCCGCCCGAGAACGCCTTCGCGGGCCTGGGCTATGACACGGTGAAGCTGCTGGCGGACGCAATCAAGCGCGCCGGCTCCACCGATCCGAAGGCAATCCGCAAGGCGCTGCAGGCCACGAAGGATCTGCCGGGGGTCACCGGGGCCATCACCTACCAGGAAGGCAGCCGAATCCCGCAGAAGGGCGTGACGGTCATCCTGGTGAAGGACGGAAAGTTCACCCTGGCGGCAGGAAGTGGTTCCGCAGAAGGTTCCCACGCCATAGTTCGACTCGTGAAGCGGCGGGCCGCGTGCAGCGGCCCGCCTGTTTCCCACGAGATCCTTTTCAAGGAGGTGAAGCACATGAAGAAGAATCAGATCGAAGTCCAGCACCTGAACTCGGGCGACTTTCGGCAGTCACCCTTCGAGAAGGTGATCCTCCCCCTGGGATCGCTGGAAAGCCACGGGGCGCACCTGCCCGTTCGGAACAGATGCGCTCACCGCGTATCTCATTGCACTGGACATCGCGGCGCGGCTGCCGAAGACCGCCGTGCTCCCGCCGGTGAACTACGGCGTGAGCGAGCACTACAAGGACTTCTCCTTCACGGTGACAGTCGGCTTCGAGACGCAGATCATGGTCATCCGCGACATCCTGGAGTCCGTCTACCGGGAAGGCATCCGCAAGGTGTTCATCATGAACGGGCACGACGGCAACATCGCCCCCATCGAGGTGGCAAGCCGGTCCGCAAAGGTGGCGCACCCGGATTTCAAGATCGTTTCCCTGGACGCGTGGTGGATGATGATCGGCGACGTGCTTCCGCCCGATTTCTTCGAGGTCTGGAACGGGCTCGGCCACGCGGGGGAGGGGGAGACCTCCATCTGCCTGGAGCTGTTCCCCGAGCTGTGCAACCTCTCCAAGGCGGCCGGTGTTGTCCCGCACCTGCCGAAATACCTCGACGTGAAGTGGCAGTTCAGCGAGCTGACGAACACCGGGGCCACGGGGGACCCGACAAAGGCCACGCCCGAAAAGGGCAGGAAGATGCGCCAGGCGCTCGTGGACACGATGGTGAAGGCACTTTCCGACCTGGATGCGAAGGGGTGGGACTGGCGCTCGGCCGAGGTTGCAAAAGGGTAGGCTGCTTTCAAGGGTACCGCCCGAAGAAAATCTCCCACTTCAGGCGGCGTCCCATTTCCGGACCGACCTCGCCCATGTCGTCGGGCACGTTTTCAGTCATTATCTCCTCCCTTCGCTTTTTCATGTTCTCCAGAAACATGAGATCGACGAGCGAGATGATAGCAGCGGTCTTTCTCCCGCGGCGCGTGACGAGCACTGGATCAACTCCAAACGCTGCCCGATTGATCGTTTCCGAGAGGTTGGAGCGCAGCTCCTCCGTGGTAACGGAATGCAGAATCTTTGGCGGACCGAAGTTCTGGAGTTGCGGCGGCATGCTTTGGGAATACGGCCGTGTCGTCGCGCCGCTTGACCATGATCATGGATTTGCACAAAGCACACGCAAACCGTCGGTAGAGTACAACGCCGCTGTACAAAGCTGCGGGTTTGCGAGGTGCTCTTGGGGAAAAGGCAGGCTTAGACGGGGCGCGAGCGCCGGGAACCTCACGCGGTCTATGATCCTGGATTTCCCGCGAAGCACACGCGCAAACCGTCCATAAGGTACCGCGCCGCTGTACAAAGCCGCGGGTTTGCGAAGTGTTCTTGAGGAAAAGGCGGGCCGGGGCGGGGTGCGAGCGCCAGGAACCCAGCGCGGCACGATGTTGGGGGAGAGGTGGGCTGGACAGGGGGCCTTTGGCTAGAGGATTGCCGGGGCCAGGAGCACTGCCAGTGCTGTTGTCATCGCGCAGCTTGCCAGGTTCACGACATCGTTGTTGACGAACGAGAGGCCGCGCACGAGGCGGCGGGGGCGGCCATCAGCGCCGATTTTCCGTTCCGTGGGCGCATCAGCAGCCCCGGCGCCCTCCGCAATGTACTGGGCCTGGATGGCTGCTCCGAGGAAACTGTCCAACAGCGCCCCGAAAAATCCTCCTACGGCTACGAACGACGTCAACCGAAGAAACCCGCCGGGCAAGATTCTCAAAGAAAGGTTTTCCAGGGCGAACAGCAAGGCAATGAAAAGCGCACCACCGAGTGCCATCCCGCTTCCAAGGATGCTCACTCCCCCGGAAACGCCCCGCGTCACGGGACGCAGCGTGAGCAGGGACACCGGTTCGCCTCGGGAGAGCACGCCCAACTCGCTTGCCCACGTGTCCGCGTTCGAGGAGGCAAAGGACACGGCGAAAGCCGAACGCCCAGGCAGGATTGCCGGTGAGCTTGTACAGGAGCGCGCACAGGCAGCCGACCCCGCCGTTGGCCAGGACCTGGACCATGTCCCGCCTGCCGCCTTTCTGGTGGATCTTCTTCAGGGACTCTTTCTGCTTCCGCCCCGACGTACCCCAGGGCCGTGGAGGAGACGAAGAATGCCATCAGGATGATCCAGAAAAGGGGTCCGCCGCAGACGAAGATCAGCGGTCCCGACAACGACTCCCGCAGCGGCGCCCCCGGGATCAAGCGACCCGCGCCACAGGACAACGCAGGGCGGCGGCGGCGTTGAGGAGAAGCCCTGTCGCAGCAAGGAGCGGCAGCGTCAGGTGAACGACTCCGGCGTAGAGGGCAGCCACGGCCAGGGGCACGGTGATATTGTCGATCCCGAACGGCGTGAAGAGCTCGACGACGGTGGCTGCCGCCGCGATGATCGTCGACACGCCGACTGCCGGCACGAGTGCGCCGTATCGCGAATTGAACATCAGCGTGAATAGGAGCGTGACGGCAAAGGAGGCGGTGAACATGAGAATGCGTTCCGGCCGCGCTCTTCCTGCCGCCCCAGATGCGGACCCCGGGCGCGCCGTTTGTCTCGCCCACGAGGGCGGCCAGGCCGTCTCCCCACCCCAGCACCAGCACGGCGATCCCGCCGACCCATGGCGGCATGACACCGCGCCAGCAGAGGTTCACGAGCACGAGGAGAGAGATCGGAAAGTAGACCGTGCCCAGGTTGCGACTGTCAGCCCCTGCGTCCATGGCAGGGAGGAGCTTGAAGCGCAGCGCAAGGGCATTGATGACGATGAAGCTGGCGGGGCCCACGGACGCAACCCAGGGGTCGTTCATCAGCGCCATGGCGATGAGCCACCAGTGGGCCACGCCGATGTGGATGACCTTTCGCGCCGCGGCCGCGCGAAGGATGTCTCGGCGCATGAGCAGCGTGGCCGCGCCGATGAAGCCGAAAACGAACGCGTACGAGGCTGCCAGTCCGAGAGCGTCCAGGAGCTGAGGGGGACATCGGCGCAGAGTATAATCAGGAAGTGATCGAGAGGACCATCCCCTGGATGAAGAATTTCCTCATTGCCACGAACAGCAGGATCGTGGGAATGGAGGTGAAGATGACGGCGGTCATGATCCAGGGGATGTTCCCGCCGCCGTAGCCGGTCATCGTCGCCACGGCCACCATGATGGGCCGCACGCTCTGCGCCCGTGAGAGCACCATGCCGAAGAGCAGGTCGTTCCAGATCCACGTGGCCTGGAACAGGGCCACCACCGCCGTGGGCGGCAGGGACTGCGGAAGAAACACGGAGAAGAACGAGCGCGCCGGGCCGCAGCCGTCCAGCTTTGCCGCTTCCTCGATCTCGCGCGGGATGGTGGTGTAGAAGCCGCGGTAGACGAACAGGCTGAACGGGATGCAGATGGCGGAATAGATGAGCACCATGCCCGTGCGCGTGTCGTAGAGGTTCAGCGTGTTGAACAGGCGGTACACGGGGATGAGATACATCTGGAACGGGAAGAGCGTGCCGCTGTAGATGATCAGGAACAGGAAGAAATTGAACTTCGGCCGCAGGCGCACGATGCTGAAACCGGCCATGGAGGCGGCAATGATCACCACCACTGTGCCGACAGCGGCGTACATGAGCGAGTTGCCCAGGTTGTCCAGCAGGCGGTACTGCTGGATCACGGTGACGAGGTTCTTGAAGAAATAGATCTTCGTGGGCAGCTGGTAGAAGGTCTGGGACACGAAGTCCTGGGAGCTCTTGAAGGACACGAGGAACGAGCTTGCCACCGGCAGGAGCCACAGCAGCGGTGAGGAGCAATGAGCACGAGGTAGATGGGAGCCTTCCGCAGCCAGCGCGTCATGCCTGCACTCCCTCTCTCAATAGTAGAGCATGTCGCGCTTGGTCATGCGCCTGATGTATGCCGCCGAGATGACGATGACGATCAGCGGAAAGGACCACGGAGATCGCCGCTCCGTAGCCCATGTGGAACAGGGTGAAGGTCTCCCGGAACATCGAGATGGCAAGCGTTTCCGACGAGGAGTACGGCCCGCCCCGGGTCATCACGTAGATGATGTCGAACACCTTGAACGAGTTCACCATGGCCATGGTGATGACCACCGTGGTGATGGGGGCGAGCATGGGGAACTTCACGTGGACGAATGTCTGCCACTTGTTGGCCCCGTCGATGATGCACGCCTCGATGGGGTCCCGCGGGATGGTGCCCAGCCCCATGAGGAACATCACCATGTTGGTCCCCAGCTGCTGCCAGGTCCAGGCAAAGATCATGGAGAAGGTGTTCAGGGGAACGCTGGTGAGGTAGGACGGCTTCAGGGGAATGCCCAGGAGGGCAAGCACGCCGTTGAGCACGCCCAGCTCGCTTGCCGAGCATGTAGGTCCAGATGATCCCCGTTGCGACGAAAGAGATGGTGAGAGGGATGAAGAAGATGCTCTTGAAGAAGTTCTCCCCGCGCAGGCCGGTGACGAAAACCGCCACGACCAGCCCGCCGAGCGCGGGGAACACGAGGGTGAAGGCCACCCAGATCACCGTGTTCAGCATGGAACCGGCGATCACCCGGTCGGTGAACATGGCGAGGTAGTTCTTCAGCCCGTTGAAAATCGGGAGCGCTGATCCCGTCCCACTTGAAGAAGCTGTAGTACACGTTCTGCAGCATGGGCAGGACGAGCAGCACCACCACCAGCGCAAAGGCGGGGAGGATGAAGGCGTAGCTGACGATCGTGTCCCGTGCTTTCAGGGAGATCCTCCGGGAAAAAGGAGAGGGCGCCGCGGGGGCGCCCCTCCCGTTGATGCATCGGAATACTACTTCTTTGCGCTGGCCCAGTAGTCGTCGGCGATCTTGTCCAGGTCAGCAAGAACCGTGTCCACTGAGCTGGGCTTCAGGATGAACTCGGCGAACTTGTCCACGGCCTTTTCACAGATCGCCGTGGGAGTGGCTTCCCAGTAGCGGTTGAGCACGCGGTAGCCGCTGTTGATGGTCTTGGCAAAGTTCACCTTGCTGGCCGGGAGGAAGCTCGAGTCCGCCTTCGCGTTGGCCGGGTACTGGTTGAGCATCTTTGCGAACGCCGCGTTGCCCACGGGGCCCATCCACCAGTCCACGACCTTCTTGGCCGCGGCGAGGTTGGGCGCCTTGGCCGAGATGACGATCGGGCTGGCCTCCATGATGACGACCTTGCCCGCCGACGCGTTCACCGGCGGCATCACGAAGATGTCCGCCTTGTCGATGGCCACGCCGCCGCCCGTGAGGACGGAGAGGTACCAGGATCCGCAGGGGATCATGGCCACCTGGCCCGCGTTGAAGAGGCGCGGGCCGTCGGCGAACAGGTCCGTGGACGGATCGGTGAAGTACCCCTTGGCGATCATGTCCGCCCACACGGAGAAGGCCTTCTTCACGCGCGGGTCGGAATACTTGACCTTGCCTTCGCAGAGGTCGACGTACAGCTGGGGATCCTGGCGGGCCACCATCTCCTCGAACAGGATGAACGTCGGCCAGCGCTGCTGGACGGATTCCAGCATCGGGGTGACGTTGTTCTTCTTCAGCGTGTCGCAGACCTTCGTGAACTCGGCCCAGGTGGTGGGAACCTTCAGGTTGTACTTCGCGAAGACGTCCTTGTTGTACCAGACGCCCCAGTACTCCACGACGTCCGCCATGCCGTACACCTTCCCGTTGAAGGTGAACGCGTCCCGCAGGCCCTGGGGATACTCGGCCTTGTGCTTGTCCCACAGGTCGGTGAGGTCCGCCACGAGCCCGTTGTCGATGAGGTCCTTCATCCGGTAGGTGGACCACCAGGTGAACAGGTCGGGCGCCTTGTGACGTGGGCAGCGCCGCGCGGACGGCGGCCTGGAAGACGTCGGTGGTCGGGTACGGCGACTGGGTGAATCCGACGCCGATGGCGGCCTTGGCCTGCTTGCCCAGGTCCTCGAAGAACGGCACGTAGTTCGGGTTGCCGCCCTTGTCGTGCATCAGCACGAGGTTCGGCGGCTGCTGCGGCAGCCGACGCCCGCGAGCAAGGAGCGCGCCGGCAACGACGCAGAGGGTGAGGCCCTTCAGTTTCCGCATGGAATCCTCCTTGGAGCAAGAGATATCTCGAGTGCGATTACCTGGATTGTTTACCCGACCGGGAGTCGCGCTGTCAAGTTTTTCTTTTTTATCATTTTTTGATCAGTCACGAGCATGACCGTATTCGCCCATGCAACAGCACGGATTCTTCTTGACAGGCGTCGCGCCATGAGGTTAAATATGGTTAAATTTTAGCAGGAAAGTGAGTGCCGTGTCTCACGCCCGACTGAAGGATATCGCCAGCAAGGCGAAGGTGTCCGTTGCCACCGCGTCCCTGGCCCTCAACGGCAAGGGGAGGATCTCCGAGGAGGTGCGCAGCAGGGTGCGCGACACCGCGGATCAGCTGGGCTACCGGCCGCGGCGGCCCGCGCAGCCACGCGCCGGGCGCCGCGGACTCCGTGGGGATCCTTCACGCGGAGGACCGGGAGTACGAGTGGCACTTCATCCGGCCCACCATCCTGGAGCTGGAGCATGCGATGCGCCAGAGGGGGCACTGCCGGTCCTGATCCCGGCAAGCACCCGCGCCGAGCCCGAGAAGGTGGCCCGTCACGTGCTGGACGCCGGGGTGAGAGCGGTGTTCGCCCTGCAGATGTCCGACGGGGCGGTGTTCGCCGAGCTTCGCGCGCGCGGGATCCAGGTGGTGGTGATCAACAACAGCGGGTTCCAGGCGCGGTTCCATTCCGTGTGCGTGGACGACTTCCAGGGAGCCTACGAGGGAACGCTGTCCCTGCTGGCCCTCGGCCACCGCTCGCTGGCATTCGTGGAGTACGCGCGGCCCGAGTCGCCGAATGTCGTGGCGGACAGGTTCATCGGGTTTCCGCAAGGCGCTGGAGGAGCAGCGCGTCGGCTTTTCCCCGGACCGGCGCATCACCGTCCCGTTCATGGACGCGAAGAAGCTGGAGAAGAAGCTCGCCGCCCTGTTCTCGCGCGCGCGAGAAGCCGACGGCGATCTTCGCCCACGACGACTACCTGGGCCTGTACGTGATCGAGGCGCTGGGACGGCTGGGACTTTCGGTGCCCGGCGACGTGTCCCTGGTGGCCCCGGGGGACGTGCTGGACTACAGCCTTCCCCTCATGCCGCAGATCACCACGATGCGGATCGACACGGCTCTCCTGGGCAAGATCGCGGCGAACCTGATGTTCGACCGGATGCGCAATACCGACTCCGACGTGCACGTGCTGAAGGTGAAGGAGCAGCTGGTGCGCCGCGCGTCGTGCCGGCAAGCATGATGAGGAGGAAGTGATGACGTCACGGGAGAGAGTGTACCAGGCATTCGCGCACAGGCAGCCGGACACGGTGCCGATAGATTTTTCGGGACACCGGTCCTCGGGCATCGCGGCGCTGGCCTACCGGGGGCTGCGGTCGCACCTGGGCCTGCCGGCCCGGCCGGTGCGGGTCTACGATCCCATCCAGCAGCTGGCGGTCGTCGACGAGGATGTCCTGCAGCGCTTCGGCGTGGACACCGTGGAGATGGGCCGCGGCTTCAGCCACGACGCCGCCGACTGGCAGGAGTGGACCCTGCCGGACGGCAGCCCGTGCCTCATGCCGGCCTGGGTGAAGCTGGAGCGACAGGAGCGGCGAGTGGGTGATGAAGTCCAGCCGCGGGCACGGTGCTCGGGCCGGATGCCGGACGGCGCGCTGTACTTCGAGCAGGTGCACTACCCCTTCATGGAGACGGATGACCTGGGCGGCCTCGCGCGCGCCTTCGAGGAGTGCATGTGGACCTCCGGCGCCGCCGCGGCGCCCCCGGGTCCCGCGGGCGCCGGGACCGGACGGCCCGCGGAGGCTCGCCGCAGGGGCATCAGCCCTGCGCGCGTCCGGGCAGCGCGCCGTGATCGGGCTCTTCGGCGGCAACCTGCTGGAGACCGGCCAGTTCCTGTACCGCAACGACAACTTCTTCCTGCTCCTCGCGGGGGAGCCCGACCACGCGGCGGCATTCCTGGACAAGGCCGTCGAGCTGCACCTGGAGAACCTGAAGCGGTTCCTCGCCGCGGTGGGGGATTCCATCGACATCATCGTCTTTGGCGATGACCTGGGCATGCAGACCGGTCCGCAGATTTCTCCCGAGATGTACCGCACGCTCTTCAAGCCGCGGCACAAGCTCATGTGGGAGACCGCCAAGAAGCTCGCGCCTGCCGGCCGCGGCGGGGATCCGAAGCGGCCCGGCCTGCGCGTGATGCTGCACTCCTGCGGAAGCATCCGCTGCCCTGCTTCCGGATCTCATCGAGGCCGGCCTGGACGCGGTGAACCCCGTGCAGGTTTCCACCTCCGGCATGGAGGCGGCAGGGCTGAAGCGGGACTTCGGCAGGGACATCGTGCTGTGGGGCGGCGGCTGCGACACGCAGACCATCCTGCGCTCCGCCACACCGCAGGAGGTGCGCGACCACGTGCGGCGGCAGGTGGACGCGCTGGCCCCGGGCGGGGGGTTCGTGTTCCAGCAGGTGCACAATATCCTGGCCGGCGTGCCTCCCGCGAACATCGTGGCGATGTTCGATGCCGTGAGGGCCTGAAGCTCATGAAAAACCGCGAGGAATCCGTCTATACTCGTCCCGGCGGATGCAGGTTACGACTTCAGCACGCGACTCGCATCCGCCAGGCCCGGCGCATCGTCATCAAGGTGGGCACGCGCGTGGCCACCGAGGCCGACAACGCGTTCTCCTCCGGGGTGATCGGCTCCCTGGTCCGCCAGATCTCCGCCCTGATGGAGCCGCCCGTCCGCACGGTCCTTCATCATCGTGAGCTCGGGGGCCATCGCGCTGGGACTGAACCGGCTGGGCATGGAGACGCGGCCCCGGGAGCTGGATCTCCTGCAGGCCGCCGCCGCCGTGGGCCAGAGCCGGCTCATGCACGCCTACGAGCACGAGTTCGAGGCGGTGAAGCGGGAGACGGCGCAGATCCTTCTCACCTCGGAGGACATCCGGGGCAGGACGCGCTACCTCAACATCAGGAACACGATCTTCACCCTCTGGTCATTCGGCGCCGTGCCGATCGTCAATGAGAACGACACCGTCTCCTTCGACGAGATCCGCTTCGGGGACAACGACATCATCTCCGCGCACATCGCCAACATGCTGGATGCGGACCTCCTGGTGATGCTCACCGATACCGACGGCGTCTTCGACATGAACCCGAAGACGCACGCCGAGGCGCGCGTGCTGCGCACCGTGGAGAAGGTCACGGACGCGGTCCTTGCCGGCGCGGAAGGCAAGGGGTCCTCGTTCTCGTCCGGCGGCATGGAGTCGAAGATCCGGGCGGCCGATATCGCCACGCGCAGCGGGGTGGGGGTCGTGATCGCGCGCGGGGAAGGGCTGGACCTGCCCGGGATACTCGAGGGCAGGGAGATCGGCACGTGGTTCGTTCCCACGGCGCGCCGCATGAAGGGCCGCAAGAAATGGATGGCGTTCAATCCCCGCACGGAGGGGGCCATCGTCGTGGACCGCGGCGCCGAGCGGGCGCTCCTGAAGCAGGGAAGATCGCTCCTGCCTGCGGGCGTGAAGGAGATCCGCGGCGCCTTCGCCATGGGAAGCGTCGTCTCGATCCTCAACGAGGACGGGAGCGAGGTGGCGCGCGGCCTGAGCAACTTTTCCAGCGAGGAGCTGCAGAAGATCCGGGGAATGAACACGAAAAAGATTCCCGAAATCCTCGGCGCAGAGGCATACTTCGACGAAGTGGTGCACCGGGACAACCTCGTCATCGTCTGACGTAAAGGCATGGACATGAGCGACTTGAACGAATACATCGTATCGCTGGCCCGGGCGGCAAAGAAGGCATCCGTCGGCCTGCGGACCCTGAGCGCGGATGCGAAGAACGCGGCGCTGCGGGCGATCGCTGAATCCATCGACGCGCGCACGGGCCGCGATCCGGGCGGCGAACGCGCGCGACGTCGAGCGCGGCAAAGAAGGCCGGGCTTTCATCGGCGATGCTGGACCGGCTGACGCTGAGCGACAAGCGGATCGACGAGATCATCGGCCTCCCTGCGGGACGTCGCCGCCGCTGGAGGACCCGGTCGGCGAAGCTGATCGGCGTGCGCCGGCCCGCGGGGTTCGTGCTGGAGAAGGTGCGTACGCCGATCGGCGTCATCGCCATGATCTACGAGTCCCGGCCGAACGTGACCGTGGACGCGGCGGCGCTCTGCCTGAAGTCGGGAAACGCGTCGATCCTGCGGGGCGGCAGCGAGGCGCTGGAATCCAGCAAGGCGCTCGTGGAATGCATCCGCGAGGGACTCCGCACGCGCCGGGGTGGACGGGGACGCGGTGCAGTACGTCGAGCGGACGGAGCACGAGGCCATCGACTCGCTGGTGCGGCAGACCGGGCTCATCGACCTTGTCGTGCCCCGGGGACGGGAAGCGCTCATCCGCCGGGTCACGGAGAATGCCACGGTGCCGGTGATCAAGCACTACAAGGGCGTCTGCCACATCTACGTGGATGAGACCGCGGACCTCGCCATGGCCGCGGAGGTGGTCACCAACTCGAAGGTGCAGCGGCCGGGCACCTGCAACGCGCTGGAGAAGCTCCTCGTGGAAGAATCGATTGCCGCGCGGTTTCTGCCCATGGTGCGGGAGAAGATGCCGAACGTCGAGTTCCGCGGGGACGAGCGCGCGCGCGCCATCCTGCCCGGGACGAAGCCGGCGACCGAAGAGGAATGGTACGAGGAGTACCTCGACCTCATCCTCACCGTGAAGGTGGTGAACGGCCTGGAGGAGGCCGCCGCGCACATCGAGAAGTACGGGTCCAGCCACACCGACGGCATCTGCTCCAGCGACGCGCGCCACATCGAGGAGTTCGTCGAGCCGGGTCGATTCGGCCGTCGTGACGGTGAACGCCTCCACGCGGCTGAATGACGGCGGGATCTTCGGCCTGGGCGCGGAGATGGGCATCAGCACGGACAAGCTGCACGCGCGCGGTCCCATGGGCCTGAAGGAGCTGACGACGTACAAGTGGGTGCTTCGCGGCAACGGGGATCTGCGGAAGTAGTATATTGGTTTCCATGAACAGGCGCAATCGACCCGCCGCACGCTGCTTCTCTTCACCGCGGCAGCGTGGTTGTCGGCGTCACGGCGGCGGTCATTCGTTTCGGCCCGGCCGGGGGCGACGCCTGCCGTCCAGGTCAGCCTGTCGGAGGCGGCGCCCGTGCGCCGCGCCTTCCAGGGCCGCATCTTCCGGCGCGGATCAGGACACGCTGGCGGCAGCCGCCGATGCGCTGGGCTTTCGACAGACCACCGCGGCTGACGTCGGAGTCGTTGAGAACCTCCCGCCGGACACCCCGCTGCTGGCGCCGAGCAAGTCGGTGCTCCCCGTCGGCGCCGCGGCGCCGGATTTCACGCTTTCCACGGCCACCGGCCAGGTGGTCCGCCTGTCTGATTTCAGGGGAAAGACGGTCCTCCTCGAGTTCTTTGCCACCTGGTGCCCGCACTGCCAGGCCGAGGCCCAGCACCTGACAAAGTTCTACGGGTCCCTTCCCCAAGATCGGTTCGCGTTCCTCTCGGTGAACGCCGACAGCGAGGACCCGGCGAGCCTGTACGCATTCGACCGGTTCTTCCAGATTCCCTGGCCGACGCTCCTGGATCCCGGTACCCCGCCGGGCAGCTACAAACAGGCCGGCGGCGCAGGCCCGGTGACCCGCGCTTACGGCGTAGCCCTGTACCCGACTTTCTACATCATCGACGCCAAGGGAAAGGTGGCCTGGCGGAACGACCGGGAACAGCCGGACATGCTGATTGCGCAGAAGCTGCAGGATGCTGCGGGGAAGTAACGCGCTTCCCTGGCTCGGATTCTGGATCCGGCTTGGCGCCGCAGCCGTCTGGATCATCGCCGGGGCGGCCAAGATTCCACAGATCCAGGCCTTTCAGGTGCTTGTCCAGCGATATGGAATGCTCCCCGACGTTTTCTCAGGTCCGTTCGCCTACATTCTGCCGTTCCTCGAAGTTGCCATTGGGCTTGTACCTCGCCGTAGGGCTGTTTGTACGGGGAACGCGCCTTTGCGGGGACTGTCCTTTTTGCCTTGTTCCTGATTGCCCAGTCATCGGCGTTGATCCGGGGAATCAGCCTGGACTGCGGCTGTTTCGGGGCAATCGCCGCAGACGAGCGTCGGCCCGCTCACGATACTCAGGGACTTTCGCCTCGGCGATCCCCACTTTCCTCATGCTCATTTTTCCAGCCCGGCTTCTCTCCCTGGACCATCGCCTCTTCGGCGCGAGGAACCTGTTCGGAGGGCTCAACGCCTTCGGCCGCAATACCTGACTGATTCAGTAGACTATTCAATGGCGCTTTACTAAATTCTTGTCTCAATAGTCAGGAGGAGACACGATGATACGGACTTTTTCAGGCCTGATCCTTTCGGCAGCGTTTCTCGTCGCCTCGACGGGCCTCGCGGCGGCGCAGTCCGACTCGATCCAGGTCAAAGCCGCCCCGAACGGGGTGAACTATCTCACCGACGACAACGGGATGACGCTGTACTACTACACCATGGACACCAACGGCCAGAGCGCCTGCTACGGGCCGCTGCGAGAAGGCATGGCCGGTGTTCTACGCCGAGTCCCCCACGGTTTCGGATCCGCTGATGTCATCAGACTTCGGAACGACACGCGCACTGATGGCAGCAAGCAGACAACCTACAAGGGCTGGCCCCTGTACTACTGGTTCCAGGACAAGGCGGCCGGTGACATGAAGGGTGAAGGGGTGCACAAGGTCTGGTACATCCTGACGGTGCCCGCTTACACGGTCATGATCGGGACGAACAAGGCCGTGGGCAACTACCTCACCGACGGCAGCGGCAACACGCTGTACTGGTTCACAAAGGACTCCGCCAACATGAGCGCCTGCTCGGGAGACTGCCTCAAGGCATGGCCCGCGTTCACGACGGACTCGTTCGTGGTTCCCTCCGCGCTGAACGCATCCGACTTCGGCACCATCACCCGGTCCGACGGAGCAAGCCAGGCGACCTACAAGGGCTACCCGTTGTACTACTGGGTGAAGGACAAGATGCACGGCGACGTGACGGGTCAGAACGTGGGAAAGGTCTGGTTCGTGATCGATCCTGACAGGTTCCCGCCCAAAATGTAGCTCGCCTCACCGCTTCCTCTGCTTTCATCGAGCCGGGACCCGCCCAGCGGGTGCCGGCTCATCTTTCTGCAGCGGCACGCCGCGCGCATGACTTCTGCGTTCTTGTCTGATACATTTGATGAATGGTCCCGCATGCAGGGCTTCGTCAGCGCGTTGCCGACATCCTTCCGGAGATCGTCGCGATGCGTCATGCGCTGCATCGCATACCCGAGACCCATTTCCAGGAGAAGGAAACCTCCTCGGCCATCCGCGCGTTTCTTGCCGGAAGCGCGCTGGAATTGCTTCCGCCGCTCCTCGGAGACCGACACGGTCGGGACGCTTGAAAGGCGGCTCCGACGGTCCCTGCATTCTCCTGCGCTCGGACATCGACGCTCTGCCCGTCCAGGAACGCTCCGGCGCCGCGTGGAGCTCCGAGAGGCCCGGGCCGCGCGCACTCCTGCGGCCACGACGGGCACATGGCAATCCTGCTGGGCACCGCCCGCGTGCTGGAGACTTCTGCCAGGGAGCTTGCCGGGAGCGTCCGTTTCGTGTTCCAGCCCGCGGAGGAAGAGGCCGCCGGGGGCAAGGCGCTGATCGAAAAGGGCCTGCTGGAGATCGCCCCGCGCCCGCCGCGGCCTTTGCCCTGCACGGCTGGCCCGGGGTGCCGGTGGGAAGCCTCGGCTCGGCCGCCGGCCCGGCGATGGCCGAGGCGGACACCTTCCGGATCACCGTGCGCGGCAGGGGCGGGCACGCGGCCATGCCGCACCGCGCCATTGACCCGGTCCTCACCGCGGCCCAGCTCGTCACCAGCCTGCAGTCCATCGTGTCGCGCACCGTGGATCCCCAGGAGTCGGTCGTCCTCTCGATCTGCCGCATCGAGGGAGGAAAGGCGAGCAACGTCATTCCCGACGAGGTCACGCTGGAGGGAACGACGCGCTATTTCAACCGCTCTCTCCAGGCCGTGCTGCGCGCGCGCATGCAGCGCATCGTGGAGGGCGTCTGCGCGGCGGCGGGATGCACGGCGGAGCTCGTCTACGAGGAAGGGTACGTGCCGCTGGTCAATCACCAGTCCGCCGTGGACCTTGCGCGGGAGGTGGTCACCGCGTATCTCGGGCCGGCGGGCTGGTACGCGCGAGCACCCCCGCACGATGGGGGCCGAGGACTTCGCGTTCTACCTCGAGCGCGTGCCGGGGCGCTCCTCCGTCTCGGCCTGGGCGAGGAGTGGCAGCCCCTGCACTCGGCGGGCTTCGACTTCAACGACCAGTCTCTGGAGCCGGGCATCGTCACCCTGGCCGGGCTTGCGCTGGAGTTCTGCAGGCCGTAGAAAGGGCATTGCATGGCAAAAACGAGGATCATGGTGGTCGAGGACGAGGGCGTGGTGGCAATGCAGATCGCCGAAACCCTCAAAGGGCTCGGCTACGATGTCCCGGTGATCGCGATGACCGGCGAGGAGGCCGTGTCGAAGCTCCTGGAAACGGAGCCCGACCTCGTGCTCATGGACATCCACCTGAGGGGCGGGGTAAGCGGGATCGACGCGGCGCACCGCATCCGCCAGAGGCTCGATGTTCCCATCGTCTATCTCACCGCGTTCTCCGATTCCGAGACCCTCGACCAGGCGCAGCTCACCGAGCCCTACGGGTACGTGCTGAAGCCGTTCGAGGAGAAGAGCCTGCACGCAATCCTGCAGATGTCCCTCATGAAGCACCGCCGCACCCGCGACATGCGGGAGAACGGCTGGTGGATGTCCGCCGTTGCGGCAAGCATGATGGAAGCGATCCTCATCTGCGACCCGAAGGGCTACGTGAAGTTCGCCAACCCCTCGGCGGAGACCCTGCTGGGGAAAAAGAGCCGGGACTTCCTTGAAACGCGCATGTCGGAGTTCGTGCAGCTCGTGGACGCGGAGACCCGTGCGCCGGTGCCGTTTCCGGTCACCGAACCTTTCCTGGAAGGAAAGAGCACCCTGCGCGCGAACTGCCGCCTGGTGCTCGGCGAGGACCGCGAGATTCCCGTTGAGTTCAGCTCATCCCCGCTGCGCAGCCCCGAAGGCACGCTCTTCGGCATCCTGTACGTTTTCCGGGAAACCAGCGAGCGCGAAAGGATCCAGAACATCGTCCTGCGGCAGCTGGAGGAGCTTGCGATCGTTCAGAAGCGCCTCCTCCCCTCCCGGGAGACGTCGATTCCCGGGAGTCCGGTTCGACTGGCTCTTCCTTCCCACGCTGCTGGGCGGCGGCGATGCACTGGGATGCTTCCGCCTGGGTGACACCCACGCGGCCTTCTACGCGCTGGACGTCGTGGGCCAGGGAATCGTTCCCGTCCCTCTTCTCTCTGGTGCTGCACATGTTCCTCTCCCCGCATCCCGATGCCGGCGGGATCCTGGCGGAGAAAGCGCGCGAGACCGGCGCGCCTCCGCGTGCTTCCCCCGGCGGAAGTGGTGAAGAAGCTGAACACGCGGTTCTACCTGCGGGACGACGCCAACCCGTTCTTCACCATGACCTATGCCACTGTCGAGCCTGTCAACCGGGAAGGTGAAGCTCGTCCGGGCCGGCCATCCCTTCCCAGTCCTGCAGAAGGCCGACGGGACGGTGAGCATGCTGAAGACCGAAGGGTACGCAGTAGGACTGTTTCCGAACGCGGACATCGTCACCGAGGAGCTGGACCTCGAGAGCGGGGACCGGCTGTTCCTGTATTCGGACGGCTTCATGGACTGCGCGAACCCGTCGGGAGTGAGCTTCGGCGCGCGGCGGCTGGAAGAGGCCATCAAGGCAGGACGCGCACAGCCCGCTTCCCCTCGTGGTGAGCTCCCTGCGGGATGCCATCGTGAAGTGGCGCGGCTCGGAGGCGTTCAACGACGACGTGTCGCTCCTGGTTGTGGAAAAGGAATAGCGCGGCCTTCAGCCCTCGGGGAAGGTGATCGTGAAGGCGGCGCCGGGCCCGGACACCACGGCAAGCGTGCCGTGAAGCTGGCCACGAGGCTGTTCACGATCCGCAGGCCCAGGGAGCGGGGGGCGCCCATGTCCAGCGCCCGCGGGCAGACCGACCCCGTTGTCGCTCACCGTCAGCACCAGCGCATTCGCCGTTTCCCCCCGCTGACGGCGCATTGAAATGCTGATCGTTCCCGTGCGGCCGCCGGGGAAGGCGTATTTCAGGGCGTTTGTAATCAGCTCGTTGATGATCAGGCCGCAGGGAACCAGGGCATCCATGTCCAGCGATGATCTCCTCCACGTTCGATCGTCGATGGTCACGGCGTCGGAGTTGCCCGCATAGGAGTTGCGCAGGTGCGCGGCGAGGTCACCGACGTAGCCCTTGAATCTGACCCCGCGCTCGTCCGCCGAGTGGTACAGCTTCTCGTGGATCAGCGCCATTGAATGCACCCGGTTGCGGCTCTCCTGCAGAAGTCCGCGCGTCTGCGGGTCAGTCGTCGCACCTGCCTGCAGGGCGAGAAGACTCGAGATGACCTGCAGGTTGTTCTTCACCCGGTGGTGGATTTCCTTCAGGAGGATTTCCTTCCTGCGCGCCTCCTCGGCCTGCTTGAGGTCGGTCACCTCGCGCACCAGGACGATCACCTCATTGTCGCTGCTGGCCACGAAGCGCTCCTCGAACCAGCGCCGTCCCGATTCCGCATCCACGTGGAAGGCCAGCATCTGGGGAACACCGGTATCCAGGACGGCACCGGTGGCCGCGATGGACTTGTCGAAGAGCTCGGGCGAGAGGAACGAGTACAGGGAGAGGATCATCTCGGCGTCCCGGCCCACAAGGTCATTTGCAGCCTCCAGGAGCGGAAGCTGCCGCGGTGAACGCGCATCCAGGATCGTCCCGTCCCGGGTGACCCGGAAAATCGCGTCCGGCACGGCGTCCAGGAATGCCTCGTTCCGTCGCTCGCTTGCCCGCAGCTGCTCGGTGGCCTTTGCCTGGGCGTCCAGCATGCCGTTGATCGCCGCGCCGATGTAGGCGATCTGGTCCCTTCCCGGAGATGGTGATGCGCCGCGTGGGGTCTCCGCCGGTCCCGATGGCCAGCATGCTCGTGCCCAGGTGCACCAGCCGGGACAGAACGGTGCGCTCGATGGTGAGGAGGACGACTCCGCAGAAGGCCGCGCCCACGAAGAACAGCCAGATGAAAAAATACCGCACCGTCCGGGTGCCCTGCTGCCTGATATCCCGCGGGGAATCGACCTGGATGAGCGCGACGGGCGTGCTTTCCAGGCCGTCCAGGCTGGTGAAGATCGAGACCATCCCGTCCTGGGAGGTATCCATGTAGAAAAGAGTCCCCGGCGGCTGCCTGTTTCTGTGCCCGGCGTGCTGATTCAGGAAGCGGGGAGCCGGTGAGCGGGTAGGCCGTCATCGTCACCAGGAATTCCGAACCCATCTCCTGCACTGCTTTCGCGTCGAACATCCGGCCCATGATGAGCGTCCCGCCAATGGGAAGCGAACGCAGATCATCAAGGATTGGCCGGGAGGCGATGATGAAGAGCCCCTCAGGCACGCTGATGAGGCCTTCCACTCTTTCCTTTTCTGTCAGTCGTGCGGACGCTGCCGGGATGCTGCTCGATCCAGCGGGTCGTGTCATCAAGGATCCCTGCGTTCGCGGCGCCGGTCCCGAAAGCGTGGCTGTAGACGACCTTTCCCGCAGCGTTCTCCACAATGACGACATTGACGCGCAGGTTTTGCGCACTGTCACTCGTGAAAATCGTCTGCGTGAAATCCGGGGACGGATGCCGGGCGAATCGGTACATGGCGGTCCACGCGGAGTAGTCCTCCACGGTCCTGCCGAGGTCGGTCGACCTCCCGGGAGATCTCACCGACGATGCGCTGGATGTCCCGCTCGATGTACCGTCTCTCCAGGGCTGCGTAGCTGTCACGAAGGAGTGCGCTTGACGCCAGCGAAATGATGGCGAGCATCACGAGGAGCGTGCCGCCTATTGCGAGGAGGATGCGCCGGCGCATGTGTACTGATGAGGGTATACCGCTGCAATGCAGCGGTCAAGAATACGCCTACCGGGAGAGCAGGACGACCGTGGACCGGGCTTCCAGGAGCCGCGTCTCTGCGGTCGATGCGCTCTTCAGCGCCGAGGGAGACGATATCCCGGGGAGACGGCAGCGTGGTGTCGATGGCACGGTACCACGCCTCCTTGCCCTGCGGCACGGGGGCAAGGGTGAAGAGCGCCGGGAGATCACCGGCGTTCAGCATGATGAGAATGTCGTTGTCGTCCCTGTCTGCGTCGATTTCCGACTTGTTTCCGTCTATCAGCAGCGCCAGGGTGCGCCGCGCGGGGGCCCAGTCCGCGGGCTCCGCCGTCTCGGTGAACCAGCTGATATCCGGGATCGTGTCGTGCCGGGTGTTGCGCCCGCTGTAGAACTCGGGCCGCAGGAACGCGGGGTGCCGCATGCGGAAGGACAAGAGCTCGCGCAGAAACCGGTGCACGTCCCGGTGCTTTTCAAGCAGCCGCCAGTCGTACCACGAAACCTCGTTGTTCTGGCACCAGGGGTTGTTGTTGCCCCGCTGCGTGCGGCGCAGCTCGTCACCCCCGAGGATCATCGGCGTGCCCAGGGACAGGAGGAGGGTCGCCAGAAGATTCTTCACCTGCCGGTTTCGTGCGCCTTCGATCGCGGGATCCTCCGTTGGCCCTTCGACTCCGTAGTTGGAGGATCGGTCCGGAGTCGCGCCGTCGGTGTTGGATTCCCCGTTTTCCTCGTTGTGTTTGATTGCGTATGTCACCAGGTCGTTCAGGGTGAAGCCGTCGTGGGAAGTGACGAAGTTCACGCTGTGAAACGGCTTCCGCCCGTCCCGCAGGTACAGGTCGGAGCTCCCTGAAATCCTGGTGGCCAGGTGCGACACCATGCCGTCATCCCCGCGCCAGAATCTCCGCGCATCGTCGCGGAACTTGTCGTTCCACTCCGCCCATCGGCCGCCGGGGAACGACCCCACCTGGTAGGCCCCTGCGGCGTCCCATGCCTCGGCGATGATCTTGGTCTGCCTCAACAGGGGATCTTCGGCGATCCGTTCCAGGATGGGCGGATTCTCGATGATGCGGCCTGCCCTGTCCCGGCCGAGCACCGAGCCCAGGTCAAAGCGGAACCCGTCCACGTGCATCTCCACCACCCAGTAGCGGAGGCAGTCGAGAATGAGCGTGCGGACGAGGGGGTGGTTGCAGTTCAGCGTGTTGCCGCAGCCGGTGAAGTTGCGGTACACGCGAGGGTTGTCCTCGTCGAGCATGTAGTAGATCGAATTGTCCCATCCGCGAAAGCAGAGGGTCGGCCCGGTGTCATCCCCTTCCGCCGTGTGATTGAACACGATGTCCAGGATCACCTCGATGCCTTCGGCGTGCAGGGCGCGGACCATCTCCTTGAACTCCGTCACCTGTTCACCGAGGGCTCCGGCGCTGGAGTACCGTCCCTTGGGCGCAAAAAAAGTTATCGTGTTGTATCCCCAGTAGTTCTGAAGGCGTTCGCCGGTGCGCGGATTCACGCGCGTATTCTCCAGCTCGTCGAACTCCTGGACCGGCAGCAGCTCCAGAGCGGTTATGCCGAGGTCCTTGATGTACGGGATTTTCTCCGTCACGCCGCGGAAGGTGCCGGGATGGGCAACTCCGGACGTCGGGCTCATCGTGAGGCTTCGCACGTGCGTCTCGTAGATCGTGCTGAATCGAAGAGGCCTCGCAAGCGGCCTGTCGCCTTTCCAGTCGAAATCGTCCATGACAACGATGCCTTTGGGCGTGGCGGATGCGTCACGGGGGCTCGATGTGATGTTCCAGGTGAAGCTTCCCGTGACTGCTTTCACGTAAGGGTCGAGGAGGAGCGTGTCCGGATTGAACCGGTGACCCTGGTCAGGTTGGTACGGGCCGTCCACGCTGTAGAGATAGAAGGCCCCGGCCCGTACACCGTCCACCTGGACATGCCACATGTCACCCGTTCTGTTCAGGCGCGGGTCGAGTGCAATTTCATGCGAGGGCCGGGTGGCTTGCGCCGAATCGAAAAGCAAAAGAGTCACCCCGGTTGCATGCCTGCTGAAAACGGAGAATTGCGTCCCCCGCTCGTTCGGCGTGGCCCCGAACGGCAGGGGCTTTCCCGGCGAAGTGTGAAAATCCACCTTGGGATAGTACGATCGGGGGCGAAAACTGGTCAAGGCAAGCACCGGGTGCACGCAGAAGCCGTGCCCTGGCCGGCAGCCATGCTTGCTCCTTGCGGCATTCCCGCTGGATGCCCCTCGCGCCCCTGCACCAATTGCGCCCTTGCACGAATTTTGCCCTCGCACCCCCCGCGCCATTGTGGAAAACGACATTTTTTACGCCTGAAACGCAAATTATGTCTTTTTTCACAATGTCAGGCCAGGTTATCTGGAAAGGCCAAGGGTCTGCGGTCAGGCCAGGTTATCTGGAAAGGCCAAGCCTCCGGAGGCTCGACATTGGTGACTGTTTTTCGGTGGAAGCCCGCTGCGGGCCCGGTGTATTCTTGGGACCATGAAGACAATGCCGCCAGTGATTGAAATGCAGCAGGCCTACCTCCATAGCGACGCTGCCTTCAATGGCCTGTTCTTCCTCGGCGTTCGCACCACCGGCATTTTCTGCCGGCCGACCTGCCCGGCCCGCAAGCCACTGCCGAAGAACGTGGAATACTTTCCCAGCGCGAACGCCGCCCTTTTTGCCGGGTACCGCCCCTGCAAGCGCTGCCGCCCGCTCGACCTTGACGAGCAGCCCGCGTGGGTGAGCGAGCTTCTTGCCGCGGTTGACCGCGAGCCCTCCGCGCGCCTCCGTGAGGGGAGCCTCCGTTCCCGGGGCATTGATCCAGCCACGGCGCGGAGATATTTCCAGCGGCACTACGGCATGACCTTCCATGCGTTTGCCCGGGCCCGGCGGCTGGGCGGGGCTTTCAGCAGGATCCGGGAAGGAGAAGCGATCGATGATGCCGTGTTCGACAGCGGGTTCGATTCCCACAGCGGATTCCGGGATGCGTTCAGCCGCACCTTCGGCATTCCTCCGGGCGGAAGCCGGCAAGGAGAGTGCGTCTTTCTGGCGTGGATCCGCACGCCGCTGGGACCGATGGTCGCTGGGGCAACCTCGGCGGGAATCTGTCTCCTGGAGTTCACGGACCGCAGGATGCTGGAAGCGCAGCTGGCCACCGTGAAGAAGCTTTTCGGCATGCCGCTGGTGCCGGGCACGACCCCCCACCTGGACATCCTGCAGGTGGAGGTGAGCGCGTACTTTGCCGGGACGCTCAAGCAGTTCAGCGTGCCGATTGCCGCGCCGGGCACCGCTTTCCAGCGGCGGGTGTGGGAGGAGCTTCGCCGCACTCCTCACGGAACAACACGATCCTACGAGGACATGGCCGCGGCAATCGGCGCGCCGCGGGCGGTGAGAGCCGTGGGGCGGGCAAACGGGCTCAATCGCATCGCCATAGTGATTCCCTGCCACCGCGTGGTAGGCAAGGATGGGCAGTTGTGCGGCTATGGTGGCGGGCTGTGGCGGAAGAAGTTCCTGCTGGACCTGGAGCGCGCTCCCGGGTAAGGTGGCTGCCATGGACCTCACCACGCTTGCTGCTGATATTGAAGAATCCCTGAAACCAGGCCCGATCCTGGACGTCCACACGCACCTCGACGCGACTCACCTTGCCGCCCGGGGGCTGCACGACATCCTGCTCTACCACATGGTGGTGAGCGATCTTGTCAGCGCCGGTTGTCCCGACAGGGCCCGGCTCCCCGAAGCTCCCACGGACCAGGAGGCACGAGCCCGCATGGAGCGCGCGCTGCCATACCTGCCGGCAATTGCGAACACCAGCTGTGCGTGGGGTATGCGCATCATCCTTGAAGACCTTTTCGGCTGGCGGG
Source organism: uncultured Spirochaetota bacterium (assembly GCA_963845325.1). Classification (GTDB taxonomy): domain Bacteria; phylum Spirochaetota; class Spirochaetia; order SZUA-6; family Fen-1364; genus Fen-1364. The sequence continues at coordinate 70,952 of CAWJRT010000013.1, forward strand.
AGCCGGTGACGGCCGCGAACTGGAGCAGGCTTGACGCGCTCATCCGCGAGCGCGCTGAAGCAAAGGGCAGGGGACGGGAGATCCAGGGGAAGGCCGGGATTTCCCGAAGCGTCACGGAGCTGTGGCGCCGTCACGACGGCCGGGCGGACGCGATGCTGCAGTATTCGCTGGAGTGGGCATTCTTCGGCCGCGCGCAGTGGGGAGAGTTCGATACCGCGGTATGGGAGCTGGAGAAGGCATGGTCTGAAGGCGCTCCCGCAGCCCCGTCACCCATCGGCCCGGACTCTGCACGTCCGGTGCCCGCTCGGACCATCCGATCGGTCCGCGACGTGCACGAGGCCATGGACGCATACGTGGAAGCCATTCCTCAGAACGTCCTCGGGACCGCGCAGCACATTTCCACGGACATCGACTTCCGGGCCGTGGACGAACGGACAATGACGGCCGCCCTCCGCCGCAGGAACCGTGCAGGCCGGCAGGAACGCGACGTGTATGCCTCTTACATAATGGAAGAGTTCTTCAAGCGCCTGGAGTCCAGGAAGCCGGGAGTAATTTTCCAGTTCTCTCTCGGCGCCGAGCCGCTGCCCGCCGAGACTGCAAGCAGGCTGTCGCAGGCCACCCTTGCATCCCTGGCCGAGACCGTGGCCCGTCATCCCGGGATCCGCTTCCAGTGCTATCTCTCCAGCGCCCATGCCAACCAGACCCTGTGCACCCTGGCCAGGGAGCTTCCGAACTTCTCTCTGGCCGGATACTGGTGGCACAATTTCTTTCCTGTGTTCATTGAGCGGATGATGAGGGAGCGGCTGGACATGCTCTCAGCCGCCCGGCAGGTCGGATTTTTCTCCGATGCGTACACGATGGAATGGTCCTACGCAAAGGCAGTCATCGTCCGCAAAATGCTTTCGCGCGTTCTCGCCGACAAGGTGGCCCGCGGTCAGTACGACAAGCCTGCTGCGCTGGCAGTCGCGCGGGAGATCCTTTTCGAGGCGCCGCGCCGTCTCATGGGAGTGGAGCCGGAGTAGGCCATGGCTGCCCCGGTGGACATTCTCGGGATGGGAGCGGTCGCGGTTGACGACCTGCTCTTTCTCAGCGAGTTTCCGCGGCCCGATTCAAAGGGGCCGATACTGCGGAAGGAGCGGCACGCCGGAGGCCTTGCGGGCACGGCCCTGGTGGCCGCGCGCCGCATGGGCCGGGACTGCGACTATGCGGGGACCCTTGGAGACGATGAGCTTTCCCGTTTCGTCATCTCCCGGTTCGAGGCCGAAGGGGTGTCACTCCGGCATCTCGTGCGGCGTCCCGGGGCCCGGCCCTTCCACTCCACCATCCTCGTGGACACCGCCACAAAGACGCGCACGATCCTGTTCGACGAGCAGGACGTGATCGGCCCGGATCCCGCTGCTGCCGGCCGAGGAAGTGATCCGCTCCGCGCGCGTTCTGCTGGTCGACCACGTGGGACTCCCGGCGATGATCCGGGCAGCCAGGACAGCCCGGGCGGCGCGCATCCCGGTTGTGGCGGACCTGGAGCGCAACGTAGATGCGCGGTTTGCGGAGCTCCTTGCCCTGGCCGATCACCTCATCCTTCCGTTCGATTTTGCAGGAAGGATCACCGGCGCGACAGACGGCCCGTCGATTGCCCGCGCGCTCTGGAGGGAGGACCGCACCGCCGTGGTCATCACGCGCAGCGCGGAAGGGTCGTGGTACCTGACCGCGGAGGAGCCCGACGTGGTCTACCATCAGCCCGGCTTCCGCGTGCAGGAAGTGGACACGAACGGATGCGGTGACGTGTTTCACGGCGTGTATGCCGCGGCGCTGAGCAGGGCATGCCCGCCTCGGAGCGGGTCAGGTTCGCCTCCGCGGTGGCGGGATTGAAGGCCACGCAAACAGGAGGCCAGAAGGGAATTCCGCTGCGCCCCGAGGCGGACAGGTTTTTCAGGGAACGGTCGGGAGAAGCGCCGCGCTCGCGCGCGTGAGCGGGTCTACCCCAGCGTTCCAGCCAGCCCGATTTCCTTCGCCACCGGCCGCATGCCGAGGATCGTTTCCGCGATCAGCTCGCCGATCTCCACGCCCATCATGGCGGCGCCCTTCTCGATGACGGACCTGTTCACGCCGGCGGCGAACCGCGCATCCTTCCATTTCTTCTTCACCGATGATGCTTCCATGTCGAGGATGCTTTTCGACGGCCTCATCAGGGCAGAGGCCTTCACCAGGCCGGTGAGCTCATCCACGGCGTACAGGACCTTTTCCATCCGCTCGGCGGGCTCGACATCGGAGCAGATGCCCCAGCCGTGGCTCACTACGGCGCGGATATATTCCGGGGGGAAACCCGCCTCGGTGAGGATCTCCGGACTCTTGCGGCAGTGCTGCTCGGGGTACTTCTCGTAGTCAATGTCGTGCACCAGTCCGATGATCCCCCATTTCTCCTCGTCCTCGCCGAGCTTGCGGGCATAGTGTCTCATGACCGCCTCCACCGAGAGGGCGTGCGCTTTCAGGCTCTCCGTCGAGTTGTGCGCAAGGAAGAGCGACAGGGCCTCGGATCGTGTCGGGACATGCGGTTGTTCGGGCATGGGGGGATTGTACCGGGCCGGCCCTGCCGAGGCAATTGCACCTCATCACGGCCGTGAGTATCTTTGCGAGGATGAATGCAGGCCGCGTGAACGGGCTCCCCGCATCGTTCTTCGAGCTCGTTCGCACCTCCGAGATGCCCGTCCTCGTCGATTTCTGGGCCGAGTGGTGCGGTCCCTGCAGGATCGTTTCCCCCACGATCGAACGCCTGGCGCGGGAAAACCAGGACAGGCTTCTCACGGTGAAAGTCAATGTCGACCGGCGTCCCCAGGTGGCCCAGGCCTACGAAATCCAGGGCATCCCGACCATCATGCTCTTCTGGCGGGGTGAGCCCCGCATGCGGCTTACCGGCGCCTACCCCTACGAGGCAATCCTTCAGAACATCCAGGAGAACTGGCCGCGGGGAGCGGGCGGAACGCCCTAGGGTCACGAAAAGGCGCGGATCTCCACCCGCGCATCCCGCGCTCCACCCGGTCTGCCCGAAAGATCTCATCCAGTCACCGAGGAACGGCCGGGTGCCAATGGTAAGGTCGAGCACTGCCCCGGCTTCCACGGACCGGCAGGTCCCCGCCACCACCAATCGTTTCTTCAACGCCTTCCCTCCAACAGTGAAGGTCTGGGTGTCTCCCCGGCGGGAGAGGGTGACGGGCGCGTGAGCATCACGCAGGAACTCGGCCAGCCTCTCGGCCGGATGCGCGAAGGAGCTCGCCGGAAGCTCGATCCGCACTTCAAGTGTCCGCGCCGCTTCCCGGTCGAAATCCTGGACCCTTTCACCGGGAGCAGCCGGGAGGAACGCCGCATCCCAGGCGATGACGGCAGCAACGGTCTGACCGAACCAGGGCACCTCGTCGGCGATTACTCCCGTGGCGCCCGCGAAAGCCTCGGTGATCGAGAGAACGTTGTCCACCTGGTCGGGATGCTGCGCGAGGAATGTGCGCAGCATCCAGGCGTCGATCCATGGTCCGCCCATGCCTGCCGCCTCCCGGGGAACGCGCGCGGCCAGGTGCACCGGTTTCAGCCGATGCTTCCGCGTCATGAGCTCTGCCAGTGCGGCCACGGTGTCCCGCGATACTCCGCCGCGCTGGACGCTCCGAGGATCGTCATAGCCGCTGTCGAGCCCGTTTTTTGCCTGCTCGTATTGACGGTGGAAGAACTGCCGGCTTCTCTCGTCGTCCAGGAACCCGAACGGGAAAGCGGCGCCCGGCGGCTGCTCGGCGGAAATCGCCTCTCCATTCGTTGAGACCCATTGCTCCAGGGAATGACGTGCGCGGTCATTCAGGCCGGTATCGGTGACGCAGCCCGCCGCGGCCAGCTGCTCCAGGAGGCTCGTGAACGGAGTGTCCCCCCGCGCCGAGAACCTGGGTTGCCGCGTACTCTGGCCAGCTCGTGGACAGGCGGAACTCGAAGCCGTTGGTCTCGCAGATCGATTTCACCCGCCCGGCCGCCGCCTTCCCGGCGCGTTCCTGGAGAACGAGCGGGTCGTGTCTCAGCGGTGTGAAAGGCATGCGCACCAGGTGCCCGAAGCTGAACACCAGCCGCGGACCCGAGCGCGAGTTTTGCCGGACCTGTTTCATCCATTTCACGAACCCGGCAAACTCTTCCAGGTCAGCATCCGTTTCCCGGCCCGTGAGCATGTAGAAGAGCTTCATCTCGCGGGTGCTGCGCTCGTGCATCGCCTCCACGACGCTGCGGATGTCCTCGTCGGCGAGGCTCTTGTGAAGGAACCGGCGCAGGCGCGCGCTGATTCCCTCCACCCCGAGGGTGAAGCTGTGCTTGTCCGCGGCCAGCTCGAGGTCCAGCAGCCCCTGGGTCCGGGCCAGGATATCCACCCGCTGGCTCATGAAGTTCACCCGGTGAAAAATACGGTTCAGCCCGTCAACCAGGACGGCAAGCTCGCCGTGCGTGTTGAAGTTGAAGCTGTCGACTTCAAGCGTAGAGGCCCCGGTTGCGATCTTCAGCTCACGGGCCCAGCGGAGGATATCCGCGGCGGCAAAGGCGCGAAACGGCTTGCGGTCATGGCCCTCGAAGCAGAAAGAGCACAGGCAGGGACAGCCCAGCGTGATGGAAAGGCGCGCGGTTGCTGCCTCGGGTCCGGGGAGGATCGGCGCTCCCGCCAGCGGAGGGCGCGGGGCTTTCCGCCTGTGCACGCGCCTTCGTGATTGAGACCGGGCAGTCCACCCGCGGCCCAGAATCCCGGCACCTGCGACGCAACCCGGGCGAGGCGGTCCTTCTTCGGCTGCCCGGCGCTTTCGGCCCAGAGGCGGACGATCTTTCCGACGCTTCCTTCGCCTTCCCCGAAGAAGATCGCGTCTGCCATGCAGTCACCGCTTGCCGATACCAGCGCGTGGGCCGCGGTGGAGTTGGAGCCGCCGAGCACGAGGGGCGGCCACTCGTCCCCCCGCTGGCTCGCCCACGCGGGCGCTCCGGACCGCGAAAGGAGGAAGGGGAGGTTCACCTGCTCCAGCAGCCAGGAGTTGGAGACCAGGGCGATGTCGAACTCGCGCAGGGTACGGTGCGACTGCGTCCCCACGATAAGCGGAACGCCTGCCGCTGCAAGCTCCGCCGAATCGGCCGGGCGGGGCAGGAAGGCCATGTCGATGAAGGCCTTGGGCAGCGCGGCCCTGACCTCGCGCGCAAGGAACAGGTGCGGCGTCGATCGCTGCACGTCGTTGAAGGGAGAAAGCCGCATGACCAGCACGCGGCAGCCGGACTCTTCCCACGTGGGGTTGCCGAACGTGGGATTGGGAATGTACAGCCGGTAGTCGCGGAGTGCGCGGAGGGTTGGGCTGAAATCGAGGAGCTTCTGTGCCGCCATGGCGCAGCCCCAGTGTAGCAGAAATCCGCTTGCGCCGCACAGGAATCGGGGCTACCATCCCGCCATGAAACGCACACTCGCGGGCTTTGTGCCCGTGATCCTGGTTTTTGCCATCGCGGGCTGTGCCGCCGCCACGGTTTCCGGCAACAAGATGGTGCAGATGTCCTACAAGGGAACCCTCGCGGACGGATCTGTGTTCAGCCAGTCGGACGCTGCAAAGCCCCTGGAGTTTCTCGTTGGCGCCGGTAGGCTCATCCCCACGCTGGAAAAAGCCATGTTGGGAATGAAGGTGGGAGAAAAGAAGTCTATTTCCGTGAAGGCGGCCGACGCCTACGGAGAGTACGAAAAGGCCGCGGTCCGGGTTGTCCCCCGTGCCCAGTTCCCGAAGGATCTCGAGGTCAAGGTCGGCGAAAAATACCAGGTCAACGGCCAGGGAGGCCCGATGGTGGTCACCGTTACGGCCATGACCGACGCCACGGTGACGGTGGACTTCAATCATCCCCTGGCGGGGAAGGATCTGACCTTCGAGGTGACAATCGTGAAGATCCGCGACGCGACGAAAGAGGAGCTGGCAAAAGCCGCCGCCTCGGCACAGGCGACGCCCAAGTAGGGGGACGATGTCGATCAGGGTCTTCCTGACCTCAGACCTGCACCTGGGCATGAAATTCGCAGGCTATCCCGAGGCGGTTCGCGCCGCGCTGATGGAGGCCCGTTTTTCCTGCCTGGACCGGGTGGTCGCCGCGGCCAACGAGACGCGCAGCGACCTGCTGGTGGTGGCCGGTGACCTCTTCGAGACGGTCAGCGTGGCCCGTCGTGACGTCCAGCGCGCGGCAAAGAGCCTGGCTGCATTCCGCGGCCGGCTCGCGGCGGTCATGCCGGGCAACCACGACTACATCTCGGGCACGACAAGCTCTGGACGGCTTTCAAGGACGCGGCAGGGGACATCGTGCTCCTGCTGGAATCCCCGCGGCCGTATCCGCTTGCCGGGTATGACCTGGATGCGTGCCTGTACCCGGGGCCCTGCACGACAAAGCATTCCACGAGCAATGCCATCGGGTGGGTTCGCGGGGCTCCCCGGGACCAGGCCGTCCGTCATCATATCGGGATTGCGCACGGCAGCCTGGAAGGCCTTTCCCTGGACAAGGAGGGCTTGTACTACCCCATGCGGCCGCAGGAGCTTCTGGACACCGGAGTAGCTCCGTGGCTGATCGGCCATACACACCTGCCGTTTCCAAAGGAGCCCGGACCGAAGGACGAAATCTTCATTGCAGGAACGCCGGAGCCGGACGGGGTGGACTGCACGCACGCAGGATCGGCGTGGGTGCTGGACCTGCGGGACGACGGCACGGTGGCAGCAGAATCCCGGGAAACCGGGGAGCTGCGCTTCCTGGACGAGGAACGCGAGGTGCACTCGCGCTCGGACCTCGAGCGACTGGAGCGTGACCTCACCGCGGCGGAGGCACGGCGAACCCTCCTCCGTTTGCGTCTCACCGGGCGCGCGCCCCGGGAGACGCTCGACGAGATCGACGTGCTGCGGGCGCGGCTTGAAGCCGCGGTGCTCCACCTGGATTTCCGCACGGACCAGCTTCGCGAGGAGATTACCGCGCAAGCCATCGACCGCGAATACCCCGCCGGGTCATTTCCCCACACGCTGCTTCGAGAGCTGGCGCGGGAGGATGACCAGGAAGCGCTGCAGATCGCCCACGACTTCCTCCAGGAGCTGAAGAGGTGAGGCTTGGAAAGCTCTCGCTGCATCCGTTCGGCGTGTTCTCGAAAAAACTCCTGGAGTTCGGCCCGGGCCTGAATGTCGTGCTCGGCCCGAACGAGGCCGGCAAGTCCACCGTGTTCAACGCGGTGCGTCTCGTGCTGCTCGTCTCCTCGGACCTGCCCAAGCGGGAAAGGGAGAAGCGGATCGATCCCTGCCTGCCGGTGTCCGGCGGAGACTTTGTCCGGGTGGACCTGGAGCTTCTCAAGGGAACGGAGGCCTGGGTGCTGAGGCGCCGGTGGGGCAACGCGCCATTTTCCAAGCTGGAGCTGCAGGGCGGCGGCTCCTTCGGGGACGAAGAGACGGTGCGTGAAAAGCTTGCCGAGCTCCTCCCGGCTCGGCCCGGCACCCTGGAGCACGTGCTCATGACCCGGCAGTGGATGCTGGGGCGCACGCTGGAATCGTTCCAGGAAGAAGCGCGGGAGTCCATCGCCGATCTTTCCGATATCCTGCGGCGCGCTGTCCTGGAAACGGGAGGCGTGTCGGTTGACCGATTCCTGGAAAAAGTGAAAGCGGAGCGTGACCGCGCGTTCCTGCGGTGGGACCGGGAAGCCGGGGGACCGGAAAAGAGCAAGGGAACTCAGAAGAGATGGGCCAAGGGATTCGGGACGGTTCTCGGCGCGTGGTATGAGCTGGATGACGCGCGCGAGCTCGCCCGGAAGGCCGCCGCCTGGGAGGCAGAGCTGGATTCCGTGAACGCGGAGCTTCGCCAGGCGGTGTCCGACGCTGCCTCGCGGAAAGGGTTCCTGGACGGCTCCGAAACGGCTGCCCGGGATGCCCGCGAGCGGCGGAGCCTCGAAGCGGATCTGCGGGCGGTGAGGGCGGAAGCGGATGCCCTGGGCAAGGTGATCGAGAAATGGCCGGTCGCCGCTGACCGCGCCCGCAAGCTGGAACAGTCCCTCTCGGGAGCGGAAGAGCGGCGGCGCGCGTTGGCAGAAGAGCAGCGCCGCGCGCAGAAAGCGGAAGAGGCTCGGCTCCTGCGGGACCGGCTCGCGCGCGTCATGCGGCGAAAAGCCGCCGTGGGCGAGGCGGAGGTGGCTGCTGAAGGCCGCAACCCGGCTGGACAAGAAGACTCTCGATGACATCCGCACCGCCGTTGACGCGCTGACCCGGCTGGACGCGGGGCTGGAGGCGAGCAGGATCTCCGTCACCGTGGCCGGCCGCTCCGTGGGAGAGCTCCTGACCCAGGAGGACTTCTCACCCGAGAAGCGCCAGGTAGTCGGGCCGGACCGGACGCTCAACCTTGCCGCGACTGGTCGAATCCGCATCGTCCACAAGGACCTGGAAATCGAGGTCCGCTCGGGCGGGGCAGATGTCCAGGCGCGTGCAGAGAAGGCCGCGGCTGCCCGGCGCGCGCGGGATGAGCTCCTGAAAAAACACGGCGTGCGGGACCTCGAGGATGCCGGGGAGCGCAACCGTGAATGGGAGAAACTGTCCGAGCGCCTGGGCGCCGCAGAGAAGAACCTCTTCGACGAGCTGGCAGGCGACGCGCTTGCGGACCTGGAGGCAGGCGTTGCCGCCGCGGGGGAACTGGCGCCGGCCCGCGGCCTGCAGGAAGTGACCGCGGAGCTTGCGGGCTTTCAGAACCAGGAGAAGACCGACCGGCAGGACCTGGCGGAGCTTCAACGGCAGATCGAGGAGTGGGAAGCAGCCCACTCCACCCTGGACAAGCTCGTACGGTCGCTGGCCGCAGCGAAGGGCAAGGAGGACGCCCTCCGGGCGAGGATATCCGGCGCCCACGCGCTGCCGGCCGGCTTCTCGGACGCGGAGTCGTTCCTGCGTGCCGTGGAGAAGGCGCTGGAAGACATGGGCAAGCTGCAGGGCAGGCGCGATGTGCTTTCCGAACAAGCACGCAACCTGGGGGACAAGGCTGCCGATTGGGACGGGCAATCCGCGGAGGAGCTCGCCGCACAGGTTTCCGATGCGCAGGAGGCGTTCGAGGCGGAGCTGCGCCGCGCCGAGGCGCTGGACCGTGTGGCAGAGCGCAGCGCGGCCCTGCTGCGCTCGACGGACGGCGCCATCTCTTCCGGCCTCACGACACGGTTGTCAGAAATGCTCTCCGCGATGACCACGGGGCGGCACGCGGGGCTGGTCATGGAAGGGCCGCTGCCCGGTGGCGCTTTCGGAAAGCGATGATACGTCGCTGGGCTGGAATCAGCTTTCCGCGGGGACGAGGGACACACTGGCGCTGGCGCTGCGGCTTTCCATGGCGGACTATTTCCTCGGCGAGGAGGACGGGTTCATGCTCCTGGACGATCCCCTTGTGGACATGGACCCCGATCGCCAGAAAGCCGCCGCCGCGGCGCTCAAGGCATTTGCCGCGCCGCCGGCAGCTCATCGTCTTCACCTGCCATCCGCGGGACTGCCGCGCTCCTGGGCGCGAAGCCCATCATGCTTGCGGGGCCTGCCTCTTCGCTTCCGCAGCAGCCCGCGCCTCGGCGTCCCTGAACTTCGCGGCCAGGTCCAGCGGTTCGATCCTGTTGCGCTGGCGGTGCTCGTTGAGGAAGCGCGCAATCTGGTCCGCCGAGCGCAGTCCCTTGTCGATCATCACCCGCATGTCCTGCTTGGACGCCACGTTCCCCGGCGGCATGTCGTGCGTGCGGCCGTAGAGCTCCCGCGCATACCAGAGCACCTTCGCGAACTGCCGCGTCCTCGCGGGGCAGCCGGTTGAAGCCGGGGATGCGCGTGTAGTTGGCAAACGGATCCCAGGCTCGCTCCGCGTTCTGGGTCTCGAGGTTTTTCAGCCGAAACGCTTCCAGCAGTCCCCTGCGCTCCAGCTCTGCCAGCAGCTCGTCCGCAAGCGCGTGCAGGTGCAGGACGTCGGAGATCGCGTAGTCCAGGAGGGCGGGTGACAGCGGACGGCGGAGCCAGTTGGCGCGCTGGAACTTGTCCTTCGCCCGTGCCGATCCCCCTGTCCCGGTCATCACCTGCAGGCCTCCCGTTTTCCCCAGCAGCCGGGCCGCAATGACGAGGTCCAGGATCGGGGACGGCCGGATTCCCAGCGCATGCTGGAAGGAGAGCAGGTCGTTGCCCGCGTCGAACCAGACCAGCTCCCACGGCGCGTTCTCCAGCAGGGGCTTCAGCAGGTCGGTGGTTCGGATTGCCAGGGGATCGACAATGAAGCCGCGCGCGCCGTCGAAGAGCTGGATCAGGGCAACGTGGATGCCGTAGCGGTGCAGGTTGTTCTCGCCTTCGACGTCGATGGCCAGCCGCTGCACGCGCGCGTCGCGCAGCCGTGCGACCAGGCGCACCAGCTCTGCGTCGGTCTGGATGAGCTCGTAGTCAGCCACCGCGTCCCTACTGGTCCTGCAGCGCTTCGATCATGGCCGCGATGTTTTCCGGCTTCGCGTCCCGCGGCACGTCGTGCGCGGGGGCTGCGATGTAGCCGCCGTCCCTGCCGATGCGGTCCAGGAGCCGGCGGACCTCGTCCTTCACATCGGAGATGGTGCCGTACGGCAGCGTCTTCTGCGTGCTGATCCCTCCGTAGAAGGAGAGGCGGTCTCCGTAGAGGCGCTTGGCCTCGTACACGTCGATGACCTCGGGCTGGAAGGGGTTGAAGACGTCCAGCCCGCACTCGATGAGCTGCGGGAAAAGCTCGTCCACCTTCCCGCAGGAGTGGATGAACACGCGCTTGCCGGCCGCCTTCACCCGCGCATACATCAGGCTGATCCGCGGCTTGATGAACTCCCGCCACAGCCCGGGGCCCATGACCAGTCCGCTCTGCTGGCCCCAGTCATCGCCGAACATCATGGCATCTATCGGGTACGCGCAGGCTTTGTCGATGATGCGGAGGTTGAACTCCACGATCCGGTCAAGCAGGGCGTGGGCGAACGGCGGGATCGTCCACCATGGCCATGAGAAACGGCTCCATGCCCGCGAGGGTCCACGCCCTTTCGTACAGGCTGAACCCGAGGTCGGTCACCTGGTACTGGTCCGGGTGCTTCGCGATGAGGGCGGCATGGTCGGCGAACCGGGAGGGATCGTCAGGGTCCGGGAACCGAAAGTCGGCGAGGGTGTCCCGGGTGACGCTGAGGTTGCAGACATTGCCGATGTCGCGGTCAATCGAGCGGTCCCACTGAACGCCGAACTGGTCTTCCCAGATCCCCGCTCGCAGCCTCGCGCCAGGAGCCCGGCGGGCTCGGTGTGCAGGATGTGCAGGCAGTTGCCGATCTTCGATTCGAAATCCGGGTCGCCGTACCAGGCGGCCATGCTCGCGCGCGCCGGCTCGGTGAAGCGGATGTTCCAGGGAACATGGTCAGCCTGTCGATGCGCGAGGGATGCCCTGACCCGTTCGCGATTTGTCACTCGGTCCTCCCCGGCCAGTATACTACTATGGATGACCATGAAGCAGCAGCCTTTCGACCCCGGCATCACGCAGAGCTACGACGGCAGGGTCCGCAGGATCGTCAACCGGGACGGCACTTTCAACGTTCGCCGTCATGGCCGGCGGCTCCAGGATTTCCACCTGTACCAGTTCTTCATCCGGCTTTCGTGGCCGGTTTTCTTCGCGGTGGTTCTCCTGGGGTTCCTGGCCGCCACAGTTGCGTTCACCGGCCTGTATTTCGCGGCCGGTGTCGGCGGTCTCCAGGGAATCCGCGCTGATACGCCGGCCGGGACTTTCCTGCAGATCTTCTTCTTCAGCGTCCAGACGCTCACCACCCTGGGGTACGGCAGCATTGCACCCCGCGGCATCGGGGTCAACGTGGTGGCGAGCATGGAGGCCATGATGGGCGTGCTGGGCTTCGCTTTCAGCGCTGGCCTCCTTTATGGGCGGTTTTCCCGGCCCAACGCCCGGATCCTTTTCAGCTCGAAGGCGATCATCGCCCCCTACCAGGGCGGCACGAGCCTGCAGTTCCGGATTGCCAACCAGCGCGACAACGCGCTTGCGGACATCGAGGCCACCGTGGTGCTCACAACCGTCGAGGGCACCGGCACCGAGGCACGGCGCGTGTATGCAAAACTGGAGCTGGAAAGGGCCACGGTCTTCTTTCTTCCTCTCACGTGGACCATCGTTCACCCCATCGACGCGGGCAGTCCGCTGTTTGGCAAGAACGCGGAGACGCTGGCAGCGGAGGCCGCGGAGATCATGGTCCTGCTCCGCGGATTCGACGACACTTTCAGCCAGGTGGTCCACTCGCGCTATTCCTACCGCTTCGACGAAATCCTCTGGGGGTACCGGTTCATGCCCGCTTTCCACAACGACGAGAACGGCCACCTGGTCCTGGACCTTGCAAAGATGGACGACATGTTCAAGGTGTGATAGCGTTGCCGGCTGATGCACCCATCACGGTCCCCGATTCTTCGCGTCTTCCTGCTGTGCCTCTTCGTCATGGGCACCGTTTTCACCGCCTCGGCCCAGCTCTCGGTCAGCCTGGTGCCGGATAGCGTCTCATCGGCCGGCGGGGCCCTTCTGGCCGCGGCAAGCCTGGGGCTGCACGCGTCTACCGAGGCGACGCCCGTCAACCTTGACGAGGTCAACGGCTTGGACCGGATGGCAATGTTCGGGTACTCGGAGAGCCTCGACAAGGCGAGTGACTACGTGCAGTACGCCGCCCTGGCGCTTCCCCTTGCTCTTGCCCTGGGGGTCAGCCAGGACCAGGCGTTTGCAGCGGGGGTCATCTATGTTGAAGTCATGACGCGCGCGTTTTTCGCGAAGAACATGGTGAAGTTCCTCGTTCCCCGGGTGCGTCCGTGGGCGTATTCTTCGGACGGCTCACAGTCCATCCCGGCGGACCTGGAGCGCAACGATTCGTTCCCCTCCGGGCACACCACCATGGCGTTTGCCGCGGCGGCGTTCGGAGTCACGGTGGCGGTGCTCGACCTGCCGTCCGGGTCCCCGTGGCTTCTTCCCTTCGCAGCATCGGAGGTGAGCCTCGCGGTGATCACCGGATCCCTGCGGGTCTTTTCCGGCATGCACTTCATGACCGACGTGATTGCCGGGGCAGTCCTTGGCACAGCCATCGGCGTCGCCCTGCCGCTGATCCATTCGTCGTGGACCGGGGGCAGCATCGGGAAGTCGGTGCCGGCAATCCGGTTTGAAGTTCCCATCGCGGCGTTTGCACTCTAGGAGGAGGGAATGTCATGAGAGAGATGTCATTGGCACTGGCTCTCGTTCTGACCCTCTGCCTTCCACCGCTTGTGGAAGCGCAGACAGGCTCGACGCGCTCATCGTCTGAAATCCTGCTTCGGGCCAACCTGGGCTACGATCCGATAGGCGGAGGATTTGCCTTCGGGGCCGGGGGAGGGTACCGTTTTCCTTTCAGCGGCGACTATGCGGAAATACTGGCGGATGTGTACTACGGGCCAGGCCACTCTACTTCTTCTTCAGGCAACTATAACAACGACTATACGTCCAGTCTGCTGATCCTGGCAGTGCGGGCGAACTGGCTGTTCTTCTACAAGCCGGGCAGCCCGGGAGTATACGCGCTGGTCGGGACAGGGCTTTTTGCCGGCAACTACTCGACCACAGAGGTCCAGACGTACATCTACTCGCCATACACCACCTACACCTACAACTATCAGTACTTTGCATCCGGCACGATACTGAATCTTGGGGTGGCCTTTTCAACAGCCATGGGGCTGGAAGTGCGGGCAGAGATCCCGGTCATGGTATTCTTCGGAGCGTACGGCAATGCCGCTGCCGTATCCATTCCCATTACCCTCTCCGTGGGATACCGGCTCTGATCAGGGCACGACGACGGTCCGGATTCCTCCGGAATACTTCTCCAGCCCGTCAAGCGCCGCGTTGATGGCAGAAGCTTCAAGCGGGATCGAGCGCGTTACCACCTGCGAGGTGTCAAGCGTGCCCCTTCGCGCCATCTCGATGACCGTGGGAAGCTCCGACAACAGGTGATCGTTTGAGCCAATGACCTGCGCCTCGCCTCCGAGCACCTCGCGGTACGTGTCCAGGGTGAGCGGCTGATTGGTGATACCGACCAGGACGGCCCTCCCCATCGGGGCAAGGCACCGTACCGCCTGGTGCATCGTGGCTGATGTGCCGATGAGCTCCACGGCAACGTCCGCGCCTCTGCCGCCTGTCAGTTTTCGGATTGCCTCGACAGGATCCGCCGTGCGCGCATTCACGGGGACCGCCCCATAGCCTGCGGCGAGATCAAGCGTTTCTTCCCGGATATCCACGGCAAACACCATGAGGGCCCCGAACGCCCTGCCAAGCTGCACCGCTGACATGCCCAGGCCGCCCACGCCGATGATCGCCGCGGTCTCCCCCGCGCGGAGGCCCGATTTCCGCAGCGCGTGGAACGCCGTTGCCGAGGCGCACATCAGGGTGGCGCCCTGCTCGAAGGGGATCTCCTGCGGGCAGGCGAAGCGCATTGCGTGACGGCACCGCGATGAACTGTGCAAACCCGCCGTCGGTGTAGTGGCCGATCATCAGGCCTGTCGGGCAGAACTGCTCGTTTCCCGAGGCGCACCACGTGCAGTCTCCGCAGGTGATGTTGTAGTGCAGGCAGACACGGTCACCGGGTGCAGGTCCTTCACGGCGCTGCCGGTCTTTTCCACGACCCCGGCAACCTCGTGCCCGAGAGTCATGGGCAGCGGTCGCACGGGGGAGGTTCCTGCCCGGTAGTGGACGTCGGAATGGCAGATGCCGGCCGCTTTCACCCGGACCAGCACATCCCGGTCCCCGATTTTCGGAATCGGGACCTCCTGCATTTCCAGGGGAGACCCCACCTTGACCAGGCGCACAGCTTTCACTGACATCACTCCGCCAGGGAGCCCATGGGGTCCCAGGCCGGAAGCACGATGGGCTTCTGGTCCAGCGCGGTGCGGAGGCGGGCAGGCAGCCTGCTCCTGCGCGCGGCGATCTCGAACATGTGCTCGTCGAACCACGAGTCGTTCATGACGTAGAAGCCCTTGCCTTCGCCCTTTCTCGCCCCAGCTGTTCTCCACCCGCCACTTCTTGGGCTTGCCCTTTTCCTCGTCCACCCCGGTGAAGAGCATGGCATGGTTCATGGCCGTGCGCTTGAACAGGAGCCGGTCCTCCTTTGAGGGCAGCTCCAGGGCGGTGCCGTAGAGGTTTTCGAAGTCGAACATCCGCGCATCCCAGACGGACAGGTCGCGATGCATCATCTTGCTGCAGTCGCATCCGAACCAGACCGGCTCGTTTGCCTTCAGGGCCTTCATTGCCATCTCTCTTCATCGTGGCAATATCGACGTTCAGGTAGGTGACGATCCCGCCCTCCACGACATTGCCCAGGTACTCCACCGTGAAGGTCCTTCCAACCGGGCTGGTCTTGCGCGGGTCATGCACGAGGCAGACGTAGTCCTGCAGGGGCACGGAAACGAACTCCTTGTAGAAGGACTTCGGCGTCATCCCCTTTCTGCGGTGGAACTTCTTCTTGTCGTCGGTCCATTGCCAGTCGAAACGCTCGGGCGGATTGCCCAGGTGAGTGCGGAGGATGGAGTAAACGTCCGCCAGGATCTTTTCGCTTGGTCTTGCGGATATCCGCCGCCGGGTGGGATGCCCGGCTCATGTCGCGCAGGAGCTTTGCCCCCACGCGCAGGCGGCCAATGAGCGCGTGGTTCATGCTCCCCGTGGAGGAGGAGCTCAGCGTTTCCGGCATGGCCGCCTTGGGGATCAGCCCGTACTTCAGCGCGATGTTCACGAACATGTTCCACTGGCCGCCGTCGTTCACGCAGTTGCCGATGATCGTGGCCACCGTGCGGTCATCGAGGTCGCGATCCGCGGTCTCGATCATGGACTCCAGGAAGTAGTTGGCCTTTTCCAGCTTGTCCCAGAACATGAGCCAGTTCTGGCTGAACTCGAAGTTCTTCAGCTTCAGCTTCTTGATGATTTCCGCTCGAAGCAGGTTGGTGGCCGCGAACAGCCAGCACCGTCCCGAGCTCTTCTGGTCGGTCGGGCTCCAGTCATCGAGCCGGATGGAGAAGTTGCGGTCAATGGACATCGCAACCTTCTGGTTCAGCGCCAGCTTTGCCGCATCTGACTCCGCCATCGCGTTCTGCCGCACGGTGCTCAAGGGGTCTTCATCGAAGCGCCGCGACTGCTCCTCGAGGAAGCGCCGCGATATCGCCGTGTCTGTCATGTGCATCCTCCGTTGGGTCGTGGGCGAGTGTAGGAGCCGTGGGGGTCAGCGGTCAACCGTGTCCCGCGAGCTCTTTCCGCCGGATGGCACCCGCGAAACCGCGGTGACGTACAATACCGCTGTTTCGTGAGATGTGTCCGGGGATGAAGCCATGGGGCGCTGCGGCCGCAGACGCACGACGCGCCTTCGATCTTCGCAGTATCTTTTCTTCATGAAGCGCCGCGGCACCTTTGCGCGAATCCTGGCAGCAGCCGGGCTGCTCCTGGTCTGCGTTGTCGCCGCGGCCAGCGTTGTGCTGCGTGCCTGGCCCCACGGGAACATGGCCGCGGCGGCCCGGCGGCGCGCATCGGCGTCCACCGCGCCCATGCTCGCAGCGGCGCTGCCCGTGGCGCGCACGCGCGGCGTTCTGGCTCCCTGGCACGTCGGCATCCAGGCAGGGCATTGGCAGATCGACCAGCTCCCCGACGAGCAGTACCGGCTGCGGGGAGACACTGGTGCGCAGTGGCGCACGATCACCGAGGCCTCGGTTAACCTGGAGATTGCCCGGCGGCTGGTTCGCCAGCTCCAGGAGGCAGGCATCACCGCCGATCTCCTGCCTGCAACGGTTCCGGCCGGCTACGATGCAGATGCGTTTGTGGCCATCCACGCCGATGACGGGGCGGGCACAGCGGCAAGCGGCTGGAAGATCGCCACGCCATGGCGCTCGTCGGAGGCCTCCCGCCTGCTCAGGGACGACATCGCCCGCACCTACGGGCGGACCTCGGGGCTGCCGGAGGACCGCTACGGAGTCTCGTTCAACATGCGCGGTTACTACGCCTTCAGCTGGACCCGGTACGAGCACGCCGTGGCGCCCGCGACTCCGGCCGTCATCATCGAGACAGGCTTTCTCACTTCGGCGGCAGACAGGCCGCTGATCGTCGGCGATCCCGAGCGCGCCGCCCGCGGCATCAGCGCAGGCATCATCCAGTTTTTCGGCGAGCTTGCAAAGCTTCCCGACCAGGCCCTGGTGCCCATTGCATATCCCCCGATGGAGGTCGCCGCTGACAACGCGGCGCTGCTGTACTTCCCCGACCCAGCCGAGCGCGTCAGGACCCGGCTTTCTGCGGGCACCCGGGTGCGGCCCGTGCACGAGGAAAACGGCTGGACTGAGCTCATTGTCTGGGGCAACTACCGGGTTTTTGGCTGGATGAAGGATACTGACCTGCGGACATTCACGATGGAGTGATGGCGCCGCATGGGCCGGCCGCTCAGGCCGATGCACCCTGGTATCGCCGAAGACCCGCCTTCCAGAAAAATCGTGCGGCCATGAAGAGCGCTGCGGCGAACACCCACGCACCGGCGAGCCCCTGCCACGTGAGGCGCCCTGCAAGGGCCTGCGCCGGCACGGTCACGGCAAAGGCCACGGGCACGATGAAGGTCAGGGCGAATCGAAGCCACCCGGGATAGATGCTCGTCGGCCATCGGCCGGCCTCGTACATGCTCTGGAACACCATGAGGATGTTTTCCACGCGCACCAGCCAGAAGGCCGAGGTGGCGAGGATCATCCAGAAGCTGTAGACGATGATGCCTCCAGCGATGAGGGCAGCGGCAAACCCTGCGGCATGAAGCGCTCCTACGTGAGTGCCCAGCCGCACGAGCGCTGCCGCGAGGACCGCAATACCAAGCCCGACATCGGTGAGCTTCCAGATCTCGACCCTCTGGATGCTGGACAGGAGCTGGGCATCGACGGGCTTCACCAGGGAGAAATCGAGCGTTCCGTCACGCACTGATTCGATGAGCTGCTCGAGGCTCGGCTGTATGACCAGGCGGATGGACCCGCCCATGAGAAAGAACACCCCGACCAGGGCCAGGATCTGGTCCGGCGTCCATCCGCCAAGAGTGGCGGTGTAGGAGAAGATCACCGCGAGTCCCGCGATGGCCGTGCCGAGCTCCAGCAGGGACTCGAAGAGCTGGACGAAGAAGTTTGCGCGGTAGGCAAGCTCACCCAGGACGCCGACCTTGAAGAACGTCCAGAAAAGTCGCAGGTACCTCACGCACTCCTCCTCATGCCCCGACCGCCGAGTACACTCGTACACCTGCTCGCCAGACCAACCGCAGGAGAAAGAGGCAGAGCACGATCCAGCCCGCCTGCACTGCAAGACCTGTGAGCGTTTCGGACCAGCCTACCCTGCCCAGGAGCAGCTCAACGGGGAAGCTCGTGGTCCATCGGAAGGGCAGGATTGCTGCAGCGGTGCGCAGCGGCAGCGGGAGGAGAGAGAGAGGCGCCATCTGGCCCGAGAGGAACAGCGCGGCAATGAAGTACACCTGGTTGATTGCGCTCACCCGCGTTGTCCAGAACGCCGCGAGGGCGAGGGTCCATTCCAGGAGGAATCGCACGGCGAAGGCCAGGAGGAGCGCCGGCACGAAGGCGGCGGCGGCCCATGCGTGGATGGCGAAGACCGGGTGGAAGATCAGGGCCAGGATCACTGCCGCTGCGAGAATGAGCGGCAGGGTGATGATTTTGGAGGAGATGTTGTCGGCGAGGTCAGAATGGATGGGGTGCACCGGCCGCAGGAGCGCGAAGGAGAGCGAGCCGTGGCGTACCCGGTACTCGTACTCGAACATCACCCAGGTGTAGGTGACATGGTTGACCAGCATGAGGACGATGAAGTACGCGGCAAACTCGGCCGGGCCGTAGCCGCCGACGCTTCCACCGCTTGACCGGGAGACCGTGGTCCACACCACGAGGTAGACGAGGGGGTCCAGCACATGGCTGATCAGCCAGATCACCAGGGACGCCCTGTACTGCAGCATCATGGCAAGGGACGTTTTGAACTGCTGGGCGTACAGCCCCGGGCAGGCCGCTCATGCCGGCTCCTGGGCAAAGACCCGCTCGATAACTTCTTCGATTGGCGGATCCTCCACGGTGAGATCTATGACGGGAAGGTCGGCAAGAAGCCTCTCGGTGACGCGGGCCGTCATGTCCCGCGGAACCCGCAGTGTGGCCAGCCCTTCCTCGCAGGAGACCACCTCGCCATAGACGGTGAGGTCCGCGACGCAGTCCTCCAGGCGGACCACGATGGTTTTGTGCGCGGTGAACTTCTGGACGAGCGCGGCCAGCTCACCATCGAAAAGGAGCTTCCCGTGGTGAATGACGAGGACGCGCCGGCACAGCGCTTCAACGTCTGCCATGTAATGGCTCGTCAGAAGGATCGTGGCCCCGAACCGCTGGTTGTACTCGGACAGGAACGCGCGGATCCTGCGCTGCATTGTCACGTCCAGGCCGATTGTGGGCTCGTCCAAAAAGACCACGAGGGGCCGGTGCAGCAGCGCGGCGGCAATCTCGCATTTCATCCGCTCACCGAGGGAGAGATTGCGCACGGGCTTGCGAAGGAGCGGCCCCAGGTCCAGGAGCTCCGCAAGCTCGTCCACCGTGCGGCGGAACTCCGGCCGGGGGATGCGGTAAATGGCCCGGTTGAGCTCGAAGGAATCCGCCGCGGGGATGTCCCAGACGAGCTGGTTGCGCTGGCCCATGACAAGGGTGATCTGCCGCAGGAGGTCCTTTTCCCTGCGGTACGGGGAACGGCCCAGGACCGTGACCTCCCCTTCCGTGGGGTGCAGGAGGCCGGAAAGCATCTTCAGGGTGGTGGTCTTGCCCGCACCGTTGGGACCGAGGAATCCGACCATTTCGCCGCGGGCCAGTTCGAAGGAGATGCCGTCCACGGCCGCGATCTCGCTGGATCGCCGCCGCACGAGGCTGCGCAGCGCGGCCGCTGCCCCTGCTTCCCGCTCCCTGACGACGTAGATTTTCTTCAGGTCACGGACCCGGATGGAAGGGGTGGTGTCCACCTGCAGATCATACGCATTGACAGCGGCGGTTTCAATTTGCAATGTGCTCGAGTTGAAGGCTTTCCCGTCGCGCGAAAGGGCTTGACGATCCGGCGGCGGGAATGGATGTTCTGTTCATGCTGAAAACACGGAAACTTGGAAGGACAGGGGTCGCGGTGTCCTCCATCGGCCTGGGCTGCATGGGGATGTCCGAATACTATGGACCGTCGGACGACCAGGCGTCTGTTGCGCTTCTCCGCAAGGCTGTGGACCTGGGGATCACGCTGTTCGACACCGCCGACATGTACGGGGTGGGGCACAACGAGATGCTGCTCTCGCAGGCGTTCAGGGGCCCGCTGAGGGACAAGGTCGTCATCGCGACGAAGTTCGCGAATATGCGCCGCATCGACGGCGCCTACCTCGGGGTCAGCGGCAGGCCCGAATACGTGAAGGCGGCCTGCGACATGAGCCTGAAGCGTCTCGGCGTCAGGCACATCGACCTGTACTACCAGCATCGCGTGGATCCCGACGTGCCGATCGAAGAGACGGTAGGTGCGATGGCGGAGCTTGTGAAGGAAGGCAAAGTGAGATTCCTCGGGCTTTCCGAGGCCGGCGCAAAGACCATTCGGCGCGCCCACGCCGTTCATCCCATCACCGCGCTGCAGACCGAGTATTCGCTGTGGACCCGTGACGCGGAGGGGGAGATCCTGGACACCTGCCGTGAGCTCGGGATCAGCTTTGTCGCCTACAGCCCTCTGGGCCGCGGTTTCCTTACCGGCGCGTTCAAGCACCCGCACCAGTTCGTAAAGGGAGATTTCCGCTCCGTGAACCCCCGGATGAAGCCGGGCAATTTCGAACGGAACCGGCCACTTGTCGAGAAGATCGAAGAGATGGCAGGAAAGAAAGGCTGCACGGCCGCGCAGCTCGCCCTTGCCTGGGTCCTCTCCCGGGGGGACGACGTGATTCCCATCCCGGGCACCCGGCAGGAGAGCTACCTCGCGGACAACATCGCGGCAACCGCACTCGTGCTGTCGGAGACGGAGCTGGAGAAGCTCGGCGGCCTGGTTGCACCGGAGAAAATTACGGGAACGCGCTATGACGAAACGGGGATGAAGCGGCTGGGGCTCTGAAGCTCCTGATTTTCATCCGCTGCGGTCCCGGCGACCTGGTTTATGGGCCGGGCCGGTGGCTGAAAGGCCCCTTGACCCGGCGACCGGCGCGACCGCGTTCCCGGGGAAAGCGCAGGTCGCGGCCGGCGCAGGCAATACTCGGGTACCATCATCGTCTTGATCATCAGGAAACGGCCGAATGCCTCCCAGCCTTCAATCGCTTCTCCAATAGCCTCACAAGCATCGACAGCGTGATGGTAAGGAAGAGGTAGAGGAAGGCAACGACATTGTACGTCTCGAAGAACTTGAATGTGCTGGCTGCGTAGACCTTTCCCATCTGGGTCACGTCCTGAACGCCGAGTGCGCTCACCAGCGCTGAGTCCTTGATCATGGCCACGAACTCGTTGCCCAGAGGCGGAAGCACGTTTCGCACCGCCTGGGGGAGGATGATGCGGACCATCGCCTGGCCCCTCCGAAGCCCGAGGGCAAAGGCGGCCTCCCACTGGCCGGCGTGGATGGATTCGATGCCGGCCCGAAAGATCTCGGAGATAAACGCGCCGTAGCCGAGGGTGAGTGCGATGATTGCCCGCCAGGAGAAGTCGATGCTGCGGATGCTCAGTGGCGCGAGGACCCCGGCCGCCACGAGCGGTGAGAGGAGGAAGTTCAGGGCCTCCACGAGTCCGGGCGCTCCAATGAAGGCAATATAGTAAAGGATGACCAGCATGGGCACGCCCCGGACGATCTCTACCCAGAAGGTGGAGATTTCCCGCACGACGCGGGAGGGAGAGGTCCGGCACAACCCGAGAAAAAGTCCGGCTGCGATGGAGAAGACAAACGCGAGAAGCGACACCCACAGCGTGGTGAGAAGTCCTCGTGACGCGGCACGAAAGATGACCTGGTAGTCGCTCCTGCTGGCCACGCTCCAGAGGACGAGGACCCCGAGCAGGATGATGCCGAGGAGCCAGAAGGGGAGCTGTTTCAGCCGGTCGGCGAAAGGGAGGAGGTGCTCCCTCTCGCTGGGCAGGCCGCTACTTTGCGTTGTATTCGTAGAACCACTTGTTCGTGAGCTTGTCCAGGGTCCCGTCGGCCTTCATCGCCGCAATGGCTGAGTTGAACGGGGCAACGAGGTCCGACCCGAGCCTGAAGATGAAGCCGTAGTTGTCCGTTCCCAGGGCGTCTCCGACGATTTTCAGTTTGTCAGGGTTGGCGCCGATGTATCCCCTGCTGGAGGAAGCGTCCATGAGAACGCAGTCAACGTCCCCGGCCAGAAGGGCCTGGACGGTGGCGCCGAAGGTCTCGAACATCTTGATTCTCGGGTTGTCTTCCTTTCCGTCCAGGACGTTGTACACAGCAACATAGAAGTTCGTTGTGCCGGCCTGCGAGCCGATGAGCAGCTTGGGATTGGCCCCGAAGTCCGCGGCGTTTGCAAACCGGTCTCGTCCTTTCGGACCAGCATGAACTGCTGGCTCACCAGGTACGGATCGGAGAATGCGACCTGCTTTTTCCTGTCATCGGTGATGGAAATTCCATCCATGCCCACGTCGAACTGGCCGTCGCGGACGGCCTGGATCATCGTGTCCCATGACGTGGTGTTCCAAGCGATCTTTGCGTTCAGCCTCTTCCCGATCTCGTTCACCGCGTCATACTCCCAGCCTCCCGCCTTGCCCGTTTTCGGGTCCACGAAGTTCAGCGGCGTGAAGGCATTTTCGGTAACGGCGCGGACCGTCCTGCCTTTCAGGTCGGGCAGCTTTCCCTGTCCGAACGCCGAGAGGGCGATGAATGCAGCAACGAGAGCCAGCGCGAGTCTCTTCATGTCTTCCTCCCGTGAGGGAAGGTACAAGAATGAGCCCGCCGGCTCAAGAGGCCGTCCGCTTTCAGCCCCGCGTGTGCTCCGTCATGGAAGACCAGTTGTCGCACTCCCAGACACCAGAGCCCATTGCATCCGCATCCAGGAGAGCCTCGTCGTACGCCTTCTCCGGGTCGCGGACATACAGGGTCATGTGGGAAATCTTCGTGATCATGGATACCTCCGTGCCCGGGGTATATCCAGGCGGCCGGTGCTATTCGGAAAACCCCATCATGACCCAGCAGCCACTCCCTGAGCTCGCCCGCATCGCGCGTACCAATCACCACCGTGTATCCTTTGCCGGCGAGTGCGGTCCCCAGGGTTGTGCCACGATTCCTGAGCCAGTGATTTCAATGTCCATGCCCCATAAAGTACTGATAAATCGCTGCTGCGGCTTTTCCCCGCTGTGCATGTTGATGGCAGAAGTCGTATCTTACACGCATGATCGTCGAACCACGGGTTGAATCCTACATTGCCGCCCTTGGGGCTTCGCCGGATCCCGTCCTGGCGGCGATGGAAGCGCTCGGGGAGAGGCGGCGCTTTCCCATTGTCGGGCGGCAGACCGGGAGCCTGCTGGGATTGCTTGCCCGCTGCATCGGAGCACGCACGGTCCTGGAGCTCGGATCCGGATACGGCTACTCGGCGCTGTGGTTTGCACGCGCGCTGCCGGCGGACGGCAAGGTCATCTGCACCGACCTTTCCGAGGACAACCGGGACCTTGCCCTGGGATACTTCCGGACCGCGGGCCTTGAATCGCGGATCGACTTTCGCGTGGGAAACGGACTGTCCATTGCGCGGGAGCAGGTCCCGGGGTTCGATATCGTGTTCAACGACATCGACAAGGAGGATTACCCGGCAAGCGTGGAGGTTGCCGTGCCGCTCCTGCGGCCGGGCGGTCTCTTCATCACCGACAACACCCTCTGGAGGGGCAAGGTGGCCGACGAGGGCCCGGGCGATTCCATTACGGAGGCCGTGCGTGCCTTCAACAAGCTGGTTTTCTCCCGGCCGGACCTGGAGTGTGTGATCTTTCCCATCAGGGACGGCGTCACGGTCTGCAGAAAGAAATGAACCCGCCCAGGGTCCTGCGGGAAGCCCTCAGTGTGCTCCGGCCTGCGCCGCGGTACCCCGCGGATTCTGCGCCGCGGGCCTCTGCCCGTGGTCACCGTGAGCTGGGCACAGTCGGCATCTGGTGCCATCGCCACTGAGGACGGCAGGCCTCTGCTCCTGAGCGGCCCCGAGTCGATGCTCCTGACCCACCGCCTCCGTGCCATGCATGATGCGATCCTCGTGGGCATCCAGACGGTTCTCGCAGACGACCCCCTCCTTTCCGTCCGGCTCCTGCCGGAGCCCCCGCCGCGCCCGCAGCCCCAGCCGGTTGTCCTCGATTCGCAGCTGCGGTTCCCCCTTGCTGCGCGGCTGCTCGCACGGGAGGACCGTAAGCCCTGGATCTTTTCCAGCAGCGGGCCCGAAAGCGGCGGCTCGGAAGAAAAGGCACGGGAGCTCGAAAAAAGGGGAGCCCGGCTTTTCAGGGTGGGCCCGGGACCCGGTGGCCTGGACTTGTACGCGGTCCTGCAGACACTCGGTGCTGAAGGGATTGCGAGCCTCATGGTGGAGGGCGGAGCGAAGGTGCTTCGGGCATTTATCACAGCGGGCTTTGCCGATCAGCTCGTGGTGACCGTGAGCCCTTCAAGTGTCCAGGGCCTGCGGGGGCCGGACATGCCGGGCCTGGTTCAGAGCGTGACCGAGCTTTTTGGATCCGACTCCGTGACTTGGGGGACGCTCAATCCGTAGGCCTCCCGCGCTCGCGAGGCGCCGGCGGCACCGCCGGCTCCCGCGGACCGCTTCACTCCTTCAGGGCGCAGTAGCGGTCGATTTTCTGGCTGATGACCTTGATTGATTCGTCCCAGAACGCCCGCGTCCTGATGTCGATGCCGAACCCGTCTGCGAGGTCCGCGGCGGAGTTTTCCCCCGTCGAGGCGAGGAGCTTCTCATAGTCCGGCACAAAGGCCGCGCCGCGCGCGCGGGACACCGCGTACAGACCCGTGCCGAAGAGCAGGCCGAAGGCATACGGGAAGTTGTAGAAGTCCAGCTCCGCGATGTAGTAGTGCGGCTTCCACGTCCACATCCAGGGATGGCGGGAGCGCTCATCAAGAGAGTCCCCGTACGCTTCGGCCTGCGCACTGTTCATGATCCCGCACAGGTCGTCGGCGGAGAGCTCGGCGCGCGCGCGGCGCTCGAACACTTCCTTTTCGAAAAGGAAACGAGAGTAGATATCCACAATGACCTGGGAATCGTTGATGAGCGCATTCTCCAGGAGGGCACGCTGCTCGCGGGGATCCGTTGTCCGCGCGAGCAGAGCGTTGTTCACGATCGTCTCGCACAGTGATGGAAGCGGTCTCCGCGAGGGTGGCCGGGGTAGACTGCTGCAGCATCGTCCTGCCCGCCGCGAAGGCGCAGTCGTTGTGAAAGCCGTGACCGAGCTCGTGCGCGACCGTGGAAACCTGCTCCAGGGATCCGTCGAAGTTGCAGAGGATTCTCGACTCTTTCACCGAGGGCACGGGCTCACAGAATGCGCCGCCTGTCTTGCCGTCACGCGGCTCCGCGTCGATCCACTTCTGCGAGAACGCACGCTCGGCGTATGCGCGCAGCCGCGGTGAAAAGCCGCCAAAGCAGTCCAGGATCAGTGAACGTGCCTGCTCCCACGTGTAGGTTGTTTCCGATTCTCCTGAAGGGGCAAAGAGGTCCCACCATGCCAGCTTCTCTTTCCCCAGCCGGGCTGCCTTTGCCGCGAAGTACCGCCTGAACTCCTGCAGCGAGCCTTTCATGGATGCCAGGAGCGCCTCCAGGGTGGGACGGTCAATGCGCGCCTGGTCTATGGCGGCATGGAGGCAGTCCGTGCGGCCGCGCCTGCGGTTCACCGTCCCGGCAAAGCCCTTCACCCCATTCATGCACGCGGCAAGCGGTTCCTGCAGGCGCTCCCATTCGCGAAGCTCCGCGTCATGGGCGCGGTGACGCACCTGCTCGTCCGGGTGGCTGCGGAGGTTGATCAGGGCAGGCATAGGGAGGGACTGCATCGTGCCGTCCACCTCCAGGTCCACGACGACGCGGGAGGTGATTGTTCGCTGGAGCTTTGACCATGCCCCCGCTCCGCTCAGCGACAGCTCGGCGGCCAGAGATTCCTCGGGCCCGCTCATGAGCCACGAAGCCTGCTCTGCGGTCTCCTTCAAGATGAAGGCATGCTCGTGGGCGCTTCCGGGGAGCGCGAGGGCAGGGGTGAGAACGCCGGCAACGGTCTTCGTCCAGACCTGGAACCGCGTCCATGCCTGCTTCAGGCGGACCCCGACGATTTCCAGCTCCGAGAGCTTCTTCGCCGCGACGGTATCGTACGAATTGGTGGACACGAAGGATTCCACGTAGATCTTCAGGGTGCTGGAGAGGAGGAAGGCCAGGTTGAAAAGATCGACCGCACGATCCAGCCCGGCCGGTAAGCTGAGCCGCCGGTGTTTTTGGCGTGCAGGCATACAGGGCGCTTCCCTGGTGGTGATCAATCTGGTCCAGGGTTTGCCCGAGGTCTGCGAGGTCCCGCGCGAAATCTTCTGAATCGATGCCGGGATACACATTTCCCATGTCCCAGCGGGGAAGCGGCGCAGTGGTGAGGCTCATGCGCATACGCCCTTCAGCTGATGCCATTGATGGAGATGACCGCTTTGCCGTCCCTGACGATGAGCAGGCACACCCCCGCGTTCACTTCGTAGAAATCGAAGGCCTGCACTACCGGGTCGAAGGGAAAGTTTTTCTTTACGGCTGTTTCGGGGCTGACGTACGTCTCCGTGAGCTGGCCGTTCTCCACCATGGCGATGACGGCATGCTTCTCTCCCTGTGACTGTGACGCCTGCAGGGTCTCCATGATCACCGTATCCGACATCACCTTCCTCGTGATGCGCCAATCCAGCATGTGCTCCTCAGGAGACATCTCCTTGTACACGACGTTCTCCATCCCTGTCACACCTTCGGCATGCGGTGCACCCCGAAGCCAAGGATCAGTTTCAGCATGTATACCGGCCCGAACCATGCGAGAAACGGCGCGGAGAGCCCGATGGGAAGAAGGATCACGATGCCGATGACGACAAGCGCCGCCGCGGACCCTTCCTGGCGCGAGCGTCCCGGAATGATGTTCACCAGGCACGCCGACGCCGCAGTGTATGCGTACAGGAACAGCCAGTACGCAGGCCTGCCGTCAAAGAGAAGATAGAGCAGTCCGGGCTCGATGAAGTGTATGAAGATGAAGACCCAGCGCAGACCGGGCCGGTTCTCGTAGTATGCGGACATGCCGGTCGAGAAACACGCCATTGTCCCGCCGCTGACGTCCGCCGCCAGCACAAAGAGGATTGCCGCCTTCCAGAGGGGCAGGGACTCCACGCGGGTGTACGCAAAGACAAGGGCGAGCACACCGAAGACGGCCCCGACAATGTACACGAGAAGAACGTCGAATACAGTGGCAGTCTTGCCGTGGATCGGGCGAAGGAATCCCGGGATCCTGACTTCCGACTCCACGAGCGGTCTCAGTCCCTGCGGCGTCGTGCCCGCGCGCCGCCGGCGCCGCCGCCGAACACGACGCTGATGCCGAGGAAGAACCCGATGTTGTACCCCACGCCGGTGTTGTGCGGATCGTACATCTGAACGTTCTTGTCGAAGAAGGAGATGATCAGTGTGACGGGTGCTATTGCGCCGTTCCACAGCCCCCGCCAGAAGCCGGCAACGACTCCCGTGCGGCTGGGCACATTGGCCAGCTCATTGATGCCGGGAGCGCAGCTTGCAAGCACCAGGAGCATCATGACGATAGTGATCAGCAGCAGGGTTGTCTTCATTGATCCCCCTCCGCCAGGGATGCTACCTGCTTTGGCCGCGGCGCGCAATCCCGCGCCTCCTCACCATCCCATGCTTTTCCTGAGCGTCGTGATCTGCCCGGTGTGGTGACGCGCATGCCAGGCGTACTGCTGCAGCAGGAAATCCACTGTCACAAGTCCGAACGCGGCGTGCCTCCACTGGCGCTGAAAGTCCTTTTCAGAGAGGGACTCCCACGCGTCGGCCCAGCGCTGCTGGATGGCCTCGAACATGCCAAGGGAGCTTGCGATCTGGACTGACCGCGCGTCAGAAAGCTCCGCCCAGAGCGCCTGCGGGGCAACCATGACAGTCGGGGGAGTCGATTCGGTAAGGGCGTACTTCAGGCGCGGGTATGCGTTGGCATCTGCTTCGGCCAGGTGGTGCACGACCTGTGCAAGTGTCCACCCCTCCGGCCTATACCGGGTGGAAAGCTGTTCCTTCGTCAGGCCGTTCACCGCGCCGCGCAGAAGCCCCGGGGCTTCGCGAAACTGGGCAATGCATTCCTTCCGCAACAGGGCGGTCGGCTCCGAAAAAGCGAACTTTCCCACCGGAAAACGGGGATCATCACTCATACCTTCTTTCCTTTCGGTGCCCGGCGTCCGCGCGCGGGAAGTCCCACCTCCCTGCGCAGCCACACGTGCAGGAGCACGGTCGTCCACTCGGGAGGTAATCGAACTCGCTCGTCACTCACAAGGATACCGTCGAGCTCCGCGAGCGATCAAGTGATTGTTGAGCAAAGCGGAGATCACCTGGCGGCCGGAGTAAGCGCCGGCCTTGACCGCGCGGCTAGTTCTTCGCCGCGGTTCCAGTTTCCGTGAGCTTGTTGATCCGGGCAAAGTACGACTTTTCCCAATACGAGACCTGGGTCGTGCTGTCCCGAAGATGCGCGAGTGCGATTTCCGATCCTTCGAGTCTCCAGCCCAGCAGGTTTTCTTTCTCGAATGTCGGGGAGCCGTCTCTGCCGACCAGGTCCTGCTTCATGGCGTCAAAAGCGGCACGATCGAGGTCCTTCCTGAACGTATAGGATGCCGAAATAAGCTGGTCATTCTCCAGAATGTAGGTAATGGTTGCGGGAAAGCCGTTCACCAGGGCCTGGAAAACGATCTGCTGCTGGCCCTTGAGGTTCAGCTCCGAAACAAAGAGCCCCGGTTCAGATTTGACCACCTCTTCCTTTGTCATCAGCCAGGTGGTGTTGCGGAACTCCAGCGCGAAGGAGCTCCCCGCGATGGAAAGAAAGGCAAGAATAACGAACGCTTTCCTCACTTCTCCTGTCCTTTCACGGCTGCATCGTGGTGAACGGGGAAATTCACCGAGCTGGCAACGAAGCACAACGAATGGGCTTTCTCGTGAAGCTGCATTGCCCGATCCAGCATGCTCGTGTCGGAGATCTCCACCTTCGGGTGGAGCGTCACGGATTCAAACCTGCCCCCGCCATCCGGAGTGGTCTTCATCACGCCGGTTGCTTCGTCGCGGTAGCTCACAACAGAAATCCTGTTCTGTGCGCAGAGGGCAAGATAGGTGAGCATGTGGCACGAGCTGAGGGACGCCACGAGCAGATCTTCAGGGTTGTGCTTGTCTGCCTCACCGCGAAAACCGGGATCTGCGGATCCTAGAAGGTCTGCCTTGCCGTCGATCTGGATTTTCCAGCGCCTGCTGTAGCCCTGGTACTTCGACGTGCCTTCGCCCAGGTTGCCTTCCCAGAGGAGCAGGGTCTTGTAGGCGTGTTCGCCGGTCCATGACGGTAAGATAGTGAAAGTTTCATGGCAGCGTGTACTCGAACTCGTAGGAATGCAGCCCGGCGGCGATGATGATCACCATGCTCCCTGCAAGTCCGACGAGCTGACCGGAACCCGAATCCGGCACGACCGTGACGGCCAGCCGAGGCTCACCAAGGGTGGCATCCTGGGTGGTGCCTTCAGATGGCTGCGGGACGAGCGTTACTTCAAACGTGCCCTTCGCGCGCATGCTCATTGCAGCGCTTCCGCCATGGGGACCCCGGCCATCATGAGACCGATCTGCTCGAGGCTTGCCTGGCCGCGGTCCACCACGCCGATGATGCGGCCCTCGTACATCACGGCGATCCGGTCGGAGAGGGTGCGGATCTCGTCCAGGTCCTCGGAGATCAGGAGGATGCCGGTCCCGGCCTCCCGCTGCAGGAGAAGTCGCTGGTGGATGTAGCTGGACGCGCTGATGTCCACCCCGCGGGTGGGCTGCGCGGCGATCAGGATCGGCCGGGTGACGGGACAGCTCCCGCGCCATGATGAGCTTCTGGATGTTTCCCCCGGAGAGGTTCTTCAGCGGGGTGTCCAGGCCGGGAGTCTTCACGGCGAACTCCTCCACCAGCTGTGCGGCGTGCGCTTCCATGCGCGGAAGCTCAGGAAGATTCCGCGCGAGAACCGCGGGCAGAGACTTGTCACGGAGGAAGAGGTTCTCCTGAACGGAGAAATCGCGGATGGCCCCATCCCGCATCCGCTCCTCGGGAATGGAGGCCATGCCGGCCTTCACCCGCTGGTTGAGCGGAAGCGGTGGTGATGTCGGCGGCGCCGATCAGGATCCGTCCCGCCTGTGGACTTGCGCATGCCGGAAAGGCACTCGGCCAGCTCGCGCTGCCCGTTTCCCGAGACTCCCGCCAGCCCGACGATCTCCCCGGCGTGGATCTCGCAGGTCGACGCCCCGCAGCGCCTCCGATGCCGCGGTCACCCATGGCGCGCAGTCCTTCCACGCTGCAGGAGCACCGGGCCGGGTTCCACGGGGCGCGGCTCGAGGTCCGAAAGCTCGCGTCCCACCATCATCCGCACCAGCTCGGACCGGGTCACGTCCCTGGTGAGCTGGGTGCCGATCACCCTGCCGTCGCGCAGAACCGTCACCCGGTCGCTGATGGCCATGACCTCCTGCAGCTTGTGGGAGATGAAGACCAGCGAGTGACCTTCCCGCGCCATGCGGCGCAGGGTGGCGAACAGGTCGTCGACTTCCTGCGGGCGTGAGCACGGCGGTCGGCTCGTCAAGGATGATCAGCCGGGCCCCGCGGTAGAGCGTCTTCATGATCTCCACGCGCTGCTGCTCGCCGACGGAGAGCTGCCAGACATAGGCCTGCGGATCGACCTTCAGCCCGTACTCCTCGGAGAGCTCCGCGGATGCGGGCCGCAACCCTTTTCAGGTCCAGCAGCGGCGCGCGCGAGGAGGGCTGGCCCAGGGCGACGTTCTGCGCCACGGTGAGGGTGGGCACGAGCATGAAGTGCTGGTGGATCATGCCGATGCCGGCCCGTGATGGCATCCGCAGGGGAGCGCAGGGCCAGGCGCTTGCCGTCGATGATGATGTCCCCTTCGTCCGGCTGGTACAGGCCGTAGAGCTGCCGCATCAGCGTGCTCTTGCCCGCCCCGTTCTCTCCCAGCAGGGCGTGGACCTCGCCGGTGTCCACGTCGAAGCAGACTTTCGAGTTGGCACGCACGCCGGGGAAGCACTTCACGATGTCGCGCATTTCCACGTGACGGGAAGCGGGCGGCATGCTGACTGCTCTGCTTTCATGGTCCTGTCCACGATGTCCCCCCTCCGCGCGGGCGGAGAGGGGACCGATCATCCATGGTTCCTACGGCTCCACGGTGATGGAGCCGCTTGGCGATGCCCTTGATGGCGGCGTCGCCCGCCGCCTTCACGCTCGCGGGAAGGCTGTAGGCCGGGTTGTAGGCGATCTTCAGCCCGCCGTTGGACAGCGTGAGCGTATAGGTGATGCCGCCCAGGGTGCCTGCCTTGTGCTTGGCGATGATGTCCCGCAGCATGCCGGTCCAGTCGTAGACCTGGCTGGCCACCACGAGCTTCGGAGGCAAGGGGGGCCTGGTCGGCCTGCGTGCCGAACCAGAGGACGCTTGCCCTTGTCCTTTGCCGCGCCGATGGAGCCGACGACCGACTGCGAGGAGCCGGTGAGCACGTCGGCGCCGCTGGCGATGTGGGTCTTGGCGGCCGCGGCCATCAGCGCCACGTCGGAGAACGAGCCGGTCCAGGTCTTGGAAACGCGTGATGCTCGGAGTTGACCGACTGCACGCCCTGGAGGAAGCCGTCGATGTAGGTCTTGGCGTCTCCCACTTCGACCGGGCCGGTCACGCCGATCTTCTTGCTCTTTGTCAGCCGCGCGGCCATCACGCCGTTCACGTAGCCGCCCTGCTCGGCGGCGGCCGTGTAGGCGTAGACGTTCGGAAGGCCGAAGGTGTTCACGTCGGTGCCCCAGGCAAAGGTGACGTCGGGGAAGTCCTTGGCGATTTCCTGCACCGAGGAGCCGTACTGCGACCCGTGGGCAATGACGATGTCGAAGCCCTGGCTGGCGTAGTCGCGGACCGCGGCCGCCGCATCAGGCACCTTGTACATGTTCTCCGAGTACTTCAGCACGACGGCGCGATCTCACCGCCCATGTCCTTCTGCACGCGACTGCAGCGCGCTCCACATGGACTGGCTGAACGCCATGTCGGTGGTGGCGCTGGGCATCACCACCGCGATGCGAAACGGCGCCGCCAATGCGGCTGCGGCCAGCAGCGACGAGGAGCAGGCCTGCGATCAGGAACAACTTGCCTTTCATTTCTCTCTCCTTTCGAGACTCATGCGCGTGGGCCTCCACCGCGGAGGCCACGTCCACGCGGCCGACGGCCGCGATTCGGAATCGACGACGCGGTGCTCAGTTCTCCCCCCGTTCGAACGGCTTGTTGAGCGCCGCGGGCTGCCGCATGCGGTTGACGTCACCGTGAGCGCGGCGATGGTGAGGAGGTACGGCAGCATCACCGCGACGCTGGAAGGGATCTTGACCCCCAGCACCTGCACCCAGAGCTGGAACGAGTTGACCACGCTGAAAAGCAGGGCGCCGCCCAGCACCCCGACCGGGCTCCATGCCGCCGAAGTACACCAGCGCCACCGCGATGAATCCCTGGCCCGCGGTCAGGTTGTCCTGGAAGAGGTTCAGCAGGGAGATGGAAAGGGAGGCGCCGGCAATGCCCGCCAGCATGGCCCCGATGCAGACGCTGAGATAGCGGATGCGGTCCACGCTGATTCCCAGGGAATCCGCGGCGGCGGGGTTCTGTCCCACGCTCTTGATCTTCATTCCCAGCGTCGTCTTTTCCAGCATCCACCACACCACGGGCACCAGCAGGAAGGCGCCGTACACCGGGATGCTGTTGCGGAACAGGATGGGCCCGACGAACGGGATGTCCCCGAGGAGCGGGATCGCGACGGGCGGAAAGCCCCGCACGGTCTTCACCGTTCCGACGAGGACCTTGAACAGCAGGCTGGACATGCCCAGCCCGAACATGTACAGGCCGATGCCGCTCACTCCCTGCTCGGCTTTCAGCGTGACGCTGACGAGGGACATCAGCAGCCCCAGCGCCAGCCCCACGAGCGCCGCGGCGAGGAGCCCCAGCCAGAGGCTGCCGGTGGTGAGGGCACGTAGAACGCGGCGAACGCGCTGAGCAGCATGATGCCGTCCACGCCGAGGTTCACCACCCCGGAGGTCTGCGCGATGGTCTCTCCCAGCGCGGCGTACAGGAACGGGGTGGCCAGGGCGATCATCGTGTTGAGGATCCCCGCGATCACGTCCAGGGAAAGCATGCTTTTCACCGCGGCGTCTCCCCGTCACCGTCCGCTCCCGGGTCTGCTCGCCGCATCGCCTCGGCGTCCTGCGCCGGGCCGCCCATTTCCGCGACCAGAGCGCCGCGCCGGAAACGAACAGGATCACCAGCCCGAGGATCACGTCCACGAGGGACGACGGAACCTGGACCGCGCGCTGCATGGTGTCCGCGCCCACCAGGAGACCGCCGAAGAGGATGGAGGCGGGAACGAGGCCGAGCGGGTGCAGGCCGCCCAGCAGGGCCGCCACGATTCCCGTGAACCCGTATCCGCTGGTCAGCCCGTCCAGGAGGCGATGCTGGACGCCGATGACCTCCACCACTCCCGCCAGCCCCGCAAATCCGCCGGCAAGCGTCAGGGAGAGCGCCTGGAAGGTCGGGACGTTGATCCCCGCGTAGCGCGCCGCATCCGGGTTCAGGCCGACGGCCCGGATGTCGAACCCGATGGTCGTGCGCCAGAGGAACAGGTACACCACGACCGCCATGACCGCGGCAACGATCGCTCCCGAGTGCAGGAGCGTGCGCGGCACCAGCCGTGCAAGCCAGACCTGGTGGGGGAGCTGGGCGGACTGCGCAAGGAACGTGCGCGCCGCCACCCCCGCGGGATCCATGAGCGGTCCCTGGAGCAGGAGGTTCATGAGCTGAAGGGCGATGGCGTTCAGCATGATCGTGCTGAGGATCTCGTTCACTCGGAGGCGCGCCTTGAGGATGCCCGGGAACGAATCCCCAGGCAGCCCCGGCAAGGAAGCCCACGATCATGGTCGAGGGGATGAGGAGCCAGCCCGGCCAGGTGGAGAACGTCAGCGGCCACCAGGTGGCCATGAGGGCGCCGGCGATGATCTGGCCCTCTCCGCCGATGTTGATGACGTTGGCGCGGAAGGCGATGCAGATGCCCAGCCCGACGAGCAGGAGCGGCGTGGCCTTCACCAGGGTCTGCGTGAGCCCGAACCGCGAACCGACCACGCCCCGGACCAGCGCCGCGTACGCGGCCAGCGGGTCCGCCTTCAGGATGACGAGCATGACGGCCCCGAGGAGCAGGGCAACGATCACCCCGACCAGGGGCAGCAGGACGTTCAGGACGATCCTGCTCCAGTCGATGCGTGGTGCGAGCCGGGAGCTCGCGCTGTGGACGGCCGATTGGTGGAGTCAGGAGTATTTCCTCAGTGCTTACTTGTATCACACCCGGGCGTCCGTCGATCGAAAAATCTCACCAAGTATGTCTGCAATTCCCATGCCACCGGCAGCTTCGCGTCCTCGGCGTGGCAAGTCCTTCTCTGGCAAGGAAAACAAGAGCTTATCGCCGCGGCCGTGCGTGACCGACCGAAAGACACAATTATGTCCTTTCTGCCTATCGGCGTACCGGAATGTAGCAAAATGGGTGAGCTCGACGGCCGGGATTGTTGAAAGGGACTGCGGTGGGTATCCTCTGCCATGGTCCGGTTCATCCTGAACGGCGCAGAAGTGCAGGCGGCGGAGGGCGCACGCTCCTGTCCTTCCTGCGCGAGGAGGCGCGCCTGACCGGGGCAAAGAACGCCTGCGGTGAGGGGACCTGCGGCGCCTGTTCCGTCATCCTCGACGGGGCGCTGCGCACATCCTGCACCCTCCCGATCGAGCGGGTGGAGGGCAGGACGGTGCTCACCGTGGAGGGCATCTCCGAGCCGGAAATGCAGCTGTACGTACGGGCTTTCGCCGAGGCCGGCGCGGTGCAGTGCGGATTCTGCACGCCGGGGATGGTGCTTGCCGCAAAGGTCCTTCTTGATCGCACCCCCGACCCGACGCACGCAGAGGTGCGCGCGGGCCTGCGCCGCAACCTCTGCCGGTGCACCGGGTACGCAAAGATCGTGGATGCCGTGCTGCTTGCGGCAGCGCTACAAGCGCGGAGAGGACCGCGGCACGACGCGGCAGGCGCCGCGCCGCGCTTCCGGTGCGTCGGCGCCCGGCTGCCCCGCGTGGACGCCGAGCCGAAGGTCCGCGGCATGGCGGCGCTTCGTGGATGACCTCGTGGAGCAGGGGATGCTGCATGGCGCCGTGCTCAGGTCTCCCCATCCGCGGGCGCGGCTCCTTTCCCTGGACGTCTCCGCGGCGCGCGCCCTGCCGGGAGTCAGCGTCGTGGCAACCTGGGAGGACATTCCCGGGCAACCGGTACACGGGCAGCGTCATGGCCGACTGGCCCACGCTCGTTGCCGTGGGAGAGGAGACGCGCTACGTCGGGGATGCCATGGCCCTGGTTGCCGCGGATACTCCCGGCAGAGCGCGCGAGGCGCTCGGCCTGATTCAGGCGCGCTACGAAGTCCTTGCGCCGCTCGCATCTCCCGCTGCCGCGCTGGCACCCGGCGCGCCTTCTCTTCACCCGGACGGCAACATGCTTTCGCAGCTCCTCTTGAAGCGGGGTGACGCCCGCGCGGCGCTTGCCTCTGCCGCGCACGTGGTGGAGGCAACTTTCGCGACGCCGTTCACCGATCACGCCTTCATGGAACCGGAGAGCGCGCTGGGCTATCCGCCGGACTCCGACGGGATCGTGCTGGTCCGCACGGGCGAGCAGAACGTCTACGACGGCCAGAGGTATGTCGCCGCCACGCTGGGCCTCCCGCCTGAGAACGCGTGCGCGTGGTCTCCGCCTACGTCGGGGGCGCTTTCGGCGGCAAGGAGGACCAGACAGTCCAGCACGTCGCTGCCCTGCTGGCCTGGCTTTCGAAAAGGCCGGTGAAATGCACCCTGGGCAGGGCGGAGAGCACCCGTGTCCACGTCAAGCGCCACGCCATGACCATCGATCTGCGCCTGGGGTGCGATGCGGCGGGCAAGCTGGTCGGGTTCCAGGCAAAGATCGTGGCGGACACCGGCGCCTACGCCTCCCTGGGAGGGCCCGTGCTGCACCGTGCGGTGACCCACGCAGGTGGCCCCTATGCCTATGACAACATCGAGGTGGAAGGGGTCGCCGTGTACACGAACAACCCTCCTGCCGGGGCGTTCCGCGGGTTCGGCGTGCCCCAGGTCAACTTTGCAATCGAGAGCGCCCTGGACCTCCTGGCGTCGAAGGCCGGCCTTTCGCCATGGGAGATCCGCTACAGGAACGCCGTTCGGCCAGGTGACAGGCTTCCGAACGGACAGGTCGGCAGGCCCGGATGCGGCGCTCCGGGAATGCCTTCTCGCGGTGAAGGAAAGCTTCGACGCCGCCCCCGGCCGCGCTGGCATTGCCTGCGGCTTCAAGAACACCGGGCTGGGCATGGGGCATCACGACATCGGCCGCTGCCTGGTGAAGATCGCGAGCGACCACGTGGAGCTGCTCTCGGGCGCGGCGTGCATGGGCCAGGGCGTAGCCACCGTCATGACGCAGATCGCCTGCCAGACGCTTGTCCTGGACCCTTCCCACGTGCTGGTGGTGCTTCCTGACTCCGGCTCGACGCCTGACTCGGGGACAACTACGGCGTCCCGGCAGACGCTGATCACGGGAGAGGCCTGCCGCCGCGCCTGCATGGCCGCGCGAGAGGCAGCTGGGGAGGAGTCCGCATCAGGTGGGCACGCCGCGCCTTTCCCGCTTGCCCGGCTCGCAGGCCGGGAGTTTCTCGGCGAGTACGTGGCGGTCACGGATCCCTTCGAGACGGACAGCGCGGAGCCCGTGCGGCACATCGCGTACAGCTACGCCTGCCAGGTGGCGATACTCGGCCCGGACCGGCGTCTTCAGAAGCATCGTGGCGGCGCATGATTCCGGGGTCGTGGTGAACCCTCTGGCCTTCGAGGGACAGGTGGAAGGCGGCGTGGTGATGGGCCTGGGCTATGCGCTGACCGAGGGCCTGGGCCTCGAGAACTGCACGCCCACCGCGCGTTTCAGCCAGCTGGGGCTGCTGCGGTCAACCGACGTACCGGCTATCCAGACGATCATCGTCCGCAAATCGGGTGGCGGGAGCGCAATTGACGGCGGCGTCTCGGGTGCAGCCTACGGGGCAAAGGGAATCGGAGAAATCTCCACCATCCCGACTGCCGCCGCGGTTGCCGGCGCCTATTTCGCACTGGACGGCAACCTCCGCTCGAGCCTGCCGCTGGAAGGCACGCCGTACCGGACGCCTGTACCGTAGAGGCGCGCGGGACGGCGGGAGCCCGATAGCGAGCCCGCAGTGCAGGCTATGCCTTGGTGTTCTTTATGTCTTCCTGCGAATTGCCGTAGACCGCCCTCGCCCTGCCATGGTCCTTCTGCTGCTTTCCTTTGAGCTCAAGTTTCTTGTCGCCCTTCACCTTGCCAATGGTTTCGCGCGCTTTGCCGGCGGCCTGTTCGATTCGACCCTTGTACTGGTTCCCTGGAACTCTTCACTCCAAATGATGCACAAATGGACCGCCATACTCTGTCTGCTGGCGCACAGAGCTGAGAATGATGGCTGCCGGATAGCCTAGTCTCGGGAAGGGCGCAGAAACTTCCCTTCCGGCTTTCCCACGACGGCGTTCTCGGCAAACACGGTCCTGCCGCGTACGAGGGTGCGGCGCACGCTGCCGCGCAGGGTGCGGCCGACGTACGGGCTCAGGTGATGGCGGTCCAGGAGCTCCCCCGCGCTGACCTCCACGGACCGAGAGAGATCGACGAGGGCCAGGTCCGCATCGCCCCCAACCCGGATTCCGCCTTTGCCAGGCAAGCGGAACCGTCGGGCGACATTGCCCGAGACAAGAGCCGCGATCAGAGGCGGATCAAGCTCCAGGGTGAGCAGGGCTCGAAGGGTGGCCTGAACTCCGCTGATTCCACCCCAGGCGGAGAAGAAATCCGCCGCCTTCTTCATCTCGGGGGGGGAGGGGGAATGGTCGGAGCCTATCGTGTCCACTCGGCCGGCAGCCACCTCTGCCACGAGCTTTTTCCGTTCCTCTTCGGACCGCAGCGGGGGAGCGCATTTTGCCTGCGGCCCCCGGACTTCAACGTCCTTGTCCGAGAGCAGGAGATAATGCGGGCAGGTCTCGCACGTGGCATCGCAGAGCCCGGCTTCGACCGCGCGCCGGATGAGCTGCGCGCCGCGGGCCGAGCTGGTATGCACGACGTGCACCGCGCACCCGGTGTCCTCGGCGAACAGGAGCGCGCGGGAGATGGCCTCAGCCTCGGCGGCAATGGGACGCGCGTCCAGCCAGTCCCGCACCGACCTGCGGCCTTCCGCCTTTGCGACAGCGGAGAGGGTTCCCGTCATGCCTTCGTTTTCCGCGTGGACGGCCACGGGGAGCCCCAGCCGCGCGGCGATCCTCATCCCGCGGTAAAGCGTGGCATCGTCGCACCGGGGAAATCGTCGATCCCGCTTGCCGACATGAATGCCTTGAACCCCACGACGCCGCGCTCGGCCAGGGCCTCCATGTCGTCCAGGTTCAGCGGCGTCAGCCCGCCCCAGAGCGCGAAGTCCGTGTATGCCGCGCCCCGGCAGGCGGCCAGCTTTTGATCGAAGCTGGCCGCGTTCAGGGTGGGAGGCGATGAGTTCAGCGGCATGTCGATGAAGCACGTCCCGCCGCCTGCCGCCAGCGCGGCCGAGCCCGTGCCCACCCCTTCCCATGCGGATCTGCCCGGGTCATTGAAATGCACGTGCGCGTCCAGGACGCCGGGAAACACGTGCAGACCGCGCGCATCCATGGTGTCCTTCGCGGGACCCGATACCTCGGGTGAGAGCGCGACGATCCGGCCTTCGGAAATGCCGATCGAAAGACTTTCAACCCCGGATGCGGTCACTACCTGGCCGCCGCGGATCAGGCAATCGAGCTTCACGCTCAGCTCCCCCTGTACGTTGAATAGGACCACGGTGAAACGAGCAGCGGCACGTGGTAGCGCGCTCCCGGTTCGTCGATGACGAACACCACCGGCACATCTTCCAGGAACCGGCCCGCATCCGGGTGACCCCGGCCGCGGAAGTACTCCCCGACGTGGAACACGATCTGGTACGTGCCGGCAGACATTTCGACGCCTTCCAGCAGCGGAGACTCTGTCCTCCCGTCCGCGTTTGCGGCCGCGGTCTTCAGCGGGACCGCCTGCGCTCCCGCCCCGCGCATGAGCTCGATCCGCATGCCCGCGGCAGGAATCCCGCGCGCGGTGTCCAGAACGTGGGTCGTGAGTCTTCCCATCATTTATTCCCTCGTCACCGTGGCCGTGATCAGGCCGAACGGCTCGCTGGTGGCCGCGAAAATCTCGTTCGCATTGCTCATGCCGAACGGCTCCAGGTTCACCAGGATTCGGTGCTTGTTTGGCATGGAGAGGCTGACAGAGGAGATCTCCGGGCAGCTCGGCAAGCAGCGCCTCGCCCATTGCGTACATCGTCTGCTGCACGCTCTTGCTGTCGTGCGTGGCAAACGTCTCCAGGAGAACACGTCGGGCGCGCTCGTACGAGTCGCAGAAGGATGAATCCGGAGTGCCGGCGGCGTACGCCCAGGTGGCGTCGACCCTGGTGGAGAATATGCGGTCGGTTGTCTCCGCGAGGGTGGTGTACGGGTCCTTGAGAAAACCGGCGAAATCCGGATCGGGTTGTCTTGATGACGTCCATCCCGAGCATGCCACCCGTGATCTGGAACGATCCCTTGCGGTCAGCCCGGACGGTGCACGTGCGCGCGGCCGATCCTGCCCTCGTGAAGGCGTGGGGGTGCGGTGAGCCCTCCACGGGGATGCGCTCCCACGGCGCCTGCTCGATTCTCACCTCCGCCCAGGCCACCTGGGGGAAATCCTCCAGGAAATGCGCGGCAAGAATTCTCGCCAAAGGATTCCGGGAGAGTCGAAATACTGCTTCTTTGCCAGTGCATACACCGTGTTCTTCATCGTGTCAGTGGGAATGCACAGGGAGTTGTCCCCTTCCGTGTAGACGGGCTCGAACGCGCCGCCCAGCATGATGCCCACCGTGAGCTCGAAAAGCGAATGAACGGCGCCTTTCCGCACGACCTTTGTCAGCCGCACGTCGCTCTTCCCGTAGGAGTTCTCCGCAAGGCGCGCCATCCTCATCCCTCCGTCACCGCGTCTCGAAGCCTGAGGCGCGCAATCTTTGCGATCTCCGAAAGCGCAGCGGTGACTTCCTGCTCGCGCGAGTGTGCAAGGCGCTCCGGGAAAGGCCGCAAGGATGGCCTCCTTCCTGTTCTCCCGCGCGCAGATCACGAACGGAAATCCGAACTTCACCCGGTAGTCGCGGTTGTACGCCTCGAACCGGGCGATCTCCTGCGCCGACAGCTCGCCGAGGCCTGCGGCTTTCTGCTCACGGGAGGACGCGCTGGAAAGGGCTCCCTCACGGGCCATCCGGCCCACCAGGTCCGGGTGGGCGGCGATGAGCCTGATCTTTTCGCTTTCCGTGGCAGCATCCACCGTTGCCACGAGCTCCCGGTGAAGGACGTCTATGGAAGCAAACGGCCTTCGCGGCCATGTCCGCTCCGCGATCCAGGGCGAGCTCTCGAACAGCGGCCCGCACACGTCCACGAATCCTGGCAGGTCGCGTGCGTTCAGCTCCGACAGCGTGGCCGTTCTCATGGGCCCACCGCTTCCACGACGATTCGTGCGGCAAGGGCGATGTGCTCGATCCTGCTGAACTCCGCCGGGTTGTGGCTGATACCGTCCCTGCTGGCAACGAACAGCATTGCCGAGGGGAGGAGAGGAGCAAGGATGGCCGTGTCATGGAGCGCGCCGCTGGCCGCGTCAGGAAGGCGCACGTCCAGGCGCCGCGCCGCTTCGCGGAGCATCTCGCAGACGCCCTTGTCCAGGGGCACGACGGGCTGCTTCTCGGTGCAGGAAAGCTCCAGGTCCAGTCCGCGGCGTGAGGCAACCTCGGCAACCGCCGCGCGCAGTCTCTCATCGCCATGCTCGAGTTGTTCGTCCGAGGGAGACCTGAAATCGATGCTCAACGTGACACGCCCGGGGATCACGTTCACCGCGTTGGGTTCGACGGATATCCTGCCCACCGTGATCACCGTGTGATCTACGTCCCGGTTCAGCTCATGTGCCACTGCTTCCAGGGAGGTGATGGCCTGAGCCGCTCCTGCCAGTGCGTCCCGCCTGTCGGCCATCCGCGTGGAGCCGGCATGATTGGCGGTTCCCCCGATCCTGCACCGGTACTGCCGGCGGCCATGAATTGCGGTCACCACGGCAACGGGCTCTCCCGCTTTCCACAGCGCCGGTCCCTGCTCGACGTGCGTTTCGATCAGCCCCCGGTAGGAGGCGGAGAGAAACGCTCGGCTGCAAGCCGCTTCGGATTCACCCCGTGGGCCGCGCCAGCCGTGAGGAAATCCAGGCCCTCGCTGTTCACCAGCGCCCCGAGCTCCTCCGGCCCCAGCGTGCCTGCCCAGGCCCTGCTTCCGAGCATGCCGAGGTTGAAGGTCGTTCCCTCTTCTTCGGCGAATACGATGAGCTCCAGGGGCGCATCCGGGGCGGCTCGAAGCGCCTCCAGCGCCACCACGACACCCACCACGCCGTCGTACTTGCCGCCCGTGGGCACCGAGTCGATGTGGGACCCGCACAGCCATGCCGGGGTCTCCCACCCCAGGCGCTGCGGCCGGGCGTGCACGTTGCCCGCGGCGTCCACCCGCGTCTCGCACCCGGCTGCCCTGGCCTGGCCGATCACGTAGTCGCGCGCCAGTCTCCAGGATGTGGAGAAAGTGGGCCTGCTGTAGCCCGAAATGCGGATCCTCCTCTGAGAAGCCGGCAATGGCCT
Organism: uncultured Spirochaetota bacterium; assembly: GCA_963845325.1. GTDB lineage: Bacteria > Spirochaetota > Spirochaetia > SZUA-6 > Fen-1364 > Fen-1364. Next base: position 113,039 of record CAWJRT010000013.1, read on the forward strand.
CGATGTCCCGGGCCATTCGTCCCGCCGTCTGATTGCCGCCGCGCGCAGCTCTCATGTGCCGAAGTCCTTCCGCCAGGATGCCCCGGTGGTCTCCATGGCGCTTTCCGCGGCGGTGCGGCGCAGCCGATGAAGCTGCGGCATCCCCAGCGCCCATTCCTGCATCCAGTCCCGGGCGAACACGCCCTGCTCGGTCTCCTGGAAGATCTCCCGCACGGCTTCTTCGTTGACCACGCGCGGCCCGCGCGTGCGCACGGCGAACTCGCAGGTGCGGCTGCACCGGCTGGTGAGGTAGTTCTCGATGCCGTTCTCGTCCATGACGTCCAGGACGCTTCGCAGGGAGCGCACCGCCTTGGCATAGGCGAAGCTCGGCGAGTAGCCGTTGTCCACCATGACCTGGAAGCACACCCGCATGAGCTGGATGGCCCCGCCGTAGAGGATCTGCTCCTCGAAGTTGTCGCCCTCCGTCTCGTGCTGGAACGAAAGCTCCACCACTCCCGCGCGCGTGGAGCCGACTGCCTTGGCAATGGCAAGTACGATGGCGCGTGCATTCCCCGTGGCGTCATGCTCCACGCTGACGCACCCGTAGACGCCCTCCCCCTTCTTGTACTTCTCCCGGACAGAAGGCGCCGGGCGCGTTGGGGACGAACAGCACCGTGTTCACGTTTTCCGGCGGCCGGATTGCGCCGTAGAGCACGTTGAAGCCGTGGCAGAAGCAGAGCGTCTGGCCCGGCCGCAGGTGCGGCGCGATGTCCGCCTTGTAAAGTGCCGGCTGGGCGGGGTCCGCGAGCTCGATCAGGAGGATGTCTGCCTTCCGCGTGGCCTCGGAAATGCTCATCGCAGTAAACCCGTCGGCCTGCGCCTGTTTCCGCGACGGGCTCTGCTCAGGCGGCCGGGTGCCCACGATCACCGTGCAGCCGCTGTCCCGGGCGTTTGCCGCCTGCGCCTTTCCCTGGATCCCGTAGCCGATGACGGCAATCGTCTTGTCCTTCAGGACTTTCAGGTCCACGTCGGCATCCCGATAGATCTTTTCCATCGTTCTCCACTCGCATTCACAGCGGAATCTCGCGATTGACGTTCTTGTAATAGATGTATTTCGACGCCACGAGGCCCGGTCGCGTAGTAGCTCTGCGGACAGAAGGGCCCCATCCAGATGAAGTCCGTGGCCTCGACTTCCATCCACAGTGTCGTCCAGGAAATACGACTCCCTTGCCCTGGAGCACGTACAGCCCGTGCTCCATGACGTGCGTTTCCGTCACGGGCAGGCTGTGCCCGAGTCGAAGGTGAAGATGTTCATGGCCAGGTCATAGGAAAGGTCGTCGGGGATGAGGACCTGCAGGCGCGCCCCGGGGTCTCCGCAATAGACCTCGCCGCGCGCGTCCGCCTGGTTGCCGGTGATGGTCTTGAAAAAGGGGATGCCCGGCCGACTCCTGGTAGCGCTTGCGCAGAAGCAGAAAGCTCGATGCGCTGCGCGCCGTCATGCGGAAATCACTCTTCGGGGGGACGAGGGCAAATCCGCCCTCTCGCAAGGCGTGGTCGTGGCCGTCCACGGCCAGGGTCATGGTTCCCGAGAGCACGTAGAAGAAGAACTCGATCTGCCCGTCCGCCGTGTGCTGCCCTGATTCACCGGCCGGGAGGTCCAGCAGGTACTCCGCGAACCCGGCGCCCAACGCCGGTCCGGCGAGCACCCGCACCTGGGCCCTCGGCCATTCCGGAAGCCGCGAAAAGGGAATGCCTTCCAGCGGGAGAAGGGCGTAGCGCGGTTTCACCCGCGTGCGGCTTGACAGCAGCTGGTCCTGACTTCTCATGTTGAGACAATATAATCAATACGCACAAGTGATTGAATCTTTATCCAATCGTGACCATTCCGTGACGTCCCGTTGGTAGACTTGCACTCGATGGAGGAAACAATGAGAGTTGCAAGACTGCCTGCTCGTTCTGGATTTGCGCTTGTCCTGGGTGCATTCCTCGCGCTGGCCGGTTGCGTTTCAAGCGGCGGATCCATGGCGGTAAAGCCGGCCATGGCGGGAGACATGCATCCCCTGATGGCAATGGACCCCATGAAGAGCGAACACATGTCAATTGACAGGTTCAACGCGTCTGCAGGGCACCTGCAGATGCGGGATGGCATGAACAAAATACCCGGGCCCAACAAGCCCGTTGATTTTGACGTGCCCCCGTTCGTCACGACTGGGCTCGGGCCCCGCGGGGAAGTGGTCATGTACTACAATTTCGACGTGCAGCCCACCACACCCGCTCCGATCTACGTGCTCTTCCGCAAGGGAGACAGCATGCCGGTGGCTGGTCAGCTGAACATCGTGGACGTCGTCCCCGGAGATCCGGGGTACAGCGACTTCTGGCAGGTCAACAAGGTCACCGTCCCCGCGGACTATGCTGCGAACTCTGTCGGAAGCCTGAAGGCCATCAAGGACGCGGGCTATCCAATCGAGCAGACACCGATGCTCGTCAACTGCCCTGTCGTCCCGGACGGATCGACGGCAACGCACCGTCTCAGCGGCAACGACACCGGTCTGCACACGGGGTGGTACCGGAACAAGATCGTGTCCTATTTCACATTCAGCGAGGCGCCGCTCAAGGTAACCGGCGACGGGATGGTTCCTGTTTCACCCATCTACGTCGCGTTCAATGTGAACCCCGGGATGCCGATGGGCGGCCCCCCTTCCGGATTCAAGATGGCAATGGGAACCATGCAGACACACAACGTCGTGGCCACCCTTCCAGGTGACATGGAGTACTCGCCTCTCTGGCTGGTCAACCCGTACGACAACATGAGCTTTGACAGCGTCATGAATATCGACACGGTCATGGACTCAAAGGTGCTCGCGCGGGGTGTCGCAACGGTCAATTGTCCGATCTACTCAGTTCAGAAGATGATGGAAAAATAGTCACGGCAGGGGCGCCCGGGGACATCCGGGCGCCCTTCCTGCAAGGGCATCTTCGTCGTGCCGAGTCTCGATCGACTCGAACGAACCGGCGGCCGAGCTTCTGGTGAAGTGCATCATGCCCGCCTGCACGAGCGCCCCGTGATCGTGCGGCCGCCTCTGCACGGGAGTATCCCAGCGGGGCTGAAAGCCTCAAGCAAGGAGGACGACGAATGCCTGTTTTTCAATCCGGTGCCTACCAGGTGAGGCCGACTGCCGTGGGAAGGGTCAAGAAAGCAATCGAAGAGTTCGTGCGCTATGTGCAGGAGAACGAGCCGGGCACGAAGATGTAAATTCCTCCACTTGTTCATATTCGAAAATGCCGCCGCACAGGCCAAGCATGGCAAGTCTGAGGCCGTTCGGCGCTTCGAGTTGGTGTACTCTCCCGAGCTGGTTGGCGGAGAAGTCGTGTTCACGGACTACAAGATGATCGCTGGGAAGACCTGAACGGCGGCGCACGCAGGGGGGCGCGGGCCATTTGCGGAGCCTCTATGATATAACCTACGCAAGGGTGGAGGACAGGGATCATGAAACTGATGGCCGGCAAAACGATCGTGATTACAGGGCCCACTTCCGGGATTGGACGGGAGATCGCGGTCGGGCTTGCGGGGCTCGGCGCAAATCTCGTGCTCGGCTGTCGGGATGCTGCAAAAGGGAAGGCGGTGGCCGCCGAGCTCCAACGCGGTGCCGATGCCGCTTCCATCGAGGTGGTGCAGGTGGATCTTGCGAGCCGGAAGTCGATAGGGTCGTTTGCAAAGAAGATTCTGGAAACACACCATCGGCTGGATGTTCTCATCAATAATGCCGGAGTGAGCCGCGGCGGGCAGCCATGGGAAAAGAACGCGGATGGGATTGAATTGACGTTCGCAACCAACGTGATTGGCTATTACCTGACGAGCTTCCTGCTTCTCCCGCGACTGCGGGAAAGTACGCCGGCCAGGATCGTCAATGTTGCCTCGACGTTCGCGAGTGACCTGGATATGGACGACCTTCAGTTCCAGCGCCGTCCCTACGAGGGGATGAAGGCGTACGCACAGTCAAAGGCTTGCGACAGGCTGTTGTCGTGGGCGCTGGCTCGCAGGCTGGAAGGCACCCGGGTAACCGCCAACGCGATGGCGCCAGGTCTTGTTGTGGACACAGGCTTGTATCGTAATACGCCGCCTGAGGTGATGGCGCGGCTGCGCCAGCGGGGCGGACGGACTCCGGCGGATGGCGCGGATACCGCAGTGTGGCTGGCCAGCAGTGCTGAAGTCGAGGGAGTGTCAGGCAGGCTCTTCGAGAATCGGAAGGAGATCCCGTGCTCCTTCAGAAACCATGACCTCGAAGAGCGGCTCTGGAGCGTCTGCGAAACCCTCACGCGATAGGCAGCCGGGAGCATTCGACGCGCAGTATTCACGACTCTATGTGCTGCGCCACCGTGAGATGCGCTTTACAAGCGCTTCATTCCCCAGGTCGCGGCAGACATCACGAAGGTCGGCAGCAGCGCCCCGCCATTCCAGGTCCATGAGCTCGTGCTCTATCGGGACATCGCTTCTGAGAGTAGCCAGGAGTCGGTAGAGCAGGGCTTCGTCGCGGCGGTCACGAAGACTTTCCACGAGCCTTGATGCCCGCCCGAGGGGCAGGCCCAATTGGCGGGAGTCGCTTGGAATCGATTCCAGGTGTTCAAACCTGGAAAGAACAACAGACGCTGACCTGGCTCCCCACATTGGAATGCCGGGATAACCGTCGGCAGCGTCTCCGACCAGGGCCAGCCAATCAGGTATGGAACGGGGTCGGACACCGAACTTGTTGATCACCCCTTCCTCATCCATCACCACATCCCGGCGGCGGTCCCAGCAAACCACGCTCTGTCCCGAGACCAGTTGAGCCAGGTCCTTGTCAGGGGAACAGATCACAACTTGTTCAACGCCGGCCTGGTTCTGGAAAAGTGACACGCCGGTTGCCAGGGCATCGTCTGCTTCGAAATCAACCATGGGCCATACGACGATCCCCAGCGCAGCGACTGCCTTTTCCGCCAGCGGAAACTGGGCCAGCAGTTTCGGGTCAACGCCCTCCCCCGTTTTGTACCCCGCGTAGAGTCGGTTGCGGAATGATTCTATAACGTGGTCAAAGGCACAGGCGATATGCGTTATGCCAGGCGTCAAGGCCAGGGCGCAAAGGCTGTTCAGGAGGCCGACGGTGGCGCCGACCTCACGTCCGTCAGGAGCAGTTCTTGGGGGAGCGCCAAAATGGCTTCGGAACAGCTCGTATGTTCCATCCACCAGGTGGACCTTCATCTCTGTCTCATCATCCCTGCACGCGAAATCTCTCTGTCGGGCGCTGCGTGTTGTGCGTCCACGTGTTCCTTGAGCAGTTAGAAAGCTGCCGTTGCTTAACCCTTCGAACATGGATACCATCTTTGTTGAAAGGCGTCAAAGGTACTCAATGGGTCCATACCCGATCATTTTAGCCGCGGTCACAATACTATGGATCGCGTTTGAGATCTGGCTGATAGTCCGAGACCGGATCAGCGGAAAAGGCAAGCCTGAACGGGACAGGGGAACGCTCTACTACAACTTCATCGCAATAGTCCTTGGCTTGACACTCGCCGGATTCCTGAACGGCAATTCGATGTACTTTTTCCCCGGCGGACGGTCTTTCGCGGGATTCTGGACAGGCATTGGAATCATGGCACTTGGGTTCGCGTTGCGAATTTGGGCGGTCGTGACCCTTGGGGCATCATTTCGCACAACAGTAGAAACGCATGCAAACCAGGGCGTCATTGAGAGCGGTCCCTACAGGAAGATCCGGCATCCCTCTTATGCAGGTTTGATCATGATGTGTATCGGAGACGGTGTTGCCCTCCAGAACTGGCTTTCACTGGGAATTGCAGTCATACTCCCGCTTCTTGCGCTTTTATACAGGATTCATATTGAAGAAAAGACCCTTGCTCTATCCCTGGGATCGAGCTACCGGTTGTATCAAAGCAGAACAAAGAAACTGGTACCATGGATCTGGTGACTCGAATCAAAATCTGCGTGTCGGGGTGAACAGGAATGCATGAGTTGCTGAGCGTACAGGATATTGCTGACATGATCGACCATTCCCTTCTCCGTCCCGAGCTGACGGACGAGGATGTGCGGGAAGGGTGTCGGATCGCACGGGAGAACACCTGCGTGTCAGTGTGTGTGAAACCAGCGGACGTGCGCCTCAGCGCCCATGAACTGGCAGGCTCCAAAGTCCTTGTGACCACCGTGGTTGGATTTCCCCATGGCTCGAGCACGACGGAGACAAAACTCTGTGAGGCGCGGGTGGCACTTGCTGACGGGGCAGTGGAGCTGGACATGGTTCTCAACATCGGAAAGCTGCGCTCCGGGGAGAACGGGTACGTCGAGGAAGAGATTCACCGCATCTGTGAGCTGGCACATGCTGCGCCTGCCCTGGTGAAGGTGATCCTGGAAAACCACTATCTCACGGATGGTCAGAAGGTCACCGCCTGCATGCTGGCCGAGCGGGCGGGAGCAGACTTCGTGAAGACATCCACAGGGTTCGCGGCCAGCGGCGCAAACCTTGCGGATCTGAGACTCATGCGCCGCACGTGCTCCGCCAGGGTGAGGATCAAGGCTGCCGGGGGCGTCCGTACTGCTGATGACGCGCTTGCCGTTCGAGCGGTCGGCGCGTCCCGTTTTGGCGCTACGCAAACCATCGCGATCCTGGCCGAGGCCAAGAAGAGAGTCGCAGCGGGGACCCTGCTTGTCCTTCTGGATCCTGGCTGGCTGTCCAGCGAAAAGTAGCAATCCGCCCCGCCCGTCCGCGCCGCAGGCTCAGTGAGGAGGCTGCCCGACGCCACGACGCTGTAGGGGGCTCCCTCAGCCTGCGGGTCTCAGCCCTTCTTCAGCCAGCCGGTCCCGCAGATGGAGGTGAAATCGCACCGGGGGCACACCGAGCGAAGGTCTGCGGTCGGCGAAAAGGGCGTGTCGGGTGAGGCTATTTCCATCAACAATTCCTGCATGACCCTCTCCAGCACGGGCCATGATTCATGGACGGCCGCGGTATCTTCGAAGAGAGGCAGCTCAATGCCGGCGTCCATGAGGTTGCGCCCCAGGAGGAGGAACAGCGCGTGGATATCGGCCGGATCCCGGCCGGTTTCCGCAGCATGCAGCACTATATAGAAGGGAAGCTGGAGGGTCGGGATGGCCCGGTGCCAGGTTTCGCGCTCCTCCAGCACCAGGTGATCCAGGCGCATCTTGTAGTAAGCCTTGCTGGCCGAAGTCTTGTAGTCAACGAGAAATGACTTCCCGTCCCGTTCTTCAATCAGATCGAGGCGGCCCCGGAGCGAGAATCCTTTCCACAGTGTACGGGCGTCATGCTCCAAAGACCTGATTTCAACGCGGTGTTTCTCCACGAGCGGGCGGAGATAGCCTGAAAGAAAATCCCGCAGGTGGCGATTCACCTGGTCCCGCAGGAGCCTGTTTGCGCCGGAGTCCGCCGGGCCGAACCGCTGGGCAAACAGGGCGTCCACCACGGGGGTCATGGCCGCCGGGTCCGCGTCTTCCGACGAGAGAGGCCTGCCCGTCCTGCCTTCGAAGTATCGGAAAAGCACGGCATGCACGAACGTCCCGATCTCGATTGATTCGATCTCCCCGGAGAGATCCTCGCGCGGTGAAAGCCGGAGAACCGTTCTGTAATAGAACTTCAGCGGACATTGCAGGTATGCATCCAGAGACGTTGCCGAATACTCGATTGTTGGCAGCCATGCAGCAACCTCGGGAGTCTTGGGAATCGAGGCAGGGGGCGCGTTCGTGAGGTTCACCCGGTAGCTGATGGCGTTGATCAGCCCGCGCTCGTCGGAAAGGCCGCGCGCTCTCTGCTGTTCCCACAGAAGGCGCTCCACGAATCGCGACCGTTCCTTGTCTGCACCGTTGACGTAGTACAGGTGCATTTCCCTCGCGCCTGCTGCAAGGCACTCGAAATGGTACGCGGCAATGTCTTCCTGGTCCCGCCAGGTGGAAAGCCCCAGCGCCTGCCTCACGGAGAAGGGCAGAAGTGTGTTTTCAGAGCCGGCTTCGGGAAACACCCCCTCGTTGGCATCCAGGATGAAAACCCTTTCGAACAGGAGTGACCGGGTCTCAAGCCCTCCCAGGACCTGCAGGCCGTGCAACGGCGTGCCGGGGAATGAGAGGTGGCGTGACTCGAGGTAATTCCGAAGCAGGGTGAAGTAACTCTGGATGTCCGTGAAGGATTTCTCCGCCATGAGGGAACGGGAAATCATGTCCAGAGACTGCACGAAGGATTCCGAGAACGGTGTGAAATAGGGATGATCGCGCGCCGTGCTCTGGTCATGGACCCAGGAAATGAGCCCGATGCAGCGTTCGGCGAAATCCCGGACTGATTGGAAGGAGCGAAACCTCCCGATTGTCCGGAGATGGATGTCCACGAGGTGCGCGCGAAGCTCGGCCGCCGAGGGGCCCGTGCCGTCCTCGGCAATCCTGCCTGCGGCGTCAACGAAGAGGTCCTCGTCGGACTCGATGTCCTCCAGGGTCACGAATCTGCGCGTCCGTGATTTCTCCAGGCGCTCCTCCAGGGCGTGGAAGAGGACGCGGGTGGCCTCGGCAGAAGCGCCGAGCCGAATGTTCTTCACGTACGGATGGAGCACGAAAGAAACATAGGCGGGGACGTACACCCGTTGCCCGTCCATCGACCCGACAACTTCAATCAGGTTGTTGAAGAACCCGTACAGCGGCGTGCGGTGAAGCGGGTAGGGAAGTGAAACGTTGTAGCTCTCGGGATCGAAGCGAGAGAGGCAATGCCGCAGGAGTGGAAACAACGTCTCGGGAGAGGGAAGGACGATGAGGGTGGAGCTGTCGGGGCTTCCCAACGCAGCGTTCAACGCAAAGACCTGGCCGTGCGTGTCCGGGCTGCCGGAGAACTGGACGTGAGGCCGGAAAACCGGGCCGGGGAGCGCGCCTGCTGGCGGACCCGCCTGCGAACCTGCGGACGGGGTGAGTGCCGTGGCGGCGAAGCCCTCCATCCGCTTTCGCATACCGGGGCCGTCCAGCAGGATCTGCTGCACAGACGGCCATTGCGCCATGGCACGGAAAATCACCCGCTCCGCATGGGTCAGGGTGAAGAAACCAGCCAGGATGACGGGCCCGCGGGACGGAATATCCAGGGGTGAAAGTGTTTCGGAGACAGACACGTAGCGCGATGATCTGCTGGAGAGTGAGCGGTCCGCAAGCTCGGCATAGAAGACCTCGTAGAAATGAGAAAGGGTCCGAAGCCGCTCCCGCGCGCGTGCAGGCACTCCCTCTTCAACCATTGGTTGGACCCCTGCAACGTCAGCCGGTTTCACCTTTTCAATCAACAGCTCCTCGAGGTCACCATGGATCTTCAATCCAAGGGGGAAAAAGCTGTCCAGGGTCATGAACGCTGGGCCGCCCAGGGGATCGGCCGCCGCGACCTGGATATCGTACAGGATGGCCACCGCGTCAATGGGCTCCGCCTTGGGCCGCACCCGGTCCTCCCGTGCATCGTGCTCATCGAATATGGCGTCCACCAGCTCATCCATGGACAGTATCCGCGGCGGCACGAAACCCGTCCCCTTCTTCTCTGCCAGGCGCTGCCGAAGAAAATGCGCGGGGCGCTTGCCGGGGAAGATCACCAGGGCGTCGGCTGGATCTCCTGCGTCCTCGATGCGCCGGGCAACCTCCTCCACGAGACTGGCGCCGGCCGGCAGCAGCGTGACGCTCACGTGATGCTCCGCACCGTCGCAAGGTCCACGTAGGCAATCAATGCTGACACCGCGCGCGCCGGGTACACCTCAGAGAGGATCCGCATGTAGTCTCGAACCTGTGCCTCGTGCAGGGCGGGCTCCTCTGCGCCGGTCTTGAAGTCGATCACGGTGACGCGCTTCGGATCCACGACAATCCTGTCCATTCGAAAGAGCCGCCCTTCGGCATCGCAGAGCTCCTGCTCGATGAGTATCGTCCTGCCGGGCAGGAGCGTGAAGCATTCCGCAAGCTCCGGCTGCGCAAGCAGGCGCAGGAGGTTCGGGATGAGGGCGCCGGCTTCCGCCGTGTCTCCCCTTGCTTCCCGGGCCGCGCGCACTCCGGCAGAAGCGAGTCGGGAGGAGAGGTCCGGCCCTGCGTGCTGTGTCAGCTCGAGCATCCGGTGGGCAAGCTCGCCGCGCCGGCGCTCTTCCCGGCCCAGGCGCCCTTCTCCGAAAGAAACTGGCACGGGCCGGGCCTCGTGCGAAAGCCCGGCGGCACGCTCATGCGGGCCGGCCGCTGCTTCAGGCCTGCTCTTCTCCGGAGACGGTGCAAATGACTCGGCAGGCAGCAGGTCGAAGGGATAGGAATCACGCAGGCCCTTGACGCCGATCACGTACATCTCGCGCTTTGCCCGGGTGAGCGCCACATACAGCCGGTTCAGACGATCCACCTCTGCCTTCATTGTCTCGTCGGCGTACAGCTCGCCGAGCACCGGGTCGCGCCGGACAAGGTCCTGCGTCAGTTTCACCAGCCTGGTCTCATTGCCCTCTTTCAGGACGGTGTATTCGAACCTGTGGCTGGACTCCCCGTACAACAGGACCACGACGACCGGAAACCCCAGCCCCTTGGCCTTGTGAATGGTCATGGCCTTCACGGACGGCGCGCTGCGCGGCACGTCGATGGCCCACTTCCCGGCGCTGTCCGCGCCGGCGGATTCATCCGCCGCGCCCAGGAACTCCCGCAGGCTGTTGGCCCCCGAGCCTTCGAACTCCTTGACCACTTCCAGCAGCTTGGCAAGCGTTGCCTCCTCTTCACCGACGAGGGAGAAGACTCCGAAGCGAATGCAGGCCTCGCTCACCAGGTCGTACAGCGGCAGATATCCTGCTGAACGGAAGAGCGCGGCAAAGCATTCTTTCCACAGCTCGGGGAACTTCCGCTGGAACGCCTTGTACAACGGACGCCGCGTCCTGCTGTTGAAAAGAAGACTTCGCACGGCTTCGGCATCAGGCCCCGCGGCCGAGCCCGCCCCCCCGCGCGCGGCCAGCGTACGGCCAAAGATCCTTCCCAGGATAAAGGTGGCAAAGGCAAGGTCATCCGGCGGCGAATCCAGGAAGGAAAGAAGGGCGAGCATCTCGCCTGCCACGGTGCGGGTCCTCACGTCCAGGGAGCTGAAGGAGATGAACGGCACGCCCATGTCGTTGAGCCACGAGGTGGCGCGAACAATGTCGGCGTTCTTCTGCGCCAGGAGGGCGATGTCGCCCCAGCCATACCCGCGCGACTGCAGGTCCCTCATGACCTGCTGGAGCTTCCCGCGTTCGGGAGGGTTTTCATCGTCGCGGTTCAGGATCTCCACTTCCACGTACCCGGGACCCCCCGCCTCGCGGGGCGCCTGGTGCCAGTCGTCCAATCCGCTCCGCCGCGCGGCCTCGCGGTATTTCGGATCAGCGGCTGCCCGGCGGGTAAAGACCTCCTGCGCAAGCTCGATGAGGCGCGGCCTGCTGCGCCAGTTGGTGGAAAGTTCGTGCACGTCGCGCGGCGCCGAGGGGAACGGGCTTTCCGCTTCCAGCGCCCGCATGATGGTGTAATCCGCCTGGCGGAAGCCGTAGATGGCCTGCTTGGTGTCCCCCACCACGAACAGGCTTCCATCCATGGCCAAAGAGTTTTCAACCAGGGGGAAGAGCGTACGCCACTGCAGGGGCGAGGTGTCCTGGAACTCGTCCACCAGGTAGTGCCAGACACGCTCGCCGATCCTGAAGTACACGTCGGGGACAATCTCGCTGGTGAGGTAGTCCCCGAGCCGCCGGCCGATGTCTCCGATGAAAACCTTTGCCTGGCCTCGTTTCACTCTTTCAAGCGATGCGGAGAGCTCTCCATGCAGCCGGAGAAATGGCTGGTAGTACGCGCAGGCCCACGCCCCTGCGTACGCGTCCACTGCTGCACCGACTTCTGCCCATGCGGATTCGATCTGTTCCCACGCCACCTTCCCGCGGTCATCCCCCCGGGGGGACTTTTTCACGGGGCCATTTTTCATTGACCCCGAGAGAAGGTCGCTGAATCGCCCTGCCCGTACCTCGGCGAGGTGCCGCTGATACGTAGAGTTGCCGCGCGGCTCCAGTCCCGAGCTCCTGACAAGACTTTCCACAGTTTCAAATGCGCGAGTGACCGACTGCTCGAACCTTTTGAGGCGCGGCCCTGGATCCTCCACGATCGGGGTCTCATCCATGGTGGAGAGCTTCTCCTCCACTTTCCTGATTTCTGCCAGGAGCGGAGTGGAGGGATCCCACGCAAAGCTGCCGCCGGAAGTCTTGAAATCCAGGACTGATGCCATTGTGCGATCCAGGAGACCGGCGTTGCTGCTCCCCGCGTGCGCCTCGCGCAGGAAGAGGTTCCACGCATAGTCGACGAGCGGCCGGGGATCCAGCACAACCTCGAAGTCCGGGCCAAAGCCGAAGTCCAGCGCGGAGGCCCGGAAAACGGATGCCATGAAGCTGTCGATCGTCCTGACCTGGAACTCGGAAAATCGCGAGAGTATGTTTTCGATGAGCTCCCCCGACCTTTTTGAAAGGCGTTCGGCGCCTCCCGCGGTGATCGCCTCCATTTCCCGGATTCTCTCGGCATCATTCAGGCAAAGGAGCTTCAGCCACTCAAGGACGTTTCGTCTCATCTCCCCCGAGGCGTTGTTGGAGAAGGTGATGGCCATGAGGTTTCGAAGCTCGTTCTTCGGGATCCTGGCTGAAAGGAGGAACTGGGCGTAGCGCTGGGTAAGCCGGAAGGTCTTGCCTGACCCCGCGGATGCCTTCAGTACCGTGACGCGCGGCAGCCGGAGCGTGGTGTCCTGCTCGAGGTCGGGCATGTGCGGCAATAGTAGCGTTGGTGCGCATTGGTTGGCAAGACAGCCCCGTGTTTTGCCGCTCCCGCGCAGCGGCCTGCCCAATTCGATTGACCGCGCCGAGGTGCGTGCGTAACTTTTACTGTCAGGAGAACACCATGGCAGTGAAGTTGGGAAAAGGCAAAGTGGCGGGGATCAACTCGTGCGCCAACGATGCGGGGGTGATTGCCGCAGCGGCAATGGACCAGCGGGGATCGCTGGAAAAGGCAATCGCAAAGGCACGGGGATCGGCGGCAACGGCCGATGATCTGGTGAGCTTCAAGAAGGCCGTGACCAGCGTGCTCACGAAGCACGCCAGTGCGATCCTGCTGGATCCCGAATACGGGCTTCCGGCCGTGAAGGTGCGCGCAAAGGGCACCGGTGTTCTGCTGGCCTATGAGAAGACCGGCTACGACACGAAGGACGACAGCCGGCTGCCCGACCTCCTTCCCGAGTGGAGCGTGCGCCGTCTGGTCGAAGCAGGGGCGAGCGCAATCAAGATTCTCCTCTACTACAACCCCCTGCACCCGGATGCGGTCAACGGGATCAAGAAAGCATTCATCGAGCGCATCGGCGGCGAATGCGCCGCCTCAGACGTGCCATTCTTCCTGGAGATCATCGCCTACGATGATGCTGCGGGAGATGCAAAGAGCCTCGAGTTTGCACTCGTGAAGCCTCACCACGTGCGGGCTTACATGGAAGAGTTCTCACTCCCGCGCTACGGGGTGGATATCCTGAAGGTCGAGGTCCCGGTCAATCTCGCCTTCGTGGAAGGCACCGCGGCGTTTGCGGGCCAGAAGGCGTACACCCGCAAAGAGGCCATGCAGCATTTCAAGGACTCCGCGAGCGTTGCCCGGAAGCCGTTCATCTACCTCAGCGCAGGCGTGACAGATGACGTCTTCCGCGAGACCCTGGAGCTGGCCGCCGAGGCAGGCACCCCGTTCTCCGGAGTGCTCTGCGGCCGGGCCACGTGGCAGGACGGCATCCCCGTATACGCAACCAAGGGCTACGACGGACTTGTGGCGTGGCTGGAAGACCGCGGGGTGAAAAACATAGAGGCGTTGAACAAGGTCCTTGCCAGGGGCGCCAGGCCCTGGTGGGACTTTTACGGTGGAAAGAAGAAGATCGAAACGGTTGGTTGAGAGGCGCGGGCAGCGCTGAGCGTCAGCGTTCTGCTTTACCGACTCTCTTGAAATCAATGAAACCCCGTTCCACGTTGGTAGACACCAGCTGGACCCGAAGCCTGTTGCCGACGTCCATGCCTTCGAAACCGCTGGACAAACGCCCTTCCACCGGGACCGAGAGCAGCCGAATCCAGGTGCCTTTCTCCGAAGCGCCGGTGACAATGCCATCAAATTGCTCGCCCACCCGTGACTGGAGCAGCAGCGCCGCGGCTGATTTGCCGACCTGCCGCTCGACCTTGTTCACCGCATCCTCTTCCTCCGTGCAGCGTTTGGCCAGGGCATCCAGCTCATCCTTGCTGTAGGGCGATGGCGCGCCTGCCATCGCGGCTTTCAACAGGCGCTGAGTGACAAGGTCCGCGTAGCGGCGATTCGGTGCCGTTGAATGCGCGTAGTCCTTGACGGCAAGACCGAAGTGTCCGGGAGCATTTTCGCCCGGCAGCTCGGCGATGTATTCACCCGGGCCCATCAGCTTGATCACCGAGAGGGAAAGATCGGGGAATCGAAGAGGATCGGCGGACTTCGACCGTGTCAGGAAATCCTCGAGTGCCTTTGGGTCAGGAGTCCCGGGCAGTTTGAACTTGTGTTCCGCGGCAATTTCCACGATGCGGTCCCACCGCTTGGGCGTCCGCACCACCCGGCGGATCGAGGGGAAGTTCTTTGACGCGAGAAAACGAGCGGTCACGCCGTTCGCCGCGATCATGAAGTCTTCGATCAAGTCCTTGGCGCGATTTCTTTCTTCCACCTGCAGATCACGGAGTGCATCGTTGTCGAAGATCGGTCTGGCCTCGATTGTCTCCAGGCTCAGCGCCCCCTGCTCATGGCGGAAGTTTTTCATGCGCTGGGCGGCTCGATCCTGGAGCCGGAGATTTGCCTCGACATCTTTCGCCGCGGCGACCTCCGCCGGCAGGGGTCCCTTGCCGTCCAGCCAGGCGGCAACGCTGTTGTAGGCGAGCTTCGCATGGTTGCAAACCTGCCCGCGATAGACGGCCGAGCTCCCGAGCGAACCGTCCGCGCCAATGACCATTTCAATGACGATGCAGGGACGCTCCGCCTCGAGATTCAGGGAGGTGAGGTTCGTGGAAAGCAGCTCCGGGAGCATGGGAAAAATCCGAGCCGCGGTATACACCGACGTCGTG
Organism: uncultured Spirochaetota bacterium; assembly: GCA_963845325.1. GTDB lineage: Bacteria > Spirochaetota > Spirochaetia > SZUA-6 > Fen-1364 > Fen-1364. Next base: position 128,135 of record CAWJRT010000013.1, read on the forward strand.
TTATGCCGCGCATACTCGTCGATGGCTGATCCTTTCTTCACAAGTGCGTCCACATCCGCCACAGCCACAAGGACTTTGGCCTGGCCGCCCGGCAGAGCCTCGGCAACTGTGAGCTGGTCCAGGTCGCGCGAGTCATCGTTGTCGATTGAACACCACGGCATGTCCACCAGGTCGCGCACGTCCTGGCCGATGCTTGCCGGAGCCATCACGAGCTTCTCCAGCTCGGCCAGTGCCGGCGAGGAGAAGTCGGGAAGCAGCCCGTGCTCGACCATCGAGCGCTGGGCGATTTCCTGGAGAATTGCGCGGTGCTTCATTCCGCTGCCCCCCCCTTCTGCCTGAGCGCTTCCTTGACGAGCTTGTCTGCCCCTGACGCTTTCATCCAGCGCCTCTCGGAGGAAAGCACCATGACGACAATCACTGGTATGATGATGTAGGCGGCGCCGATGGATGCAGCCACGATGGTCTTTGTCTCAGGGCTCCAGGGAGTGAACAGGCAGAGGGCCACGGGAATGAGAAGAAAGCCGCACGCCAGCATCACCGTGCTGAGAACGAGCACGCAGAAGATCACTGTCACGCGGCGTGCGCCCTTGAGGAGATACAGCGATACGATAGCCGCTTGAATCTTGGCCAGGGCAACGGAAGACTCGATCTCCGGGCCGATCAGCCTCCTGATTATCTCACCCAGGATACCTGTCATTTCGGATCACCCTTTCGGATCTGGTCGTGTCTCCTCGAATACACTTCTATTTCTTCGGTCGTGCCAGAAACAGGCCCAGCAGAAGGAATCCGAGCGCCGTCCCGCCGAGATACGGCCATGGATTCTGGCGGACGCGTTCCTCGACGCGTGATGCGAGCTCCTTCACTTCCTGCCTGCCCTGGGCCAGGGTTTCGCGCGCTTCGTGTTCCAGTTTTTCCCCTGCGCCGCCAAGTGCCGCCTTCAAGCTGCCGTACTTCTCTGAAACCATGCCCTGCAGCTCAGCCCTCTTTTCCTTTGCAACCTCGTTCAGAAGCTCCAGTGCTTCGTTGATCCTCTTGTCTTCGAGCTTTTCCGACATCTCACCCTCCGATAGAAGCGAACCAGCAATTGGCCTTTTACTTTGCTCTGTGCGAAAGATACACTTATTGAAAGATGAAAGACAGAAAAATGGGCAGCAAGGAGCGCACAAGGCCATGGTACAGGCGCGGGTGGTCTGTCGAAGGAGCTTCCAGTGATCGAGCTTCGTGATGTCAGGAAGACTTTTGGCAAGCTCACGGCAGTTGACGGGATATCCCTTTCGACGGACGCCGGTGAGGTCTTTGGCCTGCTGGGCCCCAATGGCGCGGGCAAATCAACGACGATCAGGATGATCATGCAGATCCTCGCCCCGGACTCCGGAATCATCCTGTTCAACGACCGGCCGATCTCTGAGGCGGACAAGCCGCGGATCGGGTACATGCCGGAAGAGCGGGGACTGTACCGCAAGGTGAAGATCGGCGAGATGCTCCTCTACCTGGCCAGCCTGAAAGACGCGGACCCCGCCGTCTCGGCGCGCCGGCTGGACGAGTGGCTGGAGCGCTTTGGGCTTTCGCAATGGAAACGGCGAACCCCCGGAAGAGCTCTCCAAGGGGATGGCGCAGAAAGCACAGTTCATCGCGGCCGTGCTGCACGATCCCGAGTTCGTATTCCTGGACGAGCCGTTCAGCGGGCTTGATCCGGTCAGCACCGATATGCTCCGCGATGCCGTGCTTGAGCTGGCGCACACGGGAAAGACCGTCCTTTTTTCCACCCACAACATGGAAGTGGCGGAAAAGATCTGCTCGAGAAATTCTCATCGTCGACCGCGGACAAGCCGTTGTTTCCGGACCGCTTGCGGAAATCAAGGGCCGGTACGGGAAGAACTCCGTGACAGTCGAGTTCGACGGTGAGCTGGACGCCGCTCGCCTCTCGACCCTTGGTTCCATCACCAGCAGATTTCCACGCTTTATCGAAATGGAGCTCGCCGGGGGGACAAGCGCCCAGGCGGTGCTGGCGGCCCTGGTCGGCACGGTTTCAATCCGAAGGTTCGAGGTTGTCGTCCCATCGCTGCACAGCATCTTTGTCCAGATGGTCGGCACGAGGGAGCAGGGCCGGCTGGAGGCCGGGGCATGAGGGGAACGCGGCTTTGGAAGATCATCCGCATGGAGTTCCGGCTGACCGCGGCCAACAGGGCCTTTCTCATCCTTACGATCCTCGGGCCTTTTCTCATCTCCGCTGTCACGGTGCTCCCCAGCCTCATGTCGCGGCGCGGGGGTCTCGGGGGAAACGCTGAGCTGAATATCGCAATTGCGAATGCCGATCCTCATTTTCTCGGGGAGCTGCGACCACCCTTCGCTCAGAATCACCTTCGGCTGTTTGAAGTTCAGGAGGATGCGCCGTCACTTGATGCGCAGGTCCTTGCAGGCAGGTTTGACGGGTACTTCATCCTGCCCCGGGACCTCGGCACGGCCACCCGGCTCGTTTTCGTGTCGCGCAACGTGAGCGATATTCGGCTCATTGGTGTCTTGCAGGGCGTGATGGGGCAGGCTGTCGTGGCCCTGCGGCTCGTCGAAGCCGGGGTGCTCCCTGAGCGAATTGCGTCGCTGACCCGGCCTCCCGTCATTGAAACACGGCAGGTTGCCGCCTCCGGTGAAAAACAGGACCGGGACTTTCTGAAGCTCCTGACGACCGGTCTCACCCTCGGGATGCTTCTGTATATGACTGTCCTTCTGTACGGGCAGACAATCGGGCGGTCAGTTCTGAATGAGAAAATATCAAAGACCGTGGAAATCTTGCTGTCCTCCGTGAGCTCCGCGGAGCTGATGTTCGGCAAGATCCTGGGCAAGGCCGCCGCGAGCATCCTCCAGTACGGCGTGTGGGTTTCGGTGACGACCCTTTTCATCACTGTGCTGGGGCCGCGGTTCGACGTGAGCTTCACCATCGGCGGCGGCCCAGGGACTCTTGCGTTCCTCGTGCTGTTCTTCCTGCTTGCGTTTTTCCTCTACTGTTCGCTTTTCGCGGCACTCGGGGCAGCCTCCCAGGATGAGCAAAACCTCAGCCAGCTGGCCTGGCCGCTCATCCTTTTTCTCGTTGTGCCAATCGTGATGATCTCCACCATCATCATGAGCCCGAACGTGCCCGTGATCGTGGCCATGTCCCTGTTCCCGCTTACCGCCCCCCTGGTCATGTTCATCCGTATCCTGGTGGGCGCTGCCGCTCCCTGGGAAATCCTTACGTCCATCGGAATACTCCTGGCAACGATTGCCGCCGTTATCGTCCTTTCGGCGAGAATATTCCGCGTCGGGCTGCTCATGGGCGGGAGACGATTCAGGCTGGGAGAAGTCATTCGGTGGGTCCGGTAATGCCGCGGAGATAAATGTCTTGTCTCTGCGGACCATCCTAGAGATACTTGAAGATGAAAGTTACAGGAGGACGAATCATGGTCGCAGGCGCAATCGGAGTTGTTCTTCTCATCATCCTGGTTGTTGTGCTGCTCCGCATAATCTGACCCACAGCCTCAGCAAGTCTCTGATCGATTTTTCGGCCCGGCTGCCGGGGACTGCCCCTTGGGCGGAGTCCTGCGCTGAAAGGACAGGAAAAAGTGAAAGAAACTGACCAGGTTCGCCAGGAACCCGGAAGACGGGTTTCGCGGCTCGCCCTTTTCATCATCGTCCTCATCCTGATCGGCGCGGCATTTGGCGCGGGGGCGCTCCTTGTGGACATGCAGTTCCGCGCGGCGCAGGAAGCGTGGAAGCAGGAGAAGGCCGGCCTCGATTCGAAGCTTGCCGCCCAGGTCGTGGAGTTGTCGGCGGTGAAGTCCCACGAGCTTCTCTGGAAACTGAACGAAGGAATGTCAACCGTGTACATCGATGTTTTGGAGAAGAACTTCGGTCTTGCGCGGGACGAGATGGAAGCAGTGGGTGGGATCTTCGCAAAAGCCGGCGCGGATATCGATTCTGCGACGAAATCACAGCTGGCCCCGCTTCCGCCGCTCATGGAAGAGATCGCGCGAAATATCGCAGCCCTGAGCCCTGATGCAAAGAGCAAAGCCCGGGAGGCAATGGAGCTGCTGCGCAAAGTGATCGGGGCCAGCGGCACGTGAACATCTGACAGTCTGCCGTCTCTCAGGCGGAGAGCATGCCGTGCGGATCCAGGATGAACTTCGCCGCGGCGCCCTTGTCGAAATCCTTGTAGCCGCGCGGAGCATCCTTCAGCGAAATCACCGTCGCGTTGACCGCCTTGGCGATCTTCACCTTGTCGTGGAGGATGGCCTCCATGAGCTGGCGGTTGTACTTCATGACCGGGCACTGGCCCGTGGCAAGGGTATGAGACTTGGCCCAGCCCAGCCCGATGCGGATGCCCAGGTTCCCGACCTTTGCGTTCTCGTCCACCCCGCCCGGGTCTCCCGTCACGTAGAGGCCGGGGATCCCCAGCGCACCGCCCGCGCGCGTGACTTCCATCAGCGAGTTGAGCACGGTGGCGGGCCGCTCGACGGCCGCGTCCTTTCCGTGACCGCGTGCCTCGAAGCCGACGCAGTCCACCGCGCAGTCCACCTCCGGGACGCCCACGATCTTGTCTATCTGCTCGGCCAGCGTGCCCGAGGCCCGAAGGTCAATTGTCTCACACCCGAAGCTCTTTGCCTGGGCGAGCCGCTCGGGGATCATGTCTCCGACGATGACGACAGCGGCACCCAGCAAGTGGCAGGCGGCAGCGCACGCCAGGCCCACGGGGCCTGCACCGGCGACGTACACGATGATGCCCGGTCCCACCCCTGCGCTGACCGCGCCGTGGTAGCCGGTGGGGAAGATGTCGGAGAGGAGCGTCAGGTCCCTGATCTTGGCCATTGCCTGCGCCTTGTCCCGGAACCTCAGCAGGTTGAAGTCAGCGTACGGCACCATCACGTATTCGGCCTGCCCGCCGACCCAGCCGCCCATGTCCACATAACCATATGCGGCCCCCGGCCGGGAGGGGTTCACATTGAGGCAGATGCCCGTCCGGCCCTCCTTGCAGTTGCGGCAGCGTCCGCATGCAATATTGAAGGGAACCGAGACGAGATCCCCGACCTTGATGAACTCTACATCGCGGCCCGCCTCCAGAACTTCGCCGGTGATTTCGTGTCCGAGCACGAGCCCGGGCTGTGCCGTGGTGCGCCCCCGCACCATGTGCTGGTCGCTTCCGCAGATATTGGTGCTCACGATCTTGAGAATGACACCATGCTCGCACTTGCGCGGGCCGAGGGCGAGCTTGGGAAAATCGATCGACTGTACTTCGACCTTTCCGGGACCCTGGTAGATGACCCCATGATTCGTTGCCATGTTCTGCCTGCCTCCTGGACGACCGTTTGCGGTCGAGCGGGTAGAAGTTAGTCATGGCGGATGGCATCGTCCAACGAAATGTCGACGATGCCCCGGCCGCTCCCGAATGCATCCTGTCCTCGAGCTTGCGCGGTACGGCTTTTATTGCCGGAATCGCCTTATGCCATGGGAGTCTCCCCTGCCCGTCCTTGTCCGCATGATCCTGAACGGCGGGGACACCGGTGTCATTGAACCGCCCGCCTGCGCGCCGATGGCAGGTTTCCTGGCCCTGAGCATCGTGCAGCCCCCGCTTGGCCGCCGCTGGCCGCCGGCCCGGCATATCACGCTCGCCACTCAGACGCTCATTGCCATTGCTCTCCTCCTGACCAGGCCACGCGATGCTCTTCGTTGCCGAGCGACGAGCTGCGGGCCGAGTTGAAGGCCGCCAACAAGGGCCTCATTGCCTACGCCGAGTGGGCCGAGGAGGCTGCCGCCGAGAGGGAGAGGGCTAACCTCGCGCGGGGCCCCCATGACGCAGCCACCCAAACCGTCTTCAGCTTGAACCTCACGGCGGGCGCTGCGCGCATCGCTGTCCGCAACGATCCCGAAAAAGTGCCCGCCCTCATGGACCGGATCCAGGAGTTGGCCCGGGATGCACTTGGTGAGATGCGGACACGGTGCGCGAGCTGCGGCCCCGCTCGGTAGTGGACGAGGGCCTCGTGCCGTCCCTTGAGCAGCTTGCCGCGCTGCGCAAGCAGCGCGACGGGGAGATCCGCCTGCACCCGGAGGTGACGCGGCGCCCCCTCGCCGGAATGGCGGATGGGGCAGAAGAGAGGCCCGAGGACCTGCTGAGCATCCTGGACAAGATCGGCCTCGCCGACCGCGCGCAAACCGCGATCCATGCCGTGAAGCGCGGCGTGAGCTGAGCTTTGAAGTTGACAAAATGTGACTTTTAAAATATACATTTGGTATATGAAAACGATCACGGTCAAGGATCTGAAGGCACATTGGGCCCAGATAGAAGCACAGGTGAAAGCCGGGGAAACTTTCGAGGTGCTGAACAGGGGGAAAGTCGCGGCTCATGTCGTACCGGCTACACCTCGGCAGGTGTTGCAGTGGCCGGACCACCTCGCCACTGCCAGCAAGACTTCCGGAAGAAAAGGCTCTGACATTATTCTTGATCACCGGGACCGATGATCTACCTCGACACCAGCGCTTTCATCAAGCTTTACCTTCAGGAAGAAGGATCCTCAGCGGTGCACGGCCTCGTCGTCGCCCAGAAGCACCCACTCCCCGTCTGGCAGTTGGTGGAGCTTGAGTTCCTCAACGCTCTCAAGTTCAAAGTGTTTCTCTCGGAGATGAGCCGTGACGAGGTGGATCGTGTCACCTCGCTGTATCGCGACCGCAAAAGAAGTGGCCAGTACTTCGTCCCGCATCTTGATCCTGTCGTCATGCACGAGCTGTGCATCCATATGACGGAAAAAACTCCGGCCATCGGCTGTCGGGCCCTTGATATTCTGCACGTCGCTGCTGCCCGCCTTTGCGAGGCGTCCGTTTTCATTACGGCGGACAAGCGCCAGGCAGCCTTGGCCGAAGCCGAGCAGTGGGACGTGAGACTGATCGCGTCCTGAACCGGAATGGGCGGAGGGTCTTGGCTCTTGTTTGTTGACAGCCACAGAACCGCAGCATGGGGTACCAGATCCTTGCCCCTTATGTTTATCCGAAAACTGCCCGGCGCGTTGCGCTGACCCGGACTCATCCTTAAGTCCTGGACCGGCCCGGGACCTTTGACGGGCTCTAAAACCACTCCTCAGGCGGCGGCTACCGCGGCATCCACGGGAGTGCGTCCAGGTCGACGTTCCCTCCCGAGAGGATGACAGCGACCCGCTTTCCCTTGATGTCGAGCTTTCCCTCCAGGATTGCCGCCAGCGGAACCGCTGCGGAAGGTTCGATCACCATCTTCATCCTCTCCCAGATCAGCCGCATGGCGCGCACGATCGCATCCTCGCTCGTGGTGACGATGTCCGCCACGTGAGCGCGGACCAGCAAAAAAGTGTTGGGGCCCAGCGACGTGCGCAGTCCGTCGGCGATCGTTTTCGGATTGCCCGAGGGAAAGAGCGTCCCGGACGAAAATGATCGGTATGCATCGTCCGCCGCGGCGGGCTCCGCACCGATCGCGCCCGTTTTGGGAGACACCCAATGCACCGCGAGCGCGGTCCCGCTGAGGAGTCCTCCTCCGCCCACCGGGGTGATCACCAGGTCAAGGTCTGGTACGTCCTCGATGATCTCCAGGGCGCAGGTGCCCTGGCCCGCGATCACGCGCAGGTCATCGGAGGGGTGAATGAACTCCGCGCCGGTCTCGTCCACCACTCCCTTGAGTGTGCGCTCCCTGTCCTCAGGGGCATTCCCTGAGAACACAATGCGTGCGCCGTATCCGCGCACCGCCTCCACCTTCACCTTCGGCGCATCCCGTGGCATCACGATTGTCGCATCGATTCCGCGCAGACGCGCAGCCAGCGCCAGCGCCTGTGCGTGGTTTCCGGACGAGTGCGTGGCCACACCGCGCTGCGCGGCCGCGTCATCCAGGGAGAAGACCGCGTTCGCCGCGCCACGGAACTTGAATGCTCCCACCTTCTGCAGATTCTCGCACTTGAAGAAGAGCAAGGCGCCGGTCATCGAGTCCAGCGTCGCGCTCGTGATGACCGGGGTTCGATGGGCATGGGGCCTGATCCGCACGGCCGCGCGGCGGACGTCATCAAGGGTGATCGATGGAAGGGTTGCGCTCATGTCCGAATATTGACAGATTGGGCCGCCATGGGAAATCCGAGTACGGAGAACTGACGGAGACCTGACGGAGACCTTTGCGCCGGAAGCCCTTGCGGCGGGACGCGGGATCAGGCACGGGGTCAGCTCTCCCGGCGCGCACTCTCCAGATGTGCTGCTGCTGCCTTGCCGCGAGGCTCGGGCAGTGTGTGAAGCAGCACGAGCCCCCCCACCGGCCCGGCCGCGGCTGCGGCGAAGAGCAGGGCGTATGAGCCGCTGGCTGCAAGAATCCAGCCTCCGACCAGCGGCATGACAAGCGTAATCCCGGTCAGCGTATTGGCAAACCCGATGTAGAGGGGACGGTCCGAGGCCGGGGCGTACTCCAGCACCCAGTTGAGGAACCCCGCCATGTTTGCAACACCCTGCATGCCCACGATCACGAATACCAGCGCGTAGACATACAGGACCGCCCACGGCAGCGCCTTCATGAGTGCCGGAGCGGCGAGGGCGATGGCGGGGGTGGCCAGGGCGGCCCAGCCCCAGAAGCGCATGACGGACCGGGTCCCCCGCCTTTCGCCGAGCACTCCCATGATCAGTGCTGCAAACACGCTCCCGACGAGCTGGACGGAAGTAAAGAAACCAACACTCGCCGGCGGGAAACCCAGGGACTCCAGGCCGTGCACAATATAGAAGGGAGCCGCAATGCCGATCCCACCCAGTGCCAGGGCCGCAAGGACCGCTTTCCGGAAGGCGGGGTCGCCCCTGACGACGGTCATCATTCTCCCGAAGTAAGCGGGCCAGGGCATCTTTGGCTGGACCGATGCCGCAGGTGAGTCCTTCACGCAGAAGAACGAGGCGAGTGAAAAGGTGTACAGCACTCCGGTGCACATGAACAGCAGGGCATAGTTCAATGGCCAACGGATGCCGGGGGAAGAGAGGATCAGCCCGACAACCGCCCCACCCCCTATTCCGGCGATACCGGGGGCAATCGTTCCGAGTGAGATGAGCCTCGCTCGGGAGGCCGGGCTGAGGCATCGTCCCATGTAGTCCAGCCACGCAATGCTGGCAATCCCGTCCACCAGCCAGAAGGCAAGGTACAGGACGAAGAACGCGGCAAGCGCCGCTGCTGGAAAGCGGGGCGCAAGGAGCAGGATCGCGGGGCCAATCAGCAGCGAGACCGCCCGGTTGACCGTTGCCGGGACGGTGACCGAGGCCTTCCGCCGGGTCAGGCCGGCGAGCCGGTTTGCGGCGAACAGCTGCGGCAGGAGCCAGCCCCCGGTAGCCAGCGTGGAGGCCAGGCCGATGAGGGGGGCGGAGCTCGTGAGGGTGGCGAGGAAGGAGGGGATGACGGTGGTCTGACTGGTGAAGCTGGCGCCGATTCCGAAAAAGAACATGTCTCCCGCAATGCCCCAGAATGTGCGGCCTTCTTCGGGCTGCAGCGTCCGCCTCATCGCGCCAATCTCTGAATTCGCCGCCTCGTTGTCAAGGCAGGCCGACCGACGGTATACTTCCCGCATCGGAAAAGCCGCCCGGTACGTCATTCTCGCGCTCGCCCGCCGTCTCCTGGAACGCCTGTCCCACGGCATCATCATCCACGCCGGCGGCCGCGCGTTGTTCGCCAGCCAGGGAATGTACCGCCTGCTGGCTGCGGAACCGGGCTCGCTGGATGGAGTCCGGATTGAAACGCTCGTGCGTCCCGAGGACGCCCCGACCCTGACGGCAGCGTCAAAGGACCCCGAGCTGCCCCACGAGCTTTCACTTCTTCGGCGGGACGGGACCGGCGTCTGGGTCCAGGCCCAGGGTATCAGGGTCAGGATTGCCGGGGAGAGAGTCGAGCTTCTCAGCGTGACCGACGTCAGCGCGCGGCGGGACGCTGAAGAGGCCCGCCGCAGGATGGCGGACCTGGTCAGGCGCCAGGAGGAACAGCTGGAGCATTCCACGCGGCTCGCCGAGGTTGGAGAAATGGCTGCCTCGATCTCTCACGAGCTGAACCAGCCCCTGACGGGAATCCGCAACTACGCGCGCAACGCCTACTATATGCTGGAGCAGAAGCCCGACGCAGAGGCGGAGGTGAAAAACAACCTGCGCCTCATTTCGGAACAGGTGGACCGCGCCGCCAAGATCATCAACCAGATGCGCGAGCTCACCAAGCGGTCGGATTCCGTCTTCAGCCTCCTGGAGTTGAACAGCGTGATCCGCGAAAGCGTGGATTTCATCCTGCCGCAGATGAAGCTCTCCGAGGTCGCGGTGAGCCTCCGGCTGGAGGAAAGCCTCCCCCTGATCTGGGGAGACCGGATCCGGTTGGAGCAGGTGTTTCTCAACCTTCTGTCGAACGCGCGCCAGGCCATGACGGACGTCCCGGTCCGGAAGCTCGTGATCGAAAGCAGGCGCGATCCCGCCGCCGTGCTGCCCGTCGTCGTCGAGGTGACCGACACCGGAAAGGGCTTCTCCGAGGAACAGGCGCTCCGGCTTTTCCAGCCCTTCTACACGACACGCAAGGGCGGACACGGCCTCGGGCTCTCGATTTCCCGAGCAATCGTCGTTGACCACAAGGGATCCATCGACGCAACCGGCTCTCCCGGGGCCGGGGCGACATTCACCATGCGGCTGCCCGCGGCCCGGTCCGAGACCGCCCCGGCACGGAGCGGCACATGAAGCCTGAAGGCGACCAGGCGGGCGGGATCATTGTCGTCATCGACGACGACGAGGCGGCACGGCACTCCATAGGCCAGATGCTGGGTCTTCGCGGGTGGTCCGTGGAGGTGTTCTCATCCGCTGAAGCGGCGCTCGCATGGCCCGGCCTGCGCGAGGCGTTGTGCATCATCACTGATGTGAAGATGCCGGGGATGGACGGGGAGGAGTTTCTTGCCACGGTGAGGTCCAGGCCCGGGCTCACCTCCGGTGGTGATGCTCACCGGCCACGGCGACATCGCCATGGCGGTGCGCTGCCTGAAGTCCGGGGCATTCGAGTTCGCCGAGAAGCCGTTTGATGACGCGGTGCTGCTGGCCTATGTCGGCAAAGCCGTGGAACAGTCCCGGCTTGTGCGCGAAGCCCGCGATCTCCGCCGCAGGCTCACCCTCTGCTCGCCGGAGGAAGACGGCAGGTTCGGCATGATCGGCCGCAGCCGGGCCATGCAGGACCTGTATGCCCAGGTTGAGGCTGCCGCGCGCTCAGATGCGCCTGTTCTCGTCACGGGGGAAACGGGCGTGGGCAAGGAACTCGTTGCCCGGGCCATCCACGGCCAGAGCCACCGGGCGGCCGGACCGTTCGTGCCGGTCGAACGCCGGGGCGCTGCCGGAAACAATGCTGGAAAGCGAGCTCTTCGGGCACGCCAGGGGCGCCTATACCGGGGCGGTGGGGGAGCGGGAAGGCAAGCTCGTGTCGGCCTCCGGGGGCACGCTCCTGCTGGATGAGATCGAGACGATCTCCGCCCGGGCGCAGGTGCAGCTTCTCCGCGTCCTGGATGATGGGGTGGTGCAGCCCCTGGGCAGCGACCGTCCCCGCAGGGTCGACATCCGGCTTGTCTGCGCCTCCAACGCCGAGCTTTCGGAAGAGGTGCGCAGGGGGACCATCCGGGAGGACTTCTCCCACCGCATCATGGTTCTCAACATCCGCGTGCCGCCTCTGCGCGAGCGCGCGGACGACATCCCCCTGCTCGTCTCTCATTTCCTGCGCCAGGTTGCGGACAGGAGCGGCGTCCCTGTCCCCACCATCCCCGAGGAGACTCTCACCGAGATGCTGGGCCACCACTGGCCCGGGCAATGTGCGCGAGCTGAAAAACGCCGTTGAGCGCCTTGCCATCACGTCGCGCGACGGGAGCGCCGGCAGCTTCACGCCGGACCTGCGTTTCGATTCCGAGAGGCTCCTGTCCCTTCCAACGAGTGCCGGCCGTCTGCGCGACGAGATGGAAAAAGTGGAGAGAGCGGCAATCGAGTCGGCGCTCCGGGAATGCCGCGGGGAGATCAACGCGACGTTCCAGGCGCTGGGTATCTCCCGACGCGCCCTCTACGAGCGCATGAAGAAATACGGGCTGGACAAGCAGAGCTTCCGGTAGGGCGCGCGCCGCCAGCCCGTGCGTGTCCTGCTTCCCGAACGCGCCGTCAGCCCGGCATCTCACGATGGATGAAGTACTCGGCGTTGTGCCTCTGCTTCCAGAGGACGGGAATCTCCTCCTTGTACGTTTCCAGCAGCCCGTTGTACGCGCGCGGCATCTGGTCCTCCACGTGGCGGCGGAATTTCGCCAGCGAGTGGAACGGGATGTTGGGAAACATGTGGTGCTCGGTGTGGTATTCCATGTGCAGGTAAAGGAACGAGAGCACCGGGTTGAGGCGCATGGTCCGCGTGTTGAGGCGGTGGTCCAGGACGTCTTCGGCAAGCCCGGAGTGCTGCGCAAGGATCAGGGTCCACATGAGAAACCCGCCGTACAACCGCGGAAGGGTGAACAACAGTATGGGAAGCCAGGTCTGCAGAACGACTGCGACCACGATGGGCACGAGGTGCAGCGCAAGACATGCCCTGCTGGACCAGAACATCTTCTGGTACTCGCTTTTTGGCACAACCTTCATGGCCTCCTTGCTGACAATTCCCATGGAGTGGAGGAAGAGAATGGCAAAGAGGGAGACTGTGCTGCCCAGATAGAAGAATTCGACGAGCACCTTCCACAGCTTGACCGGCCGTGGTGCCTGGATCTCCAGATCGGTCTCCTTGATGATCGTCCAGGCGTGGTGGTGCATGTGCCTCCACCTGGTCAGGGTTGTCGCGCGGAACTCCATTGCCGCGGTGATGAAAAACATGATCCTGTTCAGCGCCCTGGTCTTGAACGCCGTGCCATGCAGGCTCTCGTGCAGGTGGGAATTGTTCATGCTGTAGAGGGTTCCGTATACGAAGAATACGAGGATGCACCAGGCGCTGCCGGCGTTGTACAGCGCCGCAGAGATGTACCCGAACGTCGCGACGAGCACAAACCACCCCCCGTAGTGGAGGATTGCCTGGAGATCGTTGCGCTGCATCAGGCCCTGCAGGACTGTGCGGTCTATCTTCGGGGTCCACCACCTCGGAGGATCCTTACGCTTCTTGAACTCATCATATGTTTCGACGCCCATGGCGCTCTCCCTTCAACTCGATGGACATCCATCAGTCCACTCAATCGTAGCGGCACTTCCGTGCTTCGTCGGCAAACGCGGCGATCAGCTTCGGGTCCGAATCGAAGAAGTGGTCGGACGGCGCGAGGATGTACCCGCCGCCCTCCCCGGCGTCCCGGAAGCTCTGGCGGACCGCTGCCCGGACTTCCTCCTCGGTGGCGCGGGTGAAATAGTGATTCTGGTTGAAGCCGCCGATCATGCACACCTTGTCTCCGATCCGTTTCTTGGCGTCCGACAGCACCGTGTCCCCGCCCATTCCCTTTGGCGTGAATGTCTCCATGGCGTCGGGACCCATTGCGGCCACCTTTTCGAGAATCGCCATCATGCCGCCGCAGGTGTGATACACGATGCGCTGGCCGGCCTCGTGCGCCGCGGCAATGACAGCCGTGTCATAGGGCGCCACGAACTCGTCGAAGAGAGAAGGGGAGATCACCGAGGAGGAGGCATCGCCCGCCGCCCAGCTCGTTGATGTCGAACCGCGCCCCCTTCATCGAGGAGATGTAGCCGAGCTTCCTCTTCTGGAGGATGCGCAGGAACTGGTGGACCCAGGACGGGTCGTCAAGGTCTCCATGATCATCTTTTCCGTTCCGTACAGGCAGCAGGCATCCTGCCAGCATCCCGGCTGGCCGAAGACGTCGAACGTGGGGATGTGCCCGCGGATGAGGCCCGTCTCCCCGTACTCGTCCGCTTCCCGGTTCACCGCTTCCACGTCGCACAGGGGGGTGGTGACATGGGCCGCAATGGCGTCGATGTCGTTCTTTTCCTTGACGAGGTTTTCCGTCACCCACGAGGTGTATTGGTTGGACTCCAGCGCCATGGTCAGGGTCTTTGAAGGTGTGACGAAGCGATAGCTGGTCCTTGTCCCCTTTTCCCCGGGAGTCTTGTCCATCTCGATGTGCCACTCATCTGACGCGATCAGGCGCGTCTCAAGAAACCCGGTCCCGGTCTGGTTGGGGTTGAAGTACGTGCCGGCCGCGGGGTCGGGACGATGCGGGTAGACCCAGCGGATGGGGTCCATCCCGAAGCGCGCGAAGCATTCGTCCGTCGATATCCCGCCCATATGCTTGTTCAGGAAATAGGGCATGAGGTGGTGGGTCGTGACGGGCAGACGGTCCGGCTCGTCCGCCTGTGATTGCAGTCAGGAAACGCTTCTTCGCGGTCATGGAACGGATGTCCTCCTGGCCCACGGTACTCCGTGGATCTTTTGCTATTCTTTCACTGCCCCTTCGACGAGTCCCGAAATGAGCTGCCGCTGGATGAAAACGAAGATGACGAGCACGGGCAGGACGATGAGGATGGACGATGCCATGAGGTTTCCCCAGTTCGTCTCGTACTGGCCCACAAAGTCCATGATGCCGATTGGCAGGGTGCGGTGCTCCTTGCCCGTCATGATGACCAGGGGAAAGAGGAAGTCCTGCCAGGTGAGGAAGAAGACGTAGGCCCCGGTAGCGCCGATGGCCGGCTGCAGGAGAGGGACCACCACCCTCCAGAACGCCTGGAACTTGGAGGCGCCCTCGATGTACGCCGCTTCCTCCAGCTGAGGCGGGATATTGTGCAGGAAGCTGCGCAGGAGCCAGATTGCTATGGGCACGGAAAACGTGAGAAACGCGATGATGAGGCCGGGGTAGGAGTCGATGAGCTCGAGCCCCGCAAGGATGCGGTAGATGGGGATGATGATCGCCGCAAGGCAGAACATCTGGCTGTAGACGATCAGCGTGAGGAAGAATTTCCTGCCCGGGAACTGCAGCCGGGAAAATCCGTACGCGCCCAGGAGGGCGATGACGACGGCAATCGCCGTGGTGACCACCGACACGCCGAGGCTGTTCAGGAAATAGCGGAAGAAGGGGGCGTACTGCAGGGCCTGCTGGAAGTTGGTCAGCGTGACCAGGTGCGGCAGAAAGCTCACCGGCAGGGCAAACTGCTCTCGGGGGCCCTTGAAGGCGGTGGAGAGCATCTGGCCGAAGGGGAACAGGATGAAGAACAGGATGACGGCAAGCGCCACGGACCAGGTGACGACGGCGAGCTGCGCTCTCCCGCCTGTGTGAGATTCGGTGCTGCCATCAGAGCTTCTCCCTTTTGAAGATCATGCGGATGTACTGGATGCTCAACGCGCTCACCAGCAGGAAGCTGAGGACCGCGAAGCGCGAGGCATTTCCGAAGTTGAAGTTCATGAAGGCCAGCTCGTAGATGTAGGTGGGCGCGATGTGCGTGGACCGGATGGGTCCTCCGCCGGTCATCACCCATATGATCTCGAAATAGTTGAAGGTCCATATGGCCGTGAGCAGGAGCGTGGTGCGGATGACGCTCGAGATGTGAGGAATGGTGATGGAGAAGAACTGCTGCGCCCCGTCCGCGCCATCCATCTGCGCCGACTCGTACAGAGAGGGAGGCACCGTCTGCAGCGCGGCCAGGTACATCAGCATGGAGAAACCGAAGCCCTTCCAGATGGCCGCCATCACTACGGAAAACATCGCCAGCCCCGGGAGCCCCAGCCAGTCGATGTGCGCGCTGGTGATTCCCAGCCGCGCAAGGAGCGTGTTGAGGAAGCCGAACTGGGCGTCGTACAGGAGGCGCCACACCATGCCCGCCACGACTCCCGGGATCACCCAGGGGAGGATGATGACGCTCCTGCCCAGCCAGCGCAGGCGGAACTGCCGGTTCAGGATCGAGCGCGGTTCCCAGGCCCACGATGAACTGGAAGAACGCCACAACGATCGTCCAGACAAAGGAGTTGCGAATGACCATGAGCGCGTCATGGGACTGGAAAACTGCCCACAAAGCCCTTGAGCCCGATGAAAACGGGGTTCGGATTGCTGAGCCTCGTGTCAAAGAGGGACAGGTACAGGGTGTAGCCGATGGGCACGAATATCAGCAGGAGCATGAGGATGATGGCGGGGGAGGTGAACCCGTACCCCGTCAGCACATCCGCCCATCGGTACCGCGCGGTTCCCGGTCTGTCTTCCATGGCTTCCTTTCCGGTTGCAGAAGAGGGGGCGAAGGGAATGACCCCTCCGCCCGACTCGCTCGGAAATCTACTTGTTCAGCAGTGCGTCGACGGCCTTGGCTGCCTCATCGAGGGCTGCCTGCGTGCTCATCTGGCCGAGAAGGATCTTCCCGGTCGCCGTGTGCTGGACATCGGCGATCTCGGGATAGTTCGGAACCGAGGGCCGGAAGAGCGCCAGCGTGAGCTGCGTGTAGATGGTGTCCGGGAACTTCCTCTTATCCTTGAGGTACAGGTTCGCCGCGGCCTTGTTGGCCGGCGTGAGCATCGAGATCTTCTGGTTGACGTCCTGTCTCGTGGAGTACTTCACGAACTCCCAGGCAAGTTCCTTGTTTGCGGCCTTGGCGTTGATGCCGATATTGAACCCGCCGAACGTTCCGATTGACTGCCCGCCCGCGGGCTTGGGAAGATTGGCCACGCCGTAGTTCATGTTGGGCGCGCGGACGGCAATCGTGTCCTGTCCCCACTCGCCGTAGAAGAACATGCCGACCTGTCCCGATGTGAACAGCTTGAACGACTCCTCCTCGTCACGACCCACCGTGCCGGGGGGCTGATGGCCGCGCAGGCCTTCCAGAAGTTCAGCGCCGCAACGCCCGCGGCGCTGTTGAAGAGGGCCTTCTTGCCGTCATCGCTGATGATCTTGCCGCCGCCCGAGAAGGTGAATGCGTCTGTCATGCACTGCAGCGCATCACCCTTGCCCAGCCATACCGCGGTCCCGTACTGGTTCCCGTGGGTCAGCTTCTTGCCGGCCGCGAGGAACTCGTCCCAGGTCACGGGCGGCTTCTCGGGATCCAGCCCGGCTGCCTTGAACATGTCCTTGTTGTAATACATGAGGGCCCACACGCCGACGTCGAACGGGATGGCGTAGATCTGGCCGAGGTAGCTTCCCGCGCCCCATGCGCCGGGGAAGTAGTCATCTGCCTTGATCCCGGACCCGATGCATCTTGTCCGTGATGGGGATCACGTACTTGCCCGCCGCGTACTGGGAGACCCAGATCTGGTCGAGCAGAAGCAGGTCGGGGCCCTGCCCGCCGGCAACCGCGGTGAGCATCTTGTCGCGAAGCTCGACATACGGGAAAGACGTCACCTCGACGGTGGCGTTGAACTGCTTCTCGAAATCCTTCACCGCGTTCTGCTGCGCCGTCTGGATGTCCATGGCTGACTGCTGGAGCGTCCAGAATGTCAGTTTCTTGCTCACCTTGGGTCCGCAGGCCGACAGTGTGAGCACAAGCGCCAGCACGACGCCTGCTGTAAGAATGATACGAGCTCTCTTCATCTTCTCCTCCTGTAGGATCTGTTCGAAGCTATTCTGCAACGTATGAGGCGGCAGTGCACCCTCCTTCCCCTCATGCCGCGATATTCGAAAAGAAATCCTGAAGCACAAGGGCAATCCCCCCGTAGAGGGTGACGTCCTTCCCGAGAGTGGACCCGACGACCTTGATCTTGTCTGGCGATCACGGAGAACGCCCGCTGCCGGACGGCGTCCTGGATCTCCGCGAGAAGGATCGAGAGGTCGATGTCCCCCAGGTCGTTGGCGGATACGATGATCATCTCCGGGCTGAACGTGTTGGCCAGCGTGACGGCGCCTACGCTGAGCACCTGGCCGTGCTCGCGCAGGACCTCCCGCGCCGCCTCGTCGTCCGCGGCGGCCCTCGCGGAAGATCTCCCTGATGCGCTCCGAGGCCTGCTCGTTGGACAGCTCGCGCGCCGGGGCCGCTGGGCGGGTGCCGTCAGCACGGGGGCCTTCCCTGCGCGCGTACTGCGTCGATGATGTTGTGAAAGTTCGAGTACAGCTCCAGGCAGCCGACGTTTCCGCACCGGCACCGGGGTCCCTTGAAGTCGATGGTCACGTGGCCGATCTCGGAGACCACGTCGTCCTCGCCCCTGTAGAGCATTCCGTCGATGATCACCCCGGCGCCGGTCCCGATCCCGATCATGTAGCACCACGAGGTTGGAGACGCCGACGCCGCCGCCGAACCAGCTTTCTCCCAGGGCGGAGATGTTCGCGTCGTTGTCGACGAAGACATTCACACCGAACTCCCGCTGAACCGCTTCCTTGAGATGCACGTCTCGCCAGTCGAACGGGGCCGGTGATTTCTTCCCGTCCCCGAGCCGATTCGAGCCCCTCATGATGCCCATTTCCGCGTTCAGGGGGCCGGGCGCCGCAATTGAAATGCCGAGAAGGCTGGCCGCATCGATGTCGAACTTCCGAATGAGGTCGCGGATCATTCCGACCACCCTCTCCTCCAGCCTGTCCACAATGAGCTCGTTGTCCTGGATGAGCCGCAAGTACTGTTCCGACTTGTGGAGGATGTTTCCTGCCAGGTCGCACACCGCCGCCTGGACCAGGCTTCGGCCGAGGTTCAGGGCGATGATCTTGTGCTTTTCCCTGTTGATCGAGAGGAAGATCTGCTTTCTGCCCGGATGATCCCCCGCGGGTGTCCTTGCCCGACTCGAGGATAAGATCGAGCCCGAGCAGGGC
Source organism: uncultured Spirochaetota bacterium (assembly GCA_963845325.1). Classification (GTDB taxonomy): domain Bacteria; phylum Spirochaetota; class Spirochaetia; order SZUA-6; family Fen-1364; genus Fen-1364. Next base: position 146,812 of record CAWJRT010000013.1, read on the forward strand.
GTTAGTGATCATGGTGATGGCGGCCGGGGTGAGCCCGGTCAGTCGAGAGATCTCCTTCCGTGAAATCATTTCATTCTGCTGGATGATCCTCAGCACGAGTGCCCGGTTGTGGATCTTGACCAGCTTGAGGTTGCGTCCTTTCCTGCCGCTCGAACCGATCGGGAGATTCCTGTCGGAGCCGCCGGGTCTTGCCCTTGAACCATTCATCGCGCTCTTTTCGGCTTGGTCTGCAGCGTTCAATTTCATTTCACGAGTTGATTAATGAAGTGAATTAAGTAAATCACATGTGAGAGGAGCCGTCAAGCAGGGTTTCGGCCGGGTTTCGGCCGTCTTGGCACCTGGCCGGCAGACCCCACGGCTCACCCACGCGACAATGCAGTTTGTTGTCAGGAATCGACTACGCCTTGGTGCGGAGACCCCCTGGTCGGCAAATCCCCACGGCTCGCATTCCGAAACAACCGCACCTGTTGTCAGAAATTGACAACAAATTGCATTGTCGGAAGACGCCCGCCGGATTTCTCTCAAAGGCAAGCGGCGAATAAGTCAAAGCCGTGTTGAATGCTGAAAGGCGAATCGTGTGCATCTGCGCGCCACCGTGAAGACCAGAAGCGTCTGGATCCAGATCCGTGGAGCCATCCCGGACTCCCTCCTGGAGGTGCTTCGGGAGGAGTATGGCTGCAGGCTGAACCGATGCGAGATGTCTTCAACTCCCCCTTATACTCTCAAGATCCTCGGGAGATGAACCCCGGGGCCTTTCTCAGGCTTTTCCGACAACTCGAAGATCTCAGCCAGGCGGAGTTGGGCCGGAAACTCGGCGGTGTCACGAGACAGAACGTTTGCCACATGGAGAACGGCCGACGGCCAATAAGCAGGAGCATGGCCATGAGGCTTTCCAGGCTCTTCGGCGCTTCTGCGGACAAGTTCATCGGGCCGTGACGGGGAAGTGCGGTTTCGGCTATCCTTTCAGGAATGACCGAAGGAATGTGTGCACCAGCCGGCCAAGGCCGCCTGCGGCCGTGGAGGGCCACCATCGCGCAGGAGAGCCACGAGATTCACATCGATGGTCTTCTCCCATTTCTCGACGGCCTGGTCCTGGAAACCGCCGGAACCAGGATGTCGACGCGCCCCATGTCTCTCAACGCGCGGCGGTGACCACGGCCGCTTTTTCCTTCAGGTCGATCATCGTCTGGCTCAACTTTATGAGGGCATGCAACCGACATGAGAAGTGCCGCAGCGCACCATCATGGCAGACGAGGAGTTCTTCCGACACATCCACCGCATGAGCCGCCTCACGCGGGCCCTCAAGGCGCCGCTGGACGCCTGGGAGGCGGACGTCCTGAAGCGGACCATGGAGACTTTCGGGTCCGGGATTGCCCGCGCGGTGCGCCGCCACCTCGACGAAGCATTCATTGAGCTTGTCACGAGTATGGACCAGGGCATCAGGAACTGAAGCCTTTTCCATGTGCATAGCCCGCACATGGGAGATCTGTACACAAGAATCCGCTGCCTGTTTCTTCGCCGGCCGCAAGTGGTTCCAGTTCGTTTTCGTAGTTTAGAGCTCGGGTCATTTATAATTCATTATTGAATAATGCTTTGGTATTTCTTGTTTCAACATTTTTCCATACTGCACTTTATAGAGAAAAAAATCACGATTGGCATGGCTATTGCAACTAAAATATCAGATCGTCATGAACCTGAGCGAGCTTTCGCAAAAAATCAATGCGCGCTTCTATCCCAGCACGGGACGTTACACGGAAGCCCGGACCGTCCATGCTGCAGACACGATGAGCAGCCTGATCGCCAACGCGTCCCGCGACACGCTGCTCGTGACAAGCCTGAACAACAACCAGTTGATTCGCGTTGCCGAGCTGATGGATGCTCCAGGGCTGTGCCTCGTCGGCGGCGCGCAGCCAAGCCCGGAGCTGCTGGACCGGGCGCGCGAGGCGGGGGCGGCGATCATGGTGTCTCCTTGCGGCCTCGACGAAACCCGGCGGCTGCTGGAGGAATGCCTCGCCGGCTCCCCGGTCAGAGTGGAGGCCGGGCATGATCACCATGAGCTACCGCATTTCGGGGGCGATTTCGACACCGGCGGTCTTGCAACGCGCCAGGCTCAAGGAGCAGCTTGCCCGGATCGGCGTCGGCGCGGCGCGCGATGCGGCGGGCCATGATCGCCTCGTACGAGGCGGAGATGAACGTGGTCATCCACGCCCGCACCGGCACGCTCTGGGCCCGGCTGGACTCAGGGAAGCTGGACCTGGAGATTGCCGACGAGGGCCCCGGCATCCCGAACGTGGAGCTGGCTCTCCGTGAAGGCTGGTCCACCGCGTCCGAGAAGGCGCGCGAGATGGGATTCGGCGCCGGGATGGGCCTCCCGAATATCCGCAGGAACAGCGACCTGTTCGACATCGAGACCCGGGTCGGCCGGGGCACGCGCATCCGCTCGACGATCCTCCTGGACGCGGTGCGATGAGCACCGAGCTGCCGGTTCTGGCACGCGGCGCCGCGGAGACCGTCGGGCGGTCGCCGCGGGAGCACTGCCGCAAGTGCCTGCGCTGCATCTTTGCCTGCCCGACGGGGGCCCTGCGCGTGCACGCCGCGGGACCCGATATCCGGGCCGGGCTCTGTGTCGGCTGCACCGCCTGTTTCGGCGAATGCCGGTCCGGGGTCTACGGAATTCGTGAGCCGGGAGGACGCAGCGGACGATTTTCCCGGCGCTCCCCGAAGGAGCCGTGCTCGTCATCCCCGGGGGCTTTCTCTCCAGCATTTCCCTCGGCGGCTCGGACCGTGTTCTGGCGGCGCTCTCGCTCGTGCGGATTCTCCGAAGTGCGGCTCCTGGAGGAATGGACGGAGGCGCTTGCGAGCGGAGGCGCGCGCGGCCGCCGTTTCGGGGCAGCGCCGCCCTGCCCCTCATCCCGCCTGTGTGCCCGGCCGTTGTCGCGCTCGTGGAGAGCAGGTTTCCCTCGCTGATTCCCAACCTCGGTCCGTGGCTCTCCCCGATCGAAGCTGCCGGCGAGGAGTTCCCCTTGCGGCACGTGTTCCTCGTGGCGGCGTGCGCGGCGCAGTACGAGTCTGCGCAAAGTGCGAGCCTCACCGACCGGCTCACCGTTCTCAGCCCGACACCGCTTGCGGAGGCCGTGCGCGGCTGCCTGGCTTCCCGCGCAGACGCCGGCCGGCTGCCGCTGCGCACGTCCGCGCGGCGAGCCCGAGAGGGCGCCCGGGGAGCTTGCGGTGAGCGGTGTGCGGCACGTGATGCGCGTGCTTGCCATGGCCGAGGCAGGCGCACTCCCCGGTGTCACCCTCCTCGACCTCTCGCTCTGCGAGCAGGGTGCTCGGGCTCGCCGCTGCTGTCCGCCGAGCCCGGCCTCGGCGCTGCAGGCGCCGGCACGATGGCGGAGAGTGACGCGGCGGCGGTCCGCCGGGCCCGGCCCTATGCGCAGCGCCCCGGCGTAGCGGCTGGATCCGGACATGGGCGCGGCCATCCGGGCGCTGGGGAGAATCGACGCGCTGACGCGCGCCCTGCCCGGCCGCGACTGCGGGGCGTGCGGGGCTCCTTCCTGCGCGCTCTTTGCGGAAGACGTGATCCTCGGCAGGGCGGACACTTCGACATGCCCGCATGCCTCCCCTTCCATGGAGGAAACAGGATGACCCTTGGGAAGATCGTTTCGTCTCTCGGCCTGGAGGTTCTTACGCCCGAGCTTTCCGTCAACGGCGGCGCCGAGGTGACGCGGGGGCACGCCTCGGACCTGCTGAGCGACGTGCTGGCCAACGCGCCTTCCGGCGGAGTTCTCCTGACGATCCAGGTGCACATGAACGTCATTGCCGTGGCCCTGCACGCGGGGCTGGCGGCGGTGGTGTTCACCCAGGGGATGCGGCCCGAGGAGAGGCGTGCGGCTGAAGGCCGTGCAGGAGGGCCTGCCCCTCCTGGCCACGGCCGAATCCACCTTCGACCTGGCGGGCCGGCTGTACGCGCTGGGGCTGAGGGGAAGGGGTGACCGGGGTGAGGCGGCAGCGTGAATGACGCTGGCCGCGGACATGCACATCCACACGGTGCTCTCGCCCTGCGCCTCCCGCGAGATGACGCCGCCGGCCATCGTGCGGGAAGCGGCGGAAAAGGGCATTGCGATGATCGCCGTGTGTGACCACAACACCGCGGGCAACGTGCGCGCTGTCGTGGAAGCCGCCGCCGCCGCTCCCGGACGGCCCCGCCGTCATTGCCGGCATCGAGATCACCACCGTGGAAGAAGTGCACGTCCTGGGCTGGTTCCGCAGCCCCGCGGACGCGTGCGCCGTTTCCGACGAGGTCGCCGCGGGCCTCCCGCCCTGGCGGCCGCTGGCGCTGCGGACGGCGCGCCTCCGCGGCTTCAGCTCTCCGCGAGCCTGAGCAGCAGCTCATGGACGCCGACGGGAACGAGACGGGGATCGAGACCCGGATGCTGGCCGCGGCAAGCAGGTTCACGCTGTCGGAGGCGGTGGACCTCATCCACCGGCACGGCGGGCTGGCGGTGGCCGCCCACGTGGACCGCAGGAGCTTCAGCGTGCCGGGGCAGCTCGGATTCATCCCGGACGGACGTCCCGTTCGACGCGCTGGAAATCTCCGCGGCCGGGGCCGCCCGCGGAAGGGCGGCGGATTTCGCTGCGCACGGGCTTCCCCTGCTCAGCTCCTCCGACTGCCACTTCCTGGAGGACATCGGCACCGGCTTCACGGTGCTGGAGGTCGCGGAGCCGGCGTTCGACGAGATCGCGCAAAGCGCTGGGAATGGTCGAGGGCAGGGGGTGCGCGATTGCGTGAGATCAGCCTGCACATCCTGGACCTGATCGAGAACGCCATCCGGGCCGGCGCGACCGTCATCGCCGTTGCCGTGGAGGAGGAGCCCGAGCAGGACCTGCTGTGCATCGCCGTGGAGGACAACGGCCCGGGCCTCGCCGTTGCGGCGGACACCGCCGCCGATCCCTTCTTCACCACCAAGGAAGGGAAGAAGACGGGGCTGGGGCTGAGCCTGCTGAAGTTCCGCGCCGAGCAGGCCGGGGGATGCTTCCGCCTGGAGAGGTCCTGCCTGGGCGGGCTGGCCGTGCGGGCCACGATGCCCCTGTCCCACGTGGACAGGAGCCCGCTGGGCGACCTGGCGGCCACGCTGGCCTCCGTGGTGTGCACGAGCCCGGGCGTGGAGCTGCGCTCCCGGCTGCGCGTGGGCAGCAGGGAGTGGCGCGTGAGCACGGCCGAGATCTTGCGGGGGCTGCCCGTGGGCGGCCGCAGCGAGATCGCCGTGGCGCGGCGCATGAAAGAGCGAATCGCGGAGGGGCTCACGGCCCTCCAGTGTCTCGGAATAAGCGGAATGAACCAGACGACAGGAAGGGAGAAGCGGCATGACCGAGGTTCAGCAAAACGACCGCCTGCGCGTGCGGCGGCGAGGCAACCGAGCAGCAGCTCATGGAGCGGCTCGACGAGGTTCTCACGGAGTACCAGGGAAAGCCGGGTGCGCTGATCCCCGTGCTGCAGATCGCCCAGGGCATCTTCGGCTACCTGCCCGGAGCGTGATGAAGCGCGTGGCGCTTCGGCTCGGCAAGTCCTACAGCGAGGTGGCGGGCGTCGTGGGCTTCTACTCCTTCTTCTCCACCGTTCCGCGGGGAAAGCACCTGGTGCGGGTGTGCCTGGGCACCGCCTGCTACGTGCGCGGCGGCAAGCAGGTCCTGGAGGCCTGCCGGCAGGAGCTGGGCATCGACGTGGGGGGCACAACCGCGGACGGCCTGTTCACCCTCGAAGTGGCCCGGTGCTTCGGCGCCTGCGGCCTGGCCCCCACGATCATGATCGACGAGGACGTGCACCAGCGGGTGAAGCCGCCGAAGCTGCGCGCGCTGTTCTGCCGCGTACCGCGACGGGCCGGCGCCGAGGAACCGTCGGCACGCGAAGAAGCAGACGGCGGCGAAGAAGCCGCCCAGGAAGACGGCGCCGGCCGTCCCGCAAAGGCACGGTGCGCAGGGAAAGGGTGGTGGCGAAATGAGCGAAAAGATCAGCAGTCCCCAGGACCTCCTGAAGCTGCGCGACGCGGCCCGAAGCCAGGTCGACCTGCGCGGGGGACGTGAAGGAAGCGCAGGTCGTGGTGCACATGGGCACGTGCGGAATTGCCGCGGGCGCGCGCGACATCGTCGCGGAGCTCGTGGCCGAGCTGGACAGCCGGGGCGTGCAGACGGTGACCGTGCGGCAGTCCGGTTGCATCGGTCTGTGCGACCAGGAGCCCATGCTCACCTACACCGACAAGACCGGGCGCAACTTCCTCTACGTGAACCTGACGCGGGAGAAGGTGCGGCGAGATGGTGGAGCGCCACATCGTCGAAGGGCTAGCCCGTGGAGCAGTACATCATGAAAGGAGAGGCGACATGAGCCGATCGAGATGCAATGTCCTGATCTGCACCGGCGGCGGCTGCGTGGCCTCCGGCGCCCTTGAGCTGAGCGCGGCCATGCGGGCCGCCATCAGAAGCACGGCCTGGAGGGCGAGGTGCAGGTGTTCGAGACCGGCTGCCTCGGCCCCTGCGCGGCGGGCCCGGTGGCCGTCGTCCATCCCGACGGGATCCTCTACCAGAATCTCAAGCCCGCCGACGCGGAGCGCATCGCCGAGGAGCACCTGCTGAAGGGCAGGATCGTCGAAGGAGCTCGCGTACGAGACAGCGTGCCGGAGAGCATGGAGGCGCTGGGCCTGCAGGAGATCCCGTTCTTCCGCAAGCAGGTGAAGATCGTCCTGCGCAACTGCGGGCTCATCGATCCGCTGAAGATCGAGGAGTACATCGCCCGGGACGGCTACATGGCCCTGGCGAAGGTGCTCACCGAGATGACGCCCGAACAGGTGATCGATGAGGTGAAGAAGTCCGGCCTGCGCGGCAGGGGCGGCGCGGGATTCTCCACGGGCATGAAGTGGGAGCTCTGCCGCAAGGCGCCGGGCACGGAGAAGTTCACGCTCTGCAACGCGGACGAGGGAGACCCGGGCGCGTTCATGGACAGGAGCGTGCTGGAAGGTGATCCGCACAGCCTCATCGAGGCCATGACCATCGCCGGCTACGCCATCGGCTCCTCGCAGGGATACGTCTACGTGCGCGCCGAGTACCCCCTGGCCGTGGAACGGCTCACCCGGCCATCGAGCACGCGCGCGAGCGCGGCCTGCTTGGCAAGAACATCATGGGCACCAGCCCACAGCTTCGACCTGGAGATCCGGATGGGGTCAGGCGCATTCGTCTGCGGAGAAGAGACGGCGCTCATGACCTCAATCGAGGGCAACCGGGGCGAGCCGCGGCCCCGGCCGCCCTTCCCCGCGTTCAAGGGGCTCTGGGGAAAGCCGAGCCTCCTGAACAACGTGGAGACCTATGCCGCGATCCCGGCGATCATCCTGAAAGGTTCCGGCTGGTACGCCTCCATGGGAACCGCGAAGAGCAAGGGCACGAAGGTGTTCGCCCTGGCCGGCGCCGTGAAGAACACGGGCCTCGTGGAGATCCCCATCGGCATGCCGCTGGGCGAGCTGGTCTTCGACATCGGCGGCGGAATGAGGGAAGGCAAGACCTTCAAGGCCGCGCAGATCGGCGGGACCATCGGGCGGCTGCATCCCGCGGCACCACCTGAACGTGCCCGTGGACTACGAATCCCTCGCCGAGCTGGGCGCCATCATGGGCTCGGGCGGCCTCATCGTCATGGACGAGGACACCTGCATGGTGGACATGTCCCGGTTCTTCCTCGAGTTCGTGCAGGACGAATCCTGCGGCAAGTGCACGCCCTGCCGGGTGGGCACGAAGCGGATGCTGGAAATCCTGGACCGCATCTGCGAGGGCAGGGGGCAGGAGGGAGACATCGAGCGCCTGATCGACTCGGGCAACACGATCAAGGACACGGCCCTCTGCGGGCTCGGCCAGACAGCGCCCAACCCCGTCCTCTCTGCAATCCGCCATTTCCGCGAAGAGTTCGTCGAGCACATCAGGGACCACAAATGCCGCGCTGGGCGTGTGCCCCGAGCTGGTGCGCGCCCCGTGCCAGAACGCGTGCCCGGCGGGCGTGGACGTGCCGGGCTTCGTGAGCCTGATCGGGGAGAAGCGCTACGACGAGGCGCTGACCCTGCACCGGGAGAGGAACCCGCTCGCGGCAATCTGCTCCCGCGTGTGCTTCCATCCCTGCGAGAGCAAGTGCCGGCGTTCAACGCTGGACGATCCGCTTTCCATCAGGTCGCTGAAGCGCTTCATGGTGGAGCAGGAGAAAGAGTTCAACCTTCCGGCGATGACCCTGGACGGCGCCAACGCAAAGAGGAAGGTGGCCGTCGTGGGCGCGGGCCCCGCGGGACTTTCCTGCGCGTACTTCCTGGCGCGGCTGGGCTACCGGCCGACGGTTTTCGAGGCTGCCTCGGAGCCCGGCGGGATGCTCGTGCAGGCCATACCCGGCCTACCGGCTGCCGCGCGACATTCTGCGCCGCGAGATCGGCATGATCGAAAAGCTCGGCGTGAAGATCAAGACGAACAAGACGCTCGGCAGGGACTTCACCCTTTCGAGCATGAAGGAGATGGGCTTCGAGGCGGTGTTCGTCGCCGTTGGCGCGCCGAAGGGCGCCGGCCTGGGAATGAAAGGGGACGAGGCGGCGGGCGTGACGGAGGCCATCGACTTCCTGCGGCAGTACAACCTCACGGGCAAGGTGCCCGTGGGAAAGAACGTGGTCGTCGTGGGCGGCGGCAATGCGGCAATCGACGCGGCGCGCACGGCAATTCGGCTGGGCGCTTCCTCCGTCACGGTGGCGTACCGTCGGACCCGCGCGGAGATGCCCGGCCTACATGGAAGAGGTGGAGGAGGCCGAGCGCGAGGGAGTGAAATTCCAGTTCCTCGTTTCGCCGATGGACCTCATGCACGAGAAGGGGAAGCTGGCGACGGTGAAAATGCGCCGCATGGGGCTGGGCGATTTCGACCGGACGGGCCGGCGCAAACCCGTGGCTGACCCGCAGAGCGACTTCGACATGCCGGGCAGACCAGCTCATCGCCGCGGTGGGCCAGGCGCTCGATGCCGAACGGATCTTCAACGGCGTATCGCTGAAGCTCAACGACCGTGAGTTCATTGCGGTGAACCCGGTGAACGGGCAGGCCTCCGAGGAATGGGTGTTTGCAGGAGGCGATGCGGTAAGCGGCCCCTCGTCTGTCATCGAAGCAATTGCCGCCGGAGAAAAGGCGGCGGCGGGGATGCACGCTTTCCTCGCCGGCGCGGGCGACATCCCGTGGCGGTCCTCGAAGGTCGTGGACACTTTCTTCGATCCGGATGCCGACCCCGCGATGGGCGGGCGTCCCGGGCTGAAGATGATCCCCGTATCGCGGCGCAGGGGTTTCGCAGAGGTGGAGACCACCTGGTCATCCGCCGTTGCCCTGGCCGAGACGAAGCGCTGCCTTCGCTGCGACTACCGCGAGCCGGCCGCGCCGGCCGTCCACTAGAGAGGAGAAAGAAATGCCATCCCTGACCATAGACAACAAGACGATCAGCGTGACGGACGGAACGAGCCTGCTCGAGGCCGCCCGGCAGGCCGGCGTCCAGGTTCCCAGCCTCTGTTACCTGAAAAAGGTGCAGGCCATCGGCTCCTGCCGCGTATGCCTGGTGGAGGTGGAGGGCGCAAAGACCCTCACGGCCTCCTGCGTCACCCCTTGCTTCGAGGGCATGAAAGTGCACACCAACTCGGCGCGGGTCCGCACGGCCCGCAAGGCGGTCGTCGAGCTGATCCTCTCGGACCACGAGGGGGACTGCCAGACCTGCGACAGGAACGGCGATTGCGAGCTGCAGTCCGTTGCGCGCGACCTGGGCATCCGGGAGATCACCTACGCCGGCGGCAAGAGCGTCCGGCGCAAGGACACCAGCACCCCGGCCCTCGTGCGCGACACGGCCAAGTGCATCCTCTGCCGGAGATGCGTCACCGTCTGCGGCCAGACACAGGGCGTGGCCGCCATTTTCCCGCAGAAGCGCGGGTTCCAGTCCGTCATCGGGCCGGCCTTCGCTTCCGACCTTGCGGACGTCGTGTGCGTGCAGTGCGGGCAGTGCGCCGCGGTGTGCCCCGTGGGAGCCATCGGAGAGAAGGACGAGGTCGCGAAGGTCTGGGCCGCCATCGACGACCCGACGAAGACCGTGCTTGTGCAGACCGCCCCGGCAATCCGTGCCGCGCTTGGGGAATGCTTCGGGTTCCCGCCGGGGACCCTGGTCACCGGGCAAGATGGTCACTGCCCTGCGGCTTATGGGGTTCGACAGGATCTTCGACACGAACTTCACCGCGGACCTCACCATCATGGAGGAAGGCACGGAGCTCTTGACCCGGCTGAAGAAGGCGCTCGTGGATGGTCAGCAGGTGCCTCTCCCCTTGTTCACCAGCTGCTCGCCGGGCTGGATCCGCTACGCGGAGCATTTCTACCCTGAAATCCTCCCCAACATCTCCACGTGCAAGTCGCCTCAGCAGATGTTCGGCGCCATTGCCAAGACCTACTACGCGGAGAAGATCGGAAAGAAGCCGGAAGACATCTTCGTCGTTTCGGTGATGCCCTGCACGGCGAAAAAGTACGAATCCCAGCGTCCCGAAATGTATTCCAGCGGCGTGCGCGACGTCGATGTCGTCCTTACCACCCGGGAGCTCGGCCGCATGATCCGCGAGGCCGGCATCAACTTCCCGGGCTTCCGGACGGCCAGATGGACAGCATCCTCGGTGCCTCCTCGGGTGCCGCGGACATCTTTGCCAACACCGGCGGCGTCATGGAGGCGGCCCTGCGGACGGTGTACGAGATCGTTACCGGCCGCCAGCTGCCTTTCGACAACCTGCACGTTGCTCCAGTGGCGGGGCTCGCGGGGGTCAAGGAAGCGGCGATCAAGATCGAGGGCACGGTGCGGGAATGGGCGTTCCTCGAAGGGGTCACCGTGAAGGTGGCCGTTGCCCATGGGCTGGGCAACGCGCGGCTCCTCATCGAGAGGATCAAGGCCGGTGAGCAATACCATTTCGTGGAAGTCATGACCTGCCCCGGAGGCTGCATCGGCGGCGGCGGCCAGCCGCGCGTCACGACGGACGAAGTGCGCCTTGCGCGCATCGCGGCCATCTACAAGGAGGACGAGGGCAAGTCCATCCGCAAGTCCCACAACAACCCCGAGGTGGCGGCCATCTACGAGGAGTACCTCAAGAAGCCGCTCGGGGAGAAGTCGCACCACCTCCTGCACACGAAATACACAGCGCGGGAGAGGGTGTAGGACGGGAGACGGGACGCGGGGGCCGCAATGGGCATAGTCTCGACGATTCCCGAGAAATGCAGGCGCTGCTACGCGTGCGTGCGCGAATGCCCGGTAAAGGCCATCAAGGTCATCGCCGGGCAGGCCACGGTCATCGAGGAGCAGTGCGTGGCGTGCGGGAACTGCGTCAAGGTCTGCACGCAGAAGGCCAAGCGTATCGAGGATGCCACGATGCTGGTGGGCCGGCTGCTGGAGGGGGAACAGCACCGCCGGTGCCCAATCCGCCGGGTACGTCGGTGCGGAATCCGCCGGGTACGTCGGTGCCCAATCCGCCGGGTACGTCGGTGCGGTGTTTGCGATCCTTGCGCCGTCGTTCCCGGTCGCTTTTCCCGATGTGCCTCCTGGAAAGATCGTCGGTGCGCTGCGCAGCCTGGGGTTTGCCCAGGTGTGGGAGGTGGCCTTCGGCGCGGAGCTGGTGAGCCGCGAGTACGCCCGGCTTGCGCGCGAGGCCATCAGGGGCGGCCAGACCGTCGTGAGCACGCCCTGCCCGGCCATTGTCTCGTATGTGCAGAAATACCTGCCCCGGCTCCGGGGGTCGCTTGCCCGCGTGGTCTCTCCGATGATCGCCACGGCACGGGCGATCAAGGACAGGCACGGCGCGGGGGTGAGGATCGTCTTCATCGGCCCATGCATTGCAAAGAAGGCGGAGATCAAGGACCCGTTCGTGCAGGGGACCGTGGACGCGGTGCTCACCTACGAGGAGCTCCTCACGATGTTCGCGGCAGCCGGGATATCGCCACAGGCGGAAGATGCCTGCGAGTTCGACGGGCCGTCGGCGTACCTGGGCCGGTCCATCCCGATTCCGGGCGGCCTCTTGAGGGCCGCGGGAATCGATTCGGACATACTCCAGAACAACGTGCTCGTTACCGAGGGCAAGGACAGGGTGCTGCCGGTGTTTCGCGAGCTCGCGGATGGGAAGAGCAAGGCACGAGTCCTGGACGTGCTGTTCTGCGAAGGCTGCATCAACGGCCCGAAGATGACCAACGCCCTGAGCGTGTTCGCGCGCAAGGAGATGCTCACTGACCACATCAACGAGCTGAACGTGGCCATGGGCGGGCAGAACATCCAGGAAGCGCTCGGCGAGTTTGACCGGGTCGATCTCGCCGGGGATTCAGCGAGGATGCGGTGTTCCTTCCGCAGCCCACCGAAGGAGAGATTGCAGTGGCGCTTCGGAGGATGAGGAAGTTCGGCCCCGAGGATCAGCTGAACTGCGGATCCTGCGGCTATCCCTCCTGCCGCGACAAGGCAATTGCCGTGTGCCAGGGCTTTGCGGAGGTGAGCATGTGCCTGCCCTACCTCGTGGAGGAGCTGGAGGGGACTCTCTCCCTGACGCAGGACAAGCTCGTTCAGACCGAGAGGCTTGCCTCCATGGGACAGATATCCGCGGGAGTTGCGCACGAGATCAACAATCCCCTGTCTACGATCCTCCTGTACTCGCACATGCTGCTGAAGGCCCACCGCCAGGGCGATCCCGAGTCGGAAGACATCCAGATGATCGTTTCCGAGGCCGACAGGTGCCGCACGATCATGCGCGGCCTCCTGGACTTCGCGCGGCAGTCGCGTGTTGTCAAGACGCCCACGGACCTCGGCCGCCTGGTGCGTGAGCTGGCCGATGCCATGAACGTGAAGCTGGATCCCGCCGTGGTCCGCGTGCGCTGCGAGATTGCCCCGGGCCTGCCGCCGCTCATGCTGGACTCGGACCAGGTCCGCCAGATGCTGCTGAACTTCGTGCAGAACGGGATCGACGCCGTGGAGGACCGGGTTGCAGCGGACGCAGGCGGACCTGACGCCATCGGCCCTGAACGGAGCGGCCCCGGGGAGGTCGTGATCAGCGCGCTTCTCTCAACCTCGGCCGACATGCTGCACCTGCGCGTGAGCGACACCGGATCCGGCATGCCGCCCGAAGTCATCAAGGATATTTTCACGCCCTTCTATACCACGAAGCAGCTTGGAAAGGGCACCGGAATGGGGTTGTCCATCGTGTACGGCGTGGTGAAAATGCACGCAGGGGACATTGCCGTGGACAGCGAGGTGGGCCGGGGGACGTCGTTCCTCGTGCGCATCCCCGTCGAACAGGGAGGTGAGCAATGGCGAGAACCGTTCTGCTGGTTGATGACGACGCGGATTTCGTGGAGATGAACCGGATGCTCCTCGAACAGAACGGGTATTCCGTTCGCGTGGCATATTCCGGGCGCCAATGCCTGGCGGAAGTCGCCGCATGCCGGCCCGACATCATCATCCTGGACATGGTCATGGAAAGCCGGGAAGACGGTTTCGAGGTGTCACGGGAGCTGCGCAACTCCGAGCACACGAAGTCCATCCCCCTCGTGATGATCACCTCGGTGAACGACAGCATTCCCTTCCACCTGGAGCCGGACCGCACCTGGCTTCCCGTGGACGCCCTGCTGGAGAAACCCGTTGAGCCGCAGCTGCTGCTGACGGTCGTGGACACGGCGCTGAAGCCAAAGACGGCGCAGGCGCGTCCGGTGAATGACGCGCAGGCGCGTCCGGGCTGAGCTCTATGCCTGCCCCCCTCGTCTACCTTGTCGATGACGACAGGGACTTTCTCGAAATGGAAGCGGCCATTCTTTCCGCCGGGGGCTACCGCACGAAGAGCTTTTCCGACGCGCGCGAGGCCCTTGCTGCACTCGCGTCGGCCGACGGGGAACAGCGGCCATCCCTCCTGGTGACCGACCTGATGATGAAGTCTCTCGATGCCGGCTTCACCTTCGCCCGTGCCGTCCGCTCCGATCCACGCCTGTCGGACATCCCGATCGTCATCGTCTCCGCGGTGGCAAGCCAGAAGGGATTCGACTTCCGGCCGCGAACGGCGGATGACCTTGCCGCGATGAACGCCGAGGCCTTCTTCGACAAGCCCGTCCCGCCGGCAGCGTTCCTGGCAAAGGTGAAGGAGCTCGCGCCGTGATCCAGCCAGCGGCGCCAAATCCGCCGGGTACGTCGGCGCAGAATCCGCCGGGTACGTCGGCACAGAATCCGCCGGGTACGTCGGCGCCAAATCCGCCGGGTACGTCGGCGCGCATCCTCGTGGTTGACGACGAGCTGGGCGTGCGTGAAGGCTGCCGCAAGATCCTCGCTGCCGAGGGCTACGATGTGCTCACCGCCGGCGACGGCAAGGCCGGGCTCGAGCAGCTGATCGAGCGCGGGCCTTTCGCCGTCCTGCTGGTTGACCTGCAGATGCCCCGGATGTCCGGCCTGGAGCTGATCCAGGAGGCCAGGAGCCGGGACTCCGACATCGTACCCATCATCATCACCGCCCACGCAACGCTGGACACAGCCGTGGAGGGGACACGGCAGGGAGCTTACAGCTACATCCCCAAGCCGTTCACCCCGGACGAGCTGCTGCTGGCCATCAAGAACGGACTGGAGAAAAGGGCACTGTCCATCGAGGCGCGTCGGCTCCGCGAGGAGCGGGAAAAACGCCTTCTGGAGGTCGCCTCCGAGCGCTCGCGGAGCAACACGATCATCTCGGCGATGACGGACGGGATCCTCGTGATCAACATGGAGAAGCTGGTGGTGCTGCGCAACAACGCGGCAGCCCGCATTCTTCCTGACTGCGCCCACCGGCCCATCCCGTTCCCGCTGGAGGAGATCGAGAGCCCCGACGTTCGCGAGATCGTGAATATCGTCATCGACTCTCCCGGCGGCTTCATGATCCTCTCCCGCCAGATCCCCCTGGGAGAGTTCACCTACATGGTGAACGTCAGCCCGATCATCGAGCCCGGCGGGGAAACATCCGGGGCCGTCGCCGTGTTCAGCGACGTCACGGAGCTGAAGAAGCTGGACACGGCGAAATCCATGTTCGTCTCCCTGGTTGCGCACGAGGTCAAGAGCCCGCTCGCCGCCACGGAGGGGTGGCTCAATCTCGTGCTCAGCGGAATGCTGAAGACGAACCCGGCGGAAGAGCGTCACATGCTGGAACGGGCTCTGCTGCGCGTGAGGACCCTTCGCGGTATGGTGAACGAGCTGATCAGCCTCACGGCGATCCAGACGGGCAATTTTTCCCTGAAAAGGGCGCCCGTGGTGGTGGCGGAAGTCGTGGAAGAAGTCGTGGCTGCCGGGCAGGGAAAAGGCGGAGGAGCATCGCATTTCAGTGGAAGTCACCGATTGCGCGCCCGGCACGCGCGTGCTTGCCGACCGTGACGCCCTGTCCATGATCTGCTCCAACCTGGTGGAGAACGCGGTCAAGTACACGCGGGACGGAGGGCATGTGGTTGTGCGCATGTGCCGCGAAGGGATGTACGTGACCGTGGCGGTGAAGGATGACGGAATCGGGATGTCCGACGGAGGACGCCGCGCAGGATCTTTGAGGAGTTCTACCGGGCCAGAAACGAGCAGACCGCCAGCATCCCCGGCACGGGCCTGGGCCTCAGCCTTGTGAAGCGGCTCACAGAGCTGCACGAAGGAACGGTGAGCGTCTCCTCCCTGTTCGGGGCGGGCAGCGAGTTTATTGTAAAACTTCCGCTGATCGAGCCGCAGGGCTGATCCGGCCGAACATGACGAAGCCAGCCGCGGACTCTCGCGAGATCAGCCGGGCCCTGAAACACCATTTCGGGTTCACCGCGTTCCGCCCGCACCAGAAGGAGATCGTCGAAGCCGTCCTCCAGGGGCGTGATGTCTTTGCCGCACTTCCAACGGGCGGCGGCAAATCCCTCTGCTACCAGCTTCCTGCCGTCATGCACAGCGGCCTCACACTGGTGGTGAGCCCCCTCATCTCCCTTATGAAGGACCAGGTGGACGGGGCGCGGGAAGAAGGAATCTCCGCGGCGCTGCTCAACAGCACCCTGTCCGCCGACGAGGCAAAGAGCACGTGGCGCGCACTGTCCGCCGGCAGCATTCGTCTCCTCTACGCCTCCCCCGAGCGGTTGTCCATTCCGGCCTTCCGCTCCGCGCTCTCCCGTTTCGGGCTCGGGCTCATCGCCGTTGACGAGGCGCACTGCATCTCGGAGTGGGGCCACGAGTTCCGCCCCGACTACCGGTCGCTGGGCCTCCTGCGTGCCGAGTTTCCCGATGTGCCTATTGCTGCATTCACGGCAACGGCCACACCGCAGGTCCAGGAAGATATCGTACGGCTGCTCGCGCTGAAGACGCCCTATATCGTCCGGGCAAGCTTCGACCGGCCGGAAATCTTCTACCGGGTGCGCGCGCGGGAAGGCGACGGCGACGCACAGGTTCTTCAGTTCGTCCGGAAGCATGCGGCACAGCCGGGCATCGTGTACCGGGGCACGCGCAAGGCGGTTGAACGAACCGCGGACTTCCTCGCTGCCCGTGGGATTGAAGCGGTGGCCTACCACGCCGGGCTGGAGGATGCACTCCGCCGCTCCCGGCAGGACGCGTTCGTCCGGGATGAGGCGGCCGTGGTGGTTGCAACCATTGCCTTCGGAATGGGTATCGACAAGCCGAACGTCCGCTGGGTTGTTCACGCCGACCTTCCGCGCAGCGTGGAGGGCTACTACCAGGAAACCGGCAGGGCTGCCCGGGACGGCGATCATGCCGAGGCCTTGCTCCTGTACGGGTCAGGCGATATCGCTTCCATCCGATGGCATATCGAAAGGATGGAGAACCCGGAAGCGGCCCATCGCGCGGAGGCACGGCTTCGGGAAATCCTGCAGTATGCGGAATCCTCGGTGTGCCGCCGGACGCAGCTCCTGGGGCACTTCGCCGAACACCATCCCGGCACCTGCGGACGCTGCGACGTGTGCGCCGGCGAGGTGACGCGGGAAGACCTCACCGAGTCCGCGCGGAAGCTCCTCTCCGCGGTGGTGCGGACGGGGGAACGCTTCGGCGCGCACCACCTCGTGGACATCCTGACAGGCACCTTGACGGACAAGGTGCAGGAGCGCGGGCACCACGATCTCCCCACGTGGGGCATCGGCAGGGAACATGACCGTGACTGGTGGCTCGCGCTGGCCCGGGACCTGGATGCGGCCGGAATCCTGGTTCGGGGAGAGGGACGCACCGCGGGGTACAGCCTTTCCGGGAAGGGGCGCCTTCTGCTGAGGGGGAAAGAGACATTCCTGGGAACGAGGAATACCGGGAGAAACGGCGCCCGGGATCGACCAGGGCAGGGCTCCCTCGACCGGCTCGACCTGCCCGACGGACCTGCGCAGGAGGGGCTCTTCCAGGCTCTCCGGCAGGTGAGGAAGCGCATTGCCGAAGCCCGGCGGGTGCCACCGTACATCATCTTCAGCGACAAGACCCTCCGGGCAATGGCCCGGAGCAGGCCGACCGACCCGGCTGGATTTCTCCGATGCCCCGGTGTCGGTGATGCAAAGCTCGAGGCCTACGGGGCGCTCTTCCTGGAAGCAGTCCGGGAGTTTCTCGCTCGCGGCTAGGCCGCACCACGGCGGGCCCCTAGTCGGGCAGCGTGTCCCCCGACGCCTGGCGCAGGGCGTATTCGCTCAATACTTCCTTGTACATCGCGGCGAGGTTGGAAATATTTGCCGTTTCCAGGGCGGTCTGCGCGTCCAGGTACTCCAGGTTGCTGATGACGCCGATGTCGTACTGGACCTTTGCCACTTCCACCATCTGGCGCGCCTGGTCCAGCGCTCCCGCGGAGATCTCGACCTGCTGGCGCGCGGCCCTGCACATCCTGCGCCGCCTGGAGGACCTGGGTCGTCGCGTTCAGCCGTGCGGCAGATGTGTTTTCTCTTGCGCCGTCAAGCTTCTTCTGCGCTTCGTCCTGCAGGCGTGCCTGGAGGAAACCCTGGAAGATGGGAACGTTCACCTGCACCCCGGCAACCCAGTTGAAGACGGGCACATTGATGTCAGGCAGCGCGCCATTCTTGTATCCCACGGAGGCGTGGGCCGAAACGGTGGGCCAGGGCCCGAGCGACGCCAGCCGCTGGCTGAGGTCCGCGGCGCTCTCTGCCTCGACTGCCTGGCGCACATCGGTCCTCTTCTGCAGCGCCGATTCCACCAGCGACGCGTCGTCGGCGGGCGCGGCGCCGGGATCGAAACTGCCGCTCAGCGCGATCGGGGCGGACGGGGGCAAGACCGGTGAGCTGGCGCAGCGCGATCTTCTGCTTCTGGAACTGGCTCTCGACATCCGTGCGCTGGCTCTGCAGCGCCGCCATGCGGACCTGGGTGCCCAGGTCTTCCAGCCGGGTCGCGGACCCCGTGTCCTCCCTCACCTGGATCACGCGCAGGTGCTCCTGGAGGTTCTGGTACTGCTCATCCAGCGCCTTGCCCTGCTCCTGGAGGAAGAGCGCGGTGTAGAACACCTGCACCGCCTGGTA
The DNA here is from genome assembly GCA_963845325.1 of uncultured Spirochaetota bacterium. Lineage (GTDB taxonomy): Bacteria > Spirochaetota > Spirochaetia > SZUA-6 > Fen-1364 > Fen-1364. Next base: position 165,332 of record CAWJRT010000013.1, read on the forward strand.
GGAGATCGCGGTCGTCACCTGGTCCACGCCGATCCGCGCCGAGGCAAGCCCGCTCTGCGCAAGCTTGACCTGCACGTCCCTCTTTCCGAACTGGGTGATCACCTGGTTGAGGCCGATATTGAAGTCCCAGTTGTTGTCGGGAACCAGCGAGAATGGGGCGGAGAGGAGCGCCTGGTACTGGGACGGGACCTGCGATGACAGGAAGGGCGGCAGCACGGAGGAGATGGCGAAGCTCTCGTCCGAGAGCCGGTTGTACGATGCCGTCCCGCTCACCATGGGGTAGTACGAGCTTTGCGCCTCCCCCACCCGCGCGCGCGCCGCTTCCACCGCGGCCAGCGCCTGGCGGATCAGGGGCTGGTTTGCCTTTGCGCGTGACACCGCCTGCTCCACGGTGAGGGTCACCGCGTTCGCATCTGCCGCCGTGTCCCGCGGAGAGGGGACTGAGAGAAACCAGGAGGAGCGCAGCGGCCGATCGGGACCACCCGCGCCCTCATCAGCGAGCAGGAAGCTCCCGATCATCGGGCCACCTCCATGCCGTCCAGGAGGGCGCTGACGTTGGACACCGCCACCAGCTCTCCGGCGGTGAGCCCGGAGATCACCTGCACGTCCTTGTCGTTGCGGGGGCCCAGGGCCACCTGTCTCTTGTGCGCCGTGCCGTCCGCCATGACGAAGATGTCGGCGTGCCCGTCCTCGTTGCCCGCAACCGCGTTCAGCGGAATGAGGACCCCGTCTCCACCGGTCGTGGTGAAGGACGCCTTGGCCGTCATGCCGGCAAGGAGTCGGCCGTCGTTCTTCAGGCTCACGACGACCGGGAAGTACTGCCCCGTGGCGGCCGCGATGGGCCCGACCTGCTGGATGCGGCCGGCGTAGCTGCTGGACGGCAGCGCATCCACGGTCACGCTCACCTTGTCCCCCACGGACAGGCGCACCACGTCGTCCTGGGAGACGTTGCCCTGCAGCTTCAGGGTGGCCAGCTCCGCAACGGTGAACAGCGGCGTGTTCGTGGAAGTGATTTCTCCCGGGTTGATGTTGCGGTTCGTCACGATGCCGCTGATGGGGCTGGTGATCGTGCTGTTGGAAATCTGCACCTTGATGAAGTTCACCTGGGCCTCGCGCCTGCGCGAGCCCCGAGCCGGTAATGGTCTGGTACTGGCGGTTGGCGTTGTCGAATGCGGTTTTTGCCAGGTCCAGCTTCGTCTGCGCGTCATCAAGCTGGCTCTGCGTGACGACCTTCGTGTCCAGGAGGGTCTTCGTCCGGTCGTAGGACCGCTGGGCCATCTCGAGGTTCAGCCGGGCGGTCTCCATCCCGTTTTTCACCTGCACTGCCTGGTCCCCGACCCCCTGGGCCGCCGCCTCGGCCACCGCGAGCTGTGCGTTCAGCTCCTTCGTGTCGATCTGGACCAGCAGCTGTCCCGCCGAAACGCGGTCGCCGACGTCCACGGTGACCGTGGTGGCCTGTCCCGCCAGCTTGGCAAATATGTTCACCGTGTGGTTGGGCACCAGCACGCCTGAGAACTCGACGTTCCTGACGATCCGGCCCTCGCGCGCCTGCGCGGTGTTCACGCTGAAACGCTGCGCGGCTTTTGGCGCGCAGCCCAGGAGCCCGATGACGAGGGCCGCTGCCGCGGCTATGGCTCCCCACTGTGCTGTTCGAGCTTTCAAATCTCTCACTCCTTGTTCGATCGATTGCACGGAAATCCTGATGGAGGCGTTCATGCCGACCATGAGCCGGGCGTCTCCCTGGTCCAGGATGCTCACCTTGATGGGGATCACCTGGATGACCTTCGTGTAGTTGCCGCCGCTGTTCTGCGCCGGCAGCAGCGAAAAGGTCGACGAGGTTGCGCGGCCGATCGTCTGCACGCGGCCGTGGAAGGTCCTGCCGTGGAACGCATCCACCGTACACGTCCACCGGTCTGGCCGATCTTCACCCGGGTGATGTCGCCTTCCTTGATGTTGGCGCTGAAGTACAGGTTGTCCGTGTCCGCGATCATGGCCAGGGACATCCCGGGAGCGGCAAGCTCTCCGACGACCGCCGTGGAGAGGATCACCTGGCCGGCGATGGGCGCCTTCAGCACCGCCTTCTCCGCCATCACGCCGGCCACCGAGCCCATGAGTCTGCGGGTTCAGGGCGGCCGAGGTCAGGGCGGCCCCCAGGTCCTGGCGTCCCAGCACGTCGTCCTTGGCCACCTTGTCCCCTTCCTTGACCCGCCACTCCAGGAGCTTCCCGACGATCTCGGGGCTCACGGAGACCACGTCCGCGGCTACCCGCGCGTCATCGGTTGACACGTAGCGGGCCCCTTCGTATGCGTACCAGCCCACGATCGCGCCGATGGCCAGGACGGCAACTGCAATGACGACGATGATGATCCTTTTTCGTTCCATGAAAGTTCCTTTCAAGTGATGTAAGGGGAACCGTTCCCGACTATTCCGCCATTGCTGCACCGCGCGCGGCGCCCGCCTTGCCCTTCTTCAGGAAGAAGGCGGGAACGATTGCGGCCACGGTGATGATCGCGCTGATGATGAACACGTCGTCGATGGCGTTGACGAACGCCGTTTTTGCCGCCATCCCGTTGAGAAACGCGAGCGCCGTGCCGCGTCCCTTGGCGCCTCCCCCCATCAGGGCCCCGGCATGGGCCAGGGCGGCCATTGCCGCGGGGTTCGCCGGAGTGACGGTCCAGGCAAGCCAATCCCCGTGAAGGGCCTGGCGGGTGGTGAGAACCGTGGTGAGCACGGCAATGCCAAAGGAGCTGGACACCCTCTGGATGATGTTCGTGATCGAGGAAGCCCTGCCGATGAGCGCGGTGGGAATCTCCACCATTGCGGCCGTCTGGGCCGGCATCATTGCCAGGGGCATGGTGATCCCGCGCAGCACCGTCCACAGGATGATCGTCGAGGTGGCGGTGGCGAGGTTCAGGTAGTGGAAGAGCCAGGTGATGAACATCAGGAGGACGATACCGGTCAGCGCGAGCGGCCGGGGGCCGACCTTGTCAAAGAGCCTGCCCGACAACGGGCATCATCAGCCCCGAGACGAGCGCGCCGGGCATCATCAACAGTCCCGTCTCCATGGCTCCCAGGCCGCGGAAGGTCTGCAGGAACAGCGGCAGGAAGAAGAGCCCGGAGAACATGACGATGTTCGTCACGATGACCATGAGGTTGGCCATGGTGAAGGACCGGTACTTGAACACCCGCAGGTCAAGGAGGGGATTTTCCGAGGTGAGCTCGAGGTAGATGAAGAGCACGAAGAGGAAAAAGCTCACCGACGAAGAGGAGAACCGTCGGCTCCGCACCCCATCCCCAGTCGGCGCCCTTCGTGAGGGCGAGAAGGAGGCAGAACAAACCGCCTGCGGAAGTCAGGCCTCCCGCGATGTCCAGCTTGCCCGGGTGCTTGGACTGGAACTCGGGCAGCACGAAGAGGGACAGGAGGATGCCGATCGACGCCGACGGGCAGGTTGATGGTGAAGATCCAGCGCCAGTCGACGTACTCCACCAGGTAGCCGCCCAGCGTGGGGCCGATGGCCGGGGCCACGAGGATGGCGATGCCGAAAATGCCCATCGCGCTGCCGAACTGTTTTCGGGGGACCATGCGGAACATCATGGCCATGGTCGTCGGCATGATCATTCCTCCGCCCACCGCCTGGATGACCCGGGCGAAGACGAGTGAGTTGAAGCTCCAGGCGAGGCTGCAGAACATCGAGCCCACGACGAACACGCCCATGGACAGGATGTACAGTCGCTTGAAGCCGATCCTGTCTCCCAGCCAGCCCGAGAAGGGGACGACGACGCCGAGGGCGAGCATGTAGATCGTGCTCACCCACTGCACCTCGGAGGTGCCGACGTTGAACACGTTCATGATCGTGGGGATGGCCACGTTCACGATGCTGGTGTCCAGGATGGACATGAAAGCGCCGATGAGGGCCACAAGGACCGGGGCGATCCAGTGGGACATGGGCCGCTCGGCGACCTCCTCCCCGTGGCCGGCCGCCTGGAAAGGCACGGGTATCGGGGCGCCCGGCTTGGCGCCATCCTGCTCACTCATTCCACTCTCTCTTCCTGCTCGAGGCACCCCAGGACCGCCGCCAGGTCGCCGCCCAGGCGCTCCCGGGTGTTCTGCGGCAGGCTGTGAAAAGCCTTCTCCAGGGACCGGGAGCTGGCGTGCTTGAGGGTGCGCACCAGCTCGCCGAGCTTCACCGTGCCCTTCATCACCACGGCCCTGCGGTCGTCCGGATCCCGGTCACGTTCGAGCCATCCGCCGTCCACCAGCCGATCGAACATTCCCGGTGAGCGTGCTCGGAGGGAGGCCGAGCTCATCGGCGAGGGCGGTTGCGCGGCACGCCCCGGCGTGATGCGACTTCCAGAGCACGGCCATTTCGGTGAGCGACAATCCCTCTTTCTGGGCGAGGGGCGCGAGGCGCTTCCCGATCTTCCTGTTGATGTTCCAGAAAAGCTCGACCAGGCCAATCTCGTTCATGCGAGTCTCCGTACACCGGTGATTCGAAACAGTAATATTCGATAAAATAATATTGGCTGTCGAATTAGTCAAGGCCGGGACGGGAACGGCTATTCGACCGCCGCTGCGGCGCGCGACTTGCCTCGTTTGAGGAAGAAGGCGGGGATGACGGCGACGACCGTTATGAGAGCGGTGATGAGGAAGACGTCGTCAATGGCGTTCACGAAGCCTGTCTTGGCCGCCATCCCCTGGAGAAACGCGAGCGCCATGCCGCGGCCCTTCGCGCCTCCCCCCATCAAGGAGCCCGCGTGGGCAAGGGCACTCATGGCCGCGGGGTTCGCCGCGTTGACGGTCCACGCAAGCCATTGTCCGTGGAGCACCTGCCGCGTGGTGAGCACCGAGGTGAGCACCGCGATCCCGAAGGAGCCGGCCACCCTCCCGATGATGTTCGTAAGGGCCGAGGCCCGGCCGACGAGCTGGGTAGGGATCTCCACCAGGGCAGCGGTCTGCGCCGGCATGTTGGCAAGGGGCATGACGAACCCGCGCAGCATCGTCCACAGAATGATCGTCATCGTGGCGGTGGCGAGGTTGAGATAGTGGAACAGCCAGGACACGAAGATCAGCATGAGAATGCCCGCAATCGCGAGGGGCCGGGGGCCGATCTTGTCGAAGAGCCTGCCCTGGATGGGCATGATGAGCCCTGATATGAGCGCGCCGGGCATCATCAGGAGGCCCGTCTCCATGGCCCCAAGGCCACGGAAGGTCTGCAGGAAAAGCGGCAGGAAAAAGATCCCGGAGAACATGACCATATTCGTCACGAAGACCATGAGGTTCGCCATCGCGAAGGATCTGTACTTGAAGACGCGCAGCTCGAGAAGCGGGTTTGCCGCAGTGAGCTCGAGGAAGATGAACAGCACGAAGGCGAAGAAGCTCACGACGAAGAGAAGAACTGTCTGTTCTGCATTCCATCCCCAGTCGGCGCCCTTGCTGAGGGCGAGCAGGAGGCAGAACAACGCCGCGGCAGAAGTGACGCCACCGGCGATATCCAGCCGTCCCGGATGCTTTGACTGGAACTCCGGCAGCACGAAGAGGGCCAGGAGAATGCCGATGACCCCCACCGGCAGGTTGATCGTGAAGATCCAGCGCCAGTCGACGTACTCCACCAGGTAGCCGCCCAGCGTGGGGCCGATGGCCGGGGCCACCATGAGAGCGATGCCAAGAATGCCCATGGCGCTCCCTACCTGGGTCTTGGGGACCATGCGGAAGATCATCGCCATGGTAGTCGGCATGATCATTCCTCCGCCCACCGCCTGGATGACCCGGGCGACTACCAGCGAGTTCAGGTCCCACGAGAGACTGCAGAACATGGAGCCAACAACGAACGCGCCCATGGCCAGGATGTACAGTCGCTTGAAGCCGAGTCTGTCCCCCAGCCATCCCGAGAAGGGAACGACCACGCCCAGAGCGAGCATGTAGATCGTGCTCACCCACTGCACGTCGGAAGTTCCGACGTTGAACACGTTCATGATCGTGGGGATGGCCACATTCACGATGCTGGAGTCCAGGATGGACATGAACGCACCGATGAGCGCGACAGAGACCGGCGCGATCCAGTGGGACATGGGCCGCTCGTCAGGCTCTTCTCCATGGCCGGCCGCCCGGAAAGGCGCGGATGTCGGGGCGCCCGGCTGGGCGCCTGCCTGCTCACTCATTGCACTCTCTCTTCCTGCTCGAAACGGGGCTCCCCAGAGCTGTTCATTCGAAACAGCAATATTCGATATAATAATATTCGTTTCCGTTTAGTCAAGGGGGTTGGAACCCCGGGGTTCAGGCACCGCCGGCAGCGCTAGAAGAACATCCTGACAGCCGATGCCAGGGTGAGGACCTGCACCGCTATCATGAAGGCTTTTTCTGGAATCTTTCTTGCAAGGTACAGCCCTGCAAAGGCGCCGGCCACCACGCCACCGGGCAAGAACGGCATCGAAGGTGAGGGATTCCTGAGTGATCAGCCCGAGGGTGATGCTGAACGGGACCTTCAGCCAGTTGAGGATGAAGAAATACCAGGCGCTGGTTCCGATGAACTCCTCCTTGGGAAGCCGCATTGACAGCAGGTAGATCATCGTGACGGGACCGGCTGCGTTTGCAATCATCGTCGTCGCCCCCGCCAGGAAGCCTGCAATTGCGGCGAACCACCACGAGGTGGGGATGGGCGCGTCTTTGCGCATGATGTACTCGCGATACACGTGCACGCCGAGCATGACGATGACGATGGCCCCCATGACGTACCGCATCTGGCGGTCGTCGATCCGTCCCATGGCAAAATAGCCTGCAACGATCCCCGCCACGGCCCAGGGCAGGAGGCGGACGAGGTGTTTCCATGAGCCGTGGCGTCGCCAGAAGATCACCGCAAACGCGTCAGCAGTAATGAGCAGCGGCAGGAGCGCACCGGTGGAGACGCGCGCGGGAAGCACCTCCGCGAACAGCGGCGCAAGGAGGATTCCCAGGGCTGGGATTCCGGTCTTTGCAATGCCCGTGCACAGGGCGGTGATGGAAGCCAGCACCCAGGCGCCGGCAGTGAGGGCGTAGACTCCGTGCATGTATCAGGATATCAGCGGCGACGTTCGCGCCGCGTGATCATGAACACGAGCCCGATCACGGCCACTGCGGCTCCGGCAATCATCTCGATGAGCGCCTGCCCTTCCTCCGTGGAGCTGCCGCTGAAGAACTTCTGGATGGCCCCGCCAAGTGACCCACGGGCGGTGTCATAGGTGATCAATCCGTACGTGAACACCGCCACGCCGATGACCAGGAGAATGAGTCCCGCGAGGAGCCGCGAGTTCCTGCTTTTCATGTCCCTTTCCTCCTGGCAGGCCATTGTGTATTCTAGCTGCCGGGTTTGCACAAGGAGGCAACTGCCGTGGGCGCTGTTCGCAGCAGAACTCTCGATGATGCGCACGGAGGATTGCACTGCGAGATACCTGTCACAGCCGTGACTCATGCAGGCATCTCCCTGGCAGCCGCGGGTGACATGGCCCTGTCCCGGGATCGCACCCTTCCCTGGCGCACGAAGTTCCTGGCCGCACGGCGCATACCGAGAGAGCGCCTGTACGCGCTGCGTCAGGTTCACTCCCGGCGCGTCCAGCTCATCGAGGAGCAGTCCGTCGACGCCATAGCGGCCGTGGAAGCGGATGGACTTCTCACGGGCCGGTCGGACGCGGTGCTCTCGGTCACCGTTGCCGATTGCCTGCCGATATTTCTCGCGGACCGGCGGACCGGCGCCTTCGGGGTTCTGCACTCCGGCTGGAAAGGCACCGGCATCGTGGTCGAGGGGCTTTCCGTCCTGGCCTCCCGTTTCGGCTCCCATCCCGGCGAAATCTCCGCTGTCATCGGCCCCGGGATCGGGGCCTGCTGCTATGCCGTGCCTGAAGAGAGGGCGGCTTTCTTCGCTTCCGAGTATGGCCCCGGTACCGTCGTGCGGGGCCCGGACGGTACCCCGCGGCTGGACCTTCGGGCGGCGAACATCGAGCTTCTCCGCCGGGCCGGGGTCGAGGACGTGACGGTCTTCATGGATTGCACGAACTGCTCGCCGAAGCTGGGCTCCTTCCGACGGCAGGGGGCGGCGGACTTCACGCTGATGCTCGCCTGGATCGGCTGCGGCGTGGCATAGGGCCGGTACCGCCGGGCTATATTCCCAGGATGCCGGTCAGCTCACCCAGCGCGTTGATCGTGTAGTCGGCTGCCGGCTCGACGGATTGTGCGTCGTGCGAAGTCGACAGCCGCGACGCCGTGCGGCCGTTGGTGAGCAGCACCGTCGGGGAGCCGGCGGCTTTTCCCGCCGCGATATCGAAAACAAAATCTCCGACAACGAGCATCTCGTGCGGGGCAACCCCCAGCGCCCGGGCGGCCGCGAGCACGCCGTCGGGGTGCGGCTTGGGCCGGCCCTCGCTGTCACGCGTGACGATGACCTGGAAATCCCGTTCGGAGATCCTCGTGAAGTTCGCAAGCGACGCCACGATCGACGAGCGCGTATTGCGGGTGAGGATGCCGATCCTGATCCCATGATCGCGCAGCAGGCCGATCGTCTCCTCTGCACCGTCGTTGGGCACGGAGGCGCGCGCGGCGGCCAGCTCGAAATCGGCAAGTATCTTCCTTCTCAGGACGCGCTCCTCCTCGGTGGGGAGCGCATCGATGTATTCCAGGATCAGGGTTCCCGGAGGGCATCCGATCGCGGCGCGCAGGGCCGGGAAGTCCAGCGAGTCGGGATGCGTGAGGGTGCCGTCGAAATCAAAGAGCACCGCGGGGAAGCGTCTCCGTCTTGAAGGATCTCGGGTGGCCGTCATTTACAATCCTGCAGCCACGATGTTCTTCAAAAAGAAATCTTTCGGCATGTCTGCGGGCTCCTCCGGGGTGTGACGCGGAGTGTAGCCGGAAACGAGCGTGCCGGGAAGCGGATCCGCCGATGGATTCGTCAGTTCCACGGAGCTATACTTGGGAATCAGGAGCATAGGAGGAGCACGATGCGAAGGGTAGCGTTGGCGGCTGTGTTCTTTGCGGCGGTTTCCGCTGCAACCGTGTTAGCGTTCAATCCCGATGAGCTGAACAAGATTACATTCGACAACTCCACGGGATCGAAGATTGAAATGGTCTTCCTTTCCCCGGGGGACAGCAAGTTCTGGGGCCCCGACATCATCGGCGCCGACTACTTCCTGAAGAACGGCACGAGCCTCGGTTACTACGTGCACTATCCGGACAAGTCGTTCAAGTTCGATATCATGGCCACCGACGACAGCGGGAACGAGTTCGAGGTGCGGGATTTCATCATGACCGACGGCAAGGAAGCCACGGTCAAGCTGACTCCCCAGAGCCTGAACAAGGCCGCGCCGGATTTCACGCTTGACACTGTGCACATCGACAACAACACGGGGCACGAGATCCAGTACCTGTTCGTTTCTCCGAGTGACTCCAATGCATGGGGGGTCGACCTCCTTGACGAGGAGACCACCGTGGCAGACGGGGACACGCACAGCTTCGTGCTCGCGGTGGGCAAGAACAAGGTGAAGTACAACCTGATGGCGGTGGACGACAACAACGACGAGTACCAGTTCAACATTACCATCGACCCGAAAGCCAAGAAAGAGTTCACCTGGGCCATCGAGCCGGGGGACCTGCAGAAGCCGACGAAATAGGGGACGCCTCCGCTGCCGCCCCTTCAGCCGCGGGGCACGCCGTCGCTCCCGGCGGCGTTCACCCTCTGCCAGGCGCCTGTCTGCACCGAGATCTCCGCGCACTGCATGAGACGTTGAACCTCGATCCCGCGTGAAAGGGAAGGATCCGGCTGCCGGCCTTCCGCGACCGCCCTCAGGAAGGAATACTGGCAGTGGAGGTGACCCCGCAGCCACCCCGACGTGGCCCGCGGCGATGGAAACCCTGCCGGCGCGGGGTAGCGGGAAAGGGCGGGGACCCTCTTCCACCCCCGCGTGCCGCCAAGGGGCGTGCCGGGATCCGAAAGGCCATATATTTCCACGAAGTCCGGCTGCATGAGATCGAACCGGATGGCGCCACGGGTGCCGTGGAGCTCCACGCGGAAATCGTCCTCGGCCCCGGTTGCAATCTTGGAAGCCTCCAGGGTGCCCAGTGCGCCGCTGCCGAGGCGGACCGTCATGATCACCTGGTCCTCTGCATCAACGGTCTGCACGCCGCCTGCGCCGTCGGGGCGCGTCGGATAGAGGATCCGGGTCTCCATCCTGATTCCCACCATCGGACCGGCAAGCCAGTCCACCAGGTCCAGCAGGTGTGAGCCCAGGTCACGCAGCACCCCGCCCCCCTGCGAACCGCGGAGCTTCCATTTCAGCGGCGCCGAAGGGTCAACGCTTCCGGAATGCAGGTACACGGCGCGGAAGCTGGTCAGCGTGCCGAGAAATCCCTCCTCGACGAGCTGCCGGGCGCGCTGAACGCCGGAATAAAACCGGTTCTGGAAAGTCATTCCGCCGATGCCCGTCCATCCCCTCATTGCATGACCGACTTTGTCGGCTTCCTCCATGCTGACGGTCAGGGGCTTGTCGCAGTAGATATGTTTGCCAGCCGCTATGGCCGCCTGCAGCTGCTCGGCGTGCAGCGGGTTGGGCGAACAGATGTCGATGATGGCAATGTCCTTCCGTTCGATGAGGCGGCGCCAGTCGTCCGTGGCAAAATCGAAACCGCCGTGGCGGAGGGCTGCTTCCGCCGTTGCCGCGGACGAGGTGGCAACCCCGACCAGCCGGACATCCAGGGGCGGCGGGTCATAGAAGAAGGGCATGCTGCGCCAGCCGAATGCGTGGACCTTGCCGATGAACCCGTACCCGATGATGCCCACCCCCGTCTTCTGCATCTAGACATCCTCCAGGAAAGAAACAATTTCCGCAATGCGGACCGGCTTGGCAATGAACCCGTCGAACCCCTCTGCCAGGAACCTTTCGGGGTCGCCCTTCATGGCAAAGGCGGTGAGTGCGACGAACGGGCCGCGGACACCCCGTTCGCGCAGCTTCCTCATTGCCTCGATGCCGTTGATGCCGGGGAGCTGGATGTCCATGAACACGAGGTCACACGGCGATGCCGCGGCAATGGTCAGTGCCTCTTCGCCGCTGGCTGCGGACAGGACCGTGCATCCGAATGCGCCGAGGATCCTTTCCATCAATATCCTGTTGGCCGGGCTGTCGTCCACGACGAGGGCGGTCTTTCCGGCGAGGTCGGGCACTTCCTCGGATCCTCCCGCGCCTGCGACTGCCGCCGCTGCTTCGACGGCTGCAGGAGCAGGGTGCAGCCCGGGGATGCGCACGGTGAAGCTGCTGCCCCTTTCCGGAGAGCTTTCCACGGAAACGGTGCCCTCGTGCAGCTCAACGAGGCGCTTCACGATTGCCAGTCCCAGGCCGGTTCCCTCACCGGCGCGGCTGGAGCGGGACTGCATGTACGGCTCGAATATTCTCGGAAGGTCACCCGTCGGGATGCCGATCCCCTCGTCCCAGACTCGGAGCACGAGTGTGCCGGCCTCGGAGCGCGCTTCCACGCCGATTCGTTTTTCGCTCGCGGTGAACTTGATTGCGTTGGAGAGCAGGTTGTACAGCACCTGCTTGATCCGAACCTCGTCCGCATCCAGGATCCCCAGGTCCTCCGGAACGGAAAGCACAATGCGCAGGTGCTTCTTGGCAACCAGGGTGCGCACGGTCGTGAGCACCCTCCGGATGACGAGCGCCGGGTCGATGCCCGATTTTTCCAGCTGGACCTTCCCCGCTTCGACCTTGGAAAGGTCCAGCACATCGTTGACCATGTCCAGGAGGTGCTCCCCGCCTTCCCGGATCCAGCGGAGGTACTCGCGCTGCTTGTCCGAGAGCCGTTCGGCCCCCTGCAGCTCCATGAGCTGGCCGAAACCGAGGATGGAGTTCAGCGGCGTGCGCAGCTCGTGGCTCATGTCGGCCAGGAACCTGCTCTTGGCCCTGTTGGCTGCCTCCGCGACGGCAGTGGCCTGGCGGAGGAGCTCTTCCATTGTCTTCCTGTCGGTGATGTCTTCCTTGATGCCGAGGAAATGCGCAATTGACCCATCCGGACCGTGGATGGCCGAAATGGCGGCAAGCTCCCAGTACAGCTCTCCGTTCTTCTTGCGGTTGCACAACTCGCCCCGCCATTCGCGTCCCGCGCAGATGGTTTTCCAGAGGTCGCCGTACACCTTGGGGCCCTGGATGCCGGACTTCAGGAGCCGCGGATTGCGGCCGATCACTTCGTCCCGCGCATAGCCCGTGAGCGTTGAAAACTTTCCGTTGACATACTCGATGTTGCCCAGCGGATCGGTGATCATGACGGTGGCAGGGCTTTCTTCGACGATGGCAACGAATATGCGGGGATCGAGGCCCCCCTGTCCCCCGGTTTCCTCCGACACGTTCAACTATCCGAGGTCAACGGGTTGGCTCAGTGCACGCAGCAGGAGCTTCACGACGCCCTGCACGTCCCCGTAGTCCACCATCTCGGACGGGGAGTGAACGTACCGCGTGGGGATGGAAATGCATCCCGCCGGGACTCCCGCCCGGGAAAGCTGGATGGCGCTCGCGTCGGTTGTTCCCCGCACGAGCACCTCGCGCTGGCATGGGATGGCACCGGCTTCAGCCGTGCGCAGCAGCCAGTCCTTCACTCCGGCATGCGCGAGCATGCCCCCGTCCTTGATCTTGATGGCCGGCCCGGCTCCCAGGGACACGGCCATTGGCGCGCACTCGGGGGTGTCGCCTGTGAGGGTGACGTCCACGGCCAGCGCAATCTCCGGCTCCACACCATAGCCCGCCGTGCCCGCGCCGCGCAGGCCCACCTCCTCCTGGACCGTAAAGACGAAATACAGGTCGTGCGGCGTGGTGCCCAGTTCCTTGATTGCCTGGAGGAGAATAGCGCACCCGATCCGATCGTCCATTGCCTTGGCCACGATGCGGTGTCCCAGGTCTTCGAAGTCCCTGTGGAAGCACGCCACGTCGCCCACCTTCACGGGGCAGTCTCCGGGTCCCGTTGCGCCGGCATCGATGTAGAACTTCTCCATGTGCGGGACGCGGGAGGAATCCTCCAGCTTTTCCAGGCCGATCACTCCCGTGACGCCATTGGCGAACTGCACACGGCCGCCCGTCAGGGGCAGGGGAAGAACCCCGCCCACGCTGCCGAATCTCACGAACCCCTTCTGGTCGACATACGTCACAACGATCCCGATCTCGTCCATGTGCGCAGCAAGCATGATCCGCCGCCCGCCCGAGCCGGCCTTTCCGCCCGCGGCACCCGCGCGATGGACGATGAAATTGCCCATGGCATCTACACGGGTTTCAGCGCCTCGGGGGAGCTCGCGCCGGATCACCTCTCGCACGGTCCCCTCGTATCCCGACGGGCCGAAGCACTCCGTCAGGCTCCTGATCAGTTCTTTCACATGCTTCTCCTCATGGGGCGAAGACGCGGGGAAGCCGGTGCAGGGCTTCCCGTGCGAGTGCCGCCGTGTTCTCGAAATCGGCGAGGTCCATCATCGCCGCCGGCGAATGGATGTAGCGGGCAGGGACCGCAACGGTGAGGGAGGGGACACCTTCCCGGACCAGGTGGATGGCGCCGGCATCGGTGCCGCCGATGTTGGGCTGCTTGAACTGGTGGGGAATGCCCTTCTCCCGGGCAGCGGCGCTGAACAGCTCCACCAGACGTGGATCGGCGATGAAGCTCGAGTCCCGAATGGTGATTGCGGGTCCCCCGCCCAGCCGGGTGGACGGGCTTGCGTCCCGGGTCGTGGGAACCTCGTTGGCCCCCGTGCACTCCAGGATCACGGAAGCGTCGGGCTTTTCAGCCCAGGCAGCCACCCGGGCGCCGCGCAGTCCGACCTCCTCCTGGACGGTGAAAGCGGCCACGAGATCGAACGGGAATCTCTCCCGCAGGAGCTCAGCCAGGATTGCGCAGCCGGCACGGTCGTCGAACGCTTTTCCCTGCACGATCCGTCGTTCCGATGCGGGTTCGGAAAGCGTTCGGAACTTCGAGGCGAACACGGCAACCTCGCCGCGCGGGGCCATCTTCTCCGCTTCCCCTTTGCCCGAGGCCCCGACGTCGATCGAGAGCTGGCGGCTTTCCGTCACCCGGTCCTTTTCACCCTTTTCCAGGAGGTGGACAGGCTTCACGCCGATCACGCCCGGCACCCGCTTTGCGCCGATGAGGACCACGAGCGCCGGGAGCACACGGTCATCGATACCGCCCACCTTGGCAAAGCGCAGTGTTCCGGAGTCCTCCGCGGCGGTGATCATGAGGCCCACCTCGTCCATGTGCGCGGCAACAAGGATGCGCAGCGGCGACGCCCCGGTGCCTCTTTTCAAGGCCACGAGATTTCCCATGCTGTCGATGCGGCAGGCATCCACCCGGTCCCTTATCTCTTCCAGGAGGATTGCGCGGACTTCCTCCTCGCGGCCCGAAACCCCGCACGCATCCGAGAGCTTCTGGAGCAGCATCTCAGGTTCTCCCCGGCGCCAGAGCATCAGGGGTTTCCAGGGTCCCGGCAAAATCAATCGGCAACCGACAGATGAGCTCGGCCAGGAGGCGGCCGGCCCGCTCCACGTCCCGCAGGCAGACCGTCTCTATGGGAGTGTGCATGTACTTCACCGGGATCCCCACGAGTGCGCAGGGCACCCCCGCGCGGCTGACCTGGATGCGCCACGCATCCGTGCCGCTTTCAGCCGGGGATGGGCTCCAGCTGGTGGGGGAGCTCGATGGCCCTTGCCGCGTCGATGAGCCGCTCGGACAACCGGGGGTGAAAGTTGGGGCCCAGCGCGATGCTTGGTCCCGCGTCCATCTTGACGGCATCCACCGGAGAGAGCCCGGGCTGGATGGCAAAAGTGGCATCCAGGGCCACCGCGGCAGCAGGGGCTATGCCGTAGGCACCGGTCACGGCACCCCTGCATCCCACCTCTTCCTGCACGGTGGCGCAGGCCAGCAGGTCCCACGCGTGTGTCCGGTGCGTCAACTCCTCCAGGCAGAGAATAATGGCGGCCATCGCGGCACGATCGTCCATGGATTTGCAGGCAACACACCCGCCCGACATCTCGGTCCACCGGGCGCGCAGAGTGACAAGGTCCCCGACGTGCACCAGCGCTGCTGCTTCATCCGGCTGCAGGGCGGCATCGATGAACAGCTTTTCAAGTGGCACGGGCTTTTCCCGGTCAGCGGGGTCGGTGAAGTGGGGCGGCACGCTGACCACCAGGCCGGGCAGCTCCCGCGTGCCGTGGACAATCACCTCCTGCCCGAGCAGGACACGCGGATCGAATCCTCCGACCTGCGTCACCCGCAGGAATCCCTTCTCCAGCTGCGTCACCATGAGGGCCACCTCGTCCATGTGGGCAGTGAGCATCAGGGCGGGGCGCGTGCCGTCCAACGGGGCCTCCCGCGTCCCCGGGATGCGCGCGATGCAGTTGCCCAGGGGATCGACATGAACGTCGTGCGCGTGTTCGGCGAACCGCGCGTGGATGATCTTTCGTATTTCCCCCTCGTAGCCGGAGGGGCCACGCGCTTCCGTGAGCTCCCTCAGAAGGGCAGCGGTTTCCATGGATCGAAGATACCAGCGCGGAGTGCCTTGGTAAACAGGATCGCGATTCCCCCGAGTGGAACCGGCGGCAACACTGGCGAGGAACGAGGCACACCCGATGCCAACCGCGTTGTAGATCGCCATGCCCAGGCCGCGGCGATCACCAGGAGGGACGGTGTGAACCCCCGCGTCTTCAGGTATAGCTGGAGAATGCAGCGCGCATCAGCGGGGGCGCGCGAGCTCGTCGATGCGCGCGATCTCCCGCGCGGAGAGGATCACGTCCGCGGCCGCGGCGGCCTGCTCGGCCTGGGCCGGGCGCGAAGCTCCGGGGATTGCCACCACCGTCTCGTCATGGAAGTTTACTTCCCAGCTCAGTGCAACCTGGGAGATCGCCGCACCGTGGGCACGGGCAATCGTGCGCAGCTCCTCGACAAGCGGCCGGGTGCGTTCAAGGGTTCCGCGGCCGAGCCGGTTCATCATCCGCCGCAGTCCGGATATCTTTCGCATGGATTGCGGGTCCTCGTGAAATCGTCCCGTGAGAATTCCCTGCGCAAGCGGGGACCAGGCAATGATGGTGACACCGAGTTTCTTCGCCGCTTCCAGCACCCCGTTGCGCTCGATGCTCCTGTCCAGGAGGTTGAACCTGACCTGGTTCGAAGCCAGCACGATTCCCTCCGCGGCCAGCGCGTCATGTGCCGACTGCATCTGTTTCGCGGAGAAATTGCTCACGCCAACGGACTTGATCTTCCCTGCCGCCAGGAGCTTTGCCATTTCCTTCATCTGGACGGGGATCGATGAGAAGCTCATGGGGTTGTGGACCTGGTGAAGGTCGATGGGATACCTGCCCAGGCACGATGTTCTCCGATTGATGGTCGAGGAGATCGAACGGGCTCCGCGCATGAAAGGCTGCCACTTCGTTGCGATAACCACGGTGCCGGGCTTCACGCCGAGTGATTCAAGGGCCTCTGAGAGCTTCTGCTCCGATGTGCCGTTCCCATAGGCCTCCGCGGTGTCGAACCAGTTGACGCCGCCTCGCAGCGCAGCCTCGACGACGCTCCGGATTGCCCCCGCATTCATGTTTTCCCAGAATCCGCGGGCGATTCCGCCACCCTGGGCGAACTGCCAGCATCCCAGCCCGATCGGCGTGATTTCGATGTCGGTCCGCCCCAGTCTTCGCTTCTTCAATCGTGTCTCCCTTTCAGTCCAGGATGCATGCGGAGAAGTGACCCGGAGTCACCTCGCGAAGAGGCGGACGGGCCTCCCGGCATCTCGCAATGGCGTATGGGCAGCGCGGATGGAAATGGCACCCGCCGGGCGGATTGATTGCACTGGGAATCTCGCCCTTCGGGCAGATGCTTGTCGCGTCGCGCCTTTGGATCGGGTACCGGCACCGCGGCGAGGAGTGCTTTCGTGTAGGGGTGATGCGCGCGGGTAAAGAGGGCATCACGGGACGCCAGCTCCACGATTCGTCCCAGGTACATGACCGCGATCCGGTCGCAGAGATACTTCGCCGTGGCAAGGTCGTGCGTGATGAAGAGGTACGTGAGCCCCATGTCGTGCTTGAGCCGGCGCATGAGCTGCAGGATCAGGGCGCGCACGGAAACGTCGGCCATGGCAATGGGCTCGTCGGCGACAAGGAAGTCGGGCTGAGTCACCAGCGCGCGCGCAAGCACGACGCGCTGGCTCTGCCCGCCGGAGAGCTGGTGCGGGTACTTGCGGTAGATGAAACCGGCGGGGGACAGGCCGACCTTTTCCATGAGGTCCAGTACACGCTCCCGACGCTCGGCCGGCGTGCCGATCCCGTGGATCTGCAGGGGATGGGTGATGGCCTGGCCCACGCTCATGCGTGGGCTGAGGGAAGAGTTGGGATCCTGGAAGACGATCTGCGCCTTTGCTCGCAGGTGTCTCGAGCTCACGAGGCGAGAAGGACGTCACGTTTCTCCCCCGGTACTCCACGACGCCGGACGTCGGCTCGATGAGCCGCAGGAGAAGACGGCCCGTGGTGGACTTCCCCGAGCCGCTTTCTCCGGCCAGACCGAGGACTTCGCCCTCCGCAATGGAGAATGTCACACGGTCAACCGCATGGACGCGTTTTCTCTGCGGGGAGAACGCATCGAAGAGAGTCCCACGGAGCGGGAACTCCTTCACCAGGTCTGCCGCGGAAACGAGGATTGCCATGCCTCAGCCTTCCCCGGCGTCTGCGCGCTTTTCCCGCGCATTCTTTCCGTACAGCCAGCAGGCGGCTGAATGCCCCGGGGCCTGCTCCAGCAGGGCGGGGGTTTCCTCGCGGCAGACCGCCATGACATGCGGGCAGCGCGGAGCGAACCGGCAGCCGCCCGAAGGGTCGACGAGGTCAGGCGGGCTGCCCGGCATGGTGACCAGCTCTTTCTGGTCCACGAGGATATTGGGCACGCAGTTGATGAGCCCCTGGGTGTACGGGTGCAGGGGCCGGGCGAAGATCTCCTCCGTGGGCGCGATTTCCATGATGCGGCCTGCGTACATCACCGCGATCCTGTCCGCTATTTCGGCAACCAGACCGAGGTTGTGCGTGATGAGGATGATGGAAAGCTTGTAGATGCGGCGAAGGCTCAGGAGAAGATCGGTGAATCCCGCTTCGACGATGACGTCCAGCGATGTCGTGGGCTCATCGGCAATGAGGATATCCGGGTTCATGATGAGGGCAAGCCCGATCATGATCCTCTGCCGCATGCCCCCGGAAAGCTGGTGAGGGTATTCCTTGAGGCGCTTTCCCTCGATGCCGAGGGTCTCCAGCATCTTCTCCACGGCCGCGAGGGCTTTCTCCCGCTTCATCGAGGCATCATGGAAATGGATCGTCTCCAGGAAATGATGCTCAACGGTGAACAGGGGATTCAGGGACGTGAGCGGGTTCTGGAAAATCATGGAGATGCTCTGGCCGCGCATTTTCAGCAGTGCCCTGTCATTCATTGCGAGGATGTCCGTGCCCCGGTACATGATCTTCCCGCCGGTCACCCGTCCGGGCGGACGCTGGAGCTTGAGGATGGAAAGTCCCAGCGTGGACTTCCCGCACCCCGATTCTCCGACCAGTCCGAGGGCCTCGCCGTCGTCCAGCGTGAAGGACACGCCCTCCACGGCGCGCACGACGCCGATCGAGATAGGGTAAGCTATCGACAGGTCCTGCACATCGAGGATCCTCTTTTCCGTGGACGGCATGCTATCGCTCCAGGAGCCGGGGATTCAGGATTTCAGCAAGGCCTTCCCCCAGCATGGTGAAGCCCAGCGCAAGAAGCATGATCATCAGGCCCGGGAAGGTGATCATCCACCAGACGCCCGAGGGGAGGAATTTCTTTCCCATGGAGAGATCCATTCCCCAGTCAGGAATACCCGCGGGGAGGCCCAGGCCGATGTACGAGAGGGCCGCCTCGGTCATGATCGCGTCCGCAATATTCAGTGAGAGCACGACCACGACGGTAGCGATGACGTTCGGAAACACGTAGCGGCCGAGAATCGTGCCCCTCCGCGCCCCGATTGCGCGCGCGGCCTCGACGTAGACTTCCTCCTTGATGGAGAGGGTCTGCCCGCGCACAAGGCGAAAGTACGTGGGAATGTAGACCACCGCGACGGCGAGGGTGATGTTGATCACCCCCGGACCGAGCATCGCCGCAAAAGCGATGGCGAGGATCAGGCCCGGGAAGGAATACACCGAGTCCATGATGAGCGAAAGGATGCGGTCGAACACTCCTCCGGCGAATCCCGACAGGAGTCCCAGCGGGATCCCGATGATCGCGGACAGGAGGGCCGCGGCGATGGCCACGCCGAGGATGGTCCGCGCGCCGTAGACCACCCGCGCCCAGACGTCCCTGCTGAGGTTGTCGGTGCCCATGATGTGCTGCGCGCCTGGCGCCGTCATTTGCCCGCCGGCGTTCTGGTCATTCGGGTCGAACCGGGCGAAAAGGTGGGGAAAGACGGTCATGGTGAGAATCAGGACGATGATGAGCACACCGGCGATCATGATCCACCACTCGGTGCGGTACTTCCGGCGCGAGCGCCCGAACCACCGCAGGGCGGAGGCCAGGCCTCCGGCAATCGAGAAGCGGGCCGCCGTGCTCACTAGTATTTTACCCGCGGGTCGATTGCCGCATACAACAGGTCCACGAGGAGCGACATGGCGCTCACGATGAGGGTGTACACGACGATGACTCCCTGGATCGTCGGGTAGTCGCGGAGATAAATTCTTTCCAGGAGAAGCCGACCCATGCCCGGCCAGGAGAAGGTGCTCTCCGTGAGGATTGCCCCGGCCAGAAGGAGACTGAACTGCAGGCCGAGCATCGTCACAATGGGAATGAGCGCGTTCCTCAGGCCGTGATTGTACACCACCCGCCTCTCAGGAATGCCGCGTGCCCGGGCCGCCAGAATGTAGTCGCTCTTCAGGACGTCCAGCATGTTCGCGCGTGTCAGGCGGACAAAGATCCCCGAGAGCACGATCCCCAGAGTGAACGCCGGGAGCACGAGGTGCCACATCACATCGCCGAACGCCCCGACGTTGCCCAGCCGCAGGGTGTCGATGATGTAGAATCCGGTTCTCGAGAACGAGGACACTTCCAGGCGGGGGCTGGTGCGGCCTGAAATCGGGAACCATCCCAGGAAGATGCCGAAGATGAGCTGGAGGAGGAGTCCCATCCAGAAGACGGGGATGCAGTACACCACGTTTGCGTACAGGCGGATGCCGAAGTCGCCGCCGGATCTGCGGCGCCGGGCAGCGGCAGCCCCCAGGGGAATCCCGAGCCCGAGGCTGACCAGAAGACCGAACAGGGTCAGCTCGATGGTGGCCGGCAGCTTTTCGATGATCGGCTGGCTCACCTTCTGCTTGAAGATCATCGAGTCGCCGAGGTCGAGCTGCACCAGTTTCCCGAGGTAATCCATGTACTGCGCTGCGATGGGCTTGTTCAGCCCGAGTTCCTTTTTCTTCTGCTCGATCACCCGCAACGGGGCGCGGTCCCCAAGCATTGCGCTCACCGGGTCTCCGGGCATAACGCGCAGAACGACGAACACGATGGTCAGCATGATGAACACCATGGGGATGGCCAGGAGAACGCGGGTGAGAATGTAGCTTGCCAGGTGTCTCATCGGGGAAAGGAAAGACCCGGCCCCCCTGCGTCGTCCCGCGCCGCAGGGGAATCCGGATGAGCGATTTCCAGCTCCTTACTTGCTGAGCTTGAGCTGATCGTAGTTGAAGATCAACGTCGGCCCGATCTTCACGCCGGACACGTTTTTCTTCGAAAACACGTAGAGGTTGCCCTGGTAGATGGGCAGCGTCATGACCTCGTCCGTCCACATCTTCTGCATCTTCGCAAAAGTGGAGTTGCGAACGGCATCCTTGGTGGTCTGCTGCTCCTGGATGAACAGGTCATCCCATGACTTGTTCGTGAAGTAGATGCCCATGCCCTTCGAGCCTTCCGTCTGGGCGAAGGGAGAAGTGTAGTCGTCCGGATCGATGTAGTCGGGGTACCAGCCGAGGAGGAAAGCAGGCATCTGCTTGTTGTTCCACTGCTGCTTGTACGTGGCCCACTCGGCGGACTTGATGGCAACGCGGACCAGCGGGGTCTTTTCAAGGTCGGCCTTCAGGACTTCCGCCATGTTCACTTCCGGGTCCCCGTAGTGGCTCGGCGTATACCACAGGTCAAAAGTGAAAGGCTTGTCCTTCGTGTACCCCAGCCCCTTGAGGATCTTCTCTGCCGCGGCGATGTTGCCGTCTCCCCACGCGGTCTTGAAGTCGTCCGTGTGGTAGCTCATGCCCATGGGAATCATGGAGTACAAGGGCGCGTTCTGACCGAGGTATACCTTCTGGTTGATGTTCGGCCTGTTGACCAGGGCCGCGACTGCCTGGCGGAGCGCCTTGTTGGTGAACACGCTCTCCGAAGTCTCGAAGCACAGGTAGCGTATCTGCGGCCCGGGGACCTTCACCGCGTTGTACTTCCCGCTCTTCACCAGGTCGGCGATGTCCGAGGGGTTCATTGACTTGAACGTCAGGTCGACCTCGCCCTTTTCCAGGGCAAGGCGCATGGTGGTAGCATCCGCGAAGTAGCGAATGATGATCTTCTTGACCGCCGGCGCCGCGCTCCAGTAATTGGGATTTGCCTCGAAGACCGCTTCCTCGTCCCGTTTGAAGGAGGTGAGGCGGTACGGCCCGAGGGCAACGATCTCCCCGCCGTTGAGCTCACCGACGTCCTTCACGATCTTGTCTACCGGATAAACGCTGGGGTCCATCGGGAAGTAGGTCGGGGTGGCGACGAGTGCCGGGAGGTACGATACGGGTCCGTTCAGCACGAACTTCACCGTGTAGTCGTCAACGATGTCGACGGACTTCACGTACTGGGTGACGAGGGCGGCCGGGTCGCCGTTGAGCTTTGCGACCCTGTCGATGCTCCACTTCACCGCTGCGGCGGTGAACGGGGTGCCGTTGGAGAACTTCACTCCCTTGCGGAGCTTGAACGTGTACTCATCGCCTGCCGCGTTGATGGTGTAGCCGGTAGCCAGCGCGGGAACGAGGTTGGTAGTGCCCGGTGTATACGCCAGGAGGCCCGAGCTGACGTTCTGGAAGATCTCCCAGGTGTGGAAGTCATATGCGCTGGCCGGATCCATGTCGGTGACTTTGTCCGTGGTTCCGTACACGAGAGTGCTCTGCGCCCAGGCGCTGGAAACCGCCAGAGCGAATCCAAGTACGAGCAAAAGTACGAGAATCTTCTTCATACTCACTCCTTTTTTCCGATTGATCCATCAAGGATATGACCCGTTCTGGGGGGTGTCAAGGGAGAGGTGATCCAGGCAGCCAAAAAATGGCTCCCACGCGGGCGGGAGCCCGGCTTTCTGACGTTTTCTACTCGCGTTTGCCCAGCTGGTGGTCAAGCTGGAATATGCCGGCGGAGTTGGGCGGAATTCTTTTCAGCAGGTCGAGGATCCGGGAAGCATTCTTCTCCTCCTCCACCTGCTCGGTGATGAACCATTGGATGAAGACTTTCGTGGGATGGTCGTTCGACTTGTCCGCCTGGTCGGCGATGCCGTTGATGAGGGCCGTGACCTTTCTTTCATGTTCGAGGCTTTTCTCGAAGACGTCCACGGGGGACGCGAAATCCACCGGTGGCTGCGCAATGGCCTGCAGCACCACCTTGACCCCCCGGTCGATGAGGAAATCGAACATCTTTTTCCCGTGCACCTGCTCCTCCCCGGCCTGCTTGTGCATCCACGCGGCAAAGCCCTCGAGGTTGGTTGACTCGAAGTATGCGGCCATCGACAGGTACAGGTACGCCGAGTACCATTCGTTCTTGATCTGGTCCTGGATCAGTTTTTCAAGCTGCTTGTCCATGTCTCTTCCTTTCTCATCCAAGTCCCAGGATTTTCGAGCTTCCCCACAATCCGTGGATATTACAGTAGGAGGATGCCATGATGACCCCGGGCTTTTCCGTCTTGAATGTACACAGCACTGTCGGGGACGCATAGACCGTGCTGGTGTCAGGACCGTCCGGCGATTCTCCGTGGGCGCTGAACTCGCACCGTGTCACCTGGAAAGGAAATTTCGATCCCTCGGGCTGGAAGTAGACCTCGATCCAACGGATGTGGTGCGGCGTCGTGTTCGGGTGCGCAATTTCCCTGCCGACGCTCACCGTTACCTGCACGGCATCGCCCTTTTTCACCGTGTCGGGCGCCTCGATCACCGGAACGTGCTTTTCCTTCTTCCAATCCGCCGACTGGTACAGATCCTTGATTTCCGCCATTTTCAATCTCCTTTCCGATTCGGGGCTCTACACCCCGAGAACTTCGCTCACCTGGGGAACCATTTTCTTGAGGTGCGTCTCGATGCCCATCTTCAGCGTCTGCATCCCATGGGGGCAGCCATGGCAGGCACCCGTGAGCTTCACCGTGACAACCCCGTCATCCGAGACGCCGACGAGCTCCACGTCTCCCCCGTCCGCGCGGAGCGCAGGCCGGATTTCCTCGAGTGCTGTCTCCACCGACTCTTTCAGCATTGTCCTTCTCCTTGATTTGTCCTGATGCAGCGCCCGGGCCCTCGCACCCGCACATCGCCGCGGTGTTCCGTTGCCGCCGCAGCCGGGCAACTGTGATTCGGGGCGCGACTCAAAAGTAGCGAAAAAAGGCCGGGAAGTAAAGGCGGTTTCCCTTGATCATGCTCTCTCTCCTTCTATAATAGCGGCATGGTGCGTCGTGAAAGCCGCATCGTTCCAGCGGATGAGAGTTCCGCCCGGGTAAGCGCCGGAGCGCCCGGTAGCAGGGTCCAGTCAGGGGGAGGAATCCTTCGGACCGAGCGGACCGACAAAAGCCTCCAAGGAGGAAGCAACACAGCGGGCCGCAACGCGAGTGAACGCCGAGCAAGCCTCGTCAGATTATCAGCCGAAAGGTGCTCAGGGTGGCCGAGCCGATCATGCCGCGGCGAAGGCAATAGACAGCTTTCCGAGACCGGAGAGGAAGCTGGACACTCTCGGGGTAATGGCGGCGGCACGTTGTGAAGGAACGGTGGGGAACACGAGAGACCCTCCCTGGCAGCCCCCGTCGGGCAAAGACCACGCGCATAAGGGACAGACCGAAAGCGTGAGGAGCCAGGAGGGAGTCCGAGGGGTTCGTAGTACCTGTGAAGGCGGTGAGAAACCGCTGGAGGGAAGGGACCCTGCTTTGAGTGAGCTGGAGCGTGGAGGTAAGCGCGAGGGCATGGTCGGAAGACCCAACAACCCCGAGGGGGGAAGCCCAGAAGAGAAAGTGCGAAAACTTCAGCGACAGCTATGGACATGTGCCAAGCGGAGCAGGAGCCGACGTTTTCACGCGCTGTACGACCGGATCTGGCGGAGTGACGTCCTGCTGGAAGCGTGGAAACGAGTGAAGGCGAACGGAGGTGCCGCGGGAGTGGACGAGGTGTCCATCGGCGACATCGAAGAACGTGGGGCGGGAGAGTATCTGAAAGAGATACAGAGCGTCCTGAAGGCAGGCAGGTATCGACCGTCACCGGTGAGACGGAGGTACATCCCCAAGGGGGACGGGAAGCAGAGGCCACTGGGGATACCGACGGTGAGGGATCGCGTGGTGCAGATGGCGACCAAGCTAGTGATCGAGCCGCTCTTTGAGGCGGACTTTCAGCCGTGCAGCTGGGGGTTTCGGCCGAGAAGGAGCGCGACGCAGGCGATGGAAGTCATCCGCGAGGCAGGCAACCATGGACACAACGTGGTGCTGGACGCCGACATACGGGACTACTTCGGAAGCATCGACCATGGCAAGCTCATGGTGTTGGTGAAGGAGCGAGTTTCGGACAGGCGCGTACTGAAACTGATCGGCCAGTGGCTGGCGGCAGGGGTGATGGAAGACGGGACGGTGAGGGAGACACTTGCGGGCACTCCGCAGGGTGGAGTGATCTCGCCGTTATTGTCCAACATCTATCTTGGCTACCTTGATCGCATCTGGGAGAGCAGGTGCGCACACCTGGGAACTCTGGTGCGGTACGCTGACGACGGTGCGCCACGCGCGCACTTGAATATAGAGTGCGGTGCTGTACAAGAGATGAGGGAGGGCCCCTCGAAGCCGATGTACAGGCGTAGGCTTCAAACCGCCCCAAGCTGCGTTGGTTAAGAGCCAAGGTAGTGAGCGTTGGGGAAAAGGCACGGCGAAAGGATCGTGTCAGGTAAGGATCAAGGAGACGAACGTGAGTGAACCACTGAGAAAGTGTCGAAAGCGTAGGAACGACGTCAAAACCGGGAAGGAGTCGTTAGCCCGGGATAAGTCCAGAAGGTGACCTGTGTACTGTCTGGGTGGCGTCCGGCATAGAGGTGGCGTGACCTTGGTTCAGGCTTTTGTACGGAACGTGGGAACCTGTTGCCCTGATGGTAAGGGAGAAACCCAAGTGGAGGACCCACGAGGGTGAGAGTACCGATGCGGGGCGCAGGGGCGGAATGGCCCGTAGTAGCGAGGAAGTTCCTGTAATGGGAGTGGAGCGAAGGGGCCATATTGTCCAGCTTTGCAAGATGGTCAACCGAAAGGGAGGAGCCGTTGAGTGAAGCGAAGCCGTTTGGTATTTCCAAACGCAACGTGTGGGAAGCCTGGCTACGAGTGAAGGCGAACAAAGGAGCTGAAGGTGTAGACGGAGAGACGATTGAAGAGTTTGAGAGGGACGTGAAGAACAACCTCTACAAGCTGTGGAACAGGATGTCCTCGGGCAGCTATTTTCCGCCGCCCGTGCGGACGGTAGAAATACCGAAAAGCAACGGGGGTGTGAGGAAGCTGGGAATACCGACTGTATCGGACCGAGTGGCCCAAATGGTGGCAAAGATGAATCTTGAACCATTGGTGGAGCCCTCGTTTCATGCGGACTCATATGGGTATCGACCGGGCAAGTCGGCGGGACAAGCGGTAGGAACGGCCCGAGAAAGGTGTTGGCGCTACGACTGGGTGATTGATCTGGACATCAAAGGCTTCTTTGACAACATCGATCACACACTCCTTATGAAAGCGGTGCGAAAACATACCGACAGCAAATGGATCCTGCTGTATGTGGAGCGATGGCTGAAGGCACCAGCCCAACTGGAAGATGGAACCTTGGTCGGAAGAGACAAGGGCACGCCACAGGGCGGGGTGATAAGCCCGTTACTCGCGAATCTGTTCCTGCACTATGCATTCGATGCATGGATGCGGAGAAACCATCCAAACGTGCCGTTCGAACGGTACGCGGACGATAGTATCGTGCACTGTGTGAGTGAAGAACAGGCGCAGCAGATGAAGAGGGTGATTGGGGAGCGATTAGCTGAATGCAAGCTGGAACTTCATCCTGAGAAGACAAAGATTGTCTACTGCAAGGATGCAGACAGGAGAGGGAACTACCCGAACGAGAGATTTGACTTTCTGGGCTTCACATTTCGGCCGCGGAGGTCAAAGAATCGGTGGGGGAAGTTCTTTATCAATTTCAGTCCTGCAGTCAGTGACAAAGCGACCAAAGCGATGCAGCGAACAATGAGGAGCTGGACATTACAACGGCGAAGCGACAAATCATTGGACGACCTGTCCCGAATGTTCAATCCGATCCTTCGGGGCTGGATTACCTACTATGGACAGTACTACAAGTCAGCACTTTACCCGACGTTCGTGAACCTGAATCGCATTTTAGTGAGGTGGGCGATGAGGAAATACAAGAAGGTGCGGAGGCATGCCAGAAGGGCGATGCACTGGCTGGGACGGATAGCCCGTCAAAGACCAGAGATGTTTGGCCACTGGCAGATGGGTCTCCTGCCGACGGTTGGGCGATAAGAGCCGGATGAATCGAGAGATTCACGTCCGGTTCCGTGAGGGCGTGGGGGTGAGAATCCCCCGCGCTACTCGACTCGTGATACTGTGCAAATGCGAGTCGCAGTGCAAGGAAGCCCTTAGACGGGTGAAGATGGTCATGGAACGGCTGGGGCTGGAAATGCATCCCGAGAAAACGCGCATGGTGAATCTCTCGCGCGGAATAGAGAGTTTCCAGTTTCTTGGATGGACGGTGAGGAAGCGTCGCAGCGTGCAACGCAATCCGCGCATGCACTTCGTGCAGCGTTGGCCGTCGCCCAGGGCGATGAAACGAATCCGAGAACGCGTGCATGAGATCACCGAGGTGCGAGGAAGGCAGTCGCAGAACGTGGGGGAGCTGGTTGAAAGGCTGAACCCTGTTTTGCGGGGTTGGGGCAACTACTTTCGGACAGGGAACGCGGACAGAGAGTTCAACAGGATTGACGACTACGTACATAGCCGCGTCCTTGAATGGCAGTGGCGACGGGGCGGGCAGCGAACACGCTTCCGTTTCGAACGCTGGCCCCATAAACGCCTGTATGATATGGGCCTGCATAGATTGCAGGGTACAGTGAGGTACCCAAAGGTGGCGGCACCGCGCATGCACAGTCAGGAGAACTCATCGGTAAGCTGTGTGCGGGAAAACCGCACGCACAGTTTGAAAGGAGGTGCTGGGAACGGGTCGCGCTAAGCGATACCGCACCAGCTATCGACCAATGTCCTCGTACCAGTACGTCATCGAAGGCGGGTTTCCCCTCAAGGGCCGCATCAAGGCGAGCGGAAACAAGAACTCCGCCCTTCCCTGTCTCGCTGCCACGCTCCTCACGGACCAGCCCGTCGTGCTGCGCAATCTCCCCGATATCGAGGACGTGCGCGTCATGATCGAGATCCTCAAGGTGCTCGGGAGCGCCGTGGAGAAGCGCGATCACAACGAATACCGGATCCACACGCTTGACATTCTCCGCGAAGAGATCCCCCCGCACCTCGCCCAGAAGATCCGCGCGTCGATCCTGCTGGCCGGGCCGCTCCTGGCCAGGAAGGGCCGCGTTCTCCTGCCCCCGCCCGGCGGCGACGTAATCGGCCGACGGCCGCTGGACACGCATTTTCTCGCGCTGATGGAGCTGGGAACCCGGGTGGAGTTCGGCAGCTTTTTCGTCCTCTCCGCCAACAAGTTGAAAGGGGCAGCAAATCTTCCTTGACGAGACTTCCGTCACGGCCACGGAGAACTGCCTCATGGCGGCCGTCCTTGCCGAGGGCACGACCATCATCGAGAACGCAGCATCCGAGCCCCACGTGCAGGACCTGTGCCGGATGCTCGCCTCCATGGGAGCGCGGATCGCGGGGATCGGGTCGAATATCCTCACGGTTCAGGGCGTGTCGAAGCTCTCGGGCACGGACTTCCGGATCGGCAGCGATTTCATGGAAGTGGGCTCCCTGATCGGCCTGGCTGCCGCCACCCGCGGCGACATCGAGATCGAGGACGCGGCGCCCCAGAACCTGAGGATGATGAAGCTGGGGTTCGCGAAGCTGGGCGTCACCTGGGAGACCTCGGGGGACACGATCCGCGTCCCCGCCGCACAGGGCCTGAAGGTGATGCCGACCATGGGAGGACAGATCCCGAAGATCGACGATGCGCCGTGGCCCGGCTTCCCGGCGGACATCATCAGCATTGCCCTGGTCGTGGCCACCCAGGCCGAGGGAACCGTGCTCATTCACGAAAAGATGTTCGAGTCGCGGATGTTCTACGTGGACAAGTTGATCGGCATGGGCGCACGGATCATCCTCTGTGACCCTCACCGCGCCGTGGTCACCGGGCCGGCCCGTCTCTCGGGATCCGAGCTGGTTTCACCCGACGTCCGCGCCGGCATGGCCATGCTGATTGCCGCCATGTGCGCCCAGGGGCGGAGCTGCATCCAGAACGTCTACCAGATCGAGCGCGGCTACGAGAACCTGACCCAGAGGCTGCAATCCCTCGGAGCGCGCATTTCGAAAAACGGCGAGTGCGCTCCATGACGATCCCGTTCTGGCACGTTGACGCTTTTGCCGCCTCCACGTTCGGTGGAAATCCGGCCGGCGTCTGCCTTCTCGACCAGTGGCTGCAGACGTCCCTCATGCAGCAGATCGCCGCGGAGAACAACATGGCGGAAACGGCGTTCGTCCGGCTGTCCGGATCCGCCTGCGAGATTCGGTGGTTTACCCCGGCGGTGGAGATGGATCTCTGCGGCCACGCAACTCTCGCCGCGGGCCACGTCCTCTATCATCACAGGGGCTGGACCGGCTCGTCGGTTGTCTTCACCTCCCCGAGCGGTCCCCTCACGGTGGAGCGGCGGGACGACCTGCTCGTGCTCGATTTCCCTTCCCGGCCGTCGCTTCCCTGCGAGCCCTCCACCGTGCTGCTCTCAGGATTGAAGAAGGAACCGGTGGAGATCCGGGGAGCACGGGACTACCTCGTCGTATACGCATCCGAGGAGGACGTGCGCGGATTGGCCCCCGACATGGCGCTCCTCTCGAGGATCGACCGGATGGGGGTCATCGCCACCGCCCCGGCGCGGAACGGGGGCGGGGCCGATTTCGTCTCTCGCTTTTTTGCGCCCGGTGTCGGCGTTCCGGAAGACCCCGTCACCGGCTCCTCCCACTGCACGCTGATCCCGTACTGGGCGCGGCGCCTGGGGAAGAAATCGCTGAGGGCGCTGCAGGTGTCCGCGCGCGGGGGAGAGCTTGTCTGCGAGGATGCGGGTGATCGGGTGAAGATCGGCGGGCGCGCAATAACCTACCTCGCTGGCGAGATCACGGCACCGACGTACCCGGCGGATTCGGCACCGACGTACCCGGCGGATTCGGCACCAGCTTGACGCGGCCCGCCGGATACTCGGGTACACCTCTGCCGAGGAAGCTTGGCATCAAGCCCGGAATGACTGTCGCGCTCATCGGGGCTCCGCCCGGTTTTGCCCAGGTCCTCGGCGAGCTGCCCGAGGGGGCAAAGCTCCGAGCCGGTGCGCGCGGGAAGCCGGGGCTGGTGATCTGGTTCGTCGGGAGCGCGCCCGAGCTGGGATGGGAGATCCGCAGGATTTCTGCCTTCGCATCCGAGGCGCCGTTGTGGATAGCCTGGCGAAAGAGAACCGTTCAAAAAAGCCCGGGAATCTCCGGCGCGTCCAAGCGGTCGGCGGGACCGGCCGAGAGCGCCGTGCGCGAGGCCGGCCTGTCCGCCGGCCTCGTTGACTACAAGGTGTGCGCGATAGATGCGGAATGGTCGGGCCTGCTCTTTGCCCGCCGCGAGTCGTCCTTTACTTGAATGAAAGCACGAACCGCGCGTTGATATAGAACAGCCAGCCGAAGGTCTTGAAATTATCGAACGTCGCCAGTCCGAGCACGCCGGCTCCGACCCTGAACCACGGAGCAATCGCGTACGAGACCTGGATGTCCGGGAGCAGGTGGCTGTTCAGCGTGAAATCGTTGTATATCCCCAGCAGGAAGAACGCAAAGCCGCCGAGCTCGGCGCGCAGGACGAGCTGATCCATCTGCAGCTCCACGTACCCCATGGGCCAGCCTGCAAACTCTACGAGGAGCGTGTAGCTCCGCAGGCCGAATCCGCCCCGGAGCCCTTCATCACCGAACTGGTAAGCGAGCTCCACGTAAGGAAGAGGAATGTGCAGGCTGGAAAGATCGTAGCTGTAGCTCGTGCTGCCGGTAAGGCTCGAGATATTGATCCCTGCCGCGACGATCACCGGAATGTCGAAATCCAGCCTGACTTCCGCGCCTGCCTGGGAGACTCCACCCAGGAGCAACGCTGCGGCACAAACCACCAGGACAAGTCGTCGTTTCATGCTTCCTCCTGTCCATTTTCCATATACCCGATTCCTGAAAACATTTTACCACAGATAAGGTGCGTTCACAAAGGTTTTGCCGTGTCTCGGCGGCCGCTCAGAATCCCCTTTCCCGCCGGATTTCCTCGTATGCCTGCTGAATTGCCTTGAATCTCTCCTCGGCCACCTTGACGAACTCGGGACCGAGATTCGCCACCTTGTCGGGATGGTGCTTCAGTGACAGTTGGCGGTAGGCGGCCTTGATCTCCGTGATTCCGCAGCCCGGTGAAATGCCGAGGATCTCCCATGCGCGTCCGGACTCCCTCACGGGCTCCGCGCGCGCCTCGCGGAAGACATGCTCGTCCAGGCCGAGGCTGGCGCAGATGCGGCGGATCAGGTCTTCCTCGGCCCGCATTACGCCTGCCGGGTCGGCGCTTGCGATCTGGAACAGCAGCCGGAGCAGCAGGACCCGGCCCTCGACGGTTGAGACGGCCGCGTAGTAGCCGCACAGCCCGCCGACGTCGATTCTCTGCCGGTTGCGGTACATCTCTTCGATCAGCTGCTGGATGAGCCCCTGGTCCCTCTGGCCGAAGGAAAAGTTTCGCCGGAAAAAATCCTTCATCACCTCCAGGTGGGCGGCCCGCACTCTCCCGTCCACATCGGCAACCGATAGGGACAGGCCGATCAGGCATGTGAGGAAGTTGATCTGCGCCTGGGAAACCGCATCGACGTACCCGGCGGATTCGGCATCGACGTACCCGGCGGATTCGGCATCGACTCCCGTGAGCGCTCTCTTCAGCGGCAATCCGCGCGGAGGATGCCGTGTCGAGAAACTGTCTCTCTTCCGCGGCGCGGTCGAAAAGGTGGCCGATGAGCCCGCCGAGAAGCGTGCCCAGCGGTCCTGCAATTGAGCCAATGAGGGCGCCGAGGAGCTTGCCGGAGATCGGCATTCGGGTCCCTCCGGGCTATCTGCTCGACTGTCCCGCGAGGAGGACGAGCGAGAGGGCGAGGAGGACGAGCTGCAGCGCCGCCATCACGATGAAGGCCACGGCCAGTCCGAAGCCGATCACCGTGAAGCCGATGATCACGCGATGGGCATGGAGGTACAGCAGCGACATCAGGGCGAGCACAACCGGCAGGAGCGGCATGAGAAATATCCCCGCGGCGGGGACTCGTCCCCCGGTGCGCATCCGCAGCGCCCATCCCATTGCCGTGCAGAAAATCGAAAGGATCAGGAAGGCGAAGGGCATCACCAGCCGCATGGTCATTTCCACGCCGAGGGATTGACGGGCAAGACCATACGCCCCCAGCCGGCCCCTGAGCCTCCACATGTCCGAGATCCCCACGCCGGCCAGGGAGGTCCTGCCGGATGAAAGGGCGCGCAGCTCCTCCACGGTCGGCTGCAGCCGCAGGACAAAACGCTCGGGCACGGGACGCGTGCCCTGGAGGTACAGGGGCTGGAACTGCGCCGCCCGGTCCCTGCTGTCCACCGCCCGCAGGAGGATTGTGTCCCCCTCCCGCCTTCCGTAGGGAGCGGTGAAGTGCCAGGCCACATTTCCCGAAATGTCGTAGCTGACCGCCTCGATGTCGAAAAAATATGCGTCCCCTCCGGGCAGCTCCACCATTTTCCCCACGGAGACCGCCTCGGCGGAATCGGCTTGATTGCGGTTGAGGAACAGGATCCCCTGCGTACCAGGCAGCATCTCTGCCTTCAGCGCGTCATCGACAAAAAAAGCTGCCCTGCGCACCGCGGCCTGCGACTCCCCGAGGTACCGCGCAATGTCCGGGTCATTCTTGTTCTCGTTTGACATTGCCAGGAAGGAATAGTAGGCGCCGAGGGCATCGCCGGTTTCAAGCTTCTCCAGCGCATCCTTCTTGCGTTTGAAAAGCTCCGCGGTTTTTTCGTCCTTTTCGGACTGGGTGAAGCGGGCCATCTCGTTTCCCGCTTCCGAAGCAATGCGCAGCGCGTCGACCCGGCGCGGATCCAGTGCCACCGCCGCCTGGGCGTAATAGTGGGCCGAGAACCAATCTTTCTGCTCGACGTAGTAGCGCGCCTTCTCCACGAGAGCCTGCGCGGTGGTCTCACCAATCGCTTCGGAAGCATCAGGCGCTCCGGTTGAACGCGGGACCCCTTGCCGGGCGGCCCCCGAGACTGCCACCAGCCGCTGCTCGGCAACCTGCTTGTTTCCCGGGTCCACCACGAGATAGCGGTCGAAGGCATCCAGGGCTGTGCGGTAGTCCTTGTCCTGCATCGCCACCGTGGCCTGCCGCATGTACTCACCGGCAGCCCTGCTCAGGTACTGCAGGTCGGCGAGCCGCTTCCGCGCTCCCGGAGCCACTCCTTCGGCCAGCGCCGTGTACACGGCAGTCAGCACGAGGAAGGCGACGAGCGTGGAGGAAGCGATCCTGCTGAACGGCCGCGCGGGAATTCCCGGCTTCGGCGCGCCGCTCTCGAATGACAGCGAGGCTGCCACGGCCACAGCTGCGGCGTGAACGGGAATCAGGTAGTCCATGAAGAGCACGAATGCCGTCTTTGCCGCGTACTCCCAGCGAAGCGCAGGGAGGTAGCTGGCAGAAGAGAACGTGAAGTAGGCGTAGATGAAGAACGCCGCGAGGGCCAGGGCGTAGAAGAGCAGGAGGAACGGCATGATCCTGGAGAGAAGGGACCGGTTCATGAGGTGTGCTCGCTTACCCAGCGGTCTCCCGGGATGAAGAGAATGTCCACGAGGAGGAAGAGCACCGCCAGCGCGACAAATGCAGCGGACGGAAACATCCGCGCAACGAACCTGTCGGTCACGACCTGCGCCAGTTGGGGTTCGAAGGTTACCGCCAGCAGGTGGTACAGGGAAAACCAGCCCCTCACGGCGATCCCCAGGAGCATGACGTTGACCAGGGGCCAGCGGGTGAGCCGCAGCAGCATGAGGGACGCGGTGCACAGGAAAAGAAGTGCAAAGCTGGAGGCGAAGAACTCCGCCCGCGATGTCTCCAGCAGTCCCTGGAAGTCGGACGTCATCGTGCGGATGTCTCTCAGGAACGCCGCCGTGAAGCGGTCTGCGGCAAAGACGCTCGTCCACGAAAGGTCGGGCGTGCCGGAAATCGTGACAGGACGGGGCCCCGACGTGACGAGCGTGAGCAAGCCGCCCCTGACGGCCGCGGT
The DNA here is from genome assembly GCA_963845325.1 of uncultured Spirochaetota bacterium. Lineage (GTDB taxonomy): Bacteria > Spirochaetota > Spirochaetia > SZUA-6 > Fen-1364 > Fen-1364. The sequence goes on from CAWJRT010000013.1 coordinate 199,078, forward strand.
GCCCTCAGCGGCCACTTCGAACCGGCCCTGGGCACGCGCCGGGTCGAAAAGGAGAATGCCCCGGGCGCGCGTATCACCCATGGAGCGCACATTGATCAACCGCTCCCCGACACGGACGAAGGTGGACGGGGGAAAGTACTGGCGGGGTGATTCCCGCATCCCAGCCGACGCGGCGGCGAACGGCCGGACAACGATCATCCCGTTCACCAGAACAATGTATCCGACTCCCAGGACGATGAGCAGGGCGGTAAACCGCGAGAACGGCTTGCGGGCAAGACGGAAACCGAGCAGCACGATGGACAGGACAACGGAGGGAACGAGAACATTGTAGACGCTGCGGGGAAGCTTCTGCACCGCGTAGGCAAGAGTGAAATTCCGGACCGCCGATTCGTACAACCCCCAGGCGCTCAGGATATCCAGGACCGCACAGACGAAGGTCGTGGAGATGAGGATGAAAATGAAGACGAAAGGGACTTTCAACGGCTCTTTCACGCCAATGCGGATCGTAGCACGGACGGTTCGACGTGAAAAGTGCGCGGCCGGCGGGCGATGACCCGGCGCGCGGTGCCTCAGCTCACGGCACCATGTAGCCCTGGCCGCGCACGCAGACGATGAACGGTCCTGCTCCTGGAGCAACAGCGCGAACGCGGCGGCGGACAGCAGAGAGGTGGACGTCGATGGTGCGGCTCCCCGGCTTCCGGGCCCCCGCGCCCAGGAGGGAAGCAAGCGCCGCCCGCGGCACCGGCTGGCCCCGTCGACGCAGCAGGGCGCGCAGGAGCACTGCCTGGCCGTGGGGAAGGAAGGCCGACCCGCCCGGCGTGCAAAGCGTGTCACCTTCAAAGCGGGCCTCGCCCCAGGAAAAATCGTAGCATGCGCGCTGCCGCCAGAGCGCCGCCTGCGCGCGGAATGCGAGCTCCTCAGCGGTCCATGGTTCGCGGAGGTAATCGACGCACCCCGCAAGGTATGCTGCGCGCAGCAGGGCCGGCGGACCGTGTGCGATCACCGGCACGCCCCGTGCCGCCAGCTCACCGATTTCCCGGGCGGGCACGACAAAAAGGCTGACGTCGTCTTCCGCCAGGGGCTCGGGAGACGGCTGGAAATGAAACGGGCTTCTCCCCAGAGAAGCCCGGATCTTTTCGCACAGGACTGGGTCGCATCCGACGATATTGATCGTCGGTGGTCTCTCACTGCTTTTCTTTGTTCTCAAGCTGACCCATCTTGGCCTTCAGATCCTCCAGCAGCTTGTCGGAGCTCGCGTCCGAGGACTCCAGCTCCTTGAACTTGTCTTCCAACTTCTGGTCGGCGGTCACCTCGCCCAGTTCCTTCATAGCCTCGGCTTCCGCCTCCACCTGGTCCACTTTCTGAGCCATGCGGTCGAATGTGTCGAAGGAGGAATTGCCGGACAGCGAGCCCATGGTCTGCTGGATCTGTTTCTGCGCCTCGGCGCGTTTGGCTCGCGCCACGAGCAGGTTTTTCTTGCGGCCTGCCTCCTCGATCTTTGCCTGCAGCTGCCGCAGCGCGTCCTTGAGCTGTTCCACGGACGCGTGCTGGCTTTCGAACTCCTTCTGGAAGGAGGAGGCGTAGCCGTCGTATTCCTGCTTTCGGAGGAGCGCCTCCTTTGCAAGGTCATCCTTGCCCGCCTTCACGGCGAGCATCGCCTTCTTCTCCCAGTCCTCGCCCTGGGCCTTGTTCTCCAATGCCTGGCGTTCGAGTTTTTTTTCGTCCGCGATGGACATGGCGACCTGCTTCTTGGCCTCCAGGAGCTGCTCGTTCATGTCCATGAGCAGCTGGTTGAGCATCTTCTCGGGATCTTCTGCCTTGCTGATGAGAGCGTTGATGTTGGACTTGAGGACGGTGCGTATGCGATCGAGAATCCCCATGGATTCCTCCTGCTATTTCTTGGCGCGGTACGCGGACAGCCTTCGGTAGTGCTGGGCCAGGGCAAGCCCGATGGCATCAATGGATGCCTCGAACTCCTCCAGGTCCATGGTTTCCGCTTCCAGTGTGTCGATGATGATAACGCTCTTCCCGTCCAGCGCATAGGCGCCGTGCACCATGTCGGTTGCGTTCAGCCGCAGCAGCTCCTCGAAGAGCTTTTCCCGTCCGGCTGCCGGTATCTCCATCACGTGGATCCTCAGGATAACCAGCGGGTCGGAGAGCTGCACGAGGAGATTCTCCAGGCCCTTTATCCTGTCCCGGACCACCCACGTGCCGCCGCCGGCCTCAGTGAAGCTGAGGGAGAGCTTGACGAGGTAGCTTTCCAGCTTTTCCCGGGAGATCATGGGGCCTCCCTCAGCCGAGGAAGACCTGGCCCGCGTTGTCGATAGCGAGGATTGTCTTGCACTCAGAGCAGCGGAAGCGGCCCGGCTTCGACGCCTTCAGCTTCTTGCTGCAGATGGGACATTTGAAGATGCGGGGGAAGGTCGCGCCCTTGCCCTCTTCACCGCGTGCGGCGAAGAAGGACACTGCTTCGTCCAGGTTCTCCTTGATGTTGAAGAACTGCGAGAAACCGAGCAACTGGAACACCTCGTAGACCTTCGGCTGGATTTCCAGGAGGACAAGATCTCCGCCCCGGGGCTTGGCTGCCTTGAGAAACGCGGTAAAAGAGCCGATCCCGGTGCTGGATACATAGTTCAAGCCTGCGCAGTGGAAGATCAGCTTGATGAAGCTTGCTTCAATGGCCTTTGCAACACGCTTCTGGAAGTAGTTGGAGTTGTAGGTATCAATGTAGCCGGTGAGATAGAGGACGAGGCACCCCTCGGTGTCCTCGATCTTCTGGAGGCGTATCTTGAGGCTGTCATCTTTCTCGTCGTCAAATCCCGGTACAATCTCGTTGTTACTCATGGCGCCCCTTTGCCTTCGAGAATTCCCCTCATCCCTGTAATTATAGCCACGGCGCAACCGGGCCGCAAGAGCTTTTGTCCAGACACTTTCCTTCGACGATATCGGTTTATTCTACGTGCCCGGCTCTCTTTTGTCAAATAGCTGGAAGGAAAACGTCGTTTTTCCCCTCGTCGCAGCCGTTCGGCGATCCCGGCGGGTATCGCGCTTCGTGAGGTGCTTAATTGGGGTCCCACTGCAGCGAAACGCTCCCCGTGTGGTACATGTCCAGCCCTGCGGTGGACGCCCCGCCGAGCGGGACCCGCATTTCGCCGCGGTACCGCGCGGCCAGCAGCCAATCTCCGAGGCGCGCGCTGAGGCCCGCCGCCGCCGTGTAGGCCTGCAGGGCATCCGCGGGATTCTCGGTCAACGCGAACCGTCCTCCCAACCCTGCCTCGAGGCTCGTCCAGCGGTCCAGCCGAAGCTCGGCGGTGGTCGCGGCACTCAGGCTCAGGGCGTCCTTCGGCAGTCCGAAAGAATCGAGCTGCGGATACTCCATCCACTTCGCGTCCAGAGAGTACCCCAGCTTCCAAGGCTTGCCCAGCCGCACGGATGCATCGTGATCCACTTTGACGTACGAGTAGTCGCCGGACTGCTGGTAGTAATCCTTTGCCGACAGGGTCAGGCCCAGGCCGAACGTTGCCGGATCCGCCTCTTCCTTCACGCGAAGGGACACCGTGTTGCGCAGCGACGAGGGCTCGAAGGTTTCCTCGTCGGGGTCCTCGCATTCGCCGCCGGCGACTTCGTAGCGCATCGTGACGACCGGGAGCTTCCAGTCCAGGGACCACGCGGGCAGGCAGGCAAAGGCGAGGAGGGCGCACACACCTTTCTTCATGGTTTGCCTATCGGCCTGAAATCGGCGGACTTGAGCCGGCTTGCGTCAGGCCGGCCCCGGGCTTTCAACGGTGCCCGTGGCGTACGCCATGATCCTGTGCTCTTCCACGTCGGGGCGGTCGAGGATGGCTGTGACACGCCCTTCATGCATGACCACGGCCCGGTCGGCCATGGCGATCACCTCGGGCAGCTCGGAGGAGATGAGGGCGATCGCAATCCCGGACCTGGCCAAGCGCCGGATCAGCTCGTACACGTCGGACTTCGCGCCAATGTCGATTCCATGGGTAGGCTCGTCGAGGATGAGGACCTTCGGCGCAAGGGCAAGCCATCGCGCCAGCACTGTTTTCTGTTGATTCCCTCCGGAAAGATTGCGGACCGGCTCCTCGGGGGACCGGAGCTTGATGGACATGCTGGCAACGAAGGACTGTACCGTGTCTCTGACGCGTTTCCGGTCGATCGCAAGGCCTTTCTTCATCTGTGGCAGCCCTGCCAGTGCGACGTTGAACCAGATCGGCATGTTCATGAAGAGCGAAAGCTTCTTCCTGTCCTCCGGAACCATGGCAAAGCCGGCGGCGATGGCCTGGTACGGTGCAATGAACGAGACGGGACGATCCTCGAATATCACCTCTCCGGCCCGGCGCCGCTGCGCTCCGAAGATCGTCCGCCATGTCTCACTGCGTCCTGACCCGACGAGCCCGGCGAAACAGAGAATTTCTCCCGCGTGCAGGTCGAAAGACACATCAGTGAACCCGCTTCCCGCCAAGCCCTTCACGCTCAGGACAACCGGCCCGATTTTTTCATGGGGGACATACGCGCGGTCCAGTTCCCGTCCGACCATCATGCGGATGATCGAGTCGGCCGTGGCATCGGCCCGTTCCACGGTTCCGACAAGGACACCGTCGCGAAGAACCGTGACGCGATCGGCGATTCGGAGAACTTCGTCAATCTTGTGGGACACGTATACCACGGACACACCGTGGCCTTTCAGCGAGGCGATGACGGAAAACAGGAGCTCGGTCTCAGCCTCGCTCAGCGAGGAATTGGGTTCGTCCATGATGATGAGGCGCGCATGGATGGAGAGAGCCTTCGCGATCTCGACGAGCTGCCGCTGTGAAATGCTCAGCTCGCTCATGAGCAGGTGTGGATCGACCTCCAGGCCGACCTGTGCCAGGGCAGCTCGGCTCAGGTCCTCGAGCTCTCTCCAGCGCACTCTTCCCCATCGCGTCGGCATGCGGCCCATGTAAAGGTTCTCTGTGACATTCAGGGTGGGAAGGACGGACAGCTCCTGGTGAATGATGGCGATTCCAGCAGAGATCGATTCCCGCGGGGAGGCGAAGGACACCTCGGCTCCCCTGAACTCGGTCCGCCCAGCGTCGCGCGGGGTGATGCCGCCGAGGATCTTCATCAGGGTGGACTTTCCCGCCCCGTTCTCCCCAACCACGGCGTGGACCTCTCCCACGCGCACGTCGAGGCTGACCCCGTTCAGCGCCTTGAGCCCGCCGAAGCTCTTGGAAAGCCCCTGAACGCGAAGCACGACTTCCGCCTCGCTCACTCCCACCCGCCTCTCCTGGAATCCCTCCGCGGAGGGGAGAGGACTGTCGTCCTCCCCCTCCTCCGGGAGTTTCGATTCTCACTTGTAGAATTGCGAAATATTGTCCTTGGTCACGAAGTCGGCTTTGGTGAGGAGCCTGCCTGCCGGTGGCACCACTCCGCCCACGAGGTAGTTGTAGAGCCGCACTGCCGGGTCGTGGCCCTGGGCGAACGGATCCTGCCCGAGGGTCCCCGTGATGACGCCCGACTTGACGAAGGCCATGGTTTCGTCGACGAAGTCGTAGGACACGATCTTCACCGTCCCCGCCTTGCCCGCATCCTGTACCGCCTTTGCCGCCCCAAAGGGTCCGCCTGCCGTGACGTAGATTGCGCTGAGGTCGGGGTTGGCGGTCATGAAGTCCTGGGCCTGGCTGTACGCGGTGTCCGCCTTGTCGTTGTTTTCAACGCGGCCCACAACCGTGATGCCTGGGGCTTCCTTGGCCAGCTCGTCCTCGAACCCCTTGCGGCGCAGCTCGTGGGCCTCAACGGAGAAGAAGCCCGTGATGATCGCGACCTTCCCCTTCCCGTTCAGGACTTCGCCATGCGCTTGCCCGCGGTGAGGCCCTGCTGGTAGAGGTCGGCGCCCGACGAAGAAGAGCCGCTTGTTCGCCGAGGCGGTTTCCGAGTTGAACGTTGCTACAGGTATCCCGGCATCAACGGCCTTGTTGATGTAGGTCACGATGCCCGGAATCACCGGCAACGGTTGCAATGGCGTCGTAGCCCTGCGCCATGGCTGCTTCGATTGCCGGGCCGAACACGTCCGTCGTGTGCTGGGCGCCTGCATTGATCCAGTCCACCTTGCAGCCCAGGGGCGCCAGCTCCTCGGCCGCCTTCATGGTCCCCTGTTTCACCGGGATCCAGAACGGGTTGTTCTCCAGCCCCAGAACCGCGATCTTGATCGGCTTGGGGGACTTCTTGCGACACGGGCACCACCGTGCCCTCGTCGGGCAGGTTGCCGTGCTGTCGAATGCGGGTCCCGGGGCCAGCATCTTCTTGGCCTCTCCCGCGCCGTTTGCCCATGCCGCTGTCCCGCAAGGGCGACAACGAACAGAAGGACGATCACCTTCCTGCTCATGCTCATTGGCATGCTCCTTCGTCATACGACAGGACCTCTCACGCCGGACAACGTCCGGACTAATACCAGTTTCACGCCTGGCCCGGTCTTCTTCGCAGGTTGTCCGAGGCCACGGCCAGGATGATCACCACCCCGATGGAAACCGTCTGCAGGAATGCCGGCAGGTGCAGGAGGACGAAAGCGTTGCGCAGCACCGCCATTATCGCGGCCCCGAAGATGGCCCCGATGATTGTTCCGACACCGCCCGAGAGGCTCGCCCCGCCGATGACGACCGCGGCGATGACGTCCAGCTCGTTGCCCTCCCCGGCGTTTGTTGCCGCTGTTGCAAGGAGCCCGCCGCTCATGATTCCCGCCAGGGCGCAGAGCACGCCCGTCGCCGCGTAGGTGAAGAGCTTGACCCGGTCCACGTTCACCCCGGAGAGGCGGGCCGCCTCGTCATTGGATCCTACGGCGTAGATCTGCCTGCCGAGCACCGTGTTGCCCGAGGAACCACGAGAAAACAACTACCAGGACGAGCATCTCCACGACCGGAAAGGGCACGGGCCCGAGGTAGCCGTCCCCGATGAAGTTCACCGACACGGGTCCCGCATCGGGATGTTGGAGGCAACGGTGCCCTGCACGCCGGTGGCCAGCAGGTAGGTCAGGCCGCGGCCGATGCTCATCATGCCGAGGGTCGTGATGAACGCGTTCACCCTCACCTTTGTGATCACGAACCCGTTGAGCAGCGCCGAGGACGAATCCGAGCAGCGAATCCCAGGGCAGCGCAGACCCAGGGGTAGATCCCTGAGAACATCAGGCGCGCGGTGAACATCCCCGTGACGGCCAGGAGGGACCCCACGGAGAGGTCTATTCCCCCCGTGATGATGACCATCGTGACGCCGATGCACATGATCCCGATCGTGGACATGCCGCGCATGACGTTGAAAATGTTCAGCGGCTTCAGGAAATAGGGGCTGGCAATGCTCATCACGAGGATGAGGACGATGAGCGCCAGCAGAACTCCCGCCTCCCTGTTGGCCAGCAAGCGCCGCACCAGCGGGGTCGTGGTATCCTTTTGCTCGTGCCGGGCCCGGTTCGGGACGTTCTCCACTACTACGCTCCTTTCACTTTCCAAATATGATGTCGCCAAGTGTCTCAGCCGTCAAGCGTTGGTTACTTTCCTCATGATCCCCTTATCGGTTACTCTGGAGACAGCATGAGCGGCCGCCGGGAAGTGAGGATCGTGCTTGTGAGGCCGCGGGACCCACGGAACGTCGGCGCCGCCTGTCGTGCCATGAAATGCATGGGACTGCGGAGCCTTGCCATCGTGGTCGAAGGGCTCATCGATCCCTCTCAAGCAAGGATCCTCGCGCACTACGCGGCTGACGTGCTTGACGAGGCCACCGTCCACACGGATCTCCGCGATGCAATCGGGAACGCGGTGCTGGTTGCCGGCACGACACGGCGTCGAGGGAGAAACCGCAAGTACTTCACCGTGTTTCCCGAGCAGCTCGCGCACCGGATAGCCGAGGTCAGCATCGGGACCGTTGCGGTTCTCTTTGGCAACGAAGAAGCAGGACTCACGGACGAGGAGCTTTCCCTGTGCAATATCGCTGTGACCATCCCCGCATCCCCGCAGTTTCCTTCCCTGAATCTCTCGCACGCCGTGCAGGTGGTCTGCTACGAGATACACCGGGCCCTGGCTGCGGGACACCTCACACCTTTTGCGCCCATTGGCGCATCCGCCGTCGGCGAGCTCGTATCTGTCATTACCGGGTCCTTGAAGAGCATCGGGTTTTTCACGCAGGTCACCCCAGGCCAGATGGCGGTCTTTTTCAAGGACATCATTGCCCGCGCAGGGCTCTCGGTGAACGAAGCGAGGAGGCTCGGGGTGATTTTCCGCAAGATCGCGGGACTGGCCGCGCGCAACCGCATGCCGCCATAGGCGCTGATTGACCCGGGTGTGAATCTTCCTTAGTATTGCTGCAAGGAGTGGCTTCATGCACATATCGGTTCCGGAAGTACACCGAATACGGTGGCGCCTGGCGTGCATCCTCCTGCTTGTCGGTCCTGCGCTCCTGCCCGCCCTCTCACGCGCGGATCTCGAAAGGGTAATTGATTTCTCCGTGACGTTGAAGACGCTCGCCACTGCAGCCGACAGCGGCGCGCCGATTCCCGCGGGGCGGACTGTCCTGCTCTCCGGCACGGTGTCGGACGTGAACATTCTCAACAAGGACCAGGCCGGATTCAAGGTCCGCATCGAGCTGATCACCGGGGAATGGATCGGCCTTGAAGACGTGAAGTCCTACTCCTGCTATGTCGAGTTCACCGGGTCGGAATACTTCAAGGTGTTCCCGGCTCGAGCGCCCCGCGAGGCCCACCGCGACCTTGTCACGTTGAACTCGCGCGTGCTCGTCATCGGCAGGGTGCTCGACGTGGGCGCCACTCCTCTTGGCGCCAAGCGTGTCGTCATTGACGGGGCCTACATCAGGTCAATCGAGTAACCTCCCTTTCAGTCGAAAAGAAGGTGGCGCGGCTGGATCTCGCCGCCGTCTGCTCCCAGGGCCGCCCGCTCCATCACGCTGCGAAGCTCTCGTATGTTTCCCGGCCACGAATGGCCCAGGAGCTCCTCCCGCGCCGCCGCGCTGATTGCTCCCCCGTGTTTTCCGAGCTGGCAGAGAAAATGCACGGCAAGAAGCAGGATATCCTCCCGGCGTTCCCGGAGGGGAGGGACGTGGATGGGGAGAACGCAGAGGCGGTAGAAGAGGTCGGCGCGGAATCTCCCCGCAGGCACCTCTTCCTTGAGATTCCTGTTCGAGGCGGACACAACCCGCACATCCAGAGGGATCGATCGTGTTCCCCCCACCCGTGTCAGCTCCCTCTGCTCGATGACCCGGAGCAGGCTTGCCTGGGCCGCGGGGGACATCTCGCCGACCTCGTCGAGGAAAAGGGTGCCGCCGTCGGCCCTCTCGAAGCTTCCCGGTCGCGAAACCGCGTCCGTGAATCCGCCCTTCTCCGCGCCAAACAGCTCTGACTCGAGGAGCGTTTCCGGCAGTGCGCCGCAATTCACCGCGAGGTAGGGGCCGCTCCGCCTGCGCGAGGCGTCGTGGATGAGCCGCGCCGCCCTTTCCTTTCCCGTCCCGCTTTCCCCGAGCACGAGCACCGGCGAATCCGAAGGCGCGTACCGGAGGATGAGCGCCTTCACCTCGCGCATGCCTGCGCTTTCACCGATCATCCCCTCCATCAGCAAGTCGGATGACTCTCCCGCCGCTGCGCGACGCGCATCCGAGCCTGCCACGGCGACGCGGAGCGCGCCGAGAATCTCTGGAGCATCGATCGGCTTGACGATGTAGTCGCATGCGCCGGCGAGGATGGCCTCCTTCACGACGCGTGGCTGGGACTGGGCCGTCACCATGACAACCGGGGGAGGCAGCGGCCGCGCCATGATCTGCCGCAGGGCACGGATGCCGTCCATGTCCGGGAGGTTGATGTCCAGGAGCACGACATCTGGCCCCTCGCGCTCCGCCATCTCCACTCCCTGGCGCGCGGTATAGGCGGAGAGGACCATGCAGCTGTCGGGGAGGATGAGGCGGAGTGTTGCATGCGCCTGAATGTCGTCGTCGATGAAAAGCACTTTCACCATGGGGACTTTCTCAATGCGGCGGATTCTACGGCCGGTGGAACGGAAATGCAAGCGCCTGACCTCAGAGCCCCTAGATAAGCTGAGTTCGGATCCGGTTTCCCATCCATTGAGCGTCTTTCTCGATCAGCGGCCCGGCCTCCCTCGCATCGTCTTCGCAGACCGAAATGAGCTTGGCGAGATCTGAAGCGCTCGTGTTGTATTCGTTGCAGAAACGGTCCTTCCCCATGCTGGAGAGGGCATCCGCGATTTCGGACAAGAGCGCACAGGCTTCCAGGCCATTCTTGTGCGTTGGGCTCAACGACGCGCGTCGCACAGTCCTTCGGGAAAGTTCCTTGCGCAGCCGCTCACGCTCTGCGAGGATCCGTTTCAGCTCACGTCGAACGCTTTCCAGTACGTCGGACACAACACAAAGAAAATACCCGATGAGCCGAACGTCAAGCGGCCGGCAATTCACCTGGACCCGAAGGAGATGGCACCAGCCGCCTCGAGTTGGTGCCGACAGGCTAATCGGCTTTGCGATCAGCCGTCAGTTCTGGCGCCGATTGTCGTAGTCGTGCGAGTGTTCTTTCAACCACACGTCGTAGATCTGTGTCCGCTCGTGGCGCCGATTGTGCTGGTCCTGATCCTTCTGCCACTGATCTCTCTGCCATTTTTCCCGGCCCTGATCCTGACTCTGCCGCTGGTTGGCGTCAATCCTGATTTCTGTCCGCCCCAGCGCTGAGGCTGCTGCAAGGGATATGAGATCCACCTCCCAGGCGCGGAAATCGGCCCTTACTGAGGAAAGTCCTGGTCAAGGAGCAGGAGCTTCTTCGAATGAGGGCCCGACTGTGGCTGCCTGGATGGCTGCGGAGAGGGCACAGTCTGCCCTTTCGCGGGCTGCCGTGATGGCTGAACTGCAGGCTCCGGGCGAACCGCGGCTGGGCGCTGCCTGGATTGCTGCATTGAAGTCCCGGGGTGAACCACGACCGGCTGCCTGGATTGCTGTATCGAAGTCCCGGGCTGCCCCGCGACCGGCTTGCGAAGTTCGTTTCCCGTGGCCTGAGGCTGAGGCGGCGACGATGATTGCCCGCCGCCCTTCTTCGGGTACCCCGGACTGACGACGTTGACCGGCCCACGAACAGCGGGAGTCGATTGCTTCAGATTGGACAATGTTCCCGCATCCAGCGGTTGCCCAGGATGTGCAGCCGAATGCCTTTTGACGGGCTGCAAAAGGGACTGACTGCGGCGGCGGAGTCAATCGGGCTACCACCGGCCGAGACATCACTGATGCAGGAGGATGGGCGACAATGCCGTGAGACGCAACAGAGGTGCCAAGGAAGCTTTCCTTCTGAGGAATGAGCGGCGCAGCAGCCCCGCGCACCGGAGCTTTCATGAGCTCGTCGTTGGACAGGTGCAGGGAGGCTCGTGCGGCAGGCAGGCCGCGTACAAACGCATCTGCCGGAATGAAAGTCATTCCACCGGGCACGCTGCGATTTGCGTACGTGAGATGCTCGACATCAACATTATGCAGGCGCGTATGGTCCGTGCGGTACGATGCGACGTACGGCTCATGTGGACCAAGAGGTATCCAGCCGATATCCTCGCCCGGGGCCTGGCTGGAGCGCCATCCTCCTCCGCCAACGAAAGCCACGAGAGCAGGCGAGTATACCGCGCGGCCTTTGCGCTCCCCCGGTACCCACCCCCAGGCCCTGTTGCGAAAAACCCAACGGCCATAGTGGAAAGGCGCAAATCCCCAGGCTGCATCGTCAATCCAGGTCCAACCCCAGGGATCAACCCAGACCCAGTGCCCGAAGTGGTATGGCGCCCAGCCCTCAACGACAACCCTGGGCGTCCAAACGGGCCCGTAGTCCGGGTCACTGGCCCAGCTTCCGTACAGGTCCAGGTCTTCCGTGCCGCTCATTTCATCGCTCGAAACGTATTGGGCCGAAGCGACCTCGTTTTCCTTTTGATCTCGCGCCAGGCACCAATTGTCCCAGTCGTCACGTGCCGGAGCGGCCATGACCTCGTAGGAAGGAGAGTCGAGGCCAGTGACTGCGGCGGTGCGATTCTGTGGAACGGGAAACACCGAGCTGCCTGCCGTCACCTCGGCCTCGCCTGCGCGTACCGTGACTGTCGTGTCCCCGGTTTGCTGAACATCTACCCGATACGTGCCGGCTCGAAGCAGCGACAGGCTCGAATTGGGAGTATCCAGTTCGATCTGCTCGGATGGCCCCAAATGACGAAGCCGCAGGTCCAGTGACCCTGTTGAAACACGGATCTGGATCGTCTGGTCGTTCAGGTTCAAGAAGGAAATTCCTGTATTTGAGGCAAGACGGATTGCGGTTGAGCCTATGTGTATTTCAGCTTGCCCGTCCTGGTCGGTCCATAAATTGTCCCCTATGGTCAACGGATAGTTGAGAGTTGCCGGAGCCCAATCGTCGACGCTTTCCGGATGGAACGAGACTGTTCCGCTGACGAAGTTCAGACGCCCGACGCGGCCGGGAGGGTCGCACCAAACCGCTGCAACACATGAGGATGTTGAAATGAGCACAGCAAGCAGACACGCCCGAATTGAAGTTGACGTCATGGTACCCCACCACTCCTTCATGCATCCCGAGTTCTGTCGAGAAGAAGAGGGGACACGAGTTCTCCCTAGAAGCTACGCACGCACGCGGATCCTGTCAAATTACACCCGTCCAACGCTCCCCGCCGGGAAGCAGGAAAGGTTCCGCGGGAACGGCAGCCGCAGCAAGCGCGATCACGCAGGAAAGAACCCAAGTCCTGTACGAGGCATCCTGCCGTATTTGCGCCGTCACGGATTGGTCTTCTATTCCAACGCCTTTCCAGACTCCGCGAGCTGCGAGATGATGGGGATTTTCTGCGGGCACTTCTCTTCGCACTCCCCGCATTCAATGCAGGCATCGGCGCGCTTGCCTTTCACCCACGGGGTCGTCCCGATCTCCGCGTACATGTGACGGGCCGGCTTCTCCAGTCCCCAGACCCGTTTGAGGTTCATGGCCTCGAAGATTTTCGGGATGTTGACCTCCTGCGGGCAGGGCATGCAATACGCGCACCCCGTGCAGTACAGGTCCATGAATTTCTTGTTTTCTTCCGCCGATCCGCGTATCCGCGACTGCTCCTCGGCCGTGAGCCATGCCGAATGTGACGCGGTCCGGATGTTCTGTTCCACCTGCTCAATGGCGGACATCCCGCTGAGGGCAACGGTGACGGACGGATTGGACATGACGAACCGCAGCGCAAGCTCAGGAGTCGTCATGGCTGCGCCCCCCGGGAGGATCTTTGCGATCACGTCGCTGTGCGTTCCCAGCCGGCCGCCCCCCACCGGGCCCATGATGACCACGCCCAGGCCACGCGAAGCCGCATAGGCAAGGCCTTCCTCGCACCGTCGGTCGAGGAAATTGTACTGGCACAACATGCTCTCGAAGTATCCCGTGTCCACGAGCTTGGGGATCTCGCCGGCGTCCGAATGGAATGAGAAGGAAAGATGACGGGCAAGGCCCTCGTCCTTCAGCTTCAGGAACTCCTTCAAGGGTCCACCGGGGATGTCGATCTTTGTGCGAAAGAACTCCCACGAAATGCCCCAGAGGTGGTAGAAATCGACGTACTGCTGACCAAGCAGTGCGAGGCTGGCCTCGAACTTCTCCCGCAGGTCCTTCGCGGTGGGCTCACTCTGCGCGTACTTGGTGGAGATGAAGATCTTCCCGCGGTCCATGCCTTTTACCGCTTCCCCGAGCGTGCGCTCGGAGTCCTGGCCGCAGTACCACTTGCCGGTGTCGAAGTAGTTCACGCCGAGCTCGTACCCGCGCATCAGCATCGGGATGGCCTTATCGCGATCCACCGTGGAGGAATCCTTCATGGGGAGCCTCATGCAGCCGAAACCCAGTGAAGAAGGCTGCACGCCGGTCTTCCCCATTATCCGATAGGTCATCACCCCGTTCCTCCTCTAGTTTCCCCGACTGCGCCCCCCCAGGCGCCATCGCCACCAGGGCTTTGCAAAGTTGGGCCGGGCATGACGCGGCGGCGTTTCCTCGGCCGGAGCCGCGCCTTCGAGCCATACGTTGATGCTGCGCGCCACCTCGGCATCCATGGCAATGCTTGCCCCGTCACATTCGATCACGTAGGAAGGGTAGTCCTGGTGGAGTTTCACGATCGAGCCGGGACGAATCTGCAGGGAAGTGAGACGGTGGAGCTGCTGGTCGCTGCGAGTATACACCCACGCCACCCTGGCTGTCTGCCCGATCTGCAGCTCGGTGAGCGGCACGACGATTTTCTGCACCCAGCGCGCCGAAACGCGGCAGCACTCTCCCTGCGGAATGGCAAACCCGTGCGGGCATTCCCTCGGGTGACCGAGGAGGGTGCAGATCCCGTCCACGATCTCCGTGGCAAGGATGTGCTCGAACTCGCAGGCCGCGGATTCGAACTCGCGTCCCAGCACATCATGGATCAGGCGCTCGCCGATGCGGTGCGTGCGGATCAGTCGTTCCGCCCGGGAGGCCCCGCGCGCCGTGAATGTCAGCGCCTCAGCCTCCCGTCGGACCATCCCGTCTTCCTGGAGGCGGTCCAGGTCGTCGCCGCTGAGCCTTCCCTTGAGGGACTCCCGCAGCAGCTCGACAGTGGCAGCGCCGCGCTCGCCCAGCTGCCAGAGCCTTTCCAGCAATTCGTCCCGGTCGGTGATCCTGTTCACAGCCCCAGCGCTCCTGCGGCCGCGGCAAGCGCGGCGCGCACGGCCCCCGTGTAGAGAAGAGAGGCCGCGTAGATGGATACGATGATGAGGAGCGCAGCCCGGGCGCGCACCTCCCTGAACATCGCGGCGATGTTTGCGAAACACTGCGCGAAGGTGGTGATGAGGACGACCGCCACGATGGCCTGCACTCCGTTCAAGGCTCCCGCGCGCGACATTTTCAGGATCAGCCCCGCTGCGGCCTCGCTCCGGGCAAAGGTGAGCAGCAGCGCGTCAACCATATCCAGCGGCAGCCCGAGCCAGCCCGTGATGAACGGCTTCAGGGCCGTCTTCAGCAGGGCGAGCACTCCCAGCCGGTCAATGACGAACATCGCCAAGGCGGCCACGAGGAAGATGGGGATGGCTTCGCGAAGGAACCACAGGAGCCGATAGCCTGTCTTGCGAGCCACCGCGGCAATCCGCGGGACCCGTATGGGTGGCAGCTCCTGGATGAACTGCCCTTCGGTGTCCGCCGGGATCAGCCTGTTGAGCAGGAGGCCGGCGGCCACCTCCGCGACTGCCAGGAATCCGAATGCCGCAATGAAGTAGCGCACCCCGTGCGCACCCAGGATGGCGATGGACAGGCCCATCTGGGCGGAACAGGGGATCGCAAATGCGATCAGGGCAATGACGATGATCTTCTCCTTGCGCGATTGGAGGGTGCGCGCTGTCATCGTGGCCATTGTCTTGCACCCGAAGCCCAGGATGAGGGGGATGACGGCATTGCCCGTGATGCCGAGCCTGGCCGAAACCCTTCGCGTGAGGATTGCAAGGTTGGGCAGGTAGCCGACGTCTTCCAGGAGACCGAAGAACAGGAAGAAGACGGACAGGATCGGGAGGACCGTGGTCAACGAGTTGAACAGGCCGAGGGTGAGGAGCCCATGTGAGCCGATCAGCAGATCCTTCCAGAAGCCTTGCGGCAGGAGGAGGCTCACGGCGTGTACCACCGGATCGGTAATGGCCATGGTCAGGAACAGCGACAGTGCCCCTGCCACGTACACGACCATGACGTAGAGAAGGCCCAGGAAGAGTGCGAGGAGGGGCAGGCCGTAGAGAGGGTGGCGGCAGATTCGGGCGAAGGTTTCTGAAAACCGGGGCCGGGTGCGGGCGACGGGTTGATTTCGGGACACGTGCGCCGCCACGTCGTCCACCCACGCTGTTCTCCTGCCGGCAATCATCCGGGGAGCAGTGCCGGCAAGACTGGACCGGATCTCCTCGAGATGGGCGGAGTGCCCGTTCATCGTGGCGCCGGTGAACGAGGGGTCATTCTCCAGGAGGAGAAGGGCAGAGGCCCGGGGGAACGGGGAGGCGGATGGAAGGAGCTGTGTTGTTTTCCTGAGAGTTCCTTCTATCGCATCGCCGTAATCCAGGGGCGGCGGCGCCGGAATGGTCTCCAGGAGGAGACGGCGAAGTTCGGGCAGCCCGGCGCCCGGGCTGGGAGAAGCGACCACCGGAACCCCGAGCAGCGTGCCAAGAGACGACGCATCGAGCTGGATTCCCCGCCGCGCGGTCTCTCCAACCGCGGTGAGCACGAGAACCATCGGAAGGCCGAGGCCAAGGAGGTCCGCCGTGAGGAGAAGAGACTCCCGGAATCGGTTTGCATCCACGCACTGGACAACGACGTCCGGTGGATGCTCGAACAGCATGGCCCGCACTACCAGTTCCTCTTCCGACTGGATGAAGAGTCCATGAAGTCCGGGAGTGTCAGTCACCTCCCATGCGTTTCCGTCGACCATGATCCGGTGCGTCGACACTGCAACCGTGGTCTGGGGATAGTTGGACACGAGAGCATACGTGCCCGTGAGGCTGTTGCAGAGCTGGCTCTTGCCACTGTTGGGCAGGCCTACTACAGCTATGCGTTTCAAGCGCCCTGCCGGATGGGGGAGGGAACCCGCGAGCCGGGGAGTGCGTCCCTCGGGGTGCGGATCGGGCACCGTGGCACTCGGAGCGCGCGATTCTTCCCGGCTCATGAGTTCCTTGCCATGCGCCGTGCGCCCTTGGAAGCGCGTTCGGCGCCCCGCAAGGCGCCCTCGGCGCCCTTCTGTTCGCACGCGGCGCAGTACCCACGGATCCCCAGGCGGTGATCCACAGGGCTGAACCTGTGTTTCCGACAGACCCTGTCCTGCAGGCTCTCCAGCTCTTCGTCGAAGAACTCGAGGATCCTGCCGCAGGAAAGGCATTCGAGGTGGTCGTGGTGTCCGCGACCCCAGGCCGGCTCAAAGCGGGCGCGGCCTTTCCAGCGCAGCGTTTCCCTGATGATCCCGCTCTGCACGAACAACGGCAGGGTCCGGTAGACCGTGGCGCACGACAGCGCTGCGCCCGTGCGTTTCAGACGATCGAACAGATGCGTCCGCGTCAAAGTGACCCGCGTGACGAAACGATCCCCTTGAGCATGGCGGCGCGCGCAGACGTGAAGGCAAGGCCGTTCTTCTTCAGGAAGCTGCGAAAGTGGTCGATGGGTTCCATTGCGAGTGATTCTCAATCGCAATGTGCACCAGCCGGCCGGTGATGTCAATTGCCCGGCGGGACACCCCGGCGCCTGCCGGCTCAGAGTTTCCGTGGCACCGGGCGCAGCGACGGGTCAGGCCGACTGCCGCTCGGGGCGCCGCACCAGGCGCGGCATGAGGCCGCGGGAGATGCTCTTGCATCCGCCCTTTCGATCGATCGTCTCCTGCATGATGCCGCGGACCTCCAGCGCCATCTCGCGGGCGGCGCGGGAAGCGGCCCGCGTGCCCGCGGGTGGGGCAACCGGAGCTCCGATGACGATGGTGATCCGTGGCGGGAGGCGGAGCGAGCGGCTCCCGATTCGAACCGCGGATTTCCCGCGCCAGAGTCTCTGGTGCAGGACAGTGGTCACCGGAACAACCGGCACGCCGAGGCGGCACGCAAGGAGAAATGCGCCGGAATGGAAAGGCTGGACCTCCTGGTTCTCGAGGTACAGCTCGCCCTCGGGAAAGAAGTGGATCAACCCCGTGAGGCGGAAGGCGGCGCGCGCTGCACTGTCCAGCGTCCGCAGCGCACTCGGACTATCGGGAATAGGGATGGCGCCGAGGAGCCGCACGAAGGTGCCCAGCCAGGGGATCAGTGCCGTTTCCTCCAGCATTGTGAAGTACGTCCTGCGGGGCCTGATGGCGTGCGCGATGATGCCAGGATCAAACAGCAGGGTGTGATTGCTGACGATGACCGCGGCAGGCACGGCTTGCAGGTTCTCGCGGCCCGTGATGCGGATCCGGTAGATGACCCAGTCACAGATCCGCACCGCGGTGAGAACGATCTGGAAGAGGGCAACAAAGGGAAAGAAACGCGGGGTGAAGTTGATGATGTTCGCGCCTTTCGTATACGCCATACGACTCTCCTACCGCAGGGTGCGCCCCTTCCAGCGCACGCCCTGGCCCGTGAGGATCTGGACGAAGCTCCACCATGCCATGTACAGGAGGTGGAGAAAGAGCACGGGGTAGAGCAGCGGTGCCCACCAGCGGAGGCCGCGGTCATAGAGCACCGTGGCCCAGGCCAGGAGGAATGCCGCAACGCACAGCAGCGTCCGTCCTGCGCCGGCTGCGCCCGAGAGAATCTGGATGGGCAGCAGCGCCAGGGGAAGAACCACGAAAGTCACCAGCAGGGTCACGGCCAGGGCGAAAAGGACCGAGCGGTGGCGCGCGATGTCATAGATGTTTTTCGACATGCCGTTGAACGAGGCGCGGTAGCCTTCGTACATGCGGCAGCGGACGTGGCGGCGGATATCCAGGAATACTTCGCGGAAGCCCGCCTTCTTCAAGCGCCCGGGCGATTGCCAGGTCGTCGCTGATCTCGCCGCGAACCTGCGCGTAGCCGTCAACTGACTCGAACGCGCTGCGCCGGAACAGCAGGAGCTGCCCGATGGCGAACGAAAGTCCCGGTGCGGGGACCGCGGCGATGAGCCACAATGGGAGGAGCATGGCCGACATGATGTAGGTCGCCGGCACGATGAATTGTTCGCCCAGGGTGTTCATTTCCTGGAAGACGTAGCCTGAAAGGCAGTCCGCCTTATGGAACTCGAGGTTCGTCACGGCCCATGCGATGCTTTCGTTCCCGTGGACGGTGTCGGCATCGGTGAACATCAGATATTCCCCCGTGGCAGCCTCCGCGAGCTGCTGCATTGCGTGGGGTTTGCCCAGCCAGCCCTCCGACAGCGGCGCTCCCCGCACGGCCCGCACGCGCCCGGGAAAGCGCTCCGCATAGCGTGCCACGATGTCCCACGTTCCGTCCGTCGACTGGTCATCGAGCACGATGATTTCGTAGTTGGAGTAGGTCTGTTCCAGGAGGGAATCGATGCATGGACGAATGTTCGTTTCCTCGTTCCGCGCGGGCACCAGTACCGACACCTTGCGTCCTCGCCTCAGCCGCGGCTCGTGGGAGCTCAAGCGGAGCCAAACGACATTCGAAATGGAAAGAACGAGGAAGTAGCCAACCCCGAAAAGAAAAACGAGGCGCACCCAGCCATCAATGTGTGGGAAAAGAGTCATGATCCTGTCCCCCACGTGCCCTCATCGTCATGCATAGATAGACAATGCATAGGCAGGCGATGTAAAAGTACTGCGAGAACTCGCGCCTGTCAATTGCGCCGGTCTTGAGATTTTTCGTCGGATTTGTCGATAAGGAAGCATGGTATCAGCGACAGGGGGCGTCAGCCCCGGAATGGATTTCCTCGGCTCGATCCAGGACCTGGCCCGGGTTCTCCAGGATTCCCAGGCGCAGGCAATGCGGATGGCGGACAAGCTCTTGAAGGTCAGCGTTCAGCAGGCCGTCCAGGACTCATCGGTTGGCTCGCGAATCGACGTCACGGCCTGAAAGTGTCCGGGCCGTTCACGTGCAGCATCCGAGTTCCCCGGGCATGAAGCCTGTCAGCCATGCGGCAGGTAGGGCTGACAGCCCTGGCCCGGTGCTGGTAGAGTCCAGGCCAATGACCCCGACACGGCTGATGCTCACGTTCCTCGACAGGGATTACCTGTTCAAGCTCATACTGGCGCTGCTTGTCTATTCGCTCGTCCCGCTTGGCGAGATTTTCCTGTTCGTGTACATCGGCAGCCTCATCGGGAACTACCTCGTTCTCATCCTGGCCGCGGTGGCCGGTGTGGGCGGCGCGCTTGCGGGCCTGCGCCAGGCCCGCCGAATCGCCTCAGACTTGAGGGCCGTCCTGGCGCGGGGAAGCTATGCCGGCCCGCAGCTCGTGCACACGGCGGGCCTGGCGGCCGCCGCGATTCTCCTGGTCACGCCGGGGTTTCTGACCGACGTGGCGGGTTTCCTGCTCCTCGTGCCCTCGCTCCGTGCCTGGGCGGGCCGCCGCTTCGCAGCCGTGCTCAGGAGGCAGCACCCCGATGTTTACGATCGGCTGAGACTATCTGCTATAACCTGAAGATCCTGTACCCGAGCAGCAGAACGAGGTAATAAAGGTAGGGGAAGACCACTCCGAGGCGCCAGGGCCGGCGGACGACGCCGGAGAGCACACCGAGTCCTGCCGCGTGCAACTTTCGCGAAACCTGCTTTTCCCGACCGGCGAATATTTCGAAGCAATTCCCGCCCCAGAGAGAAATGCCCGGGTTCAGGTCCTTGCGGTGCTTGAGGACCCACTTATCCTTCCCCGGGACGCCGCTTCCCACGAGCACCATGGACGGCGCCGATTTCTTGATGGCCGTGACGATGTCTCCCTCCACGCTCTTGGGGAAATAGCCGTAGAACCTGCCGACGACCCTGATCCCGTGGAACGAGCCCCGCAGGTTCTCCTCCGCCACCTCCAGCACGGCCTTGCGTGCGCCCAGCAGGTAGACCGAGCCCTTTGCCTTTTCGATGACGCTGAGGATGCGGATAGTCTGCTCGAAGGTGTTGATCAGGCTCAGGCTGCCGGTCCCCAGGAACCGGGCTCCCTGCACGATGGGCAGGGAGATGGGGAGGACGAGCGCGGCCTCCCGCAGGCATCGCATGTACTCGGGGTCATGGCGCGCCCGCAGGAGGCCGCGAAGGGAGAGGAACACGACCTGGTTGTGCTCGCCGTTTTCCAGGAGCCTGGTGATGACGGCGCCCGCCATGTCCGGGTCGAAGCTGTCGACGGGCACGTCAAGAACCTTGATCCGTTTTACTCCGCTTGAACCGGTCTCCACGCGTCTCTCTCCTGCAGTATCGTCTGTACCGCCCCGATGGCGTACGTTGCCGCCGTTTCCACACGGAGCACGCCGGTGGCAAAATGGACCGGATGGAACCCCGATCCCCGCGCCAGGGCAACCTCCGCCTCGGAAAGTCCTCCCTCGGGTCCGACCAGGAGGCTCACCTCCCGGGGTCCTTCGGCCAGGAGCCCATGCAGGGACTCGGCGTCCACCGGCCTTTCATGAAAGAGAAGCGGCAGTCCCCAGCCAACACCCGCTATCGACCCGAATGGCCGTGGTCCTTCGATCTCGGGAAGAAACGGCGTGCCGCTCTGCTGCAGAGCCTCACGGGCAACCCTGCGCAGCCGCTCCACCCTGCCATCATCTTCCCCCGGGCGCGCCACGGCATGCTCGCTGACGAGCAGCACGATCCGCGCAATACCAGATTCAGTGGCCTGGCGGACAATGAGATCGATTTTCCTGCCTTTTGGCAAGCACTGAAGAAGAGTCAGTCGAACGTCACGCGGGCGGCGCTCTCCCGCAGGGGGAGCCGAGTCTTCAGGGAGAGGGACGACTTGTACGTCGCACTCCTCCCGGCCCACCCGAATGATCCGCATCTCGTAGCGCGAGCCGCGGGAGTCCACTGCGTTGAGACTGTCCCCGTCCCGCATGCGCAGCACACGGGCAAGGTAGCGGAACTCATCACCTGACAGGGCGATCCGCGGCTCCCCCGCGTACCACCGCGGCAGCAGGAACTGCTTCATTGCTGCGGTGCCTCCTCGAGCAGCGCCCCCCGGGGAGGCGCCTGTTCGTTCCTGCTGTCTCGTCTACGTCTTGATCTCGTGGTTCATGAGCGCCTTGACGGCCGCCTGCAGTACGATGTCAAAATCAAGGTCGTACGGCGGCGGGTTGTTGTTCGTGATGTTCTGCTGGACGCGGACCAGCCTGCGCAGGTAGCGGTCGTCCAGGGCAATCCCCTTTTCGTGCATGGTCGTGATGAACCGCGTCAGCTCCGCGTCGCTGGGCGTCGGGCTGGCCTTCACGAAATCCTTCACGAATGTGCCGTTGAGGAGATCGTTGAGGGACTTCTGCTGCGCATCACTCAGCGGCGTCTCGGTGATAGTCCGATCCGGTTCGATGCCCTTCTTGTCTATGGAGACGTCTGTCGACGCGCCGGCGGGTGTGTAGTAGCGCGACGTCGTGAGGCGGAACCCCCCGTCCCCGAGGCCCTGCACGCTCTGGACCGATCCCTTCCCGTAGGTCTTCTCCCCGATGAGGGTGGCGCGGTGATAGTCTTTCAGCGCGCCGGAGACGATCTCGGCCGCAGAGGCTGAAAACCGGTCCACCAGGACGACGACCGGGATGCCGGGATCCACCAGCATCCTGTTTTTTCGCGCATTGTAGACCATGTTCTCGCTCTGCACCCGCTGGCTTTTCCTCTGCACGATGAGCCCCTGCTCGATGAAAAGGTTGGCCACGTCCACCGCGGAGTTCAGAAGCCCTCCCGGATTGCCCCGCAGGTCGAGGATCATGGATGTGTAGCCTGCCGCCATGAAGGATCGGATGGCCTCGCGGCATTGCTCGCCCGACTGCGGCGTGAACTCGGAGAGCCGAAGGTACCCGATGTTCCCGGGCATCATCGTGTATTTCACCGTCCGCAGCTGGATGATGTCGCGCGTGATTGTCGTGTCGAACTGGACGGTCTCTCCCCGCTTGATCGTTACGGTGACGTCGGTTTTTGGCGCGCCCCGCAGCGTATCCCGGATGGCGCTGAGGCCGAGCTCCGCCATTGAATTGCCGTTTACCTTGACGATGATGTCTCCGGCGGTAACCCCGGCCCGGTAGCCGGGCGTGCCTTCGAGGGCGGAGACCACCTGGGCGCCGACCTTGTCCACCTTCGTGATCTCCAGTCCCACGCCGCCGAAGCTCCCGGTGGAGATGTCGGTCATGTCGGTCCATTCGGCGGCCGACAGGTACATGGAGTACGGATCACCGAGGGCTTCGAACATACCCTTCAGCGCTCCCTCGTAGAGTGTCTTGGGGCCAGCCTTGTCGGCATCCACGTATGTGTCGCGCACTTCGCGGAAAACCTGCCCGATGGTGGACAGGTATGCCTGCGTCTCGTCTTCCGTGCTTCCTGCCAGCAGCCGGGGCGACAGGGCGAAGAACGCCAGGCCGGCCAGCAGGACCGCCGTGACGACGGTCCAGGCAATTCGTTCGCGCGAGCTGAATAGTCTCATCCGCAACTCCTCCGTGACTTCAGGCAGGCCATTCTTAAACGGCCGGGCCTGTCTGTCAATGTACTGATCGCGGCACACTCCGTCTGCCCTTGACAATACCGTCTCGCCGATGAAACAATTCGCGTAGGGAGAAGGAGCCGCATAACATGCCGAAATAGCAAGAGTTAGAAAAGTGAGGTTTGGAAATTTAAAAGAGAAGAAAAAAACGTTGCATCGGTTGTTGCTCTCCGCGAGTCCGCATCGCAGTTCCTACCATAATCTTCTCAAATCTTCTCACGATTCCCGACACCCTGTGGATAGAAAAGTCCGTTTGGAATGGAGGTCGAGAGATGACACGAAGAGCCAAATTGTTATTGATGTTCTCGATTGCGGCCATGGCGATCATGTTCGTCAGTTGCAAGCCAATCACCTACTACCTGGAACAAGTTGACAAGGCTTATGGCAGGGTGACGGATGGCGTGACAGGCTTGCCCTTGGAAAGCGTTGAAGTTTCAATTCACGGCTATCAATACTCGGAGCTGACAAACTCCCTGGGCGACTACGAACTGATGTTGGCTGACGGGACGTGGACACTGGACTTCGTCAAGGATGGGTATACAACGTCTTCAAAAGTAGTCACGGTTGGTCCAAAAGCTCAACGAGCGAAAGCTGATGCCCAGCTGACGCCTGTGGCACCCCCCCTATTGCCTCCCGATTTCGTCGGTACGTGGAAAACGACGTCGCCAGACTCGCTTGCCGTCACCTTTACGGAAACGACTTTTAAAATCGATATCGGCGGCGGCGAGAGCCTTTGGGGAACGATCACAAGTGACACGGCAGCGAAGACCATCCTCGCAACGGTCGAAAACAGCGACCCTCCCGAAACGCCGTCTTTGGCGGGAACCAAGCTCTACTTCTTGTACTCGGTCAGCGGCACTACTTTGTATCTGTCATTGGGCCAACCAGATAAAGGGTACCCGACTGACCTCAGTAGCGCTTACGTATACACCAAGCAGTAGGGACGCCTTAGCCCAAGACGACATGGACTGCTTGCGCGAGCAAGACCGGTCCGCTTCTGGCTCGCCCCCAGGCGGGCCGGTGTGCTCGCCGACGTTCAGCAAGTCCCGGATCCGCTCTGGTGGCCATTCCAGGCTGCCGACTCCCACCGCTCAAAGCGGTGCGCGCGTCTTGCGCGACCATGGGTGACCATCGTCCAAGATGCCCTGTTTGCCCCTCCTGATACCTACGAGCCATCTCAGGAGTGATGGACTTCTTCTCCTTCATCGTTAACCCCGCACCTTTTTCCTCCCGCCGGCCATCGTGGCAGTGGCGGGCAAAGTCTAGGGTTGGAATTTTGGATGAGGCAAACGGGCCCACAGGGTCAGAATTCCGGTGAGGCAACGCGTGCTCTTGCCTTGGTTTCCCCGGGTGGCTACACTTCGCAGAGCATGCAGGCACGGCGTGGGTTGCTCCTGGCCGGCTCCCTCTGGGAGCTGGTGCGTTTCTTTCTCGTGCTTCTTCTTTCTGCGGCAGTGCTTCGAGGGATTTCGGGTGCCGGGCCGTGGGTGTATCCATGGCTGCTGGTGGCGGGATCGGGGAACCTGTTGATAGCGGCAGGGGGCGGCATGCTGGCCCTGTTTCCCGCGCGGTACGCCCGGCTGATCGCCCTGCTTCGACTGGGCAAGGCAATGAGCGTCTTCTCGCTCATCCTGCTCGTTGTTTCCGGCGCGCTGGGAATCGCATCCGGCTACCAGATATTCGGCATTGGCCGGCGGTCGCTGACAGGCGGCGCCGTTCTTCTCCTGGTGTTCCTGCTGGACGCGGCGTTTCTTGCCGTGCTGATAGGCTGGCGGTCGGAGGAGGCCACGCAGGAAGCTCCCCCGGGCGGCCCGGGCGCGCCGCTGCCCGAATATGATGAAACAGAGGTGCAAGATTTCCACTAGGAGCCTGGGCCGGAAATGATGATCCTCCCCGTTGGAAGCGGCAAGGGCGGCGTCGGCAAGTCCCTCCTTGCCACGAACCTGTCCATCGCGCTCGCCGAGGCGGGTCGGAAGGTCGTCCTGGTTGACCTGGACCTGGGCGCCTCCAATGCCCACACCATGCTGGGAATCCGCAGCGTGAACAGGGGGATCGGAACCTTCCTGTCCGTTCCGCGCACGAGCTTCGAGGAGATCGTCCTTCCCACCGAGTACGAGGGTCTCTCCTTCGTGGCCGGTGATGCCGAGATGCCCGGAACCGCGAACCTCAAGCCGGCGCAGAAAAAGAGGCTGGTCCGCTGCCTCGAGTCGCTGGCGTGTGATTTCATGGTGCTGGACCTGGGCCCCGGAGCGGGGGCGAATGCGCTGGATTTCTTCCTGCTCGCCACGGGGGGGATCGTCGTGACGACCCCCGCGCTCACGTCCCTCCTGAATGCCTACATCTTCCTCAAGAACGTCGTCTTTCGAGCGATATACGCCACCGTGGACCAGCGCTCGCGAGCATTCGCGGTTCTGGAAGAGATGCGCAAGGATCGCGAGGGCGGCCTGCAGCGCGCGTCGGTGCCCCGGATATTGTCCAGGATCGCGCGCGAAGATCCCGAGGGTCATGCCCTTCTTTCCCACGCCCTGGGACGGCTTCGGCCGCGGCTGGTGCTGAACATGGTCGAGGACCCTGCGGAAGCGGCCAGGGCAGAAAAGCTTCGCGCCTCCGTCCGTGATTACCTCGGGATAGAGCTCTCCCACCTCGGCGTCGTCTTCCGCGACGAGCTGCAGGCGGTGGCGCTCGGTTCCCGGGTCCCGATCCTGCGCTACAAGCCGGGATGCGTGCTTTCCCGCGCACTTTTCCGCATCTCGGAAAAGCTGCTCGCTGCCGCTGCAGATGAGCCTGATGGGGCACCCTGGATGGCAGGGGCAAAAGGCGACGTCGAGGGTCCCCAGCCCACGGCAGAGGCGGAGGCGGAGGAGGATTACAAGGGCATGCGGCGTGACCTCGAGGATCTGCTGAACTCCGGCGCGTTGAGCCCGGCCGATCTCGTGGAGTCGGTACGGTCACAGCAGATCGAGCTCTCGACACTCCGGCGCGAGAATGCGCTCCTCCGTGCGCGGGCGCAGGGAGGAAACCGGGAAGGCGCGCGGTCCTGATCCATGGCTCCACGACGGTTTTTCTCATGCCTCCTCGTCCTCATCCTGTCTGCCGCTTCCCTGTCCGCTGCTCCCGCTCCCCGACTCCTTTTTTCCCCGCAGGAATGGAAGTTCGGCATGATCGTGCAGGGGGCGAAAGCCCAGGCCGATGTCGTGGTGACGAACAGAGAGCCGATTTCGATGACAGTGACTTTTCTGCCGACGTGCACATGCCTGCGGGTTACCCCCGGCTCGCAGTCCATCCCGGCGGGCGGGCATGCCTCGTTTTCCCTGCGCTTTGACTCGATTGACGACCGCGGAATCACCATCAGGAGCTACCTCGTCAGCACGGACCTGGCCGGGGCGCCGCCCCTGCATTACTGGCTGCGGGGAACAGTCCGCGAGAGTACGGATTCCTGGACACTCAAAGCGCCGGAAGCCGGGACCTGGCGGAGGCGCAGGAACGCCGATTCCCGTCACCTACTACTACGCCCCGGGCTGCCGCAGCTGCGAGGAGTTTCTCTCGGTCGAGATCCCGCGGCTGGAGAAGCTGCTGGGACGCCGCATCGAGCTGCAGAAGCGCGACCTCATGGACACGGCACGGTACGAGGAGCTCACCGCCCTTGCCTCGGCACGAGGGGAGGCCGTCACGGCGATCCCCGTGCTGCGCGTCGGTGACATACTCCTCCAGGGGGACGGGGTGATCCGCGAGAAGCTTCCCGGCCTGCTGGCGTCACTGGCAGGGCCGGCGGCAGCCGCCGAGAAGGTGCCCGCCGCCGCGCCCGCCGCGGACCGGCTGGCGTTGTTCCCCGTGATCGCCGCAGGCCTCATAGACGGAATCAATCCCTGCGCATTCACGACGCTGATCTTCCTGCTGGCCTCGCTCGCGCTTGCCGGCCGGGCGCGGCGCGAGGTGCTCGTGATCGGGGGGCTTTTCTCCTTTGCCGTTTTTGCCTCCTACTCCCTGATCGGCCTGGGCTTCTTCACGGCGTTTCGCGCCCTGGCCGGCATCTCCATTGTTTCGCTGGTCCTTCGGTGGGCGCTCGTCGCCGTGCTGCTCGTCTTTGCCGCGCTCTCGGTGTACGACTTCACCCTGATCCGTGCCGGGCGGGCAACCGACATGGTCCTGCAGCTGCCGTCATCGTTCAAGAAGCGCATCCACGCATCCATCCGAACGCGCGTCCGCGTGGCGGCGCTGGCCGGCAGCTCACTCGCGCTGGGGTTCCTGGTGTCCGTGTTCGAGTTCGCCTGCACCGGCCAGGTATACCTTCCCCTCCTGGGGTACCTTGCCCGGATGCGCCGCCAGGTCGACGCCGTGGGGCTCCTGGCCTTGTACAACCTCTGCTTCATTCTTCCCCTGCTGGTTGTCTTCGGGGCGAGCTATCTCGGCGTGGGTTCCGAGAAGATCACCACCCTGTTCCGCGCTCACATGGGCAAGGTGAAGATCGGTCTCGCCGTCGTGTTCGCGGGGCTGGCGGTGTTCACTCTTGTCGGCTGATCGGCCATAGACTATGCTGAACCGGGAAAGGTGTCCGCGACCTCCTGCGGGAAACCTCCAGTGGCAGTGAAAGGCAACCTGAATCTCGAAATCGACGAGCTGGGAATCGAGGTCCGCGTCACCATCACGCCGGACGTGAACGGCGCCGACATCACCACGGAGAGTCTCACCGCCCTGCTCGGCGAGAAGAAGGTCAGGTCAGGATTCGACTCCGCCGCGATAGACCGCGCTTTCCGCGCTCTTGCCAAAGGGAAGACCGAGCCGGTCACGTTTGTCGCCGCGGCGGGCGTTCCTCCGAAGCCCGGGACCCCGGAGAGCGTCGTCTTCGAGCCCCTCCCTGTCCCCGAGAGACTGGGCGCGGTCTGCCGCAGGATCCTTGATGCCTCACCGCCGCCGCGGGGATTCCGCCTGCGGGAAGAGCGCATCAAGACTGAGAAGAAGACCCTGAAAAAGGCGGCCCTTCCCTTCCTTCCTCCCCGCGCGCATGTCGAGGTCGTGGTGGAAAAGCGGCTGATCCGTGAAGAGGTCGCCATCGATCCGAACCTGACAGGCTCCGGCTGCGTCACCGAGGGCAGCATCGTGGCACGGATCCGGCCGGGCACCCAGGGAAAGGAAGGCAAGAGCGTTTTCGGCAGGCTCGTCCAGGCCCCGCGTTCCGAGCAGGGAGGATTCCTCTTCCTGGAAGGGGTCACGCGGACCGGGGCCGATGTGAAAGCCGTTGTCACCGGCTTCCTGCGCAAGGGAGTGAACTGGTGCGACGTGGTGCCCTTCCGCGATCATTCACTCACGGTGGCAGCCTCCCGCGACGGGTTGAGCTGCCTGCTCTCCTTCAGCCCGGGCGACAAGGAGGCGCCGGCGCCTGATGCGCAGGACGTCCTCTCCCGCGCCGAGAAGCTCGGGTTTGCTCCTTCTTCCCTCCTGCCGGCTCACGAGATCGAGTCGATCATGCAGGACGCCATTCTCGGCGCCGCGCCGCTTGACTCTGTTTCGATCTCCCCCGCCGTGAACGGAGCCGCGGTTATCACGGTCTCTCCCGACAAGCTGAAGGCGGTGCTGTTCCTGCGGAAGGGCCGGGGACGGGGCACACCGCTTTTCCCCGCGGCGGTGAGCGAAGCCATCCGGACGAGCAAGGTGAAGGGCTTCAATCCGGAGGTCGTGCGCAAGGACCTTCTCGCGTTCTTCAACGGAAAAACGGCCGAGCTTGCCGACTATGTCCTGGTCACGGGACGCCCCGCAAAGCTCGGCTCCGAGCCGAAGGTGGAGTGGCGCGCCATGTTCCTGCCGGCGGAAGAGGCGGGGCTCATACGCGCATCTGCCACGACCAACCCCGCCGCCCTGCAGTCCCTGGCTTCACTGGGCGCGTTCCCGCTTGCAAAAGTGGACGCTGTCGCGCGGGTGAAGAAAGACGCCGAAGTTCTGCGCATCACCCCGTCACTGGGCGGTGAGCAGGGGGTGGACGTTTTCGGCACAGCCATCAGCCCGGCGCGATCACGAGCGGCCGACATCCGCCTCTTTGAGGGCCTTGCCATGCGCAAGGACGTCGTGGTGGCAACCGAGCAGGGGATCCTGGAAAAGGGCAGCGACG
Source organism: uncultured Spirochaetota bacterium (assembly GCA_963845325.1). Lineage (GTDB taxonomy): Bacteria > Spirochaetota > Spirochaetia > SZUA-6 > Fen-1364 > Fen-1364. The sequence goes on from CAWJRT010000013.1 coordinate 228,315, forward strand.
GTATGGCAATTCTCCTGCGGGTCCGTCCGCACCGGGACGCCGAGCTGCTGGTCACGCTGGCCCCGGACCGCATGAAGGCGTCCGTGTCGTATTTCCCGCCGGAGGGAGACGGGGCGCGGATGTCCGCGGATGACGTGCGCGCGCGGCTGCGGCAGGCGGGCGTGCAGAAGGGAATCGACGAGAAGAAGCTGTTGCCCCTGCTGGACAAGGTTGCCCGCGGTGAGGGCTTTGCGGACCAGCAGATAGCGGAAGGCCGGCCTCCCCAGGTGGACGCCCAGAAGAGGATCGTTTTCAACGTCCACGTGGCCACCGGCGCGGCAGTGTCCATCCGCAAGGACGGCCGTGCCGACTTCCGCGCCCAGGACCGCATCACCAGGATCCAGAAGGGGGATCTGATAGCAACGGTCCGGCCGCGGAATCCGCTGGTTGAGGATGGCTGGGACGTGACAGGCAAGCAGATCGTGCCGCCGTCCGAGGCGCAGGAGACGCTGAGAGCCGGGCGCGGGGTCCGCGAGGATCTCCAGACGGATGGATCCATCCAGTTCAGGGCGGAAAGCACCGGAGAGCTGGTTCGTGACGGGCCGGTCCTCTCGGTCATGGAGGCGCACGTCGTCCAGGGTGACGTCTCCATGGCCACCGGGCAACATCAAGTTCCCCGGCCTGGTGAGCATCACCGGGTCCGTGCGCTCGGGGTTCACCGTCGTGGCCGAGGGAGTGCTGGAGGTCGCGGACTCGGTGGAAGGGGCTTTGCTCTCCGCTGACGGAAGCATCACCATTGGCCAGGGGATCAAGGGCGAGGGCAAGGCGGTTTTGCGGTCAAAGAGGAACATCGAGAGCTTGTTCGCCGAGCAGGCGGTTCTCCTGGCCATCGGGGACGTCCACCTGCTCGGGCCCTGTGTCCGATGCCAGGTGAAGTGCAATGGCGTTCTTCGGCTCGATTCGGAGAAAGGCACTCTTGTCGGGGGTGAGGTGCGGGCCAGCCGGGGTGTCGAAGTGCAGAATATCGGCTCGCCGGGCGGGGTGAAAACCGTTGTTTCCTTCGGCCAGGATTTTCTGGTCAAAGACCAGATCGAGCGGGAAGAGCGCGAGGTGACGGCCCTCGCGAAGAAGGTTGCGGACCTCGACGCCGAAATGTTCGTGCAGGAAAAACGCGCCTCTCAGGCGGCCTCTGCGGCCGGGGCAGTCCCCGCGCAGTCCCAGGCCGCCGCGCTGCTTGCGCGCGCCCGCGCACAGAAGGTGCAGGCGCTGAAGCTCATCGAACAGCGCAAGATGCGGCTCATCACGCTTCGAGACCGGTACGACGAGCACGTGCCGTCGGAGGTTTTCATCCGCGGCACCCTGTTTCCCGGCGCCGTGCTGGAAAGCCATGGACGACGCTACGAGACGTCCACGGAGAAGAGAATGATCACCCTGCGTTTCGACCCCGTGCAGGGCAAGATTGTGGAAAAGATGTAATGTAGAGGGACAGGAGGGAGACGACGTGCTGTCTTTTATTCCGTACCCGGCATGGATCAAGCCCGAGATCATTCCCGGCCTTCCCATCCGGTGGTACGGCTTCATGTACCTTGTCGCCTTTGCCATCACCTACTTCCTGTTCGTGTGGCAGCTGGCGCGGCGGGAAGGTCCTCCCGTCAAGCCGGCAGCCGCCGAAAGGGAGGCCGTGCTGGACATGTTCTTCTGGGCGATCATCGGCCTCCTGGTGGGCGCGCGCGCCTTCGCGGTCACCATCTACGACCCCAGCGGCTACTACCTCCAGCACCCCCTGCAGATCATCCTTCCCTTCGGCGTCGTTGACGGCCGCGTGCGGCTTACCGGAATTGCGGGCATGTCCTACCACGGTGGAGTTGTCGGGGCAACCATAGCCATCATCTCGTACCTGAAGATAAAGAAGCTCGATGTGCTGGGGTGGGGAGACATGCTCGTTTCCGGTATCCCGCTCGGGTATACCTTCGGCCGGCTGGGCAATTTCATCAATGGCGAGCTCTATGGAAGAATCACGACAGCACCCTGGGGAATGATCTTTCCCAACGCCGAGAGCTTTCCGACGAACCAGCAGTGGGTCAAGGACTATGCCTCCTCCGTCGGCCTCCCTGTTCCTGCTGCCGGCCTGGTGAACCTCCCCCGGCACCCCTCGCAGCTGTACGAGGCGTTCTTCGAGGGCCTGGTTCTCTGGCTGATCCTGTGGTTCATCGTCCGCAGGCGCAGGCCGTACAAGGGCTTCTCCATCGCCTTCTACATGCTGGGATACGGAGTGATCCGATTTTTCATCGAATACGTCCGCCAGCCGGACAAGGGCATTGGGTTCGGAGGGTACGGATACCCCATCACACTCGTCCACCTGGACAATTTCATTTCCCAGTTCACGTGGTTCAATTTCACGACGGGGCAGATCCTGAACGTCCTGCTCATCGCGGCGGCAGTCGTTCTGATGGCGGTGTTCTCGGCCCGCGCACGGAGAACCGAGGAGGAGCCTGCAGGGCCCCCGCGCCCCACCGGCCGAAAGCTCCGCAAGAAGCTTCGCTAGCCTGGCCAGGGATCGCCGGCGCCTGCCCTCATCGCCTGGACCGCCTGGACCGGCCTGGCGTTGCGCGTGTATGCGTGATTTGATATTATTGAGGAAATGGGTGCCGTCTATCTCGACAACAACGCCACGACGATAGTCGATCCACGCGTCAAGGAGGCCATGGAGCCGTTCTGGAGCCAGCTGTATGGCAATCCGAACTCGCTCCACACCTTCGGCACCGAGGTTCACTCCTACATGCGCCTGGCGTTCGACAGGCTGTACGCCGGTATCAACGCGAGGGACAGCGATGACATCCTGGTCACCAGCTGTGCAACAGAGTCGAACAACACGGTCCTTCAATCGGTCTGGTACAACCTGATCCGCACCGGGGAGAAGTCGGAGATCGTCACCACGCAGGTCGAGCACCCGGCCGTGAGCAACACCTGCCGATTCCTGCAGAGCATGGGGGCCAGGATCACTTTCCTTCCCGTGAACGAGGCCGGGATCGTGGATCCGGATATGCTGGAGAGCGCCATCGATCCCGACCGCACGGCGCTGGTTTCCATCATGTGGGCCAACAACGAAACGGGCCTGCTGTTCCCCATCAAGGAACTTGCCACCCTGTGCCGGGAAAAAGGGATCCTCTTCCACACGGATGCAGTGCAGGCGCTGGGCAAGGTGCCTGTCGACGTCCAGGAGGCGCCGGTGGACTTCCTGAGCTTCAGCGCGCACAAGTTCCATGGGCCGAAAGGCGTCGGGGGACTGTTCGTGCGGCAGGGCCGGAAAATCACTCCGCTCCTCCACGGGGGGGAGCAGATGGGCGGGCGGCGGGGAGGCACCGTGAACGTGGCGTTCCTCGTGGCCATGGGCCTCGCAATGGAGCTCGCGGTCGAAGGTCTTCCGCACGAGCAGACGGAGGTGCGGCGCCTGCGCGACCGCCTGGAAGACGCCCTTTTATCGATCCCGGGAGTCAGCGTCATTGGCGCGCGCGCGCTGCGGGTGCCGAACACCATCCTCATGAGCGTGAAGGGGGTGGAAGGAGAGGCGATGATCTGGGACCTCAACCGCCAGGGAATTGCCGCCTCCACCGGAAGCGCCTGTGCCTCCGAATCCCTGGAGCCCAATCCGACCTTCGTTGCGATGTGCATCGACACGGAGCTTGCGCACACGGGCGTGCGCCTCTCGCTGTCGAGGTTCACCACGGACGAGGATATCGACGCTGCGATAACTGCCCTGCGGGCCGCGATTGACCGCCTGCGGACCATCTCGCCGAGTGCCGTGCGCTGAGTCCTGACATCTGCTGCCGCGCGCTGGCGCGGTCCAAGGGAGATTTCTCATGGCCAAATCTGACTTGATCGGCGGAACGCTCTGGGAGAGCTATTCCCGCAAGGTGAATGACCACATGCTCAATCCCCGGCATCTCGGAGAGATCACGCAGGAGCAGGCGGAAGCGCTGGGCGCGCGCCTGGTGGTAGCAGACTGGGGCGCGGAAGTGTGCGGAGACGCAATACGCGCCTTCTGGGCAGTCGACCCCCGGAGCAACAGGATCCGGGACGCGAAGTTCCGAACCTTCGGGTGCGGGACAGCAATTGCCTCCAGCGACATGATGTGCGAGATGATCATAGGCAAGACAGTCGATGAAGCGATGAAGATCACGAATATCGACGTCGAGCAGTCTCTCCGTGACGACGAGGCAACCGCCGCCATCCCGCCGCAGAAGATGCACTGCAGCGTCATGGCGTACGACGTCATCCGCAAGGCGGCCTCCCAGTACAAGGGCGTGGACATGGACTCCCTGGAAGAGGAGGAAATCGTCTGCCAGTGCGCGCGGGTAAGCCTCCGGACGGTCAGGGACGTCATCCGTATCAACAATCTGAAGTCTGTCGAGGAGATCACGCAGTACACCAAGGCCGGAGCTTTCTGCAAGTCCTGCATCCGCCCAGGCGGGCACGAATCCCGCCCGCACTACCTGGTGGACATTCTCCGGGACGTCCGCGCGGAAATGGAAAATGACGCAGCCGCTCCCGCTGACGTGAAAACATTCGCGCAGCTCGGCCTCATCCAGAGACACCGCGCAGTGGAAAAAGTGCTCGACGATAAGGTCCGCCCCAACCTCCTGCGCGACGGCGGGAACCTGGAAGTCGTGGATATGAAAGCGGCGGACGGGATCACGGAGGTCTACATCAAGTACATGGGAGCCTGCAAGGGCTGCCCGAGCGCCTCCACGGGGACCCTGACCTACATCGAGGACTTTTTGAAAGCCGAGCTGGACCCGGCCATCCGCGTCCTGCCGGTTTAGAGCAAAGGACGTCCGGGGTGCTGCACGCGGTCCTGGCAGCGTACATTCTCTGTTTTGCCGGCGGAGTCACGCTCATTGTCGTGGCATCCTTTGCCGCGCGGCGCATGTCCCTCGTCAGCTTCCGCGACTTTGCATTCCTTTTCACAGCGGCCACGCTCATCATGCTCGTGGAGGCGCTGAAGACCTATGAGCAGGCGGTGGATGCAGATTTCGGACCAGGGCTGCATGTCACGGGAACGGTGCTCTCCGTGCTCGGCAACGCGGGCGTGTGCTGGTACCTGGTTACCCTCGCCCTCCAGGTTGTGCGCATCAATCCCTCACGCGCGCGGATTGCCGTGCACGCCGGACTCACGGCCGCGCTGGGGCTTCTGGGCGGCCTGAAAGAGGCGTCGCAGCTTCTCTGGACACAGGCCGGACCGGCCTTCGTGCTCATGGATCTCGACTACCTGGCGCTTCTGGGGGTTCACGTGTATGCCGCCACGATCCTCCTCCGGGGATTCAAGAGGATCGAAAGCCCGTGGCTTCAGTCGCTCATACGAAGCTTCCTGGGCTTTTTCGGGGTGTTCGCGCTTCTGGGCGTTGCCCAGTTCGTCTTCCAGAACGTCCCCGCATCCCCGGCACTCCTGCATGATTACCCCCTCGACGAGCTGCTGTACTACATTGGATTCGTCATCCTTACCGTTGTCTACATTTCACGGCTTTTCGCGGAGCCGGGACGGGGCACTGCATTCAATCTGCCCGAGCGGTTCATTCGGCAGTTCGGAATTTCGCACCGCGAAAGGGACATCATTGAAATGATGGCAAGGGGGTTCAGCAACAACGCCATTGCTGAAAAGCTGTACATCTCAACCCTGACGGTGAAGAATCACGTTTACCATATCTACCAGAAAACTGGTGCCGGCAATAAGGTTCAGCTCCTCAACATGATAAATTCCTTAAAATGAGCCTTTTGGACTATTGCTCCAAGATCGGGTTAGGTTAATAATCGATGATATTAATAAAGTTGCCGCGCCGGCAGGAAGATAAGTAAAAAGTATAGAAAACGTTGTGCTCATCAAAAAAGTCGGTTCTATGCAAAAGCGGGGTATCTTCCTGCTGGCGGCTTTTTCCGGGACTTCATCCTGCGTCGAGCTTCTACTGGCTCCTGAGGACTTCCAGCATTGCCGCAACGTTCTCAGGCTTTGCATCCTTCGGGATGTCGTGCGCCGGAGCAGCGATGTACCCGCCCCCCCTGCCAATCCTTTCAATCAGCCTTTCCGTTTCCTCGCGCACCTGTGCCTCGGTCCCATAGGGCAGTGTCTTCTGCGTGCTGATCCCGCCGAAGAAGGTCAAATCCGATCCGTAGCGGGCCTTTACGGACTCAACGTCCATGACTTCCGGCTGAAACGGGTTGAAAACATCGACGCCTGCCTCCACGAGATCCGGGAAAAGCTCCTCGATCTGGCCGCAGCTGTGGATGAAGACCCTCTTTCCGCTGGCCTTCACGGCGCCGTAGAGCACGGCCACACGGGGCAGGATGTACTTCCGCCACAGGACAGGTCCCATGATCAGCCCCCTCTGCTGCCCCCAGTCGTCGCCGAACCGCATCCCGTCAATATCATAGGAGAGCGCCGCCTGCACGATCTCGAGGTCAAAGGCCAATATGCGGTCGAACAGCTCGTTGGCAAACGCCGGCTCGTCGATCATCGCCATGAGAACGGTTTCCATTCCGGCAAGGGTCCAGGCGCGTTCGAACATCGTGAATGCAAGCGAGGCAACCGCAAAGCGATCGCCTTTCTGGCGCAGAGCCTCCGGGAAATGCGCGAACCTCCGCGGGTCCTGCGGGTCCGGAAACCGGTAGCTCTTCAGCGTCTCCCGGGTCAGGGCCGTGTTGCAGACCGTTCCGATGTCAGTGTCGAGCGTCTTGTCCCAGCGGACGCCGAACTCATCCTCCTGGACCCCCGGCATGCCTTCCACCTCCCGGTAGGGCGCCCTGGTGCGAAGGACGGTGAGGCAGTTGCCCAGGCCCTGATTCGAAGTCCTGGTTCCCGTAGTGCCGCGCAAGGGCCTCGCGCGCGGGAGCCGTGAACGTCACATGAAAGGGGACGGCGTCCGGCTCGCCGGTGTTCCAGCGCGGCAATGACACGCTCCCGGACCGTCACGCTTTCCCCGCGGCGCCGGTGACGGTGATCCACTTTTCCACTACGGGCTCCATGATCCGACGCGCTTCGGCCACTGCCAGCGGAGACCAGAGGTTGGCCCCTTTTCCCCACTGCGACATGAGAGATTTCGCGGAAGCCGTGTACGAGCTCGCTGGCAACGTTGACCTTGGCAATGCCGAGGCCGACGGATTTCTGGATGTCCTTCGCGGGAATGCCCGTGCCTCCGTGCATGACAAGCGGCACGGCGACTGCCGCGTGCAGCTCTTCCAGGAGGCCGAACTCCAGGTGCGGGTCTCCCCGGTAGAACCCGTGCTTGTTGCCCACGGACACTGCCAAAAGATCGACACCCGTGGTCCGCACGTAACGAGCCGCTTCGGCCGGATTGGTAAAAGCGGACGCGGCGCTGCCTTCCGTGGATGCATCGTCGGCCTTCCCGATTTTTCCGATTTCCCCCTCCACCGTGATACCCAGTGGGCGGGCCATCTGCACCACCTGCCGCAGCGCGTCCGCATTTTCTTCGAACGACCGCGCGGAGAAGTCCAGCATCACCGACGTGAACCGTGCGTCGAGGCACTGCCGCACCATCTCCATCGAGTCGCCGTGGTCCAGGTGCAAGGCGGCCGACACCGCATGGAGGCTTTCGATTGCACGGGCAACCGCGGCCATTGACGCGGGCGGCAGGACGGGAAACTCACCCGGCCCCTGCATGACGATGACGGGAGCCCGCATTCGTTCGGCCACGGAAAGGACGATATCGATTGTTTCCGCGTTCCAGGTGCAGAAAGCCGGGACGGCGTATCCGCCCTTGAAAGCGCGATCAACGAGTGTATGCATGGCAATAAAGCTCACAAGAACCTCCACTGCGCGCCAAATTCGCCGGGTACGTCGGCGCTGAATCCGCCGGGTACGTCGGCGCTGAATCCGCCGGGTACGTCGGCGCTGAATCCGCACGGGTACGTCGGCGCTGAATCCGCCGGGTACGTCGGCGCTGTTCTCGCATTCCTACCCGGCGACGAGAACCCGGATTCCGCGTTCCTCCAGTGCCGCCCGGTGCTCCGAGGAGACACCGGCGTCCGTGACGACCATGTGAACCTGGTGAAGACCGAGGAAGAGCACCAGCACGTCCCGGTTGATCTTCGAGCTGTCAGCGAGCACGATCACCTGCCGTGCGTTCGCCGCGGCCATCTTTTTCACCGGCACCTCTTCGATGTTGGACTGCGTGAAGCCTTCCTGGAGGTTGATCCCCACGGTCCCCATGAAGGCCTTTGTAAACCTGAACTGCCGCACCGTTTCCTCCGCGATCGGACCGATCAGGGAGTGGGACGCCGCGTGGACCTTGCCGCCCAGGAGGATCGTGTCGATGTTGGACTTGTGCTCCAGGGCCTGCAGGACGATCGTGGAATGGGTGACCACGGTGATCCGCCGCGTGTCGTCCATAGCAAGGGCGAGGTGCGCCGTGGTTGTTCCCGCGTCGATGAAAATCGATTCGCCCGGCTGCACCAGGGACCACGCAGCCCTTCCGATGGCCTCCTTCTCCGTGCGCCGAACAGTCTCGCGCACCCGGTAATCCACTTCGATCATGTCCTGGCCCACGAACGCGCCGCCGTGGGTGCGCGTGATGAGCTGCCTTTCGCCCAGCCGATCGAGGTAGCGGCGGACTGTCATTTCTGAAACGCCGAGGTCCGAGGAAAGCTCGGCCACGCTTCGGTAGCCTTTCCGTGCGAGGATTTCCACGACCTTCTCGTACCGTTCCTTCATGGCGTCATTCCGGCAGCTTCCGGACTGTCCACGGGGCCACGGGGGCGTGCCGCGCCGCGCTTTCCAGTGCTGCAAAGCACAGGGCGAGGCTCTCCAGGTTCTCCCGGGCCCCGTTCTCCGGCTCTCTCTTTTCTTCAACCGCGCACAGGAGCTCCCCCATGGTCCCGTGAAAACCGTCGGGAAACCATGCCCCGCGGAGTGCCGGCCGGGCAAGGCCCTGCCCGGTGGCCAGGGTCACCTCCTGCGCGTTCAGGTCTGGTCCCGCGCTGCGGACCGTCCCGAGCGTTCCGGTGACGCACGTCGTATCCTGCTCGCCGAAGCGGGTGTTCGCATCGAAGAACAGGGACGCCTGGCCTGAATCGTACTCGACGATGGCCTGCGAGAGCAGGGGAGGTCGCGCCTTCTGTCCCGGTGACGACGGCGGCGGACGCGTGCACCCGCAGTGGCTTTCTGCCGCGCAGGAAACGGCAGACGATGTCGAACCAGTGGATGCCGAAATCGTACAGGATGATGAAGCGGATTTCTTCGAAAACGCTTCCGGCAATCCAGTTATGGTCCCAGTTCACGGCCACGCGCACGCTGGTCACCTCGCCCAGGAGGCCCGCTGCGATGGCCTGCCGGATCCAGCTCCAGTGCGGCGCCCAGCGGCCGTTCTGGTTCACGGCCAGGCGCACGCCTTTTTTCTCCGCCTTTTCCACAAGCCGCAGCCCGACGTCGAGGTCCGTTACGAACGGTTTCTGGCTGAGGACATGCTTGCCCGGATTCGATTGCCGCCCCGATCATGTCCACCCGCTGGTCGGGGTGCGCAGCCAGGTCCACGACCTCGATGTCTGCGCGCGCCATGACCTTCCGCCAGTCCTCGGAGACGTCTGCCGCGGGATAGAACTTGTCGCGCATGCTGCGCGCCTTTTCTTCCACACGGTCGCAGAGGACCGCCACGTCGTAGCCGGCCGCCGCGTAAGCGCGCAGGTGCTGCACGCTGATTCCGCCGCAGCCGACCAGCCCGATTCTCGGCCGCCAGGCCGCCGGGTCTCGGGGCTCATAGGGCAGGGATGGAGCAGGGATGTCCTTCCGGCTGCTTCCCGCCGAGAGGCCATAGGAATCGTCTGCTTCCAGCGGCATCGTTTTCCCCTTCCTACAGGAGCCGGACCGTGTGCTTGTGCAGCGCGGAGAGCACGGCCGAGTCCACGATCCGCTGTCCATGCCGGCCAATCTGCGGGGAGAGCGGACCGTGCAGGGGCTCGCCGGTTTCCAGGCAGTGGATGAAGTTCTGAACGGGGTTCTGACCGCGGGGGCGCCAGGGTATCCACCGGCACGTCCGCTCCCGCTGGATCCGCCCGCGTCTGCAGACGGATCGTTTTTTCAAAGTCGTAGCTGGAGATGCATCCCGCGGTCCCCACCAGGACGAACCCGCACCGGGGGAGAGGCTGGTGCGTCCAGGGATCCGAGAGCGTGCCCCAGCGCGTCTCGAACTTCGAAAGGCCGGTCTCGTAGCGGGCAACGGTGATGCTGTGCTCGTCCACCTCGAGCCCCGCCGGCTCGTCCACGACGGAGGTCACTTCGATGGGCACCTTGCCGCCATGGTACCAGCTGCCCAGCGTGGCTCCGTAGCCCAGGTAATCCAGCAGGGAGCCTCCGCCGGCCTCTTTCCTGTAGAACCAGGTGAAAGGCTTCTCCCGCTCCCTTTCCTCGGCCGAGATTTCGACCTTGTCCGCCGTGTGGAAGAGCGGGCCGCGGTTGCCGTCGAAGAAGTGAACCTCCGTCACCTCTCCGATGGCTCCCTCGTCAACCAGCCGCTTGGCGGTCACGTGCGGCGGGTACCACGCGAGGGGCCAGTTGACGGCGAAAAGCTTCCCGGATTCGCGCATGGCGGCGATCATGAGGTCCGCGTCGGCCAGGCTGGCCGCGAAGGGCTTTTCCAGCAGGACATGCACCCCGAACGGCGCCACCTTTGTCACCCACTCGGCGTGCCGCGCGGTGGCCGGGCAGAGCAGGACGATGTCGGGCTTTGCCTGCTCGATGCATTTCCGGTAGTCGGTGAAGATCATGTCCGGGGAGAGGGAGAAATTGGCGACGGCGCGCTCCATCCTGCGCGGATCTTCGTCGCACACGCCCACGATCTGTGCGCCCGGATGGTCGAAAGCCATGCGGAGGTTGTCGCCCATGTGGATCGTGGTCGAAATTGATCCCGGCGATCCTCCACGTCTTCATTTCCTGCCTCCTACCACCACACCTTGGTGAGCGGCTTCCTGATCATGAGCGGCTTCAGGTACGCAATGGCCTTCTCCGCGCCGTCCTCCGGCGACATGACCGGGTCCTCGTGCTCGAAGGACAGGACGTGGTCGTAGCCCTGCCGAGACGAGCGCGGTGATCACCCGGCGCCAGTTCACCTGGCCCCAGCCGGGAACCCGGAAGCGGAACCCGCGGTCCGGCCTCATCCAGCTTCCCGTGGGGATGACCCCCGAGCGGCGCACCTCGTCCTCCTGCAGCTCCCCGTCCTTCGCGTGGCAGTGATAGATCCGTCCCGCGAAAGTCTTGATGAAGATCACCGGGTCGATGAGCTGCCAGACCAGGTGCGACGGATCGAAGTTGAAGCCGAACTCGGGCCGGTGGTCGAGCGCCGCAAGGGCGCTCTGGGCCGTTTCGATGTTGTAGGCGATTCCCGTGGGGTGCACTTCCAGACCCCACTTCACGCCGCACTTCCTGAACTCGTCCAGGACCGGGTTCCAGCGCTCGGCGAAGAGCGTGAAGCCTTCCTCGTACAGCTTCTCGTTGGCAGGCGGGAAGATGTACCACTTGTCCCACACGTGGGAGCCGATGAGGCCGTTCACCACCGGCACGCCCAGCTCGCCGGCAGCGCGCGCGGCCATCTTCAGCTGCTCCACGGACCAGGCGATCTTCTGCGCGGGGTTCATCCCCGGCGCCCACACGTCGGTGCTCGAGTCATGGGGTCCCATGGAAAGCTGGCCTGCCACGCCGTGGTTGAGGGCCGAGATGGCCAGCCCGTTGTCGGCGAGCATCTTCTTCAGTGCCTGTGCACCGCCGTTGAGGAGGTCCTTCAGGGACACGTGACCGTTGCCGTCCCAGAGCGGCAGCTCCACGGCCTCGTACCCGAGCCCCGCAACGTGGCGGGCCACTTTTTCCAGGGGCCAGTCGCCGAACAGGGCAGTGAAGATCCCGATTTTCATTTCGCGCTCCTACTCCTTCCGCCGCCGCGTGTAGGCAACCACGATGATGAACAGCAGGCTCCCGTAGACGATCTGGCGGACCGCCTCCGTTGTCTGCAGGGCCACAAGGATGCTGGACAGGGTGGTGAGGAGGATGCAGCCGATCACCGCGCCGACGTAGCTGCCCGCTCCCGCCGGCCAGCGCGATGCCGCCCACGGCCACCGCGGCGATGGAGTGTCATGAGGTAGGGGGCGCCGAGGTTGAGGTACGGGGTGCCCGTGTAGCCCAGGATCATGAGGCCCGCGAACGCCGAGATGGCCCCGCAGATGGCGTACACGAACATGCGGAAGCGCTTCACGTTGATGCCGGAAAGCTCCGCGGTGACGCTGTTGGCGCCCACGCCGAAGAGCACCGCCCCCCAGCGCTTGCGGAAAAGCAGGAGCGTCGCCGCGACGATCACGACGATCCACAGGAGGAGCATGTTGGGGATGCCGAGCGATCCGCCCGTCGCCCAGCGCCTCCAGGAGCGGGGACGCGGTGCCCGCTGGGGTACCCGTGCGTGTACAGGAGTGAAAGCCCCTCCACCACGCTTGCCATGGCGAGGGTCATGATGAGGGGCGGGATGCCGATGTAGGAAACCCCGATCCCGTTCACCAGTGCCGATGGCGAAGCCGGCCGCCACCGCCGCGCGCGATGGCGCAGCGGGGATGTCCGCGTCCCTGCCCGCGAGCAGGGACGAGGAGATGCACGACCCCGAGGGAGACGCACGGAGCCCACGGAGAGGTCGATTCCTTCGCCGCCCGCCATGACGACGAGTCCCTGGCCGAGGGCCACGATGCCCGAGGAACACGGACAGCCGCAGGACGCTCATGAGGTGGCTGAAGCTGAGGAAGCCCGGGGAGATGATCTCCCCGAAGACGAAGAGCGACCACGACGGCGCCCAGCGGCGATGGTGAGCTTGTTCGCCGCGAGGGACCTGATGGTGGACGACAGCGTGCGCGGCTGGCGCGGCGTTGCTCATGCGTGGCTCCGTACCTCTGGGCGAGCTCGCGGCGCAGGCGGGGCACCGCGCCGATCAGCAGCGCGACCAGGATGATCACGCCGCTTGGTGAACACCTGGTAGAAGGAGGTGATGTTGGCGAAATAGATGATGTTGATGAGCAGGCCCGAGGATGATGCCGCCGATGATCGCCCCGACGTAGTTGCCCTTGCCTCCCGAGAAGGCAATGCCGCCGATGACCGCCGCGGCCACCGAGTTCATTGTGAATCCCTGGCCGCTGCGGGCGTCCCCCGTCGCGGTCTGGCCCACGACGCACAGCGCCGCCATGGCGATGAAGACCCCGCTCACGAGGAAGGCGAAGATCTTCGCGCGCGTGACGTTGATGCCGCTGGCCCGCGCCGCCCGCTCGTTGCCCCCCACCGCGTAGAGGTGGCGGAACGCGCGCAGCCGGCCGAGCAGGAGGCAGAGGGCCAGCGCGACGAGCAGGACGATGACGGGCACCGGGACAGGAGGCCCGCGAGCTCTTGCCGTACAGCCCGTAGTATGCCTCGGGGATGTGGCCGCCCGGGGTCGGCATGAGCAGGAGGGCGAGCCCGAACCAGATCGTCGAGGTGGCGAAAGTCATGATCAGGGGCGGGGGGCCGATGATCCCGATGAAGAACGCCGTTGAACAGGGACAGGCCGACGGCCACGGCCGACCCCCAGGAGCGACACCAGCACGATGGACAGCGCCGAGTCTCGTGCATGAGGGAGGCCATCACCGCGGTGACCAGCGAGATGCCCGCCCCGAGGGAGAGGTCGACCGCTCCCACCAGGAGCAGCGTCGCCTGCGCGAGGCTCACCAGGATGAGCGGGGTGAAGGTCATGAAGTTCATCCGGAAGACCTGGAAGGAGAAGAACCCCGGCTGCAGGATGGCGTTCACGATGATGAGCAGCACCAGCATGAGGAAGCTCGGGAACGAGGAATCCTGCACGATGCCCTTCAGACGCGCGGTGCTGCTCATGCTCTCCGTCCTGCGAATCCGCCTGGGTTTCTGCGTGTGCTCGACGTGCAGGGAGGCCACGACGATCTTCTCCTCGTCGATGTCGTCCCCCTTCATCTCCTTGACGATCCGGCCTTCGAACACGATGAGGACGCGGTCGCAGTTGTCGATGAGCTCCTCGTTGTCGCTGGCGTACAGGAGGACCGAGGTCCCCTGCTTCGTGAGCTCGTGGATGATCCCGTAGATGTTCTGCCGCGTGCCCACGTCCACGCCCTTGGTCGGGTCGTTGAGAAGGAGGACCCGCGGGCGCAGGGAAAGCCATTTCCCCACGACGACCTTCTGCTGGTTGCCTCCGGAGAGCTGCGCCACGATCAGACTGGGGCTCGGCGGGCACGAGGGAGACGGTCTTGATGGCGCCCGAGGCGATCTCCTCGTAGTGGCCCCGCGGGGAGGAAGAAGGAGCCGCGGTGCATGGAGACCTTCGGGTACAGGAGGTTGGAGAGCACCGAGTGCTCCAGGAACAGCCCCTCCTTCTGCCGGTCGCCGGGGATCAGCGCGATGCCGTGGCGGATGGCCTGCCGCGTGTTGCGCAGGGGCAGCGGCGCGCCGTCCGCACGGATCTCCCGCGTGTACCCGCGCAGGTAGCCGGCGAGGATCATGAGGATCTCTTCCTGCCCCTGCCCCTGCAGGCCGCCCAGCCCGAGCACTTCTCCCCGGCGCAGGCTGAAGCTGACGTCCGTGAGCCTGCCGTCGGGAAGCGACACCCCGCAGACCTCCAGGGCGGTGCCCGCGTTCGCCGTGACTGCGCGATCTCCTTCTCCCGCGGCGCCGCGGTCTGTGCTGACCCGTGTCCCGCGCCGCCTGGCCCGGTGATCAGGGGAACGATCAGGTACTCGTCCCGCGCCTGCGACGGAGAAGTCCAGCTCGCCGACGGTCTCCCCGTTGCGGAACGCCACCAGGCGGTCGCAGATCCTCGCCACCTCCCAGATCCGGTGGGAGATGAAGATGATCGCCACGCCCTGCTTCTTCAGTTCCTGGACCGCCTGGAACAGGGCGTCCACCTGGTGGAAATCCAGGGAGGCCGTGGGCTCGTCGAGGATGAGGATCCGCGGGTCCTTTGCCAGCGCCTTGGCGATCTCCACGAGCTGTTTCTCATCCGGGGAGATGTTCGTCACGCGCTCGTGACGGAGATAGCCTCACGCCGATGGTGTCCAGCGCCTTCTCGGCCTGCGCGACGGCGCTCGCTGTTGTCCAGGAACCCCATCGCGCCTGTCTTCTCCCGGCCCAGCGCAATGTTCTCCCAGATCGTCATCTCGGGGACGAGGCTGAGGTTCTGGTGCACCATTGCCATGCGGGAGCGCTCGGCGTCCTGGCGGCTGCGGAGGTTCACCGGTGTGCCGATAGAGCAGGAGCTCCCCGCCGTCCGGGCGTGAGCAGCCCGCTCACGATCCGGGCAAAGGTGGTCTTCCCCGGAGCCATTGGCCCCCACCAGCCCGCAGATCTCCCCCTCGCGGAGGAGGAAGTTCGCGTCGCTGAGCGCCTTGACTCCCACGAAGGATTTCGCTGATGTGCCTTGCTTCGAGGACGTCATGCGCGGGTGGCTTCTCCATATGAGAAACGGCGGCCAGGGAATGCCACGGAATACCGTGGCGCCTGGCCGCCGTTTCCCGATTCTGTTCAGGTGCTCTCTACTGGAACAGGGCGTCGATCTGGGCTTCGGAGTACCAGATATTCACGTAGAAGGAATCCGCCCGTGTCCTTGTACTTGGCGTAGATCTTGTCGATGTTGGTGTTGTCCACGCAGAGCAGGATGGGTCCAGATGGTCCACGATGGGCTCGTTCGCGGTGCCGGCAGTAAGGACGTCGGCTTTCAGCTTCTTGCCCTGGAGCAGGCGGAGGCCGATTCCGAGGCTCGTGCAGACCGCGCCCGGGGAGTTTTCCACGCCGAAGGTGGAGAACCCGCTGGCGTCCTTGCGCTCTCTTCCATTCCTTGATGAACGCGACCTGGGTCTCTCCGGTGACCGCGGGGATCTTGCTGCCCGCCGCGTCGAAGGCGCGGAGGATGCCCAGCGTCATGCCGTCCTGGGTCAGGACGCCGTCGATGTTGGGGAAGGAGCCGAGGAGGTCGGTCATCTTCTGCTGCGCGGCTGCCTGGTCCCAGTTGCCGTTGGCCGTGGCCAGGAGCTTGATGCCCGGGTACTTCGTCAGGCGTCCATCGGCCGCCTGGTCGCGCGCGATGTTGCCCGGCTGGTCGGCGATACCGCTGATGTACACGATGTTGCCCTTGCCGTTGAGCTGCTTCGCGAGCCAGTCGACGATCGGGGCTCATCCACCACGCCTGGTTCATGTGGATGTTCAGGCAGGGCGGGTTGTTGACGGGCTGGTCGTAGATGATGCAGAGGATCCCCGCGTCCTGCGCTTCCTTGATCACCGGGGACAAGCGCCGTGGCGAGTTGGGGTTGATCAGGAGAGGTTCACCTTGCTGGCGATCAGGTTCCTGATCTGCGCGATCTGCGTGTTCACGTCCTCCCCGGCGTTCTGGACGATGAGCTTGCTCACCCAGCCCTTGTGCCTTGTAGACCTCGGCCTGCTGCTGCAGGCTTTCGATCATCTGCACGCGCCAGCTGTGCGTGAACGGCCCGTTGCTCAGCCCGACCACGAAACCCTTGCCGCTCCGCTGCTCTCGCCGGCGCCGCCCGCGAAGGCTGCCGCCGCAAAAACAGGCAGAACAGGATGACCAGTCCGCCTTTTATCCATGATTTCCGAGCCATTTCCAGATACCTCCTCTTGGATGTTTCAAATGGTCGACGACCATTTTGAACCGAACACACAATTCTTTCTTACCACCCCCTTCCCAAACGACGTATGTGAGAAAAGGAACAGGTTCTGATTGTTTCGAATTGAATTGTGAGCGATTCTAAACCAACCGAGGCCGAGTTGTCAAACAATATTCAGATTAATCCGTCTAGGCGTCCCATGGTAGAATTGACAGCACGTGCGAGGTGACCGAATGTCGCTTGTTCTACCCGATGCAGACTTTCGGAGGGTTCGGCCTGAGCTACGGCCTGACGCCGAGCCTGCTCCATCCACGGTACGGTCTTGACTACGGCGAGCGTTTTCACACGGACATCGCCTGGCGGATGGCGGCAGGTCATGGAGATTGACCGCCAGGCGGGCCGCGACTTCGGGCAAATCGGACTGGGATTCGACGAGCCCTTCCCGCGGGCAACGATCGAGCCTTTCGGGCACCGGTTCGTTCCGGCGCTGTACGGGTGCTCCATCGCCTATGTCGAGCTCGGAGGACCCGGCCGCCGTCCGCAGGGCATTCGACCCGGCGCTGGTCCGCGGGCCTCCGCCCTGGACGCGCGAGCGCCTGGAGTCCTCGGAGCCGGTGCGGGCGGTGCTGGAGCAGGCGCGGTGGGCGCGTGAGCACTGCGACCGCGAGGAGGCGGAGCGACGGCTGGGCTTCACGCCCCACGCCCTGCCCCTGTCGAGCCTGCAGAACCTCGGCTCGGTCATCAACACCGCGGTGTCGGTGTTCGGCGAGGACGCGCTCCTCCTCGGGCATGGACGAGCCGGACCTCCTGTCGGCCTTCTACGACAACGTCACGCGAGCTCATGCTCCTCTGCCTGGAGATACTTTCCCGGCCGTTGACGGGCAGGACACTGCACACGGTTTTCGTTGGCGACTGCACCGTGGCCATGATATCCCCGGCGCAGTATGCCGCGATGAATCTCGAGCCCGACAGCCGGCTGGCCTCATTCGCGCGGCCATCGGGGCGAGGTTCCTCGTTCACCAGGACTCGGGGGTCACGCCTCACCTGGAGAACTACGCGCGGCTGGGGCGCGTCCAGGGCATCGATTTCGGGCAGGACACCGACTGGGAAGCCGCGGCGCGGGTATTCCCGGGGTGCCGAGGCCAACTGCATCATCTTTCCCGGGCTGGATCCTTGCGCACTCCCGCGCGGAAATCCAGGAGGAGCTCCGACGGTTGATGCGGGCGGGAAGGCGGCTTTCCCCGGTTTTCATTTTCCGTTCTCGAGCTGGATCCCGCGCTCGCCGAGGGGAAGGTGTTCGAGTTCCACGAGGCGTTCCGCCGCGCCGCGGAAAAGGCTGGAAGGCGGGGGCGCGGTAGCGCGCCTCAGACGGGTCGGTTCAGGCTGCCGTGGCTGCGGTCTCCGCGAGCTGCTGGATCCGCTGTCCCGGGTCCCTGTCGAAATACCCGCCGTGGTAGCACAGGACCGCGGCGATCCTGTACGGAAGAAGGTTCTTCAGGGACGCCAGTGCTGCCGGGCATGTCAGGGGTGCCCGTGGGGCTGGGTCCCGCGAGCTCTCCGTTCTCCACGCGCAGGGCATCCCCCGCGATGAGCAGCCCCAGCGATTTCACGTAGTAGCAGACGTGGCCGGGGGTATGCCCGGGCGTGGCAATCACCTCGATGCCGCCGTGAAACGGCAGGTTCTCTCCGCCCTGCAGGACGCGCAAGCACTTTGACCGTGGGCGGAGAGGACATCATCAGCCGCGACTGGTGGCGCAGCTTCTCCGGCATCGCCTTCAGCCGGTCTTCGAAACGGGCCGGGTCCATCTTGGCGAGGCGTTTCTCGCCCTCGATGTACGGCTTGTCCGCGGCGTGCGCGTAGACCTCCGCCCCCGTGGCAGCCTGGACCGCTTCCGCCGAGCCGATGTGGTCCAGGTCCTGGTGCGTGAGGAAGATCCGCCGCACGTCCTTCAGCTTCACCCCGAGGGCCGCCAGACCGCTCTCGATGGCCGGCGAGCTGCCCCGGAAAGCCGGCATCGAAAAGCGACGCCCCGTCCCGTCCCTCCCACAGGATGACGGGATGGATGGTGCTCTTCATGGCCAGGAAGGTCGCCGTGAGCTCCAGGGCTTCCGCGCATTCCCCGAGCTTCATGCCGTCCCCTCCGTCGGGCTCCAGTGACGCCAGGTCGAGGAAGGCGGGGAATCTTTGTCGGCCTCTTCCGCGCGTCCACGCAGACCCACGTGACCTCGGCCTCGGCGATCAGGCGGGGGCCTTCGGTCTCCTCGCGGAACACTTTCTGGCTGAAGATCCCTCCGGTGAAGCGCTTCTTCACGGGCTCCGTCACGACCAGCAGGGGATCCTCCATGTAGGCCTCCCCCCTGTAGTCGATGCAGATCCGCACGACCACCAGGCTGAATCCCCTGTCCGCTGAGCTCGCGGTACGAAGACCCTCCCGCCCGCAGAAAGCTGACACGCGCGCTTTCCAGGTAGTTGAGGTAGACCGCGTTGTTTACGTGGCCGTTGGCATCGCATTCGTAGCTTTGGACGGTAAGTCGGTGCTCGTGGCGCATCTCCCTGCATGGTAGCGGTGGTGCACGGCACGGTCAATCGACACCAGGAGCAAAGTTTGCTGCATATTCCGCGCTTCTTATTTCACCGCGGAATCTCCGGCGAAGTATGGCGCGCCGCCTGTCTGGACGCCGGCGAGCGCTCCGTGACAGGATCGGCACATGAGCAGCGAGGTCCGCTACCACATGTGCCGCCCCGCCCAGGTGCGGGCCCGGCGCGACGAATGCCCCGTGGTCTACATCCCCATCGGAACCATCGAGTGGCACGGCCCCCAGAACCCGCTCGGAGCCGACAGCCTGCAGGCGGAGGGGCTTGCCCTGCTGTGCGCGCAGAAGGGCGGAGGGCTCGTGTTTCCTCCATTGTATTACGGGGAAAGCCGCAGCGAATCACTCATGGAGGCCAACGCGGAAGATCGCGAGGACATTGCCCGGGCAATGGGCCTGCCGCCGGACAACTTCCTGCCGGACCGCCAGCCGTTCAGCCCGACCGAGCAGGTCCTGAATTACCAGCGGCTGCTCCTGCACATCCTTGCGGAGGCCGAGACGCTGGGCTTCCGGCTGGGCGTGCTGGTGGCCGGGCATTACCCGCTCATCGACCATGCCCGTTCCGCGGTCCTGCTCTTCAACAAGCGGCGCTACAGCAAGTACCACGGGATGCTGGCGTGGGCCTGCGTCGACTACCTCGCTGGTCCGGGACACGCACCCGGACTCCGGAGACCACGCCGCCGGGTGGGAGACCTCCCACCTGCTTGCGCTGCATCCCGCAGACCGTGGACCTGGGCCAGCTTCCCCCGAAGGGCGGGAAGCTGGTGGGCATCATGGGGACCATGGCGCCCCAGGACTGCGACGGCTGAGTTCGGGCAGCGCACGCTCGAGGAAGCCGCGGATGTGGTCGTGAAGGAAGTCGGCGCACCGGCTTGCCCACGAGGAGCTCTACCGCCAGCACGGGAGAAGCCTCCAGGAAGGATTGTGGCGGACGGGTTCCAGCGGGATCGTGAGCGGCACATAGGCGCGCGTACCGCACGGCGGCCGGCTCGCGTTTCAGGATTCGGCCGGCCGCAGGAAAGCCCCCGCGTAAGGGCCTTCCGGGATCACCGCGAGCCGCCGTCCGTCCGCTTTTTCAACCGCCGCGCGCAGGTCCCCCGGCAGATCATTCACGGGAACAGCTCCCGTCACCGAATGCTCTTCCCGGCTCAGGCCCTCCGAATACAAATGGACCCTGCCCACGTCCAGTGCCTTCAGGAGCATCACCGTCTCCCATTCGTCGATGGCCGCCCGCGCCTTCCGCCGCGATTCAGCGCGGAACACTTCTTTTCCCACGCCACACAGGCGCTCCTGCGCTGCGCGGAAGTCCCGGGAGCCAAAGCCCTCGGAGCACCGCGACACCATGAAAAGATCTCCACCCGGCTCGAGGATCGAAGCGCCCGCGCAAATCCCTTTCACTGCCTGGTAGTAGGTCGAATCCAGGGGAAAACCGGCGCCTGTGGAGAGAACAACGGGGAACGCAGCCGGCACGCCGACCCGGACGTAGGGGCTTGCAAACGCGACGGCCGCGGCAAAACTCTCCTCCACGCCGCCATAGCTGGCAAAAGCAAGCTCGCGCGCGTCGTTGATGACCACGCTCACCGCAAGCGTCCTGCCGAGCAGCTTCAGGGCTTCCTGCTGGGCATCGTGCAGGGGGTTTCCGTCCAGAGAACAAGCCTCCGCTTTCGGATGTTCCAGCAGGCCGGTGGAATGGAAGGCCATGATCGCATCCGCGTGCGCGCACCCGGGAAGCACGAGCTTCCGCCCGCCGGACCATCCGGCCATGAAGTGCGGCTCCACCAGGCCGACTGCCACGCGCACGTCCGCGTCCACCACCCTTCGGTCTATGCTCACGGGGACGCCCTGGCTCGTGGTGCCCAGCGTCACGTGCGCGTCATCCCGGCGGGCAAAATGATTGGCAACCACCGCGTGCTCCGCCACCCACGGGTCCCCGACAAGCGCGGCAAGCTCTTCATTCTCATTCGGGCGGTGCAGCCCCGTGGCCACAAGAACGGTTATTGCCTCCCGGGCAAGCCCCGCCTCCGACAGCCGCTCTATGAGGGGGCGGAGAATGAGGTGGTTGGGCACCGGCCGAGTCATGTCGCAGATCATGATGCACGCCGAGGCCGCTCCCCGGGCCTCCCGGGCCAGGTCCGCGGCTCCCGCGGGAGAGGAGAGCGCGGCATGGATGCATGCCGCCGGGTCGATGACCCGAGGCATGGGGCGTCTGGAAACGACCGTGACGTTCCATGAATCGGGAAGGGTCACTTCGAGGCCGGTCTCACCATACCTGAGTGTGCAGCGCATCTGATGTGTCCTGCCGGGTATTATCCATTGGCCGGCTGCATCCGCAAGGTCCCTTGCCGCGCTGCGGCGCACGCGCTACAATCCGACCCGACTCACCCATCATCAGCGTCGACCGGTCAACCAGAAGCCATCCTGCAAGGAGGCCACCATTGAGTGCGGAAGACTCCCTGTCCCCGGAGAATCTCGATCCCCGCAGCGAGCATTTCGGAGTGCGGGAAGAGAGCGGCCACTGGCGGCCGCCCTACCCTTGCAAATATGCGCCGCTTTTCGCCTGGCCCATCCGTCCCCTGGCGTTCCTGAAGTGGTTCTTCGGATACCCGGGTTTCCTCTGGCCCATCAACACTTTTTTCATCGTGCTTGCGCTTCTGACCTGGTACGTGTTCCAGCCGTCGCTTGCCCAGGCCGTCCAGCTTCAGTTCGGTTGGATGGCCCTCATGTTCCTGCGGAACATGATCCTCCTGTGGGTCATCTCCGGCTCGCTGCATCTCGTGCTGTATACTCTCAAGCTGCACGGGACACTGAGCAAAGTACCATCCCCAGTGGCAGGCAACGAACAGCAGGAAGTTCCTTTTCGGAAGCCAGGTCCTGGACAACATGTTTCGCAGCTGCACCAGCGGCTGTCTCATCTGGACGGCCTACGAGGTACTGTACATCTGGGGGGCCGCCAATCGTTGGTGGCCGTACCTGAACCCGGCCGAGCACCCGGTCTGGTTCGTCGCTCTGTTCCTCCTCATCCCGCTGTGGCGGGAAACGCATTTCTATTGCATCCACAAGCTGATCCATTGGCGGCCGCTGATGATGGCGGTGCATCGTGTCCACCACATGAATCCCAACCCCGGACCCTGGACCGGCCTGGCAATGCACCCGGTAGAGCACCTGTTGTACTTCAGCGTGGTGGCCATTCATTTCGTGGTCCCTTCGCATCCCCTGCACTTTTTCTTCAACTCCCAGCTCACCGCGCTGACCCCTGCCATGGGCCACCATGGATTCGAAGGACCGCTCTTCAAAGGAAAACTGGTGACCGGTTCCTATTTCCACTACCTGCATCACCGGTTCGTGTCGTGCAATTTCGGCGAAACCACCGTGCCTCTCGATCGATGGTTCGGGCTATTTTTCAATGGGATCGGCCCCTACCGGACGAAGAGGAACACACAGGAATAGTCGGCGCAGAGCCGGGGGCATGCAGCCGCCTACCGGCTTCAAAGTGGTAGCGGTGACGTTCGCAGAGAAACCTACGCGCCGAAAACGCGTTCGAGCGCGTCGCGCATAACCGTGCGGTCGGCGTCTATGCCCGTCCAATACTTGATCCCGATGACGCCCTGGTTCACCAGCATACCCAGGCCGTCGAGCACCCGGCAGCCCCGGGCCTCCGCCGCGCGGACGAGGAGCGTTCTCGGCGGGTTGGGAATCACATCTGCGACGATCATGCCCGGCCGCAGCGTCTCCAGGTCCAAGGGCAGAGTTTCTCCGGTGTTCGGAAACAGCCCCACCGAGGTGGCGTTGATAACCACGTCCACGTCACCAGGCACGGGGAAAGGCGATCTCCATGGAGTTGCCTCGGCGCGAACCGGCGTCCCCGCAGCCAGGAGCTCGGCAAGCGCACGGCCGCGGCTCTGTCCGCGATTGGCCACGCGGACGCGGGCTGCCCCGGCGAGGCAGAGCTCAACGCCGATGGCCCGTGCCGCTCCGCCCGCGCCGAAGATGAGGACGCTCAGTCCGCGAGGGTCCGTGAGCTCGCGGAGAGATTCCAGAAAGCCCTTGCCGTCCGTGTTCTCCCCTTCCAGCCGTGAGCCCCGCCGCACGACGCAGTTGACGGCGCCCATGATCCGTGCCGATTCTCCAATGCCATCGAGGTAGGTGATGACGGCGACCTTGTGAGGAATGGTGCAATTGAAGCCCGCAAAGCCCATGGCGCGGGCGCCCCGCACAGCATCGCCGAGGTCAGCAGGATCCACCTCCAGCGTGAGATAGCGCCAGTCCAACCCGTGGTGGCGAAAGGCGGCCTCCACCATGACCTGCGTCGGGTTTTCCGCGACCGGTTTGCCGAAGACCGCCGTGATCTCCTGTTTGAAGCTCATCATGGACCGCTCCTCCTAGTCTTCCGCGGGGCCGGGCGGGGCGCTTGCGAGGTCACCGATCTTTACCTTCCCCGGGTCGAATTTCCGGGCTGCTGAGGCCATTGCGTCCAGCGCCTCGTCGGCCGTCATGGTTGTTCCTTTGCGGAACCGCAGCGGGTTGAGGCGAGCTACGACAAAGGCCTTGAGGTAGGGGCTCGTCAGGCCCCGCTCCTTCAGGGCCGCCACGGCTGTTGCCACCATGTCATCGAGTGCCAGGAGCTTCGACGCCCTTTCAGACCGGAGCTTGAGCGCCTCCGAAATGGTCGATTCAAGGAACGCCTCCACCCGGCGGAGTACCGGGTGATAGGCCCCTCCGCTGAACCGGCCCCGCTGTTCGTACGCAAGTCCCAGCGTCAGGTAGTCCGGCTCCTCGAACTCCAGGGCGCAGTCCTTCTCCAGCCGCAGGTCGATCTCCGCCAGGGAGCGTGCCATGCGCATTACTTCCAGCGACTTTTCCCGGAGGTTGTGGCCCTTTTCCGTGTTCATGGCGAGGATCTGGTAGGCAACGGACATTTCGGGCACGACCACCGCGAGGATGCAGCGGGCGCCGAGCTTGCGCATGGCGGCCAGGCGGTGGTGCCCGTTCGGCGTCCAGAAGCCGCCTTCTGACGTTCGTACGGCAATGATCGGGTCCAGGAACCGGCCCATTCGCCCAATGACATCACGAAGTCTCGCGACATGGGTGTCGGAAAGGTCGCGCTGGAAAGGTGTCGGTAGAACCTGTTCGATGGGCAGGCTGGCCACCAGCTGCCAGAAGCCGCCCATCGGGTCCCGGTAGGCCCCGACCACCCCGCCGCCGCCTTCCTGGATCACCTGGCCGAGTGACTGGATTTCCGCCGGGAGGGAACCGCCGACCACCTCAGGTGCGGTCAACCCCTGCGGTGGTGCCGGGCCCTTCCTGCGGCGCGGCCTGGACGCTCGCTTGGGTGTCTCCTCCGACTTGGGACGCTTGGGCATGGGGTTCCCCCTCGAGACGAAGCGTACCATGCGCGCCGCGGCGGTATCGAGAGGTTCATGGTGCCTTTCCGCGAACCGGGCGTTGACTCTCCCGGGTGTTGACGTCAAGCGTTGACCTGTTCAATGGTAGAAATGAGCGGCAAAGAAATCAGATCAAGGAGCGGCGGATGACGAGATGGGGCATTATCGGCGCTGGCGAGATAGCCCGCGTGTTCTGCAACGGGGTGAGGTTTTCACGAACCGGGAGGGTCGTCGCCGTGGCCAGCCGCACAGCGGACCGCCGCGCGGCGCTTGCGGAGGACTTTGCCATCCCTCGGCGGTTTTCCAGCTATGAAGACCTCCTGGCGGACAAGGACGTGGACGCTGTCTATGTCTCCGTCCTCCATCCCGACCATGCGCAATGGACCATCGCGGCGGCACGGGCAGGAAAACACGTCCTCGTGGAGAAGCCGATGGCAATGAATGCACGGGATGCGGCCGCGATGATCGATGCCGCACGGCAGAATGACGTGTTTCTCATGGAAGCGTTCATGTACCGCTGTCACCCGCAGATGTCCCGACTGGCGGAGCTGATACGCGGCGGAGCCATTGGTGACGTGCTGGCCATCCGCTCGACGTTCAGCTTTTCGGTTCCCTTTGACGAGAAATCCCGCCTTTTCAACAAGGCGCTGGGCGGCGGGGGCATTTTGGACGTGGGGTGCTACCCGGCGTCCATGGCACGTTTCATTGCCGGGGCCGCGACGGGAAAGCTCTTTGCTGACCCGGTCCGGGTGAAAGCCTGCGGGGTAATTGGTCGGAGCGGGGTGGACACGTTCACTGCCGCCGTGGCGGAGTTCCCGCACGGAATAGTCGCGGAGCTGGTCTGCGGCATCTCGTGTCAGGTTCCCATAGAAGCCACGGTTTTCGGCGCAAAGGCCGGCTGTCGGTGCCGAACCCCTGGCTTCCCTCTTCCCCGGCGCGAACTGCCTTGAAGCCGCTTCCAAAGGATACCGCCTGGCCATCAGAAAAGATCCTGCTCTGGACATCCGACAAGCCCGATCCCGCCGAAATGAGCGTCCCGGCCGACCGTGACCTGTACAGCTACGAAGCCGACATGGTGGACGGGCACATTGCCGACCGCCAGGCGCCGGCCATGAGCTGGGATGACAGCATGGGCAACATGAAGCTCCTGGACGAGTGGCAAAACCAGGTAGGCCCCGGCCGCAACCCGCAAACGCACGTCACTTGATGCGGATGAGCTTTGTGAAGGCATGGGGAGAGACCACTTGTTCAAAGCCAGTTGGCGATCCTCCGGGCTTCATTGAGGTCCTGCCGTGCCCTGCTGATGTGACCAAGCGCCCTGCTCCTCAGTCCCGTGTCCGCGGGATTCGTCTCCCTTTCGTCGATGTCGGAGTAGGCTTTGTTCAGAAGCTCCAGGGACCTCACCAGGCGGCCGCGATTTGCAAGTCCGGTGTCGATGGGCGGGTGGTCGTCGATATTCTTCCCGTCCGATATTGCCGCCGCGGTGATCTCTTTGATGGCATCCTCGATCTCCGCGCTGGCCTGCTGCATGGGGATCACGATGAGAGGGTTGACCCACCCGCGAAGCAGCGCCCGCGCGAGGCGCATGTCGCTCAGCGCGCGGAGGTACGCGGGATGCGCGCCGGACGGCGCGGGAGCAGCAACACTTTCGGATACGGCGCCCGACATGATCTGCTCCGAGGCCAGGTGTGTATTCCCGCTGTTCACGAGCACCTTTTCCCAGAGCTGGTCGATCTGCACGTTCTGCCCGACAGTCCATTTCTCAACGAGTCGGTAGCTTTGCTCGCTTGTATTCCTGACGGAAATCACCTTGACGCCGGTCCTGGCGCCGTCGCTGCGCTCCCAGTGAAAGTTGAAAGAGATCGGAATGACGTTCAGGTTGATCACGGCCACAAAAGTGATCTCCGTGCTGCCGTTGTCAAGGCTTCGCGCCGATGAGGAAGTCTCACCGATGGAGATCGGCTCCTGGGCGGAGACCAGGGCCGCCCCGAGAAGCATCACGGCCAGAGCGAATGCAGGAATCAGCGTCGTTCTTTTCACGAGATTTTCCTCCCTGACAAAGACATTCAATCGGGTATGGCTGGACTATATCCTGCCCTGCTGAGATGTCAAGAAGTTCGGACCATCAGATGGAGTCTACTTCTTCCGCCTTGCGCCGATGAGGCAGCCTGAGAGCGCCGACAAAAGGGCTGCAAGGCACACGACGATCAGCAACGGGATGAGGTTGTCTGCCGGGCGGACAAGATTCAGCATCGCGGTGAATACGACTCCAATAACAATCCCAATAACGCCCGAAAGAATTGCCCGAAAGATCGAGAAGGTGCCCACTAAAATGCCCTCAGGCCCACGCGGAGCAGCCAGACCGCGAAGAGAATCACCGCGATGACAAGGACGACGTGAATCAACCCGCTTGCAACGAAACGTGTGCTGAAACCCAGCAGCCACAAGACGAACAGGACTGCCGCAATTATCAATACGATGGTCATTTCATGTTCCTTTCATTTCTTCGTTCCGCCGATCGAATGGTACTCTTCTTCCTTGAGATCAATTTCCACGCGAACTCCCTCAATTTCCTTGAGGATGTCGCGGATCAAGGGATCGTCACGGCCCACCGATGCCCTCGTCCTGTCCTGGAGGGCCATGGAGACTTCGTTGCCGAGCCGTGCCGCGAGCTTCTCCTTGCGGGCCTGCAGCTGCATGTTCTCGAGTTTCAGAACGCCCCTTGCACTGAGGTCCTTTGCCTCGGCCACGCCCTTGTTCAAGATGCTCTTCATTTTCTCCGCAAATGCCATTGGTTCCTCCATGAAGTCCTCAAGACTGGCCGCTCTTGACCAGGTTCGATTTGTCGATCTGCTCCCTCAAGTCACCAAACTCAGCCTGCCCCTTTCCGTGCACGTTCTGGATCTTTCCCTTTCTTGCAAGATCCTTGTTGCCGACCGCTTTGCCGGCTGCTTTCTTTATTGAGCCCTTTGTTTCCTCAATCCGGCCCTTGATCTGATCGTTGTTCATGACACCCCCTGAGCCATAACATATGCATGAATCTCCGGAGGTTCTGTGCGGCAGTGCACAGAGCGAGGTCAGGTGGGCAATCGGCTCCCCGGCTTGGAATCGGCCGTGCAGTCTTGACAAAGGGGGCTCCAGGAAACACCTTTGAAGCGACATGATCATGTAACAACTGCATGGAGGTTGTCATGTCCAAGGTTCCGGCTCCCGTGAACGCCCCTGGCCCGCAGCAGAGTCATCTGCTTGCCGTTCTGCCGGAGTCCGAAAGCAAACGCCTGCATCCTCATCTGGAACTGGTCGAGCTGCCCCTCGGCAAGGCCCTGTACGAGTCCGGGGACCAGCTCAATCACGTCTATTTCCCGACCACCGCCATCGTCTCACTGTTGTATGAGCTGGAAAACGGCTCGTCCGCCGAAATAGCCGTTGTCGGCAACGAGGGCATTGTCGGCATCGCCCTGTTCATGGGCGGCGACACCATGCCGAATCGGGCGGTCGTGCAAAGTGCGGGCCAGGCGTATCGCCTGCAGGGACAGCTGCTGAAGCAGGAGTTCAACCGCGCCGGTGCAATGCAGCACCTGCTGCTCCGCTATACCCTGGCCATGCTGACCCAGATGGCCCAGACCGCCGTCTGCAATCGGCACCATTCGGTGGACCAGCAGCTCTGCCGCTGGCTGCTTCTCAGTCTCGACCGCCTGCCCTCCAACCAGCTGCTCATGACCCAGGAATTGATCGCCAACATGCTGGGCGTACGGCGCGAGGGGGTAACCGAGGCAGCCGGAAATCTCCAGAGTGCCGGGTTGATTCGATATTACCGAGGACATATCACCGTGCTGGATCGCCGCGGCCTGGAAGCGCGTGTCTGCGAGTGCTACGAGGTTGTCAGGAAGGAGTTCCTGCGTCTTCTGCCCGAAGTGACGGCCGTGTAGCGTCTCCGATCGTTCGCCGGTTCCCGCACGGGAGCGGCCATCAGTCGTTCTCGCCCCACCTGGCCATGCGCCTTTTCCACTCCGCATCGAGCACTTCCTCGCACCTGTTTCGCATTTCCCGCTCGGCTTCCCATTCCTTGTCCAGGTTCTCAATCTCCGGCCATTGCTGACCATTGTCGGTTTCCTTGTTGCCCGAGCGCGGGTAGTCAAACACGCTCGTGCTGAGACTGTATATCAGGCAGTACCAGGGAGGCGGGTTGCCTTTGAACTTCGCCGCGTAAAGGGTTTGCTCGGTGACCGCCGCTGCCTGCCATTTCTCGGGCCGATACGAGGCCAGGGTTTCCATTGCCGTTGCCCTGCTCCCATTCTGGTGCAGGAGGCGAACTGACGTCAGCGACGACATCTTCTGCGGTGTCAGCTCCCGGGGCACGGCTATCTGGACGGCGTAGGGACAAGCAGCATTTTTCTGCGGCCTTCTGCGCACAAGCAGTGTCATGACGATCCTGTCCATATGCCGTTCCTTCTGACCCGGTCCTGTCCCCTGGGGAAATGACAGCCTCAGCGGCGATTGTCTTGACGTTCGTCCTGCTGCCCCTGTTGCCGATTGTCACGGCTGTCGACTCGGCGGCCGTGATCTCCCCAATGCGCCCACCCCACGCACCCGGAAAGGATGATCAAGGCGAACGCGGCGACAAATAGTAGCTTTTTCATATTGGACCCCTGAGAAAAGGTAGCAAAGTGTGCCTTTGAGTTCCGTGCGGGAGCGCACAATGGGCGGGCGGCGCCCTACCAGGTCAACCCACCGTCCGTGGACTTGGCGATCTTCAGTCCACCGCCGTTCGCGGAGTCGTAGTAAACGATGTAAAGTGATGTGCCGTCTGTGGCCAACGAACAGTCGAAGTTCGACCCTCCGACCGACGCGATGGTCGACGTGGTAAAAACGAAGTCGGGTGGCGTCCGTGAATGGTCCTGCTGGCCACGCGCGAACTTGAGCGCCTTGTTTGCCGCGTCGTAGTAAGCGATGCAGGCGGTGGAGTTAGCCGCGGAGTACAGGAGATTGGAGTTCTGTCCGACGTTGGACGACGAAGTGTCCACGTCGATGGACTGAATGTCGAAGTGAAGCATGAGGAGGGGCGGGATGGCATAAGTGAGGTATTCATAGCATCGGAGAGTCTTTGCGGACTGGTCGTAGTAGGAGCAGAGCGTCGGGCCCGCCATGCTGAGGGAAGGATAGTAGGTCGGCGCTGTGGTCGAGTGAACGGCGTTGGTCCCGAGGTTGACGTCCGAGGGCGACATGGGCAGTGTGCTTCCCGAGGGCAGGAAACTTGCGATCTTCAGCCCGCTGTACTGGCCGGTGCCCGTGTTCCAATCATTGTAAGCCACGTTGACGTTGGTTCCGTCCGCATAGATGGAAGGTACCAATCCCCCGTAGCTGGTCGTCTGGGGGAGGCAAGCGCTGCGTCTATCATGATCGGCTGCGCAAGGAATGTCATCGTCGTTCCCTTCGCCGCATAGGTATAGACGCTCGCGCTCCTGTCACCATGAGTCTCGCGAACCAGTCCGCGCGAATGCCGCGATCGCGTTTCCGGTGCCGCTTTGCTGAGCCGGACAATTCATGAACGGAAATACGAGCTGGCCGTAGAGATCCGCGTCCGGACGCTCGTTGAGGCGGTCCAGTTCCTCCACCAGCACAAAGCGTAACGCGTCGAGCCCTGCCGCCCTGCGGTCGAGGAGGCGGGCGAGGGCGCGCTCAACTCGCTGTGGGGAATACCAGCGGGCGACTTGGAAGACCTCCAGGCTTTGCCAGTAGGCCTGCTGGACTGCTTGGTCCCATAGTCCGTCGATGAACCACACAGTGGCAGGTCCCACGGTGTAGGCCTGCCGGATCATCTGGCAGCGGGAGCGCCCGGCCCAGCTCCCAATCCCGCTGTCTTCGTGAGGATCAGCGCTGGATGACCGATTGCACATGTTCGGCCTCCACCTGCTTGCTGCTGGCAAGGAAAGCCTTCAGCAGGGAGGCGCTGGCGATGGTAGCGATGGTGCGCAGGGTACCCCCCGAGGCTTGGTGGATGAGCATCATGGCGTTCTTGGTGAACAGCGGTGCCTTCTGTCCGCAGGTGCTGATGCGCGATTCGATGTAGCTGGCGCTCTCCTCGGCTGAGAGGCTGTCCAGCGAGACGGTGACGGTGATGGAGGTGGCCAACGACTCCAGCGTCGAGAGACCGAACTTGCGCGTGAGAGTCTCGTTGCCGCACAGGATGACGGTGAGAGCGTTGAGGGAGTCCAGGCGGAAGTTGGTCAGCAGCCGTATCTCGGCCAGGATGTCGTTGGACAGAAGGTGCGCCTCGTCCAGCGCGAGCACCGGGTGTACGTGCGAAACGGTGGCCAGGGTGAGGATATGGCTTTGCAGCTCACGGAACATGGCGGCTCGACGGGAGCAGGGCTCCAGGCCGAAAAGGGTGCACAGGTGGGTGTAGAACTCCAACATGCCCACCGAGGAATGGCAGAGGTAGAAACTCTTGAACAATCCCGGGGGCAGTGAGTCGAACAGAAGTCGCAGCAGACTGGTTTTTCCCGTGCCCGCCTTCCCGCTGATAACTCCGATGCCGTGGGTGTCCACCAGCAGACGGGCGGAAGCGAGGTTGCGTTGCACCGAGGGCAGCATCTGCAATTGGGCGCTGGGAAGCTCCTTGCTGAAGGGCGGCTCGCACAGGCCGAAGTAGCTGAGCATCTCGCTGCTTTTCATGGCT
The DNA here is from genome assembly GCA_963845325.1 of uncultured Spirochaetota bacterium. GTDB lineage: Bacteria > Spirochaetota > Spirochaetia > SZUA-6 > Fen-1364 > Fen-1364. Next base: position 259,596 of record CAWJRT010000013.1, read on the forward strand.
GCCCCTCCCTGCCGTCAGCCTCCAGGCGGATACGAGAGGCGAAGAGGCCGGCATCCACAGGAGAGGTGGGAGTCTGAGACTGCGGGAGTGGGGCTTCGGGGATGGGGTCTACCACGAGGTCTTTCAAGGGGTAGTTTCGGCGGACCTTCGTGTTGGTGTAGGAATCCACCACGCGCGCCTGGCCGCATTCACGGCCTTGGTGGCGAATGTTCAGCCGGCGACGTTCGGCGGGGATGAACGGGTCGTAAAACAGGCTGATACGCTCTCCCTTCAGGGTGGAGGGAACTTCGAAGAGTATGCCATCAAGGGTGATGGTGCAGTCGTTGTACACTTTGCGGCTGATCTCGTGGAGGAACACCTCATCGTAGTTCACACTGGGATCCGCGGGGATGATGGAAGCTGCCTTCTGCACCCAGGCCTCCAGGGGTGTTTGCCCCCCCAAACCCCGGTGAGGGCTTCGGTGATATTCACGCTCCAACCAGCTGTGAAAGCGCACCTCCAGGTCCTCCAGGTTCTTCAGCCCTTCGACGTCCAAGGGACGAAGGAACTGCTCTCTGACCGTGCGCCAGAATCTCTCTATTTTTCCACGACCGGCGGGCTTTCCCGGTCGGGAGTGAATCAGCGTGATGCCAAGAGTATCGAGGATGCGCTTGGTCTGGCCGCTGACAAACGCCGATCCATGATCGCAGTAAAGCCGACCGATGCGTCCATGGGCGCGCAGGATATGCTTGATGCCGCGCTCGAATAGAAGCGAGTTCTCCGAGAAGGCGAAAGCCGAAAAAACCACCCGACGGGTTGCGTCGTCCAGAAACCCCAGCAGAACCGCCTGGCGCTTCCTGCCTTTGGCATCGGCCACCGCCACCGTGTACAGCCCGTCGGCTTGCACGCATTCCAGCGGGAATTCGAAGTCGAACTTCAGGTTCTGTTCTCGTTCGTGTTGGCGCAGGCGACTCTGACGTTCCATTCCCGCGCTGCGCACCAGACGCGACAACGAAGAAGCTGAGGGGGTGCCCGATATTTTGCCTTGATCCTGCAGGGTGCGTAGCGCCACACTGGCACACAGTTCAGGGTGGGCCTCCAAGTGCTCCAGCAGCAGCGCCGCTTCCTCCGCCGAGAGGCTACGAGCAGCGCCGCTATCACGGCGACGGTGAGGCAGCAGCCCCTCTTTGCCGCACTTCAGATACAGCCGCAGCCATTTCCTCAGGCAGCTGACGGTCAAGGTCTTGCGGCCACGAGCGGGCACCTCGTAGAGCACGCGCGATTTCTCGCGCAGCAGTCGCCGCCGTTCCTCTCGGTTCAGGTAGGGGTTGGCCAGCTCTGCGATGATCCCGTAGCGGAAGTCGGCGACCTGGGTTGCCTCCAGGTTTCGTTGCTCTGCCGTCACGATGGTCCTCCTTGCGCCCTGGGCGCCATCGCCACGGTAATCTCACCTCCGATGCCCACGGCAGATCCCGGGTTATGTGAATGCGCGCCCGCGCTTTGGCGGGCAGAGAAAAACAGGATCGAAGCGCGGCAGAAACAGATCGCGTTGACCCCATGAGCCAGCGCCCAGCCGTTCAGATCCACAATCGGGTGATCGGCGGGGCCACAGACCGCAGCGATCCACGCCAGCCCATGCAGCGAAGGGGAGGCCGCCTGTGGCCAGATCGCTTTGGCGCGGGCCACCGCCGTGTCCAGCATCTTCTCCAGTCGCCTCCCCGTGCGTCCCTCCATGCCTTGCTCAACCAGCGGCGCCGGCTTTGTTCGCGAGGCTCCCTTTGAGCGGCCAGCAGGCTTGCTTCCGCCTCCTCGGTACCCAGCGACGTGTCGGGAACCGAGAAGCGGGGGATCATCGCATGGGTTGTGCCACAGCCATGGCAGCGCACGCGCTGGATATCGAGGCGCGGGCGAAGTGGTACTTCTGGTAGACGGCGTGCTTTGCGAAGCGGCCCTGGGCCCCACAGGCCGGACAGCTTTGCCGCAACACCAGCGCGTCCCATTCAAAGTCGACCGCCGAGAGGCTATAGGATTCCTGGGATATGTCGAGTATGATTACAGAGTCTTTGTGGGAGACCGGGCGCTGGTTGGCATTACCGGGATGCCCGGTTTCCCGTTTCCTTCCTACCAGCTTCCTGCTTCTTCAATTCGGCAATCCGGGCCTGATTCCGTAACCAGAGCGCGAGCAC